>NZ_JBIVSC010000048.1:0-1149 GCF_044756005.1 Streptomyces sp. NPDC092045 | reverse complement strand
CAAGGACTTCGATCTGTATCGGCCTTCGGAGGAGCACGACATGCTCCGGGAGTCGGTGCGTGCGCTGGCGGAGGCGAAGATCGCGCCGTTCGCGGCGGAGGTGGACGAGGAGGGGCGTTTCCCGCAGGAGGCCCTGGACGCCCTGGTCGCCAACGACCTGCACGCGGTGCACGTGCCCGAGGCCTACGGCGGCGCGGGCGCGGACGCGCTGGCCACGGTGATCGTGATCGAGGAGGTCGCCCGGGTCTGCGGGTCGTCCTCGCTGATCCCCGCGGTCAACAAGCTCGGCTCGCTGCCGGTGGTCCTGTCCGGCTCCGAGGAGCTCAAGGCGAAGTTCCTCGGCCCGCTGGCCAAGGGCGACGCGATGTTCTCCTACGCCCTCTCCGAGCCCGACGCCGGCTCGGACGCGGCCGGGATGAAGACCCGCGCGGTGCGCGACGGCGACTTCTGGATCCTCAACGGCGTCAAGCGCTGGATCACCAACGCCGGCGTCTCGCAGTACTACACCGTGATGGCCGTCACCGACCCCGACAAGCGCTCCCGCGGCATCAGCGCCTTCGTGGTCGACAAGGACGACGAGGGCGTCTCCTTCGGCGCACCGGAGAAGAAGCTCGGCATCAAGGGCTCCCCCACCCGCGAGGTCTACCTCGACAACGTCCGCATCCCCGCCGACCGCATGATCGGCGCCGAGGGCACCGGCTTCGCCACCGCCATGAAGACCCTGGACCACACCCGCATCACCATCGCCGCCCAGGCCATCGGCATCGCCCAGGGCGCCCTGGACTACGCCAAGGGCTACGTGCAGGAGCGCAAGCAGTTCGGCAAGCCCATCGCCGACTTCCAGGGCGTGCAGTTCATGCTCGCCGACATGGCCATGAAACTCGAAGCCGCCCGCCAGCTCACCTACGCCGCCGCCGCCAAGTCCGAGCGCGTCGACGGCGACCTGACCTTCTTCGGCGCCGCCGCCAAGTGCTTCGCCTCCGACGTCGCCATGGAGGTCACCACCGACGCCGTCCAGCTCCTGGGCGGCTACGGCTACACCCGCGACTACCCCGTCGAACGCATGATGCGCGACGCCAAGATCACCCAGATCTACGAAGGCACCAACCAGATCCAGCGCATCGTCATGGCCCGCAACCTCCCGTAGGC
>NZ_JBIVSC010000047.1:0-2010 GCF_044756005.1 Streptomyces sp. NPDC092045 | reverse complement strand
CTCGCCGAGGCCCTCGCCGAGTACTGGCACGCCCGCGTCCGCGCCGAACTCGGCTACGCCGGCGAAGACCCCACGGACGTCGAGGACATGTTCGCCCTGAAGTACCGCGGCGCCCGCTTCTCCCTCGGCTACGGCGCCTGCCCCGACCTGGAGGACCGCGCCAAGATCGCCGATCTCCTCAAGCCCGAACGCATCGGCGTCCACCTCTCCGAGGAGTTCCAGCTCCACCCCGAACAGTCCACCGACGCCATCGTCCTCCACCACCCCGAAGCCACGTACTTCAACGCACGGTGAGCGAAAGGAACGAGTCCATGACCGCAGTCGTCGAAGGACGACCGGACCAGGTCCGGCCGGTCCCGCCGGTCCCTCCGGCCCCGTCGAGCCCCCGGCCGGGACGGGCCCCGGGCATCCGGGAGCTGCTCGCCGCGGGGAAGCCGTCGTTCTCGTTCGAGTTCTTCCCGCCCAGGACCGAGGCCGGCGAGCGCACCCTCTGGAACGCGATCCGGCGGATCGAGGCCTTCGCCCCCTCCTTCGTCTCCGTCACGTACGGCGCCGGAGGCTCCTCGCGGGACCGCACCGTCGAGGTCACCAAGCGGATCGCGGCCGAGACCACCCTGCGGCCGGTCGCCCACCTCACGGCGGTCGGCCACTCCGTGGCCGAGCTCCGGCACATCATCGGGCAGTACGCCGACGCCGGCATCCGCGACGTCCTCGCCCTGCGCGGGGACCCGCCGGGCGATCCGAAGGGCGCGTGGACCGCCCACCCGGAGGGCTTCGACCACGCCCACGAACTCGTCCGGCTCATCAGGCGGCTGGGGGACTTCACCGTCGGCGTCGCCGCCTTCCCCGAGCGCCACCCGCGCTCGCGGACCTGGTCCGAGGACGTCGCGCACTTCGCGGCCAAGTGCCGGGCCGGGGCCGACTACGCCATCACGCAGATGTTCTTCCAGGTGGAGGACTACCTGCGGCTGCGCGACCGGCTCGCCTCCGTGGGCTGCCACACCCCGGTGATCCCCGAGATCATGCCCGCCACCGACGTCCGGCAGATCGAGCGCTTCGCCGCGCTGAGCGACGCGCACTTCCCCGGGGCCCTGGCCCGGCGGCTGGACGCCGCCCGGGACCGGCCCGGGGACGCGCACGCCATCGGCGTCGAGTACGCCACGGCCATGGCCGAGCGGCTGCTCGCCGAGGGCGCTCCCGGCCTGCACTACATCACCCTCAACCGGTCCACCGCGACCCTAGAGATCCACCAGAACCTCCACCTCGACACCCCGGAGTAGCACCATGCCCAGCCAGGCTCCCGCCGACTTCACCGACTTCAAGGTCGCCGACCTCTCCCTCGCGGAGTTCGGCCGCAAGGAGATCACCCTCGCCGAGCACGAGATGCCCGGTCTGATGTCGATCCGCCGCGAGTACGCCGAGCGCCGGCCGCTCGCCGGCGCCCGGATCACCGGCTCGCTGCACATGACCGTGCAGACCGCCGTCCTCATCGAGACCCTGGTCGCCCTCGGCGCCGAGGTCCGCTGGGTGTCCTGCAACATCTACTCGACGCAGGACCACGCCGCCGCCGCGATAGCCGCCGCCGGGATCCCGGTCTTCGCCTGGAAGGGCGAGACCCTGGAGGAGTACTGGTGGTGCACCGAGCAGGCCCTGACCTGGCCCGGCGCCGACGGCCCGAACATGATCCTGGACGACGGCGGCGACGCCACCGTCCTCGTGCACAAGGGCGTCGAGTACCAGAAGGCCGGCGCCGTGCCCGACCCGTCGACCGCCGAGAACGACGAGATGGCCGTCGTCCTGCGCCTGCTGGGCGACAGCGCCCTGGACTGGGGCCGGCTGGCGTCCGGGATCCGCGGCGTGACCGAGGAGACCACGACGGGCGTGCACCGCCTGTACGAGATGTTCCGGTCGGGGTCGCTGCTGTTCCCGGCGATCAACGTGAACGACGCCGTGACGAAGTCGAAGTTCGACAACAAGTACGGCTGCCGCCACTCGCTGATCGACGGCATC
>NZ_JBIVSC010000046.1:0-2445 GCF_044756005.1 Streptomyces sp. NPDC092045 | reverse complement strand
CCATCGCCGCTCTCGTCTCCGACCGCAACATCATCGACTGAGCAAGCACCTGAGCAGGGCAGACATGTCCCACCCGCTATCACGCACCAACTCGTAAGGACGCCATTCCTCGCGGTACTCCGGATGCTCTGCATAGGACTGCGCGAGCAGGCGGAGCGTGTAGGTGAGGCCGACGAAGCGCGGGTCTGTGGGGGCCATAGCCTCGCAGTCCCGCGCAAGCATGTCGATTAGGGCCTGTCCGATGGGTCGGATGTGCTGATCAGGGACGTGGCCTACTGTTCGCTGGAACGAAGGGGGCCGCATGGTGCGCGATACAGCCGAAGCAGAGGCGGGGATGAAGGGGATCACGTTTCCTGCCTGGCACGGAAAGCACTACGTGACGCTGGCTTAGCTGCTGGTTCGCCTCGGCAGCTTCGGCTTGGACCTGACGTGGCGCGTCGAGTTTGACGAGACCGTCGATCCTCGCTGTGTCGAGATGGAGAGACGGTCCGCCGACGCGGGCATGGACACGTTGACATTGTTGTCGCTGACGACCCCTTTCTTCCAGTTGATCGACGCCGAAGTACGTGGGTTCGCCGGGGACGAGCTGGTGCTCGTCCTGACCGAGTTCGACACAGCTCCTTGTGGGACGTCAGGGCCGCCGACGAGCGCGTACTCAGCGAACTTCGCCACCACTACCCGGGTGCCGCGGATCTCTGAATCGGGCGCTTCAGTCCGGCCTCGCCGTCAGGGCTGGCCCAGAAGTGGCCGCCTTGCCATAGCAGCGGCCTAACTTCGTTCCACGGCGCCTGTGGTTCGGGGGCGCCCCGGTCCCTCTGACGTGACTTCACGGACGCTCCTTTCCAACCGGACCAACGACGCGGTCAGGCGGTCGCGTTCACTTCTCGATGCGCTGTCGTCGTTCCTTGACGGTCAAATCACGCAGTTCGATCTTGCCGATGTCGAAGCAGGGCCCTCTGGCGGTTGGTGGAGCCGAGCGGCCGTCGTGAGCCAGGGCCGCGGCAGGTTATTCAAGGGGGTGATGAGGTTCCGAGTTCCGTAGTCAGGTGGGCACGGTTCGTGAGCACTCGGCCGTCAGAAGACCCGTCCCCGGACGCGGTCCTGCACACGGAGCCAGCTCAGCGACCGGTCGTCCACGGCGGTAGGTGCCCGGCCCAGGACGACGAGGCCGACACACACAGGACCATCCCCGCGGGCGCGAGCAGAGGTCCGGTCGCGCCGGTCCAGACGCGGTCCGGGGACTCGCAGGTTCGCAACCATGTCGACTGCTCCTCGCTCACCACTTCTGGATCCGGCAGGGCCGGCCCGCATCCGGACCGGCCCTGCTAGGGGAATGCCCGGTGAGCGCCCGCTGCATCCCCCGAGAGGCGGGCGCTCACCCCTCTTCGAACCACACCCGGCGGGCGTCGCCGGGGGCGATGTGCGGGCAGCCGTTCTGTAGTGCGGCATCGGTGAGGGCGAGCCGGTCCGGCACCGATGCCCGCAGGCTCGACTAGTCACCGCACCAAGCCGCAGCCCCGGGGTGCGGCACTAACCTGTAGTGGTGACCGGAACCGAGCTGGATGAGTTGATCGTTGCCGACAGTGCGGCGCTGCGCGCGTGGTTGCTGAACAACCACACCACCTCCCCTGGTGTGTGGCTCGCCCTGACCAGGAAGGGCGGCTCCGTCACCACGCTGACCTGGCAGCAGGCAGTCGACGAGGCACTGTGCTTCGGCTGGATCGACGGCCAGGCCCGCAAGCGCGACGAGGAGAGTTCCTGGAGGCGGCTCACCCCGCGCCGCCCCCGCAGTGTCTGGTCCCAGCGCAACGTCGCCAACGTGGCCCGGTTGGAAGCGGCCGGCCTGATGCTGCCCGCCGGCCGCGCCGCAGTGGACGCCGCGAAGGCCGACGGCCGGTGGACGGCCGCCTACGCGCCGTCATCGGAAGCGGAGGTGCCGACCGACCTGCAAGCCGCGATCGCCGCCGATCCGGCGGCACAGGCGATGTTCGACGTGCTCACCAAGACCAACCGCTTCGCCCTCATCAACCGGGTCAACACCGCCAAGCGGGCCGAGACACGCGCCCGGAAGATCACCGAGTGCGTAGCAATGCTGGCCCGACACGAGACGCTCCACCCGCAGCAAGCCAAGCCAGCGAAGTCGCCTGCATCGTGACCGGGCGCCCCCGAAACCAGGCCATTACTTCTGGATCACCTCCGAGGCGGCTGGGTGTCGGTGCGGCATGGGAGAGTCCTGGTGTGACCCGGCACACCCATGGCGGCCAGCCATCCCCACCATGGGCATGTCGCAGCAGCGACTTGATCACCGCACGACAGCCATGATCACTACCGCGGTGCACTCTGACCAGTAACTGATCGTTTCAGAATGAGTTCGCTGTAAGGGGTTGGCGGCCGGGCTTGGCGGCGGCAGAGTGGGGCAGGTGTCGGATGATCTTGTGCCTGATG
>NZ_JBIVSC010000045.1:0-2880 GCF_044756005.1 Streptomyces sp. NPDC092045 | reverse complement strand
GACCGGGTGATCATTCGTTTTGCGGGTGATTCGGGTGATGGTATGCAGCTTGCGGGGGATCGTTTCACGTCGGAGACGGCGTCGTTCGGGAATGATCTGTCGACGCTGCCGAATTTTCCGGCGGAGATCCGGGCGCCGGCGGGGACGCTGCCGGGGGTCTCCTCGTTCCAGCTGCATTTCGCGGATCATGACATTCTGACGCCGGGGGATGCGCCGGATGTGCTGGTGGCGATGAATCCGGCGGCGCTCAGGGCGAATATCGCCGATGTGCCGCGCGGTGGTGAGGTCATCGTGAACACGGACGAGTTCGCGAAGCGGGCGATGGCGAAGGTGGGGTATACGGCCCTGCCGTGGGAGGACGGGTCGCTGGAGGGCTACCGGGTGCATCCGGTGCCGTTGACGACGCTCACTTTGGAGGCGTTGAGGGAGTTCGGGCTGCCGCGGAAGGAGGCGGAGCGGAGCAAGAACATGTTCGCGCTGGGTCTGCTGTCGTGGATGTATCACCGGCCCACGGAGGGCACGGAGGCGTTCTTGCGGCGGAAGTTCGTCAAGCGGCCGCTGATCGCGGAGGCGAACGTGGCGGCGTTCCGGGCGGGCTGGAACTTCGGGGAGACGACGGAGGATTTCGCGGTCTCCTACGAGGTCGCTCCCGCCACGGCGGCTTTCCCGGCGGGTGTCTACCGCAACATCTCCGGCAACCTCGCCCTGTCGTACGGGCTCATCGCGGCGGCGCGGCAGGCGGATCTGCCGTTGTATCTGGGGTCGTATCCGATCACGCCGGCCTCGGACATCCTGCACGAACTGTCGAAGCACAAGAATTTCGGGGTGCGCACGTTTCAGGCGGAGGACGAGATCGCCGGGATCGGGGCGGCGCTGGGGGCGGCGTTCGGCGGTTCGCTGGCGGTGACGACGACGTCGGGTCCGGGGGTGGCGCTCAAGAGCGAGACGATCGGGCTGGCGGTGTCGCTGGAGCTGCCTTTGCTGATCGTGGACATCCAGCGCGGCGGCCCGTCGACGGGTCTGCCGACCAAGACGGAGCAGGCGGATCTGCTGCAGGCGATGTACGGCCGCAACGGCGAGGCACCGGTCCCGGTCATCGCACCGAGGACGCCGGGGGACTGTTTCGACGCCGCTTTGGAGGCGGCCCGGATCGCGCTGACGTACCGCACGCCGGTGTTCCTGCTCTCCGACGGCTATCTCGCCAACGGTTCGGAGCCGTGGCGGGTCCCGGACACCGGCGAGCTGCCCGATCTGCGCACCGCGTTCGCCACCGGCCCCAATCACACCCTGGCCGACGGCACGCAGGTGTTCTGGCCCTACAAGCGGGATCCCGAAACCCTGGCCCGGCCGTGGGCGGTGCCGGGCACGCCGGGCCTGGAGCACCGGATCGGGGGGATCGAGAAGCAGGACGGGACGGGGAACATCTCCTACGACCCGGCCAACCACGACTTCATGGTCCGCATCCGCCAGGCCAAGACCGACAACATCGACGTGCCCGACCTGGAGGTGGACGATCCCGACGGGGCCCGCACCCTGGTGCTGGGCTGGGGCTCGACCTACGGGCCGATCACGGCCGCGGTGCGCCGGGTGCGGCGGGAGGGCGGAGCGATCGCCCAGGCCCACCTGCGCCACCTCAACCCCTTCCCGCACAACCTCGGCGAGGTCCTCAAGCGGTACGAGAGGGTGATCGTCCCGGAGATGAACCTCGGCCAGCTCGCCACCCTCATCCGGGCCAAGTACCTCATCGACGCGCGCAGTCACACCCAGGTCAACGGCATGCCGTTCAAGGCCGAACAGCTCGCCGACATCCTCAAGGAGGCCAACCGTGGCCAGTGAGCTCCTCTCCCTGGTGCCCAGGGCCGAGGCCGTCCAGACGATGAAGGACTTCAAGTCCGACCAGGAGGTGCGCTGGTGCCCGGGCTGCGGTGACTACGCGGTCCTGGCCGCCGTGCAGGGCTTCATGCCCGAACTCGGCCTGGCCAGGGAGAACATCGTCTTCGTCTCCGGCATCGGCTGCTCCTCCCGCTTCCCCTACTACATGAACACCTACGGGATGCACTCCATCCACGGCCGCGCCCCCGCCATCGCCACCGGCCTGGCCACCTCACGCCGCGACCTGTCGGTCTGGGTCGTCACCGGCGACGGCGACGCCCTGTCCATCGGCGGCAACCACCTCATCCACGCCCTGCGCCGCAACGTCAACCTCAAAATCCTGCTGTTCAACAACCGCATCTACGGCCTGACCAAAGGCCAGTACTCCCCCACCAGCGAGACCGGCAAAATCACCAAATCGACCCCCATGGGCTCCCTCGACGCCCCGTTCAACCCCGTCTCCCTCGCACTGGGCGCCGAGGCCTCCTTCGTCGCCCGCACCATCGACTCCGACCGCGGCCACCTCACCGACGTCCTGCGCCGCGCCGCCGACCACAACGGCACCGCCCTGGTGGAGATCTACCAGAACTGCAACATCTTCAACGACGGCGCCTTCGACACCCTCAAAGACAGACAACAGGCCCAGGAAGCCGTCATCCGCCTGGAACACGGACAGCCCATCCGCTTCGGCACCGACCACACCAAGGGCGTCGTCCGCAACCCCGCCACCGGAGAACTGGAAGTCGTCACCGTCACCCCCGCCAACGAGAACGACATCCTCATCCACGACACCACCGCCGGCCCCACCACCGCCTTCGCCCTCTCCCGCCTCGCCGACCCCGACACCCTCCACCACACCCCCATCGGCGTCTTCCGCGCAGCCCAACGCCCCGTCTACGACACCCTCATGACCCACCAACTCGACACCGCCGTCCACCAACACGGCAAGGGCGACCTCACCCGACTCCTCACCGGCAACGACACCTGGACCGTCAACGACTGACACGA
>NZ_JBIVSC010000044.1:0-3012 GCF_044756005.1 Streptomyces sp. NPDC092045 | reverse complement strand
CGACCCTCCGCCTTGCGATCGCACGCACCGGACACCGCCGGGCCTGCCCTCCGGGCAGACGGCGCTACTTTCGACACACGCCCTAGCCCGGGCCGTGCCCTGAACAAGATCGCCCGGCGGGGCGGCGAGGTCGTCCTGATCGACGGCACCCTCATCCCCATCCGGCGCCGTACCGGCAGAGCGAACCGCCCGAACTCCTCCGACAAGCATCGTCGCCACGGCCTGCGCGTCCTCGGACCGACCGACGAGCGGGGCCGTCTGGTGTGGATGTCGACCGCCCGACCCGACCGCACCCACGACGACACATACTCCGGAACGGCGTCACCGAGCCGGGATCGGCTGGGTGAGGTTCACCGGATTGCCGTCGGGGTCCTGGACGTGGGCGACGCGCTGCCCCCACGGCATGTCGTTGGGCCGCTGCGGACCGAGCCACCCAGCGCCTCCACCCGGCCGAGCGTCTCGTCGACGTCGTCGACACCGATGCTGAGCAGGATCCGCGGCGCTGCCCCGGTCCCCGGGTTCGCCTCGGCCACCAGGCCGAGATCGGTGTCGCCGATGCGCAAGCCGACGTAGAAGGCCGGGCCTTCCGCCGGCACCCGGAAGACCTCCTCGGCGCCGAACAACTTCGTATAGAAGCCGAGCAGAACGTCGTGGTCGGCAGTGATGATCACTGGCTGGATGGTGGACATGGCACTCCTGTCGAGAACGGTCGTGTCGCCGGGTGGACCGTTCGAGGACGGTGAACTCATCGGCGGATCCACCCCACCGGGCGATCCACAACACGGACTGCCGCCCACGGCCGGCACGAGCACCCCGAAACGGTCGATCGGCGGACACAGGCGGAGCGTGCGCTCCGGGGAGGACGACCCGGATGCCGAACTCGTACGTGCCGGTCGCCCGCGCGATTCCCGGGAAGAGCAGGACGAAATGTCCCCGCCCCGAGCTGTTTCAATGCCGCTCAGGTCGAGCAGGGAGCTGTCGGGCCGGTCCAGGTCGCGCAAGAGGCCGCGGACGGTCCGCTTCTCCGGCGGGTACTCGCCGGAGAGGAACACGGTGCTCGGCCCTTCCGGGGGGTCCGGCGCAACCATCGCCCCCCGGTCGTTCGTCGAGAAGGTCTTCACCACACGCGTGTCCGAAGAGGCCTGCTGGATCTCCTCGTCGAGGCTGACCGAGAGATGCGAGAGCGCCCCGTCCTCCAGAAAGCCGACAGCGACATCGACATCGAGCAGGGCCTTCCCCACCAGCGGCGGAGCTCCGATCGTGTCGAGCAGGGTCGCGGAGACCGTGCCCGGGGTGGCGTCCACCAGCACCTCCGCGTGCGCGGCGGCTCCGGCAGGGTCGACGATCCGTACTCCCGTCCCGATGAGGTCTCCCGGCTTTTCCGTCACCTCCGGGTCATCGGGTCGGCGTGACCCGACGGCGACGTCATGGCCGGCCCGCGCCCGGCCGCCTGCGCGATCCTGTCCTACGCGTCCTGTTCCGGGGATTCCGATGCGCATGTGGTTCATCCCGGTGCCGCGGCCATGTCCTCGCCTCGGCCCCCGAGCCGTCGCAGCGTCGGTCATCGGTCCCGGGCATTCGATGCCGCGACGGCTCGGCGGTCTTGATCAGGTTGTGGGCTCAGGTCGTCGCGGTGTGGGAGCGGACGTCGACGAGGTGACCATCGGGCAATCCTCCGTGACGCGCAGTGGCGACCACGTCGGGTGTTGGGGGTTGATCAGGCGTGTGAGGGCGTTTCGCTCCGCATGGAGGCGGAGCGGACTCGAATCGATGCCGCCGAGGCGATCACGGAAACAGTTGACGTGGTCCCCCCGGCGGTCAGGGCGACCGGCCGCCGACCGCCCTCACGGGATCGATCACGAGTCTGGCCGAAGGCGGCGCCCGGCAGAGGCACGCCCTCCATTTGCGCAGATCAGACGGTTGAAACATTGGCGTGTGGCGCTAATCATGTGCGCAATTCACCAAAAAGCGACTCTCGTCACCCGCTCCGTCCGCCCCCTCCCCGTAACCTTGACGCATGCCCGCTACCCATGGAGAGAGCCCCACCCCCGAGGCGCTGAACGACGCCATCCGCCATCTGCACGCCCGCGCCGGCGAGCAGGGGCGTCCGCTGACCGCAGACGAGCAGCGCATCTACAAGGTGCTCGTGATCGCCTGGGACAGGGCGACGAGGAACGACCAGAAGCTCGCGGCATAGGAGCCGGCTTCTGGCGATCGAGCTCTCCGGCGAACCGGTCGAGTTCGAGAAGGTCGATCGAGCGGTCCCGTGATCGTCGGCACGGTTGAGGTGATCTTGCTGTGGCCGGCGCGATCGTCGCGTCCGAGCCGTCCCGCACAACCCCTATGGTCGGATCGCGAAGACCCTGTTCGTGCGGCACCACGTCACCATGCTCGGCCGGTACTCCTTCCGGCTCCTCCACGGTCGAGCAGGAGAAGTGCTCGCTGGTCGCCTTCTCGTCGAAGGCCATGTGGGTCACGGGCAGCGCGCGCAGGCCGGATATGCCGGCGTCCGCCAGACCGGAGTCAAGCCCGGACAGAGGGAGCGGTGGCGGTACTCGTGCAGATCCCAGCCCGTGCCGGGTACGCGTACGGCCGTGTGCCCATCCGGCAGGGCGCGGGCTTGCCCGTAGGACAGCCGGGTGAACCCGGTCTCCGGGCGGACGTCGCGCGGGCCGACGACCTCGCCGGGCCCCGGACGACGGTGGGTGACGAACACCGGCCCGCGACCTGCGGCCCTCGTCACCGCGCCCGGAGCACCAGCCCGTCCAGGACAACACGGCACCGCGGCGGGCGTCCCGGGTGTTCACCGTCGAGCGGCCCCACAGCAGCTCCAGCGCCTCGCCAGCCCCGGCGTCCTCCACCGACGCGAGGTCCGGCCCTCCCCAAGGCTCTCGGCGGTCTTCCCGACAGCGATGTCCTAGAGATCGTCTTCAAAGGTCAGATCCAGAGCAGGATTGAGGCGATGGTGACGGCGGCCTGGTAGGACTCGCGGGTCTTGTCGTAGCGAGTGGC
>NZ_JBIVSC010000043.1:0-3377 GCF_044756005.1 Streptomyces sp. NPDC092045 | reverse complement strand
ACGACCCTGCGCCCGGAGCAGGCCTCCTACATCGGCGTCGAGGTCGAGGGCCCGTACAAGCCGGACCACTACCGCTACTGACGGACTCCGCGGAGAAGATCCGCGGAAGACGTCCGCAGAGGATCGAGGCAGGCCCCCCGCACCCCCGTGTCGGGGGGCCTGCCCCGTCCCGCCCCCTGCTACCGCTCCTGGAAGCCACCCGAGGACCCATGCCCCGCGGCCGTTATTCGCTCCATGACCCGCACGATCACACTCCCCTCGGCGAAGAACACTTCCACTGCGCGCCGGGCCCCTCCGGCTGGCGCTACGTCGCGCAGACCACCACCCCCTCCGGTGATCACCGGGGCTCCGTCGACCTGGCCGTCGACGAACTGGGCCGCCCCATCCGCCTCGAACTGCACGCCGCCGGCTGGCAGGTCCGCGGCGCGGCCCTCGACGGCGTCACCTGGGTCCGCACGGACCCCGCCGGAGCCGATGCCGCCGAAGGCAATGTGCGCGCCCACGCCTTCACCGGCAGCTCCCCGGCCTTCCTCGTCGCCCTCACGCGACTCCTGCGCCTCACCCCCGATTCCCCCGAGACCCGTGTCAGGCTCGTCGCCCTCACGGACCCGGTGCTCGCCCCCCTCACGGTCGACCAGTCCTGGGCCCTGCTGAGAAGTGAAGCGCACCCCACTGACAACGGCCCCCTGACGGTGGACGAGTACCAGGTCAGCACTCTGGACACGGGCGAGCGCCACACCGTCCACATCGCCGGGGACGTGGTCCTCGCGGCCCCCGGCATCGAACTCGAAGACCTCGACACCCCGCCCTCGTCCTTCCTCTGACCGGGGAACCGCCGGATCGGACGTCAGGCGGGCGGGGCGAACCCGGTGGCGGGCGGGCGGCCCTCCCGGGAGGACCCGGCGGCCGGGGGAGCACTCGCGGGAGGAACGACCGGCGGGGCGCCCGACGGAGCGGCCGGAGGAACGGGCGCGGCCGGAACACCGAAGGCCCCACCGGCTTCGCACCCGTCCCCAGTCCCCATGACAGCTCCGGGCCCGGTCCCGTGGCCGGGTCCGCTCCCGCGTCCGGTCCCGTGCCCGTATCCAGGCCCGGTCCCGTATCCAGACCCGGTCCCGTGTCCAGGCCCGTGCCCCGCCTCCGCGAACGCCCGCCGCGCCTCCCGCGCCTGCCGCTCGGCCACCACACCCGCCAGATACGCCTCAGCCGGCACCCCCGCGGGCGGAGGCGCCCCCGTCCGGGCCACCAGCTCGTCGGCCAGACGCCCGGCGAGCTGCCGCCCCACGGCCGGATCCAGTTCACGCGCCCGCGTGAGGTAGTGGCGCACCTCCAGCCACAGCGCCTCCGGCACCGCCGAGAGGTCGAGCCCGGCGAACCGGCCCACCAGCCACGGCGGCGGCGGGGGAACCGGCCGGACCCGCGCCGCGGGCATCCGCTCCCGTACGACCAGCGTCCCCGCGAACACGTCCCCGAGCCGACGCCCGCGCTCGGACACCAGCGACGCGACGCAGGCGACGACACCGAGGGTCATCAGGATCTCCACGACCCCCATGGCCCCCCGCACCAGCGCGTGCCGGAACCGGATCGGCCCGCCGTCGTCCCGCACGACCCGCAGCCCGCAGGCCATCTTCCCGAGCGACCGCCCGTGGGACAGCGTCTCCACCGCGATCGGCGCTCCCACAAGGACCAGCAGGAAGGCCGCGATGGACACGGCCGTCACCGCCGCCTCGTCCAGCGAGGCCGTGGCGACCGCGAGCCCGATCGTGACCAACAGGTACGCGGCCCACACCACGACCAGGTCGACGAGCACCGCGAGCGCCCGGCTCGGCAGCCGCGCGGGCCGCAGTCCCAGTACGACGGCGTCGCCCGTCACCACACCACTCACGGCACCCACCCTCCTCCGGCCTTCCCGACCCCTCCGAACGCCAGTCTGCCAAGCTGACCCCCAGCGCGCCGCAGTAGTACGGACCCGCCCGAAGCCAGTCCTGGAGCAGCAGCCGATCATGGACCTCGACGTCTACGCCACCGCCCACCGCGCGGAGTGGGAACGCCTCGACCACCTGCTGCGCCGGGGCCGGAAGCTCACGGGGGCGGAGGCGGACGAGCTCGTCGCCCTGTACCAGCGCGCGGCCACCCACCTCTCGATCGTGCAGTCCAGCGCCCCGGACCCCCTGCTCACGGCCCGGCTCACCCAGCTCGTGGCCCGCGCCCGCGCCACGGTGACCGGCACCCGCCGCTCCTCGTGGCGCGACGCCGCCCGCTTCTTCACGGCCGGCTTCCCGGCGGCCGTCCACGGCTCCCGCCACTGGTGGATCCCCACGGCCGTCCTCTCCACCCTGCTCGCGGTCCTCGTCGGCTGGTGGATCGGAACGCACCCGGAGGTCCAGGCCTCGATCGGCGCCCCCGCCGAACTCCGCGAGATGACCCGCCCCGGCGGCCAGTACGAGACCTACTACTCCAGCCACCCGGCGGCCTCCTTCGCCGCCCAGGTCTGGACGAACAACGCCCGGGCCGCCGCCATGTGCCTGGTCCTGGGCGCCTTCCTGGGGATCCCGGTCCTCTGGATCCTCTTCCTGAACATGCTGAACCTCGGCGTCGGCATCGGCCTGATGTCCTCCGCCGGCCGCCTCGACGTGTTCCTGGGGCTGATCCTTCCGCACGGCCTGTTGGAACTGACCGCCGTCTTCGTGGCCGCCGGTACGGGCCTCCGCCTCGGCTGGACCGTCATCGAACCGGGCCCCACCACCCGTCGCGCGGCCCTCGCGGAACGGGGCCGCGCGGCCGTCGGCATGGCCATCGGCCTCGCCCCGGTCCTCTTCGTCTCGGGCCTGATCGAAGGCTTCGTCACCCCCTCCGGCCTGCCGACCTGGGCCCGCATCACCATCGGCATCACCGCCGAACTGGCCTTCCTCGCGTACGTCCACGTCCTCGGCGGCCGCGCCTCCCGCGCCGGCGACCGGGGCGACCTGGAGGAGCCCGACCGCAACGCCGCGCTCCCCACCGCGGCCTGATGTGCGTACGGCTCTGCCGAGCTGCTAGTCTCCTCCGGTGCCCGCAAAAGCTGTTGACACGGCGATTGCGGGGAGGTAGATTTGAACAGTTGCCTGGAGCTGGACAGCTCGGCAGCAACCAAGTAAAGTCTCACTCACTCCGGTCGGGAATTTCGATTCCCCGGAGTCATCCCGATTCTTATCCGAATCACGAAAGCCACCGATTAGGTCGGCCGAAATGAATCTGATAAAGTCGGAACCGCCGGAAGGGCCCGGAGCGAAAGCGAAGGGACCGGAAAGCACCGAGGAAATCGGATCGGAAAGATCTGATAGAGTCGGAAACGCAAGACCGAAGGGAAAAGCCCGGAGGAAAGCCCGAGAGGGTGA
>NZ_JBIVSC010000042.1:1805-3552 GCF_044756005.1 Streptomyces sp. NPDC092045 | reverse complement strand
CCTACACCCTTACCCCGGGACAACCACCGCCCGGGCTGGACTACCTTCCTGCGTCACCCCATCGCTTACCTACTACCACCTTGGGTCAGCGGCTCCACCACTCCCCTTTGCCCGAAGGCTCCGGGGCGGCTTCACGGCCTTAGCATTAATGGGCTCGATATTGGGCGTTTCAAAGCGGGTACCGGAATATCAACCGGTTGTCCATCGACTACGCCTGTCGGCCTCGCCTTAGGTCCCGACTTACCCTGGGCAGATCAGCTTGACCCAGGAACCCTTAGTCAATCGGCGCACACGTTTCTCACGTGTGTATCGCTACTCATGCCTGCATTCTCACTCGTGAACCGTCCACAACTCGCTTCCGCGGCTGCTTCACCCGGCACACGACGCTCCCCTACCCATCACAGCGGGCGTTGGCCCTCATGCTGCAATGACACGACTTCGGCGGTACGCTTGAGCCCCGCTACATTGTCGGCGCGGAATCACTTGACCAGTGAGCTATTACGCACTCTTTCAAGGGTGGCTGCTTCTAAGCCAACCTCCTGGTTGTCTCTGCGACTCCACATCCTTTCCCACTTAGCGTACGCTTAGGGGCCTTAGTCGATGCTCTGGGCTGTTTCCCTCTCGACCATGGAGCTTATCCCCCACAGTCTCACTGCCGTGCTCTCACTTACCGGCATTCGGAGTTTGGCTAAGGTCAGTAACCCGGTAGGGCCCATCGCCTATCCAGTGCTCTACCTCCGGCAAGAAACACACGACGCTGCACCTAAATGCATTTCGGGGAGAACCAGCTATCACGGAGTTTGATTGGCCTTTCACCCCTAACCACAGGTCATCCCCCAGGTTTTCAACCCTGGTGGGTTCGGTCCTCCACGAAGTCTTACCTCCGCTTCAACCTGCCCATGGCTAGATCACTCCGCTTCGGGTCTTGAGCGTGCTACTGAAATCGCCCTGTTCGGACTCGCTTTCGCTACGGCTTCCCCACACGGGTTAACCTCGCAACACACCGCAAACTCGCAGGCTCATTCTTCAAAAGGCACGCAGTCACGAGGATGTGCAAGCACATCCCGACGCTCCCACGGCTTGTAGGCACACGGTTTCAGGTACTATTTCACTCCGCTCCCGCGGTACTTTTCACCATTCCCTCACGGTACTATCCGCTATCGGTCACCAGGGAATATTTAGGCTTAGCGGGTGGTCCCGCCAGATTCACACGGGATTTCTCGGGCCCCGTGCTACTTGGGTGTCTCTCCAACGAGCCGCATGAATTTCAGCTACGGGGGTCTTACCCTCTACGCCGGACCTTTCGCATGTCCTTCGCCTATCCATACGGTTTCTGACTCGTCCTGTCGCCGGCAGACGACAGAAGAGAGATCCCACAACCCCGCATGCGCAACCCCTGCCGGGTCTCACACGCATACGGTTTGGCCTCATCCGGTTTCGCTCGCCACTACTCCCGGAATCACGGTTGTTTTCTCTTCCTGAGGGTACTGAGATGTTTCACTTCCCCTCGTTCCCTCCACATGCCCTATGTGTTCAGGCATGGGTGACAGCCCATGACGACTGCCGGGTTTCCCCATTCGGAAACCCCCGGATCAAAGCCTGGTTGACGGCTCCCCGGGGACTATCGTGGCCTCCCACGTCCTTCATCGGTTCCTGGTGCCAAGGCATCCACCGTGCGCCCTTAAAAACTTGGCCACAGATGCTCGCGTCCACTGTGTAGTTCTCAAACAACGACCAGCCACCCACC
>NZ_JBIVSC010000041.1:0-10382 GCF_044756005.1 Streptomyces sp. NPDC092045 | reverse complement strand
CGCCACCCGCTACGACAAGACCGCCCAGTCCTACGAAGCAGCCGTCACCCTCGCATCACTCCTGATGTGGGCGTGACATTTGACGACAGAACCTAACGAGCTCGTGCACGGTAGGCGGTAAGTCGTCAGGCCTCGAATGGTTGATCATGGCCGGGTGGTGGGGAATGCGTCTCGTGCAGTGATCATCAGCAACCGCCGGATCACGGGCCTGTCGGCCGATGTGATCGCTGAACTCATCGCCGAGGTGGGTCCGTTGTGGCATGAGCGTCAGCAGGCCAAGCTAGCCTCTCGACCACGGAAGCGGGCCGTGGGCGCCGGCGCGAAGCACCGGCTGGTGTTCGCCGACCGGCTCTTGGCCGCCCTCGTCCACCTCCGTCACGGGGCCACGCACGATGTGCTGGCCTGCTGGTTCGGCGTGGACCGCTCCACCATCACCCGGGCCATCGGCGAGGTGCGGCCCCTGCTCCCCGAGCGAGGATGCACCGTCAGTCCCGACGTGCGGCTTCGGACCCTGGCCGAGGTCGTCGACCACCTCGGCGCCAGCGGGAAGACCGGCATCATCGACGGCACTGAGATCCGGGTCCGGCGGCCCGCCGTCGGACGCAAGGACCGGGATAAATTCATCTCCGGCAAGAACAAGCAGAACGCCGTCAAGCCCATGGTGGTCACGGACGGCGAGGGGCGCGTGCTGTGGTGCAGCCCGACCAAGCCCGGAAGCTGCGCGGACATCACCCACGCTCGCCAGTCAGGGCTGGTCAAGCTCCTGGCCGACGGGCCCGCGGTCGAGATCCTTGCCGATGCCGGCTACCAGGGCCTCGGCGCCCAGACCGGCGGACACGTGGTGACTCCGCCGCATCGCAAGTTCAAGAAGAACGCTCCGGACTGGTACGAGGAAATGCACGAGCGGCAGCGCAAGGCGCACTCCTCACGCCTATCCGGGTCGAGCACGGCATCACCCACCTCAAGAACTGGCGGGCGCTGGCCCGCCACCTCGGCCGCCGCGAGCACATGAGCGACACCGTCCAAGCCGTCGCCGGTCTGCTGTCTCACCAGCAGACCGCAGACCTGGACGCGCGACGGCAGAGGTGAACATCGGGTCCCGTCGAAGTCCTCGACGTCTCACCCCTTACCGTGCACGAGCTCGTTACGCCGACAGGCCCTCATCCCTCCGCCACCATCGGCGGCGCTGCTCCGGCGCCGCCGGGGCGACGTCGTCCTCGTGCCTCAACATTCTGCGCGCGGCCGCAACGAGGCCCTGCGTCTTCCGATCGATCGCGAATTCGCGTGTGTCCTGTTCTCGCGGCCACCCGTTCAACGCGAGTTCCGGCAGAACTCTCGATATCAACTCCTCGGATACACCAGAGATCTGGCTGAGGGCGAAGCGCGCTCGACGCCAGGCTTCATCAAGCTCTGCGTCCCCAGCGTCCCCTAAGTCCGCTCGCCTTGCGACAGCGGCCAGTTCGGCTACATCCTCCTGCGCCTGCTGGGCTGTGGCAGTATCTCCCGGGTCGGGGCTTTCCAACTGCTTTTGCACCTTCATCTGGACGTAGTAGGGCTGCCCTGTATTAATAGCGAGCATCAGCGCGAACTGGACGTCCTCATTCAATTTTATCGCTGCCGACACAACGGTCTCGGATGCGATCAGTTCGATCTCCGCCTGCTTCTGATCCAACGCATGCATCAATTCACGTGCGAGGGCCGCAGCCTCGCCATTCAAGCAATCTTCCTGGTAAAAGCTACTGATCAAGCGGCGTGCGTCACGAACCCCCTGGATGTACTCAGCAATCTGGACCTGCTGGATGGTCCACAGAGCCGACACATGCTGTGCCGTCGCAGCGATCTGGGCTGCTTCGCGGGCCGCCGACGCCTGGTCCTGGCCGCTCCTCGCCTGGATCTTCGCGCCGATGATGCTGCCGGCGAGGCCGCCCACGATGGCGATGGCAGCTACCAAGACGGCGAAGATCTCGGGGTTGTCCTCAAAGTACTGTCTGAATGCGTTCACTGGTACATCATGCCGAATCTGCACTGGACGCAGCAGAGTTATGACGCCACCATCGTCGGCGCTGCTCAGGCACCGTAGGGGCGACGTCATCCTCGGACTTCAACAACTCGCGGGCGGCGTCGACCATGGCCGCCAAGGACTTGCCGAACTCACGATCAACCTCGTCCAGGCTCTGACTAAGAGCCTCTAGGGAAGTTGCTTCAAAACAGTGGGTACTCAGTACGCTGACGTGTCGCGCAGATAGTCCAGGCACTGCGCTCAGGGCTTCTTCTACTGCGCTATAGTCCCCACTTTCTTCGTCAAGGGCGCGAATGGCCGCGTGCGCAGCAGCGCCGCTCGTGCCGTAGTCAGTGAGGACAAGATCCGTCAATTCACGCCTCGCGCGAAATACCGGACTACGTTGCCGAGCGTGATCCAATACGGCCCTAGCGGCTGTAGCTGTCTTTTGCCCCGCTTCCACGACAGTCTTGGGAGCGATGAGTCGAATCTCAGCCGAGCGCAGGCTCATCGCCTGGTACGCGGTTTCACACCTGTCCCGCGTGGCTTCAACGTCGTCGTCGGCAACCCGGTACAGGAGCAGGCTGAGCCGGACCAGTTCACGGGCGCTATGGATGAACTCCGCAATCTGCACCTGTCGTATCGTCCACAGCGCCGCTACACGCTGAGCCTCGGCAGCGATCTCCGCCGCTTCTCTCGCCGCCGCCGCCTGGACTCGACCACCCTTTGCCTGGATCTTCGCACCGCGGACACCAGCGAAGTACGAGCCAGCGATCGCAGCGATTGGCACCACTACAGCGAAGAAGGCAGCGTGGCCCTCGAAGAACACTCTGAACGCATTCACCGGCACATCATGCCGAACGCCCCCGCGCCCCGCCCCGGAAAGGAAGAACATGTCACCGACACCCCCTCCGGCGTCGCTGGCTGCCGCTGCCGGTCCTACCCGACCACCAGAACCGAGACCCCGTCGCTTGCACCCCGCGGAGTGCAAGAAGGCGATCGACTTCCCGACCACGGTCTCCTCCCCCGTGACCGCACCGACACCAGCATCCCTTCCCGGCACTGACGCCTCCAGCGAACCCTGCTGCGGTGACCCTGACGCCTGCTGCGACTGCATCTGCCCACCCCAGGAAGACGGCGAAGACGAACGCCGCCGCGCCGACGACTGCGGTGCCCACGGAACAGACGGGATGCATCGCCGCCGGCCTTGTCGCCAACACCTGCGTGGGAAAGTCCAGGGCATGACGATGCCGGAGGGCCTTGAGCGAGTACTGCCTGAGATCGTCGGACGCGATATGTTCGACGCTCTCGTCATCAGGACCGACTTCAGCGACGACGAGTCGTGGACTACGGTGGTTGGGGAGCTTCGTCAGCCGTGGGGGCCGGACGACGAGTTTCCCGCAAGGGTGCAGGTGGTCGACGCGCCCGCTTGGTCGGGAGCAACAGCTGATGAGGTTCTTGCCGCGGTGGACGAAGACGAATACCTGAGCGTCGTCTTCGTCGCCGACCGCCACACGATGCAGTCGCCGGCGCGGGCGCTGCTGGCTTTGACGACGGTCTGGGAGGACGAGGGCGACCTCGATCCCGTCTACTACCAGGAACTCATCGAGTCGCCGGAGCCCCGGGAGTTCCGATCCGCGCCCGCTGCAGTGCACGATATTCACGTGAACGTGACGCTCGGCAACATGGGCTTCGCCGAGTTCGCCGCAGCCGCTTCCGCAGAGCCCGATCAGGTCCTGCGGCCCGTCTGACCGGTGCAGCGGGCAGCCGTTGCCTTGGAAGGTGCGGTTCGTTCGTCGGGGCGTGTCGTTGAGTAATGCGCAGTGGGCGCGTATCAAGCCGTTGCTGCCGGATCGGACGCCGAGGCGGGGTGGGCTCTGGCGGGATCATCGGCAGGTGATCGACGCGATCGTGTTCAAGTACCGCACTGGGATCGCCTGGACAGACCTTCCCGAGCACTTCGGTTCGTGGAAGGGCGTCCACAACAGGCTGCGAAAGTGGGCGGCCGATGGCACCTGGAAGAGAGTCTTCACCGCGTTGCTCGCCCAGGCCGCCTGACGTCGGTCGGCGCCGTCGCCACCGCGCTACAGCACCCACAGGAATCCGCAAGCACTCACGGGCTGCCCACCACTCCCCGCGGGCTCAGCTTCCCGCGCGGCGCTGCCAGTGGGCGCGGTGGGGACGACGGCGCCCCGGTGACGGATCGGGAGCGGTCTCCGGCGAGGAGAATCCGCCCGGCACCGCGGCGCGCTGCGTCGGCTGCGGCACGGCCGGGGCCGCGGGGATGGAAAGTGTGGGCTTGCCCGTGGCCAGGATGGTGATGTGCGGGATGTTCTGGGCGCAGGTCTGGCAGACCTCGGCCAGTGTCCAGACCTGGCCGACTGCCGGGTTGTGCACGAGGACCAGGAAGCTGGGGCCGGCGCAGTGGACGCGGGTTTCGTGGAGGGCGCACTGGTCGCTGCCGCAGCTGCAGGCGGCGTTGGGGCGGGCGCCGGCCAGGCGGCCGTGGGCTTTGGCGTGTTCTGCGGCGAAGCGCCGCATGCTCGCGGCGTCCTTCGTACGGGGCGGCATCCGGCACGCGGCGGTGCTGCAGGTGACGGACACGGTGTGATCGGGGTGGCCGGTGAGGCGGACCGTCCAGGTCCGTCCCGGCAGGCGTGCTCCGGGCATCTGTGGCAAGTCGGGTCCCGTCGTCGTGCTGGTAGGGGCCGGCGTTCTTGCTGGCTCGGGAGGGAGCCGGGTGCGTACGCCGTTTCACGGAAGGGCCGCCGGCGGCGCGAGGCGCTTTGGGTCAGAGCGCGCGCAGGACGGCGACCACCTTGCCGAGGATAGTCGCGCTGTCGCCAGGGATCGGCTGGTAGGCCGTGTTGTGCGGGATCAGCCAGACCTGGCCGTTGTCACGGCGCAGGCGTTTGACGGTGGCTTCGCCTTCCAGCATGGCCGCAACGATGTCACCGTGGTTGGCGGTGTCCTGGCGTCGGACGGTGACGATGTCGCCGTCGCAGATGGCGGTGTCGATCATGCTGTCGCCGACGACTGTCAGCGCGAAGAGCTCGCCTTCACCGACGAGGTGCCGCGGCAGGGGCAGGACGTCTTCGACGGCCTCCTCGGCAAGGATCGGCGCGCCGGCGGCGATGCGGCCGACGAGCGGGACCTGCACGGCTTCCGGCGCCGTACCGGAGTGGTCGGCGGGCTGGCCGCGCGTGACGCGGTAGGCGCGGGGCCGGTGCGGGTCCCGGTAGAGCACGCCCTTCTTCTCCAGCGCCACGAGCTGGTGCGCGACGGAGGAGGTGCTCCGGAGGTGGACGCCTGCCCCGATCTCCCTCATCGAGGGCGGGTACCCCTGACGGGCGACGGCCTGCTCGATGAAGGCCACGATGGCGGTCTGGCGGGTTGTGAGTCCGTCCGGGCCCGAGCGGGTGACACCGGGCGGGCGCCCAGGGCGGGTTTCGGATTCGGCGACGTACATGTGGTGCTCCCCCCTGAAGGGATCTTGCGTGCAGGGACAGTAACCCGCATACCACCCGGGAAGGAACATCTTTTCGATAACAGGGCGTGCCGTGCTCGCAGCCGGTGGTGAGGGGCCGGAGGGCGGAAGATGCCCCTGGGCCGCTTGTCCATGAATCACGACCAGCTCGCCGACGCTCTCGCCCACACGAGCCGCGACCGGCGCAAGGCCTGACCGCCGCGCGGTGGGAGGTCCTGCACGGGCACGGTCGTGGTCAGGCCACCGTGATGCGCAGGACGTACGGCTCGCCCGTACCGATCGCCTGCGCCTGTTCACGGAGGTCCGCGTCCGTGAAGCCGAGCAGCGCCTCGTCGGCGGCCCGGCGCAGCAGCGGGAGGATCTCGGCGACAGGCCGGCCTCGGTGCGCTTCGGCGAGCTGGGCGAAGGCCCGCTGGTAGGGAGCTCCGTACGTGCTCGCGCTGTCGGTCAGCAGGTGGTCAAGGTGCTGTCGCTCGATGCTGATCTCGCCCATGGCCCGCTCCTTCGGTCCTCAGGGCCCCGTCCGGTCCGGGGCCTCGTCTTCGACGCTACGAGGCCGGTCTGACATCGACCCCCGACCCGGCATGGGACGCGCCCCGGCCGATGAGGTCCTGGAGCTGCTCGCGGACGGGTGGCGGCAGCAGCCCCTCGGCGGCGAGGAGGTGCCACTGGCAGCCGGGAATGCGCTGGTCGAGCCGGTGGAACTCCCCGAGCTGGTAGAGCAGCACCAAGGCGTCGAGGGCGTGCTGGACGGGGGGCCGGTCGCGTTCCCTCAGGGTGCTGAGCACAGCCAGTCCGGCCATCGCGTAGCGGCCGTTCATCCACTCCAGGGCCGCCTCGCCCAGGTGCCCGGCAGCGAGTTCCTCCTCGACCCGGTCGCACAGGTCCAGGGCCCACTGCCGTACGCCGGCGGCAGTCTTCCAAGTCCGCGCCAGGTCCTGGAGCGGAGCGGTAGCGGCCAGGTCGTGCAGATGGTCGCGGGCATCGCGCACCGGGCCGAGAGCCAGCTGGTTGTCCTCGGTGAGGACCGCGTCGGCGAACTCGGGCACGTCGTTACGGGTGGTCTCGACCAGGGACGCGATCGGGTTGGCCGTCGCGGTGGGGTTCATCGCACGCAGCAGGTCGCTGATGTCCTCCAGGGACATCGTTCCGTTGATGGCTGCGGCGGCCGCGGCCAGCGCGGCGTCCTTGGGCGTGGCGGTCGGCGTGCCGGGGTTCTTGTCGAGGGCAGTGAGCTCGGGCGGAGGCCAGGTGTGTCCGGCGGCGCGGACGAGGCGGGCGATGCCTTCGTCGATCCGCCGGGCCCGGGCGGGGACCAGGGTCACGGTCAGGCCGGCGTCGGCGATGTGGTCGGCGAGGTCGTCGAGCCGTTGTTCCGGGTCGGTGTCCGGTTCGTCGTCGCCGGGGACGGTGAGAGTGTCCACCGCGGCGGTGAAGGCGGCCCGTACCGTCTGCTCCGGTACGGGAAGCTCTTCGTCGAACAAGAGCAGTGCCACGTCGGTCGGGCGCTTGCCGCGGTCGGCGTGACGGGCGAGGCCTAGGACGAGGTCGAAGCTCTCGGGCGCCGGGGTGGAGGTGCTGCCCTTGCCCCGGCCCAGGCCTCCGCCGGGGACATTGCCAGGCAGCAGGCGGCGACTCCTCCAGATCTCCAGCATCTTCGCGGTCACGGTGAAGCCGTGGCGGTGCGCGTGGTCGAGCAGCAGCTGATCGGCCGCGCTTGGGGTGTCAGTGGACATGCCAGGGAAGGTACCGACGCCCTTCAGGGCTATGACGGGGCTTTCACCTCATCCGGTGACTCCCTGCGGAACTGGAGCCACAGGGCTACCCCATGACGTATCGGTGGCGCCTCTTTAGAGCCCCCCTACCTCCGCCGGGTCACCTCGGATCTCGTCCGCTCAAATGACATGGAGCTGAAGGGGGGTTGCGTGGCTAACTCCCCGAACCCGCACTGTGCCGCCCAGGACGGGACGTCAGTGCGCGGCTCTTCATGCTCAGCCCGTCATCACACAGAGACAAGGACACCACCATGCTCACCGACGTGCTCACCGGCTGGACCGCGGAGACCCTGGGCGGCCTCACGCTGCTGGCGGGGGCCACAGCGTGGGGCTGGATCCGTCGGCGCCGGAACCAGGCCGTTCCCGCCCCGGCCAGCGCGGCCGGCGAGGTCGTGCGGCCGGTTCGCACCTACACCCTGCTCGGAGCCCGGGCTGCTGACGGCCAGCCCGTCCACCTGCCCAGCAGCCGCCCCGCTGGCATCCGGGTCACCTGGACCGGCGCTGCAGGTAAGACGGAGCAGTTCGAGTTGACCGATGCCGTACTGCCCGACGGCACCTACGCGGCGGAGCGGGTATCGGCATACCCGGGGTCCAACCCCCTGTGACTGGAGTTCACTGAGACGAGTCCTCACAGGCCGGAGGGAAGTCCCGTGGAGTTCCACGTCATCCGGCCGTCCGCCAACGCCTTTCAGCAAGGTCTGACCGAGCACCAGGTCCTGGCGGTCGCCCGACGCGCGTTCGGCCCGGGCGCCGAAGTACGTTCCGCGAGCAGCACCGGCTCGGCAACGAAGCCCGCGTCCGGGATTCCTATCCGCTGGCCGAGGAGTTGTCAGCTCTTACGTCCTGACGGCGACGGGCGCCTCCCTGCCCGGGAGGCGCCCGTCGGGTGGTGCGGTCACGAAGTTGGTAGGACCCGGCCGAGGACGGAGGCGATACCCCGCGGGTGGACGAGGCCGGCGCGGACGAGGTGGGTCTAGTCGTCGGCGCAGTCGACGATGGTGAGGTGGTTGGCCGCCGGGCAGACGCCGCCGTCCACGACGACGGCATCGAGGTCGGCGTCGAGGTCGGCGTCGGTGAGGAACTCTTTGGCCTCGGCAAGGGTGATGGCCGGACCTCGGTCGTCAGGCCAGGCGTCCCCGGAGACGTTGACAGTGGTCCAAGGCGTACAGACCCTACTGAACTGCAACTATTCATGATGAAAGAGGCTTATTGATTGCTCAGCCACAGAACGGAAGCCCCGATATGGGACGTCGCAATTCAAGGTGCGGAGGTACCGGAGCTGCTCGGCCCCCAGGGCCGAGCAGCGGAATCACCCACCGGCATCGGCCACGCTTACATGCTTTTGAACGTCACGGCCGGCACCACCCGAGACTCAGCAACGCTGGTGCCCTCCACGGCCCGCAGAGGACCGGCGAGGCCGCACGCGAAGCCGCGCACGCCACGACGGGGTCCGGCCAGCGGACTCTGATGCTGCTGCTAATGAGTAGATCCCACGGTGTGGCGGTGCTTGATCACGACGGGGAGAACCGGTATCACGCACGCGCGCGCTCTAGAGGCAAGAGCCGTGCATTTTTGCAGGTCAGAGAATCGGAGCCAGAAAGATATGTCAGCCTAGGGCTGACATATCTTGGTCTCGACGTCAGCCGGTCCTGACCGACCAATGTCGTTTCGTGGCAGTACTGCCACGAAACGAAGCGCAGTGTGTCAGCGGGGGGTTCGAGCCGGATCCGGAAGCGGAGGTCAGCCCAGGGCTGACGTACGGGTGACTTTCGTGTCGGCGCTGCCGCGTTTTCGTGGCACTACTGCCACGGTTCTCCGCTATGGTTCTGGCACCATGACGATCAAGGAGGCAGCGACCCCATGAGCTCAGGGCCTCTGGACGGCAGCGCAGCACCGAAGCTGCCCGGCGTCCCGTCGCGTCGCCGGCGGCGTCCGAAGCCGCCGCCCACCGCGTACAACCGCTCTTCCAGCTCCACCATCGAACTGCCCGCCGGCCATGCCGCCCAGGTCTTCCCGGTCGGCTCCAGCACAGGGTTCATCGGCGAGGCGTTCTCCATGGACAGCCTGGAGTTCATGCGCTGGGCCGCCGTCCGCTACGACAGCGACCGGTTCGTGCTCGTGGTGCTGTTCCACCTGATGGGTTCGCAAAAGCCCGGCGGCCTGATCGAGGCCAAGCACGATGACGTTGCCGAGACCCTCGGGTACAGCCGGCCTCACATCAGCCGTGTCTTCAACGTCCTGGAGGCCGACGGCGCGCTCCGCAAGCTCCAGCGGGGCCTCTACCAGCTCAACCCGGCCGCGTCCCTCAGGGGAGGGCTCAGGGAGCCGCAGAAGGGCGAGAAGAAGCGCTCCAAGGCGGGTATGGGTGACAGGGTGGAGCAGCTGGACCTGCTGCGCGAGATCATGGAGGACCCGGACGCACCCGAAGCGTTCCGGGCGATGGCCGCTCCCGGCGCGACACTGGAAGTGCGCAAGGAGTCGGATGGGGAAGGGAAGACCACGTCATGACGTCCGCTCCCGAGGAATGGGTTCCGCGCCGTAACGTGCTGTGGGGCAGCTTCAACGGCCTCGCGTACGTACCGCGGCTTCCTCCCACCGCTTACACCCTGCTGCTGCACATGATGACCGAGCAGGAGCCCGGCGGCCTGGTCGTCGCCACCCACGACGAACTCGCAGCCGGCCTCGCGATGGAGCGAGGCATGATCAGCCGCGCCATGCCGCACCTGGTCGCCGCCCGACTCGTCACCGTGGTCCGTCGCGGGCGCTTCCAGCTCCACCCGATGATCGCCGCTTTCAACGATCCCCGCGAGCAGCAGCGAGCCGTCAAGACCCTGCCCCGGGACATGCGGCTGGACGTCGGCGACTTCGAAGACGAGTACGAGTACCGCTTCCAACTCCACCTGGACGAGAAAGCCCGCAAGGCCGAAGCCAAGGCCAAGGGCAACGTCACGCCCATCACCAAAACGACCCGTCTCAAGCGCGTCCACTGACCCGGCCGCCCGGCCGGGTGACACGGCGCCGCACCCTAACTGATCGTTTCAGAATGAGTTCGGCGTAGGGGCTTGGCAGTCGGGTTGGGTGACGGCACAGTGGTTCGGGTGTCGGATGATCTTGTGCCTGA
>NZ_JBIVSC010000040.1:0-20898 GCF_044756005.1 Streptomyces sp. NPDC092045 | reverse complement strand
GGACCCTGTGGGAGAGTAGGACACCGCCGAACAATCATTGTGGGAAAGCCCCGCACCTCATGGTGCGGGGCTTTTCTGCGTTCACCCGCCTTTTCCGATTTCCAGGTCCGACACCGGGGATCAGTGAGTCTCAGAGCCAGCCGGCCGCCTTCAAGGCGAGGTACGCGTCCGCCAGGGCCGGGGCCAGGGTTTCGGGAGCGGCGTCGACGACCGTGACGCCGTGGCGTCGGAGCTGGTCCGCGGTGCGGGCGCGTTGGGCCTGAGTCTGCGTGGCCGCAGCGGCTTCGTACACGCTCTCTGCCGTACCCCGCTTCGCTGCCATGCGGGCGACGTGCGGGTCGGCCACGGAGGCCACCAGGAGTGTGTGCCGCCGGGTGAGCTGAGGCAGGACGGGGAGGAGGCCCTCCTCGATGGGGGCGGCGTCGAGGCCCGTCAGCAGGACGATCAGGGAACGGCGGGGAGCGCGGGAGAGCGCGGTCGCGGCCAGACCGCGGGCGTCGGTCTCCACCAGCTCCGGTTCGAGCGGGGCGAGGGCGGCGACGACGGCGGGCAGGACGTCGCTCGCGGAGCGGCCCCGGACCTGGGCGCGGAGGCGGCGGTCGTGGGCCAGGAGATCCACCCGGTCGCCGGCTCGGGAGGCGAGCGCGGTCAGCAGGAGGGCCGCGTCCATGGAGGCGTCCAGGCGAGGGACGTCGCCGACGCGGCCGGCCGACGTGCGGCCGGTGTCCAGGACGATCAGGACGTGGCGGTCGCGCTCGGGGCGCCAGGTGCGGACGGCGACGGCGGTCTGCCGGGCCGTGGCGCGCCAGTCGATCGAGCGGGTGTCGTCACCGGGCACGTACTCGCGGAGGCTGTCGAACTCGGTGCCCTCGCCGCGGGTCAGCACGCTGGTGCGGCCGTCGAGCTCACGGAGCCGGGCCAGGCGGGACGGCAGGTGCTTGCGGCTGGTGAACGGGGGCAGGACGCGGACGGTCCAGGGAACCTCGTGGTCGCCCTGGCGGGCCGCGAGGCCGAGTGGACCGTACGAGCGGACGGTGACGCGCTCGGCGCGGCGGTCGCCCCGGCGGGTCGGGCGCAGGGACGTCGTCAGGCGGCGGCGCTCGCCGGCGGGGACGGTGAGCCGTTGGCGGGAGGCGGACTGCTCGGTGCCGGGGAGCCAACTGCTGGGCGGCCAGGCGTCCCTGAGCTGGGCGCGGAGGCGGCGCCGGGACGGGTTGGCGACCGTGAGCCGTACCTCGGCCGCGTCACCGAGTCGAACGGATGTGTCACCGCTTCGGGTGAATTGGAGCGTTCGTACTGGCGCGGCCAGGGCATAGTCGCACAGTATTGCGAGTGAGAGGGGCGCGTTCACCGCGAGCATCCCCGTCCAGCTGGGGGCGAGGATGCCGACGGGGAGCGATCCGAGGGCCGCGAGCAGTGCGGCTCGTCCGGTGAGGGCCATGGGGCGCCGTTCTCAGCGGGGGACGGGGACGTGGGCGAGGATCGAGTGGATGACGGAGTCCGGGGTGACTCCCTCCATCTCGGCCTCGGGCCGCAGGTGGATGCGATGACGCAGGGTGGGGAGAGCGAGGGCCTTCACATCGTCCGGGGTGACGTAGTCCCGGCCGGTGAGCCAGGCCCAGGCACGGGCGGTGGAGAGCAGGGCGGTGGCGCCTCGGGGAGAGACCCCGAGCGTGAGCGAGGGGGATTCACGCGTGGCACGGCAGATATCGACGACATAGCCGGCGATCTCGGCGGAGACCGAGACCTCGGCGACGGCGGCCCGGGCGGCTTCGAGCTCGGCGGGACCCGCGACGGGACGGACGCCGGCGGCCTTCAGGTCGCGGGGGTCGAAGCCCTCGGCGTGACGGGTGAGGACCTGGATCTCGTCCGCGCGTGAGGGCAGGGGGACCGTCAGCTTCAGCAGGAACCGGTCCAGTTGGGCCTCGGGGAGGGGATAGGTGCCCTCGTACTCGACGGGGTTCTGGGTCGCCGCGACCAGGAACGGCTCGGGCAGCGGGCGCGGAGTGCCGTCGACCGTGACCTGGCGCTCCTCCATGGCCTCCAGGAGGGACGACTGCGTCTTCGGGGGCGTCCGGTTGATCTCGTCGGCGAGCAGCAGGTTGGTGAAGACCGGGCCCGGCTGGAAGGAGAACGCGGCGGTGCGGGCGTCGTAGACCAGGGAGCCGGTGACGTCGCTCGGCATCAGGTCGGGCGTGAACTGGACGCGTTTGGTGTCGAGCTCGAGCGCGGCGGCGAGCGCGCGGACCAGCAGGGTCTTGGCGACGCCCGGGACGCCTTCGAGGAGGACGTGCCCCCGGCAGAGCAGGGCCACGACGAGACCGGTGACGGCGGGGTCCTGGCCGACCACCGCCTTCCCGATCTCGGTGCGCAGGGCCTCCAGGGAGGCGCGGGCGCCGTCCGAGTTCGTAGCCGTCTCGGGGGTCGGGGCGCTCATGAGGTGCGTACCTCTCTTTCGAGGGCGTCGAGTTGGTCCGCCAGGCGGACGAGGGCGGAGTCGTCGGCGGGAGCCGGGCCGAAGAGGAGGTCCCTGGGGTCCGCGGTGGTTCCGGGGAGACGCGCGGAGAGCGCGGGGAGGAGGAGGTCGGGGGAGTGGGCGTCCCGGGAGGGGACGCCGAGGAGCGGGGCGAGCCGGGTGCGGGACGCGGTGCGGAGGACGGAGGCGGCGCGGTCGCGGGCGTTCGCCTTCCGGTAGAGGCGGGCGCGGCCCTCGGTGGCCTCGGAGGCGCGGAGGGCGACGGGGAGCCGCTCGGTCACCAGGGGGCCGAGGCGGCGGCCGCGCCAGACGGCGGCGAGCAGGGCCGCGAGCGCGAGCTGGAGCGTGCCCCACAGCCAGCCGGAGGGGATGAGCGCGAGGAAGTTGCCGGTGGTGTCGTCTTCGGGCGCGTCGGCGGAGGAGTCGTACAGGGAGGGGAGGTACCAGACGAGATGGGGCCGGGAGCCGAGGAGTTGCAGGGCGAGCGAGGCATTGCCCTGCTGGTCGAGACGGGCGTTGTGGAGGATGGCGGGCGAGCCGAGGAGGACCGTGTCGGAGGTGCCGGGGCCGGGGAGGCGCACCAGGGTCGGCAGGCCGTAGGAGGGGTAGCAGGAGTCGGCCGTGATGCCGGGGGCCACCTCGTACCGTTCGCCGCCCAGGTCGACGCTGCCGGCGCGGGTGGCGGCGGGCAGGGTGCAGGCGGGGGAGAGGTTCGCGACGGCGGTGTCGGGGGCGCTGGTGACTCCGGGGGCCAGGGCGTCGAGGGAGGGGGTGCCCGCGCCGAGGAGGACCGTGCGGCCGACGGAGGCCTGCGCGGCGGTCCGGAGCGTGGACAGCTGGGTGTCCGTCAGCAGGTCCGGGGCGGCGACCAGGAGGGTGGTTCCGGAGGTCGTGGCCGCCGTGGCCTCGTCGAGGGTGGTGGCGAGGGTGAGCGTGACGCCCCGCTCCTTGAGGAGTTCGGCGACGGCCCGGCTGCCGTGGGGGTCGGTGGAGCGGGGGTCGAGGGCGCCGTGGGCGTTGGTGGAGCGGACCGTGGCGAGGACGAGGCCGCCGATCAGGACCACGGCGACGACGAGGGCCGCGCCGCGGACACGGGCCCAGATCCGGTGGGCGGAGAGGGCGGTCGACGTGCCGGCCGGGGCGGTGGGCGTCGGGGCGTCGGCGGTCGGCTCGCCGCCTGGTGCCGGGGTGCCGGTGGTCGCGCTGTTCATGCGGGCGTCCCCGTGAAGGCGGTGCCGAGGGTGGGGCGGGTCCGTTCCAGGGCGGTGTCCAGCTCCTCGACGTGGCGGTACGTCGGCTCGTCGGCGGTGCGGCCGCCGTACATGACGTCGTCGAAGGCGCGGGCCGCGAGGCGCAGGGCGTCCGCGTGGGAGGGGAGGGAGCTGCCCGCCTCGGCGGCCGCCTCGTCGGCGGTGCGGCCGGGGCGGGGGTCGAGCAGGGCGCGTTCTTCGAGGGAGCGGACGACGGCCCGCATCCGTTCCTGGACGGCTTCGTTCCAGCGGGCGGCGGAGGCGTGGCGGTCGGCGGCCGCCCGGTGGTCGCGGGCGGAGCGGGGGCCGTCCCCGAAGAGGGAGTCGCCCGCGGTGGCGGGCGTCCGGTGGGGGGTGCCGAGGCGCCACCGGAGGGCGGCGACGAGCGCGACCACCAGCAGGAGGACGACCGCGAGGCCGAGCGGCCCGCCGGGGGTGATGCCGGACGCGGAGCCGAAGAGGTCGTCCAGCCACTCCCAGAGGCGGTTCAGGCCGCGCTGGAGGAGGTTCGGATCGTTCTCGTGGTACCTCGGGTCGGACAGCTCCCGCTCCGCCGCCTCGCGGGCGGGGACGCGGGAGACGTCCACCGGTACGTCGCCGTCGGCGCGCGGGCGCGCCAGGGCCGTGGACGTTCCCCCCGCGACCCTCACGCCGTCAGCCCCCGACGGCCCGGTCGCCGGGCTCGGGGCCGGTCTCGGGGCGGCCCGCGGCCCGGATCAGTTCGAGGTCCAGGGCTTCCCGGCGGATGCGCTGGTCCACGTAGAGGAGGACCGTCACACCGGCGGAGATCGGGTAGGTGACCGCGCTGGTGATCACGCCGCCGATGCCCGTGACGATCAGGAACGGCCAGCCGAAGGTTCCGGCGGAGCCGGAGGACAGGCTGGAGAGGGCCTCGCCGTCGACCACGAAGCCGATGACGACGAACGGGATCGAGATGATCAGCGTGAACAGGACGATCAGCAGCTGAGTGAGCAGGGTGATGCCGAAGATCCGCCACCATGAGCCCTGCACCAGCTTCGCCGAGCGCTTCAGGGACTGGACCACGCCCCCGCGCTCCAGGATCAGGGCGGGGGAGGCGAGGCTGAAGCGGATGATCAGCCAGACGTTCAGGACCAGGGCGCCGAGACCGCCGAGGAGGATCAGGAGCACGCCCGGAGGGCCGCCGACCAGGAGTCCGGGAAGCAGACCGACGAGCATGATGCCGGCGCCCATGGCCGCGATCAGCAGGGTCAGGCCGAGCAGCTGGAGCAGGCGCGGGCGGGCCTCCTGCCAGGCGGCGGCCAGCGAGACCGGGCGGCCGAGGACCGCGCGGCTGACCACGACGGCCAGCAGGGCGCTGCTGATCAACAGCGCCACCAGGGACACGAGGGTGTCCGGGCCCAGGCCGATCAGGGAGGCGCGGGTCGATTCGCCGAGCTGCTTCAGGGCCTCGGAGGGCGTGGCGTCCGGGTCGACATCCGGGGCCGGCGGAACGAGGTAGCGCTGGACCAGGGTGTGGGTGATCTGGGCGAACAGCGCGAGCACGGCCATGACGGGCAGGACCGCGCGCCAGTGGGCGCGGAGGGTCTTCACCGCGCTGTCGAGGATCTCGCCCACGCCCAGCGGGCGCAGCGGGATCACACCCGGCTTCGCCGCCGGCGGCTTGCCCCACTGCGTGCCGGTGGGCGGGGCTCCCCAGTTCCGGCCGGGGCCGGGGGGCGGCGTCTGGCCGGTGGGCGGGGACCACCGGCCGGCGGGGGGCTGGTCCTTGGACCACTGGGAGGTGGAACCGTTCACGTCGGCCGGGCCGGCGGGCCGGGGAACGCCGGGGCCGTCCTGGTCGCCGGAAGGGGCGGATCCGGGCGAGGTCCAGCCCGGAGTGTCGTTCACGGTCGTCCACCTCGTGGGAATGGTCGCGGTGCCGGATCGGCGAACCGGCTCGGTCACGGCGGCCGACACCTGAACGCGGCGGCGGGCCGGGTGCCATCGTGCCACGCGGGGCCCACCCGTGGGCGGGAGCGGCCTCGTCCTTCGTAGCTTCGTCCGGACCTTCATTGTGGGGACGGCAGACGGCACACTGTGCGGATGCCCGATCCGGCCGTGCGAACCGTGCGGCGGCGGGCCGAGCGGGTCGTTCTCCACGAGATCACGACCCTGACAGGGGGAGGCGCTGTGGGACAGGTCACGGCAGGTAACGATTGGCTAATGGGATGATGTCGATATGAAGGGACGCGTTCTCGTCGTCGACGACGACACCGCACTGGCCGAGATGCTCGGCATCGTGCTGCGGGGTGAAGGGTTCGAGCCGTCGTTCGTCGCGGACGGTGACAAGGCGCTTGCCGCTTTCAGGGAGGCGAAGCCCGACCTGGTGCTGCTCGACCTGATGCTGCCCGGCAGGGACGGCATCGAGGTGTGCCGGCTCATCAGGGCGGAGTCGGGAGTGCCGATCGTCATGCTCACGGCCAAGAGCGACACGGTCGACGTGGTCGTGGGGCTGGAGTCGGGCGCCGACGACTACATCGTGAAGCCGTTCAAGCCGAAGGAGCTCGTCGCCCGCATCCGGGCGCGGCTGCGGAGGTCCGAGGAGCCGGCTCCGGAGCAGCTGACCATCGGTGACCTGGTCATCGACGTGGCCGGGCACTCCGTGAAGCGGGACGGGCAGTCCATCGCCCTGACCCCGCTGGAGTTCGACCTCCTCGTGGCGCTCGCGCGCAAGCCGTGGCAGGTCTTCACCCGTGAGGTCCTCCTGGAGCAGGTGTGGGGCTACCGGCACGCGGCCGACACCCGGCTGGTGAACGTGCACGTCCAGCGGTTGCGCTCGAAGGTCGAGAAGGACCCCGAGCGCCCGGAGATCGTGGTGACCGTCCGTGGCGTCGGTTACAAGGCGGGACCGAGCTGACATGAGTACGGGCAGTACTGCTCCGAAGCCCGGGGATCCGGGAAGCCGTACGGGGCGGGCTGCCGGACCGGGGCGGGGGGGCTCGCGTTCCGGCCGTCCGCCGCGCGGCGCACGGCTCCTCCAGGACGGTTCGCGGGGAGGGCCGGTCTTCCGCCTCCTCGCGCGCTGGATCCGCCGGCCCCTGCTGCCCGCCGCCCGCCTGTGGCGGCGGAACATCCAGCTGAGGATCGTCGCGGGCACCCTGCTGATGTCCCTCGGCGTCGTGCTGCTGCTCGGCATCGTCGTCATCGGGCAGGTCCGCAACGGCCTGCTGGACGCCAAGGAGAAGGCCGCCCAGAGCCAGGCCGCCGGCGGGTTCTCCGCCGCGCAGGACCGGGCGGCGACCACCCCCTCGACGCCCGGGCAGCCGGACGGCGGGCGGGACGGCGCGTCCGTGAACTGGCGCTCCACCCTGGTCGAGCAGCTCGCCAGCGGCGGGCAGAGCGCCTTCAACGTGGTCGCGCTCTCCCTCGACACCGGTGACACCGCGAGCCGGGGCGTCCGTGCCTCCGGCGAGGTCGACCCGGCCACGAGCATCCCCCGCGACCTGCGGCTCTCGGTGGCGCAGGGCACGGAGACCCTCCAGAAGTTCACGCGGATCCACTACACCAGCAGCAAGGCGTCCGAGCCCGGCCTGGTGATCGGCAAGCGGCTGAACGACGCCGAGGGCACCCAGTACGAGCTGTACTACCTCTTCCCGCTGACCCAGGAGGAGGACTCCCTCGCCCTGGTCAAGGGAACCCTGGCGACCGCCGGGCTCTTCGTCGTCGTGCTGCTCGGCGCCATCGCCTGGCTCATGGTGCGCCAGGTCGTCACGCCCGTGCGGATGGCCGCCGGGATCGCCGAGCGGCTCTCGGCCGGGCGCCTCCAGGAGCGGATGAAGGTCACCGGCGAGGACGACATCGCGCGGCTCGGCGAGGCCTTCAACAAGATGGCGCAGAACCTCCAGCTCAAGATCCAGCAGCTGGAGGAGCTGTCGCGGATGCAGCGCCGGTTCGTCTCGGACGTCTCGCACGAGCTGCGCACCCCGCTGACCACGGTCCGGATGGCGGCCGACGTCATCCACGAGGCCCGTGTCGACTTCGACCCCGTCACGGCCCGCTCCGCCGAGCTCCTCGGCGACCAGCTCGACCGCTTCGAGTCGCTGCTCTCCGACCTCCTGGAGATCAGCCGCTTCGACGCGGGCGCGGCGGCCCTGGAGGCCGAGCCGATAGACCTGCGGCAGGTCGTGCGCCGGGTCATAGGCGGCGCCGAGCCCCTCGCCGAGCGCAAGAACACCCGGATCGTGGTCGTCGGCGACCAGCAGCCCGTGGTGGCCGAGGCGGACGCCCGCCGCGTCGAGCGGGTGCTGCGCAACCTCGTCGTCAACGCCGTCGAGCACGGCGAGGGCCGGGACGTGGTGGTGAAGCTGGCCGCCGCGGGCGGGGCCGTCGCCGTCGCCGTCCGCGATTACGGCGTCGGACTGAAGCCGGGCGAGGCGACCCGGGTCTTCAACCGCTTCTGGCGCGCCGACCCGGCCCGCGCCCGCACCACCGGCGGCACCGGTCTCGGCCTGTCGATCGCCGTCGAGGACGCGCGGCTGCACGGCGGCTGGCTCCAGGCGTGGGGCGAGCCCGGCGGCGGTTCGCAGTTCCGGCTCACCCTGCCGCGCACGGCGGACGAGCCGCTGCGGGGGTCCCCGATACCCCTGGAGCCCGAGGACTCGCGCCGCAACCGCGAGCAGGCCGCCGTCCGCCGTACGGCGGTGCCGGCGCAGCCCGGCGGGGACCGGACGCCGCTCCCCGTGCCGCCGAGGCTTCCCGGGGCGCCCCGGGCGACCGTCGACCCGACGGCGCTGCCCGGCAGCGGCGCCCGGGTGGTGGCACGGGCCGCGGCGGACGCCGACGGCCGGGCGCCGGGTACGGCGACGGCCGGCCGCAACGGGAACGAGAACGGGAACGGCCGGGGGAACGGGGCCGGGAACGCGGAGCAGGAGGGCGGGACACGTGGGCGCTGACTCCCGGGCGGAGCAGGCGGGGCGGGGACGGATCACACGCGCGACACTGCTGGCCGCGTGCGGCGCGCTCCTGGCGGGCGGCTGCGCGACGATGCCCGACAGCGGGGACGTGCAGACGGTGAAGGGCTCCAACACGGGCGACTCGCAGGTGCGGGTCTACGCCGTCGCCCCCCGCGAGAACGCGCATCCGGACGAGATCGTCGACGGCTTCCTGGAGGCCATGACCAGCGACGACCCCGGCTTCTCCACGGCCCGCAAGTACCTGACGCAGAAGGCCGCGGGCACCTGGAAGCCGGAGCAGAGCATCACCGTGCTCGCCACCGCGCCCAACCGCAAGCAGGCCGACCGCAACACCGACCCCGACAAGGAGGGCCGGGTCTACCCGCTCGCCGGTCGCAAGATCGCGACGGTGGACGCCCGGCACGCCTACCAGCCGATCAGCCCCGCCGACTACCAGTGGTCGATCCAGGTGGTGCAGCAGCCGACGGGGAACGGCAAGGGCAAGGAGTGGCGCATCGACAGCCTCCCGCCCGGCCTGGTCCTCGGTGAGGCCGACTTCCTCCGCAACTACCGGTCGGTCAACAAGTACTACTTCGCCTCCGGGGAGAAGTGGGTCGTCGCCGACCCGGTCTACATCCGGCAGCGCCAGGACCCGGTCACCCGGATGGACCCGGTCACCCAGACCGTCAAGGCGCTGCTCGACGGCCCGACGAACTGGCTGAAGCAGGCCGTCGACTCCAGCTTCCCCACCCGCACGACGCTGAAGAAGGACGTCACCACGCTGGCGACGGACGACCAGTCGACGCTGAAGGTGCCACTGGAGTTCCAGGGCAACCGGGTCGACGCGGTGGCGTGCCGGCGGATGGCGGCGCAGCTGCTGTTCACGCTGCGCGACCTGCCGTCCGTACGGGTCGAGCAGGTGGAGCTCCTGGACGGGTCGGAGTCGCTGTGCCGGCTCGGCAAGGGGCAGGTGGCCGAGTTCGCGGCGGTCCGGGAGACCGACCTCGACGAGAAGCCGTACTTCGTCGACGAGCAGGGCAAGCTGAAGAAGCTGGTGGTCGCGGGGAAGGAGACGGCCTCGCCGGTCGACGTGCCGGGGCTGCTCGGCAAGGGGGCGGTGGCGCTCGGTTCGATCGCCGTCGACCGGGGCGAGACCCGGGCGGCCGGGGTCGACAAGGACGGGCACCGGCTCTTCGTCTCCTCGATCATCACGGAGCAGGGATCCCAGGAGCCGGTCCTGAGCAGCAAGGGCCTCCGGCCGGAAGACCGTCTCTCCGCGCCCAGTTGGGGCGGCCGGGGCGACCTGTGGGTCGCCGACCGCGACCCCGCCCACAACAAGCTGTGGATGGTGCCGGAGGGCACGGAGGAACCCGTCGAGGTCCGCACGCCGTGGCTGGGGGAGGACCGGATCGAGTCGCTGCGGGTCTCCGCCGACGGCGTCCGGATCGCCCTGGTGGTCGAGCGGGGCGAGCGCACGACCCTCCAGATCGGCCGGATCGAGCGGCGGACGACGGACGGGGAGGCCACCGTCTCGGTGGTGGACCTCCAGCCCGCCGCCCCCCGGCTGGAGTCGGTCACGGCCGTCTCCTGGGCCGGGCCGAGCCGGCTCGTCGTGGTCGGCAAGGAGGCGGGGGGCGTGCAGCAGATCCGCTACCTCCAGACGGACGGCTCGACCTCCCCGACCTCGGTGCTGCCGGGTCTGAACGGGGTGACGTCGGTGTCCGCGCCGCACACGGAGTCGCTGGACACGCCCGTGGTGGCCGACTCCGAGGACGGCATCGTCCGGCTGCCACCGGGGACGAACTGGCAGCCGGTGGTGAAGAGCGGGGACTCACCGGTCTATCCCGGTTAGGGACCGTCCGGCGGATCGGGGTCGGAGAGGTCCTGGGACCGGCCCCTTCGCGGCGGCCCGCGCCCGGCCGCGCGGGCCACTCCCGCGATCGTCCGCACCCGCCCGTGCCGGGCCCTCCCCACCGGCCGCGCGGGGCACACCTGACGTACTCCGGGGCCTCGCGGAGTCCTTCGGCGAGCCCGGGGAGCGGGGGCGGCGAGGGGTTTTCCACAGGGGTGGCGGGGGGCCGCGGGAGGGCGCACAGTGGAGCCATGCGGGGGTGGTGGCGCGAGATCGCGGGGCTGGTGCTGCCGGTCGCCTGCGGAGGCTGCGGCAGACCGCGGACCGAGCTGTGCCCGGAGTGCGCGGAGGAGTTGACCGGGACGGGGCCGTGCCGGGTGCGGCCGGTGCCCGAGCCCGCCGGGCTGCCCGTCGTCCACGCTGCCGCGCCCTACGCCGGTGCCGTACGGGAGGTGCTCCTCGCCCACAAGGAGCGCGGCGCGCTCGCGCTCGCCGGTCCCCTCGGCGGAGCCCTGGCCGGTGCCGTGGAGGCCGCCGCCGGTGCCGTGGCGGGATCGCGGGACGGGCCGCTGCTCCTCGTACCGGTGCCGTCCTCGCGGCGCTCCGTACGGGCGCGTGGCCACGATCCGACGCGGCGGATCGCCCTGGCCGCGGCCGCCCGGCTGCGGCGGACGGGACGGGACGCGCGGGTGGCGCCCGTGCTGCGGCAGCGGCGGTACGTGGCGGACCAGGCCGGGCTCGGGGCGCGCGGGCGCCTCGCGAACCTCTCCGGGGCCCTGGAGGTCGTGCCGGGCGGCGCGCGGCTCCTCGCGGCGGCAGGCGCGGCGGGACGCGTAGCGACGCGGGCGGCGGGAACGGTGGTGCTCGTGGACGACCTGATGACCACCGGGGCCTCGCTGGCGGAGGCGGCCCGCGCCCTCGGAGCCGTACAGCTTTCGTTCGTTTCTGAAATACCGCACGGTTTAGCGGCCGTTTCCGCGCAGCACGGATTCGAACAGCGGGCGGCGGCCGTGGTCGCATCCTCTCCCGCTTCGTTCGAAATAAACCGGAACTCCTCAAGATCTTGGATCGTTGCAGGTGATGAGAGGTGAGAACGCCCGAACGGAGGTATGTCGCGGCAGCGGGTGCCGACACCCGTCCGAAGGGGCTATGTTCGGTTGTGAGGAATGGTGAAAGCCATCGCCTCGCCGAATACATGGTTGCGCCTCTGGACAGGAGTTCAGGGCGAATTAACCTCCTGCCGAAGGGGTGGGGATCTTCTCGACCGGGGAGGAGGAGGTGAAAGTCGCCGAGTCCGAGCTCCGGTAATCCATCCGGAGTCTGGTGCAAAGGGAGATGCCCGGCGGCCGAGGAGCCGATCCGGGCGATCCGGGAACGGAGTTCTGCGTGGACATCGTCGTCAAGGGCCGCAAGACCGAGGTGCCCGAGCGGTTCCGCAAGCACGTGGCCGAGAAGCTGAAGCTGGAGAAGATCCAGAAGCTCGACGGCAAGGTGATCAGCCTCGACGTCGAGGTGTCCAAGGAGCCCAACCCGCGGCAGGCCGACCGGTCCGACCGCGTGGAGATCACCCTCCACTCCCGCGGCCCGGTGATCCGGGCGGAGGCCGCGGCGGCCGATCCGTACGCGGCGCTCGACCTCGCCAGCGACAAGCTCGAGGCGCGACTGCGCAAGCAGCACGACAAGCGGTACACCCGCCGTGGCAACGGCCGGCTGTCGGCGGCCGAGGTCGGGGACGTCGTGCCCGGCGTCGCCCAGTTCGACGGGGACGGCCGGCTCGTCGTCGACGAGACCGACGAGGTGCCCACCAAGATGGTGGGCTCGATCGAAGTCCAGGGCGACGGCCCGCTGGTGGTCCGCGAGAAGACCCACAAGGCCGCGCCGATGACGCTCGACCAGGCGCTCTACGAGATGGAGCTGGTCGGGCACGACTTCTATCTCTTCGTCGACTCCGACACCAAGCAGCCGAGCGTCGTCTACCGGCGACACGCGTACGACTACGGCGTCATCCATCTGGAGAGCGACCCGCTCGCGGAGAGCGACCCGCTCGCCGACGGCGGCGCCGGCGGTGCGCTCGGCGGCTGACCGCCGGTCCGCACCGACCACATCCCACGGTGCCCCTGGAGCGCGCGGTGCGCCCCCAGGGGCACCCCCGTGCGCCCGTGGATCGACCCGCAGCCGCCGGGGCATGAAATCATGGAGCGCACGCCAACCGGTGCTTCCTGGGCACGGGTTGGAGGACCGGAAACGAATTCAGGCCACGGCCTTCAGGGGGAGGAACGATGGCGGACAGCTTCGGGCCGGTGCTCGGCGGGCGCGAGCACGAGGGGTCGGTCCCGGAGGGATCGGATTCGGACAGCGGCACGTTCCGCAAGGAGCCGATCCGGGTCCTCGTCGTGGACGACCACGCCCTTTTCCGGCGCGGTCTGGAGATCGTCCTCGCGCAGGAGGAGGACATCCAGGTCGTCGGAGAGGCGGGTGACGGGGCCGAGGCGGTCGACAAAGCGGCCGATCTGCTGCCGGACATCGTCCTGATGGACGTGCGGATGCCCCGGCGCGGCGGCATCGAGGCGTGCACCACCATCAAGGAGGTGGCCCCCAGCGCGAAGATCATCATGCTGACGATCAGCGACGAGGAGGCCGACCTCTACGAGGCGATCAAGGCGGGGGCCACCGGGTATCTGCTCAAGGAGATCTCCACCGACGAGGTCGCCACGGCGATCCGCGCGGTCGCGGACGGGCAGTCGCAGATCAGCCCCTCCATGGCCTCCAAGCTCCTCACCGAGTTCAAGTCGATGATCCAGCGGACCGACGAGCGCAGGCTCGTGCCCGCGCCCCGGCTGACCGACCGCGAGCTGGAGGTCCTCAAGCTCGTCGCGACCGGGATGAACAACCGGGACATCGCGAAGGAGCTGTTCATCTCGGAGAACACGGTGAAGAACCACGTCCGGAACATCCTGGAGAAGCTTCAGCTGCACTCCAGGATGGAGGCGGTGGTGTACGCGATGCGGGAGAAGATCCTGGAGATCCGCTGAGGCTCCGCCCGGGGACGCCCCTGCCGGGGGTCCGGGGGTCGTCCCCCGGGGGATGGAGTGCGATGCGGGAGAAGATCCTGGAGATCCGCTGAGGCTCCGCCCGGGGACGCCCCCGCCGGGGGTCCGGGGGTCGTCCCCCGGGGGATGGAGTGCGATGCGGGAGGAGGTCCTGGAGATCCGCTGACCCCCGATCGCCCGTTCAGCCCAGTTCCCGCACCAGTTCCGGGGCCAGGGCCGGGAGGTTCACGCGGTCCGGGAGGATCGTCACCGCGTCGCAGCCGACCCATTCGGCCGCCTCGCGCAGGGCACGGGCCACCGCCGGGACCGCCTTGGGACCGTCCAGGGTCACCTGGCGGGCCACGAGCGTCCGGCCCTCGCGGGCCGGGTCCACCCGGCCGACCAGCCGGCCCCCCGCCAGCACCGGCATCGCGAAGTAGCCGTGGATCCGCTTCTGCTTCGGCACGTACGCCTCCAGGCGGTGCGTGAAGCCGAAGATCCGCTCCGTGCGGGCCCGCTCCCAGATCAGCGAGTCGAACGGCGAGAGCAGCGTCGTGCGGTGCCGGCCGCGCGGCTCGGCCGCCAGGGCCGCCGGGTCCGCCCAGGCGGGCTTCCCCCAGCCCGCCACCGTCACCGGCACCAGCCCCGACGCCTCGACCGCCGCGTCGAACTGCTCGGCCTTGAGCCGGTGGTAGTCGGCGATGTCCGCCCGGGTGCCCACGCCGAGCGCCTCGCCCGCCTGCCGCACCAGGCGCCGCACGCACTCGGCGTCGTCCAGGTCGTCGTGGCGCAGCGTCCCGGGGATCGCCCGCTCCGCCAGGTCGTAGACCCGCTTCCAGCCGCGCCGCTCGACGACCACCACCTCGCCGTACATCAGCGCCCGCTCCACGGCGATCTTGGAGTCGGACCAGTCCCACCACTCGCCCTTGTTCTTCGCGCCCCCCAGCTCGGTCGCCGTGCGCGGGCCCTCGTCCCGGAGCTGGGCGATCACCTTGTCGTACGCCCCGGGCGACAGCTCGTGGCCCCAGTGCGGGCGGTCGCGGTAGGCGCGCCGGCGGAAGGCGAAGAGCGGCCACTCCTCGACGGGCAGCACGCAGGCGGCGTGCGACCAGTACTCGAAGGCGTGCGCCCCCGTCCAGTACGCGTCCTCCACCGTGGTGCGGCCCACGGCGCCCAGGCGCGCGTACGGGATCAGCTCGTGCGAGCGGGCCAGGACCGAGATGGTGTCGAGCTGGACCTGGCCGAGGCTTCGCAGTACCCCGCGCACGCCGGCGCGGCGGTCGGGCGCGCCCAGGAACCCCTGGGCGCGCAGCGCGATCCTGCGGGCTTCGTCGGCGGACAGTTCGGCGGCGGGGCGCGGCGCAGTCGTCATGGACCGCACCCTAGGCCCCGGCACCGACAGCGGGAGCGGGATCGCGTCACGCCGCCGGGAGGCCGGGCGACGGGAGGCCGGGCGCGGGGAGGTACGGCAGGGGGCTCGGCAGGCCGAAGTCGGAGGGGAGCAGGGCGCCGGTCCAGCAGTCCCGGAGCGTGCCCTTGTTGGGCAGGCCGGCGCGCTGGACGCCCTCCATGACGAAGCCGGTGCGCTCGGCCACCGCGCGCGAGCCGGTGTTGCCCACCTCGGCGCGCCACACCAGGCGGGTGCAGCCGAGGCCGGTGAAGGCCCAGTGGGCCAGGGCGCGGGCGATCTCGGTCATGTAGCCGTGGCCGCGGTGGTCCGGGGCCAGCCAGTAGCCGATCTCCCAGGTGCCCGAGCCCTGGTTCTTCAGGGAGGCGGCGGCGAGCGGCGGGCCCCCGGCCAGCGGTTCGGCGAGGAAGGAGTAGTCGGTGTCCTCGCGCCAGCCGTCGGGCACCAGGCGGTTCAGGAAGAACTCGGCGTCCTGCCGGGTGTAGGGGTCGGGGACGGTGGTCCAGCGCAGGATGGCGGGGTCCTGGCAGATCGCGTACACGGCGTCGGCGTCGCCCGGGACGGGGTTGCGCAGCCGCAGTCGGTCGGTGGTGAGGGTGATCGGCTCCATGCGGGGATTGTGGTGACCGGCCGGGGCCGAAGCGAACACTTTTCGGATGCGGCGGCACCTTCCGCCCACCTCGTGCGTTCTCATTCCGGGCGGGCGTACGGCTCCGGCACTGCGGGCCTCCCTGTGCGAGGGCGGTCTCGCTTACGATGGCCGTTGCGGTGGGGACCACCTGCCGTGCCCGCGCTCGTGTCCATGACAAGACCCAGTGCCAGGCCCGACCGGCAAGGAGACCAGCCTCAGTGTCCGTCTTCAACAAGCTCATGCGTGCAGGCGAAGGCAAGATCCTGCGCAAACTGCACCGCATCGCGGACCAGGTCAACTCCATCGAAGAGGACTTCGTCAACCTCTCCGACGCCGAGTTGCGGGCGCTCACCGACGAGTACAAGCAGCGGTACGCCGACGGTGAGAGCCTCGACGACCTGATGCCCGAAGCCTTCGCGACGGTGCGCGAGGCCGCCAAGCGCGTCCTCGGCCAGCGTCACTACGACGTCCAGCTGATGGGCGGCGCCGCCCTCCACCTCGGTTACGTCGCCGAGATGAAGACCGGTGAGGGCAAGACCCTCGTCGGCACCCTCCCGGCGTACCTCAACGCGCTCTCCGGCAAGGGCGTGCACCTGATCACGGTCAACGACTACCTGGCCGAGCGCGACTCCGAGCTGATGGGCCGGGTCCACCGCTTCCTGGGCCTGGAGGTCGGCTGCATCCTCGCCAACATGACGCCGGCCCAGCGCCGCGAGCAGTACAACTGCGACATCACGTACGGCACGAACAACGAGTTCGGCTTCGACTACCTCCGCGACAACATGGCGTGGTCCAAGGACGAGCTCGTCCAGCGCGGCCACAACTTCGCCTGTGTCGACGAGGTCGACTCCATCCTCGTCGACGAGGCCCGTACGCCGCTGATCATCTCCGGCCCCGCCGACCAGGCGACCAAGTGGTACGGCGACTTCGCCAAGCTGGTCACCCGCCTCACCAAGGGCGAGCCCGGCAACCAGCTCAAGGGCATCGAGGAGACCGGCGACTACGAGGTCGACGAGAAGAAGCGCACCGTCGCCATCCACGAGGCGGGCGTCGCCAAGGTCGAGGACTGGCTGGGCATCGACAACCTCTACGAATCGGTGAACACCCCGCTCGTCGGCTACCTGAACAACGCCATCAAGGCGAAGGAACTGTTCAAGAAGGACAAGGACTACGTCGTCATCGACGGCGAGGTCATGATCGTCGACGAGCACACCGGCCGCATCCTGGCCGGCCGCCGCTACAACGAGGGCATGCACCAGGCGATCGAGGCGAAGGAGGGGGTGCAGATCAAGGACGAGAACCAGACGCTCGCCACGATCACCCTCCAGAACTTCTTCCGCCTGTACGACAAGCTGTCCGGCATGACCGGTACGGCCATGACCGAGGCCGCCGAGTTCCACCAGATCTACAAGCTCGGCGTCGTCCCGATCCCCACGAACAAGCCGATGATCCGCAAGGACCAGTCGGACCTGATCTACCGGACCGAGGTCGCGAAGTTCGCCGCCGTCGTCGACGACATCGCGGAGAAGCACGAGAAGGGCCAGCCGATCCTGGTCGGCACGACCTCCGTCGAGAAGTCCGAGTACCTCTCGCAGCAGCTCTCCAAGCGCGGCATCCAGCACGAGGTCCTCAACGCCAAGCACCACGAGCGCGAGGCCAGCATCGTCGCCCAGGCCGGCCGCCGCGGCGCCGTCACCGTCGCCACGAACATGGCCGGCCGCGGCACCGACATCAAGCTCGGCGGCAACCCGGACGACCTCGCCGAGGCCGAGCTGCGCCAGGCGGGCCTGGACCCGGTCGAGCACGTCGAGGAGTGGGCCGCGGCCCTGCCCGGCGCCCTGGAGCGCGCCGAGAAGGCCGTGAAGGCGGAGTTCGAGGAGGTCAAGGACCTCGGCGGGCTCTACGTCCTCGGCACCGAGCGCCACGAGTCCCGCCGCATCGACAACCAGCTCCGCGGCCGTTCCGGCCGTCAGGGCGACCCCGGCGAGTCCCGCTTCTACCTCTCGCTCGGCGACGACCTGATGCGCCTGTTCAAGGCGCAGATGGTCGAGCGCGTGATGGCCATGGCCAACGTGCCGGACGACGTCCCGATCGAGAACAAGATGGTCACCCGCGCCATCGCCTCCGCGCAGTCGCAGGTCGAGACCCAGAACTTCGAGACCCGCAAGAACGTCCTGAAGTACGACGAGGTCCTCAACCGGCAGCGCGAGGTCATCTACGGCGAGCGCCGCCGCGTCCTGGAGGGCGAGGACCTGCACGAGCAGATCCAGCACTTCATGGACGACACGATCGACGACTACATCCGCCAGGAGACCGCCGAGGGCTTCGCGGAGGAGTGGGACCTCGACCGCCTCTGGAACGCCTTCAAGCAGCTCTACCCGGTGAAGGTCACCGTGGAGGACCTGGAGGACGCGGCCGGGGACCGGGCGGGCATCACCGCCGAGTTCATCGCCGAGTCCATCAAGGACGACATCCACGAGCAGTACGAGACGCGCGAGAAGCAGCTCGGCTCGGAGATCATGCGCGAGCTGGAGCGGCGCGTGGTCCTGTCCGTCCTGGACCGCAAGTGGCGCGAGCACCTCTACGAGATGGACTACCTCCAGGAGGGCATCGGCCTGCGCGCCATGGCGCAGAAGGACCCGCTGGTCGAGTACCAGCGCGAGGGCTTCGACATGTTCACCGCCATGATGGAGGGCATCAAGGAGGAGTCCGTCGGCTACCTGTTCAACCTGGAGGTCCAGGTCGAGCAGCAGGTCGAGGAGGTCCCGGTGCAGGCGTCCGCCCCCTCGCTCGACAAGGGCGACGCGGTGCCGGCCGGTGCCGGGCGTCCGGAGATCCGCGCCAAGGGGCTCGACGCCCCCCAGCGGCCGGACCGGCTGCACTTCTCCGCGCCGACCGTGGACGGCGACGGCGGTGTCGTCGAGGGCGACTTCTCCTCCGGCGAGCCGGACTCCGGCGACGGGCTGACCCGCGCGGAGCGCCGCAAGGCGCAGAAGAACGCGGGCGGCGGGCGTCGCCGCAAGAAGTAGGGACGCGCCGGGCCTCCGGCGCGGGAGGGGCCGTTCACCCGCCGGGGTGGGCGGCCCCTTCGCCGTCACGCGCGGTGGGCGGCGGTCGCGCCCAGGCCGTCGAGCTCCACGGCCGCGCAGCGCCAGCGCAGGTCGGCGCCGCGCTCCAGGCGGAAGGCCATCGCCCGCACGCGGGCGCCGGTGGCGATGGTCGCGAAGGCCTCGACGGCGCCCTGGGCGGGATGCGCCTGGACCGCGCAGCGGCGCAGGACCGGGCGCGGGCCGAGCGAGCGCAGGGGCGTCTCCGGGGCGAGCCGGACGAGCTGCTCGTACGCCTCGCCGAGGGTGTGGCCGAGCATCCAGTGGACCGGCCGCTCCCCGCTCAGGACGGCGAGCAGGCGCTCCGCGAAGACGGTGTGCGGCGGGAGCGCGCGGGGCGCGCCGCGCCCGGGCGTCCGCGGGCGGCTTCCGGCGGCGCCGCGCGGCCGGGTCCCGGCGGGTCCGCCGGGGGCGGTGCGGGGGCGCGGGGTCCGGGGGCGGCGGGTGGCACCGCCGAGGGGCGGGAGGGCGGGCGCGGCGGCCCGGGGCACGGCGGCGGGGGTGGTGGCCGGGAGCGCGGCGGGGGCGGGTGCGGCGGCCGGCGCCGTGGGAACGGTGCCGGGGGCGGCCCGCACCGCGACCGACGGCGTCGTGGCGTTCGGCGTGAGCGTGCTGGTCATGGCGGGCCCCTGTCGTTGCGTGATCGAGCGGTACCAGTGAGTAACTTTCGTTGGGGATCTTGTACGGCGGGGGCTCGGGGCGCCGCAAGGGGCCGGACGGTCCCGGGCAACCGGGAACGGGATCACCTATCCGGGTGACACGGACGGAAAACGGCTCTCCGGAGGGGCCGGCGCACGGGCCCCCGGGGTGGACGGACGGCGACTTCGACCCGCCGCCCCGAAGGGGGACTCCGCACGTATCCTGAGGATCTCTCCCTCTACGAAAGCGGCCATCCGATGCGCGTCTACGTCCCCCTGACCCTCCCCGGTCTCGCACAGGCGCACAAGGCGGGCGAGCTGGGCCCCGGCCCGCTGACCGCCTACGCCGTCACCCCCGCGCTGCGCGAGTGGTACGTCTCCGACGACATCGAGGAGCTGGAGTACGCGGCGCTCGGCCGGGCCGCCGCCGCCTCCCTCCGGCTGCTCGCCGCCGACCGCGGGGCGCCCCGGCGCCGGATCGTCGTCGCCGTCGACGTGCCCGACAAGGACGCGGTCGCGGACCCCGACCGGGGGCTGGACGCCGACTCGGTCGGCGAGGTCCGGATCGCCGGGGCCGTCCCGCTGGCCAAGGCCGCGGCCGTGCACGCCGACGCGGACGACGCCGAGGCGGACGTCAGGGCGGCGGCGGACGCGCTGGGCGCGGCGGACCTGGGCGACGACGACGCGCGGTTCGTCGTGGACGGGGCCGAGGACCACGAACTGCTGTGGTTCGGGGTGCAGGAGGTTCCCGGACTGCTGGCCTGAGGTACCGGAAAGGTTCCGGAAGGGCCTCGGGACGGTTCCGCGCTCTTCGCCGTCCGGGGCGGCGGGTACCGTCCTGCCATGGGGAAGCACGGAAAACACCTGGTCTGGGACTGGAACGGCACGCTGCTCGACGACATCGACGCGGTCATCGGGGCGACGAACGCGGCCTTCGCCGAGCTGGGGCTCGAACCGCTCACGCTGGAGCGGTACCGCGAGCTGTACACGGTGCCGGTGCCGAAGTTCTACGAGCGGCTCATGGGGCGGCTGCCCACCGACGCCGAGTGGACCCTCATGGACGGCGTCTTCCACCGGCACTACTGGGAGCGGGCCGAGAACTGCGGCCTGACCCTCGGCGCCGCCGAGCTGCTCGCGGCCCGGCAGGCCTCCGGCTTCACGCAGTCCCTGCTCTCGCTCGCGCCGCACTCCGACCTCGTGCCCCTCGTGCGGCGGTACGGCATCGCGGAGCGGTTCCTGCGCATGGACGGGCGGCCCGACACCTCCACGGACGGGAAGTCCGGGCACATGGTGCGGCACCTGGCCGCCCTGGAGGGCATCCCGGCCGACCGGGTGGTCGTCATCGGCGACGCGGCGGACGACGCGCTCGCCGCCGCGCACGTCGGGGCGAAGGCCGTGCTCTACACCGGCGGCTCGCACAGCCGCGCCTCCCTGGAGCGGGTCGGGGTGCCGGTGGTCGACTCGCTCGCGGAGGCGGTGGCCGTGGCGGAGGAGCTGGTCTAAAGGGTGTTGCAGAAGGCTCAGTTCTGGGCATTTTGCCTGTATGGGCGGGGTGTTGCGGGCTGAGCCGTTGTGGGTGGAGACGTTCACGGGC
>NZ_JBIVSC010000039.1:0-21868 GCF_044756005.1 Streptomyces sp. NPDC092045 | reverse complement strand
GTCTTGGCGGCCCCGCCGGGCTGGGTGGTCGCCGCGGGCGCCCCGGCGGGCCGGGGGGGCGGCTTCTCCCCGCCCCGCCCCCCCCCCCCCCGCGCGCGGGGGGGGGGGGGCCGCCGGGCCGGGGCCCACCACTCGGAGACCGCCGCCTGGCTGGACGACCTGCGGCCCGCCGACGACACCCCCGCCGACATCGCCGCCGCGATCAGCGGCGCGCCGCCGCGGTCCGCGGGACGCGTCGACGCGTCCGCCTGGCTCCGCCAGGAGCTCGCCCATGTCTGAGGTCTCCCGCCGTCGGACACCGCCCGAGGTCTCCCACCGGCGGACGTCGCCCAACCTCGCCCTGAACCAGCTGGTGGAGGAGCGCCGCGCGGCCGGCCAGGAGGTGCTGCACCTGGCCTTCGGCGAATCGCGGCTCCCCGCCTTCGCGCCGCTGGCCGAGCGCCTGGCCCGCGGCGCGCGCCGCAACGCCTACGGACCGGTGGCCGGCGGCGAGCCGGTGCGCCGGGCCGTGGCCGGCTACTTCGGCCGCCGCGACCTGCCCACCGGGCCGGACCAGATCGTCGTCGGACCGGGCAGCAAGCCCCTGCTCATGGCCCTCCAGCACGTGCTCCCCGGCGACGTCCTCGTCCCCCGGCCCGCCTGGAACTCGTACGTCCCGCAGGTGAGACTGGCCGGCAAGACGGCGTACGAGGTGCCCATCCCCGCCGAGTGCGGCGGGGTCCCGGACCCGGCCGCCCTGCGCGACACGGTCCGCCGGGCGCGCGCCGGGGGCGGCGACCCGCGCGTCGTCGTGCTGACCCTGCCGGACAACCCCACCGGCACGCTCGCCCCGCCCCCGCTGGTCCGCGAACTCTGCGCGGTCGCGGAGGAGCTCGACCTCGTCATCGTCTCCGACGAGATCTACCGCGACATCGTCCACGATCCGGCGACCCCCTTCCTCAGCCCCGCCGAGGTCGCGCCCGACCGCACGATCGTGACCAGCGGACTGTCGAAGACGCTCGCCCTCGGCGGCTGGCGCATCGGCGTCTGCCGGTTCCCCGACAACGCCTGGGGCCTGGCGGTCCGCGACGGGGTGGTCTCGGTGGCCAGCGAGGTCTGGTCCACCCTGGCGGGCCCCATGCAGGAGGTGGCGGCCTACGCGTTCTCCGAGCCGGAGGAGATCGGCCGGCGGCTCTCCGCCAGCGCCCGGCTGCACGGCGCGGTGGCCCGCTCGGTCCACCGGATCATGGTGGACGCGGGCGCGGACTGCCGTCCGCCCACCGGCGGCTTCTACGTGTACCCGGACTTCGAGCCGGTGCGCGACCGGCTGGCCGCGCACGGCGTCACCGACTCCCCCGGCCTCCAGCGCCACCTCTTCGACCGCTACGGCGTCCTGGTCCTGGGCGGGCACCACCTGGGCGACGACCGGAGCGCGCTCCGCTTCAAGGCGGCCACCAGCATGCTGTACGGCGACACCGCCGAGGAGCAGGAGCAGTCCCTGGCGGCGGCCGATCCGCCGGCCCTGCCGCACGTCGCGAGAGTGCTGGACCGGCTGGAGGAAGCCTTCGTCAAGCTGAGCCGGTAGACGGCGCCCTGCCCCGCCCGGGCCGCGCCCCTCCCTCCGGTCCGCCGGGCGGGTCCCGGGACGCCCCGGACCGTCCCCGGCCGGATCCCGCCCTCCGGACCCGCCGGCGGACGCCTTTCGGCCCACGACCCCGTCCCATCACCCCGGTCGCCCCGCCGGGCCGACGTTCCAGGGCGACGATCCGGGCCGACGAGAAAGCAGCGAGCACCTCGGATGCGTACGAGCACAGAGACTCCGCGAACGGACCGGCTCCTCACCCGGGGAGCACCGGCCGGACTGATCCTGCACCCCTTCCTGGGGATCCGCCGCTCGCGGAGCGCCCTCACGCGCGACCGCACGCCCGCTTTCTACGTCCTGGAGCAGCGCCGGGGCTCCGAGCTGCTCCAGCGGGGGGTGATCGGCGCGCTCGACCTGGGCACGGCGGAACGCTCCATCCACCCGCACGAGCGGGTGCTCCCCCACAAGGTGGCCGTCCAGCGGAACCTCCTCCGGACCGTCGGCGGCGGCCCCGAGCCGGTCCTGCTCGCCTGCCGGGGCGCCACCGGCGTCGGCGCCGTGCTCGACCGGGTCGCGGCCGGGCGGCCGGACACCGCCCTCGTCCAGCCGGACGGCGTCCGCCACCTCCTGTGGCGCTGCACCGATCCGGACCGGATCGAGGCCGTCGCCGCCGGTCTCGCCCGGCACCGCGCCCTGCTCGCCGACGGCCACCACCGCTTCGCGGCGGCGCGGGAGCACCGCCGGGCCTTCGGCGGCCGGCCCGGCCCCTGGGACCGGCTGCCCGCGCTCGTCGTGGACACCGCCGCCCATCCCCTCGCGCTGCGGGCCATCCACCGCCACCTGCCGGACCTGGCCGCCGAGGAGGCGGCGCGGCGGGCCGCCGCCGTGGCCACCGTCGAGGAGGTCACCCGGTCGGGACCGCCGCCCGAGCCGCGTCCGGGCGAGTTCGTCCTGGTCGGCTCCGGCGGGCGGTGCTGGTCGGTCCGGGACGTCTCCGCGGACCGTGCGCGGTCCGCGCTGCGGGGCCTCCCGGCGGCCTGGTCCGCCCTCGACGCCGCCCTGCTCCACCACCTGTTCGTCGACCGCGTCTGGCACGGCCTCCTGACCGCGTCCCGGATCTCGTACGTCCACGGGCTCCCGCGCGGAGGCCGGGAGGCCCCGGCCTCGGGCACGCTGGTCCTGCTGGCCCCGCCCGGGGAGGAGGAGGTCCACCGGCTGGCGGGCGACGGCGTCCTGATGCCGCAGAAGTCCACGGCCTTCGGCCCCAAACCCCTTCCCTGGCTCGTCACCTACCACCACGCCCACCAGGTCCGCGGCCCGGTCGCGGTGCCGGCGGCCCCGGTCTGACCGCCCGTTCCGGGAGGGCCCGTTCCGACGGGCCCCTCGGCGGCCCCGGCCCCTTCCTCGGCCCCGGCACGGCGATCGGCGCGCGCGGGCCGATCGCCGCGGGCGCGCCGGTCAGCGCCCCGGGTCGCTCCAGCGGACCTCTCCGTCGACGAGCTCGTCGGTCGGGGTCAGGCCGAGGGAGCGGGCGACGCCCGCCGACGCCTCGTGGCCGGGGTGGACGAAGGCCACCAGGGAGGTCGCCCCGCGGGTGCGGAGCCAGTCGGCCACGGCCCGTGCGGCCTCGCCCGCGTAGCCCCTGCCCTGGTGCTCGACCCCCACCACCCAGGCGAGCGAGGCCTCCACCCCACCGCTCCCGGTTCGGTACAAGGTCGCTTGGACCGTCCCCGCGAGCCGTCCGTCGTCGGTCCGGCGGAGCATCCAGTTCAGCCAGCCCTGGCTGCCGTCCGGGGAGGTGCCGCCGGCCTGGAGCGCGTATCTGGCCCGCAGTTCTTCCAGGGTGCGGGGCTTCCCGCCGGTCCAGGTGTGCAGCCGGGCGTCGTCGAACACGGGGAAGGCCTCGGGCGCGTGCCCGGCCCCGAGGGGTTCGAGGGACAGCCGAGAGGTCGTCAGGGGATCCGCGAGCGGCCACTGGGTCAACGGAGTCATCCGCGAACGATAGTTCGCGACCACCGCAAGGGACCCGGCCGGGGCGCCGGACGCGAACGGACGGCGTGCGACGCCGTGGCGGCCCGGTTCGCCGGCCGCGCCGAGTTCGGTCCGCGCCCCCTCGGCGGTCCGGCGGGGCTCCTCCCGATTCCCGTCCCCACCCTGGTCACCGTGGGCACCCCGATGCCGCTCCCGGCGGTCCCGGCCCTCTCCCGCTCCGTGCGCGAAACCGGCTGGCGTGCTCCCCCTCCGGCGTCAACCTTGGTTGACATGAGGGGGGTGTCAATGTACGTTGACAGCATGACCGACGCAATCGATCTCGCCGAACGGGCCGGCGACCGCGACCCACGGGTCGGGCTGCGCGCCGTCTCCGCACTGCGACGCCTCCTCGAACAGCTCGAATCCGTCCAGGTGCGCAGCGCGCGCGCCCAGGGCTGGTCGTGGCAGGAGATCGCGGCCGAACTGGGCGTGAGCCGCCAGGCCGTCCACAAGAAGCACGGGAGGAACTGATGTTCGAGAAGTTCACCGAGGGGGCCCGGGCGGTGGTGACCGGGGCGGTGGCGGTGGCCGAACGCGAGGGGGCGCCCTCCGTCACGGAGGAACACCTCCTGCTGGCCCTGCTCGACGCGGAGGACACCAGGGCGGCCCTCGCGCTGCGGGCCCTGGGGGCGACGGAGCGGCGCGCGTCGCTGGAGGCCTCGCTCGCGGCGGCCCGGCGCAGGGGCGGCCTCTCGGCGGTCGACGTGGACGCGCTGGCGGACCTCGGCATCGACGTGACGCGGATCGTCGCGCGGGTCGAGGAGACCCACGGCCCGGGCGCGCTCGCCGGCCCCGACGCCCGGAACCGGGGCGCGCGGCGGCGGCCGTTCACGCGGGAGAGCAAGAAGGTGCTGGAGCAGTCGCTGCGCGTCTGCCTCGGCCGGCGCGAGAAGGCGATCGGCGACGAGCACCTGCTCCTGGCCCTGACGGCCCGCCCGGGGGTCGTCTCCGAGGCCCTGGCGGACCACGGGGTCACCTACACGGCGGTGGAGCACGCGCTCGGCGGAACCGGGACCGGGAGCGGGACCGGGACCTGAAGCGTGGCCGGGAGCTGAGCAGCTGCCCCGCCGCTCCCCCGGGCGGTCACGCGCTCCCGACCCGGGCGGTTCCGCGACGGGACCGTCCCGGATAGGGTGCGGCCCCCTAACGAGGCCACTGCGCGGAGGCGTCCCTTGAACCCGACCGGTACCGGCGGCGGCAGCACCGAACCGTACGAGGCCCTGAGCCGGATCCTCGCCGAACGGTTCACCTGCCGCCAGTTCCTGCCCGATCCCGTCCCCCGGGCGACCGTCGAGCAGATCCTGCGCCTGGCCCAGCGCACCCCCTCCTGGTGCAACACCCAGCCCTGGCGGGTGCACCTCACCGAAGGCGCCGCGACCGAGCGGCTGCGCACCGAGCTGTCGGCACACGTCCGAAGCGGCCCGGACGCGCCCGACTTCCCGTTTCCCGCCCGGTACACCGGCGCCTACCGGGAGCGGCGGCGCGCGTGCGGCCTCCAGCTCTACGGCAGCCTCGGCATCGCCGAGGACGACCGGGAGGGGAGCCTGCGGCAGATGCTCCGCAACTTCGAGCTGTTCGACGCGCCGCACGTCGCGGTCGTCACCACCGAGGCCGACCTCGGCGTCTACGGCGCCGTCGACTGCGGCCTCTACATCGACACCTTCCTGCTCGCCGCCCACAGCCTCGGCGTGGCCGCGGCACCCCAGGCCGCCCTCGCCGCCTGCTCGGGCTTCCTGCGCGCCCACCTCGGCATTCCGGACAACCGGCGCGTGGTGGCGGGCATCTCCTTCGGGTACCCCGACCCCGACCACCCGGTCAACGCGTTCCGCACCGACCGCGAGGAACCGGAGAACGCCGTCACCTGGCACACCGCCTGACGCCGCCCGCGCCCCCCGGGCCGGTCCCGCACGGTTCAGCCGCCGTCCGCGGGAAAGGGAACCCCATGGCCCGCGCCCCGACGCCCGGAGGAGACCGCCGATGACGCCCGGCACCGTGACAGGGAAGGACGACGCGTGGTGGAGGTCCGCGGTCGTCTACCAGATCTACCCCCGCAGCTTCGCCGACTCCGACGGCGACGGCATCGGCGACCTGGACGGCATCACCGGCCGCCTGGACCACCTGGCGGAGCTCGGCGCGGACGTGCTGTGGCTCTCGCCCGTCTACCCGTCGCCGCAGGACGACAACGGCTACGACATCAGCGACTACCAGGACGTCGACCCCGTCTTCGGCGACCTGGCGGCCTTCGACCGGCTCCTCGCGGCGGTGCACGGGCGCGGCATGAAGCTGATCATGGACCTGGTCGTCAACCACACCTCCGACGAGCACCCCTGGTTCCGGGAGTCGCGCGACCCGGGGAGCGCCAAGCGCGACTGGTACTGGTGGCGGCCGCCGCGCGACGGCCGGGAGCCCAACAACTGGGGCTCGTTCTTCTCCGGCCCCGCCTGGACGCGCGACCCCGCGAGCGACGCGTACTACCTCCACCTGTTCTCGCCGAAGCAGCCCGACCTCAACTGGGAGAACCCCGAGGTGCGCGAGGCCGTGTACGCGATGATGCGGTGGTGGCTGGAACGGGGCGTGGACGGCTTCCGGATGGACGTCGTCAACCTCGTCTCGAAGGACCCGGCGCTGCCCGACGGGGAACCGCGCGGCGACGGCCCGTACGGCGACGGGTCGCCCTCCTTCGTCTGCGGGCCGCGCATCCACGAGTACCTCCGGGAGATGCACCGGGAGGTCATGGCCCGCTACCCCGGCCGGCTGCTGACCGTCGGGGAGATGCCCGGCGTGACCGTCGAACAGGCCCGGCTGTTCACCGACCCGGACCGCGCCGAGCTGGACATGGTGTTCCAGTTCGAGCACGTCGGACTCGACCACGGCGCCCACAAGTTCGACCCGCGGCCGCTGCGGCTGACCGATCTGAAGGCGTCCCTGGGCCGCTGGCAGACCGGGCTCGCGGACGTCGGCTGGAACAGCCTGTACTGGAACAACCACGACCAGCCCCGCGTCGTCTCCCGGTTCGGCGACGACGGCCCCCGCCACCGGACCCGGTCCGCGACCATGCTGGCCACGGTCCTGCACCTGCACCGCGGCACCCCCTACGTCTACCAGGGGGAGGAACTGGGCATGGCCAACGCCCCCCTGCGCACCATCGAGGACTTCCGGGACATCGAGTCCCTGAACCACTACGCGCAGGCGCTGCGCGCGGGGGCCGCTCCCGAGGACGTCCTGCCCGGACTGCGCGCGATGGGCCGCGACAACGCCCGTACGCCCATGCAGTGGGACGGCTCCGCGCAGGCCGGCTTCACCACGGGCACCCCCTGGCTCCCGGTCAACCCGGACCACACCGAGGTCAACGCCGCCGCCGCGTACGCGGATCCGGATTCCGTCTACCACCACTACCGGCGGCTCATCGCCCTGCGTCACTCCGAACCGGCCGTCGTGCACGGCGACTTCACCATGCTGCTGCCCGACGACGAGCGCGTGTACGCCTTCACCCGCCACCACGGGGGGACCACCCTCCTCGTCGTCGGCAACTTCACGGGCGACACCGTGTCCGTGGACCTGCCCGGCGGATGGGAGGACGCCGAACTCGTCCTGGGCAACGGGCCGTCCGTCCCGGCGGAGGACGGACGCGCGGTCCTCGCGCCCTGGGAGGCGAGGGTGCACCGCCGGGTCGGGCGAGGCGCCGGGGACGCGGCCGGCGCGGGTCGTCGCGCCGCCGATGATCCGCGCCTCCCCGGGTAGGCGCGGCCCATGACCGTCTACGGATTCCACGCCTCGCACGAACAGGTGCCGCCGGCCGACCTCCTGGCCGCGGCCGTCCGCGCGGAGGAGGCCGGCTTCGGCGCCGCCATGTGTTCGGACCACTTCTCGCCCTGGAGCGTCCGGCAGGGCGAGTCCGGCTTCGCGTGGTCCTGGCTCGGCGCCGCCCTCCAGGCCACCGACCGCATCCCCTTCGGCGTCGTCAACGCGCCCGGACAGCGCTACCACCCCGCGATCGTCGCCCAGGCCGTCGGCACCCTCGCGTCCATGTACCCGGGCCGCTTCTGGGCGGCCCTGGGCAGCGGCGAGGCCTCCAACGAGCACATCACCGGCGACCGCTGGCCGCGCAAGGACGTGCGCAACGCGCGGCTGCGCGAGTGCGTCGACGTCATCCGGGCGCTGCTGCGGGGCGAGGAGGTGAGCCACGACGGCCTGGTGACCGTGGACCGGGCGCGTCTCTGGACCCTTCCGGACACGGTGCCGCCGCTGATCGGCGCGGCGTGCAGCGAGGCCACCGCGGCCTGGTGCGCCGACTGGGCCGACGGGCTCGTCACCGTCAACGCCCCGCACGAGCGGCTGCGCCGCATCGTGGACGCCTACCGCTCCGCCGGGGGCTCCGGCCCGCTGCGCCTCCAGGTCCACCTGAGCTGGGACCCGGACCCGGACACCGCCCTCGCCGTCGCGCACGACCAGTGGCGCACCAACGTGCACGGCCCGCCGGTCAGTTGGGACCTCGACACGGCGGAGCTCTTCGACGGCGTCAGCGAGCACGTCACGCCGGAGCGGGTCGCCGAGGCGGTCAACGTCTCGGCGGACCTCGGGCAGCACGCGGCCTGGCTCCAGGAGTACGCCGACCTCGGCTTCGACGCGGTCATGCTGCACCACGTCGGCCGCGAACAGAGCGCGTTCATCGACGCGTTCGGCGACAAGGTGCTGCCCCGGCTCGACGCGGCCCCCGCCGGCCCCGCGCGCGCGGAGGAGGCCCGATGAGGCTGACCCGGACCTCCGACCTGTGGTGGAAGAACGCCGTCGTGTACTGCCTGGACGTCGAGACGTACCAGGACGGCGACGGGGACGGGACCGGCGACTTCGCCGGCCTGACCCAGCGGATCGACCACCTCGCCCGCCTCGGCGTCACCTGCGTGTGGCTGATGCCGTTCTACCCGACGCGGGAACGGGACGACGGCTACGACATCACCGACTTCTACGGCGTCGACCCGCGCCTCGGCACCCTCGGCGACTTCACCGAGTTCGTGCGGACCGCCCGGGACCGCGGCATCCGGGTCATCGCCGACCTGGTGGTCAACCACACCTCCGACGAACACCCCTGGTTCCGGGAGTCCCGTTCCAGCCGCACGTCCGCGCGCCGCGACTGGTACGTCTGGTGCGACGAGCCGCCCGAGGACGGGCCGAAGGGCGTCGTCTTCCCCGACGCCGAGAAGAGCCCGTGGGAGTACGACGAGAGGACCGGGCAGTACTACCTGCACCGCTTCTACCGGCAGCAGCCCGACCTCAACGTGGCCAACCCCGCCGTGCGCGACGAGATAGCCCGCATCATGGGGTTCTGGACGCAGCTCGGGCTCTCCGGCTTCCGCGTCGACGCGGTCCCCTTCCTCCTGGAGACCGACGGCCAGACGGACGCGGACCGGCTGCCCGACCCGCACGACTACCTGGCCGACCTGAGGGCCTTCCTCGGGCGCCGCAACGGCGAGGCGGTCCTGCTCGGCGAGGTCAACCTGCCCTACCCGGAGACCATGGAGTTCTTCGGCGGCCCGGAGTCCGAGCGGGGCGACGAACTGACCATGTGCTTCGACTTCATCGGCATGCAGAACATGTACCTCTCCTTCGCCCGGGAGGAGGCCGGACCGCTGGCGGCGTCCCTCCGGGAGCGCCCGGAGGCCCCGCGCGACGGGCACTGGGCGACCTTCGTCCGCAACCACGACGAGCTGACGCTCGACAAGCTGGACGACGACGAACGCGCCGAGGTGTTCGCGGCCTTCGGTCCGGACGAGGACATGCAGCTGTACGGCCGGGGCCTGCGCCGCAGGCTGCCGCCGATGGTCGGCGGCGACCGCCGCCGCGTGGAACTGGCCTACAGCCTGCTGTTCACCCTGCCCGGCACGCCCGTGCTGTTCTACGGCGAGGAGATCGGGATGGGCGAGAACCTGGCCGCCGAGGGGCGGCAGGCCGTCCGCACCCCCATGCAGTGGACGGCGGAGAGCGGTGCGGGGTTCTCCACCGCGCCGAGCGGCGACTTCCCCAACCCGATGGCCGGGGGCGCGTACGGGCCGGAGCGGGTGAACGTGCACGACCAGGCGCACGACCCGGACTCGCTCCTCAGCCGCTTGCGGACGCTGATCGAGCGGTACCGCGAAGCCCCCGAACTCGCCTGGGGCCGCACCGAGGTGCTGGACGCGGACGATCCCGGCGTCCTGGCCCACCTCGCCTCGCTCCCGGAGGGGGCGGTGCTGGCGCTGCACAACTTCTCGTCCCGGCGGGTCGACGCGACCACGACCGTGCCGGACCTGAAGGACGGCCACCGGCTCACCGACGTGTTCACCGGCGCCGCCGTCGAGGCGGCGGACGGCGGGCGCGTCGCCGTCGGGCTGGAGCCGTACGGCTACCGCTGGCTGCGGGTGGACACCGCGCTGGACGATCCGGAACGCGCGACCGCCGTGCCCGGGGAGGCGGGGCCTCTGTAGGGTCGACGGAATCGATCATCACAGGGGGAGATCCGTGTTCACGTCCACGAAGTCCGGAGCGGCGGCCGTCGCCGTCGCGCTGGCCCTGCTCTGCGTCTCCTGCGGCGCCTCCGGCACGAACGGCACGGGCACGGACGGCGGCACGCCGGCCGGGACGACCGCCTCCGCGTCCGCGACGCCCCCGGCCGGCCGGGAGGCCGGTGACGCTCCGACGGCGACGGGCGGGGACGACGCTCCGGCCGGCGGGGACGCGGCCCCGAGTCCCGGCACGACCTCGGTCGAGCTCGTGCGCGACGCCTTCGCCGGGCTCCAGGCGACCCTGTACGACTCGTGCGGCGCGTCGGGCGACTGCCCCTACTTCCTCGGGCGGGTCCACGACGAGCTCCAGCGGATGGACCGGGCCATGAAGGGCGACGCGAAGGGCCCGGGCCACTTCCCCGAGCCGATCGCGCTGATCGGGAAGCTCAACGGGGCGCTCGACGGCGACCGTTCCCCCGAGAACCTCAAGAAGCACCGGAGCCTGCTGATCGGGACGCGCGACCGGATCAACACCTGGATGCAGGGCCACCCGGACGACTACCGCTGACGAGCCGGAGAACGGGGCCGGGTCCACCCGCGTGTCGCGGGAGGGCCCGGCCCCGTCGCGTCCGCAGCCCTTCCCGCTCTCTGCGGGCATTGCCTTCATTCCACCCCATTGCAACAGGCCGTTGCATTCGACCTCAGCGTCATTGCACCAATTATCCCTCTTCTACCTGGGGAAACGCAGATTGTTGATTGACGATGGAGTGAATGCAACGTAGCTTTCTAAGAGTTCAAACACGTCATATCGCGAGACGAGGACGGACCATGAGCGCATCCCTCCACACCGTCACGACGCTGCCGACGGAACGTCGGGCCGCCTGCCCCTTCGACCCGCCGGCCGAACTGACCGAGGCCCGCCGGCACGGTCCCGTCAGTCGCTTCACCCACCCCGGCGGAAAGCCGGGCCTGCTGATCACCGGATACGACACGGTGCGCGCCGTCCTGGCCGACGCCCGGTTCAGCTCGCGCAAAGAGCTCATGAACGTCGTCGGCTTCGCACTCCCACCGGCCCCGCCCGGCGAGTTCCTCCTCATGGACGAGCCGGAACACAGCCGCTACCGGAAACCCCTGGTCGGCAGGTTCACCGTGCGGCGCATGCGGATGCTCACCGAGCGGATCGAGCGGATCACCGCCGATTGTCTGGACGCCATGCAGGAGACCGGGCCGCCCGCGGACCTGGTGACCGCGTTCGCCAAGCCCCTCCCCACCATCGTGATCTGCGAGATCCTGGGCGTGCCCTACGAGGACCGGGCGTCCTTCCAGGAGCAGATCGACACGTTCATGGGCGGGGAGGCCGGGGACGAGGAACTGGTCGCGGCCTACACCGCGACGCAGGAGTACCTCGCGCGGCTGGTCGCCGCCAAGCGCGCGCACCCCACCGACGACGTCCTCAGCGAACTCACCGACGGCGACCTGACGGACGAGGAGCTGAGGGGGATCAGCCTCATCCTGCTGGCGGCCGGGTTCGACACCACCGCGAACATGCTGTCCCTGGGCACCTTCGCGCTGCTGCGGCACCCGGAGCAGCTCGCGGCGCTGCGCGCCGACCCCGCCCTCACCGACGGGGCCGTGGAGGAGCTGCTGCGGTACCTGAGCGTCGCCAAGACGTTCCACAGGACGGCGCTGGAGGACGTCGAGCTGGACGGCCTGACCGTCGAGGCCGGCACCACGGTCCTCCTCTCGTACCACACCGCCAACCGCGACCCCGGCCGCTTCCCCGACCCCCACGCGCTCGACCTCCGCAGGCGGGCCACCGGGCACCTGGCCTTCGGCCACGGCATCCACCAGTGCCTCGGACAGCAACTGGCCCGCGTCGAGATGCGGGTCGCGTTCCGCGCGCTGCTCGACCGCCTCCCGAACCTGCGGCTGGCCGTACCCGCCGAGGAGGTCGCCCTGCGGCCGGAGACCGCGGACATCTTCGGGGTGAAGAGCCTCCCGGTCACCTGGGACGAGAAGTGAGCGCCTCGCGCCTCGACGCCGACCGCGAGCGCTGCATCGGCGCCGGGATGTGCGCCATGACCGCGCCGGAGGTGTTCGACCAGGACCCCGACGACGGCCTCGTGCTCCTGCTGCACGCCGAGCCGCCCGCCGCCCACCGCGCGGCCGTGCGCATGGCCGTCGACGTCTGCCCCTCCGGCGCGATCGGACTCCACGAGGCCGCCCCCGACGGCTTCTAGGGCGTGTGTCGAAAGTCCCGGTCGAGGTGCTTGCCGTCCCAGCAGTCCGGGAAGAGCAGCTGGTGCACGAGCCTGGCGGTGGGGGCGCAGATCGGCCAGTCGCCGTCGGCGCTGCGTCCGATCTCCCCTTCCTCGCCCGCGCGGAAGAACTGGTTGGCCGAGCCCGCCGGGGTGGGGACCTGGGACTTGGCGTTGCCCGCGATCATGCGGAACCCCTGGGGGAAGGGGACCTTCACCGAGGGGTCGGGCGGCCGGGAGCCGTAGTGGACGATCATTCCGTCGGACTCGACGGTCCCGCCGCCCTCGTAGAGGGTGGGGTTCCAGTACGCGGACAGGTCCTCGGCGGGGGTGCAGCTGGTGCGCCGGTCGGCCCGCAGGCTCTGCGCCGTTGTCGAAGGAGAACCGGTTGACGTTGACGAAGTCGCCGGGCGTGGCGCTGCGCATGACGGCGAACAGCGTCCGGGGGCCGGCGGGGTGGGTGGCGACGTCGGCGGTCCGGGTCGTCCAGCCCTGCCAGCCGCCGGTCGAGGAGATCGGGAAGGCCGCCAGCACCGGGCCGCTCGACCTGTTCGAGGCCCGCGAGCGGCTCGACGGCCACCGCGAGGCGCTGCGCGGGACCGGCCGCCGGTCGATCGTCGCGCCGGGCGGCTTCACCCGGGCGTCGGGCGCCGAGGCCATGCGGCAGCTCCTGGAGGACGATCCGGCGCTGGACGCCGTGTTCGCGTCCGACGACCTGATGGCGATCGGGGCCCTGCGGACCCTGCGCCGGGCGGGCCGCCGCGTGCCCGAGGACGGGGCCGTCGTCGGCTTCGACGACATCGAGGCCGCCGCGTACACCGCGCCGGCGCTCACCTCCGTCCGCAGCCCCGTGGCCGACCAGGCCATCGCCACGGTCCCCCTCCTCCTCGGGCTCGTCGAGGGCGGCCCCGGGGAACCGGTCGTCGTACCGAACGAACTCGTGGTCCGCGAGTCGACCTGATCACGCGCCCGTCACGGGGCGCGGGCCGGGCCCTCGCCCGCTCCCGCCCGCCGGTAGAGGTGCGGGCGGCGCCTCCTCCGGGCAGAGTAGGGATGGCCCTGTCCCCGCCAAGGTGGCCCATATGGTCTTACGAACCGAAAAGAGAACGAACTGATGCGAGGGATTCTCGCCACGCCGGAGTGATCGATGTTCCGCAGACGGCCGGCCGACAGCAGTGACGAGCTGCTGACCAGACTCGGGTCGCTGACCGCCCGGGCGCGGGAGCTGGCCGAGACGCAGCGCTCCCGCGTCGAGCTCGCCGTGGCCCTGCAGCGCGGCATGCTGCCCCCGGACCTCCCCAGCCCTCCGGGCGTCCGGCTGGCCGTCGGCTACATGCCCGCGAACCACGGGCTCAACGTGGGCGGCGACTGGTACGACGCCTTCACGCTGCCCGACGGGCACATCGGCATGTCCATCGGCGACGTGCAGGGGCACAACATCGAGGCCGCCGCCTTCATGGGACAGGTCCGCGTGGGGCTGCGCGCGCTGGCCTCCGTCACCGGGGACCCCGGAGAGCTGCTCGCCCGCACCAACGACCTGCTGGTCACCCTGGGCGCCGACCTCTTCGCCACCTGCACCTTCCTGCGGCTCGACCCCGCCGCCGGCACCCTGGAGTGCGCCCGCGCCGGTCACATCCCCCACATCTGGGCCACCGCCGACGGCCGGTCCGGCATCGACGACGGCGAGGGCGGTCCCCCGCTCGGCGTGTTCAGCGGGGTCGACTACCCCGTCACCCGCCACCGGCTCACCACCGGCGGCGTCTTCGTCCTGCTGACCGACGGGGTGGTGGAGGGGCCCTCGCTCCACCTCGACGACGGCCTGGACCAGGTGGTGCGGCTCGCCGGCATCACCGCCGTCGCCGGGCTGGACGTCGACGCGCTCGCCACCGCCGTCATGAAGCTGGCGAGCACGGTGGGGCACGAGGACGACGCCGCCGTCCTGGTCGTCGGCCACGACGGCGGTAGCGCCTGGCCGGTGAGGGGCCGAGGAGGAACGTCCGCCGCCCCGCCCCCGAACGGCTCACCACCGAACGGGTGACGCCCGGCGCCCTGTGCCGGGAGCGGGGCGGGCCGGGGCACGCCCCTGTCCGTACCGGAGTCCGATCCGGCGCGGGCAGGGGTCCGATCCGGGCCGGGCCGGACCGTGCTCCGGCCCGGGTCGGAGCACGGTCCGGGCCCGGCCCGGCCCGTACGGTCGCGGCCGACACGCAGGGGGTCCTTGCCCGGTCGGGACCGCCCGGCCGGTGTCTGATGGCTGACGTGTTGGTCACTCGGCAGTTCCGGCCCTCGACGGAAGCGGTCCTGGCCTCGCTGGCCGTGGCCGCCTGCTACTACGCGGCCGGACGGCTCGGCCTGCTGGGCCGCCTCGTCGTCGAGGGCGTGGTGGTCACCCCCATCTGGCCGCCGACGGGCGTCGCCGTCGCCGCCCTGCTGCTGCTCGGCGCGCGGGTCTGGCCCGGGATCGCCCTGGGCTGCTTCCTCGTCATCGCCTCCCTCACCACTCCGGGGCTCACCACGGTGGTCACGGTCGTGAGCAACACCGCCGCGCCGCTGTGCGCCTTCCTGCTGCTGAGACGGGTCGGCTTCCGGCTCGACGTGGCGCGGCTGCGGGACGGCCTCTCGCTGGTCTTCCTCGGCGGGTTCGGCGCCATGCTGATCAGCTCGACCGCCGGGGTCGGACTGCACGTGGCGACCGGCTCCCTGGAGAAGAGCGAGTTCTGGCCCGTCTGGCTGGCCTGGTGGGCGGGCGACACGATGGGCGTGCTGCTCGTCGCCCCGCTCCTGCTCGCGTTCGCGGGCGCGGTCGGGCGGTTCCGGACACGGCGCTGGAAGGAGGCGGTCTGTCTGGGGCTCGCGACCCTGGTCATCGTGCCGTCGGCCGTGCACAGCCCGATGAGCCTGCTCTTCCTCGTCTTCCCCCTGCTGATCTGGGCGGCGCTCCGCTTCCAGCTCACCGGAAGCGTGCTGTGCGCGCTCTTCGCGTCCGTGCTCACCACCTTCGAGGCGACCTCCGGGCAGGGCGCGTTCGTCCACCTGTCGGACGTGGAGGTCATGGTGAAGCTCCAGGCGTTCAACGGCTCCGCCGCCCTGACGGCCCTGCTCCTCTCCTCCGTCATCACCGAGCAGCGGGCGACCCGCCGGTCGGTGCGCCGCGCCTGCCAGGAACTGGCGGAGGTCCTGGAGCACCTCGCGGCGGGCGAGCCCTCGCCGAAGCCCCCCGCCGCCGGGCACCCGCCCGACCCCACCGGGAGCCGAACGGCCTCGCCCGGCGGGCTCCGGGAACCGTGACCCGCCCTGCCTGAAGGACATGGGCGCCTCGCCGGCCCCCTCGGCGAGGAACGGGACGGACTCGGCCCCACGCGGTCGGTCGGGGGTCCGTGCCGCGGGAGAGCCCGGGTGCGCCGTGCTTCGCACGTTTGCCCGGGAGGAGCGGTGGAAGAGTTGATCCCGACGACCGGTCGGCCGAGTCGCGGCCGGGGCGGCCGGGCCTCCTCGGCTCCACGATCCGAAGAGGAGCACCTCCGTTGCGCTTCTACGCCCAGACACCCGCACGCCGGAACCGCCAGGTGCTCGTGGACCTGCTCGCCGTGGTCCTGATCGCCGCCGCGGTGTGGGCGTCCCTCGCCGTACGCGAGACGATCATGCTGCTGGCCGAACCGGGACAGAAGGTGGAGAGTTCCGGCGACAGCCTCGCCAAGGAGCTCGGGGAGGCGGGGGACGCGGCGTCGGGCGTGCCGTTCATCGGTGACGTCCTGCAGAAGCCGCTCCGGTCCGCGGCCGACGCCAGCTCCGGCTTCGCCGACGCGGGCGTGTCGTTCCAGGAGACCGTCGGCCAGGTCGCCGACGTCGTCACGGCGGCCCTCATCGTCGTCCCGGTGCTCTTCGTCCTGCTGCTGTGGCTCCCGCCCCGGCTGCTCTGGATCCGGCGCAGCGGCACCCTGCGCCGCCTCGCCGAAGCCCCCGGAGGCGCCGACCTGCTCGCCCTGCGCGCCCTCACCGGCCCCCCGGGCGCGCTCACCGCGCTGCCCGCCCCGCCGCCCGGCGGATGGGCCGACGCCTGGCGCCGGGGGGACGACGAGGCCATCGCCGACCTCAGCGCGATCGCGCTCGGGCACATCGGGCTCCGTCCCTGAGGGGTCTCGTCCGAGGACTCCCCTTCCGGTCCCCTCGTGCGGATCGTCGTCCCACGATCCGTCCGGCGGCAGGGCTTCGAACGCCGGAGCCGGGGCGATACTGATCGTGGTGGGCGCTCCGTCGCCGGACCGGCTCCGGACACGGGTCGGGCCGGGATCGGCCGGCGGGGCGGCGCGCCCTGTCGAAGCCTTCGAGGGGAGCCGTTCATGAGCACGGCGAAAGACCTGTTCATCATCGCCATGGACCCGGGACCGGAGCACGCCGTGGGGCAGGGCGACCTCTCGCTCGCGCTCGCGGGAGCCGAGCTGATCGATCTCGTCGGTACGGGGGCCGTCGCCGTGGACGGCGACCGCATCGTGCCGGGCGGGGCGTCGGTGCCGGACGACGGCCTCCTGGGCGAGGCAGCGGCACGGCTCACCCGGCAGCCGCCCTACGAGCGGATCGAGGACTGGCTGTGGCGCCGGGGCGAGGACCTCTCGTCCGCGTACCGGGCCGCGCTGGAGGCGGACGGCGAGCTGACGCGGAGGCGAAGCGGCCTGTTGTCCCTCGGCCGGGAGCGCGTGGAGGCGGTCGACACGCCGGCCCGCCGCCGGGCGGTCGACCGCCGGGACGCGAGGGAGCCCGTCCTGACGGCGCTCGCCTCGGCCGTGGGGATCGACGGCGGGCGGCCGGGCGAGGATCCCGGTCTCGACGACGAGGCGGTGACGAGCGTGGTGGCCGCCGTCCACGACGCGGTGATGGAGCTGGAGGCCGTGCGCCAGCGGCGGACCATCGAGAACGCGGCCTTCGCCAACGTCTGGCGCGGCCCGTGAGCCGGGATCGCGGTCGCGACCGGCGACGGGCCTCCCCCGGTGGACGCCGAACGGCCGCCCCGGTCGGGGGTCCGGACGACTGACGCGGCCCGGGGCCGGCCCGAGGGAGACCCGAGGGAGACCCGAGGGAGACCCGGGGCCGGCCCGAGACAGATCCGAGGCCGGTCCGAGGCCGACCCAAAGCCAGTCCGCGCCCAGTCCGCCGCCACCAGGAACAGGCACAGGGCCGCGGAACGGCACAACGGCCCCGCCGAGCAGTGCCGGGACCGCGGGGGCCGCCGCCGTCAGCCGTCCGCCTCCCCCGCCCCGGCCCCGGCCCGAGCGGAAGACCGCGCAGGCCGGGGCGGACGGCGGCGCCGGGAGGGCGAGGACGGGCGAGACGCCCCTCAGGCGGTGACCCGAAGCCCCGCCAGGAGCCGGTCGAGCGCCTCCTCCGCGGCCCCCGGGTCCCCGCCCCGCGCGATCCAGAGCGCGGCCTCGTTCATCGCGCCCGAGAGCAGCCGGGCCAGGGGCTCCACCGGTCGGCCGGCGATCAGTCCCGCCTCGGCGAGCGTCTCCAGGGCCTCCGCGAGGTGCCGGGCGGAGGACTCCTCGTCCAGGGTCCGCCACTCGTCCCAGCCCAGCACGGTCGGCGCGTCGACCAGCAGGATCCGCCGCACCGCCGGATCGGTCCCCGAGGCCAGGAAGGCCCGGCAGCCGGCCCGGAGCTGTTCCCAGAGGTCGTCGTGCCGCCCGGCCTCGGCCGCGACCCGCTCCCCCAGTTCCTCCTGGACCTCGGAGACGACGGCCCGGAAGAGCCCCGCCTTGCTGTCGAAGTGGTGGTAGGCGGCCCCCTTGGTGACCCCGGCGGCCCGCGCCACCTCGGCCAGCACCACCTGGTGGTACCCGTCGGCGGCGAACCGCCGCCTCCCTTCGGCCAGCAGAGCCCGCCGCGTGGCCGCCCGCTGCTCCGCCCGGTTGACCGCCACCGTCCTCACCCTTCCCTTTTCGCGTACCCCGGGTATGCTAACGCCACGGTTCGCATACCCCGGGTATGCGAAAAGGAGACGGAGGGCCCCGGCCATGACGAACGAACCCACCACCCCCGCCGCCGGACTCGGCGGCTTCTACCCGGTGCTCGCCACCCGGGACGTGGCGGCCTCCCGCGACTTCTACGTCCGCCACTTCGGCTTCGAGACGACCTTCGAGGCGGACTGGTACGTGAGCCTGCGCCGCCCCGACGCGCCGCAGTACGAGCTCGCCCTCCTCGACCACGGCCACCCGACCGTCCCCGAGGGCCACCGGACCGCGCTGCGGGGCGGTCTGCTGCTGAACTTCGAGGTGGACGACGTGGACGCCGAGCACCGGCGGCTCGTGACGGAGGCCGGCCTGCCCGAGGCGCTGTCCCTGCGCACCGAGGAGTTCGGGCAGCGGCACTTCGTCGTCGGGGCCCCCGACGGCGTGCTGGTCGACGTCATCACCGTCGTCCCGCCCGGCGAGGAGTACGCCGACCTGTACACCGGCGTCTGACGCCGGGCCGGGACGCGGCGGCACCGCCCGCACCCCTCAGCCCAGGCGCACGACCGCCTTGTGGGTGGCCGCGAGGGTGCCGGGGGCGACGCGGAGCCGGAGCGTGGCGCCGGTGCCGAGGACCTGGACCGCCGGGTCGTGGGAGAGGACGGCGGAGACGGGCCGGTTCCACGTCAGGTCGATCGCCGCGCCGTCCCGGAGCGGGCCGGAGACGCAGACCGTGGCCGTGGTGCCGGACTCGCGGATGAGGACCGACGCGGGGGCGCCGGCCGTGACCTCGCCGACCGTGCCGGCGAACCAGAGGTTGACGCCGGTGAGACCGAGGGAGGGGACGCGTACGCCCTGGTGGCCGTCGGTGTTGGCGAGGACGGTGACCCAGCCCCGGTCGGCCGCGCGGGCCTCCGTCCGCTCCCGGCTCGCGCCCGGCATGAGGACGTACGCGTACGTCGCCAGGGTCGGATCGGTGCCGTGGTCGAACCAGAGCGTCAGGTACCGGCGCGTGACCGGGTCGGTGACGGCGCCCAGGTTGATCTCCGACCACCTGCCGGTGCGCGCCTGGCGCAGGGCCTTCAGGGAGGAGGGCGCGCCGCCCGGGAAGACGTAGCCCGCGTGACCCGCGAGGTGCGCCCAGCGGGCGCCGGTGAGCGTGGCGCTCCAGCCGAGCGCCGTGGGCTGGGCGGCGCCGTCGACGGTGAGGGCGTGGACCCCGTTCTCGCCGAGGTTGCGGTTCTCCACGGTCGACTCGACGCCGGTGCCGTCCCGGCCGTGGATCCCGGCGCCCAGGCAGACGATCGCGTCGTCGAGGAAGAACCAGGACTTCTTGGCGAGGAGCGTGGAGGAGAGCCCCTTCAGGTACTGTCCGACCGCCGCGTACGTGCCGTCCGTCGTCCCGCCGACCCACCGGACGTCGGGCCGCGCGGCGCCCCAGGCACCGCCCTCGCCGTCGGCGAGCGGCTTGCGCGAGGCGGTGGTGCCGGGCAGCCGGTAGGGGTCGACGGTGGGCCAGAAGTCGTCGCTGTACTGCCCGTTGGCGAAGGTGTCGCCCCACCAGTAGAGCATGCCCGAACCGCTGTGCCAGGCACGCAGGTTCTCGCCGTTGCCGTTCTCGTAGTGCGTGATGCGCTTCGAGGCCATGGAGAGCGAGGCCGCCCAGCCCGGCCGGCGGTGCACGGCCCGGTCCATGCCGGGGAAGAGCCGGTGCCCGGCCGGTTCGGGGCTCGTGGCGGCCGGGCCGTCGCCGATGCCCTTGAGGCGGGCGAGCGCGGCGACGCCGAGGGCGGGGCTCGTCAGGATCGGGCTGTAGCGATCCCGGGCGATCCAGCCCTTGACCATGCCCTCCCAGCGGGCCTTCTCGGCGTTCGAGGCGCTCTGCGCGAGCAGCGCGACGCAGGCGATGATCCCGTGGCCGCGCAGGTGGTCGTCCTGCCGGACGGCCCGGGTGTCGGTCTTCTGCACTCCCCTGCTGACCGCCCGGCCGGAGACGGCGTCCATGGCGAGGCCGTTGAAGAGGAAGGGCGCGTACGCCTTCTCGACCGAGTCGAGCACGACCTGCCGGCCGCCGTCGGTGACCTCCCAGGCGGAGCCCTCGAGCAGGGCGAAGAGGTGGGAGAGACCGCCGAGCACGACGGCCCCGTACGAGCCGGCGTAGGGGACGTAGGTGTGCTGGACGAAGCTGCCGTCGGCGTACAGGCCGTCGCCGGAGGTGACGTACGGGAAGACGGGCGAGAGCGCGTCGCGGGCCAGGGCGAGCTTCGCCGGGGACTTCCCGAGGACGCCGCGCAGCGCGAGCACCCGGCAGAGGTCCACGCGGTTGGCTCCGGTGGAGGTGCCGGTGTAGCTCGCGACCGCGCCGTCGGGGACGAAGTGGTCGACGGCGGCGCAGTGTTCGGCGACGCGGGCGGCGCCGAGGTGGTCGTACAGCAGGACGTCGACGTCGAGGAGCGCCTGCGGGAAGCCGATCTGCCAGCTGTACCAGTTGCCGTACCGGACCCGGCCCGCGTGGTACGCCTGGTCGTGGAGGTGGTCGAGCCCGGCCAGGATCTCGTCGCGCAGCCCCGTGTCGCCGGTGAGGCCGGTGCCGGGCTGCGCGTACGCCTCGGCGAGGGTGCGCAGCCTCGCGCAACTGGTCTGGAGGTTCCCGGAGTACGTGTACGACTCCGGGTCCGTGTCCGGGTCGGGGTCCGCGTAGGGGAGGTCCGGCCAGAGGGAGCCGTCCGCCGGTGCCATGGCGGCGCGCAGGTCGCGCGCGGTGGCGCCGAGCGCGGCCAGCTTGGCGGCGAAGGGCTGGGCGCCCGCGTCGAATCCGGTGCCGAGGAGCAGGCCGCGCCAGGCGAGCCGGAGGGCGTCGTAGGCGTCGGCGGCGTGCGCGGGGGTCGGTGCGGCGAGCGGGAGGGCGAGGGCGGCGGCGCCGAGCGCGGTGGTGCCGAGGGCCGCGCGCAGCAGGCCGCGCCGGGAGAGCGGGGAGGCGGGGACGACGACGGGGTCGGGGACGCAGGCGGAGGCGGGTTCGGGCGATGAGGGCATGGTGGGGCAGACCTCTCGGGAGCACGGGGAAGGAAGCCCGGGCGGGCACCCGGCGGTGGCCCGGTGGCCGACAGCATGCCCGGGACAGAAAGCGATTTCTACCCCTGGGCGAGGGAGGAGTTCCGCTCCCCCGGAACCCGCTCCCTCCCGGCCGACGGCCGACTCGGAGGTGGTCGCGCGGGGGCGCGGGCCCTGCGGCGCGCCCCAGGACCGGCCGTTCGCGGCGGGAGGGTCCGCGGAACGAACCCACGGACCCTCAGCCGGACCTCGACCGCACGCCGGACGAGGTGGACCCGCCCCGCCGGGCGCCTCCCGACGGTGACGCGACCCTCCTGGTGCACGAGGTGCACGAGGTGCGGCGGGTGCCGCCGGGGAACCGGCCCGCTCCACCGGCCGGAGGCGCGAGGCCGGACGGGCCCGTGGGCCGGCCGGAAAGGCGCGTCCGGGCCGCCCCGTTCGACCGTCTCCCTGGGGCGTGTGTCGAAAGTCCCGCCTGCCCGGCGGCGCCCGGCACGCACTCCCCCGTAGCCCTGCGGGCACGGGGGCACCCCCGGCCGCGTC
>NZ_JBIVSC010000038.1:0-27106 GCF_044756005.1 Streptomyces sp. NPDC092045 | reverse complement strand
CCATCGCCGCTCTCGTCTCCGACCGCAACATCATCGACTGAGCAAGCACCTGAGCAGGGCAGACATGTCCCACCCGCTATCACGCACCAACTCGTTAGCATCGTGGCCCACTCCACAAACGCATGCGGCAGGATAGGGGACCAACGAGGCCTCCGGTCACAGCGGTTGAGACGTCAGCCATCTCGAACCACTACCCGAAGGCCTCGCCTGCTATCCACAGCCGGCCGTCACCCGATCGGTGACCACTCTGAAGATCCTTATTAGTCGCCGCCCTTGTTGAGCCAGGCCTCGATCGCGCCGTTGCGGGCGATTCTGACCCAGTCGGCTCGGCCGTCGCCGTCGAGTTCGGGCATGGCCACGATGCCACCGGTGCCTGTCGCTATCTGGCCACGTTCGGCCCACTGCTTGTCGCCGGTGTTGAACCAGGCCCTGGGCACACCGTTGGGATCGAGGGCGATGTAGTCGGCCTTGCGATCGCAGTTGAGATCGGCAAATTCGATCTGCTGGTTGGTCCGCGGCGTAAGGTTGGCCAGGATGGCACCGCCCTCTTCCCAGCCGTCGTGTCCGGGGGTGTCGCCCCCGCGGTTGTACCAAACGTCGATTTTGGTACTGAAGTCGACCAGGCGGATGTAGTCCGCTCGTCCGTCACCGTTGACGTCGGCGAATCTGATGCGGTCGACGGGAATGTTGGTGCCCCGGCCGTAGTTGAGGTGTGGCTCGAATCCGGCGTGCCAGTTGTCCTTGTCGACGGTATCGCCCCCGCGGTTGTAGTAGGCGTCGATAACGTTGTTCGGCCGGATGACGATGTAGTCGTCGCGGCGGTCGTTGTCGAGGTCAGCGAAGAAGACCCGGTCGGGTCCCAGTCCTGTGCCCATGGCGATCTCACCGCGGTAGACCCAGGTGATCTTTCCCCCGGCATTCCGGTTGAGCCAGGCGGTTGCGGCGCCGGTGGGGGAGATCCACACGATGTCGTCCCGGCCGTCGCCGTCGAGATCGGCGTACTTTATGGAACGGGCAACGTCGGGGTTGCCGAGAAGTCCCTCCCAGATCCGCCCCTTCACTTCATATCCCTGGCGTGCGCTGCACTGCCCGGGTTGCTGGCCGGATGGGGCGGGGTTCGTGACCCAGCCGTTGACCAGCGCCGTCCGGATGCCTGCGGAGAACGCGGCGGCGATCTTGTCGTACCCGGCGTCGTTGGGGTGGACCACATCGGCGAGGTCGGCTTTGGTGACGGCGCTCAGGTCAACCCGGACCAGGTGGTCCCCGTTGGTGATGCGCCGGCCCAGCATCGGCCAGATAGCAGCGTTGTAGGCGTTGATCCGGTTTTGGATGGTGTCGTCGCGTGACGGAGTCAGTGTGCCGACCACGATTGTCACCCCGGGCGACCATTCGTAGATTTTGTCGATCAGCTGGCTGAGCCTGCTGGGGGCGTTGCCCACGTCGACGTTGCGGACCATGTCGTTGGTGCCGGCCAGGAGCGTCACGATGTTGGGGCGTCGGAGAGAGACGGATCCGTCGATCTTTTCCTGGATCTGGCCGATGGTGTATCCGGCCCATCCTTCATGGTCGTCGTCGGGGATGTCCTTGCCGTGCTCGAGCTGACCGACCATATCCCGTTTGTCGAGCGATGCGTAGATCAACCAGCCGTTCGGAGTTCCTATGAGCTCGCCTAAGGTCGTCTTGCCGAGGGAGTCCTGGATCTCGTCACGTGCGCCGGAGCTGTTGCTGCTGCCCCACCCTTCCGTGATGGAGTCGCCGATCGGCATGAGACGGATATCGGACGGCGGGTCCGCGGCGGCCCGAAGCCGTCCGACACCAACCGGTCGGTGGTCGCTGGGCGGCTGCATCTCGTTGAGCCAGGCATCTCCCAGCGAGTTCGCAGCATTGAAGTCGTCGGTGACGAAGTAGTCGTAGCGGTTGCCGCTGTTGTGGGTCGGCGTGTTCTCATCGGTGCTCACGGCGCGGGCGACCGGGAATCCGGCGCGGTCCTGGAGGACACGCGGGTCGACGTTGAAGTCCCCGCCGACTGTCCAGTTGTACTCGATGCCCTGGGCGTTGCCCCACCGTTCCACCTCGTCGTCGATTGCGTTCAGCAGCACTGCCGAGTCGCCGCCTCCTCCGGACAGCCCGTGTATGGTGAAGTACCAGTTCGTGCCGTACCGCACGCCCAGCGCGGTGCGGCCCGCGTCGATGGGGTTCGCTACCACGTTGACCTCGTCGGGGTCTTCCGAGACGACAAGGGCCAGATTGACCCGGCCGCCCACGCCATTCTGTGTATGCAGGAAGTAGATTTCCCGAAAGCCCACACTCCCGTCCGCTGTCTCCGGCTGCCATCGGTGGTGGTGGACCGTATGGGTGTGGGGGGTGTTCGTGCGGTCGACCGTTTGACGGGTCAGGCCACCCAGATACCTGGAGTTTTCTGCTGGCGCGGGGCCAGCTTCCTGCAGCATTACGATGGGGAAACGCCGTGAGTACCCGGCCACGTAGTTGTTCCATTTGCTCTCGTTCTGGTCGGTGGCACCTTGCATGTTCCAGGTCATCAGTGGCGTACTCGCCAGTGGCCAGTCGACCGCGACAGCTGGGCCGGCAGGCAGGGCGACGAGCAGACCCGACACCAGGGCCGCGACGACTGCCAGCATTCCGCTCTTCCGTGCACGGCTCCATGTGCAGATGAGGTGGTTCACGATGCGTCACCTCCCTTGTTCAAGCGTCCCAAGAGCATCCCTTCACCGGTCATGAGCAGATAGTCCACCTTGCCGTCTCCGTTCAGTTCGGCGATTCTCACGCGATTGCTTGGATCGTCGGAACTCTCGGATGTAAGGGACGGGTAGGAGGCCCATGAGCTGTCCTGCCTGCCGAGGTTCACAAAAGTGAACAGGGCGCTTTGCGGGGACAGGTGTGTGAGGTCTTCCAGGCCGTCACAGTTGACATCGGCGAATTCCCGACGCATTTCCGACCCCCCGTTCGTGGGAAGATTCCCGCTCCACGAGGTCCAGCCGTCATAGCCGGGCCGATCTCCGCCGTCGTTACGCCAAGCCGATACCCTGCCCGTGGACGAGGACTCGCTCACGTAGTCATCGTCCCCGTCACCATCGAGGTCGCCGAAGTAGATCTGGTGGGGAGAAGCTCCGGTGCCTCTCGCTATCTGCCCCACCCCACGCCAGCGGGGGGTGATCCCCTCCGGACCGGTCAGGTCGCCCCCCTCATTGATCCAGGCATCCAGTGCGCCGTCGTTCTTCACCACGAGGTAGTCGTCCTTGCCGTCTCCGTTCAGATCGGCGAACTTGACCCGCTCCGGCGGGTATCCGGTGCCCAGGGCTATGCGCCCGCGGTACGCCCATCTCCCGCCCCGGTCGTTGCGCCATTCCCGGACGCCGCCGATCACGTCCAGCAGCAGACGGTCGTCGTCCCCGTCACCGTCGAGATCGGCGAAACGGAAGAGCTCGAAGTCGGTGATGCCGGGCACGGCCGACGCCACTACCTCCATGGATCCCCATCCACCGCCCAACGGGCACCGTTCGGCGGCTTCGGCCTTGGAACCGGTCATAGTGAAGGTAGTACCTGCAGCGAGCAGCGACAGCACGAGAAGGAAATGCCTGAGCCGCCGTAGTGAGGTCGCGCCATCATGAGCCATGACGGCCTTGGGTAAGAACATGGAAGGTCTCCTGAAAAGTCCGAGGATTCGCATTTCTAATGTCGGTGAGATCTAGCTAGACGATAAGGTTCCGACGCCGTTCGAATTTGATTCGTCGGCTACGACCACGGTAAGCGGCGGCGACTGAAGCCCGCGGTATACGCTCCTGTCACCCTATGAAAAGCCAGGGCATCGGCGCAGAAACTCTCATCTTTTATGAGATCAAGCCAGGCCGAGAAAAACAAGAGGGTATTTACGCCAATCTTATGGGCTAACGAGCTCGTGCACGGTAAGCGGTGAAGTGTCGAGGGCTTCGGTGGGACCGGTGCTCACCTCTGTCGTCGAGGGCCCAGGTCTGCGGTCTGCTGGTAGCAGAGCAGGCCGACGGCTGCCTGAACGGTGTCGCTCGTGTACTCGTGGCAGTCGAGATGTCGGGCCGGTGCCTGCCAGTTCTTGAGGTGGGTGATGCCATGCTCGACGCGGATGCGTCGTGAGGAGCGTGCTTTGCGCTGTCGCTTGTGCATTTTCTCGTGCCAGTCCGGCGCGTTCTTCTTGAATTTGCAGTGTGATGGCGTCGCCACCCGTTCGCCGGTCTGGGCACCGAGGCCCTGGTAGCCGGCGTCCGCGAGGATCTCCACCACTGGGCTGTCCACCAGAACCCTGTCCAAGCCCAACTGGCGGGCATGGGTGACGTCCGCGCAGCTGCCTGGCCTGGCCGGCTGCAGAACAGCATCCGTCCATTCCGGTCGGTGAGGAGCATGGTCTTGAGGCGTTCTGCTTGTTCTTCCCGGAGATGAACGTGTCCCGGTCCTTGCATCTGGCGGTCGGCCGGCGGACCCGGATCTTGGTGTCGTCGATGATCCCGGTCTTCCCGCTGGCTCCGAAGCGCTCGATGCCCTCGGCCGGCGTTCGCAACCGGATGTTGAGGCTGATCGTGCACCCTCGCTCGGCGAGCAAGGGTCGTACCTCGCCGGTGGCCCAGGCGATGGTGGATCGGTCTACTCTGAACCAGCAGGCCAGCACGTCGTGAGTGGCCCCGTGAAGGAGATGGACGAGGGTGGCCAGGAGCCGGTTGACGAACACGAACCGGTGCTTCGCGCCGGCGCCCACGGCCCGCTTCTGCGACCGGGAGACCAGCTTGGACTGGTGACGCTCATGCCATAACGGACCCAACTCGGCGACGAGTTCAGCGATCACATCGATCGACAGGCTCGTGATCCGGCGATTGCTGACGATCACTGCACGAGTCACGGTCCCCACCACCCGATCATGATCAACTATCCGGAACTCGACGCCTCACCGCTTACCACGCACGAGCTCGTCAGACCGCCTGGCCGCGCCATCTGCTTGGTGACCCGGCACGCTCTCCATGACGCGGATGCGAGCGCCAGAGGGCGCAACGCGAAACCACCTGCCGGGTTGCCGCACTGTCCTCAGCAAGCAAACTTCGCGATTGCCGCCGGGGTGACGGGGGTGAAGAAGTTGACAAGGTTGCCATCGGGGTCGCGGAACAGGAGCGCGCGGTTGCCCCAAGGCATCGTGGTGGGCTCATTGACGAAGTCCCCCACGAAGCCGGTCAGGTTCTTGAACACGCCGTCCACGTCGTCGACGAGGAATTCGAGGATGACACTGCGGTTGTCGGCCGGGCGGGCGGAGTCGGGCGCGAACAAGGGGACAGTGCGGGTGCTGCCGATCGCCAGGGTGGCCGAGGGGGTCGTGAGTTCGGCAAAGTCCTCGGTGAACCAGGTGGCGGATACTCCGGTGGCGCGCTCGTAAAAGTCGACGAGGCGAGCGATTTCGCTCGTAATGATGCGCACAGAGACAAAATTCATCAATTTCTCCCGTTTCGTCCTTCGTTGGCGATTTCACTCTACGACTGATACCGGGCGGAACCCGCCCGGTATCTGCGGGAGGATTTGAGGTATGCCTCGCCCCGTTGCCCGCGTGCTCGCTCTGCTGGAACTCCTGCAATCGGGCGGCATCCGGACCGTGACCGAACTGGCCGGACGGCTCGATGTCGATGAACGCACCGTCCGGCGCTATGTCAGCCACCTCCTCGACCTCGATGTCCCCGTCGAGTCGGTACGCGGTCGCTACGGCGGCTACCGCCTCGCCCCCGGCTACCGCATGCCTCCGCTCATGCTGAGCGACGACGAAGCGCTCGCCGTGCTGCTCGGCCTGATCGCAGGCCGGAGAGCTGGCTTGACGACGGCCATGTCCACGGCCGGTGAGACGGCGACGGCCAAGATCCGGCGGGCGCTGCCCGAGCGACTGAGCCGCAGACTCGACGCCGTTCTCGGCTCTCTCGCCTTCACGGACCCACCTGGTGAAACAACTGCCCCGCAATCGACGGTGCTGCTCGCGATCGCCGACGCGGTCAGTCATCACCGGCCGATCTCTATCCGGTATGCCGCGGCCGACGGTCGGCGCAGCGAGCGCACACTGCACCCGTACGGGGTCGTCTCCCACTCGGGCCGCTGGTACGTCACGGCCGCAGATCTCACGGCAGGTGAAGACCGGACATTTCGCCTGGATCGCGTCACGGGGGTGAGAATTCTATCCGGCTCATTCGAACCACCCGCCGGACCCGATCCAGCCCAGCGCGTCCTGACCGGGCTCGCCAAGGCTCCGTACCGGCACGAGGTGACCTTGCTGATTCAGGGCACGGCCGAGCAGATTCACACCCGGCTCCCTGCCGCTATCGCAATCGTGGAGACGCTCGCCTCCCCGAGCAGCGCAGATCCGGACAACGAGCGCTGGCGCCGGGTCGAACTCCGGGTCGAACGGCTTGATTGGCTGCCTGCCATCCTTGCCTCGCTGGATCGACCCTTTGTCATCGAACGCCCCGATGAGCTCCGCGGTCTCGTCGAAGCTCTTGCCGAACGGCTCAAGAACTCCGCCCGGCGAAGCCCGCCTATTTGAGGAAGTGCGATGCCTCTCCTCGCCGATACGCGCGAGGAGTTCCGGCGCACCCAGATCGTTGAAGAAGCCGTTCGCTGCTTCAGCCGCAAGGGTCTGGAGAGGACCTCGATCGCCGACATCATCGGTGAGCCAGATCTCTCGGCCGGCTCCATCTATGCGCACTACCGCAATAAGGCTGACCTGGTCCAGACCGCCGCCCGCGACGCACTCTCCAGGTGTTGCGACACCGTCGGCGACTACACAACGATGGGCGCCCCACCAGACCCCGACGCACTGCTCGCCCGTTTGACCGCCGCGATCGTCCCAGCCAAGGCCCGGGTCGCCACGCAGCCCTTGAGTGAGGTGATCACCGACCCAGCCATCCGAGAGATCGTCGCCGACGCGACAGACCAGATGCTCGCGATGCTGCACGACTGTGTTACGACCTGGCTGGTCAAGGTCGAAGCACGAGGAGCCAGCCCTGGCCCGGGAGCACGCCGCTCTGATCACCTACCGCGTAGTGGCGCTTTAGAACTGCTATCGGAATGACTTCAGGCGCCTCCAGCAGAGGAGTGAGCAAGCGAGGCTGAGGAACGCTTCGTGGATGTCGTCGCGTACTTCCCAGCAAATCCGCAGCCGACGGAACCAGTGCAGGTGGGCGAAGGTCCGCTCGACGACCCATCGGTCGGTGCCGAGGCCTGATCCGTGGGGGACTCCGCGTCGGGCGATGAGGGGCTTCACGCCCAGGGCCCAGGCCAGACGCCGGTACTTGTCGTGGTCGTAACCGCGATCACCCAGTACCATCTCGGGCCGGCGGCGGGGCCGGCCCCGTTTGCCCCGCACCCTGCCCCGTTATCCCCGGGCCCGAGGGGTGCGCCACGTCCTGGCGGCTGCCGGGGAGCGGCGTGCGGGTGAGGATGGTGGCTGGGGAGGACGATGTCATCCCGATGGCGCGGGCTCGCGCAGCACATCGCGGTCGCAGGCGCTCCTGGGCCGGCTTCCCTCGCCGCACGCTGCTGCGCCGCGTCCTTCGGGCCGCTGCCCGTGTTCGCTTCGTGTGCGGGCGAATCGGACGTCGGGTGAACGCGCGTCGGCGGGGCGGCATGGTGGTTCGGATCGCCGCCCCGCGGGGATAGCCCGACGAGTGCAAGGCATTGTAAGGTTGAATCTGGTAGCCGGTGAGCCCGTACATGAGCGAAGCCGGCGGAGGGCCGCCCGGAAGCGGCCCGGCACACCGCCGGCTTCTCGCACTGTCAGCCACGGAAAACCGGGCCAGCACGCCCCCCATACCCGGCCACGCACGCTCCACCGTCGAAGACTCAAGGAGACGAACGTGATCCCCCGCGGTCGCCCCGTCCTGAACGAAACCGACGTCGCCCGCCGCGCCGGCGTCTCGCTCACCACCTGGCGACGCAAGCACGCCGCCGTCTTCCGCGAACACGTCCCCGACCTGCTCCCCGAAAGCCGCTACCTCCTCTACGACCTCGCCCAGACCGAGGCCTACCTGAAGGGCCGGCCCATCCCCCAGCTGCCCGACGGCGAGCACCCCGACGACCTGCTGACCGCCGACGACGTCGCACAGATCCTCGGCATCAACATCAGCACCGTCCGCGCCTACGCCACTCGGAGTCACCTCTCCCCCGGCACCACCCGCTACGGCGCTCGTCTGTGGACCCGCCGCGAAGTCCACGACCGCCGCGACAACGCCCCCGGACAAGGCAAGGGCGGCGGACGGCGCGCCGGCGAACCCCAAGGCCCCCGCAAAACCCACCCCTACGAAAACGACCCCCGCATCGACCTCGCCGCCCAAGCCCTCGCCACCGCGGCCCCCGGCACCGCCAAAAGCCGCATCGCCACCGAACTCGCAGAACTCCACGGCCACACCCGCCGCACCTGGGAACGCCTCCTCACCACCGCCGCGGCTATCCACCACACAGACGGCGACCAGACTTGATGGGGCAAGGCCTGCTCGGTTCGACGGGCGAGGAGGGCTGCTGTTCACCTATGCCGAAACGGCCGGCAGGCGACCCCTGTTGAGCAGAGGTTCGCCGCTGCGTACCCGCCCACTAATACAGTGATCACTTGATCCAGAGGGCCGCTATGGTCAGGCAGCATGGACAGTAAGACGCTCACCGCCTCCGCTCAGCGCTGGATGATCACAGGACTGGAAGCCTTCACAAGGGGCACGGAGCTCTTTCCAACCTCACGCTGACGCGTGGTGAAGGACGAGGACGGCCTTCACGATGTTGGTGATGCGGCTGGTGCTGCAGCGGAGTTTCCGCAGGAGCCGCCAGCCCTTCAGGGTGGCCATGGCCTGTTCACCGACACAGCGGACTTGGCGTGGGTGGTGTTGTGGCGGCGCTTCCATCGCTTGAGGTGGCGGCCTCGGAACGGGATGCGGACAGTTTCTGCCGGCTCCTTGATACGCCTTATCCGCCCAGCATGTGAGGCCCGCTGCGGCGAGGGCGTCGATGATCCCGTGCTGCCGGGCGGCGGTCAGGTCGTGGGTCGAGCCGGGCAGAGCCGGTGAGGCCCAGAGCAGACGGCCGAACGGATCGGTGAGGACCTGGACGTTCATGCCGTGGCGTTTGTGTTTTCCGGAGTAGTACGGGGTGTCGGCGGCGATGCGGTCGATGGGCAGCAGGGTTCCGTCGAGGATGACGAACGCCTTCGTCCGGATGGTCTTCATCGCCTCGGTCAGAGTCGGGGCGAGGGCCGCCAGGACCTCGATGACCTCACGGATGTAGCGGTAGACGGTTGCGATCCCGATGCCGAACCCGGCCGCAAGTTGGGCGTAGGTGTCACCGCACCGCAGGTGGGCCAGGACGAGCAGGGCCTGACGTGCCACGGGAAGCCTTCGCCACCGCGTCCCGATGTCCCGGCGCCTGGCCGTCAGTCGTCCGGCCAGGAACCGCAGAGTGCGGGCGGACAAGTCGATCGAGGACGGCTAGACAAGCCCGCGAAGCTCCTGGCAGGCATGGGGACCTTGGTCGAGACCCCGTCTACCAGGAGCTTCGTCGCTGTGCAGGACTGTCCAACTCGCGCCGAGCGCCGCCAGCTTGGAAGAGGCTCCGTGTACCCGCAGCAGCTCGTCGACGACATCCTGCCCATCATTACGGCCGACCGGGACTGGTCGGTATCGGCCGGGTACGACGGGGCGAGTGTGTCGGCCGGGACATGTATGCCTCCGCCCTCGGGGTCAGGGATTACCGAGAGGTAGCCTTTCGGTCAAGCGGGGGTGATCCCCGTCACATGGTATGGGTCATTTCGAGCAGCGGGTCCGATGCGGCCGGCCTCACGTGCCTCATATGCCTGTTATCGACCTTGCGCGATGCTTTTGCGTATTTTCGGCGCTGTACCGCGCGTTGTGCCGCCCGTTTGAGCTGCGGTTTCTCAGACGAGCGAACGGCGGGTTGCGGCAAGGAGGTTGACGCGGAAAATAACTGCTACAAACCTTCCGACAGACCACTGTAGTGCCTCGACAAACATACCTGACTTCCAGTCAGATGCATGTCAACTCCGCTTGCTCATCAGCCAGGTGACCCTTCCCCACCTCCCGCCCGGGGGTCCAGTACATTCGGATGCCCGGCTCGAAACCGGACGCGCCTGCGGGCGTGTGGCCCAGACGCACCGCGCATCGCGCGGCGCGGATCCACAAGGGAGGTGCTGATGAAAAGTCGTCTACACGTTCCACTTGCCTCACGGGCGTACGACGCCCCCATCCGAGCTGACTGTGGCCCCGGAGATGGTCTCTCCGGGGCCACAGTCATAAGCATCCGCTTACACGTTGGAGCGTGTCTGCGGATCATCTTTCACGGCGAACCGTCCCTGTCGGTCTCAAGCGTCAGGACGGCCCTACACGAAGGAACAGGGTAATGGCTATAGCTATTCCAAGTGGCGTTTCCACCGAGATAGTGACCACGGCGATGGTCTCGACGGCGTCCGCGGACCTCGTCGCCGTGGCGGTCTGGGCCGGCCCCACGGTCTCCGCGCTGGCTCTGGGGCTGGCGGTCAAGGTCCACCGCCACAACAAGGCCGAGCTGAAGCGGGCCGAGGCGCGGGTCAAGGTGGCGGAGCTGCTGACCGTCGTCGACAAGTGCGAGGACCGCGCGGTCACCCCCGCCGACGTCGCGGAGATCAAGGCGTTCGGCCCCTCCTTCGGGCGTCTCGCGAAGGTCCTCAAGAAAGTGCGGGAGGTCGAGCACGTCAACACGGCCATCAAGGGCGTGGTCGACATCCCGCCACTCGCCGCCGGAGGCGACCCGCACCTCTACCAGCAGCGGCTGGGCGAGGCCATGGGCCGGCTCAAGGACGTCTTGGAGGCGGCGTACGAGGCCTTGAGCGCCTGATCCGGCGAAGGAGCTCCTTTCCGGAGGGGTTCCCGCGGATGCTTCCGGACCGTCGGCCCGGGAGCATCCGTGCGTCTGCCCGCGGATCACGTGGCGCTCAGAGCGGCAGGTCTCTACAGAACAAGCAGGTTGGAGTCCATGTAGTAGTTCCGTGTGGGGACGCGGCCGTTGGTGGAGTAGGGGGCGATGAACAACTCTTTGTTCGCCGCGTCGGCGGCGGACCTGACGATCGAGCGCATCCGCGCCCTCGCCGCGCGTCCGGATCAGGTGGAGAGTCTGACGCTGGAGTTCAAGCGCGAGTACTCCAGAAGCATGGTGAAGACCATCGCGGCGATGGCCAACACTTACGGCGGCATGATCCTGGTGGGCATCGAGGACAAGGACGAGCCGGGCGTCGAGCGCGTCGTCGGCGTCGATGCCCAGGAGGAGATCGACAAGATCGCCAGCGGGTGCCGCGAGAAGTTCGATCCGCCCTGGGAGCCGACCTTCATCCCCGTCCCGTTCAACGACGGGACCGGGCGCAGCGTGGTAATCATCCGGGTTGACGCCAACGTTGCGCCCCGGCCGCTGCTGATAGACCTGCAGGCGCCGATCCGGCTGAGCGGGCAGAACTCCATCGCCGACCGCGACCGGCTTCTCAAGCTGGCCCGGGAGGAGCCGTCCGCGGGCGTGCTGCCCACGGGGCAGCACGTCATGTCCCCGAACCTGGGGGGGACCGGGAGGGCAAGGCCCCTGCGGACTTCATCCTGCGCACCGGCATCAACCTCCCGATGGGAGAGGCCGGCGCCTGGCGCCCGCTGTCGGAGAGGACCGTCGCCGCTCTCACCCAGGCGCTGAACAGCTCGGTCTTCCCCGCCGCTCTGCAGATCCTCGGGCACGGATCGTTCTCCTCGTCCACAGGGTTCCGGCAGCACGGGTACAACAGGTCCCGCACCGCCCGGCTGGTGTATCGGGCCCTGAGCAACGGCTCGGTGCCGCACCCGGTGGAGGCCGTCGTCACGGTCGCCCTGCCCGAGGTCTACGGCACTTCCACGGCAGCGACGGCGACGCTCACCATCAACGTTATCTCCCGGGTTTGTAGGTACGTCGACGCCCTCGACAAGGTGGGGGTGCCCGGGGAGGAGTACCGCTACCCGGTTCCGAACCTGCTGGACCTGCTCGAAGGGATTCTGAAGACCACTGTCGACCCCAGGGTCGTCGCGGAGATCGCCCGCATCACCGACATCGACCCCGCCCTGGTGGCGCAGCCGCGCGAGCTCCATCTCGTCGCGGACCGGCAGGTCAAGGAACTCCTTCGCCCCGATCTCCTGCAGGAGATCCCGGACGCTGGTGCGTCGGCCGGCGGCATCTTCCGCGCCAACCCCGCCTTGGACCTGCGTGATATCGCCGACCGCCAGGAGCAGGTGGATGACTGGATCCGCCAGCTCGGCCTGGACGCCGGCCTGACCGGCATGGAGGCCCTGGTCGAGAGCTACCGGGCCTCGACCCGGCCGAGGCCGTAGCGCGTAGGGTACGAGGCGTCTGGCCCCCGGCAGGTTGAATGCCAGGGGCCAGATATTTTGTACAGGGCGGTTAGGGATCGCTTTTGAGTAGCGCGATCTAGGGCCTGTTGTGAAAGTAATCAGGGGCCTGCGGGAAGCTCACAGCCCTCGGATGGCTTCGGCCAGGTCGGAGCCGTAGGAAGCCCAGCAGATGAGTGAGCCGTCGGCGTCGAGCTGTCCCATGAACCATTCGTCATCAGCTCGGGCGAGGCAGAGGTCATGAAAGGACAGGATGAGATCGGGCTGGAGGACGTCGTAGTCGACGGAGTCGAACTGTTCGACAACGACGAGTCGTTCGGGCGAGAGCAGATCGGCCTCGGCGTCGCCCGACGCCGAACGGACCCGCTCGATCGTCCATCCGTCCGGGAGATCTGCGTTCACTGCCGCATGGTCGCAGTCAGGGTGTCTCACAGCCACTCGTTTATCGCGGCGACCAGCACTGTTGCGTGATAGCGGACGGCGAGTTTGTCGTACCTGGTGGCGACCGCCCGGTGACGCTTGAGGCGATTGATCCCGCACTCGACGGCGTGCCGCTGCTTGTAGTCGTCCTTGTCGAATTGGGGTGGGCGGCCGCCGCGGGAGCCGAGCTTTCGGCGGTTGCGAATCTGGTCCGCCTTCTCCGGGATGGTGCACTTCACGCCGCGTCGGCGCAGGTAGGAGCGGTTCGCGCGGGAGCCGTACGCCTTATCTGCCCTGACCCTGTCCGGCTTGGTGCGAGGGCGGCCGGGACCCGTCCTGAGCACCCGGATGGCGTTCAGGACCGGCTGGAACTGGGGGCTGTCGTGCCGCTGGCCAGCGGTGACGAGCAGGGACAGCGGCTTCTGTCCCTGCTCGACCGCCAGGTGCAGCTTCGTTGTCAGCCCGCCGCGCGAGCGGCCGAGACCGTGATCGTCGGGCTCAGTGTCGACGCCGCCGGGAGGCTCCTTCCGGGGATCCCCTTTTTACGCGCTCCAGCGGCATGCTGGTGGGCGCGAACGATCGTGGAGTCGACGCTCACGTCCCATGTGATCAGGCCGTTCGCATCGGCCTCGGCCTGCAACTGCTCGAAGATCCGCTTCCAGGTGCCGTCGCGCTGCCAGCGCCGGAACAGGTCGTAGGCCCGGTCCCACGGCCCGTACCGCTCAGGCAGGTCACGCCAAGGCGCCCCGGTCCGAGTCCGCCACCGTATGCCGTCGATCAACTGCCGACGGGTCCAGGTCCGCGGGCGGCCTGGCTTCTTTCCCACCGGCAACAACAGCTCCAGTCGCTCCCACTGGCCGTTCGTCAGATCACCACGTCCCACGGACCGTGATCATCTACGACCTTGATCCACTTTCGCAACAGGCCCTAGTGGGGTCCGGTGACCCGGAGGTCGCGTACGGTGCCAACCCCGTTGCAGGTCGTCTTTTTCTCCCTGAAGAGTTCCTTGATGGCGGCGCGAACGTGCATTTCGCGGGCTTCGCCAAGTACGCCGGCCAGGACCTCGGCCTGGTAGTCGCCTACGACGAAGCTGCCGTGCTTGTGTAGGAGATCTTCCAGGTTGGCACGGATCCTCTTGATCCACCTGAGTCGGCGAGCTTCTTCCTCCTGGTCGAAGGTGTCGCCGGGGCTGAAGAGCATGTCGGGGTTCTCCGGCGGGAGGCAGGCGCGGCGCCATTCAATTTGCGCGCGGCTGGCCGCTTCGCCGAAGAGCCACAGGCCGTCCCGGTGACGGCTGAAGTGGACCAGGTTGTAGGCGACCTGGAGATTCGCGCGGTTGCGTACTTCCACGGTCCATGAGCCCGCGCCAACGGCTCTGCCGACCCGCCGGGCGAAGCCTTCGGTGATGCGGTCGACGGCCTCGGCATTGTCCCTGGAGTCCAGGAACTCCTCCTGCCACCAGTCCCCGCCACAGGCTGCGTCCAGGGCCCCTAGAGTGGCCGGCTTCCCGGGGGTGTCCTTGCTGCTGGTGAGGAGACCGCCGATGCGGCGTACCGCGTTGGCGTTGAAGTTCAGGAGCACTTCGGTGGGCTTGCCGCTGGCGCGACGGCTTCCGAAGATCCGCTGAGTGAGGGCCTCAAAGGTGATGCCGAGACCGAAGGGGTCGAGAAAAGCGAACAGAGGCGCCCCCTGGGCTGCTTCCAGGACGTGGTCCAGGTGCCTTTCGGCACGGCCTTGCAGAGCGTGAGCGGCAAGGCCCTGCTCGCGGGCTTCGGCGACGAGCTGGGACAGGGACTGGAAGTTCTTGCGGTTCTTCTCGATGAAGTAGCAGTCGAGCTTGCGGAAGTCCGCGATGGCTGCTGCCGACTGGAGGATGAGGGCCGGTGAGCCAGGAGTGCCGTCGTCGTACCGGCCGGGTCCGGCGTATCCGTCGAGGTAGACGACCCGGCCGTCCCGTGCGTGCTTACCGACCTTGCTGGCGAAGGGGACGACGTACTTGTCGAGGATCGCGTGCTTGAGGACGGCTGCGGCCTTCTTGCTGACGAAGAAGGGGCTGGTGTCGCGGACGTCTTCGCCGGCGGTTTCACCACTCAGGTCGAGTACAGCGCTGTCGAGCGCTGCTTCGTCGGGTCCTTCCAAGATCTCCGCCTCTCATCTCAGAACATCTGGGACAAGTTTGCGGCGGGTGAACCTGGTGTGTATCGGTATTGGAGAAACCGGATCGGACCGCTTACACAGTGGCTGGAATCGGCATCTGGTCCCAGGTGCGCCCGTCCAGGGTCCGTCCGCCGGCCTTGGGTGTGTGGCCGCCCCACTGCTTGAAGAAGAACGCGACGTTCTCCTCCACGCACAGATCACGGATCTGCGCAGGCCAGAGAGGGTCCATCGGCCGGTGACGCGGTCCTGACTCGCCGCCGGCGATCACCCAGTGGATGCCGTCAAGCCTCAGCCCCTCAAGCGGGCCCAGGAGTGGTTCGCAGGACAGAAAACGGACTGCTGCGGGAACTTGGCGCAGGTCATCCACTCGCGGCAGTTCCTTCGCAGTCTCTACCGAGACGCCCATCCACACATTGGCCGGCCATTCCAGACGGTCGGCGACCTGTCGCAGTCGGCGGGCCCGCTTGGTCAGGACCTGATAGGTGTGCTGAGGCGTATCTGTCATCACCTCGAACACACGGCGCACGAAGTCCAGGGGCACCCGGGCGTGGAAGAGGTCGGACATGGAGTTCACGAACACCGTGCGGGGGCTCTTCCACCCGTAGGGGACCTCCAGGGCGTCAGGGTGGACTGTGAGGTCGAAGCCCGGACCTGAAGTCCGGGGATCACCATCGTTCTGGTACTTGGCGGCTCCCATGGCCTTCAGCCGCTTCGCCAGGGCCAGTGCGTAGCAGTTGTCGCACCCCGACGAGACCCGGTCGCAGCCCGTCGTCGGGTTCCAGGTTGCCTCAGTCCACTCGATCGAACTCCGGTCACTCACCGGTTACCTCCTGTCTGGCCACTGCCGGGCACCGCAAGACAGCAAAGCATCCCGGAGACCGTGGCATAGGCCATCCAACCACCCTTCTGACTCAGGATCTTGGCGAAAGTTCGGTTCTTGGGAAGGCGAGAGCCAAGAGGGCCATCAACGTGCAGTTCAAGGCGCCAGGAAGCACTGAAGATGACAGGATGCCGATTCAGCCGGAACCGGGAAGCGTCCGTCAGAAGTGCTGACGAGACGGCCTCGCGGCCACCGGTTGTCGTGTCCCTTGTAGAGGCCTCGTGGCCTCACCGCCCATAGAGCTCGTAACACGATCTTGTGAACTTGCCCTGGTCAGGCGTGACCGGTAGGACGATTCGGCCGTTCGGAGAGGGTGAGTGTTCGGCCGTGGATCGTAAACGGCGACTTGTGGGCGCTGATCGAGCCGCTGCTGCCGCCCTGGCCCGAGAGGGCTCCCGGCCCGCGGCCGGTGCCGGACCGGCAGTTCCTGCAGGGCATCCTGTACGTGCTGCACAACGACATTGCCTGGCAACTACTGCCCTTTAAGTTGGGGGTTCGGCTCGGGGCAGACCTGCTGGCGGCGTCTCGATCGCCGACAGCAGGCTGGAGTCTTCGGCCAACTGCACCGCATCCTGCTCGCCGAGCTGAACGCGGCCGGCGAGCTGGACTGGTCCAGAACATGCGTGGACAGTTCCCACGTCCGCGCGAAAAAGAGGGTGCCGAGACCGGTCCGTCGCCGGTCGACCGGCGGAAGACGGGCAGCAAGCACCACCTGATCTGCGACGGACGCGGCACCCCGCCGAAGGTCATCACCACCGCGGCCAACGTCAACGACATCCACGCAGACCCTCGCCCTGGCCGACGGCATCCCGCCCGTCGCCGGCCGCCCCGGCCGACCGCACCACCGCCCTGAGGCCCTGCTCGGCGACAAGGGCTACGACTCCGACCCCCACCGCCGCGAACTGCGAGAACGCCGGATCCTGCCGATCATCTCCCGCGGGCGTGCTCCGAACACCGAGGGCCTGGGCAAGCTCCGCTACGTCGTCGAGCAGACCTTCGCCCTACTCCACCACTTCAAACGCCTCGCCGTCCGCTGTGAACGCCGCACCGAACTCCACGACGCCTTTATCTCCCTCGCCTGCAACCTCATCTGCTGGAGACGTCTCAAGAAGACCCGAACATGATCGTGTTACGAGCTCTTAGCCGATCTGTGGAAATTGAATACAGAGCAGTCGGGCGTAGCGGCAGGGGTGATCTTCTTCCGTGAACCACAAGAAAATTCTGCGCCTAGGGTGAGCTTTTCTCGCCCAGTCTGATTTTCAAGTCATTGTGCTGAACTCTTCTGGAGTCGATCGGTTGCATTTCTCCTGCTGAATAAGTTCCTCAAGATTTCCTGGTTGCTGGAGTGATGGAGGCCCTACGAGGGCGGGGAAATACTTTCCAGTAGATTCCTTCCCATCGGAGATAGCGACCAGCGCGCCTGATCCATAGTGGATTGCTTGTCCTGGGCATCAGCCTGCACCGTCTCAACAGCATGGCCGTCTGCCGTTTTTGCGGGAAGAACCGCCCAGCAGCGCTTACCGCCTGGTGCTGTTTCGGATCCTTGGATCAGGCAGAGTTCTTCGATCAGGGCGAGCCCACGTCCATACTCGTCGTCGGCCTGTGCCGAGCGGGGCTGAGGCAGCTTCGGACTACGGTCGAGGACCGAGACGATGATGAGGTCGTAGACCAGTGCCACCTCGGCGGTCATAGGCCCGCGTGCGTGCAGCAGGCCGTTAGTGAGCAGTTCCGAGGTCACCAGTTCCAGATTGAAGCACAGCTCTTCGTCGACGGGAACTCCCCACCACCTTATTGCGGCGGACACGTGGTGGCGGGCACTGTGAACCGCCGCTTCGGTTGCTTCAACAGTGAAGATCATGCGAGTGTGAGGCATGATGTTGCTCCTCGGTGGCAGGGTGCTGCAGATCCCGCAGATCCCGCAGACGCATCTGCGGATCAATGCGCAAATTCGAGACTTGCACGATGGCCACTTCTGATCAATAGACTGGGTCATATCGGATCGCTAGGCTCGCTCATAACACTCGCTGTTCGATATGAGATGCCTGCAGAGCGCGCCCGTGACAGGGGACCCGCTTTCTTCTTGCAGGCGCATAATAGAACTCTGTTCATCCGGATTGAGGTGTCCTCATGGAGCTGGAGTTGCGCCACTTGCGCGTATTGTGTGCGATAGCGGATTTGGGAGGTGTAGGACGAGCGGCTGCCGCGCTCGGATACACCCAGCCGGCCATGAGCACGCAGTTGCGCCGTATCGAGGGGATGCTTGGCGAGGGAGTTTTCACTCGCAGTAGCACCGGCATGGAACTCACGCACTACGGTGCACAGGTCGTTGGTCAGGCCCGTGAAATTCTGGTGCTTGCGGACAATCTGACTAGCCTTCGGCACTCGCGTACGTCTGCGCCAACACGTCGCCTTCGTCTCGGGGCTATCAATACGCCCGTGGTGCCTGTACTGCTGGACTCTCTTCGCGATTCTTTTCCCGATCTCGTTGTCTCTGTCAGCAGCGTGTATGCGACCGGGGAACTCCTGAGCCTTCTGGAAGCCGGTGAATTGGATGCCGGCCTGGGGTGCGACTACCCTGGGCTGCCGATTCAGCACTCCCCTAAATTGGATCATCGTGCCATCAGGACTGTTCCGGTCTTCGTGGCCACCCCTGCCACCCATCCGCTTGGGCATCGCCTTGAAATTCCCTTGGAGGGGCTTTCCGAGGATACTTGGTTTGTTTCTTCTGACGATGGGGTGGGATGGCCTGGGGCTTTTTATGAAGCCTGCCGGGCGGCAGGCTTCATGCCTGCGGTCACGCACGAGTTCCATGTGCTCGACCAACTGCAGTCGATGATCGCCAAAGGTCTCGGAGTCACTGCCGTTCAGCCCACTGTGTGCCCTGTGGACGGGGTACTGATCAAACCCCTGGCAGGGGATCCTCTGTGGCAGCGGCACTTGCTCTTGTGGCGCCGGGATTTGGTCGACGCGTCGGTTGTAGAGGCAGTTCATCATCATTCCGTTCGGACCCACCGTCAGCTGCTGGCTCAGGCTCCGCACTTTCAGAAGTGGGTAGCTCGTACGTACGCGCCTCCTCGTCCTGCCGACGGAACCAGAAAGACGCTTCCTGGTCCGGTTTGATGAGTAGTAAAGTTTTACGGAAGCTTGCTTCGATGTACGCGGCTGCCCGGGTAAATTCGTTTTCGCTTTCTTTCGGCCAAGTTCGTACAGCTGCGAGAACACCGGCTGCGTGGTAGCGGCCGGCGTTCTGCATGGTGAGCGGCGCGGGATGTCAAGGTCCTCATCCCTGGGCCGCGCGTCCACGGGTTCTTGTGCAAGCGCAACTCAACTGCCCGGCAGCGTGAGGCCTCGGTCCGGCTGTTACCTCTCGGGGTGGGGGCGGATCTCCAGGATTTGCCGGACGGTGTGTTGGCAGTCCGGGGTTGGGGGGACGGAGGTGTGTCTCCGTCCCCCCCAACCCCGGGGGAATGCCCGGGACGGGGGGAGCCGTCCCGGGCTGTGGTGGAGTTGTGGTTCTCCGTGGTGCCTGTGTGTCAGTAGCTGGTGGTGACGGTGACGCCGTTGAAGCTGTTCACGGCGTAGAGGCTGATGTAGTTCGCACCGGCCGGCGGGTTGGTGATGGTCAGGGTGTGGCTGTTGCCGGCTCCCGTGGAACGCTGTGTGTAGCTGGTGGTGACCGGCCAGCCGTTGCGGCTGTAGTACAGGTCCGCGTTGCCCGTACCGCCGGTGCTGGTGATCTTCAGCTGGGTGGTGCCGGCCGGGACGTAGAGGTAGAGGTAGGCGTAGTTGCCGGTGGTGGCGGACTGGTTGCTGCGCTGGCAGTTCTGGCCCAGCTCCCTGGGATCGGTGCCGGTGCACTCGGTGCCGGTGCCTCCGCCGCTGCTGACGGTGACGGTCCTTGTGGCAGTGGCCGTGGCGCCCTTGTCGTCGGTGACCGTCAGCTTCACCGTGTAGGTTCCGGCGGAGCTGTAGGTCTTGCTGGGGTTGGTGGCGTTGGAGGTGGTGCCGTCGCCGAAGTTCCAGGACCTGGAGGCGATGGTGCCGTCGGTGTCCGTGGACTGGTCGGTGAAGGTGGCCTTCAGCCCCTGGACAGCCGTGGTGAACGCGGCGGTGGGTGCCTGGTTGCCGGGCGGGTTGGTGCCTCCGCCGCAGTCGCCGGCCGCGCAGCCTGCCAGCCAGGTGTACCAGTCGTTGTTGTAGCGGGTACCGATGGTGCTGGTCAGGTAGGTCCGGGCGGCGTTCCAGTTGCCGGAACGGTAGTAGCCGAGGACCGTGTCCATGTCCGTGCGGTGGTTCTCCAGCATGTACCGGGTGGCGAGGTAGCCCCAGCGGTATATGCGTGTGGTGTCGTTGCTGTAGGTGGTGTCGAAGAGGGTGCTCAGGGCGTAGGTGCGGCGGCCCGCCTCCGTCATCGCGTCGGTGTAGGGGACACCGCGGTAGGAGTAGGAGACGTATTCCGCGAAGCCTTCGATCCACCAGATGGTCGGGGTGGTGGTGTTGGCGGTGAAGTCGCCGTGCATGTTGAAGCGGCCGTCGAGGTAGTGCGTGTACTCGTGGTTGAGGTTCCAGATCTGGAAGGTCGGGCGCACCCACTCGGCCTCGTAGGCGATGAACCGGGGCTGGTTGCCGGCAGCCGCCGGGTCTCCTTCCAGGTACATGCCGCCGTTGTTGGTGTCGATCCCGTATATGGCGCCGGCGTAGGTCTGGTAGTCGGTGCTGGAGTCGAAGACCACGACCTCGATGGTGCTGTTGTTGTCGTTGGCGACCGGGCCGTTGTCACGGGCGATGTTGTGGAAGTACGCGTCCTGGCTGCGCAGGCTGGAGCAGCTCGACGACAGCTCGCTCGAGGTCATCTGCTGGGCCTTGATGGTGATGCTCGAGCTGCACGGGTAGGTCACGGGCAGTACCGAGCTCATCAGCTGCGACTGCAGGTTGCAGGTGCCGTAGTAGGAGCAGTTGGCCTTGTCGTAGTAGTCGGTCATCTCTGCCACGCCGACCCAGAGCGGTGCGGTGGTGCCCTTGATCGAGCTGGCGTTCAGCAGACCGCTGGCCATGGGGCGGACCTTCGGCTGCAGCGCGGGGTGCTGCAGAAACCTGCCGAGTTCCCGCCCGGCGTTGGACGTCAGGTAGGACTGGTCCGTCCCCAGCAGCGACAGGTGGCCGGAGGCGAAGCTGTAGAGCGCGTCGATCAGGCTGGGGTCGGACTGGACCGCGGTCACGAACGCGGGCACCTGGTGGCCGCGGAAGGTCACGGTGTAGACGTCGTTGACGGCTTTGAGCATCCCCCGGGAGGTGTTCCAGGAGGAGTTGTAGTCCGCCAGCATCCGCTTGACGACGTAGATGTAGCGGGCGTTCTCCTCGGCGCTGTCGATCAGGATGACGGCCTCGGAGAGCGTCTCACCGTTGGCGTCCGTGACGTCGCGGGAGTGAGCGCTGGCGAAGAAGGCGTCGAGTCCCGCACGGATGGCGGTCTGGAGACCGCTGCCGTAGGACCCGACCGTGCTGGCGTTGTAGTAGTGGACGTAGTAGCCGGCGCGCAGGTAGAGCACGAGCTGCTCTATACCGGTGCTGGAGTTGCCGGGGTAGGACGCCGAACCGTCACGCAGGGCGTAGGCGACGGTGCTCATCTGCGCCTCGCGGAAGGCGTAGTAGGCGTCGTTCCCGGTCAGGTTGAACAGCGTGTTGACGCAGTCGGGCGTGGACGCCTTGATCTGTTGGACCAGCGCGCTGCCGGTGCGGCTGGTGAAGTCGGAGGCACTGCACGCAGCAGCGCTCTTGTCTCCGGCCGTCTTTCCCAGCGCCTTCTCCGCCGGCTTCGAGGAGGGCACGGGCGGTTTGGCGTCCTCGCCGTACTCCTCCTTGAGGGCGTCCTTGTTCGCGGCCAGGGGCGGCAGCTGGGATGCCTTCAGGCGCCCCTTCGCGACGTGTTCGCTCTCGGCGGTCCGCTGCCCGACGGGCGCGGATTCAGCCCGGTCCGGGCCTTCTGCCGTGATGCGTGTTGCCAGCTCGGTGTTCTCGGTTGCGCCGGCCGGCTGACCCAGCAGGCCGATGCCCATGGCGAGGGTCAGGGTCAGCGGCAGCGCCGCGCCCAGACTTCGTCGGACAAGTGACTTTCTCACTACGCCTCCCGTGAGGGAATCCGGCCACGCAGAACGTGGCCGATGGGGTGGGGGAGAGGGCATGGACAGCGGGAAGACCATGCGGACGATGTGGCTGGATGTAGAAGGTCCGTCCGGCTTGGCATGGCCACGCCCTAGGAGTTGGACCATGGCACAGGTGACATGGCACAGGGAAGGTGCCTGAGGGGACGCGAGATGGCCAGCTGGTGTACAGCACCGCCTGTGCCGGGCAGGCGCAGAGCAAGAACGCCCTGGTCGGAGCAGGGAGAGGCCTTGTCGGCCCGGCCCCGCCTTCCGAGACGGCAGGGGCATAACAGTTCCGCCGGAACAGGCATAAGACCCGGGGTGAAGATGTCACCGAACCCCGCGACGGACAGCCCGCATGCACAGCCGGTCCATGCTTCAGCCGCACAAGAACGTGAACCTGTTTCGGCCAGGGCGATCGGCGCCAGCAGCGGCACCGACTCGCTCTACAGCCACAGCCCGGAAGGTCCTGAACCCGCTGCCCGAGCTTGCCCGCAGCGGCCCGGCTGCGTAGGCCAGGCCTCCGTGAGGCCGAGCGGGATGATGCCGGCAGCTACAGGGCGTGTTCCGGCAACAGGACGGTGACAGTCTCCGCGTGGCCCTCGGGGCCGCGGGCCAGGAGCGGAGTGCGGCCGTGGTGGTCGAGGCGGTTGAGGGAATCCCTGTCGAGGAGGAGCCGCCCGTAGCGGTCGGCGAGGGTGCGGCAGGCCAGCGCGACGGCGTTCCCGAGGGGCTGGCTGACATTCAGATGCCGGCTGGCGGCGTGGGCATTGCGTGCGGGTGCAGGTACGGGTGGGGGCGCAGGGCGAGGTCGTCGAGGAGGCCCTGGGCGCGCCATTGTTCGTATGGAGGCTCATCGACGGCATGCCGGCGTGCCTTGTGCTCGCCGGTCGGGCAGCCAGCCGGTATCCGGCAGGCCAGGCCCTCCTCTGCCCCACACGCCGCATACGAAAGGTGCCGCTTCCACGCCCTGCTGAGGACTGCCGCCTGCCCCGGCGGTAACTGTGGTCGCGGTGCCCCCGCACCTGCTGCTTCATACGTTCCTCTACTCCCCCGGGCCCCATCCTGGCCGGTGGCGAGGGCCGGGCGTGTGAACCCGGCGGTCCGCAACGTGGAACGTGGGAGGGAGCGGAGGCCGGCCGTGGGCCGGCCACTGCGAGCAGCGGCCGGCTTCACCAGCCCCAGGAACTACAAGTTCAAAAGCTATGAGGTGGGGTGGCTGATGGTGATGGTCGCGCCGTTGGCGCCCGGCTTTGTTCACGAGCTCCGGCTCTGGCGCAACTTCCGTGGTCTCAAGCCGAAGCTGGACGCCTCGAACCGCAACGGCTTGGGAACCTGCAGCTCAGAAGCTTGTCATGAGGTCTGTGAAAGCCCAGTCGGTGTAGCTCCGCAGAGGTTGTACCAGAACCCTGCGATGTGAACGGAGCCGGCATTCCCGACCGTACCGACAGCCCCGATCTTCCGGGAGGCCGATCGGTTGGGCCGGCGGCCACCTCACCGGGACGTGTCTGAGTGCGGCTGCCTCCTTCACCGCCAACCTTGGTGCGAGCGCGGCCACTTCCCGCGTAGCCATTCACGCGGGGTTCAGGCCATTTGTTGGCCAGAACCGGTAGAAAAATACCTTTTTCCTCGGAGTCCGGCGCTGCCCGTCCCGGCGTGCTGCCATGCTCCACCCGAAAGACATGTGACATTTCACATTGCTCTCTGATGAGGGCAACGGAAGAGAGAGACCCCATGAAGAGTCTTGCCACCATCGCGGTCGCCGCTGCGACCCTGGCGACCCTGGCCACCGCCCAGGAAGCCGTCGCCGCGCCGACCGGCCCGGTCGGCGCCGTCACCACCTGCGGCACCCCCGGCGCGCCCGGAGTCCTCCTGACCCGGGCCTGTGTCGAGGTGAACGGCAACCAGGTCCGCTTCTACGGGGTCGCAGCCACGACCAACTCCGCGTGGCAGCCCCAGCAGGTCGGCTTCACGGTCGCCGGCACGGTCGTCGGCGGCGCCCCGATCGCGCCCATCAACCCGACCGTGCTCATACAGCCGGGCGCGACCTCGGTCGGCAGCATTGTCACCACCGCGCCGTGCGGTTCGACGGTCAACGGCAGCTTCTCCGTGAATCAGTGGGGCTGGCCCCCCTCGACCGCGACCGTCTCGGCCGTGGTGTCCTGCTGACCACAAGCTCCACCCGGACCCTGAGCCCCCACCAAGGCTGAAGCGGGACCAGACCGGCTCGCCGGTATCCAATGGCAACCGCCTTCAGGTGGAGCCCGGCAAGCAGCAGGTCCACGCATCATGAGGAGGGCCGCCGTCCGTGAGGCACGGCGGCCCTTTCAGCGCAGGCCTGCCCGGTACTGAGGTTGCAGTCGCAATGACCCCGAACCGTATGCCGTCGATCAGCCGTTGGCGAGGCCAGACGGGCGGCCGCCCCGGCTTCCTCCCCTTCGGCAGCAACGGCGCCAGCACCGCCCACTCTTCATCCGTGAGATCTCCCCGCCCTATGAGTGTGATCACCCAATGATCAAGATCCACTTTCGGGACACGGCCTAACGGCGTCGAGAGCCAGGGGGCGGTCTTTGCGAAGCAGACGACAGGGCGGTATGGATCGCCGAACTCTCTGTCGGTGAGCCGACCGAATCGTGGTGCCAGGGACGGTTCCGGAAACATCGCGAACACCAGCAGGCCGGGGCCCCTCGCAGAAGGAAAGGTCCCGGCCTGCTGGTGTTCTTACAGGGCGTCGGCGAACTCCTCGATCCGGTCGGCGAGGTCGAGGGCGGGGCGCGGGACCCGGCTGTGGCCGGATTCCTCGGCGGCGTCGACGGTGAGGCGGCCCACGGCGGCGCGCAGGGCTTCGTGCCGCGTGTCCGTGCGGCGGGCGAGGGTGCGTGGGACGGCCAGGTTTTCCGCGCTGACGGCCTGCAGGGCCCACAGGTCGGCGTCGCGGAGTTCGCCGCGGGCCAGGTGGTAGAGGTGCAGGCACTGGGCGGCGGTGGCGTTTTCCGCGCCGGCGGCGAACTGCCACCAGAACCTCGCTCCTTCTCGTTCGTCGACGAGGAAGAGCAGGGAGGCGAAGCGCAGGGCGCCGTCGTCGTCGATGCCGTCGTGGGCGAGCTGGGCGACGTGCTCGGCGGCGTCGCGGTGGCGCAGCAGGTGCGCGCACAGGGTGGTCAGACGCCGGTCGGCCTGGTCGTGCGGGGCGAGGAAGTTGCCGATGGGGGCGGGGTTGGTGCCGAACATCAGGGTCGAGGTGACGTCGCGGACGATCTCGCGCTTGAGGCCGGCGAGGTCCTGATCGGTGAACGGGTCGGGGTATCCGGCCCCGCCCAGGACGTCGTGGGTGCTGCGCACGGTTACTCCTTCTCACTCTCGTCGGCAGCCGGTTCCAGGGACAGGCCGAGCTTGCTGGCGATGCGCTCACGGGCCAGGCGCCGGTGAGAGCGGACGGTGTCGGGCTTGATGCCCATGATGTCGGCGACCTTGGCCGAGGAGAAGCCCAGGACGTAGTGCATGACGACGACGTCGAACTGCCGCTCGGGCAGGCCGGCTATCACGGTGTAGAGGCCGAGGGCGGAGTGCATCACCTCGAACTGGCGCCGCCTGGCCTCCAGGGTGGCGCGTACCGCCTGCTGGAAGGCGGCGGTCTTCACCATCTGCGGGGGCTGGCCGGTCAGCCGCAGGTGCATCTCCACGCGCTGCTTGAGCAGCTTCCACGCGTAGGCCTCGGGAGGGTTCTCCTCCTTGAGGATGTTCACCCAGTTCAGCATGAGGTGGGAGTAGCAGCGCTTGACCACGGCCAGGGCGGCCTGCTTGCTGTCGAGCATGGTGTGGGCGTAGCGCAGGTGGGCGCGGGCGTAGAGGTCGTAGAACGCCTCCTGGTCCGGCGTCATCTCGTACTCGATGCCTTCGAGGTCGTTCAGTTCTTCGAGGAAGTGGCGCTCTTCGGGACGCCCGGTCCCCGACGGTGCCTCCGGACGCTCGGCCTGCGGGCGCTGGGCCGACAGCTCCGGCTCCTCGGGCAGCGGCATGCCGCTCATGGTCTTCATCCCTCCCCGCGGTGGGAGACGGGCGGCCAGACGGCCGTGGCGGGAGCGGAGACCTCGCGGGTCTCCGGCAGGAGGGTGGAAACCTCACGTACGGCCGGCAGGAGAGCGGAGACCTCGGGGGTCTGCGTCAGGAGTTCGGCGGTGCCGATCCGTACCCCGGCGCGCAGCACACGCCGTGTCAGGGCGCACACGTCGGGGGCGAAGACGCGCAGGGCGGTGAGGACCACCAGCGCGATGATGAAGTCGTGAACGGTCACGGTTCCTGTTCCTTGGGATCATGACACGGCACCCCTTCCCCTCCAGGGGCACCGGAGGACTCTGCGTCCTCAACCGCAGCCTTTCGAACCGGCACGGGCAAACGCGTACCGGGAACCCAAATTTTTTAACTTGATGCGTTCAGACGATTACCGGACGCCATGGCTGACTTCATACCGCTACCGCTTGATCACTTAGAGCTCAAGGCTCCTACCAGGGAAAACGGGCAGGGCCGACACTCTCGGCATGCCGGGTGCGCGGGGTTCACAATCGTTCACCTCCGATCAGAAGTGATGCAAGTCACAGTTCAGAGGCGGGATTGACGACCCTTCACCACTCTCCGGGGCAGGCGTACGGCGGCACCGCCCCGTACGGCACCGACGACCGGGCCGTGCCCCCGCCGGTCCGCGGAAGTTGAGAACCTCATGGACCACGACTCCACCGCGCTGGTCACCGGCACCTACCCCGACGAACCCCGCCTCGCCCTGCTCACCGCCACCGAGGCCCGCGAGACCATCGAGCACCTCCAGCTCCTGGAGCGCCTCGATCCCGGCGGGCACGGCCGGGCGGCCAGGCAGCTCGCCGCCGACCTCGCCCGTCGCCTGCCCGCCTGGTAGCCGGCCCCGGCGATCGCACCGGATCGTCGTCTCGCCGTGCCCGGCGCATACGGCCTTCTCGACGGCCATCCAATAGGCCTGCCGCACAGACCGGGGACGCCTAGGCAGTGTCTTCAAATGATCACCGCTGGTGGATCATGGTGTTGTGATACGTCGCCATGAACTGTCGGACACCGAGTGGGAGTTCGTCCGG
>NZ_JBIVSC010000037.1:0-28461 GCF_044756005.1 Streptomyces sp. NPDC092045 | reverse complement strand
CGCCCCCGCCGCGCTCCCGGCCACCACCCCCGCCGCCGTGCCCCGGGCCGCCGCGGCCCCCCCCCCCCCCCCCCCCCGGGGGGCCCCCCCCCCCCCCCCCCCCCCCCCCCCCCCGCCCGCGCCTCCATCCCGGCCGCCGCACCGCCCGCTCCGACGCCCCGCTCGGCCCCGACGCCGATCTCCGATGCGCGCCGCCCTCCGATCCGATACTCTCCTAGCACAAACATAATTACGTACTAGTGCAAAAGAGAGGCCGACATGAGCGCCGCCGTCGAAGGACCCCCGCCCGCCGGCACCGTCCCACCGGTGCCGGCGCGGCCCGCCGCCTACGCGCCGACCGCCCGTACCGTGCCCACCCGCTCCCGGGAGCGCGCCTCGTACGACAGGGAACTGGTCCACTCGATCCTCGACGAGGCCTACGTCTGCCACCTCGGCTTCGTCCGCGACGGCGTGCCGGTCGTGCTCCCCACCCTCTTCGGCCGGGTCGGCGAGCGCCTCTACGTCCACGGCTCGACCGGCTCGCGGCCGCTGCGCGCGACCGGCGACGGCACGAAGGCCCCCGGTCTGCCGGTCTGCCTGACCGTGACCCACGTCGACGGCCTCGTGCTCGCCCGCTCCGCCTTCCACCACTCCCTCAACTACCGCTCGGTCGTCGTCCACGGCACCGCCCACCGGGTCACCGACCCCGAGGAGCTGAGGACCGCCCTCGACGCCCTCGTGGACCACGTCGTCCCCGGCCGCTCCGCCGACTCGCGCCCGGCGAACGCCAAGGAGCTCGCCGCCACCGCCGTGATCCGCCTCGACCTCGACGAGGTCTCCGCGAAGGTCCGCAGCGGCGGCCCCGGCGACGACCCCGAGGACCTCGCCCTCCCCCACTGGACCGGCGTGGTCCCGCTGCGCGGCGGCTACGGCACCCCGGTCCCGGCGGACGACCTCGACCCGTCCGTCGCCCTGCCCGACTACCTCGCCGCGCTCTGACGGCGGGCGAAGAGGGGCGCGAACCATGCTGATGCACCCCTGGGACACCGCGCACGACGAGGACGAGTGACGCGCGTGGCTCTCCCGGCACGACTTCGGCCGGCCCTCCGTCAACGGCCCGCCGGGCGAACCGCCGTGGGTCCAGCCGACCCACTTCCTGTACGAGCCCGAGCCCGGCCCCCACGGCCGCGTCCTGCTCCACCCGGCCCGGCCCAACCCGCTCCGGCGGGCCCTGGAGGCGAACCCGGAGGTGCTCCTGAACGTGGTCGACGACCACGACTTCGCACCGGGCCACTGGACGGCCCCCGAGGACGCGCCGCCCGAGCACGGCACCCCGACCTCGTACCACGCCCGCGCTGCACCGCGCGCGTGGTCGACGACCCGGCGGAGAAGGCCGCGCTCCTCAACCGCCAGGTCGCCCACTTCCAGCCGGAGGGCGGCACCGCGCCCGGCGAGGCGCCGTTCGGCCGCCTCCTGTCGGGCATCCGCGTCCTCGACCTCGAAGTGACCGGCGTACGGGCCGAGTCCACGGACGCGGGCAACAAGCCCCGGGAGGTCCGCGAGCGCGTCGCCCACCACCTCTCCGACCGGGACGGCCCCGGCGACCGGGAGGCCCGGGCCCACCGGCTCCGCCGCCTCGCGACCGGCTGACGCGCCCGGGACCGGGGCCGCGCGGCCGCTACGCCGGCACCGCCTCCCGCCTGCGCTCCACCGCCGTCCGCGTCTCCGCGAGGGCGAGTCCGGTGACGGCGGCGAGGAGCAGCAGCGTGCCGAGCACGATCGCGGCGGTGAGCCGCTCGCCGAGGAGCGAGACCGCGATCAGGGCGGCGCTCACCGGCTCCAGGAGCATGATCACGGAGACGGTGGCGGCCCGGACGACCGCCGCTCCGGCGAAGTACAGGGCGTACGCGAGCGCGGTCGGCACCGCCGCCACGTACACGAGGAGGAGCAGGACCCCCGCCGGCGTGCCGGTGTGCGGGACGAGCCCCTCGGCGAGCGCCGCGGGCAGCAGCCCGGCCGTCCCGATCGCGAAGGCCCAGGCGGTCGTCGTCAGGGCGTCCGCGCCGCCGCCGTCGCGGCCGAGCCCGCGGGTGAGCAGGGTGATCGCCGCGTATCCGGCCGCCGAGACGACCGCGAGGGCGACGCCCGCCGGCCGCACCTCGGCGTCACCGCCGCCCAGGACGAGGACGACGAGCCCGGCGAGCGCCCCGACGACGGCGAAGGCCCCGCCCCGGCCCAGGCGCTCGCCCATGGTGAGGCGGGCGCCGAGCGCGATGAGGACGGGGCCCGCGCCCAGGGTGACGACGGTGCCGACGGCCAGGCCCGTGGCCTCGACGGCGGCGAAGTACGCGCTCTGGAAGACGGTGAGCCCGACGCCGGTGCCGAGGATGCGGACCGCCTTCCGGCGGCGCGGTTCCGCCGGGGCCGGGGCGACCGCGCGGACGGCCGCGCGGCGGCGGCGCAGCGCGAGGGCGCCGAGCAGCAGGACCAGGCCGCCGGCGCAGCGCCAGAAGGAGAGGGCGAGGGGGCCCATGTCGCTGACGCGGAAGATCAGCGAGGCGGCGGCACCGGCCGTGCCCCAGGCGATTCCGGCGACGATCAGATAGAAGAGGCTCCGCCCGACGGACAGGGTGGATCCCGAGGAGTTCGACACGTGACTTCTCCGTGGAAGACGGGAGGGAAGGGTGGTCGCTGGACTCCGCGCGGGCAGCGACGAACCGCCCGGCGGCCAGGGATCGCCGCTCGGGCCCGGTCTTCGTCGGGAAGGTCTCCGCCGCGCGCTAGGAGGCGGGGGGCGGAAGCACGGTCGCACGCATGATCGGCACCTTAGGGGGTGGTCCGCCCGGCGGACAACCCGGCCTCCCGGCCGGCCTCGCCGGCCTCGGACCCGGAAGCCGCGCCGTCCCCGGATCCGGCCCCCGTGGCGCTCCCGGGTCCCGCTCCGGCCCCGCTCACGTCCCCCGTCCCGCCGGCCACGGGTCCGGACGAGGGCGCCTTCGGCGCCGAGGACTGGGCGATGAAGGCGCCGACCAGGACCACCGCGCCGCCGGCGATCTGCGGCGCGCCCAGGTGCTCGCCGAGCAGGACCCAGGCCAGGACGGTCGCGATGACGGCCTCCAGACAGGCCACGACACCCGCGACCTGCGGGGAGAGCCGGCGCACCGAGATGACGCCGGTGACGTAGGCGAAGACGGTGGCGATCAGCACGATCCAGCCGAGCAGCAGCCAGGCGGGCACGCTGGTGTCGTCCATGGCGGCGCGACCGCCGAGGACCGCCCAGTCCATGCCCCACGGCCGGGCCACGACGGTGAGGACGAGCGCGCCGATGAGCAGTCCGTAGGCGATGACGCCGACCGGGTCGGGCCGCTCGGCCCCGCCGTCCCCGTCGGCGCCCTGGTCGGAGAGGACGAAGTAGCCGACCTGGCAGCAGGCGGCGGCGAGCGCCAGGAGGAGTCCGAGCAGGTCGAAGCCCAGCCCGGACCAGACCTGGACGACGCACGCGAGGCCGCCGACCGCGAGGACGACGCCGAAGGCGGCGGCGCGGGTGACGGGCCGGCGCTGGACGAAGCGGACCCAGCCGAGGACGAGGGCCGGGGCGAGGTACTCGACGAGGAGGGCGACGCCGACGGGGATGCGGGAGATCGAGGCGAAGTAGAAGGCCTGGACACCGGCGACGGCGAGCAGGCCGAAGCCCACGAGGAGGGCGGGTTCGCGCCGCAGGAGGTCCCGGTGGCGCCAGGCCACCGGGAGCATGAGGAGCGCGGCGCCGGCGACCCGGAGCCAGACGACGTGGAGCGGGTCGAGTCCCGCCTCGATGAGCGGCTTGGCAGCCACTCCCGAACCACCGAATGCGAAGGCCGAGGCCAGGGCGAGTCCCAGGCCGGCGCTTCTCCCCTGAGACGCGTGCATGGGGTCATCATGACAGGACGGCGTCAGGGGTGTAACCCCTGTTGCACCTGTTGAGACGGCTCCTCGTGGCGGGCTCCTCCGACCGCCCGGTCGAGGGCGGCGTCACCGGCCCGTCCGAGGGCCTCGCACGGGTCGGCGGCGAGGTCCGCGCGGGCGGCCAGGGCGGCCGGGTCGACCCCGGCGCGGCGCAGCACCTCGACGGCCCGGCTCTCGGGGTCGGCGGCGACGACGGCGAGCAGGTCGACGCCCCGGGCCTGCGGTTCGCCGCGCCCGGCGGCCCGCCGGAGGGCGCCCTCCAGGGCGGCGGCCGCGGCCGGCGACCAGCCGGAGGGCCGGGCGTCCCGGGAGTCGGTCCCGCGCGTGGCGGGCAGCAGGCGCCGGTCCGCCGAGTCCTCGACGGAGCGCTGCCAGCGCAGGCCGTAGCCGATGGACCGCTGGACGAGGTAGCCGAGGACGCGGGCGAGCTGCTCGCGCCCCTCAAACACCGCGGCGGCCTCGGGGTCGGACTCGACGAGCGAGTGCAGCAGGTGCGCGGTGTCGATCTGGCGGTCCCCGTCCCGGAGGGCCCTGCGGCGCGCGCCCGAGACGGCCGCCGCGAGCGGGGGCGTCAGGAAGGGGACGAGCTCCGCGCGCAGGGCGGCGGGCTGCCGGAGCGACGGGGAGCGCGGGACGGGACTGTGCACGCTCCCACTCCATCAGACCGGGACGGCCGGAACATCACCGGAGAGGAGCATGTGCGCGTCCCACCGGAGTCGGGCACGGACGTGCGGTTCCTCCTCCTTGCGGAGGAGATCGCGCGCGACGCCCCCGAAAAGGCGCGCGCCGCCTTGCCTCGCGCCCCTCCTGCAACCACGACCCCCTCTCCGCTCGTCTTCCGAACGTGTTCTGGATGGTGGGTCTGCTCGCGCGCGACGGGCGGCAGTACGTGTACCGGGTGTACGCACCCCGGGAGGCGCTGCCCGCCGATCTGTTCTGGACCGCGTTCCACTGCCACGAGGAGGACGGGGCGCCGCGCGCCTCCGACAGCTTCGACGCGGCGGAGATCTGGTGGATCGGCGACGGGACGGGCCCGGCCGCGGCGGAGCTGACGGTCCACCGCTCCTGAGCGCCCGGGAAAACGGAGAAGGGGGCCCGCGGCGGTTGCCGCAGGCCCCTTCTCCGTTCCCCCGCGCCTCCGTGGCTCAGTGCTCGTCGGCCAGGATCAGGTACAGCTTCTTGCGCGCCTCGTTGATGACGGCGACCGCCTTCTCGCGCTGCTCGGGGCTGCCGGTCTTCCAGACCTGCCCGAACGCCTCCATCAGGCCGAAGCCGGCCTGCCGGATCTCGTTCACGGCGTCCCAGTCGACCCCGCGCCCGGCCTCCTCCCAGGGAGCCTCGGGCCCGTTCTCCGCCTCGGCGCGCCCGGAGTCGGTGAGCGTGAACAGCTTCTTGCCGCCCTCGCTCGCGCTGGTGATCAGCCCCTCGTCCTCCAGGAGCTGGAGGGTGGGGTAGACGGAGCCGGGACTGGGCTTCCAGGCCCCGTCGCTGCGCTCGCCGATCTCGCGGATCATCTCGTAGCCGTGCATCGGGCGGTCCTTCAGGAGGGCCAGGATCGAGGCCCGCACGTCACCGCGCCGCGCCCGTCCCCGGCCGCCCCCGCGACCCCGGCCCCCGAAGGGGCCTCCTCCGAACGGTCCGCCGCCGAAGCCGGGCCCGAAGGGCCCGAACGCGGCGCGGCGCCCCTCGAAGTCTCCCCGGCCTCCGGGGCCGTGGCCCCCACGACCGGCTCCGTGTCCGTTTCCGTACTCGTGTCCATGTGAACGCATGACGACGCTCCTTCCATCGGGATTCCTTCTACGAACCATCGCGATGGCTCAACGATATATCGGAACCGTTCGGTAGGCAAGAACGTGAAAAGCCGCGGGCGCGAATCGAACACCAGTTCGATAGCGAGGGGGAAGAAAAGGTGCCCTCCCCCGGCCGGGGAGGGCACCTACGTGGTCCCGGGTCCGGACAGGGCCTCAGTCCAGACAGAACCGGACAGGGCCTCAGTCCAGACAGAACTCGTTGCCCTCTATGTCCTGCATCGTGATGCAGGACTCGTTCTCCTCGTCGGCGAACTGCGTGTAGAGGTGGACCGCGCCGAGCTCGACCAGCCGCGCGCACTCCGCCTGGAGCGTGGTGAGGCGCTCCTCGCCCACGAGACCGGTGCCGGCCCGCACGTCGAGGTGCACCCGGTTCTTGGCGACCTTGCCCTCGGGGACGCGCTGGAAGAACAGTCGCGGGCCCTCGCCCGAGGGATCGGCGCAGGAGAACCACTTCACCCCGTGCCCGTCCGGCAGCGAGCGGTGGTAGTCGTCCCAGGTGGCGAAGCCCTCCGGCGCCGGCGGCACGACGTACCCCAGCACCTCGCACCAGAAGCGGGCGAGGCGCTCGGGATCCGCGCAGTCGAAGGTGACCTGGAACTTCTTGATCGTCGGCATCGGGCCACCCTAGTGGCGCGCACCGCCCATCGGCACCCGCATTTGACCTTGACACCGTGACAAGCCCTTCACTGGCGCCGAGGAGGTGGTCCGATGACCACGGCGAACGAGAAGAACGAGAAGAACGAGAAGAACGGTGAGAACGGGGTGGGCGGGGGGACGGCACCGGAGACGGCGCGTGCCCTCCGGGCGCTGGAGAGCGACAGCGCCTCGGTCCGGCTGCGGGCGGCCCTGGCGGTCGGCACGGCCCCGGACCGGGGAGCCGTGGACAAGCTCGTCGAACGGTGCGCGGTCGAGCCCGACTTCTCCGTGCGCGAGATGCTGACGTGGGCGCTCACCCGCCACCCGTCGTCGACGACGGTCCCCCGGCTCCTCCCCGAGGTGCGCTCGGGGCGCGCGCGGGCCCGGAGCCAGGCCCTGCACACCCTGTCCAAGATCGGGGACCGGCGGGCGTGGCCGGCGATCACCCCGGCCCTGCTGTCCGACGCCGACGACGAGGTGGCCCGGAGCGCCTGGCGGGCGGCGGTCGTCCTCGTGCCCGAGGGTGAGGAGCACGCGCTGGCCGTAGGGTTGGCGACGCAGCTCGGGCGGGGCGGACGCGAGACGCGGCTCAGCCTGAGCCGGGCGCTGATCGCGCTCGGGGAGGCGATGCCGCCGGTGCTCGCCGCCGCGAGGACGCACCCCGATCCCGAGGTGCGCGCGCACGCCGCCGCCACGGAACGGCTGTGGCGCGACCCGGACGCCGGGTTCGAGTGCGCGGTCGAGGAGGCGAAGCGGGTCGTGGCCCTCGGCGGGGCCGGCCGGGAGGAGTGACGGACGTGTTGATCGGTGACGTGGCCCGGCGGTCCGGGGTCAGCGCCCGCATGCTCCGGCACTACGAGTCGCTCGGCCTGGTGCGCCCGACGGGCCGCACCGGCTCCGGCTACCGGGAGTACTCCGGCGAGGACATCCGGCGGATCTTCCACATCGAGAGCCTGCGGTCGCTGGGCCTCTCGCTGCGCGAGGTCGGGCGGGCGCTCGACGACCCCGGCTTCGCACCCGCGGAGCTCGTCGACGACCTCGTGCGCCGGACGCGGGAACGCATCGCGGCGGAGACGGAGCTGCTCACGCGGCTCCGTCGGATCGACGCCGCGGAACCCGTGGTCTGGGAGGACGTCCTGCACACCGTCGCGCTCCTCCAGGCGCTGAGGTCGAAGGACGCGGACACGCGCCAGCGCGCGGCCCTGTCCGTGTCCGAGGAGGCCCCCCTGCCGGTGGAGGCGCTGGTCGAGGCCGTGCTGGAGGAGTCGAACGCGAACGTCGCCGGGGCCCTGCGCTGGGCCCTGGCGCGCGCGGGCGGGGACGGCCCGGCCCTGCTCGCGGAGGCCCTCGGCTCCCCCTCGGCCGAAGTGCGGGAGCGCGCCGTCCGGAGCCTCGCCGAGATGCCGGGCGACGGGGCGACCGCGCTCCTGCGGGACGCCCTCGCGCACCCCGACGCGGTGGTCCGCCGGTGCGCGGCTCCGGCGCTCGGGGCGCGGGGAGTGGCCGACGCGGTCCCGACGCTCGTCGACATGGTCGTCGGGGAGGCGGCGGAGACAGCGGAGGCGGAGGAGGCGGAGGCGAACGACGTCGACGCGGCCGACGCGCTGAGCATCCTCGCGGGCGACCCCGCGCTGACCGACCGGATCGCCGGCGCCCTCGTCGACCGCCTCGCCCTCGCCACCACCGGACTACCGGCGCGCCGGCGGCTGACCCAGGCCCTCGCGGGCGTCCCGGGCGCCACGGCGGCGCGCGCCCTCACGGACCTGTCCCACGACGAGGACCGCGCGGTCGCCCTCACGGCGGCGTACGTCCTCGCGCTGCGCGACGGGCGCTGACGTTCCTCGCCCCGGCCCTTCGCCCGCCCGTCGCAGGTCGATAATCTGCTCGCGTGACGTCCGACGAAGACCTCCGGTTCCCTCCCGCGCTCGCCGCCGCCCTGGCGGTCCGGTTCGACCACATCGGCGGCGACGGCATCGACTTCGAGCCCTTCCCGGCCTTCCTGTCCGCCGACGGGACGACCGAGTGGATCCGGGCGTGGACCGGCGACGAGGAGCTGACCGGCGACCACTTCCGCGTGTTCGGGCAGGACGGCACCGGCGGACACGCCGCGTTCTGGCTGGTCCGCCCGGACCGGGGGACGGACGGACAGCCCGTCGTCTTCCTCGGCTCCGAGGGCGAGACCGGCGTCGTCGCGCGCGTCCTGGGCTCGTTCCTGTGGCTGCTGGCCGACGGCGTCGGCCCCCGGGAGGCGGCCAACCCGTACGGGCCCGTCCCTGCCTCGTACCCCCACCCCGAGCTGACCGCCGTCGCCGAGCGGTACGCGCCGGGCCTCCGGGCCCCGGCGGCCGTCCTGATCGAGCGGGCCGTCCGGGAGTTCCCCGACTTCGACGACGTCATGGTGAAGCTCTGCCGCTGAGCCCGCACGGCCTCCTCGCGCCCGCCCCGGGGCGGCGTCCCCGTCCCGGCGCGCCCGCACGGCCCGGACCGGGCGGGTGGTCCCGTACCCGAGGAGCCAGGGCAGGACCGTGATGCCGCCGACGTGGACGAACATCCTCGAAGCCCCCCGAGGCCGCTCGCGGCGGACACCCCCCGTGTCCCGTCCCCGTCCTCCCCCCACCACACGCGCGGAACGACCGGTCCAGTTCTCCGCGATTGGCCTTGGCCGCCGGAAATCCGCCGCCGGTACCGTCGGCGCCATGCGCATCCGAATCGTCGACGCCTTCACCGACCGGCCCTTCTCCGGCAACCCCGCGGGGGTGCTCCTCCTCGACTCCTTCCCGGACGACTCCTGGCTCCAGAAGGTCGCCGCCGAGGTCAACCTCTCCGAGACCGCCTTCGCCCACCCGCTGCCCGCCGGCGGCGAGGCGGACTGGGCCCTGCGCTGGTTCACGCCTACCACCGAGGTCGACATGTGCGGCCACGCCACGCTGGCCACCGCCCACGTCCTGCACACCACCGGCACCGCGACCGGCACCGTCCGCTTCGCGGCCCGCTGCGGCCTCCTCGGCACCACCGCCGAGGCCGACGGGACGATCACCATGGACTTCCCGACCTCGCCCCTCGTCCCCGTGCCCGGTCCCGACGGCCTGGAGGAGGCGCTCGGCTCCGAGGTCCTCGCCGTCCACGACACCGGGGTCCACATCGGGGACCTCGTCGTCGAGCTGCGCGACGAGGCCGCCGTCCGCGCCCTCGCCCCCGACCTCGCGGCCCTCAAGCGCATGTCCTCGCGCGGGACCATCGTGACCGCCGCCGCCGAACGCCCGGACAGCGGCTACGACTTCGTCTCGCGCGGCTTCTTCCCGGCCGTCGGCATCGACGAGGACCCGGTGACCGGCAGCGCCCACACCGCGCTCGCCCCCTACTGGTCGGCCCGGCTCGGCCGCGACGAGCTCACCGGCCTCCAGGGCGGCGCCCGCACCGGTCTGGTCCGCACCCGCCTGCGCGGCGACCGCACCCTCCTCAACGGCCACGCCGTCACGGTCGTCGAGGGCGACCTGCACGCCTGACGACCGGCCGCGAGGACGGCGCAGGGGCGTACGGAGGGTCCCGTACGCCCCTGCGCCGCGCGCGGCCGTCCGTCACGCGGTCGGCAGCCACCCCACCTTCCCGGCGAGCAGCCCGTATCCGACGAAGGCCACGATGTCGAGCAGCGCGTGCGCCACGACCAGCGGCCCGACCCGGCCCCAGCGGCGGTACAGCAGGACGAAGACCACGCCCATCACCATGTTGCCGACGAAGCCGCCGACGCCCTGGTAGAGGTGGTACGAGCCGCGCAGCACCGAGCTGGCCACCAGGGCGGCCATCGGCGTCCACCCCAACTGCCCCAGTCTGCGCAGCAGGTAGCCGACCACGACGACCTCCTCCACGACGGAGTTCTGGATCGCCGACAGGATGAGGACGGGGTACTTCCACCACACGTCCGGCAGCGACTCGGGCACCACCGTCAGGTTGAACCCGGTCGCCCGCGCCGCCAGGTAGAAGGCGAGTCCGGCGCTCCCGATCCCCGCCGCGACCAGCGCCCCGCGCCCGAGGTCGGGCCACGGGCGGGTGCGGTCGAAGCCGATGGCCCGCAGCCCGGCGCCCTCCCGCAGCAGGAGGTGGGCGACGAGGACGACCGGCACGAGCGCCGTGGCGATGCCGAAGAGCTGCCAGGACAGGTCGAGCCAGGGCCGTCCGGGGGCGTACGAGCCGTTGAGCGTCGCCGCCTGCTCCTTCAGCGCCCCGGGCCTGGTCAGCGAGCCGACGAAGCTGATGAGGGCCGAGACCGCGCTCGCCCCGAGCGAGAGGGCGAGCACGATGAGCGTTTCGGAGCGCAGCACCGTGCGCGGCAGGCCCCCGGGGGGCGGGGAAGCGTCTCTCACTCGTTGCTCCGACACCACGCCTGACTCCACTTCCCGGACGACCCGAACCGTCCGGACATGATCGCCCATGAACGGCCCGGGGAGGGGACGGGGGCCGGGAGGCGCGTCAGTGGATGCCCACCGGCCAGGTGTGCACCGGCTCCCCCTCCCGCATGAGCGCCCGGTACCGGCGCGTCGTCGCCGCGAGCGCCGTCTTCCGGTCGAGGCCCGACTCCAGGGCCCGGTGGAAGGTGTCGACCTGCCAGGAGGCGCCGTTCGTCCGCCGCAGGCAGCGCTGTTCGACGACCCCGAGGTAGAAGTCGCGGTCGGCGGGTTCGATGTGCCAGGCGTCGAGCCCGGACGCGGCGAGCGGCAGCAGTTCGTCGAGGACGAGCCGTACGGCCGGCAGGGTGGCGATGCCGCCCGCGCGCCCCGGCCGGGGCCAGCGCAGTTCCGCCTCGATGCCGTGGCGGCAGGCCGTGTCGAAGTTGGCCTCGGCGTCCTCGAAGGCCATGCGCCTCCACACGGGCCGGGGCTCGTCGGCGAGCGCGCGCACCAGGCCGTAGTAGAAGGCGGCGTTCGCGATCACGTCGGTCACGGTCGGCCCGGCCGGCAGGACCCGGTTCTCGACGCGCAGGTGCGGGACGCCGTCGACCAGGCCGTACACCGGCCGGTTCCAGCGGTAGACCGTGCCGTTGTGCAGGACGAGCTCCTGGAGGCGCGGCACCCCGCCCCGGTCGAGGACGAGCAGCGGGTCCTCCTCGTCGTGGAGGGGCAGGAGGGCGGGGAAGTAGCGGAGGTTCTCCTCGAAGAGGTCGTACGCGGAGTCGATCCACCGCTCCCCGAACCAGGTGCGCGGCCGCACCCCCTGGGACTGGAGCTCGGGCGGCCGGGTGTCGGTGGCCTGCTGGAAGAGGGGCGGGCGGGACTCCCGCCACAGTTCGCGGCCGAAGACGAAGGGGGCGTTGGCGCCGAGCGCGATCTGCACCCCGGAGACGGCCTGCGCCGCGTTCCAGACGGCGGCGAACCGGGCCGGGGTCACCTGGAGGTGCAGCTGGACCGAGGTGCAGGCGGCCTCGGGGACGATCGACTCCGAGGTGCAGCGGAGGTGTTCGACGCCGTGGATGTCGAGGATCAGGTCCTCGCCCCGCGCGGCGAGGATCTGGTCGTTGAGGAGGGCGTAGCGGTCGTTGTCCGACAGGTTCTCCGGGACCAGGTCGTGCTGTTCGAGGGTGGGCAGCACGCCGATCATGACGACGCCCGCGTCGAGCTCCGCGGCCTTGCGGTCGGCGTACCCGATTCCGGCTCCGATCTCCTCCGCGAGCCGGTCGAATACCCGCCCCTCCAGTTGGTGGGGCGCGATGTTCACTTCGAGGTTGAACATTCCGAGTTCCGTCTGGAAATCGGGGCTCGCGATCTTTTCGAGAACCGGCCCGTTCAGCATGCGGGGCAGTCCGTCGGCACCGGCGAGATTGAGTTCGATCTCCACGCCCATGAGATTGCGCGGTCGGTCGAACCTCTTCTCCGCCAGGAGTCTCGCGAGCCCCGCCAGACATTGCTGGAGTTTCCTCCGGTACTGCTGCCGGTCGGACGGGCCGAACCCGTCGGCCACGACCTTCTCGCCCATCGAAGCGTCCTTCCCCGGGTGGGCGGCCGTCACGGCGGCCGCGCGTCACGGACCATGATGCCCACCTCTTTGATCCACAACGCCTGCGGAACGGGCCTGTCGGAGGATAGGCTGGATGCAGCACTCCAACGGCACATTCCGCAGGCACGGAACAGACGACATATACCAATGTCATATTGTCCCGGGATTCTGGGTCGGAATTCAGCCGACCGGCTCCTCGCGGTATGGGCAGGTGAGAGCGGTATCGTCCTCATGATTCCGCTCGGACGTCCCTCGATGACGACCTGATGACGCCTTGTCAGGAATATCGGCGACGTCTAGCGGAAACACTGTGTGAACACATGTCGTATAAACTCCGCGGACGAGGCAGAGTGTTGGCGCCCGGCCATGGCCCCCCGGCTCCTCTCTGGCCCCGCCGCCGACAGCGCCGTCGTACCTGCCCACGCGTCACCGTGTCTCCTGAGCGAGAGGCGACCCACCATGCTCCGACCCTCCCCGGCCCCCGCGCCGGCCCTCCGCAGCGTCCTCGCGGCGCTCGGCTCACCGACCGCCGTCCGCGAGGCGCGCACCCCCGCCCTGCGGGCCGCGCAGGGACCTCTGAGCCCCGAACTTCCCCTGCCCGTACACGTGTTGGGCATCAACGGAGCCTCAGGACACCCTCCCCGGACCCGGCTCGCCGGGTGGCGCTTCCTGATCCGGAACGGGGACCGGACGATCGCCGCCGCCGACACCATGCTCACCCCGGACGGCTGGTCCTTCTCGCACTTCTTCGAGGGACCGTACGTCTCCGCCACGGAACGGGCCCTGCACCAGGCCGAGGGCCTGCCGGTCACCTACCAGCCGCGACTGCTCTCCGTGCCGGAGCTCTACATGATGACCCTCTGGCTGCACGCCGATCCGGAGACGGACGGCACCACCACCGTCCCGGACGCCGCCGACCTGCTGGTGCCCCTGGCCCCCGCGCCGCCGGGGATCGCGTCCCACCGGCCGTACCCGGTCGCCGACCTCCTGCCCGTCCTCAGCACGCGCCTCGCGCCGCCGCCCCTCCTGGGCTCGGCGGCGCCCGCCTGATCCACCGCACGCGCGCCCACGCCCCGCGACCCGTCCGGGTCACGGGGCGCACTGCTGTCCGAAAGATCCGCCCGAACGCACTGTCCGAACACCCCGCCCTTATGGACTAGCCCGCTCGGGCCACCCCGAACCACCCGAAGTGACGGGGTGGTTGAGCCGAACCGCCCCTGCGGGTGACGCGTCCTCCCCGGAGAGGACGAGCTGCCGCGAAATCCCTGCGGAAGTCCGTCCCGGGGGCAAGACTTGGACCGGAACCGAACCGACCGCCGGGGGCGGCCATGAACGCGCAGAGCCGCAGGACATCCACCACGACGCAGCGAAAGAACCCACCCATGTGCCAGCACCAGCCCGCCTGTCCCACCGCCGACTCCGCCGACCGCGAGGCGGCCCGACTGACGGCACACCACCCGGAGCAGGGCTGGAGCCTGCTGTGCAACGGCGTCCTGCTCTTCGAGGACACCGGTGAGCTCCTGCCGGACGGACAGATCATCGCTCCGCACCGGCCGCTCACGGCGGGCCGGGTGACGACCGCCGCCTGACGGGGCGGCGCGAAGCCCGAGGGCCGGTCCGGAGGAGAACCCTCCGGACCGGCCCTCGGTCGTGGAACCGCGCGGTGCAGGCCCGCGGCCTCAGTGGTCGTACTCGTCCAGCGGCGGGCAGGAGCAGACCAGGTTCCGGTCGCCGAAGGCGCCGTCGATGCGGCGCACCGGCGGCCAGTACTTGTCGGCGGCCGAGACGCCGGCCGGGAAGACCGCCTCGTCACGGGTGTACGCGTGGTTCCACTCGCCGCCGAGCGCGGCCGCGGTGTGCGGGGCGTTGCGCAGCGGGTTGTCCTCCGCCGGCCACTCGCCCGCGGCGACCTTCTCGATCTCGGCCCGGATCGCGATCATCGTGTCGCAGAAGCGGTCGAGCTCGGTCAGGTCCTCGGACTCGGTCGGCTCGATCATCAGCGTGCCGGCCACCGGGAAGGACATCGTCGGCGCGTGGAAGCCGTAGTCGATCAGGCGCTTGGCGATGTCGTCGACGGTCACGCCGGTCGCCTTGGACAGCGGGCGCAGGTCCACGATGCACTCGTGGGCGACCAGACCGGCCGGACCGGTGTAGAGCACCGGGAAGTGCGGCTCCAGGCGCTTGGCGATGTAGTTCGCCGCGAGCACCGCGACCTGGGTGGCGCGCTTGAGGCCCTCGCCGCCCATCAGGCGCACGTACGACCAGGAGATCGGCAGGATGCCGGCCGAGCCCCAGGGGGCGGCCGAGATCGGGCCGACGCCGGTCTCCGGGCCCGCGGTGGGCTGGAGCGGGTGGTTCGGCAGGTAAGGGGCGAGGTGGGCGCGGACGCCGACCGGACCGACGCCGGGGCCACCGCCGCCGTGCGGGATGCAGAAGGTCTTGTGCAGGTTCAGGTGCGAGACGTCACCGCCGAAGTGGCCGGGCTTGGCCAGGCCGACCAGGGCGTTGAGGTTGGCGCCGTCGACGTACACCTGGCCGCCGGCCTCGTGGACCTCGGCGCAGATGTCCGCGACGTGCTCCTCGAACACGCCGTGCGTGGACGGGTAGGTGATCATCAGGACGGACAGCTCGTCGCGGTACTGGGCGATCTTGGCCCGCAGGTCCTCGACGTCGACCTCGCCGTCGTCGGCGGTCTTGACGACGACGACCTTCATGCCGGCCATCACGGCGGAGGCGGCGTTGGTGCCGTGCGCGGAGGACGGGATGAGGCAGACGGTGCGCTGCTCGTCGCCGTTGGCCCGGTGGTACGCGCGGACGGCGAGGAGGCCGGCCAGCTCGCCCTGCGAACCGGCGTTGGGCTGGATCGACACCTTGTCGTAGCCGGTGACCTCGGCGAGGCGCTCCTCCAGCTCGGTGATGAGCGTGACGTAGCCCTGGGCCTGCTCGACCGGGGCGAAGGGGTGCATCTGGCCGAACTCGGGCCAGGTCACCGGCTCCATCTCGGTGGTCGCGTTCAGCTTCATCGTGCAGGAGCCGAGCGGGATCATGCCGCGGTCGAGCGCGTAGTCGCGGTCCGCGAGGCGGCGCAGGTAGCGCAGCATCGAGGTCTCGGAGCGGTGCGCGTGGAAGACCGGGTGGGTCAGGTAGGCGTCGGAGCGCAGCAGACCGGCGGGCAGCGCGTCCTCGGTGGCGGCGTCCAGGGCCTCGACGTCGGCGGTGACGCCGAAGGCGGCCCAGACGGCGGCGAGCTGCTCGCGCGCGGTGGTCTCGTCGCAGGAGACCGACACGTGGTCGGCGTCGGCGCGGTGGAGGTTGACGCCGGCCTCGCGGGCGGCGGCCACGACCTCGTCGGCCCTGCCGGGCACGCGGGCGGTGAGGGTGTCGAAGAAGACGTCCCCGGTCAGCTCGACGCCTCCGGCGCGCAGACCGGCGGCGAGGATCGCGGCGTACCGGTGGGTGCGGCGCGCGATGCCCTTGAGGCCCTCGGGGCCGTGGTAGACGGCGTACATGCCGGCCATGACGGCGAGCAGCACCTGCGCGGTACAGATGTTGCTGGTGGCCTTCTCGCGGCGGATGTGCTGCTCGCGGGTCTGGAGGGCCAGGCGGTAGGCGCGGTTGCCGTCGGCGTCGACGGAGACGCCCACGAGGCGGCCGGGCAGGGAGCGGGCGTGCTTGTCCTGGACGGCCATGTAACCGGCGTGCGGGCCGCCGAAGCCCATCGGGACGCCGAAGCGCTGGGTGGTGCCGACGGCGATGTCCGCGCCGAGCTCGCCGGGCGAGGCGAGCAGGGTGAGGGCGAGCAGGTCGGCGGCGACGGTGACGATCGCGCCGAGCCCGTGGGCCTCGTCGATCAGCGGCTTGATGTCGCGGACCGCGCCGGAGGCACCGGGGTACTGGAGGAGCACGCCGAAGACGCCGCGCTCGGCGATCCCGGCCGGGATGCCCTCGCTCAGGTCGGCGACGACGACCTCGACGCCGGTCGGCTCGGCGCGGGTCTCGATGACGGCGATCGTCTGCGGCAGGGCGTCGGCGTCGATCAGGAAGACGCCCTTCTTGACCTTGCCGACGCGGCGGGACAGCGCCATGGCCTCGGCGGCGGCGGTGCCCTCGTCGAGCAGGGAGGCGCCGGAGGTGGGCAGACCGGTCAGGTCGGCGACCATCGTCTGGAAGTTCAGCAGGGCCTCCAGGCGGCCCTGGGAGATCTCCGGCTGGTACGGCGTGTAGGCCGTGTACCAGGCGGGGTTCTCCATCACGTTCCGCAGGATCACCGGCGGGGTGAAGGTGCTGTAGTAGCCGAGGCCGATCATCGGGGCGAGGACCTGGTTGCGGTCGGCGAGCGAGCGCAGCTCGGCGAGCACCTCGGCCTCGGTGCGCGCGGCCGGCAGGCCCAGCGCCTCGGCGTTCTTGATCACGTCCGGCACCGCGGCGGCCGTGAGCTCGTCGAGCGAGCCGTAACCGACCTGGGCGAGCATCTTGGCCCGGGCCTCGGCGTCGGGCCCGATGTGCCGCTGCTCGAACGGGATGCCCTGCTCGAGCTCGGAGAGCGGAATGCGGTTGGCGGTCATGTACGGAGGCCTCCTGGTCGTCACGACCTGCGAGGGGCACCACGGCGCGGGTACCCGGACGGCCTCCCCCTCTGTCATCTCAACCTGAGAGTTTCACCGGCACGCCTCGCGGCACGCCGGCTTTCACCGTCGGTGAGAGCGCATGCCGTCGGACATCCGCTCTGCTTTCCAGAGTGACCTCGTCCGCGCGGTACAGGGGCCTGAGAGATTCCGGGGAGGATTTGCTCCTTCGGCGCCCACCGGAAGGTTTCTCCGGGGGACTCTCCCGCACGGGGTCGACAGCCACACCCAGCCTACCAGCGCGGTTGGGACTCCCTTCGCTCAAGTGGCCGACATCCCGGATGTGCACTTTGGTAGGGGGTAGAGGAGTTGCGACCAGTTGGAGGGACCGTGCAGACCGACATCGATCCGCGCAGCCTGATCGGCCGCAAGGCGTACGACCGGAACGGACACAAGATCGGAACCGTCGACGAGGTGTACCTGGACGACGCGACGGGCGTTCCGGAGTGGGCCGCGGTCCGCACCGGCCTGTTCAGTCGGGACGCCTTCGTCCCCCTGGAGCCGAGCGACCTGCTCGACGACGGCCTCCACGTCCCGTTCGAACGCGCCCTCATCAAGGACGCCCCGGACTTCGGCGTGGGCCGCCACCTCTCCCCGGAGCAGGAGCTCCAGCTCTACCGCCACTACAGCCTCACGCTCCCGCCGCCCCCGACGGACGCCCCGGACAAGGACTTCGGCCGCCTGGCGGGCCAGGACGGCTGACCGAAAGCCGGCCCACCACCGTACGAAAGCCCCTCCGGCACCACGGTCCGCGGCCGCCGAGCGGCACCGGGCACCCGCGCCTCCGCCCGGCCGCCCTCACGGGTGGTGCGGGTGGGAACCCGGCCCGGCCGCGAGGCCGGGCACACCCCCGACACCCGCGTCCGGCGACACCACGGCACCGCCCGCCGGAGGACCCGCGCCCGGCCCGGCATCCCGCACCAGCGGCAGCGCCTCTCCCGCCGTCAGCTCCGGATCGTCCACGGCGAACGTCCGCACCCGCCCCGGCGCCGATCCCGGCTCCTCGAACCGCACCGTGACCCGCCCGAGCCCGCTCCCCTGGACCCACCCGGCCCCGTGCACCGCGTGCCGCACGTCGTGCCCGGGCGCCCAGTACCGCTCGGCGGGCGCGACGGGCCCGGCCGGCTCGGCCGCCACGGCCTCGGGCACCACCGCGGCGGCACCGCCCCCGCCCCGCTCCCCCGCCGACTCGGCCTGGGCGAACAGGTCCTCCTGCGTGTAGTCCGCGAGCCCGCTCACCCCCACCCCGAGCAGCCGGACGCCCCCCGTGGTGTCCACGGAGTCGAGCAGCCGCCCCGCCGCCTCCCGCACGACCCCGAGCGCGTCCGTCGGCCCCCGCAGCGTCTCGGACCGGGTCAGCGTCGAGAAGTCGAACCTCCGCACCTTCAGGACGATCGTCCGCCCCGAGTGCCCCGACGCCCGCAGCCGCTCCACGCACCGCTCCGCGAGCCGCTCGACCTCGCCCCTGATCCGCACCCGGTCGTGCAGGTCCACGGCGAAGGTGTCCTCGACGGAGACGGACTTGGCGTCCCGCTCGGCCACCACGGGCCGGTCGTCGTGCCCCCGGGCCATCCGGTACAGGGAGGCCCCGTGCGCCCGCCCGAGGAGCCGTACGAGCTCGTCCTCGCCCGCTTCCGCGAGGTCGGACACCGTCGTCATGCCGGCCCGCCGCAGGTGCTCCCCGGTCGCCGGCCCGACCCCGGGCAGGATCCGTACGGACTTCGGCCCGAGGAGCTCCCGCTCGGTACCCGGCTCTATGAGGGCGAGCCCGTCCGGCTTGGCCTGCTCGGAGGCGATCTTCGCGAGCATCTTCGACCCCGCGAGCCCCACGGACCCGGTGAGCCCGGTCGTCGCGAGGATGTCGGCCCGCAGCCGCTCCCCCGCCGCCCGCGCGCCCGCCGCGTCGTCGGCGACGCCCCCCGCCTCCAGGTCCACGAAGGCCTCGTCGAGGCTGAGGGGCTCCACGAGCGGGGACAGCAGCCCGAGCAGCCGCATGACCTGCTCGCTGATCGACCGGTAGAAGGCGAAGCGCGGCACGAGATAGGCCGCGTTCGGCGCGAGCCGCCTCGCCTGGCCCATCGGCATCGCCGAGTGGACCCCGAAGCGGCGCGCCTCGTACGACGCGGTGGCGACCACGCCCCGCGGTCCGAGCCCGCCCACGACCACGGGTTTCCCGCGCAGGCTGGGCTTCGCCGCCTGCTCGGCGGCGGCGAAGAACGCATCCATGTCGAGATGCAGGATCGTCGGCGCGGTTCTCACGCCCCCGATGTTCCCCCACGCCACTGACAACGCCCCGGGACGGCCCCGGACCGGCTCAGACCGCCCGGTCCCGCCGCCGCCGGGCCAGCTCGTCGCCGGGGTTGTGCCCCACGAGCGTCTCGCCGGTGTCCACCCGCTCCCCGTGGAGCTGCGAGAGAGCCGCCTCCACGTCCCGCCAGACCACTCCGACGGCGATGCCGAAGACGCCCTGACCGCCCTGGAGCAGGTCGACGACCTCGTCCGGCGAGGAGCACTCGTAGACCGTCGCCCCGTCGCTCATGAGCGTCATCCGCTCCAGGTCGCGGAAGCCCCGGGCCCGCAGGTGCTGCACCGCGGCCCGGATGTTCTGCAGGGCCACCCCGGTGTCGAGGAAGCGCTTGACGATCTTCAGGACGACGACGTCGCGGAAGCTGTAGAGCCGCTGTGTCCCCGACCCGTACGCGGGCCGCACGCTCGGTTCCACGAGTCCGGTGCGCGCCCAGTAGTCCAACTGGCGATAGGTGATCCCGGCCGCCGCGCACGCCGTGGGGCCGCGGTAGCCGATCACCTCGTCCGCCGCGCCCGCACCGGCCTCCGCACCGAAGTCGCCCACTCTGCCGTGAAGCGGATACGGACCGTTCTCCCCGGACGCCCGTCCGAGGGAGCTGCCCGCCGTACCGTCCGCGCTGCTCATCACGCCGACCCTCCGTCCTTGACCTGCCCACACGAAGGTAGGCAGTCACCCGGGGTGCGTCAACGATCGCCACACTCGGCACGCCGAGTGATAATCACCCTGAGAGTGGTTTCCCGTGTCTCTCTTCGGGGAAAGGCTAGTCGAATGCCCTGACGGCACCCCGCGAACGGCCCATGGCCGCACCGCCGGTTCTCACTGACTGTTGGTCCCGAAATCCTCCGGTGAGATCTGGTCGAGGAATTCGCGGAACTTCTCCACCTCGTCCTCCTGCTCGTCCGGGATCGCGATGCCCGCGTCGTCCAGGACACCGTCGCTGCCGAAGATCGGCGTCCCGGTCCGGAGGGCCAGCGCTATCGCGTCGGACGGCCGGGCGCTCACCTCGACGCCGCTGGCGAAGACCAGCTCGGCGTAGAAGACCCCGTCACGCAGATCCGTGATGCGGACTTCGGTGAGCTCCTGCCCCACGGCCTCCAGCACGTCCTTGAACAGGTCGTGCGTCAGCGGTCGCGGAGGGGCCATCCCCTGCTGCGCGAAGGCGATCGCGGTCGCCTCCCCCGGTCCGATCCAGATGGGGAGGTAGCGATCGCCTCCCACTTCACGTAGGAGCACGATCGGCTGATTGGAGGGCATTTCCACTCGGACACCCACAACGTCGAGCTCGTTCACACAGCAACCCTAGGACGTGCCCGACCGGTTTGGATAGTCGGGCCCCTCCGAGGTCACTGCGAGCGGATGCCCAGGGCGATCTGCATCAGGGCCGCGTGCAGCCGCACGGACTGCGCGGCCAGCTCCTTGGCGGTGGCCTCCGCATGGGCCCTGGTCTGCGGATTGCGGTGCCGGCGCAGCGGCGCGACCACCTGTTCGATCAGCCCGGCCTCGCGTTCGGCGGCCGCCTTCACGGCCCGCAGGTGGCGGGGCTCCAGGCCGAATCTCCCCAGATCCGCCACGAGCCGGGCGACGGTGACGGCCTCGGGGTCGTAGCCCCCGCCGTCCGTCTCGGCGATCAGACCGTACGACTCCCACTCGGCGAGCTCGGTCTCGGTGACCTCGGCGGCGGCGAGCAGCTCGGCCCGTCCGAGCCGCGCGGCGGCCGGCGGCTCCGCCTCCTGCTCCCAGGGGCCCTCCAGGAGGTCCCGACGGCGCCCCGGGGCCGGGAGGCTGATCTCCTCGCCCCGCGCCAGGGCGTCGAGGTGCTCGCGGATGACCTTCAGCGGGAGGTAGTGGTCCCGCTGCATCCGCAGGATCCGGGCGAGCCGCTCCACGTCCTGCGGGCTGAACTTCCGGTACCCGGAGGCCGTCCGCCGGGGCTCGACGAGCCCCTCGGCCTCCAGGAACCGGATCTTGGAGATGGTCACTTCGGGAAACTCGTCGCGAAGCAGGTTCAGCACCGTGCCGATGCTGACCATGTCGCCCGCGGCGGCGGTGCCGGATCCGGCACCGCCCGTCGGTGTTCGCAGCATGGACCTTCCCTGAAGGGGGTTCCCCGGGGCGTCACACGCCCCGCTGGCTCGAATGGAAGACCAGCCGGTACTTGCCGATCTGCACCTCGTCGCCGTTGGACAGGACGACCGAGTCGATCGGCTCGCGGTTGACGTACGTGCCGTTGAGGCTGCCGACGTCCGAGACGGTGAAACTGCCGTCCTGTCCCCGCCGGAACTCGACGTGCCGCCGGGAGACCGTGACGTCGTCCAGGAAGATGTCGCTCTGCGGGTGACGGCCGGCCGTCGTCAGCTCCCCGTCGAGGAGGAACCGGCTGCCGGAGTTCGGACCCCGGCGCACCACGAGGAGCGCGGAGCCCGGGGGCAGCGCCTCCACGGCCGCCAGCGCCTCCGGAGAGAGCGAGGGCAGCGCGGTCTGGCCGGTGACCTCCGCGTCGTAGGCCTCCAGGCCCGAGATGGAGATCGTGGAGGTCGTCTCCGACGCGCGCTCGGGAGCGATCCCGCCCCGCAGCGGCGTGCCGCAGTGGGAGCAGAAGCGGCTGTCGGCCGCGTTGCGGTGACCGCACCTCGTACACACCGGCATGGACGCATCCTCCTGCCGCGGCTGCCCCGCCGAGGTCTGTGTCGCGTACGGGTCGGGGGAAAACCCTCCACCCGTACTTGAGGTCGATGGTTCTCCGAAACCTATGCGGGCGGCCCCGGCGGGGTCAACAGAAGACGCGCCCGGTGCGCCCGGAATGTCACCGCCCTGTCCCCCGACCTCGTCACGGAAGAGCGGGCGCTCGCCGCCCTGCTCCTCGCTCTGGGCGTGGCGCGGCGCGCGGTGCCTGGCGTTGCCGCCGTCCTCGCGTGCGCTCTTGCCGAACAACTTCGCAAACAACTTCACGGGCGATTCCCCTTGACCGAAACAGACCCGCCCGTGGGGCAGGACGAACCGAGATCCATCACACCTGCCGACCCGGACACCTTCACAACGTCCGTATCCTCCGGACAGTTTCCACCACGCACCACCGTTGTGGTGCGCCGACCCCCCGCAAGGCCCTGCCCTTGTCGCGGGACCCCCCTCGTACGCCTCCTCACTGCGAGGACGACTGAGCGTAGTCAGGCCGCTTCGCAGGTCGCAAGGCGTCGACGACGATCTTCGGCGACCGTTCCACCGTGACCGCGGCCTGCTCCTTCTCGAGGGTCTGCACGACACCGCCGGGGATGTTGAGCGCGGGCTCCAGATCCTCCGGCTTGCCGATGACCTTGAAGACGTACGGAGCGGCCACCTGCGTTCCATCGATCCGCATGTCGTCACCGCTGCCGGTGAAATAACTGTCCGCCACCACCCGGACACCGTTGACCTGGATCGCCTCGGCGCCCGCCGCCCGCAGCTCCTGGATGGCGTCGAGCAGCATGTCCGACTCGACGGCGCCGGTGGGGTCGCCGACGGACAGCGTGATGCCGGGGCCCTCGGCGGCGACCGTGCCGGCCAGGATGCCGAGCTGCCGCTCCTTCTCCTGGGTCTGCTTGCGCGCCTCCTCGGCCTGGTCCGAGCTGGACTCCAGCTCGGACCGCTGCTTCTCCAGGCGGGCCTTCTCGTCCTCCAGGCGCTGCGTGCGGTCGTCGAGCTCGTCGAGGATCCGCACCAGGTCCTCCTGGCGCGCGCCCCGGAGGGCGCTGTTGTCACTGGTGGAGGAGACCTGGATGGCGAGCCCGAGCCCGAGCCCGAACAGGAGCAGGGCGACGACGAGTTGGGCCCGGGTCACCCGGGGCGGCCACAGCGCGGAGACCAGCCTGCGCCGCCCGCCCCGGTCGTCCCCGGCGGACGGGGCCGGCGGCTCGGCGGCGGGAGGAACCTCGGCGGGCGTCCCGGCCGCCGAGGGCTCTGCGGCCGCGGGAGGGGGCGTCACGGGCTGCCGTACGCCCCGGTCCGCGTGGCCCCCGGGAGCGCTGGGGCTCCCGGGAGCGTCGGGCCGTCGGGGCGCCGCGGGCGAGCCGGGAGCCGCACCGGGCGCGCTCCCGCCCGCGGGCTTCCGGTGCTGGTGGGGGTGGGCGGCGGGCGGATGATTCTCCACCTTCCGGAAGACCTGGGTGTCCACGTCCTCGGGCACGCCGGGCGTGCCGGGCACGCCCAGTGCGTCGGGCCTCCGGGGTGCCGCGGGCCCTTCCGGAGCCCCGGCCCCCTCACTCACGCCGGACTTTCCGGAAGGCCGCCGCTCCTCCGGGCCCGTGGGCCTCCGAGGGTCCTGAGGGCTCTGAGGGCTCTGAGGGCTCTGAGGGCTCTGAGGGCTCTGAGGATCCTGGGGGCTCTGCGGCTCCTGCGGCTCCTGCGGGTTCTCGCTCATCGGCCTCACGCCCGGAAGACGTGGCGCCGGATGGCGGCCGTGTTGGAGAAGATCCGGATGCCGAGGACGACGACCACACCGGTCGACAGCTGCGCGCCCACGCCCAGCTTGTCGCCGAGGAAGACGATCAGGGCGGCCACGACCACGTTGGACAGGAAGGAGACCACGAAGACCTTGTCGACGAAGATCCCGTCGAGCATGGCCCTGAGCCCGCCGAAGACCGCGTCGAGGGCGGCGACCACGGCGATCGGGAGATAGGGCTCGACCACCGCCGGAACCTCGGGGCGGACCAACAGTCCGACCACCACTCCGACGATCAGGCCCAGTACGGCGATCACGATGTGCCCTTCCCTGTGTCGGCCGTGGCCCGGCCGGAGGGCGTCGCCCCGGCCCCCCTCGGCTCTGCGGTACGTACGGTCAGGCTCGGCGCGGCCGGAAGGCGCACGTCGCCCTCGGCGGAGACGCTGCTCCTGATCCCGAAGTTCTCCACCAGCGCGTGCAGGTACTGCCCGTCGGCGCTGTCCTGGAACGCGGTGCTCAGCTTCTGACCGTCCCCGATCGCGAGGACGGTGTACGGCGGCACCAGCGGCTTGTTGTCGACCAGTATGGCGTCGCCGGCGGCCCTGATCGCGGACAGGGACGTCAGCCGCTGCCCGTTGATCGCGACCGCTTCGGCGCCCGACTCCCACAGCCCGTTGACCACGCGCTGCATGTCCCGGTCGCGGACCCGGCCCGTGTCGGAGAAACCGCTGCTCTCCCTCGGGCCGCCGCCACCGGTGTCGGTGTCCTTGGCGTCGTCGACGACCAGTTTCACCCCGGGGCCGTGCACCGGCGTCGCCCCCGAGAGCAGCGCCACCAGTTCGGCCTGGTCGCCGCCGTGCTCCTGGAGCGCCCGGCGCTGGCGTTCCCCGACCTCGGCCCGGATCCGCTCGATGTCCTGTTCCAGGCCGTCGGCCGCCGAGGCCTCCGTCTCGATCCGGTCGATCAGTTCCTGCCGCTCCTTGGCGACGACCGGCGCGGAGACCCGCGCCTCGGCCGCGCCGACGGTCACCACGGCGGCCGCGAGCAGGAGGCCGGCGGCGACGCCCAGCTTCGCCCGCAGGCTGCGGGGCAGTCCACCGCCCTCGGCGGCCCGCCGGGCGGTCGCCTCGGCGTACCCGTCGTCGAGGGCGTGGTCGATCACGTTGTTCAGCAGCGACATGGACGCGTCCGGTCGCGGCGGTGGTGATCCGGTGCTCCGAACGGGGGGCTGCTGCGACATGCCGCACATCGTCGCACGTCGTACGGCGTACCGCCGAATGGCCCCTTGCTCCGGTGGGGAGGCGCCCCGGAGGACGCCTCCCCACCGGAGGGGCCGTCTGCGTCAGCGACCTGCGCTGTCGACCACCGCGGCCCACTCGTCGAGCAGGGCCTGCGCGGAGGTGTCGTCGGGGCCCTCCGCCCACAGATGGGTGACGGCCTCGGCGGGGTCGGGCAGCACCATCACCCAGCGCCCGTCGGCCTCGACCACCCGGACGCCGTCGGTGGTGTCGACGGAGCGGTTGCCCGCCGCCTCGACCACCTTGCGCATCACGAGCCCCTTCACGGCCCACGGGGTCGCGATGTCCCGCTTGAGGACGTGGGCCCGCGGGATGCGGGCGTCGATCTGGCTCAGCGTGAGCTGCGTCCGCGCCACGAGACCGAGCAGCCGTACGAAGGCGGCGGTCCCGTCGAAGACGCTGCTGAACTCGGGCACGATGAACCCGCCGCGCCCGTCGCCGCCGAAGATCGTCGACTCCTCCCGGCCGACCCGGGTGAGGTCGTCGGGCGAGGTGGTCGTCCACTCGACCTGGGTGCCGTGGTACGCGGCGACCTGCTCGGCGATCCGCGTGGTGGTCACCGGTAGCGCGACCCGTCCGGAGCGCCGCTCGGCCGCCACCAGGTCCAGCATGACCAGGAGCGCCCGGTCGTCCTCGATGATCCGGCCCCGCTCGTCCACGAGCGACAGCCGCTCGCCGACGGGGTCGAACCGCACGCCGAACGCGGCCCGCGCGGAGGCCACGATCTCCCCGAGCCGTACGAGCCCGGCCCGCCGGCTCTCGGCCGACTCCGTGGGCCTGGACTCGTCGAGACCGGGATTGATCGTCAGCGAATCGACCTGGAGCCGCCCGAGCAGGCTGGGCAGTACGAGCCCGGCGCTGCCGTTCGAGGCGTCCACGACGACCTTCAGCCCGGCCTCCGCGATCCCGGAGGTGTCGACGTTCCGCAGCAGCGACCCGGTGTACGAGTCGAAGACGCTCGCCGGGAAGGAGAGGTCGCCGATCTCGCCGGGGAAGGCCCTCCGGTACTCCTGGCGCGCGAACACCCGGTCGAGCTTGCGCTGCCCGCCCTGCGAGAGGTCGGCGCCGCGCTCGTCGAAGAACATGATGTCGACGGAGTCGGGCACGCCCGGCGAGGTCCGGATCATGATGCCGCCGGCGCTTCCGCGCGCGGTCTGCTGCCTCGCCACCGGCAGCGGTACGTTCTCCAGGTCCCGCACGTCGATGGCGCTGGCCTGGAGTGCCGAGATCACCGCCCGTTTGAGCGCGCGGGCGCCCCGGGAGTGGTCACGGGCGGTGGTGACGGTCGAGCCCTTCTTCAGGGTCGTGGCGTACGCGCCCGCGAGGCGGACGGCCAGCTCGGGGGTGATCTCCACGTTGAGGATGCCGGAGACCCCGCGCGCTCCGAAGAGGTGGGCCTGTCCCCGGGACTCCCAGATGACCGAGGTGTTGACGAACGCGCCGGCCTCGATCGTCTTGAACGGGTACACCCGGACGTTGCCCTGCACGATCGATTCCTCACCGACCAGGCACTCGTCCCCGATGACGGCTCCGTCCTCGATCCGGGCGGCCCGCATGACGTCGGTGTTCTTGCCGATCACACAGCCGCGCAGATTGCTCTGCTGGCCGATGTAGACGTTGTCGTGGACGACGGCCTTGTGCAGGAAGGCGCCGCTCTTGACGACCACGTTCGAGCCGACGACGGTGTGCTCGCGGATCTCGGCACCGGCCTCCACCTTGGCGTAGTCGCCGATGTAGAGCGGACCTCGCAGCACGGCGTCGGGGTGCACCTCGGCACCCTCCGAGACCCAGACACCGGGCGAGATCTCGAAGCCGTCGATGTCGACCTGGACCTTGCCCTCCAGGACGTCCGCCTGGGCCTTCACATAGCTCTCGTGCGTGCCGACGTCCTCCCAGTAGCCCTCGGCGACATAGCCGTAGATCGGCTTGCCCTCCTTCATGAGCTGCGGGAAGACGTCCCCCGACCAGTCGACCGACGTGTCGGCCTCGACGTAGTCGAACACCTCGGGCTCCATCACGTAGATGCCCGTGTTCACGGTGTCCGAGAAGACCTGGCCCCAGGTCGGCTTCTCCAGGAAGCGTTCGACCTTGCCCTCCTCGTCGACGATCGTGATGCCGAACTCCAGCGGGTTCGGTACCCGCGTGAGGCAGACCGTGACGAGCGCGCCCTTCTCCTTGTGGAAGGCGATGAGATCGGTGAGATCGAAATCGGTGAGCGCGTCCCCCGAGATGACGAGGAAGGCGTCGTCCTTCAGCGCTTCCTCGGCGTTCTTCACGCTTCCCGCTGTACCGAGCGGCTTCTCCTCGTTGGCATAGGTGAGCTCCATCCCGAGCTCTTCGCCGTCACCGAAGTAATTTCGGACCAGAGAGGCGAGAAACTGCACGGTGACGACGGTCTCGTTGAGACCGTGCCTCTTGAGCAGTCGTAGGACGTGCTCCATGATCGGCCGGTTCACCACCGGCAGAAGAGGCTTGGGCATACTCGAGGTCATGGGGCGAAGACGGGTTCCCTCGCCACCGGCCATCACGACGGCCTTCATGTCGGAAGCGTCCTCCTTCAAGAGATGACGGTCCTGCCGACTTCACCTGTCCGCCGCTCAGCGGCCCACGGACGTCCTCGTTGTTGCCGGCGACGCTGCTCGACACAGAAGGAACGGGCTCAATCGGCCTCGGTATCCGTCTTCACGAGTCGACGGACCTGGACCACGTAGAGGATCCCTGCCCACCAATACAGAGTTGTACCCCATCCGGCGAAGGCCCACCCGAAAACTTCAGCGAGTGACGAAAGCCAGCCCGTTCCGTCACTGAGAAGCAGCAACGGGAACGCGTACATGAGGTTGAAAGTCGCAGCTTTCCCGAGGAAGTTGACCTGCGGCGGCGGGTAGCCGTGCCGGCGGAGGATTCCCACCATGACGAGGAGCATCGCCTCGCGCGCCAGGAGGGCGGCGGTCAGCCACAGCGGGAGGATCTCCCGCCAGGTGAGGCCGACGAGGGTGGACAGGATGTACAGGCGGTCGGCGGCGGGATCGAGCAGCCGGCCGAGGCTGCTGATCTGGTTCCAGCGTCGGGCGAGTTTCCCGTCGAGATAGTCGCTGACACCACTGAGCGCCAGGACGAGAAGCGCCCATCCGTCGCTCTTGGGGCCACCGAACTCGGGGCGGAGAATCAGCCACAGAAACAGCGGTACGCCGACGAGGCGCGCCATGCTGAGAATGTTGGGGATGGTGAGGACCCGGTCGGTCTGAACGCGAGTCTCCTGGACCTCCACCCGGGGGCCTCCTGCTGGGATGGTGCCGACGTTGCCCCCTGACCCTACCGCCAGCCGACGAACCACCGCGCACGGGGTCGCGCCGACTCCCCCGGAACGCAGAAAAGCCCCGCACCATGAGGTGCGGGGCTTTCCCACAATGATTGTTCGGCGGTGTCCTACTCTCCCACAGGGTCCCCCCTGCAGTAC
>NZ_JBIVSC010000036.1:0-30207 GCF_044756005.1 Streptomyces sp. NPDC092045 | reverse complement strand
CCGCAGGGCGTCGGTCCACAGGGTGCGGCCGTGGTGGTCGGCGATGACGGTGGCCTTCATCGTGTTCTGCTTCTTCTTGCCCGACACGAACGCCCGCCAGCCGCCCCGGCCCGCGGTGGGCCTGCGGACCTGGACCTCGGTGGCGTCCAGCCGCAACAGGACCCCCTCGGCCTGGGCGTAGGCGAAGACGTCTTCCAGAGTCCGCAGCCGCAGTCCGGGCCGTTCCGGGACGGCAAAACCTCTCCCGGCCAGCAGACGGCGCACCTCACCGACCGCCCGGGTCATGGTGGAACGGTCCACTTCGTAAAGAAGGGCCAGGACCGCGTGTGGGAGGTCGTGACGCAGGTGGATGAGCGTGGCGACAAGCCGGTCCACGAACACCAGCTGATGCCTGGCACCGGCTCCCGGCGCCCGCTTCCTCGCACCGCCCCGAGCCTGGTGCCGGCGGCCTTCGACCGCGACCACCCACGGTCGAGCCAACTCCGCGATCAGCGAGGACAGATGACTCCTTGAGACACCTGTGAACAACGGATGTGCCAGGACCGAACGATCCACCGTGCCTTCCACCATCAGAGCATGCCCACCCGCTATCACGCACCAACTCGTAAGCGCGTACATGGCTGCATCCGAGAGCAGGGTCGCTGCTTCACCCTTGCACGCGCTGGAACCGACGGGTCGTAGGTCCGTGTCGCGGCCACTCCGGACACACAAGCTTCAGCTCTTTCTCGCGGTGGACGTCTGTCCAGGACCGGCCATAGCCGAGATCGTCCAGCAACGCATCGCACCTCTCCGGAGGAACTCGACGGCGACTGGACCGACGAAGGCGCGCTTGCAGTCGGCCCTGCAGTAGAAGTCCGCGGTTTCGCGGTGCCACATGCGGCTAAACGCGGCAGCTGTCGGTGTGGGTGACCTCTCGGAAGTCGGTGATGAGGGGGCTGGCCATCGACTCGCGGTATACGACTGCGGCGCGGCCGTAGGGCCAGGTGAGGTCGTCGTGGAAGTTCTGCTGGGCTTCAGAGCAGCTGCCGAACATCAGACCGCGGACGATGTCGGTCCAGGCGGCATCGTCCTGGTAGCTCTGCCCTTCGGGGTAGATGCCGGGGCCGAAGGTGACGAACAGCGTCTGCGCCGCGGGGTTGAACGTGACGGTCACCTCGTCGTCCATGTACTGCTGCCCTTGAAGAACGGGAGCCGCGCCATCGCGCAGGCGCTGCGCGGCGGCCTTCTCAGCCTGTGTGGCCGGCACCCGGGCGGCGGCCCACTCATCAACGGTGGGCTGCATGCTGTCGCTGCGGGTGTAAGCGGGGGAGGGGGCAGCCGAAAAACGAGGGCTCGGCGAGGAGGACGACGGTACGTCGAAGGTGGTCAGTGCGGGGCCGGTTGCAGGGCTAGCGGGGTGCTGAGCTGCAGGCGTGAGACTAGCGGCTGGGGTTTTCTGACCGCTGGGTGCGGAGACTGGTTCCCGCGTGGTGGGGGATGACTGCGTGGCGGCCAGGATGCCGCCGACGCTGCCCACGAGGACAGCAGCGGCGGCGAACGCCAGGTACAGGCGAGTGTGGCTGGTGCGTTTCGAGGGGGCAGGCCAGGTCGGCTCGTCGGACGGCAGATCCCAGCTGAGACCGACTAGGTCGGCTATCAGTGTCGGCTGAGGCAGTTCGGCGGGCCCGGTGACGGCCGTGGTCTGGCTGGCAAGCAACTCACCACATGAGCGTGCGAGTTCGGAGGATGTTGGCCGGTTCGACGGTTCCTTCGACAGGGCCTTCTCCACCAGCTGGCGTAGATCATCGCCCATGCCGTCGAGGTTGGGCTCGGCGGACAGGACGCGAAAGGCAACGGCGTCGGCAGCACCGCTGCCGAAGGGAAGACGACCTGTTGTTGCGTAGGCGACCAGGGCACCCCAGGCGAAGACGTCGCCCTCTGGGCCGACCATGCCGCTGCGGTAATGCTCAGGGCTGATCCAGCCCGGCGTGCCCGTCATCACGCCAGTGCGGGTGACGGAGGTCCCGTCCAAAGCATGAGCGATGCCGAAGTCCAGCACCATCGGGCCCCAAGGGGCCAGGATGACGTTCTGGGGCTTCACATCCCGGTGCACGACGCCGGCTGCATGGACTGCGGAGAGTGCGGCTGCGGTACCGGCGGCCAAGGCGTACAGGCGGGCCCCAGCCAGCGGCCCGCTAGCGGCCACGTGCTGGTCGAGGGTGGGGCCGGGTATGAAAGCGGTGGCAAGCCACGGAGCGGGCGCATCGGGGTCGGCATCGACCACCGAAACCAGGCAGGGACCCGTAACACGCTGGGACAGCTGGACCTCCCGCCGGAACCGAGCACGGAACTCGTCGTTGGCGGCCTGCGCCGGATGCACAACCTTGACGGCCATCCGCTCCCCGGCGGTACTGAGCGCGGCATACACGGTGCCCATGCCGCCGGACCCGAGCCGGCCCACGACGCGATGGGGGCCGATACGACGCGGATCACCTTGCTGCATCGACTGAACACGGCTAGGCATGGATGCTTCCCCCTGGTGATCAACGGCACGCATACGCCGAAGTAGTGATCAATCGTATCGGCTCGCCCGCGCAGCCAGACAACAAGGAAGGCCCGGCCGTGGCGCGAGGCCCTCGCGCGTCTGACGGCGGTTCCTGCCGCTGTCGGGGCATCCGTCGTGCGGCGCCGTGCTGCTCTGCGGATCCGGAGGCGCACCCGTCCTCCCCGTCGCGGGCGAGGGTACGTGGTCCAGCCGCGGGGGTCCGGTGAACGCCCTATCGGCGTCACCCACGACCTGGCCGCAGTCCGGGCAGCTTGTGTTGACTCTGGTGTGGCGCAGCCGATGCGCGTGCTTGTTGATCTCGGCGGCCTGCGCAGCATCTCCTCCAAGGGCCCGCGGTGCTGTTCGGTGAACTCGTCCAGTCGCTGGGCGCTCGCGCTCGCGTACGGCACCAGGCCTGGTCAGTCTCCCGGAGAGTTGGCTGAGAGCCCGCTGGAGCGACCTGCTCTCCTCCAGTCTCTGTAATGCTGTTCCATCTGCCTCTGTGCTTCCACATCACCACTTTCGGCCCGCGCACTGAGGCGACGCAGGACACGGGAGGCAGTGGCCACGCCGACGCATACATAGGTCATCAGGACTGCCCCGGTGAACCCGAGTGTGTAAAACAGTGTGTCGGTGTCCGGTACATCGGGCAGCCGTTCGGCCACTGCCTGGCAGGCCATGGCCGGCATGATGAGCAGCATGCCCCAGATCATGCGGGGACCGGTCCAAAGGGCGATGTGACGGCTGACAAGACGCCGAGGCCAGGAAGTCCGCCCCTGCAGATCGCGACGCAAGCTGAAGGCGGGCCAGATAAACGTCAGGGAGTAGATCAGCTTCAGCAGTTTGCCGGGACGCTCCGACAAGAGCGCCGTCCACTCCTCCTCGTAGTCCCGAGCCAGCTCGGCGTCGGGGACGCGGCGAGCAGACCAGCGGATCACCCTTCGGGCCAGCCAGGGACTGATGTCGACGGCTTCGTTGAGCACCAGGCCGACGATGAGACCTCCGACGTACGACAGTGTGTCCATCAGGCAGTCCCCCATCCGAGGCTGCCGGGAGTTCGACGGGACGCGGGTTCGGGCAGGCGCCCGCGCCGCTCCATCAGGATCTCGCGTACGGCGGCACGGCCGGTGGGAGTGAGCCGATAGAGCTTCTTGCGCGGCCGCCCGGGGACCGGCTCTTCGGCCTCCCAGTGACTGTCCAGCAGCCCGGCCGTCTGCAGCCGGGCCATGATGGGGTAGACGCTTCCAGTCGGCTTGCGCGCCGCCTGAGCGATGGCGTACCCGTGTACGTCGTCACCCGAGACGAGCAAGGCCTCCATCACGTCAAGCGTGGCGCCAGTGATCTTGAATGATCGCTCCATAACCCAACGCTACCTATGTAGAGTTAGCTTGTCCAGGGTGGCCACAGCCAGCGTTCGGCAAGGGCAGGACGACAACGGTATGACAGTCACTCCGGAGCCGGGGTGCCAGGCTGCCAGGCGGGAGAGGGCTGGTGGGCCGAGGCGCGGCCGCGTTGGGCGGCGGCCTGGTCGGCCAGGTACAGCACGTTGGTGGCGACCGCCCGTACGCCCGCGTCCCAGCCGTCCTCGAACCCCTCCTCGACCCCGTCGGGAGCACTGCTCTCCACGATCTAGGGGTAGGTCCCGGCGGCCGCTCAGGGCTCCAGTATTGCGACAAGCGCGTCCGTACCGAGCCGAGAGCCGCCGCTGGGATTGCTCCGGTGAGGGACCTGACCAGCTGACCATTACGGAGCCGTCCCAGAATCAGGTGGCGTGTGCAGCGAACGGCCGGTCATGCTGTTCTCAAGGTGAGGGGGCGCGTGTGGCACGTGATCAGGCGGAGATCGAGCAGAGAAACCGGCAGTGCCTTGAGGCGTTTGTGGTGCGAGCGCGCCGTGTGGCAGAGCACTCCCTTGCTGATGACTGGGAGAAGCTCGTGACGCTCATCGACCCGAAGATCGGGGTCCGTTTCGAGAACGGTGAGGTCCGGATCCGGCATGAGCTGCCGGCTGAGGAGGTAGTTGAGTCCGCTGCGGCGCGGATCCGGCCGATTCTCTTGGAGACCGAGGACTGCTTCCACATGAAGGCGTTGAAGGCGCTGGGCTACGTCTGTCGGGAACTGCCGCAGGACGCAGAGCAGGTCCGGGCGATGCGTGCGGAATGGAAGGTACGGGTGGCTCCCGCCACGCCCGCGGATGCCACTTACCGGGTCTTGGTCGCCAACACGATCACAGGTGAGGAGCACGACCTCGATGCGCACCGGCTGGCCCTGGCCTGGATCTACGGCGATGTGGTGCATCACGATATGGAGCGGCGGAAGGAAGGTGATCCCTTCGGATTGCGAGACCGGTTCCGGGCCGCAGTGCCGCTGGTCGCCTGGACCATGGTCGCGACGATCGAACTCCTCGCCTACATCGAAGCTCTGCGGAAGGACGGCGTTCTACAGCTCCGGCCGGAAGCCTTCGATGCCCAGGTAGCCCTGAAGTCGACGGTGTGGGAAGAGCCCGCCCAGATGTTCTTCGCTCCCGTCGGGACGGAGCTGCCATCTGATGCGATGACTCCCATGCCCGCGGGGTGGCTCCCCTTGGGCAAGGACACAGACCTCCCAAGCCTGCAGCACATCCTCGGAGGAGAACTCCTCCAGCAGGTCGCTTCCGCACGCACGACTACCCCGTCCAGCGAACACTCCGCAGCGACTCCGCCCACGAACGACGGCGACTCGGTGCAAACCATTCATGTGGTTGCACGGCAGCCGACTGAGGACTAGCAGGCTGAGTTGGTCGAGCCCTGGAAAGCGATGTAGCTCTGACGATGCACTGTGTCCCGCGTCAGCCTGGCATGGGGACGCAGTGCATCGTCAGAGCTACGCCCACCTCATCCCGACCTTGGAGAGCTGCTCCATCCGATCAGGCGTCAGCGACGCCGCCCGGGAGCGTTGGTTGCTGACCCACGCCCCGAGCTTCAGCGACACCTCCCGCTGCTCCTGGCCCTCGCCGTTGCCGCTGCCGAGGACGAGGGTCTCGACGTGCTTCCTCGGCACGGTCAGGTGTCCTTCGCGCTGGTAGAACTGGCGGGCGGCGGCGTAGTGCATCGTCCACTTCTCCGCCTGGCTCGTACGCGGCTTCGGCTTCTCTTCCTCGGTGGCCGGGGTGATGCCGAGGACGTGCTCGCACATCCACTGCTGCACGCTCGTGAGCTTGTCCCAGCCGAGCCGGACCGAGCGCACCCACCGCCCCAGGTCCTCGCCCTGGCGTACGACCTCCCCGGCTGCCACGGGCAGCACCCCGCCCTCGTCCAGGTGCTGACGGACGAGGTGGAACGCCCGCTGCCACTCCACCGGCCAGCTCGGGCACCAGGACGGGTCGATCTCCTCCAACTGCTCGCGCCGTGCCTCCGACAGTGCCCCGGCCCACGACGCCACGGGCAGCCCTTCGGCCTGGCGCTGCTCCAGTTCGGCCGCGCGCCGGGCGGCGGCCCGCGCGTTCTTCAGCCAGATCCCCACCGCCGCGCCCTGGTAGACGGCGCCGAGCGGGGCCAGGAGGTGCCCGTTCTCGGCGGCCCACCCCCGCGCCGCCGTCAGGCCCTCTTCCCAGGCGACGTCGTGGTGCGACCAGACCATGCCGAGCTTCTCCAGCTCCTCGACCCGATCCGGGTCCATGTCTCCACGGGCGTAGAAACGCCGGCCGTCGGCGATCCACTGCCCCAGCGGAAAGCCCGCGAGCGCCGCCGACCACCCCTCACCCTGCACCTCTTGGCCCTCCTCCTTCACCGGGACCCGGAAGGTGAAGGGGACACGAAGGTCCCCGTGGAGCCGGTGGTAGAGGGAGGCGGCCTCGATGCCGCGCCGCCAGTGCTCGTGCTCCGGGTTGAGCACCCGCAACCGGATGAACGCCGCGAGCGCGGCCGGGTCGCGGGGCGTGGAGAACTTCAGCAGCACCCTGGCCGGGGCACTGACGCCTCCGGAGCCCGTCCCGCTCCCACGCGTGCCCGACCCATCCTTGTCCCCGTCGTCGGTCTTGCTGGCGGGCGTGTAGCGGCTCGGCCGCTGCTGCTCCGCCAACGCCTCCACCACCCGCGCATCGTGCGCCCGGAGCGCCTCCAGGAGCTTGGCGAGTCCGCCGAACGCCCGGGAGGTCAGCATGTTGTCTACCGTCTCCCCAGGCCCCAGGAGCACCGGCACCACGAGCGAGGCCACCTTGCCCTCGCCGGGCTGCATCCGCAGCGCCCGGCCCACGGCCTGGACGAGGTCGGGCATGGAGCCGCGTACGTCGGCCCAGTAGACGGAGTCGCAGTTCTTGGTGTCGATTATCTAGAGGTGGGGAAGTGTGAGGGACGTTTGCTGCGCTTGCTCCAGCGGGCGGTAGCGGCTCCACACTGCCGACGCTGCGCTCCGGCTTGGTCAATCACTGATCGATGTCGTCGAAGAGGCTGCGATGCGAGCCGGAGGGCTGGTGTCTGCCCCGCTGGCCGCCGTGATCGGTCGTAGCGTCAGGCTCCCAGCTGTCGTTGCTGGGTGGCCGAGACCGACGCTCGTCGTTATAGAAGTCGCGTGCATGGTAGAACTCTGCGGCCGCGTCGTCGTCGCCCCGTTCGTCGAAGGCCAGGTAGTACCAGAACAAGGCGCGCTCGATGGGGTCGTCATCGTCTCCGGTAGCGTCCTCGAGCCACTCACCCACCACATCGACAAGTGTTGGAACGAGCTCTTGCCGCACGTGCTCGAACAACTGCTCATGCTCCTCGTCGGTGAGGAGGAGGTGCCAGACCTTCTTCTGCCAGTCCTTGGTCTCGATCCAGGAAGCGTCGGGGCCGGAGACAGCGAGCTCTTTCATGCGCTCAACGGCACGTTGCCGAATGTCTTCTGTCAGTAGACCGGCCTGGTGGAGCCGTGCGAGTACGGTCGTTCGGGTGTCGTACTGGGCGGGGGAGTGGAACTTGATGAGTATTTCGCTCAGTTGCGGGTCTGCAGCCATATAGGCACGCAGGAACGTGTCGGAGCCGCGGTACACCACATATGCCAGGACGGCTTCTTCCGGAGGCAGATGGTGCTGCCATGATGCGAGGCGGCCGTAGTGGCGGGCACGCACGGCGGCCAGACGTTGCGCTGCCTGCTTGTAGAGCGAGGGCGGGATACGCAGGAGGGTGCCTTGGCGTTGCTCGCTGTCGCGGTCGAGACAGTCGGTGCGTGACAGGAGCGCCTGGTCGGTCATGCCGGTGAGGACGACCGGCAGCAGGTGTGGCTGGGTGGCCAGCCAGGCGGCGAAGCCTTCTCGAAGAGTGGGGTGGTGGAAGGCCCAGTAGCCCTGTCCGTCGGATGATGTGTTGAGGCGGAGGAAGGTACCGGTGAGTGCGGTCAAGGCTTTGCTGACGCCGGCCTGCGTGGAGCCGGCTCGCTCGATGATGTCGCGGTCGCCGGCATCGAGGGTGATCGGGTTTGGCAGGCCGGGCAGCGTCTCGTCTCGGGCCGTTGCGTACGTGAGTGCGAGCGCCGCGTGGGCGTGGGTGTCCAGCTGGTCGTAGACATCGCTGAGCAATTGCTGGGACTGCGCCATAAATGCCGTGATGCCCTGCCGTGTCAGGGGCAGTTTAGAAGTGAACGCCTGCAGCCCCAGACGACGTGCGGCCTCGGGGCGGAAGGGGGCGGCGTCGGCTGCTGCTTCCAGGTGCGGTTTCATCTGGACGCGTACATCTTGGGGCTGGTCGCCGGCGGAGAGGTGGTTGTACAGGATCTGTTGCCGCTCTTCGCGGGTGAGGTCGGCGACGTCTACGGTGACCTGCTGTTCGTGCAGCCGGGGGTAGGAGTACGGCTTCAGCAGCGGGCGGGCTTCGTTGTAGATGTAGCTGCGGGAGGTCAGTACCACTCGGGCGCCGTTCTTGACCGCGCTCATCACGTGTGGCAGGTCGCGTGCCCAGGCGTGGGTGAGGTGTTCCTCGTGGCGGACAGCGCCGAAGGCGTCGTCGAGCCAGAAGAACTGGTTCTTCTCGTGCGGATTCCAGCGTTGTGCGAGTTCTTCGGAGGTCCGGGCCTTGATAGCCATGCAGTCCCAGTTATCAGCCGCGCTGATGGCCAGCATCAGCGCGATGACGGACTTGCCGACGGCCGGATCGCCCAACAGCAGCACAAAGCCGTGGTCACGCAGCGCGCGGGCGGCCTTGCGGTAGGCGCCGGTGACGACGAACGTGGCCACCTGCTCGGGCGCGGACGCCATGAGTACCGAGGCCTGGGCGTAGGCACGCTCGTCGAGGATCTGCGAGAGATCACCGAGCCCGTAGACGCGGGGGACGAACATTCGCAGCCTGCGGTGCGTGGCGATCATGTCGCTCAGCCACTGACCGTCCAGGACTAGCGGATGCGTGACCCCGCATGCGCTCAGCCGACGGCGAATCTCCTCCTCGGAGGTGCCGGTGACCCGCGCGTTTGTCAGCAGCACGTACGTTCCGCACACCCCGCGCTTCACCAGGGCGCTGACCTTATCGAATTCGTCTTCCAGCTCCGACGGGGCGAGCGTGGCGTCGGCCTTCTTGGTGTGCTTGCACTGCAACACGAACGGCCCTGGCGGAACGTCTCGAACGCCACTGGGGTCGGTCGGCGGCTGCCAGGTGCCGTAGAACGCGCCGTCTCGGCCTCCGTCGTTGGAGTCGGCGAACGCCTGCACTGACTGCCCCCACACCTCCCGCAGGACAGCCGCGCACAGGTCCTGGAAGGCCCGCCAGCCCAAGGTGTGCAGGGTAAACCGGGGAGAGCCGGCAGCCACGACTTCGCCTGCGCTGCTCATGTGCCGTCCCTGCTGTCGTGTTCATCGGCGTCATGGTCGGCGAGTGCGGCCATCGCCTCCCACATGGCCTCATCGTCGTAATCCGGCACCACCAGGTCAGGTGTCAGGTCGTTGCTGTCGGGGTCCAGGTTCTCGGACTGGGCCAGCACCTCGACCAGGAACCGTCGCGCGGCCTTCAGCAGGTCGGGATCATTCAGCCACAGCCCGAACTCCAAGCTGCGGCGGGAGCTCCCCGTGCCGTTGGCGCTGCCTAGCCACAGTCGGTGCGGCGTGAAGCCGGTGACATCTGCCACGCCTCCCAGAGCGTCTTCGTCATGCCACCACAGCTCACCTAGCAACAGCATCTTGGTGTGAAGTATCGGGACGAGATGGTTTCCGGCCTTGCGATAGCCCAGCGTGCGTAGTGCCGGGAGCCGGACGAGTTCCTGCGGCGAGCCAGGGCCCAGCACTGGTGCCTTGCCGTCCTGGTGGAAGCGCAGCTCCTCTAGCTCGGAGAAAGCCCAGGTGGGGAGGCCAGCCGCGTCTTTCACAGCCTCGGCGACCTTCCGCAACCGCTCTGCGTGGTACTTGCCCCGTGGCTGCTTACTCACCACCACGCACGCGGCGGGGAACTCGGCGATGCGCTGCAGCAGCTCGGCATCGTCCACCCACAAAAAGGCCCCGAGCATCGCAGGCCCCAGGCTTCTCGACCGCCGCTGCTGTTCGAGATCACGCCGGAACTTATCAATCCCCTCGATGAGACCTGCCAGCACGTTCGTCCCGAACTGGACAGGACGCTTCCCGTCCTCCAGGACTGCCTGTACGTCGAACTGCTTGGAAAACGACGGATCCATATGCCCCCCTGTGCTGCCACCATTATGACGCGACACCACGGATCGCCGGGTGCTGAGCGGCAGCGGGGAGCATGGTGGCCCGGGGGCCCTTCAGTCCATGCCGACCTGCCCTGGCCGCGCCGACGCGTACCTGACCGGCGCCAAGACGTCGGCTGCGGGGGCGCGGATTATCCATAGGTGCAGGGGTTTATGTGGTGTGTTCGGTGTGGTTGCCACCTGGTCGTGTGGCAGCTGTCTGGAATGGGCTCCGGCCCTCGGCGGGGCTTGGTTGTGTTTGGTAGGTGGATCAGGCCTATGTAGCTGAGCGCTCGATCTCCCCGGTCACCGGTGTGGAGCGGTGGGTGGTGGCCGATACACGCACCTTCGACCTGCATGTAGAGGCGTGTGCGTTCTTGGCGGGGTTGCGTAGCAAGGGCCGCTCGCCGAACACGGAGCGGGTCTACGCGGGCCGTCTCGCCCTCTATCTGAACTACTGCAGTCAGCGCCGTATCGAGTGGTCACGTCCGAGTTTCATGGCTCTGTCCGGGCTGCAGCAGTGGCTGGTCACTACGCCGCTGCCGGCCCGCAGCCGCCGCTCCCCGGCAACGGCTGCGCCCCGCTACCGTTCGCAGGGTACGGCGAACGCGGTGATGACGGCGGTCACGGACTTCCTGCGCTTCGGCGCGCTCCACGGCTGGGTCCCCGCGCAGACGGCCGGCTTGCTGTCGGAGCCGAAGTCCCTGCGGTTCTTGCCGGCCGGTTACGACGCCGGCGAGCGCAGCCAGTGGCGTCAGGTCCAGGCGTCGGCCTTCCGTTTCCAGGTCAGCGAGCCCGGCTACGAGGACCTGTCCCCGCAGCAGATCCGCCGCATGATCGCGGATACGCCCCGGGCGCAGGACCGTTTCCTTATCGCGCTGCTCGCCGCGACCGGCCTGCGGATCGGGGAGGCCCTGGGCCTGCGCCAGGAGGATCTGCATTTCCTGGCCTCGTCACGCTCCCTTGGCTGCCCCGTACAGGGCCCGCATCTGCATGTGCGCCGCCGCACCGACAACCCGAATGGGGCCCTGGCCAAGTCCAGACACTCCCGCTGCCTCCCCGTCACCCCCGACATCGTCTCCCCGTACACCGACTACCAGCACGAACGGAACCCGGTGGCCCAGGCGGCCGACACAGGCATGGTGTTCGTGAACCTCTTCCGCCCCCCGCTGGGGCGGGCCATGACCTACCCGAACGCCAAGAGCGTCTTCGACCGTCTGGCCCGCCGCGCCGGGCACCCGGCTCGCCCGCACATGCTGCGCCACTCCGCGGCCACTCACTGGCTGCGTGGGGGAGTGGACCGGGACGTGGTGCAGAAGCTGCTGGGCCATGTCTCGCCGCTGTCCATGGACCGTTACCGCCACGTCGATGAGTCCGAGACCCGGGCGGCTGTCGACCGGGCCCAGGCATGGCGGGAGAACCAGTGAGCACCGCTACCGCGCCCGTGACCGCACTGGAGGCGCCGACGAGGGCCACGAAGAAGTCGTGGCAGAGGTGGCTGCGTGCCCACATCGATCCCGCGTGGCGGCCGGGGGAGTGGGACGGCGCCAGATGGCTGTTCACGGGAGACCTCGACAACCCGCGCACCTCGTCCTCCCGGTGCCGCACCCGCCGCTGCGACGTGATCGTGCGTGCTCAGGAGACGTTTTGTACCTACTGCTCGGATCAGCGCAGAAAGAGTGGTCTGCCGCGGGAAGAGTTCGCCGCCACTTTCACCCCCGCCCGTTCCAGATCCCTGCCGTTGACAGTCGTCGGGCCGTGCACGCTCACCCGGGACGGGGTGCGGTGCGTACGCCCTCAGGTATCGGGAGGCCTGTGCGCCGCGCACCACGGATCATGGAAGTACCACAAGTCCAGAGGCACGCTCGAGCGGTGGCTTCGCAGCCGGGCAACACCGTTTACCGAAAACCCGGGCTGCATGGTGACCCACTGCTCCGGCTGGGCGATGAACTCCAGTGAGCTGCCGCCAACTTGAGGTAGCAGGTCAAAGGGCTGGTGTGACCGGCTCCCGATTTGCTCATGCGGGTCGCGGGCGGGTGTCTGAGGCCTAGATCGTTAGCCAGCGGCCTCGGGGGCGGGGTTCGGGGTGGCGTCATGTCGGCCCCTCGCAGAGGAGCGGATTCGCGCCTGGGATCATGAGCGGATGTCCGAGGAACCGAACCCGATGTCTAGCCTGTGGCCGTTCGTGCCCTCCGAGGTCACTGGTTGGCTGCTGGAGCTGTGCGGCGATGGCATCACGGGGTTCATGCCTCCGGCGATGCCTGACGCCGTGTGGGTGCTCAACGCCATGTACGAGCACAGCCTGGGGCCGGCCGATGTGTCGTACCACGAGTACCACCAGGTGCGACTGGCGGACGGGGGTGTTCAGCCGCACGTCGTCGGAGACATTGACCTTGACGCGGTGAGCGTCGCCACGGGGGGAGGGCTCGGCCGCGTCGAGCATCCGGTGCCCGGTTGGCGAAGGCTGCGCTGGGCCGACCTTGCCGGGCGGAGCGGCGACCCGGTCGTGCCCGACGGGCTGATGCCCTTCTACCGTTGCTTTCCCTCGGCCAAGAAGGAGGGCAGCTGGCCACTGGGCGTGGTCCCGCCGACCGAAGGGAGCCTGGACCGTGAGACCTGGAATCGGCTGATCGCCATCCTCACCCAGTTCAGCCCTGCGGGCCCGGACACCCGCTGCCTGGCCTACTACAACCCGATGACGCTGGGGGCCATCGACTTCGACAACCTCCACGTGCGCGCGGGCCGGATCGGCGACGCCGAGATCCTGTACGGCCAGTCCGAGGCCGACTTCAGCCCGTCCAACCTCTGGGCCGAGGACCGCTCGTGGGTCCTGTGCACCGACTACGACCTGTGGGGCACCAAGGTCGTCGGGCCTCCAGCCCTCATCAACGCATTGCTGAACGACAGTGAAATCGAGGCGGTTCGTCTGCCGTGGGCGCACTGACGACGAGTGCTTGAAACCTTCTCCAGCACGGAGCGCAGGCGCCTTCCTATTCCTGACCGCGGAGGCCCGATGGCCCCTACGATTCCGCTCATGCTGGATCCCGAACTGCTGGAACGGATCACCACGCGCCGTGCGGAACTGGACGAACTCGAAGAACAACTGGCCAAGCAGTTGGCAGAAGTGCGGGCTGAGTGGGACGAGCTCGCTGTCGCCGAACGCGTCCTTGAACGGATAACCGGACAGCTCGCTGAGGAGCGTTCCTCAACCCTCCCGATGCCGGGGCAGGTGGGCGGACGGGCAGTGATGCTGATCCCGCACCGCAAGCCTGGCGTGGAGGAGGATGCCCTGCCGTGGAACTACCAGCGCATCATCGCGGCCGTGCGGCAGGCCGCCGGACCAGTCATGGCCCGTGAGGTCGGCGAGGTGGTGGGCGTGGACGTCAGCGTGAAGGCCAAGCTGGAACCGCTACGCAGCAAGCTGATCAAACTCGTCGATCGCGGCTGGCTGCGGAAACTGCCCGACGGCCGGTTCACCACCCGCCTGTGACCAGGAGCACCGCAACTCGGAGCGGCCCGGCACAGGCGTAACCGAATTGCCCCCGGCGGCCGTTGGAATTGTGTGACGAATACCGAAGAGCGCGCCGAGGGCACCTGCCCGCTTGTCTACCAGTGCCGTCTGCCGCTGTCCACGAGCACCGTCAACCACCTTGTCGATCTGCTACGGCGCCACCTGAAGTCGATTCGCTCCAGGTGGCGCATCCTGCCGCCTGGGAAGATCGCGGTGATCGTCCTGGCCATACTGCGTCACGACCAGCGCCTGGCCGACATGGCCGGCGGAAACAATGTGTCCGAGTCCACCGTCCGCCGCTGGCGCGACGAGCTGATCGGCCTGCTCGCCGCGCAGGCGCCTCGCCTGGACCGCGCCCTGAAGAAGGTCGTCAGGCAGGGTGGGGAAGTGGTCCTGATCGACGGCACCCTCATTCGCACCAGACGCCGCACCGGAAAGGCCGACCGGCGGAACTACTCCGGCAAGCACCGCAGTCATGGCCTGCACTTCCTCGCCCTGACCGACGAGAACGGGCGCCTGATCTGGATATCCGCCGCCCGGCCCGGCCGCACCCACGACAACACAGCCGCCCGCCACGACCACATCCTGGCCCACCTGCGCGCCGCCGGCCTCGGAGCGTTGGCCGACCTCGGCTTTCGCGGCCTGGACAACGACATCCTCGACCCCGTAGTCGTCACCGGCTACATCGCCTCTCGTACTCACAAGCTCACTCGAGGCGAGAAGGAGGCCAACCGTGTCCTTGCCATCGGACGGGCACCGGTTGAGCACGGCTTCGCCCACCTCAAGAACTGGCGGATCCTCACCAAGCTCCGCACCGACCCCGCCCGCGCCACCCGCCTCCTGCGCGCTCTGCTCGTCCTGACGAACCTCGAAATCAACCGCTGACAGATGATCTTCTCCGTGGGCTCCCGCCCAAGACCAGCACGAGTACCCCGAGGATCGGTCACACCAGCCCTTTGACCTGCGACTTCAAGTTGGCGGGAGCTCACTCAGTGGGCTCTACCGGGTGGCTTCCACCGAGTGGAGGCCACTCCGGTGCACCAGACAACGATGGACTCCACCGTGGTGCGCACCGAAGTGGTGCACCACCGCACCCGGTGCGTCGCACCACCCGACGACGCCCGGCACTCGCGCGCACCGGTGCGCCGCACCCGATGTCTCGCACCGCACCGGTGCGCTCACCGCTGACCACCCCCTCCATCAGGTGCGGCCGGAAGCGCGCGACCCCTTGTTCAGCTCTGCTACACCCCCTTGTCCAGCTCTGCTACCGCGACGTTTCTCCTTGCCATCGCCGGTTTCGGCTCGCGATCAGACCGCGGCCAAGGGGGTATGTGATAGAGGAGCCTGCCCTGCCGTGGAGCGCCCCGGCGCGGTGCGGCTACACCGGAGACTGCACCGCCGAGCGCCGGCGGTGCAGTCTCAATGGTGCGGTGGAGAGCGCCATGGTGGCGCGGCGATGCGGGGACGCACCGTCGCTATTGGATGGTGCGGTGCGGTGACGCGGTGGTGCGCCGTTCTGAAAGTCGCTTTGCGATCAGTAAATCCCTTTGTCCCAAGCTGCTTTGACCGGCAAGACTTGCCCGATGACTGCAGAGGAAGTGCTCCCCTACGGTGAACGCATCGTCGGCCTCCCGGAGGTGGCCCAAGAACTTCTCGGCCGCCCCTTCGACGACGTGGACGGTCCGCCTCATGAGCCCGGCCCCACTGAGTACCACGCACTTCGCGGCCTGATTATCGCCCAGTGCACCGAGATCGAGGCCGCCACGGGCATGATCCTTACGGTCCTGGACCCCACCGTGAACCTTCGCAAGGTCTTCTTCAAGGATCGGATCGACAAAATCAAGGCGCTTCTTGCTCCGCCTCCTGGGAGTTCTCAGGATGTCGACCTCAAGGCCATCGACGAGGCCCGCTTGCGACGCAACCACATCGTCCACGCGCCGGTCGTCACGATCTTCAACTACACGCCCTACCTGCCTGGGAGCGGCGACTGGGTACCCGTCCTGACCGTCCAGGGAGAGGACGAGGTCGACCTTGGCACCCTCTGGGACGACCTCGCACTTCAGCAGAACGCGATGCGAGCCGCCGTCCGCCTCTGGGCCGGCGTCACCGGCCAGATGCCCTAGCAGGCCGGGATCTGTAGGGCCACCGACCAGCCACGGGGATCTAGTTGGCGGCGGGCTGCATCTCGCTGGTGAGGATCATGATGTCCACGGTATCTGGTACCCCCAGGTCGGGGGCGTCCCCGCTGATCGCGGCGGCCTCGTAGGCATCCTCGAATGGCGGACCTGTGGGCAGAGCCCGGCCGCCGGAGGGGAGAACTCCCCTCCGGCGGGTTGATCACGATGCGGTCACGGTGGAGGGGTTTTCCGAGGTCGGTGTCACACGGAGCCCGAATTTCCAACCTGTACAAGGTGAATGGCGAGATGGGTCTCGCCCCACTTTCAGGAGCATCCTGTGTCCGCAGACGACCCCGAGCAGCACCTTGACCAGCCCGGTGAAGCCCCCTCCGTGGACCCCTCCGCGCCCCGCACCCAGCGCCCGGGCGTTGTTGCAGGTCAGGCCCGGCGGACAGGGGGTCGCCGCAGCGCCGACAACCCTCATGCAGATGTAGCAAGGAAGCCACAGCACCGGAGGACTTCGACCGAGCCTCGACGCAGGGAGCTCCTGCAAGCACTGGGGATCTTCCAGCGGGCTACGCCCGACCAGTTGTGGAAGCTGACCCGTCCCGGCAACCAGCACGACAAGCTCGTACGCGACACCCTCCTGGATCTTCAGGACCATCACCTGGTGAGGATCGAGTTGGTACGGGAGGACCAGCGGCAGGTGTGGGTGCTGACGAAGCGCGGACACGCCGAGGCGAAGCAGCTGCTGGAGCCGAAGGGCATACGCGTCTCGGCACTGCGTGAGGAGAAGTACGACCCGGTCACTGGGAAGCTGCTCGGCACCAGTTACGACGACCACGCCGCGGCGGTCACCTCGACGGCCGCCGAACTCCACCGTGCCGGGATCGGCCACCGGCTCGGCTTTGCCACCGAGATTCCGCACCGGCTCGCAGGCGGGTACGTGCAGCGGGCGGACCTGGTGGTGCGGGCACCTGCGGCCGGGGTGCCGGTGATGCTGCTGGAGATCGACCGCCGCACCGAGGACGCCCACGACCTGGTCGCCAAGCTGCGCCGGTACTGGCAGTGGGGCCGGCTGCTGGCACCGGACGCGGGCAGGATCGCTGTGGACCTAGTCCGCTCCCAGCCGGACGCGATCGAGGACGTCCGCCATGAGCTGCGGTTGTGGCGTCGGGTCTATCCGCCAACCGGCCGGGAGGGCCTGGTCCCCCTCGCGTTCGTGTTCGCGGACACCACCGAGGCGAAGGTCGCCAACACGGTCACGGTGCTGGAGGAGGCCGGCCGCCGCTACTGGGCTCCGCGCCGGTACGGCACGCTCTACGGGAAGGCCATCACCGCGCGGGACTACCGCCAGGCCGTGCCGGTCGTCGTCACCACCCTGGAGCAGCTTCAGGAGCACGGCGCCGGCGCGGCGGTGTGGCGGCGACTGGGACGCACCCGGGAGCAGACGCTGACCGACGCGCTCGACAACCCCGACGGAGACGCTCTCTACCACCGCCAGTACGCCCGCGCTGAAGCGGAGGACGCCCGTCGCCGCGCCGCTGAGCGGGAGGCACGGCGGCCGGTGTGCAAGCGGTGCAGGCGGAAGTTCACCGACCAGCGCTGGGAGGAGACCACCGCACACCGGACGGCCTGGAAGGCCGGGGACGTGTCCGTGTGCGGCACCTGCCACGCCGACGACGTCGCCCGCGAGGAAGCCGCCGCCGAAGCCGCCCGCCTTCAGGCCGCCGCGCCGCCGGAGCCGCAGGGCGGCCCCGAGCCGGAGAGGGGCCGCGGCTGGTTCCGCCGTCGGACCTGATCGCGCATGCCCGCTGTGCGGTCGGCAGCCGCCGGGCCGCACAGCGGGACCGGCCTTGAAGTCACCGCTCTACCGGGCGGGACGGACGGGCTCATCCGGCGCCACCAGCCCACCGCAGGTCCTACACAAGTCGCATGAGACGCAACCGAGAAGAGACCGCACCCCAGGATCCGCCGGGCGGCCTGTGGCACGCCCTGGACCGGCTCCAGCACACCCATCCCGATCCCGTGGGCCGCGTCGGACTACTCGCGTGCCCGGCCGGGCTGCTGTCCTTCACCGCGGCCACCGGCACCATCCTCACGGCCCGGGTGCAGCTGACCAGTGCGGAGACGATGCGTGAGGTGAACGACACGCTCCGCGCGATGACCGGGGACCTGCCGCACGCGCGCTTCACCGGGCCCGGCGTCGCCCTGAAGCTCACGCTCAGCAGGCGCCAGGACCTCCCGGTTCACGCGGCGCACGTCGCCGGACTCACGCGGCTCTTCCGCCATGCCGCCGGCACCATCGGCGCCTGCAGCACGCCGGGTGGCGGCCGGTGTTTCCACTGCGACGGGACGGGACGGGACGTGCCCGCCCGCTGTGGCAGCCGGCTACCGGGCAGGCGTGAGTGGCACACGAGCTGATGGCCTGCGGCCGGTCCGGGGTTGCATGGATCGGCCACGGAGCTGACCTGCGGTTTGGCGGATGCGGGCGAGGGCCTCGGGTCCGGGGGACGGCGTCTTCACCATGTCTTGTACGTGCGGGCCGACGACCGGCTGAGGGTGCGTGCTCGGTCACGTGGACATCGGTGAGCTCCGTCGCACCGGCCTGCGTCCTGGCCGGTGGCCTGTCGGGGGTGGGGGTGACGGGTGGGGTGCCAGGGGCCGGCGTGCGAACAAAAGTGATCAGTGTTTGTTCATTGTGGGCTGTATCGAAAACTTTCGAACGGAGGTGCTGGTTCCGCGACTGCGCTATGTAGATTCATGATCAGTTTTCGGGGCCAAGTGCCCTTTCTGGCAAGGAAGTTGTTTTTACTGGAACGCGGGCGTGCCTTCGCGGGTACTCCGCGGGAGCGTAGGGGAGGGCCTTCATGCCTGATATCGATCTCGGTGAGGCCAGTGACTGGCTGGGCGGCGACATCCACGGCCGGGTCAAGCTGACGCAGAGCCGGGGCCAGTCGAATCCGGCCAGAAAGGACGTGCTCGTCGGGTCGCCGGTGAGCATCGAGCTGTCGGTGAACACGAACCTCTCCGCCAGCCAGGAAGCCGACAAGATCTACTTCACGACCCACCACGGCACCACGAAGAAGGTCATCGCCGTACTGGACTCCAACGGCCAGCTGTCCATCGCCGGCAAGGTGTTCACCAACCAGGGCAACCTGACCTCCTAGAACACGGCCCCGGCCCCCTTCACCTCCGGCGTACCAGCCGGACCGGACGGGCGGCACCAGGGCCCGAGCACTCTGCCGAGCGTGCCTTTCGGGTGATGAGGCCCCTCACCCGGCCATGACCTTGATTTCCACCCCAGTCCGGCGGTGCCCTCGGGGCTTCCGCGGATCGCAGAGGAGGACCCCTCATGCCCGACATCGACCTCGGTATGGCATCGGATGTGAAGACCGGCGACTGCAACGGCCGCATCAAGCTGACGCAGAACCGGGTCTACTCGAACCCGGCGAAGAAGGACGTGGTACTCAGTGGCCCGGAGAGCATCGAGCTGTCGGTGAACACGAACCTCTCCAGCAGCCAGGAAGCCGACAAGTTCTACTTCACGACCCACCACGGCGGCACGAAGGTGATCCTCGCGGTGCTGGATTCCGATGGCAACCTGAGCCTTGCCGGCCGGTTGGTCACGGAGCAGAAGAACCTGACCTACTGAAACGCGGCCCGGCCCTTCCTCCGCACGCCCGCAGCGGGCGCGCATCCACCGGGTGACGAAGCCGCTCACCCGGCCATGACCCTGATCCCACCGGAGCGCGGCGGCGCCCTCAGGTGCTTCCGCGGATCGTAGAAGAGGACCCCTCATGCCCGACATCGACCTCGGCAAAGCGACGGACGACTACCCCGAAGGCGACGTGAACGGCCGCGTCAAGCTGACCCCGAACCGGGTCTACGAGGGCTCGCCCAAGAGAGACGTGCTCATCAGCGGCCCGCAGAGCATCGAGCTGTCCATCAACACCAACCTGGAAGTAGACCACGCGAAGAACAAGTTCTACTTCACCACCCACTGGGGCGACACGAAGAAGATCATCGCGATCCTGGACTCGCAGGGCAACCTCTACCTCGCCGGCAACGTGTCCCAGGGCAACGGTGGCGGCCTGCGCTACAACTGAGCCCAGTAGAAGGAGGCCGGCGCACGGACCACTGTGTGGCGGCCTCCCGGCATTTCCGCGAACCGGTACTGTCGCCGGGCCCCTGCCCGGGATGTACGACCCCAGCGGGCCCGGCCGCCTGCTGTTCGCGTTCTTCGCCGCGATGGCGGAGACCGAGCGGGAGAACATCCGCGAGTCGACCCTCGAAGGACTCGATGCGGCGGCCCGCAAGGGCAAGCACGGCGGGCGCCCGCCCGTCATCACCGAGGACATGCTGCACACCGTGCTGCGGCGCCGTGCGAACGGCGAATCGGTCGAGCAGATCCAGCCCGACCTGATCATCCCCACCGGCAAGCGCAAAGGCCAGGCTCCCAGCGTCGCGAGCATCTACCGCGCGCTCACCGAGCACGAGAAGAAGGAGGCGTACCCCGAAGCCGTCGCGGCAGCGCACGCCGACTTCGCCGACCTCCAGGACGCGGACGACATCCCCCGCCCCCCCCCGCCGAGTCCGCATCCGGCGACCGGATGACCCGCTCTCCCCGACACCAGCCGGACCATGATCAATCTCAACGGCACTGACGGGTCACTGGTTGACGGGGAAGGTCGCCTGGAAGGCGAGCCGGTGGGGGGCGTGCGTGCCGATTCGGGTGAGGAGGTCGTCGAGGGCGAGGTACTCCTCCCAGGGCTCGCGCCCTGTGGCTGTGGCCAGCGCCTGTACGAGCCTGTCCTCCAGGTCGGGGACGCGTTTGTCCTTCCAGATCTTGTCGGCCGTGCTGACGAGGAGCTCCTCGATCGTTACGTCGGGGCTGTCCCAGGTCGCATGGGTGGCGGCGAACCTCGCCAGGTCGGTTGTGAAGCCGTGCTCCAGGAGCAGGTCCCGGCCGGCTGCCTCGTGTGCTGATCCCGGTCCGGAGAGCTCCTCGGGGTGCACGGTCTTGCCCACGTCATGGGTCGCTGCGCCGAAGAGAACGGCGTTGCGGTCCACGGCCAGATCCGGGTACCGGTCTCCCACCCAGTCGGCCAGTTCGACCGCGACGTCGTGGACCGCGCGCAGGTGGGCCGCCAGACGTGGTGGAGCCTCAAGGGAGCGCAGTAGTTCCGCCACTGCAGGTGGCAGCGGCCTCAAGGGCGGCTCCGTCGGGGCGTCAAGGGCGCGGGACAGGACGTCGGAACGCATCGAAGTCATCCGGGGGACAGTACCGGTCCTTGGTATGCAGGTCAGGCAAGCTTCGAAGACGGACCCCGGGGCACGGTCGCTTGACTGCCGCATTGGGAAGCAGTACCACCGGGCCGCCCCAACCTCCGCCACGCTCGGCATCGTGTGCATCCTGACTAGTCCTGACCCGGGCCCTGCCCTGGCCTCGGTCTACCAGTCGCCTTACGCCGGTGCCGATGCCGCTTTCGTCTTCGAGAACAGCGCGGCGAGCGCCGGCCCTTCTCGACCTGGCGGAGTTCCTTCCAGTCGACCTCGGGACGCGCGCCGGACAGGGCGTCGGCATCGGCGGTGCAGCGGGACCTCGACCACTCTCCGGCCCGCCAGGTGTCGAACTCAGCCTCGGCCATTCCACGCCCGGATCCACTTGAGCCTGGCCAGCCAGTCGGGCTCCATCCCCTCACCCGAAGACGGGCGACCTGGTCGGAACATGCGCCCTCGGGGTGTTAGACAGGTCGATCAGCGGGCTGCAAGTGAGGAACCGGCGGGCCACAAAGGAAGTGTTACCAGCACCTCGCCAGGCACGTTCGGAGTGTCGAGCACGGCGGCGCTCCACTCTGGCACCGCTTTGGGGGTGCTGCATCGAACATGTGCTTCTTACTGTTGTTGAAGATGTAATGAGAGTTATCGTGTGCGTTCACTGCGTATTCGGAAACGCTCTGATGCGCAGTACTGGTGTGGAGAGGGCCTGAGACAAAGAGGTCACAGGCCCCAGGGGATGGGCAAGGGCAATATGTCTGCACAACTCTGGTCGGACGAGCCGACACATCTGGATCTTCTGTCGTTCGACGCGGTGGCCAAGACCGTGGCTCAAGCCGTACTCGACGATGCTCTCGACCCGGTGACCGTCGGGATCTCGGGTGCCTGGGGGAGCGGCAAAACCACGGTGCTTCGCCTGATCGAGGACGAGTTGGCGTCGCCCCTCTCCGAGACCGATGCAGCCGTGCTCGTGATCAGCACAGACCCGTGGCGTTACGACCCCGGTGTCGGCGCCAAGGAAACTCTGATCGGGGAGGTGCTCAGTGCCGTCGCTGCCGAACTTGCCCGGAAGGAGCAGCCGGGACAGCTCCGCAGCCACGCCCGGACGATGCTCACCACGCTGCGGCAGCGGGTCGACTGGGCCAAAGCCCTGCAAGTGGCGGCCAAGACGTCATTGACTCTGCAGTTGCCCTCCGTCGACGACCTCACCAGCCTGATCAACACCGAACCGAACAACCAGGACGCCGACGCCACAGACCCCTCGACTCGCGGGCTAGGCGAATTCCGCAGCGAATTCTGCACACTGATGGGATCCGCGGAGCTCAGCCATCTCAAGCGTGTCGTCGTGCTCGTCGACGACCTGGATCGATGCCTGCCTGAAACGGTCGTGGACACGCTCGAGACCATCCGGCTGTTCCTGGCAGTGCCCAAAATGGCGTTCGTCGTCGCCGCCGACGAGCACCGGGTGGCCGACGCCCTGCGCACCCGCTTCCCCGCTCCCAGCAGCACACGACACGGGACGGAAGAGCGATACTTCGAAGAACCCGCCAGCCTCTACCTGCACAAGATCGTGCAGACCACGGTGCCGCTGCCGACCCTGAGCCGTTTCGACACGGAGGCATTCCTCGTTCTGCTGCAGCTCTCCCAGCGCCTACCCGTCGAGGACCTCACTCCCTACATCGAGGCCTGCGTACGCCTGCGCCGAGAGAAAGGACTGCTGGACGACCTGGCCACGACCGTGAACGGCAACGACATCTCTGCCGAACTGGTCTTTGCCTCACGGATGACGCCCATCCTCTACGAGAAGCTCCAAGGCAGCCCCCGCCGCATCAAGCGCTTCCTCAACGACCTGCGGGTGCGCCAGTCCGTCGCCGGCCACCGCGGCATTGTCCTTGAGGCAGACATCGTGGCCAAGCTCATGGTGCTGGAGAAGCTTCTGCCTGACTCTTTCGCCACCGTCCTGGAATGGCTGGCTCGCGGCGAGCTGCGCTCCCGGATGGCCAAACTGGAAGCGACAGCCGGCCGCCCCACTCTCACATCCCCGGAAGCCGAGGACTTGGGCACCTCGCCCGACCGCGACGGGCCCTCGCAGGAGGAGCAGGACCTGGCGCCGGATGGAGACGAGCCAGTCACCTTCGAGGACGAACTGATCCGATGGGCCAAACTTTCCCCCGGTCTCGGCTCCGTGGACCTGGCGCCCTACCTCTACCTGGCAGCCGCGTTCTCCGGTGAACAGCTCCTCGACGCCGGCCTGCCGGGACGGCTGCGCGACATCGCGGCCAACCTGCTGTCCACCTCACGCTTCGACCAACACCGTGTGACCGACGCCGACATCAGCGCGCTTGGTGAAGATGACGCCCAGAGCCTGGTCGAGTACCTCGGCCGAGCCGGCCGGGACCGCCCGACTGAACAGAGCGCAGCCGTGCGCGGCCTAGTCCGCATCGTCACCGCCTACCCGGCCACCACCGAGCGAGCCGCCCGGCTCCTGCAGTCCATCCCGGCCGGCGAGCTGGAACCAGCCGCCATCCTGGCCCTCCCGGCCGCCACCCCCGCCTTCCGCAGCGTGCTGGAGTATTGGAAAACTCATGCCCCGGCCGACCCGGCCCGGATCAAGCGCACCCTGGAGCATGCCCTGAGCACAGGAAACCGCTCCTGATGGGCACCAAGGGCTCTTACACCGGAAACGGCACATCAGCCAGTAAACAACTACAGAACAACGTCGCACAGTGGCTTGACGCCCTGACCGGCACCGCCCCCGGCGCACCCTCGCCCCAGCTCTCTCCGGACCAACTGGCTCCTGCGCTAGCACTCTTCAGGCCTTCCAGCGGCCACGCCGATGGCCCCGGCGGCGGAGCAGGAGGCGTCGCCCAAGCCGGAGGAGGCCGCACCGGGGGAGGAGCACAGCGCACCATCACCCAGTCCTCCCGAACGGCAGGCCGCGCCGCGGCCGCCGCCTACGCCTATCGCACCGGCAACGCACAGGCTCTGCAGGAACTCGGCCTCAACTACGCAGAACTGCAGGCTGCAGCCGCCGACCCGATCGACTGGACCCGCCGGATCGTGGAAGCCGCCTGCGGGCCACTCGCCGACGGCACCATTGAGGACGAGGAGCGCCGCTTCGTCGCCAGCGAAGTGGCCCAATGGGTCCTAGAGACCGGCACCGACAGCACGCCCCCCAGCCCCGAGGAGGTCGTCCGAGAAACCCTGGCCCTGACCATCTCCGAAGCGATCCTCAGCGAAGCCGCCTCAAAAATGAACGACGGCTCCCGCCCCGCTTGGGCCACAGCCGACGGAGAACGCCAACTCCGCGAGACCGCACGCGCCCTGGTCGACCGCGCCCCCCTCACGATCACCGGCCCCAGCACCACTGAGATCACCCGAGCCATCGAACAAGGAATCGAGGCAATGCGGTCTATCTGGATGGAGCCCTGATGCCCGCCTACACCCTGCACCTGAACGCGGACATCTCACGCCCCGGACCTGCAGGCACCACCATCTTCTGGTGGCCACCAGGCTCGGGCGGCTCCTTCGTCTCTACCCTTGGACCACGCCTGGGAGCCCTGGGCCCCGTACCCGAACCCAACATCGAACTGGTCCGTCTCGCTGCCCTGGTATACGCCGCCGACCGCACCACCCCTCGCCGCGCCGCCCGATCCAACTGGACCCGCCGCACGCTCGAGCTGAACGTACCCGTCTACGCCACAGCCCGCTGGAATGCAGTACGCGAACGCCTCGAAGCCCTCCTGGGCTTCCTCTCCGGAGACCACTGGTCGATCCACTTCCACCGCGCCACCACCCCGCAAGAAACCATTCACGCCATACCCCATCCCGGGATACGGCGTGTGGTCCTCCTCAGCGGCGGCGCCGACTCGGCGATCGGCGCCCTGCACTCCCGCCACAACCTCGGCCCAGACCAGCACCTGCTGCTCTCCCACGTCGGCGCCACCAACCTTGCCCCGATCCAGCGCACCGTCGCCAACGACATTGCCCACCTCATCGATGGGCCCCCACAGCACCACCAGCAGCTGCGGTTCTCCCGCAAAAACCAGCAGCCCACCGGGGTGAGACTCTCCAACGAGTACTCCACCCGTACCCGCTCCCTACTCTTCCTCGCCCTGGGCCTGGCCGCCGCATCGGTAGAGAAGGTGCCACTGTGGATCCCGGAAAACGGCTTCGCCTCCCTCAACGTGCCGCTCACCGCCGACCAGCGCGGCGCCGTATCCACCCGCACCACTCACCCCCTGTTCCTGCAGACCCTGGCCACCATCGCCCAAGACGCCGGAGCCCACGCCGTCATCCACAACCCCTTCGCCGACCACACCAAAGGCGAGATGTTTACTCAGGTCGCCGAACTCGTCGGCACCAGACAGGCCGCCCGCTTCCTCAGCCGCACCCACTCCTGTGCCCATACCGGACACCGCACCCACCACATTTCCGTACGCACGCACTGCGGCGTGTGCTTCGGCTGCCTTCTACGCCGCGCCTCCTTCCACGCCGCCCAACTTGAAGACACGACCGACTACCTCCACACCCGCCACGAAACACACCTCAGCGGCTACCTGGCCGACAAGTCGGTCGAACCCTCACTACGCACCTTCCTCGCCCGCGGCCTGCGCCCAGCCGACATCACCACCCTGAATCTGCCCTCCGACTACCCCACCCGCCAGGCCTACGAGTTGTGCCAGAAAGGCATCGCGGAACTGGAGCTCCTGTACCCATGAGGACGAGCGCACTGCCACCGCTGGACCTGCACGCACACATCGACACCAGTGTTCCGGCCGACGACCTCGCCGGCCTGGGCGCCGTCGTCTTCGCCGCCACCCGCTCCCTGTCCGAGGCCGCCCAAGCCGTCCAGCGACACGACAACCGGATTATCTGGGGAGTCGGCGCCCACCCCGGGCTCGCCCGTAGCCACACAGGCTTCGACCCCGGCATCTTCACTCAGCTGATTGACCACACCTCACTGGTCAGCGAGATCGGGCTCGATGGCAAGAGCCGAGTACCACTTGACCGCCAACAGGCAACCCTCCGAGCTGTTCTTAGGATCCTGGCCGACAATCCGCGAATCACCAGCATCCACAGCTACGCTGCCTGCGAGCAGGTGCTGGACGAGCTGGAACAGTCTCCGATTCCCGGGATGGTCCTCCACTGGTGGCTCGGCACTCCAGCGCAGACCGCCCGCGCTGTCCGCCTAGGCTGCTACTTCTCCATCAACGCCTCCGCTGCACGCAAGACTGCTCTGCTACAGACCATCCCCCTCGATCGGCTGCTGGCCGAAACAGACCATCCCTTCGGCGACCGCAGCTCCGCCCGGCCCCTGCCCGGCAATATCGCCGCCGTAGAACAAGCCCTCGCACGCCACCACCAAATGACGCCTAGGGACATTCGCCAGATTGTGTGGCACAACCTGGCTACCCTCGTACGCGACACCCACTGCGCAACAAGGCTCAGCCGGCAGGTACGGTCCCACCTTGCCTCGCTTCCGCCGCGACCGGCACGTACTGGAGCGGGACCGCCTGGTTGACCTCGTCCCCGGCACTATGCCCAGTTGATATCCAGATCCCGTAGTGAGTCACGCTGCTCCTGGTCGAGTTTGTCTCGCCGGCTCTTGGTGTTGGAGATCCATACGCCGAGCTTCACGGTCACCGGCTCCGTCTTGCCGTCGATGGTGATCTGTTCGCTGTGAGCCCTTGGCACTGGTCGATCGCCTTCCCGCTCGACCCATTGCGTGAGCGCTGTCAGTCCTCGTTGGAATGCTTGTTGTGCCTTGGTCGGCCCCTTCGTCCCGCGGTGGGCTGTGGGGCGGGGGGAGGGGGCCTGGTCGGGTTGTACGCCGAGCTTTGTCAGTCGTTCTTTCTGTTCGGGCAGGAGTTGGGCCCAGGTGCCCGGTTTCTTCTGGCGCTGAAGCCAGGTGCCTAGGTCGTCGCCTTCGAAGAGCACTCCGGGTTCGATGGCCGGCAGGAGCCCGCCGGTCTCGGTGTCGGCGAGGTGGGCCAGGACGCGGTAGTGGCGTTGCCAGTCCAGCGGCCAGGGGCAGTCCCAGTCCGGGTCGATCGCGGCCAGCTGCTGCGCGCGCATGGCGGCGCGCTCCGCGTTCTTGCCCAGGCCGTCTTTGCGCCGGAGGTTGGCGATGTGTCGGCCGATGGGCACCAGGCCCTCGGTTTCGCTCACGCCCCACATGGCGTCCTGCCGGGGTGCGAGGTGTCCTGTGGCTTGCCGGTAGGCCCGTAGCGCGGCGAGTTTGTTCTCCCACGCTTCCTCGCCGGGTTCCCAGACCATGCCGGCTTCGGGTGCGTCGAGGAGCTCTTTGCGGTGGGGGTCGAGTTCTCCGGTCCGCAGTGCCTTGCGCTGCTGGTGGACCCATTGACCGAGCGGGAAGTTCTTGGTGACGCCGACTTCGACGTCGGTGTCGTAGGGGACGGCGTACAGGCCGGTGATCTCGTTCTCTGTCCGCCATCTGAGCAGTGCTTGGTAGCCCTGCAGCCAGACCAGGGATTCGGGCCGGTAGACCCGGGTGCGCAGGAAGGCTGCGATGGTGGTGGCGTCGCGGGGGCTTGAGAAGTGCAGCAGCGCCGATTCGGAGGCGCCGGTGTCGTCCTGTCCCTGGCCGTTGTCTGTGTCACCGGCCCCGGTGATCCGCCCGTCCTCGTCACGCTTCAGGTGGATCTTGCGCTTGCCACTGGTGAGCGCCCGGGAGGCGAGTTGTTCGACCAGGCGTTTGTCATGACTGCGCAGGCCCTGGAGTACGGCGACCAGTCCGGCATAGGAGGAGGAGGCGATCATGTCGGTCGGGTCTTCACCGGGCTCCAGGAAGACGGGGACGATGATGCGGGCGGTCTTGGTGGTGCCGTCGCGGTTGGGGCGCAGTGCGCGTCCGATGTTCTGGACGATTTCGACTTGTGAGCCGCGACTGTCGGCGAAGCAGACAGCCTCGACTCCCCGTTCACCGGTGATGTCGATACCTTCCCCGAGCACACGGCAGCTGGCGAGGAAGGCGCGGTGCACGCGACGGCCGGCCGCGTCGATACCGCCTGCGAACTGGCGCAGGGTCTCGCGCCGCTCGGTGACGAGGTGCTCACCGAACAGCCACGCCGACCACACCCGCTCCGGAGGGACATGGCGTCCGGCCTCGAGCTCGTAGAACTCCGCCCCGATCGACGACGCGGGCAACTCACCCGCATGCTCCAGCTCCTTGTCCGAGACATCGCCCTCATACAGCTCAGCCGCGGTCTGCGGCAGCTTCTGTGCGAACGCCGCGGCCTCCTCGACCCTTTGGTGGAACGTCATGACGGTCCGCAGATTCCACGCCGTGGCGTGCTCCAGGAGCGCGGTCTGCAACAGCGCCAGGCGCCGGCCACGCCGCGCCTCCTCGGACTCCCCGAGTACGGGGGAAGGATCGTGGATCTCCAGGACGTCGATCTCGAACCCGGCGAGGATCTCCCGCTCGATCGCCTCCGACAAGCCCAGCTCGGCCAGCCACGCCCCATACGTGCCGTTCGGGTCGTCGGTCATGGAAGCGACCTCCACCTCCTCGTCCTCCGCACCGTTCCGGTACCGGGGGACAGCAAGGATGCGCGGGGTGGCGGTGAGGTAGAGCCTGAAATCCGCCGGGATCCGGGAGTTGTCGTGGATGGCCGCCCAGGGTCGGCCCGGGTCGCCGGTGGTCCCATGGGCCTCGTCCACGATCGCGAGATCGAAGCCTGCCATCCGTTGCCCGAAGAGCCGCTCCCCGCCCGCCAGAGCGGCTTCCAGCGGTCCGCGGACCTTTCTTACCCCCACAGCGTCCACCTCCTCGCGATCCACCAAGGACGCATACGTCGCGAACACGACGATCGGGCCACCACCGGCCCACAGAGCGAGCTGGATCGGATTGGTGGTCGCCCGTACACCCAGTTCACGCAGCACCGGATCGTTCTCCAACGAGCACACCGCCACCATCGGCGCCCGATGCCCCATCAGCCGCCAGGCCTGGGCGGTCTGCACGAGCAGATCCAGAGTCGGCACGGTCATCAGGACCCGCCCCTCCGGGAAACACTCCAGCGCACACGCAGCGGCTGTGATCGTCTTGCCCGATCCGGTCGCCGAGACGATCGTGCCCCGGACACCACGCTCAGGCACAGACGGCCTTGCAGAGAAAGGAGACCCCGCCCACCTGCGGAAAAGCTTTTTCTGCTCCACCTGATGCTGACGAAGAACGACAGGCTGCTGCCCGACCTCGCTCATCCTGCTTCCTCCTCCACGGGCCGCCTCAGCCCGCACACTCAGGGCTGGCAGGGGGCACCAGTGATCTGCCAACGCTACATTCTGCATCCTCTGGATGCGCCGACCAGCACGGACGCCCTCAGAAAAATTGAGAGCCTGCTTTAAATCAACCCAGGGCGATCGGTCCAGCTTCATTCCTTCTTTTGCTACAGGGGGCATTCTGGCCGTTACAGAGCGTATTGACCCAGGCAACTGACCAGCGTAGAGTAGTACTTAACAGCGCAGGAGCACGTTCTTGCGCAAGCTTCAAGAACCCAGAAGGGACTTGATTTAAATGAATTATTCACAGAATAGGAATCTAGATAGATGCGTAGTAGGTTTTCAAGCGTTATTGAGGTAATTGTTGCCGTTTGCGGCCTGGTCCTGGAGTTTCTGGCATTTGCTGGAACCCTTCCTATTTCAATAGGATTTGTAGGTCTCTGCTTCTCAATCGGTCATCTCGTTCGCACTTTCAGGAACAAGAAGTAACTAATGTCACCCCGAGGGCTGCCTTAATGGTAGCCCTCAGCTTCCGCCAATCAAACATAGTGCATCAAGCTGATGCACCGATTCCACCGGAACTCGCACGCGCAAGCCCCCATCCCGCCAGCCAGCCGGGCTCGCGCCAGCGGGCCCGAAGGGACTGGAGGCGCAGCAGGAAGGACCGTCAAGGCGGGGGAGCGCAGCGGACACGCCGGCCCGGGGCTGAAGCGAAGCGGAAACCCGGACATCGGGACAAAACCCCGCAGACCTGGGAGCGCAGCGGACAGGGCGTCACCTCCAGTGTGCAGCACCGGAGGTGAATGGCTCGCGCAGCGAGCCACCAGTGCTCCCGCGAAGCGGGAGCACAACCACCGCGCGCAGCGCGGTGGTTCGCTTTCCCATCGCGCAGCGATGGGGTACCCGCTCCGCGGG
>NZ_JBIVSC010000035.1:0-31752 GCF_044756005.1 Streptomyces sp. NPDC092045 | reverse complement strand
CCGCAGGGCGTCGGTCCACAGGGTGCGGCCGTGGTGGTCGGCGATGACGGTGGCCTTCATCGTGTTCTGCTTCTTCTTGCCCGACACGAACGCCCTCCGCCCGCCCCGGCCCGCGGTGGGCCTGCGGACCTGGACCTCGGTGGCGTCCAGCCGCAACCGGACCCCCTCGGCCTGGGCGTAGGCGAAGACGTCTTCCAGAGTCCGCAGCCGCAGTCCGGGCCGTTCCGGGACGGCAAAACCTCTCCCGGCCAACAGACGGCGCACCTCACCGACCGCCCGGGTCATGGTGGAACGGTCCACTTCGTAAAGAAGGGCCAGGACCGCGTGCGGGAGGTCGTGACGCAGGTGAATGAGGGTGGCCACCAGCCGGTCCACGAACACCAGCCGATGCCTGGCACCGGCTCCCGGCGCCCGCTTCCTGGCCCCTCCTCGAGCCTGGTGCCGGCGGCCTTCGACAGCGACCACCCACGGTCGAGCCAACTCCGTGATCAGCGAGGACAGATGACTCCTTGAGACACCTGTGAACAACGGATGTGCCAGGACCGAACGATCCACCGTGCCTTCCACCATCAGAGCATGCCCACCCGCTATCACGCACCAACTCGTTATTCTGGAGATGCTGGTGGAACTTCTCGGTGCTGGATCCGTAGTGGTCGGCGTTGAGGATGATCGCGGCGGTGTGAGAGGCGGCGATGATGGGGGTGTCGACCCAGCCGCAATAGAGCACGCGTGCGGTGGTGCTCGTGGCTGCGAGTTCGCCACGCAGGGCGCGATCGAAGGCCTCGGCGTCGGCCTTGGAAGCGGCGTATGGCGCGTTGCCGGCGCCATCGAAGAAGGCGTAGGTCGAGGAGGTGATCAGGACGTGTCCGTTCGCGACCGTGACCGCGGGCAGGCTGGCCTTCACGGTGCGCCACACGCCGAGCAGGTCGACCTCGATGATCCGCTCGAACTCCTCCACCGAGCTGCCGTTGATCGTGGTGGGTTTCGAGGCGGCGATGTCGGCGTTGGCGAAGCAGACATCGAGGGTGCCGAACCGGTCGACGACCTTGGTGACGGTGGTCTGCATAGCCTGCAGGTGGGTGACGTCGGCGGCCAGCGCGAACGCGTTCGGGCCGAGGTCGGCGGCCACCTTGTCGACTGCGGCCTGGTGCAGGTCGATGAGGGCGACGTTGGTGCCGGCATCGATCAGGGCTCGTGTGCTGGCGGCGCCGATGCCACTGGCGGCGCTGGTGACAAGGAGGATCTTGTCGTTGAGGTTGTAGTTGGTCTTTGGTGTTGCTCCTGGGGCTGGTAGGAGATTGCGGTCAGGCCTACTGGGCGGCCGCGAGGGCTTCTTGGACGGTCTTGTGCCGGAACTGCATCCGGTCGGCGACGGTCTGGATGACGCCGGGGATGTAGGCGGCGAGCTGGTTGCTGCGGGGGGCGACGACGTGGGCGGCGCGGCGTTCGATGCCGCGGACGATCTCGTTGACGACGGTCTCGATCGGGATGAGCTTCCACATGCCGGTGTGGTTGTTCCAGATCCGCATCGAGGCGGGCTGGGCCATCACGCCGTCCATCAGCGGGGTTTTGAAAAATGTGGGGTGGGCGCTGCCGACGGTGACGCCGGTGTGGGCGACTTCGAGTCGCAAGGTGTCGCAGAGTGCCCAGACGCCCGCCTTGCTGGCCGTGTAGCCGCCCTGGAGAGGTGCGTGGACAAAGGCTGCCAAGGAGGAGATCGCGAGCAGGTGACCGCGCTCCTTGGTGACATGGGGGAGTGCCGCGGTGAAGGTGCGCCAGACGCCGTTGAGGTTGATGTCGACGGTGCGTTCCCATTCCTTGGAACTCAGGTCGGTCATCGGGGCGATGGCCTCGCCGATGCCGGCGTTGGCGATGACCACGTCGAGGCGTCCGAAGTGGGCTGCCGCGGCGTCGGTGGCCGAGCGGACGCTGTCGAGGTCACGAACGTCGACCGCCCAGCCACGGGCCACGGTGTCGCCACCGAGCTCTGCTGCCTGCTGCGTGGTGCGGTCGGTATCGAGGTCGAGCAGGGCCAGGTTGGCGCCGCGGCGGCGGAGCTCGGCCGCCAGGCCGGAGCCGAGGCCACCGGTCGACCCGGTGATGAGGACGGTACGGCCGGTGAGGTCGTAGCGAGGCATGCGTGGTTCTCCTTGACGGGGTGCGGGTCAGGCGTTGACGGGCACGTGGCGGGCGAGAAAGGCGAGTTGCTGGGCGATGTTGGACTCGAAGTCCTCACCGACGTAGATCTCGAAGTGGCCACCGCGCTGCAGGTGGACCTCGCCGAGGGGTGCCTTCTTGACGTGGCGCAGGGTCGCGCGGCTGGGGGCGACGGTGTCGACCTCGCAGATGGCGAAGTGGGCTGGGCAGGTGATCTTGCGTGCGTCGCGTCCGGGAAAGTAGCGGATGATGTCGAGCGCGAAGCGGGCTGCGACGTCGGAGCGAATCCCCTGGCCTTGCGGGGTGATGGCCTCGACGCCGGGGGCCGAGTCCGCTGAGGTCATGAGGGCTGTGGATCCGGGCGGGCCGTAGCTTGGGACCATGATCGGCTCCCGGCCCCGCAGGGCGCCGAGCCGGTCGCGCACGGCGAGGGCGGTGACCTTGACCGAGGTGACCGGGGGGATCGCCAGGGAGGATGCCAGGCCGTCGGTGAAGGGGCACTGCGAGATCACCGCTGCCAGCCGGTGGTCGCGGGCTGCCGTATGGATTACGTGGCCACCGCCGAACGACGTACCCCAGATGACAACCCGCTCCGGGTCGACATCCTCCAAGCCCCGTGCGTACGCGATGGCGGCTCGCCAGTCCTCGAGCTGCCGGTCGACGTCCAGGAGCTGCCGCGGCTCACCGCTGCTGGCGCCGAAGTGACGGTAGTCGAACACCAGGCACCGGTAGCCGGCCGCTGAGAACCGCTCGGCGAAGGCGTCGAGCCGCATCTCCTTCACCCCGCCCAGGCCGTGGGCCATCACGATGATCGGACCCGGTGCGCTGGACACGTTGGCGGGTTCGTCGAGCCAGGCCGCACAGGTCTCGTTACCGGAGAAGAAGGTCACATCTGAGCGAGTCATGGAGCGACCTTAATGGAACATCATCCAATGTTGGAAGTGATCCCAACTATGTTCTACGTTATAGTCAATCTTGTGAGTGTGGCGGAGACGGATCCCGAGATCACCCGGGCACAGAGGAAAGCCGCGGTGAACCGGCGTGCGGTCATCGATGCGGCGCGCGAAATCGTGGCCGACTCAGGTGCGGACGCCCTGACGCTGGAGGCGGTCGCCGAACGAGCAGACGTAGCGGTTCAGACGATCTACAACCGGGTGGGTGGACGCTCCGCACTGCTCACTGCGGTCGCGGAACAGGCGATGGAAGAAAGCAGGGCCTACATGGACGCGGCTTACGCCGCGCCCGGCACGCCCGAGGAGCGGCTCCTCCTGGCAACAGCGGCCTATGCCCGATTCGCCCGCGAGCGTCCGCACGAGTTCCGCATCCTCGTCGAGCCCCCCGAGGAGCCGTCCGCCATCGACCGGATCGTTGAGCTGACCCAAACGCAGAACGCCAAGCTCGCCTCGGCGATTCGCGACGGAATCGCAACCGGGGACATTCGTCGCGACCTCGACCCCGATGACCTTGCTGCCGTTTTCCTGGCCACTGTTAACGGACTGCTCTCTCTCGCCTGGCGCCCGGGCGCCCTTGGCGTTACCGACGAGGAGCTCGATCGGCTTCTCGCCACCTACGTGTCGACGATTGCCGACGGGCTCCGAGTTCGCCCTGCCACCTGATCTCGGGATGAAGCATCGGGCGAAAACGACCTCTAAAGCAGCCGTTTCCACCGGAAACGCTCCTGCCGACAAGCCCTAGATTGGGGCGGCCCTCCCGTACGGGGGTCGCCCCCTTCGTCGTGGGTGCACTCTGTCTCAAGGTCCGCCAAAGATGCTGTGGGTCCCGATCCGGCGCCACACGATGTGCCGGTCCCCGGCTATTCGTGCCCGGCCGTAGCACCACGTCACGCGCCCGTCCGGCGCCCAGGTCAGCTCGTAGACGCCCGTGCGGAGCGCACGCCCTTGATGCGCAGGCCGGCGCGGAAGCGCCCTCCGGCGCGCGGGTCCTCGACGAAGGCCGCCACGGTCTGGCGGAACTTGAGGCGTTGTTCCGGGGTGAGGCGGTCCAGGTTGGTGGTGAAGCGCGCCAGGGTCTTGTACGTGGGCACGGCGAACTCCTCCAGGACGCACGAAGCCCTCGGCCGGTCGGCCGGGGGCGGTAGTGGATGTTCGTGTTGAAGGGCGTCGGTGACGTGGTGCTCAGTCGTGGTGGGTGGGGCTCGCGAAGTCGTGGCGCAGTATTCGCACGGCACCGTCATGCGTCGCCGTAGTGGCCTTGCATCACCTTCGTCCACTGCTCGGGCTGGGCCGTCTGGCAGCTGGGGCAGCGGCGCCCGGTGACGCGTTCAGCGGTGGGGAAGTCGAACTGCACGGAGCGCACCTTGGACACGTTCAAGAGCAGCGGCGTGCGGCAGAGGGACAAGGTTCTCCGTACCTGGTGATGGTCATGCGCGGGGGGTGCACACACCGGTGGCTTACTGTCGCGTGCTCATCCGGCGGCCCGTCTGGCGGGCGCTGCTGTGAAGATCTGGTGATGCCTTCCCGTCCGGCGGGACCGGCCCCGGATCACACTTCTGCGCAGGTCAGCGGCGGGGTTCCATGGGCCGGAGGATCAGCGAGGCCAGAACGGCTTCGGCACGGTAGCGGTCGGTGAGCTTGTCGAATCTGGTCGCGATCGCGCGGAACTGCTTGAGGTGTGCGAAGTATCGTTCGACCACGTTGCGCTCGCGGTAGACCTCCTCGTCGAAGGCGGCTGGCCGGCCGCCCAGGCTCCCTCGGCGTTGGTGGTTGGCCGCTTGGTCGCGGCGCTCGGGGATCGTGACGGCGATGCCGCGGCGCCGCAGCAGGTGCCGGATCGCCCGGCTGGAGTAGGCCTTGTCGCCCAGGACTCGGGTCGGTGCCCTGCGCGGGCGGCCGGTGCCGACTCTCGGAACGCGGATCCCGTCGAGGACCTGGCCGAAGGCGGTGGCGTCATTGACGTTGCCGGGCGTGAGCACAAGAGACAGGGGCAGGCCACGGCCGTCGACGGCGAGGTGGAGCTTGGTGGTCAGCCCGCCCCGGGACCGATCGAGGGCCTGGCGCGTCTGCGAGCGGCCCAGATCTTCCAGTTCGTTCCCCTCTGCGGCCCCCCTTTCTTGCGGGCGCCGCCGGCGTGCAGCTTCGCTCAGGTCCCATCCGCTTCCCAGCGGGCGAACCGCTTGTAGACGGTCTGCCAGGGTCCGTACGGCTCGGGCAGATCGAGCCACGGAGCCCCGGTCCGCAGCCGCCACAGCACCCCATTGACCACCTGCCGGTGATCACGCCACGGACGACCACGTCCATCCACCCGCGGCAACAGGGGCTCCATTCGCTTCCACGCCGCGTCCGTCAACTCGCCTCGACCAGCCACAAGGTCAATGAATCAGAGTGCTCGTGCTCTCGCGCGCGGTCCGTCACTAAACGGCTCAGCCGGTAGGTGGTCGGTAGCCCCTGGCGCCCGCACAGCGTGTCGATCCGGATCATCTCCCCGCTGACTCCGGCTTCCCGAAGACGGCGCAACCTCGTACGCATCTCCGCCTGGTCCGGAGTCTCAACGACCACTCCCTACTGCCCCACATTCGGCGCGGTGCGAGCAGCAAGCCGCTGCCGCGTCCCCTTGCCGCCGCCTTCTTTTCCCCTGCCCTGGCACCTGCCCAGAATCACTGGCCGGCGTCAGGACGGCAAGGCAATTGGACCGAGCACGCACACTCTCGGTGATCATTCGCCAGACGGGCCCTGGACGACCGCGCTGATGACCGCATCCGCCGCGCCCTGCGCACCCTCACCCTCCTTGCCGCCATCGCCTGGGCCCGCCACCGCCGCTGAACGCTGTCACTACCTGTCAACCGCCTCCGTGCACGCTGCTGGCATTCAGCCTTCTCCATCATCGATCTGGCCTGGCCAGATGCAGGGTGAGGAGGACCTGGGCGAGGCTGATGACGTGAGTTGTTGACCAGTGGAACCTGCGAAGGAGCCTCCAGGACTTGAAGGGGCCACAACTTGTCCGATGAGGGCGCGGATCTTGATGTGGGATCGGTCCATCGCCTGCTGATCTGCTGAACGAGTCTCTCGTCTCTCCGGTATCGGGGTGCAGACCACGCCACCAGCACCCCGCTAACCAGTGCCCGTCCAGCCGCTCATGGATCAGCCCAGCAGCCAAGCACTGCGGTCAGGCTGGAAGAGGTTCGTTACATTCCATGGATCGTTGCACGTGGAGACCGGTGAAATCGGTGACCTGAAATTGTCCTGAAAGTTTCGGAGGCTGGAGCATGGTTGAAGCCCCTCCCATGTCATTCGTTGCAAATCGACTCTCGCGGGCGTCAGGGGTGAGGAAGTGGTTCGGTGAGATGCGGGAGTGTCCCGTGTGAAATCTGTGTCAAATTGAATTCGGGCACCCATAGATTTTTTCTCTCCCTTTGCTCTGCGAAGATGCGGGTGGGAAAGAAGTGGTTTGCGCAGCTCAGATGCCCAGTCTCGCTGTTCCGGTGCGGGGCTCGAGTGATCGAGCGAGAAGGGGATGGGGATCGGAATAATCGAATCCGCTTGCCTCTTCCGTCCTCAAGGGCAATTCTTGGTCGTGCGAGCAGGACGCTCAGGTGTCACGCCGAAAACGTGGTGCCTGCTGGCCAGATCCACCTATGGTTTTCTATCTGCTGTCCCTGCTGCCAACCGCGATCTTCCCTTCGAGGGGGTCTTTCTCTTGCCTGCCACCGAGTTCATCGACCGCGTGGGAACGAACATTCCCGATCACCTCAGTGCCAATGAGTTCCTGTCACTGGCTCGGGAGGGGATGATCGAGGAAGGACATCTGCGGAGCTTCGCACTGGCGGAGTTTCAGTCACAAGAAGCGGAGTTCACCGCCTATGGACTGCTGATCTCTCGGTTCCCGCACGAGGTCCCTGGCGGATTCTTTTCCTTCGTCACGGGCGAGCTGATGAAGGCTCGTCAACGCATGGTGACCGGCCTGGCGCCCGCGTTGGGGATGTCGGTCGACCGGATGCGCCGGGAGCCCCGGCTGGAGGCTGTACGGCGGTTCACCGAATTCATCTCGTGGGTCGCCCTGCACGCCGGAGCGGGGGAAGCGGCCCTTCTGGCCCGTACCGACTTCACGCTGTGGTGCAACTCCTGCGCGGTCCTCGCCGACGTCCTTGCCGAAACGGGACAGGTGCCGGAGGCCATGGTGGCGTACGTCGACGCCTACCGGGACAACCCGCCGGAGGTGGCGGACGGCGTCCTGGAGGTCATCGAGTACGGCAGGGAACATCACGAACCCGATGACTGGATCACCCGCAGCGCGGTGCGGATGGAGCCAGCACTGCGGGACTGGTGGCGAGCGGTCGCCGTACTCGCCTGAACAGCGCCGTACCACGACCGGACCGGAAGAGGACACAAGGCCGTACAGGGGAGTGACATGGGCCGCGAAGTCGGTCGGGTGGCATTCACGGAGCAGGACCACGCACAGTTCCGGTCCCGTTTGACGGAGTGCCTTTCCTTACTGGGGAAAGCGGTGACCGACCCCGATTTCGGGGCGGAGCCGCCCACACTGGGGGCGGAGCTCGAGTTCTCCCTCATCGAGCTGGACGGCCGTCCGGCCCCGGTGAACGCGGCTGTCCGCGAAGCCGCCCAGGACGACTTGCTCACCTTGGAGGTGGCCCGTTTCAACCTTGAGGCGAATTTAACGCCGGTTCCGGCACGAGGACACCCCTTCACCGCCCTGGCCGCACAGGCCACACGGACACTGACAGGGATCACCACCGCGGCACCGCGGCACCGAGGGGTCACAGCGGTCCCGATCGGAACCCTGCCCACCCTTACACCGGCCGACCTGACGGCGCAGGCACTGACCGCCCTCCCGCGCTACCACGCGCTGGAGCAGGCCTGGAGCCACCGCCGCTCCGTGCCCTTCGACCTACCTGTGGGGGAACGGGGCCTGCTCAGGGCGGAGTCCGTAGCGGTCCAAGGCGCGGCATGCTCCTGGCAGGTACATCTGACAGTTGCCCCATACCTCTTCCACCGCGCTTTCAACGCCGCTCAGCTCGCCACCGGACCGGCCCTGGCAGCCGCCGGGAACTCCCCCTTCCCGCTGGGCCGGCCCGGATGGCAGGAGGCCCGCATTCCGATGTACGAACACGGCTTCGGAGACCGCAGTTCCCCCGGCTCCGGCCCCCGGCGCCCCCGGGTCGGGTTCGGTCCCGGATGGATGCAGGGCGGCCCTCTCACGGCGTTCGAAGCGGCCATGCGCCATTACGACGTCCTGCTGCCGGATGTCTCGCCCGCCAACGACCACGACGCGACCGGCCACTGGCCGGCGCTGGAGGAACTCCGCCTGCACCTGAGCACGGTGTGGTGGTGGAACCGGCCGGTGTACGACCCCCTCGGCCACCTGCGGATCGAATTCCGGGCGCTCCCCTCCGGACCGACACCATTGGACATGGCCGCGAACGCCGCCTTCCTGGTCGGCCTCACCCTCTTTTTGACAGCCGATGGGCGCGACGTGGCCCAGGAACTCCCGTTCACTCTCGCCAAGACCAATTTCTACCGCGCCGCACGCGACGGCCTGCACGCCTCCCTATGGTGGCCCTCGCCCGGAACGGCACCACGCGAGTACAGGGCCGGGACCCTGGTCGAGGAGTTGCTGCCGCGCGCCCGGGAGGGACTGGCACTCCTCTCCGTGGCCACCGACGAGGCCGATGACCTGCTGGACCTGCTGCACCACCGGGTCGCGACAGGCCGTACGGGCGCGTGGTGGCAACAGCAAACGCGCGAGGTGCTGCGCAGACGCGGGACGGCGGAGGGGAAACCCGCAGAACGAATGACGGGGGGAACCGCACGGCCCAGCCCACCAAACACCCCACGGTCCGAGCGCGAACGAGACTCCGCCGAGCTGGCGGAACTGACGGTCCACTACGCACAGCTCGCCGCAGGAGCCACGCCGGTGCACACCTGGAAACCACCCACCCTTCCACTCCGGAGCCACCGATGAGCCCGATCCCGCCCCCGCCCGCCACCGATCTCCAGGTCGACTTCCCCTTCGACTACGCCGCGCACGTCGGCGACGGCCGACGTATGGGGCGACTGCCCGAAGAGATCCGAGGGGCGCGCGTCGCTATCGTCGGCGCCGGCGGCAGCGGGCTGGCCGCCGCCTACGAACTGTTACGGGCCGGCTGCAACCCCGTCCTGTACGAGGCCGAGCAAAGCACGGACGGGCCGGGCGGCCGACGCCTGGGGGGACGCATGTACAGCCGCCGGCTCCGTGAAGAGGACAGCGCCGTCGTGGAACTGGGCTGCATGCGTTTTCCCGACTCGGCCACCCTGCTACGCCAATATGCCCGGACCTTCGGCGTCCGCATGGAGCCGTTCCGCGACAACTACGCCGCCCCCGTCACACCGCTGACCGTGCTGGACGTGGACGGCGTCCAGTACCCGGCCGCGAAGATCCAGGACCTTTACGACCGGCACGACGACTTCCGCGAGGTGCATGCGCACTGGCAGCGCGTCCTCGCCCGGATCGGTCTCCCGCAGATCCTGCGGGACCTGGCCGCGCGTGACCTGGTCGCGGCGCGACGTCGCTGGAACCAACTACTCATTCAGTTCGAGTCCTGGTCCTTCTATCGCTTCCTGCGCGAGCCGGACGGTGCGGGTCTGACCCACGACCAGGCACGGCTCCTGGGTACCGCGGGAGTGGGACCCGCCGTCTGGGACTCCTTCTTCGAGATCAGCGTGATCGAGATCCTGCGACTGCTGTTGTGCACCGAAGGCAGTGACACCCTGTACGCGCCCGACGGCATCAGCCGGCTCGCCGAAGGCTTCTGGACCCGTCCCGTCATCGACCCCCGCGGACGGACGCGCAGCCTGGAGGAGGCGAGCGAAGGGGCGCCGCGACCCGCCGTACGTCTTCTGGAAGTCGAGCCGGACGCGGCGCGCGGTGTGGTGGTGCACGATGCGGACGGACGGGAGGAACGGTTCGCTGCAGTGGTGTTCACTCCGCAGCTGCGCCTCCTGGAGACCGGGGTGGAGGTACGCTCCACCGACCCGCGCGTCCCCGTCTTCGGTCCCCGGTTGTGGAGGGCAATACGCCGCCTCTCCTACTGGCAGTCCGCCAAGACCGCCCTCGTGGTGGAACACCCGTTCTGGGAGGCGACGACCATGGACGGCGTCACCCTCACCGATCGGCTGCCGCGCGCCGCCTACACCATGGACTACGGGCCCGCCCGCGGCCCCGGAGGCCGCCGGGGCGTGCTCGACCTCAGCTTCAGCTGGGCCCAGGACGCCCTGAAGGTCGCCCCCTCCGACCTGGAGGAGAGGGTCGCCCTCTTCGTCCGCGACCTCGCCGAGATCCATCCCTCACTGGCGGACGAACTGCGTGCCCAAGTCCGCACGGGTGAGGCGGTGACGGTGTCGTGGGAGAACGAGAAGAACTTCCGCGGCCTGTGCCGCTGGTCCTGCCCGGGTGACTACCCCTACCAACGGGACCTCTTCGCCCACTTCCTCAAGGACTTCACCGGTTCCCCGGCCATACCAGGCGAACCGCCCAACGCCCTCTACCTGGCCGGCGACGACACCTCCTGGTCGCCCGGCTGGCTCGACCACGCCCTTGCCTCCGGTCTCAATGCCGCCTGGGGAGTACTGCACCAGCTCGGCGCCCGCCCTGAGCCCGGCAACCCGGGCCCCGGCGACGTCTGGAGCGACCCTCGCTACACCCCACTCACCGCCCTCTGAGCGGCGTCGCCTGGCCCATGCCGCCCGTCCCCGTACCCGTCCCGCCGTGTTCGCCGCTCCGGAGGTATTCGTGCGCGCACTCCCCGACCGAGAGATCCTGTTGCGACCTGACCGCGTGTGGGACGGGGTCGCGGACGCCCCCGTCGAGGGACTGACCGTCCTGGTGCGCGACGGCCGCATCGCGTCCGTCGCGTACGACCTCGCCCCAGGTCCGGAGGCGGACGTGCTCGACATGCCCGGCTGCACGCTGCTGCCCGGATTCATCGACTGCCACGTCCACCTGCTAGACGAGGAAGCGGAGACCGGGCCCGCCGCGTACCAGACCCTCACCGCCGTGCCCGTCCTTCGCACGCTGCTGCACAACGGGTTCACCACCGTCCGGGACCTCGGCAGCGCCCACCTCCCCCTCAACGTGTCACTGCGCGACGCGGTCCAGGATGGCCTGATCGAGGGACCGCGCATCCTCGCGGCACCCAACATCCTGTCCCCGCAAGGCGGGCACGGCGACAAGAAGCCCGACCTCGCCCAGCGGTACGGCCACCAGATCGGCACCCTCGCAGAAGGCGTCGAGGGACTGCGCCGCGCGGTACGCGAGCAGGCCCGCTCGGGAGCGGACTGGATCAAGTTCGCGGGCGGTGGCGGATTCTCCTCACCAGTGGACAGCCCCACCAGCACCTCCTACTCGCGCGTCGAGATGCACACCATCGTCGCCACCGCCGACGACCTCGGCCTGCCCTGCGCGGCGCACGTCTTCACCGACCGCGCCGTCATGCGCTCCGTCACCGCGGGAGTGCGCAGCGTGGAGCACGGCTGTTTCGCCACCGCACCCACCTACCGGGCCATGGAAGAAGCCGGCACGTTCCTGGTGCCCACCCAGTACGTGCAGACCTACTTCCTCGACCGGCTCGACGACGACACCTTCTGGGACGGCTCCATGAGCTTCGCGCGCAAGAACTACCGCGAACACGCCGAAACGCTGCGCGAAGGACTCCTGCGGCCCGCCCGGACCGATGTGAAGACGGCGTTCGGTACCGACGCCGGCATGTTCCCCCACGCCGACAACTGGCGCGAGTTCCCCACCCTGATGGACCACGGCTACACCGCTCTGCGTGCCCTACGGGCAGCCACGAGCACCGCAGCCGACCTCCTCGGCCGGCCCGACCTGGGCACCGTCACCCCCGGAGCCACCGCCGACCTCGTCGCCCTCGAAGGCGACCCCTTCCAGGACATCACCGCCACCGGACGCGTGCGGCACGTGATCCAACGAGGCCGTCCGGTACACCGGTGACGGGCCGCTTCCCTCCGGGGCGAGCCTTTCGCCTCCCTGTACCCGTACCCATGAGAAGGAGAGCACCATGAAGCCCGAGCAGCTTGTCGAGGCGATGAAGCCGGACGTCGAACGGTTCGTCAGCGGCAACAGGATCGTCGAGCTGGCACGATCCGGACAGATCCGTCCCGAGCACTTCAGGAGGATACTGCTGGCCGAGTACCAGTGTCAGGAGGCCGAGCTGTCCACCTACGCGCTCCTGGCGGCCCGGCACCGACACGAGATACCCGCCACCATGTTCTCCTTCGTTCAGCACACCATCGCCACCGCACGCGGACTCCTGCGCGAAGCAGCACCGTCCGTCGACATCCCCGGCCCCGACATCCCGCCGGTCCCGGTCGACCAAGGGCTCTTCCGCGTGGTACGGGACCTGACCTGGATGGGCACCCAGGCCGGCCCCGCCGAAGCTGCCCTTTACCTCCACACAGATCTGTCAACCTGGTGCACGCTCTTCTCCCGCATCATCGAGGCCTCACGGGAACTACCCGACGTCCCGGTCCCCGTGCTCACGTACATGGAGTCGTGGGGCGACAGGCCGCCCCCGGAGGTCGCCGAAGGAACACTGAAGGTCCTCGAGTACGGCCTGGCCCAAGGCGAGGAACCCGCCCGCGTCCTGCACACCGCCCGGCAGCTCGGAGCACTCCTCGATCCGTACTGGAGCTACGTCGCGGGTGGTTGAAGAGCAGCCGCCCATACCAGGCAGGCCCCACCGATCCGCGTGACGGCATCCCCACGGCCTTCGTCGCTCCCCACCGACGCGATCCTGCGCCACGACCCCGAACGGCGCGACTTCACGAGCGACAACTGCTCGGGCGCCCACCCGGAGATCCTCTCCGCACTGCTCCTCGCGAACGGGGGACACCAAGAGGCCTACGGAAAGGACGACTACACCACCCATCTGAAGGACACCTTCCGCCGTCATTTCGGACCTGTCGCCGAAGTCTTTCCGGTCTTCAACGGCACCGGAGCGAACGTCGTCGCGCTGCAGGCCGTCACCAACCGATGGGGCGCGGTCGTCTGCGCCGAGCGGGCCCACGTGAACCAGGAAGAGGGAGGGGGACCGGAGCATGTCGCGGGACTGAAGTTGCTGGGGGTCCCCTCCACGGACGGGAAGATCGGGCCCCGTGCGGTGGAAGCGGTGCTGCAGGCGTCGGCGGACGAGCACAGTGCCCGACCGCAGGTTCTTTCCCTGACCCAGGCCACGGAACTGGGAACCTGCTACACCCCGGATGAGGTCCGCGATCTCGCCGTGCGCGCCCACGCGCACGGTCTCGCCGTCCACATGGACGGGGCGCGCCTTGCGAACGCGGCCGCGGCCCTGGGCGTCCCCCTGGCGGCCTGCACGGCGGACGCCGGGGTGGACATCCTGTCCTTCGGCGGCACCAAGAACGGTCTGCTCTTCGGCGAGTGCGTGGTGATCCTCGACCCGTCCCGCGTCTCGGGCGTGGCCCGCTTGCGCAAGCGCACCACGCAGCTCGCCTCCAAGATGCGCTTCCTCTCCGCCCAGTTCGAGGCGCTCCTCGGCGGAGACCTGTGGCACCGCAACGCGGCTCATGCGAATGCCATGGCGAGACTGCTGGGCTCCCTCCTCGCACGGGTGGAAGGAGTGACAGTCGTCCGGCCGGTCGAGGCCAACGCCGTGTTCGTCGTTTTCTCCGGGGCCGTTCCGGCTGCGCTCTCCGGACGGTATGACCTGCGCCCTGACGAGAAGAACCAGAACGAAGTGCGCCTGATGTGTTCGTTCGACACCACGGAAGAAGACGTCCGGGACTTCGCCGCAGCGGCGGCGCGGGCGGCTGACGTGAGTGAGAAGGATTTCCGCCGGCCATAGGTCCGGGAACGGTTGCCGGGCGGGGAAGTCCGCCCGGCAACCGGCGCAAAAGGCGTCCGTCGGCCGGAGGGGCCGGGCGTCACCCGGCCGGTTCCCTCCCGCGGCCCTCGTCCTCGTCCGGCGTCCTGAGGGCGGGAAGGAGACCGGCCTCCCTCAGGAACCGGAGATTGGTGTCGATCAGCCGCGCGTCGACGGGCGGGCAGACGACACCGCTTCCGGTGAGCGCGTCCTCGGTGTTGTCCCGGCCGAAACGTGGAAACGTACCGGCGAAGTACATCTCCGCGACCGAGACGGCGGAGCGACGGGCCGGTTCGGTGAACATCGGAACATACGGGGTCAGGGGGTGCTCGGGATCGCGGGCAGTCAGCTCGGCCATGTGCCGGGTCCAGGCCGAGTAGGGCTGCTTCCGGACCCGGTAACCCATGGCACGCAGGCGCTCCACCAGCAGGTGCAGCAACGCGGGGCGGGGATTGGCGAGGTGGTGGACGCGACCCTCGCAGGGCTGGTGAGTGAGGATGTGGACGACGGCGGCCGCGGTGTAGTCCACCGGGACGAAGTCCAGGAGCAGAGGGACGTCCGGGACCGTTCCGGTCTCCGCCACGGTGCGGAAGAGCGCACACATCATGGTGCCCGTGTTCCATATGCCGCTGTCCGTGGCACCCGTGATCTCGTGGGGCCGGTGAATGGTGACCGGAAGTCCGCGCCGCGCCGCCAGGGAGATGAGGCGTTCTGCGACCCATTTGGTCTCGGTGTAGCCCTGGGAAAGCAGTTCCGGATGTGCCAGAGGGGTGTCCTCGTCCACCCGCCGTACACCGGCGAGTCCGGAACCGGCGATGACGCTCATGCTGGAGACGTGGTGCACGGCCTTGAGCCGCCGTTCCGTCGCCAGGGCCAGGACGGTCCGGGTCCCCCCGACATTCGCGGCGGACAGGGCCTCGTATGGGTAGGCGAAGTTGACTTGGGCGCCGTTGTGGAGGACGACCTCCACCTCATGGGCGAGGTCGTTCCAGGTTCCGTCGTCCAGTCCGAAATGCGGCAGGCCCAGATCGCCGGGCACCACCGCGATACGGTCCGCCCAGCGGTCGGGGTCGAGGCCGTAGTGCCGCAGTCGGCCCCGTAGACGGGCGAGGCCCGCGGCACCGTCGCGAGCGCGCACGAGACAGTGGATGCGCCGGACACCGGACGCGGCGAGGCGGTCGAGGAGGTGGACCCCGAGGAAGCCGGTCGCTCCCGTCAGCAGCACGGAACGAGGGACCTTCTCCTTGTGGTGTTCCGTCGGGACACCGTCGGCGGTGGGCGCGTCGAACCGCAGGACCGGGTCCAGAACGGCCTCGGCGGCGAAGTCGACCGGAGTGTCATGGGCGGCGTCCTCGGGCGCATGGCGCAGCTCGGACGCCCGCTCCGTGAACGCCGCCAGAGTGGGGTTGTCGAGGAGGACTCGGAGGAGGTCACGAGTGAAGGCCGACCGGATGCCGAGACGTTCACGGACGACCGCGGCGATCCGGGTTGCCTGGAGCGAGGTACCACCCAGGGCGAGGAAGTCGTCCTGGCGCCCGACGCCGTCGACGCGGAGGAAGCGGCGCCAGACCTCGGCGACAACCTCCTCGTCCTCTCCCCGGGGGGCTTCGCCGGTTCCCACCGGTTCCCGGCCCGCGTCGTGCGTGAGTTCCCGTAGCTGACTCCTGTCGATCTTTCCGCTGCTGTTGAGGGGGAGTTCGGGTACGGGGACGACGCGCGCGGGCCGCATGTGCGGCGGCAACCGCTCGCGCAGGTACGCGTCGAGTTGCCCGGGCAGGCCGTCGTCCTGTTCCGGCGCGGGCACGACGGCGGCGGCCAGGTGCTGTGAGGCGCCCTCCCCCAGGACGTCGACGGCGGACTCGTTGACCTGCGGGTGGTCGGTGAGGGTGGTCTCGACCTCGTCGAGTTCGACCCTGAAGCCGCGGATCTTGACCTGCCTGTCTCTGCGCCCGTGGAACTCGATGACCCCGTCCGTCCGCCATTCGGCCAGGTCTCCCGTGCGGTACAGGCGCCGTCCCGGGCCGGGACGGAACCGGTCGGGGAGGAAGGCCGTCGCCGTCCTGGCGCGGTCGCCGAGGTACCCGAGTGCCACGCCATCACCACCGACCCACAGTTCACCGACCTCCCCGGGCTCGGCCAGGGTGCCGTCGTCCCGTACGACATAGGCGGTGGAGGCAGCCACCGGTCGGCCGATAGGGACGCCATGGGCTTCCGGGGCGAGTGAGTCGATGACGTGCGTGGTGGAGAACACGGAGTTCTCGGTGGGGCCGTAGCCATTCAGGAAGAGAGCGGGGGCCCCATGCTCCAGTACGGCTCTCACGGCGGAAGGGTTGAGGACGTCTCCGCCCGCGATCAGGCACCGGAGCTCCGAGAACATCCCGGGACGCTGTTCGGCGTGCAGGTGGAAGAGGCCGGCGCTGAGCCACATCACGGTAATCCCGCGGTCGCCGAGCAGCTGTTCTAGGGCGGCCGGGTCGAGGAGGGTCTCGGAGTCGGGCAGGACCAGGGCGGCGCCGTTCAGCAGCGGGGCGAACAGTTCGAAGCAGGAGACGTCAAAGGTCGGATTGGTGGTGGCGAGCAGGCGGTCGGCCGGTGTTAGCCGGAGGACCTCGGTTCCGCGCACCAGGCGGACGGGGCCACGATGCGCACAGACGACGCCTTTAGGCTTGCCGGTCGAGCCGGACGTGTAGATGACGTAGGCCGCATCAGTGGCGCGCCGTCGCGCTGTCCGGTTCCCGGCCGGACCGGGGCCTTCTCGTGACATGAGTTCGGTGACGGTCATCCGGATGAACTCTCCGGCCGGCCCGGTGCGCGCTTCCGTGTCTGCGGTGACGACCGCGCGGACGCCCGCGTCGCGCAAGATCGAGGAAAGACGGTCGGCGGGGTGCGAAGGGTCCAGCGGCAGGTAGACCGCGCCGGCCTCCAGGACGGCCAACACGGCCGCGACGGCTTGCGGAGAGCGGGGCAGGAGGAGCGCGACGCGGTCCCCGTCCCCCACACCGCGTCCCCGCAGACGTGCCGCGCCGCGCTGCACGCGATCCAACAGTTCGCCGTAATCCCAGACTCCTCCCTCCCACAGCACCGCGGGAGAGCGAGGACGGAGACGGGCCTGTTCCTCGAACAGCTCGGGAATCAGCGCATCCCGGGGATAATCGGTGGTGGTGTCGTTCCACCGCCGGACGGAGTCCGGCAGTGGGATAGGGAGCTGGTCCATACGGCGCCTCGATGACTGAGGGTGGGGGACAGTTGCCGGCGGCTGTGCCCGACCTGGGGCGCGGCAAAAGAAATGCGCAATCCCCTGAGTGCCGGATGCCTGCACGACGATTCTGTTGGGGCCTACCCGGGTATCGCTACCCGATTCACTTCGTCGGAAAAAATTCCAAATCTTTTCGCCTCTTCCGGCACACGTAAAACATGTGCAACAGTGGTTGACCTGCGATCTGTCCAGCAGGCGTCCGGAGGGGATTGGCCCCCCTTATCGAGACGGTTGGGCCGGTAGGGTGGGCGGCGGGGTCGGCTCTCCTGCCTGAAAGATCAAAAATTTTTGCGGCGAGGTAATGGAATCTTGATAACCCCCTTGCCCGTCCCTGTGGTTCGTGCAGTAATGGAGGGGGATCCGGCAGGTCGTGGTATGGGCTGGCAGAGATCGTCAAATTCTTGCCCAGCCCTTATTTAGCCGTAGCGTGCCATTTATCTCCATGCGCTCGCATCAACCTTGCGGGCGCCCTGTGCTCAACCCGGAGAAAATTCGAAACGAGCAAAAAGGACGAGGTTACATGCCCGACATCATTCCTTCGGACGCCAGGGAGCTCGCGCGACGTCTCGAGGAGCAGCGCAAACGCGCCCCTGTGGGCAACGCTCTTCTCGACGCGCTCGGTGACCGCGACCGGGCGCCGGAGCTGTTTCGGCGCCTGGTCGGCACTGAGGCTCAGTGTCATCGTGCCGAACTGGCGGCCTACGGGACCATGCTGGCGCGCTTCCCGCTCCGTCCGGCTGCCGATCTGTTCATCAGCCTCTCCCGGCTGGTCTACGACGCTCAGCCGAAACTGAGCAAGTGCGCCGAAGCCCTCGGCATGTCCGACCCCTTCGAGAGGTTCTGGCCCGAGGGCCGCGAAACCTACGCGTTCAACGGAACGCTCAGTTGGGTGGCGAGTAGGGGGAGCCAGGCCTCTTTCGCGCTCTCGTCCTATACGGACATGGTGGTGTACTTCTCCGGTTGCGCATCTCTCGTGCAACAGGTGCGGGAGCTGAGGATCGACGCTCCTGCGGAGTTCGTCGAGTATTACGAGGGCGGCGCGTCCGATGAGCTGACCGAGCTGGCGCTCGATGTCGTCCAGGACGGCCTGGACCGTGGCGACGATCCGCAGGAGGCGTTGTTTCACGCCCGCCTGCTGGAAGAATCGATCGGCGACTTCTGGAAGTCCGCCGCGAACGATTCCTGAAAAGGGACCTTTCCACCTTCGATCTGAGGGGACGAATGCGTATCGCCATCGCCGGGGCGGGCATAGCAGGACTGGCCGCCGCGTGGCTTCTGGAGGAGTCGCACGATGTCCTCCTCCTGGAGGAGCGGGCAACTCCGGGAGGAAATCTTCGCACGTTCTTCCCCCCGGACCCGGTGCGCATGCCCGAAGCCGTGGAACTGGGGGTGCGGGCGGTCCCCTTGGACCCGGACTCCCTGGTCGCGCGGCTCTCCGGGGTGCTCGGCCTGGACCGCGGGCAATGGCTGCCCCTCCCTTCCGGGGGCCTCCTCCTGAGCGACCGCGGGGAGACGGACGGCTCCCGCTGCACCGCTTCCCCGTTCGCCCCCGTGCGCTGCGAGGAGGCCGTGTGGGCGGTAGCCCTCCTGGCTGAGCAGGCGCACCACTGGAAGAGCGCACACCTCGACTGGGAGGTACCGCTGCGGGAGATGGTCGAGGACTTCGACCTGCCCCAGCAAGTGAAGGAGGTGGCGGTGTACTCCCTGCCGGCCTCGACCTTCGGCTGCACCCTGGAGGAAGCCGGCCTGTTGTCGGCCCGTGCCGTGGGAGAGCTGTGGGCCAAGGATCCCGCCGCGCCGGCCCCGGTGAGCTACCGGCTGCGCGGCGGCATGCAGTCGCTCGCCCAGCACCTGGTATCGCGCTCATCCCGCGTCCAACTGGCTCTTGGCACCGCCCTGCGGATGGTCGACCGGCACGGAGGGAAACCGGAACTGACCGACACGAACGGGCACCGCCACCGGGTGGACGCCCTCGTCCTCGCCATGCCCGCCGACGAGGCCGTACGAATCCTGTCCCCGCACTTCAGCCCCCTGCGAGCGCGGCTGGCGTCCTACGCCTACCGCCCCCTCCTCTACCAGGCGCACCGGGACCCCTGCCACATGCCCGTGGACCGCGACACCTGGGCGCCCTCGACCGTCACCGTCCACGGCCCCTGGGCGGAGACCACAGACTGGTACCCCACGAAGAACGGTGACCTATTCGTCAGCCAGGTGACCCACAGGAAACCCCGCCCCCGCACCCCCCTGGCCTCGGCGGACTTCCGGACGGTGCAACCAACTCCCGGCATGCTGAAAGCACAAAGGGAACTCCTGCGCTCCCAGGGGGACTTTGGCATCTTCCTCGCCGGTCACGTCACCGCACCCGTCAACACCCTCGAAAACGCCCTCGGCAGCGCCATCGCGGTCGCCCGCCAGTTAGCCCCCCGGAGCAGGCGACTCGCCCAGCTCCTCGACGACACGTGAGAGGTCTCCCATGTCCCGGCCCGTCTTCCATGACCAGCACTCCCACATAGGCGATCTGGTCATCCCCTGCATCGACGTCTCCCATGGCCGCGCCACGGAACCGAGCGGCATTCCCCATCTCACCGATCCCGGCGACGTCCTGGCCATCGCCGAGGCGTACGCCTCCGGCAGCGCGCAGAAACTCTTCCTCGACGTGTTCGACCCCTGGGACGCCGTCGACTATCTCCCCGGCCTGCTGCGCGACCTCAGCACGACCGGGATGAGCCTGCTGGTTTCCGTAGGCCACGGTGACATCCCATCCGCGGTGCACGCCGGCGGACTCCTGGAGGCAGGAGCAGACGTCCTCTCCGTCAGCACCGCCCTGATCGAGAAGCCGGACACCGTGACGCAGGTCGCCGAGGCGTATGGTGCCCACCGCCTCATGGGCGTCGTCAACTGCCGGTCCGCCGGGCCAGGCCAGTGGCAGGTCTACGTCCACGACGGCGAACGGAGCACCGGACGCGACGCCGCGGACGTCGCCCGGCAACTCGCCGAACTGAACGTGGCCGCCATCCTCGCCAACAACATTGACCGGGAGGGCACCGGAGCCGGCTTCGACCTGGAGCTGGTCCGTGCCGTCGCCACCGCCTCGGGCCTCCCTGTCATAGCGTCGGGCGGCTGCGGCAGTCTCGACCACCTCCAGGAGGCCCTCGGTGCGGGGGACTCCACCTACGTCCTGGTCAACGCCATGGTCCACCGGGGCACCCACAGCGTCCGGGAGATCCGCGACCACCTCCTCGCCCACTCCTCCTTCCGTACCGGTCTCGGCTAGGAACCCGGCCGTGCGACAGATCGTCTTCGCCCACTACGGCGATCCCGCCGACGTGCTGGTCCTCGCCCACCGCCCGGTTCCGGAACCCGGCCCCCGCCAGGTGCGCGTGCGCGTGCGCGCCCGGCCCGTCAACCCTTCGGACCTCCTCCTGGTGGAGGGCCGTTACGGGAGGCCCGCCTCCTTCGTCCCGGGACTCCATCCCGACGGCGTCCACGCGGCGGCTCCCGTCGGGTTCGAGGGAGTCGGCGTGATCGACCGGGCCGGACCGGACGCGTGTCACCCAGTGGGCATGCGCGTGGCCCTCTCGGCTCCGGGCACTTGGGCCGAGTACGTCGTCGCGGACCACCAGGACGCCTACCCCGTGCCCCCGGAGCTGAGCGACGGCGCGGCCTGCCAGCTGACCGTCAACCCCGTCACCGCCAACCTCCTGCTCGAAAGCCTCGCCGTGGAGCCGGAAGATCTCGTCCTGTTCACCGCAGCCGCCTCCTCGGTCGCACGGATGATGATCCGTCTCGCCCACCTGAAAGGCGTGCGCTGCGTGGCCTTGGTGCGCGACCGGCGTCATCGGCGGTCCCTCATGGAGACCGGCGCTTTCGCCGTCCTGCGCCAGGACGAACCCGCCCTGGAACGACAGCTCTCGGAGATCGCCGCCGCCCGGGGCATTCGCGCCGTGGTGGACGCCGTCGGTGGCCCAGTCGCCGACGTGTCGCTCCGGGTACTGCGTCCGCACGGCCGGTTCGTCAGTTACGGCCTCCTGTCCGGCCTGCCCGTCACCGTCCGCCCGGAGGACCTCCTGTTCCGCGGAATCACCATGACGGGCTTCTGGCTTCCCGAACACCTGTCACGGCTCACCCCCGGAGAGATCGGCGGCATCATGGCGCAGACCGCCGCCCAACTGGCCGACGGCACGATCGAGGCCCCCGAGACCGAGACGTTCGACCTCTCGGATGTCCGGGCCGCCGTGCGACACAGCCGAGAGGCCGGACACCGCTCCAAGGCGGTCCTGATCGGCTGAGGCTCCGGCAAAGCGGATGTACGGCCGCGTCACGGCGTCTCTTCCCCCTCCCGCTGGAGGGGAAAGAGACGCCGTTCGAGGTCGCCCAACCGATCCGGGGACAGACGGATGCCGAAGCACGCCAGATCCGCTTCCAGCGACATGCGGGTCAGCCTGCGCGTGTGCTGTACACCGGCCCGTATTTCCAGAAGGTCGAGTCCCCGCAGGTGCAGGCGCGTTTCTGAAGTGGTCAGCTGGAGCAGCGGAGCCCTGCGCAGCATCGAGCGCGGATGGGTGGCCAGGAAGTGGTGTGCGACGACGAAGTCCACGGGCTGCTGGGGTTCGAGGGTGAAATGGTAGAGCGCCGTCCAGTCGTCCTCCTGGTACACCTCGACGGTCCAGAAGGGGGACGACAGGGCACGGACACGGAAGGTCTGGCCGAGCTGGTGGGACGTCGCGCCGTCGTACAAGGGCAGCGGTTCGAGGAAGCCCTGGACACCGAACCCTACGTCGCACAGCCATGCGTGAGTGCCTCGCCGAACGCGCAGTGCCATGTGGGTGCGGGGGCGCGGTCCCTCACCGCCCAGCCGCACCCGTGCGGCGATCCTGTCCACACGATAGCCCAGGTGTTCCAGGACGCAGCCGAACAGCAGGTTGTGCTCGTGGCAACAGCCGCCCCGTGGACCACTCAGTTTCCGCAGAATCTCCGCGGGGCCGAGTCCGACCGGGACGTCGGCGACGAGGTCGAGGTTGTCGAACGGGATGGCGCCCACGTGCGCTCGGTGGAGGGCACGCAGCCTCTCCACGGGCTCACCGGAGCCCAGGTTGCGCAGGCCGATCCGCCGTGCGTACACGCTCAGGTCCACTTGCTCGCAACCCCAGGGGGAGGGCCGACCGTCGTCGTACATGTCCGGAGTCACACGCCCTCCCGCCCGGAAAGAACGCCGGCCGCCCGTTCGGCGACGGCGAGCAGCGTCGTGTCCGCGCCCGGGGCGGCGTCCAGGAGCAGGCCCACCGGGAGACCGGTGCCGGTGCGGCCGACCGGGACCGTTATGGACGGGCTCCCCGTCACGGCCGCCACCGCCGTGTTACGGATATAGGTGAGGAAGGCGGACGCCTCGCCCGAGGGGAGGACCAGGGTGGTGCGCACGTCCTTTCCGGGAGCCGGAAGCGTGGTCGTCGGCGCCAGCAGCACGTGCGCTCCCTCCCGACCTCTCAGGGCGTCCAGCCGACTCGCCAGCAGCCGGGCGCGGTGCAGGGCCTCTTCGTAGGCGGTCCGGTCCGGCCCACCGCCTCCGAGCAGTGGCAGGACGAGTTCGCGGACGTCCTCGCCCGACACCGCGCGCAGTACTTCGTCCACCTCGGGCGCGCCGGAGTGGCGGACGAGATAGCCGGCGAGGGCGCAGCGGGTCTCACGCGCGGGCACGAGGGTCGCGCTTCGCAGTACGCCGTGCCAGGAGAAACCGGGCAATGCGCGTTCGACCAGTTCCCAGCCCGCGGCGCTCAGCCGTTCGCAGGCGGCCCGGCAGACCTGTTCGACCTGCGGGTCGAGGTCCTGCCAGAGAGGAGCGGGAAGCACGGCCCGGGGGACCCGGGGAGGCGGCGTGCTCGCACGGGCCTGGGAACCGGTCAGGACCCGGTCGAGCAGGCGAACATCGTGAACGTCGCGGGCCATCACGCCGACCGTGTCCCGGCTGGTGGAGACACGTACCACCCCGTCCGCCGGGTACCTGCCCAGGGTGGGCCGGAACCCGACGATGCCGCAGAGCGCCGCCGGAATGCGGACGGAGCCCCCGGTGTCAGTGCCCAGGCCCGCCGGCACGAGGTGCGCGGCGACGGCCGCGGCGGTCCCCGAACTACTGCCGCCGGCTAGATGGTCCGGCGCACAGGGATTGAGCGCGGGCGGCCCCAGGGCGTGATGACCGGTCGTGCCATAGGCCAGCTCGTGCAGCGCGGTCTTTCCCGCCAGAGCGCCACCGGCCCGCGCACAGCGCTCCCAGACCGCGCTGGAGTGAGAGGGGAGGTGTTCCCGCAGGGCCGGAGTACCTGCCGTGGTAGGCACACCCGCCACGTCGATGTTGTCCTTCACCGCGAGGAGCACACCGGACAGGAGACCGTCGCGCCCTGCTTCGTGACCTTGGAACGTCTCGTGGAGGTATGCGTTGAGATACGCGTGCTCATGGGTACGGGCGACGAGAGCCTCACGATAGGCGGCAGGGGTGGTGCGACCCGTCCGCAGGTGTGCGACGGCCTGGGCGAGTGTCCAGTCCGCAGGTTCGGACGGGCGGCTCACGGCGCGTCCCGGCGAGTGCGGACGGTGTCCTTCTCCAGCAATTCCGGATGGTGGACGGCGATGTAGGGGCGCAGGTCGTCGAGGGCATTGCCATAGGCGTCCACGAGGGCGTCCACGCTTTCCGGCGAGGTCGACACGTGCTGGCACAACAGACCGTGCGGGGCGGTGAGGAAACCGGCGTGCAGGAGACTGAGGTGCAGCAACGACCGCAACTCGGCCCTGCCTTCGCGAAGACGGGCGGTGTCGGCCGCGTCGCGCGGGGGGGTGCTCCCGAAGTGGAAGTAGCTGAGACCGCCCTCTCCCACCGACCGGCCCGCCACCCCCACCGAAGCGGCCGCCGCGTCCAGTCCCGCGCGCAGCCGGTGACCCAGGAGGTCGAGGTGGGCGATCTCCTCCGCACCGAAGTGGTCGAGGGCAGCTGCTCCGGCGGCCAGGGAGAGGCTGTTTCCTCCGAAGGCGCTGGCGTGGTAGACGGGTTGGGAACCGGAGGGGTCGAAGAGGGCCATGATGTCTTCGCGTCCGCCGAAAACGCCCAGGGGCAGCCCGCCTCCGACGATCTTGCTGTGGGTGGTCAGGTCGGGGACGACGCCGTGTTTGACCTGCCAGGGGCCGAGCCGGAGAGTGGCGCACTCGTCGAGCACGAGCAGGGCACCCGTCTCCCGGGTGAGACGCCGCAGCCCGGCGAGGTAACCGGGCGCCGAGGGGACGCCGCCGCCGACGCCGAGAACCGGTTCTACGACCACGGCGGCGACCTGCTCGCCCAGTCGGTGCAGGACCGCCGCGGCGACGGGGAGGTCGTTGTACGGTATCGCCACGACGTCGACGGCGGTCGACAGGGCGACACCGGATGCCAGTCGCGCCTCGGACGCCCCCGTGAAACGCGCCGGAGCGGTCCGGTGCGGGGCGAAGAAAGCGTTGACCTGTCCCCACTCATGGGTCCCGTGGTAGCCGCCGTCGATCTTCACGATCAGGTCGCGGCCGGTGTACGCGCGCGCGGTACGAACTGCCCACATGGTCGCCTCCGTACCGCTGTTGCAGTACCTGACGCGTTCCAGGGAGGGATTGAGGGCGCGCAGTCGTTCCGCGTGTTCGTACTGGAGCGGAACCGGACCGCCCGGTGCGGTGCCGCGGGCCATCTGTCCGGTGACGGCCGCCACCAGGGCCGGATGGTTGTGACCGTGAGCCAGGGCCCCGTAGTTGGCAATCATGTCCTCGTACCAGTGCCCGTCGGCGTCCTGGACCCGTGTGCCCTGCCCCCGTACGAGGAACAGGGGATAGGGGGCGAACCACGTCATCGAACGGGTGTCGCCGCCTGGCAGCGAACGGGCCGCGCGGCGCGAGGCGGCGGCGGAGGCGGGGGTCGCGCGTTCGTAGGCTTCCCGGATCCTTTGGTCTACGTCCTGACGGTTCATTTCCGCTCCTGCTCCTGTGACGTGCCCGGTCGGGGATCGAAGGGGGAGCGGGGGGAGGCGGGACAACCACCGATGGGGCCACCTTCCAGGAAAGAACGCGCTTCCCACAGCTCGGGAAAGGCGTGCTGGGAAGCGACGTGACGAAGCCACGCGACGCCGGTGGTGCCGCCCGTCCCCGGCTTGTACCCGATAATCCGCTCCACGGTGAGCAAGTGGAGCCACCGCCACCTGCCGAAGGCCTGGGCGAGGTCCATCAGTGCCTCCGCCCAGCGCAGCAGCTCACCGGAGACGGTCTCCTCGCGATGGATCCCCGCCCAGGCGTCACGGATCGCCGGCACGTCGCGGTCCGGTTCCAAAGCCCCCGAACTCAGCAGCCCCCGTCGTACCAACAGGCCCAGCGCGTCGTCGTAGAGGCTCGCGTCGTGCAGGGCCCGGTACACCTCGGTCTCGACCCCGGGCACCCCCTCGTATGCCACGGCCGCGGAAGGAGACGCGATGCCGAGCGCGAACTCCAGCTCGCGGTACTTGGAGGAACCGCTGCCGGAGGCGTCCCCGAGTGCGTCCCGGAAAGAGTGGAACTCGGCCGGCGACAGGGTGGACAACAGCTCCCAGAACTCACCGAGGAGCCGGAATCCGGCGGTGGCCCGCCGCACGTGCCAGGAGGACCGGCCCAGGTCATCGGCGGCGATCCCCTCCTGAGCGGCACGCACCTCTCCCAGGACCAGTGAGAACAGGAGTTCCTTGGCCTGTCCGGCCAGGTAGAAGGAGGATTCCGCCTGGAGCTCCGTACGAGGCTGGTGCAGGGCGTGGAGCAGAGTGACGCTCTGGTAGTCGATGTACGAGTTGCCGGTCGGGGCAGGAAGCCTGGGCGCTCCTTCGTACAGAGTCCGGAACTTCTGCGGCACTTTCCCGCCGTCCTCGTACCGGCTTGCGAACCTCCTCCGGTACTCGGCGAACAGAACTGGGTCCGTGTGCAGAAAAAGGATGTCGTGGAAGGCCATATGCCGGACCGCCACGAGCGGCAGCGGCGACCTGGACACCGCGAAAGAAGGATTCCAGTGAGCGGGTTCCGGGCAGTCGGGATGGAACTGCCCCACCATCAGGCCCTCCCGCACGGCCTCCCGTTTCAGACGCCGCTGCGCCGCGTCAAGCAGACGCCAGCGGTGCCGTGGGAGGCCCTGTATCAGGACCACCAGCGCGGTCAGCGATTCCTTTCCCTCCGGAACCGGAAGGTTCCGGAAGTGCTGCAGGCGGTCGCGCAGGGACCCCACCAGTTCCTCCGTGCCGTCCGCGGGTTCCGCGCGAAGGCTCTCCGTCCGGATCGCCCCCGCCTCCCGAGCGGGCCCGACGAATGGGCACACCGCTCCTTCGCGCCCCAGCTCCTCGTGCTCCCTGGTGAGGTACTCCCTCATCCACCGTTCGGCAACGCACTGGTCCTCGGATGTTGATTCGACCATTCGCATGACGTGCCCCACACATTATTGCCCGAAGGGATTCCGCTTCCTTCCTACGCCGTGCGCGGGGACATGTAAATCCATTTCGATTATTTTTTGGATATCTTGCGTCGTATTCCGCACCAGTGGTTTCCTGTTTCCTCTCGAGTCCCTCCTATGGGAAACCGGAACACAACTGCGCACCGGACCCACGGAAGTCCCGTCCGGGTTTCCGGCGTCACCGGATCAGGAATTTCCGCACCGGGAGCGTTTACCGGGACTGCGACACCCGTGCCCACCGGTCGAGTACGTCGTGCGCGGTTCCGTCGTCGATGGCTTCGGCGGCACGCGCCATCGCCTGGCCCCAGTCCTCGTACCCACCCGCGATCCGTAGCGCCGCCGCCGTGTTGAGCAGAACGATGTCGCGGCGCGGTCCTCGCTCTCCAGCCAGCACCCTGCGCGTCAGCTTGGCGTTCCGCTCCGGTGTTCCGCCCGTGAGCGAACCGGGTGCCGCCGCGGCGAGTCCCAGCGCGGCCGGGTCAAACACATAACGCCGGGTCCGGCCCTCTCGCACCTCCACCACCCGGGCGGACGCCGAAGTGCTCAGCTCGTCCAAACCATCCCGTGGACAGAAGACCATCACATTGGCGGCCCCGAGGAGCTCCAGGGCATCGGCCAGCAACTCGAACGCGTCCTGGTCAGGCACTCCTATGATCTGGTACTCCGCCCGTGCAGGATTGCAGAGGGGACCCAGCAGGTTGAACACGGTCCGAACACGCAGTTCCCGTATCGGCCCCATGGCGTGCTTGAAGGCGGGGTGGAACACCGTGGCCGAGAGAAAAGTGATGCCCGCCTCCTTCAGGCAGCGGGCCGCTGCCCCGGGGGACAACTCGACGTTCACACCTAACGCTTCGAGGACATCGGCGCTACCGCACAGGGAGGAGACGCTCCGACTGCCATGTTTGGCGACGGGCACGCCACAGGCAGCCGCGACGACGGCCGCCGTGGACGAAATATTGAACGTGCCGTGTCCGTCACCTCCCGTGCCACAGGTGTCGAGCACCTCGGAAGAGCCGGGGAAGGGCTCTGAGAACTCCCTCACCGTCCTTACGAACGCGGCGAGTTCACCCGCAGTGACCCCTTTCCCCGCCATCCCCATGGCCAAGCCGGCCACCTGCAGGGACGACGCCTCGCCCCGCATCACCGACGACATGGCGCGTCTCGCTTCCCCATCCTGCAGATTGCGACGCTGGGCCAGTCGGTTGAGAGCTTCCCACATGAGCGACTTCCTTCCGGTCATCGGCGGGTCTGTGGCAGAGGCGGTCCCCTCCACGTCACGCACCCGGTCCAGCCCGGAAAGCCTCTTTGCGGGCTGTGCGTCCTTCCGCGTCTTCAGCGCGTCGGGCGGCCGCGGGCACGGCCAGGTCGCCCCGGTACTCACTGCATGGATCCTCCGGCTTTCTACCCGCGCGCCGGTTCGCCCACGCACCGGCCGTGCGGCCGGTGGACGCCGTGGGACACGTCTCCGTGCTGCGTGTCGGCGGGTACCGTCCGGCCCGGCCAAAGGTACCGGCCGGGTCCCCACATGGAAGGCAGGAACCCGGTCAACCGGAAACTGCGGCCGCTGAAACGGCGCGACACCGGTGGGACGACATACGCCGCACGACCCCCTCCCCAGCCGGTCCTTCGCGTGCCGACCTCCCACCGCAGCCGTTCCCGTTTCCCCACGGGGCAGGAACGCCACGGACTCAACGGAAGGAGACACGACATGAGCGTGCCGGAGAGCATGGTCAGGGACGGTGACCTCTACAACCCCTATGAGGACACGGAACTGCTCCGCGAAGCGACCGCAGCCGGCAGAAAGGTGGCCGACATCATCTATCTCAGCCTGGGGGAGACCTGGAACGGGGCCGCTCCGGGGCTGGTCACCGCCCTTGGCAGGGATGTTCCGCCGCACGCTCACGGTTACGTCCTCAGCCCCTACGGTCTCCCCGCGCTGAGGCGGATGCTGCGCTCCCGCATTCCCGCCGAGCACCGGCTGCCCCCGTCGGCCCGACTAGGGGAGGAGTACGACGTGGCCGTTTCCCACGGCGGGACCCGCAACGCCATGTTCCACTTCGGACGGCTCATGACCGATCGGTCCCGTGAGCCGGGCGCCCGGCCGGCCGTGGTGTGTTCCTCACCCGGATGGGACTACCCGGGAGTCTTCGGAGCGCTCGGCTACGACGTCCACCGGTTCCCTCTCGATCCCGAGGCGGAATACCGGCCCGACCCCGGCGACGTCGCGCGCGTCCTGAGGAAGGCGCGGGCGGAAACCTCGGGCCCGCTCCTCCTCGTCGTCAACGCCCAGCACAACCCGACCGGCGCCAACTGGACCGAGAACACCGTACGCGCGATGATCCGCGCGGCACTGGAAGTGGGATGCGGCGTCCTCGTCGACGACGCGTACTACGCTCTGCATGACCCGAAAGTGACCCCGGTCTCCGCTCTGCGGATCCTCTTGGAGGAGTTCGGTGCCCTTCCTGCGGCACGGCGTCCGCCGTGGTTAGCGGTGCGTTCCCTGAGCAAGCAGTTCCACTGCAACGGCTGGGGAATCGGTGCGCTGACGGGACCTCCAGCCGTGCTGGAAGACCTGCTGGGACGGCTCCTTCCTGAATACGGCTTCGTCTCCTCCGTCCCTCTCCAGGCAGCCATGGCGTCCTGGCTCGGAAGCCGGGAGAGCGACGACTACCTGGCCCGACAGCGCGGGGAGTACGCCCTCAAACGAGCCCACATGGCCCGGCACCTCACCGGGGAACTCGGCTACCCGCAGGACGCGTTCTTCATCGGCCCGTGCGGCCCCTACCTCCTGATGCGCACGCCTCCCTGGTACGACGCCCGAACGGGCGGGCCCTACCGCTCCTTCTGCCTGCGCCGCAGCGGCGTTCTCCTGGGAGAGGGGCACATGACCACTCCGGGCGCGCTCCCCGTAACCGGACAGGACCAGGTCCGCCTCTTCCTGGGACCGGCGACACGAACCCTGACCCAGGCCGTGCAGCGCATGGTGGCCGCCGGACTGACGTGGCAAGGCGGTTCGGCGACCGGCCGCTGACGCCCCGCCCGGCCCCGTACGAAGGAACGGTCCGGCGAAGCCGGTGCCATGAACACGAGGAGTGACAATGGACGATCCCACGGACCGGCTCGCACGCGGCCGCGCCATGATGCACCTGCTCTCCCCCCGGCTGGGCGGTGATATGACCGACAACTTGCGTGAGGTGGCCCCGGGCTTCGAGGAGTTGTTACTGGGCTTCGCCTTCGCGGACGTATGGGCGCGGACCGTCCTGCCTCTGCGGGAGCGAGCTCTCGTCCGGCTCGGAGCCCTCACGGCCCTAGGGGCTCCGGTGACCGCGACACGCGCCAACATCGACTCGGCCCTCCACGCGGGCCTGGGCCGGGAGGAAGTCTCCGAGGCCATTCTGCAGACGTTGCCCTACGCGGGCTTTCCCCACGCAATCACCGCGCTGGAAATCCTCCGGGAACTCGTGGAACCAGTGCCAGGACGCACCGATCCCCCCGCGCACCGGGCGGAACCGCCGGATGCGCCACCGAAGAGGCGTCCGGACCACCGCGCCTACCCGGGCCCAGACGCTACGAACAGCCCCGGCGCCTCACCAGATGCGCCATAGTCCTGCTGATCGCCTCCGACCGTCCCGACACCCCGAGCTTCACGTACACCGAGTGCAGGGTGTTCTTCACCGTCCGCTCGGTGACACCGAGATCGCGTCCTATCTTCCGGTTAGTCGCCCCGGTGAGCAGCGCTGCCAGTGTCTGGCTCTCCCGTTCCGTCAGACCGGACGCTTTGCACCAGTCGGTGAAGCCGACACCCACCCGCTCATCCACCACGTCGTCGTCGCCCTCCGCGGCCGGATGCAGATACCTCAGCTCACGCACGAGCCGTTCCTGACTCCGTTCCAGAGCCGCCAGAGCATCGATGACGCGTAACAGGAGAGCGAAGACCTCGCCCTCCTGGGCATTGTCCCCGTCGTGTGCGCCGGGTTCGGGAGAAGTATGCACCACTGGTCGTCCACCGCCGTCCGAAAGCACCTGAGTGGAAAGTCGGGCACAGTCGAGGGACCTGTCTTTTTCGTTCCCCCCGCCACTCACCATGAATCCAGTCGGCTGGTTCGCCATCAAGGCGGGCTCTGCGACACCCTGGTGGTCCTACTGAGGTTTTCGGGTTGCTGTCGGGTAGCGACGGCCCATGATCCCTGCGCTATGCCGGTGAGGTGAGGTATCCAGAGGGCGGGGGCCTGACCGCTGAACGTCGGGCATTTCGTGAGGGGATCCGGCTTCAGGCCGGCGAGAGGTTTGCCTCGGGTGACAAGACCGCGGTGATCGCGAAAGAGCTGCGGGTGAGTGTGCGGTCGGTGGAACGTTGGCGTCGTGCTTGGCGTGAGGGTGGTATGGAGGTCCTGCGCTCGGCGGGTCCGGCGAACTCCCCGACCGTCACAGACGCCCAGTTCGTCGTGCTCGAGGAGGAGCTCGGCAGGGGACCGGCAGCTCACGGCTTTGCAGACGAACGCGGGTCTGTCAATCGAACGGTGTAACGAGGGTGGTTGGGGTTACTGACGGGCTGCGGAGAGCCGGCCGTCGAAGGTGATGTCGAAGGCGTTCAGTGCCGTCTTCCAGCGCATGGTCCAGCGGGCCTGTCCCTTGCCGGTGGGGTCCAGCGGCATGATCGCCATGTAGACGCACTTCAAGGCTGCGGTCTCGTTGGGGAAGTGTCCGCGGGCCTTGACCGCCCGCCGGATCCTGGCGTTCACGGACTCGATCGCGTTGGTGGTGCAGACAATGCGGCGGATCTCGGTGTCGAACCGGAGAAACGGTGTGAAATCCTTCCACGCGTTCTCCCACAGCCGGACGATCGCCGGATACTTCTTTCCCCAGGCATCGGCGAACTCGGCGAACCGCTCCAGTGCTGCTTCTTCGGTCGCGGCGGTATAGACGGGCTTAACTGATCGTTTCAGAATGAGGTTCGGAGTCGTCGCAAGCAGATGATGCTGCAGGCGAGTTGGAGCAGGCCGAGGTGGAGGTCGGCGCGTGTCT
>NZ_JBIVSC010000034.1:0-33268 GCF_044756005.1 Streptomyces sp. NPDC092045 | reverse complement strand
GGAGCGCGCAGATCGGGTCGATCTCCGTGACGATCACGCGCGCGCCCTGGCCGCGCAGCGACTCCGCGCAGCCCTTGCCGACGTCGCCGTAGCCGCAGACGACGGCGGTCTTGCCGCCGATGAGGACGTCGGTGGCGCGGTTGATGCCGTCGATCAGCGAGTGGCGGCAGCCGTACTTGTTGTCGAACTTCGACTTCGTCACGGCGTCGTTCACGTTGATCGCCGGGAACAGCAGCGTGCCGTCGCGGTGCATCTCGTACAGGCGGTGCACGCCCGTCGTGGTCTCCTCGGTGACGCCGCGGATCTCGGACGCCAGCTGGGTCCACTTCTGCGGGTTCTCGCCGAGGGTGCGGTTGAGGAGACGCAGGATGTGGGCGTACTCCTCGCTGTCCGCGGTGGCCGGGTCCGGGGCGGAGCCGGCCTTCTCGAACTCGACGCCCTTGTGGACGAGGAGGGTGGCGTCACCGCCGTCGTCGAGGATCATGTTCGGGCCGCCGGTGGGCGAGTTCGGCCAGGTGAGGGCCTGCTCGGTGCACCACCAGTACTCCTCCAGGGTCTCGCCCTTCCAGGCGAAGACCGGGACGCCCTGGGGGTTCTCCGGGGTGCCGTTCGGGCCGACGGCGATGGCCGCGGCGGCGTGGTCCTGGGTGGAGAAGATGTTGCAGGAGGCCCAGCGGACCTCGGCGCCGAGGGCGACCAGGGTCTCGATGAGGACGGCGGTCTGCACGGTCATGTGCAGGGAGCCGGTGACGCGGGCGCCGGCGAGCGGCTGCTGCTCGGCGTACTCACGGCGGATCGACATCAGGCCGGGCATCTCGTGCTCGGCGAGGGTGATCTCCTTGCGGCCGAAGGCGGCCAGGGAGAGGTCGGCGACCTTGAAGTCCTGGTGGGCTGCGGTCGTCATGACGGGGCTGCTCCTCATGGGTCGGGTGCGAGGGTCGTTCGGGGCGCCGGGCACCACGGCGGTGGTCCCCGGGCACAGGAATGCCCGGGACTTCCATGGTGCCGTCGTCGGAGGCCCTCTCTCCCTCGGCCGGTCAACGGGGACCGCCCGACCGCCATCAGCAGCGACGTCTGGCTGGTCACGAATCTACACCGATCGGCACGGCGGTCCACAGTCCGCATCGGACCCCGGGGCTCCTCCCGGACAGTCCCGGAGCCGGGTCGAACGCGTCGAGCCCCCGGTCCGCGCGTACGGACCGGGGGCTCGGTGGGGCGGGCTCGATGGCCGGATTCGGTCGTCGGGCCAGCGACCCGTCTCACGGGCTGATCACCGAGGAGGGGCGACTTCGGGATCGGAGGGAGACGGCCCGGGGGAAAGGCGGCCCCGGAGGGGGCCGGTGCCGGGAGGGACCGGTGCCGGGAGGGACCGGTGCCGGGAGGGACCGGTGCCATGGGGCCGCGAGTGAAATCGGCGGCCCTGCGGGTCAGTGGCCCACGGGGCCGTGGCCCCGGGGTCGGCGCCCCCTCCGGTCAGTGGCTCGGGCCGCCCGGGGTCGCGGCCGGGTCGGGGCCCGCCGCGGCCTCCTTCTCGCTGTAGATGTCGGGCTCCAGGTAGATGACCCGGGCGATCGGGACGGCGGCGCGGATGCGCTCCTCGGCCGCGTTGATGGCCCCGGCGACCTCGGTCGCGGTGTCGTCGTGCGCGACGGCGATCTTGGCGGCGACGAGGAGCTCCTCGGGGCCGAGGTGGAGCGTGCGCATGTGGATGAGGCGGGTGACCGTCCTGCCATCGACGACGGCGGCCTCGATCTTCCGGACCTCGTCGGTGCCGGCGGACTCGCCCAGGAGCAGCGACTTGGTCTCGGCGGCGAGGACGAGCGCGATCAGGATGAGCAGGATGCCGATGCAGAGGGTGCCGATGCCGTCCCAGACGCCGTCGCCGGTGAGCAGGGCGAGGCCGACGCCGCCGAGGGCCAGGATGAGGCCGACGAGGGCGCCGAGGTCCTCCAGGAGGACGACGGGGAGCTCGGGGGCCTTGGCGCGGCGGACGAACTCCTTCCAGGAGAGGTTGCCGCGGAGCGGGTTCGACTCCTTGATGGCGGTGCGGAAGGAGAAGCTCTCGGCGATGATCGCGAAGACGAGGACGCCGACCGGCCAGTACCAGGCCTCGATCGCGTGCGGGTGCTTGATCTTCTCGTAGCCCTCGTAGATGGCGAACATGCCGCCGACGGAGAAGAGCACGATGGAGACGAGGAAGGCGTAGATGTACCGCTCGCGGCCGTAGCCGAAGGGGTGTTGCGGAGTGGCCTCGCGCCGGGCCTTCTTGCCGCCGAGGAGCAGCAGGCCCTGGTTGCCGGAGTCGGCGAGCGAGTGGACGCTCTCCGCGAGCATCGAGGACGAACCACTGAAGAGGAACGCCACGAACTTGGCTGCGGCGATCGCGAGATTCGCGGCGAGCGCCGCCACGATCGCCTTGGTTCCGCCTGACGCGCTCATGGGTGTACGGGGTCCCTTCGTCGGTGCTCCGGCTCGATCGCCGCGGTTCGGCCGGTCATTGTCGCATCAGGCCGCCACGGTGGCGCGGAAGACCGTACCCGCTCCGGTCAGTTGGATGCGCTCGCCCGCCGGGACGAAGACGGATTGGCCGGGGGCGAGGGGGATTTCGCCCGCCGTCGGGCGGCCGGCGACGGCCAGCAGGATCTGGGGGGTGGGGGCGGTGAGGTCGTTGGGGGCGGCGTCCTCCGCGCGGACGAAGCGGGAGAGGCGGAACTCGTCGGTCGGGGTCTCGTAGACCTCCTCGCCCGACGGGGAGGCCTCGGGGCGCAGGACGGCCGGGTCGGCCGGGTCGAAGCGGACGACCTTGAGGAGTTCGGGGACGTCGACGTGCTTGGGGGTGAGGCCGCAGCGCAGCACGTTGTCGGAGTTGGCCATGATCTCGACGCCGAGGCCGTCGAGGTAGGCGTGCGGGACGCCCGCGCCGAGGTAGAGGGCCTCGCCGGGCTGGAGCCGCACGTGGTGCAGGAGCATGGCGGCGACGACGCCGGGGTCGCTCGGGTAGTGGTGGGCGAGGCGCGCGTACGGGGCGTGCGCGCCGCCGAGGCGGTCGGCGGCGGCGGTGGCCTCGGCGACGGTGTGCGCCGTCTCCTCGGGGTCGGCGGTGAGGAGGGCCGTCAGGACCTCGCGGAGCGCGGCCTCCTCGGGGTGGGCGTGCAGCAGGTCGACGTACGGCTTGAGGGAGTCGACGCCGAGCGCGGCGATCAGGTCGGCGGCGTCGGCGGGGGCGCGGAAGCCGCAGAACCCCTCGAAGGGGGTGAGGGCGCAGATCAGCTCGGGCTTGTGGTGGGCGTCCTTGTAGGTGCGGTGCGGGGCATCGACGGGGATGCCCGCGGCCTCCTCGGCGGCGAATCCGGAGCGCGCCCGGTCGAGGTCGGGGTGGACCTGGAGGGAGAGGGGGGCGCCGGCGGCGAGGACCTTGAAGAGGAAGGGCAGGCGCGGGCCGAACTTCTCGACGGTCCGCTCGCCCAGTTCGCGTACGGGGTCGGCGTCGATGAGCTCGTTCAGCGGGCCTCGCCCGGTGCGGGAGGGGGCACCGGGGTGGGCGCCCATCCACATCTCGGCCTGCGGCTCGCCGGTGGGGGCGGTGCCCAGGAGTTCCGGGATGGCCGTCGTGGATCCCCAGGCGTAGGGACGGACGGTGTTGACGAGGCGGTCCATGGGGCCTGCCAGCTCCTCGGGTGGGTGACGGGTGTGCGGGTGTCCGGGGACACGGGAGACAGATGACAGGGGGCGGGTGACGGGTGGGTGACCGGGCGGTGGACGGTACGGGGTGGGTGCGGGGCCGGCGCCGCGAGCCGTGGCGTCCGGTGCGGGGCGCGGAGCGGTCCGGCGGCTACGGGGCCGGGGTGGGCCGGGTGGCCAGGGCCAGGTAGACGGCCGCGAAGTCGGTCACGGCGAGGAGTTCCGCGAGCGTCTCCAGGTCGCCGCCCTCCTCCGGCTCCAGTTCGCTGACGGCGGTGTCGTGGCCGAGGGCCAGTTCCCGGGCGGCGGGGGCGGCGCTGAGGCCGCCGGCGGGCCGGTCGCGGAGGAGGACCACCCGGGCCCGCAGGGCCTGGGGCTCGTCGACCCGGTCGCGGAAGAAGTCGTCGGGGTCTGCGGCCGCCGCGTAGTCGCCGGCGAGCAGGACGCCGTGCGCGGGCAGGGCCTCGGGGAGCTCGGCAGCGAGGGCGGGCAGTCCGGCGAGCTCCGCCAGTACGGCGGCGAAGCGGCGTCCGGCCGGGCCCGCGGCGCTGCCCTCGGTCCAGATCAGCGGGAGCGAGTCCGCCAGCTCGGCGGCGAGGGTCTTCGCCGGGTTGCTGTACGTGGCGACGGCGGGGCCGCAGCGTTCGGCCGCGCGGTCCAGGCGGTCGGCGACCTTCTCCAGGGCCTCGGGCGGCGCGTCCAGGAGGCCGACGCGGTCGAGGAGGGCGAGCAGCGGGGTGAACAGGGCCCAGAGGGCGCCGGGGCTGGCCGCGATGTTCTCGGCGTACTCGTCGGGCGCCTCGTTGGGGGCGACGGCCATCGGCACGAACAGGCCGTGCGAGCCGCCGACCGCCTCCACGAGCGGGGAGCCCTGGGGGGCGACGGCGACGACCGTGATGCCGCGGCGGTACGCCTGCTCGGCCAGGAGCGCGAGGCCCGGTTCGGAGCCGTCGGTGGTGGGGAGCAGCAGCAGGTCCACCGAGCCGGCCCAGCCGGGCAGCGCCCACCGCAGGGCGCCGGCGGCGGGGGCCACGCCGGTGGGGCGGAGGCGTACGACGGGGGCGGAGGCTCCGGCGAGGGCGCCGATCAGGTCGGCGACGCCGGTGGCGGCGGTGCCGGGGCCCGCGACGAGGACCGCGCGGGGGCGGCCCTCGGGGCGGAGGTCGGCGATTCCGGCGTCGGCGGCGTGCCGGGTGGCGGTCCGCACCCGCGCGCCGGCTTCGGCGGCGCCGCGGAGGAGGCCCCGGCGGTCGGCCAGGGCGAGGTCGTCCGGGCTGTCGAGGAGGGTCTCGTCGAGCATCTGGTGCCTCCCGGGTGAGCGGGTTCGGTGGGGCGCCTCGGGCGGGGAGCGGGGAGGTGCCTTCGGGTGGGCCCGGCCTCCGGCCGGGCTTCTCGGTCCCGCTCGTACCATCCGTACCACCGAGTGCGCGGAGGTGCGGGTCTTCCCGTGAGTGGTGCCCGCCGTCGGCGTCCGTCGCTCGTGGTGGTCCCGGGTCCGGTCGGCGGCCGTCGTCCTCGGGGGCGGTCGGGGCCGGTCGGCCGCGATCCGCCCGTCGGGCCCTACGCCGGGCGGCGGGCCTCGTCGGTGAGGAGGACCGGGATGCCGTCGCGGACCGGGTAGGCAAGGCCGCAGTCGGTGCCCGTGCAGACCAGCTCGGGGGTCTCGTCCGCGGTGCGGTCGTTCAGCGGGGCGTGGCACGCGGGGCAGGCCAGGATCTCCAGGAGGCCGGCTTCGAGCGGCATGGGGTGGTCCCTTCGGACGAACTGCGGACGGACGGTGGTGGTGCTGCCCTCGGGCCGGGCTCCGGACCCGGCTCTCGGACCGTGCCCCGGGGGCCGGGGCTCCGGACCCGGTCCTCGGACCGGGCCGGGGGCGGGGTCTTCGGGCCGGGGCCTCGGGTCGGCCGTCGGGCCAGGTCAGCCTACCGCCGGGGAACGGGGGCCGTCCCGTTCCCCGGCGGTGGGCGCGGGGTCAGTCCGTCGCCCGGACCAGGGCGAGGACCTCGTCGCGGACGCGGGCCGCGGTGGCCTCGTCGCGGGCCTCGACGTTGAGGCGCAGCAGCGGCTCGGTGTTGGAGGCGCGGAGGTTGAACCACCAGTCGGCGGCGGTCACGGTGAGGCCGTCGAGCTCGTCGAGGGTGATCCCGTCCCCGCCCTCGTACGCCGCCCTGACGCGGGCCGTGCTGGCGGCCTGGTCGGTGACGGTGGAGTTGATCTCGCCGGAGGCGGCGTAGCGGTCGTAGGCGGCGACCAGCTCCGAGAGGGTGCCCTCCTGGCCGCCGAGGGCCGCGAGGACGTGGAGCGCGGCGAGCATGCCGGTGTCCGCGTTCCAGAAGTCCCGGAAGTAGTAGTGCGCCGAGTGCTCGCCGCCGAAGACCGCGCCGGTCTTCGCCATCTCCTCCTTGATGAAGGAGTGGCCGACGCGGGTGCGGACGGCCTCGCCGCCCTGCTCGCGGACGACCTCGGGCACGGACCAGGAGGTGATCAGGTTGTGGATGATCGTTCCGCCGGGGTGCTTGGCGAGTTCGCGGGCGGCGACGAGGGCCGTGATCGCGGACGGGGAGACCGGCTCGCCGCGCTCGTCGACGACGAAGCAGCGGTCGGCGTCGCCGTCGAAGGCGAGGCCGATGTCGGCGCCCTCCTCGCGGACGCGGGCCTGGAGGTCCACGATGTTCTTCGGGTCGAGGGGGTTGGCCTCGTGGTTCGGGAAGGTGCCGTCCAGTTCGAAGTACATCGGGACGGTGTCGAGCGGGAGGCCCGCGAAGACGGTGGGGACGGTGTGGCCGCCCATGCCGTTGCCCGCGTCGACAACGACCTTGAGCGGGCGGATGCCGGTGAGGTCGACGAGGCCCTTGAGGTGGGCCGCGTAGTCGTCGAGGGTGTCCCGCTCGGTGATGGTGCCGGGGGTGGCGGCGGCCTCGGGGGCGCCCTTCTCCGACCACTCCTCGGCCAGCGCGCGGATGTCGGCGAGGCCGGTGTCCTGGCCGACGGGGGCGGCTCCGGCGCGGCACATCTTGATGCCGTTGTACTGCGCCGGGTTGTGGGAGGCGGTGAACATCGCGCCGGGCAGGCCGAGGCTGCCGGAGGCGAAGTACAGCTGGTCGGTGGAGCAGAGGCCGATGAGGGTGACGTCGGCACCGAGGCGGGCCGCGCCGCGCGCGAAGGCTCCCGCGAGGCCGGGCGACGAGGGACGCATGTCGTGGCCGACGACGATCGCGTCCGCGTCCGTCACCCGGACGAAGGCGGCGCCGAAGAGCTCGGCGAGCGCCTCGTCCCACTGGTCGGGTACCACTCCGCGGATGTCGTACGCCTTCACGATCTGCGACAGATCGGCAGTCACGGATCCACCCTCCTGAGTTCTGGGCACGCGTGTGCGGCGCGTGTACGGAACGCCAAAACTACCCGGAGTGGGGCGGGAGGATGCGGATGGTGGCCGGTTGCGCTCAGTTGTCGGGGGAACGGAGCACCCTGAGGTGTCCGCGGCGCCCGACCTCCATGGGATCGCCGCCGCGGCCTCCGCCGCCCTTGCCGCCGGCTCCGGCCGCGCGCTCCTGGGGGCGGGCCGCCTCCCGGACCGCGTTGGCCAGGGCTTCGAGGTCGTCGCCGCTGGGGCGGGTGGGGGCGGATCCGTCGGAGAGCCGCACGACCTCCCAGCCGCGCGGGGCGGTGAGGCGCTCGCTGTGCTCGGCGCACAGGTCGTAGCAGTGGGGCTCGGCGTAGGTGGCGAGCGGGCCGAGGACCGCAGTCGAGTCGGCATAGACGTACGTCAGTGTCGCGACGGCAGGGCGGCCGCACGCGGTGCGCGAACAGCGACGTACAGGGCTCACGACGTTGGACGGTACCGCACTCTTGAGCGGGCCGCGACGACTCTCCCTCAGGTCACTCCACCGTGTCGCGGTGTGAACCGCGCCATACCCCTGTCCGGGGCGGCTGTTCCGACCTGCGGGGAAGGTCCCGCACGGCTCCCGGGGCAGGTGGAGATTCGGACAGTCCGGGATATGAATCCGGTCAATCAGGGCCAGATGGCCGATCGCGACGGATCGCCGAAGCGGGCGCGCGATTGGCCGGAATGTTCAGGTTTCGACAGGAGGGACGGGCCGGGGGCGGAGGAGCGGCGGGAGCGGGCCGGAGGAGGGACGGGTGCGGGCCGGAGGCTCGGGGGAGGGTGGCGAGGACACGCCACGGTACGGAGGACCGATGGGGGTTACGCTGCGTCGGTGATGGACAGTCCTGTGCCGCCGAGCCCCCCGCACCGTCCCGCGGAGCCCCCGGCGGAGCCCCGGGTCCGCCGCCGCGACCGGCACGGCCGCGGGATGCGGGGACCCGTCGCGCCGCCGCAGGTGCCGCTCTCCGCGAGCCGGGCCGACACCTTCCGCGATCTGGTCCTCGACTCGGTGGAGCGCCTCGAACGGCGCTGGCCGCAGCTGGCCGACGTCGAGTTCCTGGTCCTGGAGGTGCCGCCGCCCGTGCCGGGCGAGACGGTGCCGCTGGGCGGCTCGCTCCCGGCGGAGAAGGGAGAGCCCGCCCGGGTGGTCGTCTACCGGCGGCCGGTCGAGATCCGCTCGAAGAGCCGGGACGAGCGGGCGCTCCTGGTCCACGAGGTGGTCGTGGAGCAGGTCGCCGAGCTCCTCGGCCTCTCCCCCGAGTCGGTCGACCCCCGGTACGGCCAGGACTGAGACGGGCGGGCCGGGGCCGGGAGCTCGCGGGCCGGGCCTAACCGGGCCGGGCCCGTAGTCGTACGGCTCTCCTCCTCCCGCCCACGGCTCCGCCCCCTCCGGTCTCCCCCGGAAGGGGCGGTCTCGTCCGCGGCGGCTCCGGACCTCAGTCCAGCACTCCCAGGTCCTGGCGGGCCGAAGGGACCTCGACCGTGCCCCGGTCGTCGGCGAGGGTCTGGACGGTGAACATCGGGATGCCGTCCTGCGGCGCGGCGAGCGTCCGCGCCGCGTACACCTTGCCGCCGGAGACCGGTTCGACGGTCAGCGCGTAGGAGCCCTTGAGGCCCTGCGGGACGATGTCGGTGAGGGCCGCCGTCGTGCCCGCCTTGACCGTGACCGTCTTCGTCACCGGCGTGCCGGCCTCGGAGCCGGCCGAGGCCGTGACGGTGACCCGGGCGTCGGCCTCGGGGGCGGTCAGGGAGAGCGTCGAGGCCCCGGCGCGGTTGTCGGCGGCCGTCGCGCGGGCGGAGATCGCCCCCGCCGCCGGGATGAAGGCGATCTCGCTCTTGTCGCCCTTGCCGCGGACCACCTGGAGGGCGGCCACGACCGGGACGGGCCGCTTCGGGTCCTCCGGGGCGAGGAACAGGGAGGCCGCCGAGCCGCGGGTGAGGTCCGGCAGGTCGATGGAGGTCGTCATCCCGGACTTCACGTGCAGGGTGTCGGCGCCCGCCGGGACGATCGCGCCGCTCGCGGTGGACAGCTTGACCTTCAGGTCGGCGTCGTCCTCGCCGGGGGCGAAGACCACGAGCCGCACCGAGGCCGCGTCGGCCGGGATGCCGGGGAGCACGACGCTGCCCGACGGGTCGGCCGAGGCGGAGATCCAGTCGCTGCCGAGCTTGTCGTCGGCGACGCCGACGGCCGCGCCGACGCGCCCGCTGCGGGTGGTGACGTGGACGGTGACGTCCCGCTGGGCGGCCTCCTGGGTGAGGGTGGGGAGGAGGACCGGGACCGTGGAGTGGGCCGGGACCGGAATGCCCTCGGTGAACTGGGACTTCAGGACGCCCTCGGGGCCGTACAGCTCGATGTCGGCGACGGCGGCGGTGTCGTCCGGGTTGGTGAGGTGGACGTAGTCGTGGCGGGCCTGGGCGGTGGAGGCCGCCGGGAACCAGAAGTCGGTGTCGGGGGCGCCGCAGGTGAGGCCGAGGAGGCCGCGCGGGCCGCCCGCCGGGACGACGGTGGTCTGCTGGACGGTCCAGCCGGAGGCGAGGGCGCCGGTGGCCGAGCCGGTGAGGGCGGGCACGGCCGCGCCGTTCGCCCGGGCGGTGACGGGCTTGCCGGGGGCCGTGACGGTGGCGGGGGCCTTGGCGGTCGCGGGCGGCTTCTTGTCGCCGGTCCCGCCGTCGGCGGTCGCGCCCGCGGCGGGCCGCAGGAGGGCCGTGGACCGCGCGGCCCCGTCCTTGCCCGCGCCCGTGCCCTTGCCGGTCTCCGCGCCCGCCGGGGTGTACGAGGTGTAGACGGTCTCGGCCACCTCGGAGGAGCTGGGGACCGGGCAGGCCAGGCCGACGCGCTCGACCGGCAGCCGGGTGGTGGCCTTCGTCGCTCCGGGGACGGCGGTGCCGTCGGGGGCGGTGAGGGCGGCGAAGCCGGTGACGGCGGCGAGGGCCGTGGCGCCCGCGATCAGGGAGAGGGTCGTGCGCTTCACTGGTTGCTGCTCCCGTCGGGACGCTGCTCGGTCTCGTGGCCCCGGGGGTGCCCGTAGCCGTAGCCGTACGGGTCGTACTGCTGCGGGTCGTACGGCTGCTGCTCGTATCCCTGGCCGTCGTACTGCTGCGGGTCGTATCCCTGGCCGTCGTACTGCTGCTGCTCGTAGCCCCGAGGGTCGTACTGCTGCTGCTCGTAGCCCTGCTGGGGGTACGCGTGGGGCTGCTGCTGGTACGGGTCGGCCGCGTACTCCTGGTGGGGGGCCTGGTCGGCGTAGGTCCGGTCGCCGGTCTGCTCCTGGGCGGGGGCCTGGGCGTAGACGGGGTCGTACGCGCCGTCCCACTCCGCCTCCCGGCCGCCGGGCTCGTGGGACTGCTGCCCGGGGATCGGGACCGGCTCGTGCTCCGGCGCGTCGGCGGGGGCCTGCTCCGCGGCCTCCGCCTCGGCGGCGGCGCGCAGGCGGCGGGCGCGGCGGCCGTCGCCCTCGGCGGCCCGGGCGGGGATCGCGAGCTCCTCGTCGGGCAGGTCGTCGTCGATCTCGCGGCGGCGGCCGGGCAGGGCGAGGACGAGGAGGACGACGCCGAGGGCGACCTGGGTCCAGATCCACGCGGTGTGGGTGAACGGCTCGTCGTACGCGACGTCGAGGCGGCCGCCCCGGTCGGGGAGTTCGAAGCCCTGGGCCCAGCCGTCGACGGTGGTCCTCTTCAGCTCCTTGCCGTCGAGGGTGGCGGTCCAGCCCTCGGCGGCACGGTCGGCGAGGCGCAGGACGCGGCCCGCGGGGCCCGCGGGGACCTCGGTGTGGACCTCGACGGGGCCGGCGGCGACGGGGACGGCCCTGGCGGTCTCCTCGGCGGCCGGGGCCCCGTCCTCGGCGGCGGGCGGCACGATCATGACGCGGGCGATCTCGCGGTCCACGCGCCAGAGCGCGCTGCCGTCGATCTGGCTGAGGCGGCTGAGGCCGGGGGTGGCGTCGAGGACGCGGCTCATCTGGCGGGGCGCCCCGTCCCGCACCAGGACGTAGCGGATCGCGTAGCCGCTGAGCTGCTCGGTCTGGTCGGCGCCGGAGCCGGCGACGAGGAGGGCGACGGTCCGGTCGAGGTGCGGGTCGCCGTCGGCGGTGGCGGTGAGCTCGGCGTCGCCGAGGCGGGCGCCGGAGCCGCGGACCAGGGTGTAGGCGACCTCGCCGGGGGTGGAGCCGCCGAGGACGAGGGTGCGGGGCTGGTCGCGGGTGGTGCTCTCCTCGGCGACGAAGGCCGGGACCTGGACCGGGTCGCGGCGGGTCAGCGGGCCGTCGGCGCCGCCGATCATCCAGCCGGCGGCGGCGAGGGCGGGGCCGGCGGCGCAGGCGAGGGCGACGAGGGCGGCGACGGGCTGGCGCCAGCCGAAGCCGTGGGCGGCGACGCGGGTGCGTCCGCCCTCGGCGCCGATCAGGCCGGCGGCGATGAGGGCGGCGCCGTAGACGAGGGTGGCGGGGCCGGCCCAGCCGGTGCCGCCCGCGCCGTTGGTCAGGACGGCGAGGAGGAGGCCGGCGAGGGCGGCGGCCCAGGCGGCGTGGACGGCGAGCCGGCGCTCCTCGCGCAGCAGTCCGGCCAGACCGGCGAGGACGAGGCCGATCAGGAGGAGGCCGCCGGTGGCGCCGGGGCCGCCGGGGCTGGTGCCGAGCAGGTCGAGCGCGGTGGCGGTGCCCGTGTGCAGGTCGACGCCGGCCTCGCGCAGGAGGGCGGAGGGGTCGGTCAGGAGGGTGAGCGACCAGGGGGCGAGGACGAGCAGGGGGGTGCCGACGGCGGCGAGGAAGCGGAGCCCGTACGCGGTGATGTCGGAGCGGCGGACGGCGAGGACGCCGAGGCCGAGGAGGACGGCGAGGGGCCAGACGACCGGGGTGAACGCGGTCGTGAAGGTGAGCAGGAGGGCGTACGCCCAGGTGGCGCGCCAGCTGCCCCGGTCGGGCCGGTTGAAGCCGTGGGCGGCGACGGCGGCGCGGCCGATCAGCGGGAGCAGGATCGCGAGGACGGCGGTGCCGAGCCGGCCGGTGGCGAGGGCGCCGGTGGCGGCGGGCAGGAAGGCGTACGCGACGGCACCCCAGGCGCGCAGGAGGCGGGACTCGACGATGCCCCGGGAGGCGAAGTACGCGGTGAAGCCGGCGAGCGGGACCGAGCAGACGAGCAGCAGGGTCAGCGCGGTGGAGGTGGAGCCGAGGAACAGCGCGGAGAGCGCGGCCAGGACGGCGAGGTAGGGCGGGGCGGACTGGGTGCCGCCGGTGCCGAGGGGGTGCCAGGTGTCGGCGTACCGGGACCAGAGTCCGGAGACGGTGTCGGGGGCGGGCAGCAGGGCGCCGCCGGCCAGCGAGCCGCCGGAGAGGAGGTTGCGGCAGGCGACGAGGGAGACGACGAGGAGGAGGGCGAAGAGGACCGGTCCGGGTCTGCGGGCGATCTTCTTGAGCCGGGCGAACTGCTCGATCTCCAGGTAGTCGGCGTCGTCGCCGCCGGGGCCCGACTCGACGACGCCGTGGCGGGAGCCGCCGGAGTCGGTCTCGTTGCCGCCGAAGTTGGCGGTGAGCTGTTCGACGGCGGCGCGGACGGTGGCGCCGGGCGGCGGGAACAGCGGGCGGAGTTCGCCCGCGGCGACGGCGGGGTTCTTGCGCCGCTTGCGGGCGGCGAGGATCTTCTCGGGGCGCAGCAGGGTGGCGAGGAGGCCCATGACCTCGTCGACGGCCTGCCCGGGGACCTTGCCGACGAGGTAGGCGAGGGTGCGGAGCAGGGTGCTGAGGACGAGCCGCAGGAAGACGTACGGGAGGGCGGCGCCGCGGGTGTTGGCGAGGAGCGTGTAGACGGCTCCGGCCTTGTCGACGCGGTGCGGGTTGGTGGCGGTGCGGCCGGCGCAGTCGACGGTGCGGCGCTCGCGGGCGGCGGCCTCGGCGTGCCGCAGGACGGCGTCGGGGGCGATGAGGACGCGGTGGCCGGCGGCGTGGGCGCGCCAGCACAGGTCGACGTCGTCGCGCATGAGGGGCAGGCGGCGGTCGAAGCCGCCGAGCTCCTCGAAGACGTCACGGCGGATCAGCATGCCGGCGGTGGAGACGGAGAGGACGGAGCGGACCTGGTCGTGCTGGCCCTGGTCCTGCTCGCGGCGGTCGAGGCCGGTCCAGCGGCGGCCGCTGCGGGCGATGGAGACGCCGGTCTCCAGGAGCTGCTTCCGGTCGTACCAGCCGCGCAGTTTGGGGCCGACGACGGCGGCGTACGCGTCGGAGTCGGCGACGCGCAGGAGTTCGGCGAGGGCGTCGGGCTCGGGCGCGCAGTCGTCGTGGAGGAGCCAGAGCCACTGGACCGGTTCGCCGTGCGGGAGTTCGGGGAGGTCGTAGGCCTCGTCGTTCCAGGTGCGGTTGACGGGGTCCCAGCCGCTGGGGCGCTTCAGGTAGGGCAGGTCCTCGGGTCCGAGCACGGGCGCGGTGCGGGCCGCCTCCTCGACGGCGGCGCCGAAGCCGGTGCGGCGCGCGAGGTGCAGGACGCGGTCGGCGCCGACGGCGTCGGCGACGAGCCGCGCGGAGTCGTCGGCGCTGCCGGTGTCGGCCGCGACCACGTTCTGCACGGGGCGTTCCTGGGCGAGCAGGCCGGCGAGGGCGTCGGGCAGCCAGCGGGCGCCGTCGTGGGTGACGAGCACGGCGGTGACGACGTGTCGCGGGAACTCAGGAGTTGAGGACATCGAGCTACGGGCCCTCCGGCCGGGGGTCGCCCGCGGGGGGCGTGGGAGCGTCTCGGACGGAGGCCCACACTAACGGCTGCGCGCGGAGCGGTCCGCCGCCCTGTGGACGGAGCTCCCGGGCCCCTGTGGACAGAGGGGACGGAACGGTCGCGGGGAGGGCGCGGGACGGGACGCCCGGGGAGGGCGGGGAGGCCGGGCCGCGGGGAGCGCGGGGCGCACGGGGAACGCGGAGGGCTCGGGGCGCGTGGAGGGTTCGGGAAAAGCGGGGCGCACGGGGAGCGCGGAGGGTTCGGGAAACGCGGAGGGTTCGGGGCGCACGGGGAAGGCGGGGACCGCGCGGAAGGTGCGGAGAGCGCGGGGAACGCCGAACGGTCCGCCTTCCGTGCTCGGGTGCACGGGGGGCGGACCGTTCGGATCGTCCTGGTGCGCGCGTCTCGGCGCGGTCCCGGTGGGCGCGTCCCGGCTCGGAGGTCCGGACGCGGTCGGGCGGCGGTGGCGCGTGCGGCGGCCGGAACCGCTGTCCGGCCGGCGGCGGTTCAGACGGCGGCCTTCTTCAGACGGCGCCGCTCGCGCTCGGAGAGGCCTCCCCAGATGCCGAAGCGCTCGTCGTTCTGCAAGGCGTATTCGAGGCATTCGGAGCGGACCTCGCAGGCGAGGCAGACCTTCTTGGCCTCGCGGGTCGAGCCGCCCTTCTCGGGAAAGAAGGACTCGGGATCGGTCTGGGCGCACAGCGCGCGCTCCTGCCAGCCGAGTTCCTCGTCCGCGTCCTCGACCAGCAGTTCCTGGAACAACTCGGTCATGTGCGCCCCTCGTCTGTTCTGTGCGTCCCGTGGAGTTGCCGTGCGAGCACGGCCGAACGACACGAGTGAAATTACAAGTTCGTGCTCTGTGCGAGTCAAGCTGAGATCTGCTATTGGGCCCCGTATTCACTCTGCGGAACCAAGCGTATGCACTAAGTGTTCAAATCACCAAAAACCGTGACACATGCCAACGGCGTGACCACGCGGCACGGCCTTCGTGGAGAAGGACGTCCGGGGCTTGGATCTTGTTGCCGTCCAGCCACGGAAGCGATCCGGATCACAGTCAGGTCACGAGCCGCTCCCGCTCGGGACCGACACGCGCGCGCCGCCATGTTCACGGACATGGTCGAAGCGCCATCTCTCCTGGTCCGCGCATGAGCAAACCTTTCTCCAGAGAGGGCAACCGGATGAGGTGAAACATTACCGCCAAATCGGGCATTGAGTTGACAGTCGGGTGTCCCTCCGGCCACCTTTGGTGGCATGCCAGCGACCGCAGCGCCCTCCGCGACCCACGCCCGTGGGTTCCGCCGCGCTGTCCAGGCGCGCTGTTGCTGTTGCCGTCCCAGCTGTTGATGCCGCAGAGCTCCAGCTTCTTCCCCCCAGCGTCACCCGCGTCATCCGTGTCACCGCTCCTTCCGTGACCCCCCACCGCTTCTGTTTCTGCTGAGGAACCACCCCACCCCATGAACATGGACAGCGACCTCCAGATCGCCGGCGACATCATGGAGGTCCCCCACCTCCTCCAGCCCGAGCGCGTCCACCCCGTGACCGTGGCCGATTTCGTCGGCCTCGCGCGCTCGATCGCCGAGGACCGCTCCCAGTGGGCCCCGTACGTCGAGTACGACGCCACCACCCGCTGGTACCACCGTCTGCGCACCGGACCCGGCTACGAGGTGTGGCTGCTCTCCTGGGTGCCCGGGCAGGGCAGCGGACTCCACGACCACGGCGTCTCCTCCGGCGTCCTCACCGTCCTGGAGGGCGAGCTGACGGAGCGCACGGACCGGGGCGTGCGGACGCTCGCGGGCGGCGCGCAGCGCGTGTTCGCGCCCGGGTACGTCCACGAGGTCGTCAACGGCTCCCTGGAGCCGGCCGTCAGCCTGCACGTCTACTTCCCGGGCCTGACCGAGATGCCCATGCACGAGTCGCTCCGCGCGCAGTGCGCCCCGGTGGCCCCCGCCCCGGTCGCGCCGGGAGTGATCGTCGCCTGACACACTGCCGTACATGCGCATTGTGGTTCTGGCCGGCGGCATCGGTGGTGCCCGTTTCCTTCGCGGCCTCAAGCAGGCCGCCCCGGACGCGGAGATCACGGTCGTGGGCAACACCGGTGACGACATCCATCTCTTCGGGCTGAAGGTCTGCCCCGACCTGGACACGGTGATGTACACCCTCGGCGGTGGGATCAACGAAGAGCAGGGCTGGGGGCGTGCGGACGAGTCCTTCGCCGTCAAAAAGGAGCTCGCGGCGTACGGCGTCGGGCCCGAGTGGTTCGGCCTCGGCGACCGGGACTTCGCGACCCACGTCGTCCGCACCCAGATGCTCGGCGCGGGCTACCCGCTGAGCGCCGTCACCGAGGCGCTGTGCGCCCGCTGGCAGCCGGGCGTGCGCCTGCTTCCCATGTCCGACGACCGCGTCGAGACCCACGTGGCCATCGAGGTCGACGGCGAGCGGCGGGCGGTGCACTTCCAGGAGTACTGGGTGAAGCTGCGCGCCTCCGTCGACGCGAAGGCCGTCGTGCCGGTCGGCGCGGAGGCCGCGAAGCCGGCGCCGGGCGTCCTGGAGGCGATCGCGGAGGCGGACCTGATCCTCTTCCCGCCGTCCAACCCGGTCGTGTCCGTCGGCACGATCCTGGCCGTGCCCGGGATCCGCGAGGCGGTCGCCGCGGCCGGGGCGCCGGTCGTGGGCCTCTCCCCCATCGTCGGGGACGCGCCCGTGCGCGGCATGGCCGACAAGGTCCTCGCGGCGGTGGGCGTGGAGTCCACGGCGGCGGCGGTGGCCCGGCACTACGGCTCCGAGCTGCTCGACGGCTGGCTCGTGGACACCGTGGACGCGGGCGCGGTGGCGGACGTCGAGGCGGCGGGCATCGCCTGCCGCGCGGTGCCGCTGATGATGACGGACGTGGACGCGACGGCGGCGATGGCCCGCGAGGCCCTCGCCCTTGCCGAGGAGGTGCGGGGGTGACCGCCGCCCCCGCGTACCGGGTCTGGGCGCTGCCCGGGCTGCCCGAGGTCGCGGCCGGGGACGACCTGGCCGAGCTGATCGCCTCCGCCTCCCCGGAACTGGCCGACGGGGACGTGCTGCTCGTCACCTCCAAGATCGTGAGCAAGGCGGAGGGGCGGGTGGTCGCCGCCGACGACCGCGAGGAGGCCATCGACGCCGAGACCGTCCGGGTGGTGGCGCGGCGCGGCGCCCTGCGGATCGTCGAGAACCGGCAGGGGCTCGTCATGGCCGCCGCCGGGGTCGACGCCTCCAACACCCCCGCCGGGACGGTCCTGCTGCTGCCCGAGGACCCGGACGCCTCGGCCCGCCGGATCCGCGCGGGACTGCGCGGGGCGCTCGGCGTGGACGTGGGCGTCGTCGTCACGGACACCTTCGGGCGCCCCTGGCGCGGCGGGCTCACGGACGTGGCGATCGGGGCGGCCGGGGTGCGGGTCATGGACGACCTGCGCGGCGGGACCGACGCGCACGGCAACCCGCTGAGCGCGACCGTGGTCGCCACCGCCGACGAACTCGCCGCCGCCGGCGACCTGGTGAAGGGCAAGGCGGCCGGGCTCCCGGTGGCCGTCGTCCGGGGCCTGCCGCACGTGGTGGGCGGGGACGGGGAGCCGGGGGCACGCGCGCTCGTGCGGAGCGCCGCCGACGACATGTTCCGGCTGGGCACCTCCGAGGCCGTGCGCGAGGCGGTGACGCTGCGGCGGACCGTACGGGAGTTCACGGCCGAGCCGGTCGATCCGGGGGCGGTGCGGCGCGCGGTCGCCGCGGCCGTGACGGCGCCGGCCCCGCACCACACGACGCCGTGGCGGTTCGTGCTCCTGGAGTCGGCGGGGTCGCGGACGCGGCTGCTCGACGCGATGCGGGAGGCGTGGGTCGCGGACCTGCGCCGGGACGGGAAGTCCGAGGAGTCGATCGCGAAGCGGGTCCGGCGCGGGGACGTCCTGCGCGACGCGCCCTGTCTGGCCGTCCCCTGCCTGGTCATGGACGGCTCCCACCACTACGGCGACCCGCGCCGGGACACCGCCGAGCGCGAGATGTTCCTGGTCGCGGCGGGCGCGGGCGTGCAGAACTTCCTGGTGGCGCTCGCGGGCGAGCGGCTCGGCTCGGCGTGGGTGTCCTCGACGATGTTCTGCCGGGACGTCGTACGGGAGGTCCTCGACCTGCCGGACTCCTGGGACCCGCTCGGCGCGGTGGCGATCGGCCATCCGGCGGCCCCGCCCCGGGAACGGGCGGCGCGGACGGCCGCGGACTTCGTCGAGGTGCGGTGACCTCGCCGGCCGGGCCCCGCGCGGTCAGAGGGCCGCGATGTTCCCCGGGGTCATCCGGGGCGCCCTGCGGGGCGGGATCCGGCCGCTGAGGAGGATCAGGCGGGCGGCCCGGTGGCGCTGGCCCGCGTAGGGGGCCAGGAGGTCGAGCATGGCCGCGTCGTCGGCCGTGCGGTCGCCCGCGAGGGCCCAGCCGACGATGCCGGGCAGGTGGTAGTCGCCGGTGGTGACCTCGTCGGGGGCGCCGTGGCTGCGCTGGACCACCTCGGCGCTCGTCCAGGGGCCGACGCCCGGGACCAGTTCCAGGCGCCTGCGGGCGTCGGCCGGGTCCATGTCCGCGGCCTCCTCCATGCGGCGGGCCACCCGGCACACGCGCAGGACCGTCGCGGCCCGTTTGTCGTCCACGCCCGCGCGGTGCCACTCCCAGGACGGAATCAGGCTCCACGCGCGCGCGTCCGGCATGACGCGCATGCCCTCGGGCGCCGGGCCCGGCGCGGGCTCCCCGTACGTCCGCACCAGCATCCGCCAGGCCCGGTACGCCTCGTCCGTCGTGACCTTCTGCTCCAGGATCGACGGGATCAGCGACTCCAGGACCAGTCCGGTGCGGACGAGGCGCAGGCCGGGCCGACGGCGGTGGACCGCGGCAAGGAGCCTGTGGCGGGGCGTGAAGGCTGCCGGGTCGTCCTCGGCGCCGAGGAGCGCGGGGAGGCGGTCCAGGAGCCACGCGGCGCCCTCGCCCCACGCCCGCGCCTCCGCGACGCCGTCCCGTGCGGTGACGCGGAGGGTCCCCGGGCCCCCGGGCGTCCGGCAGGCCCGCCAGAACGAGCCGTCCCGGGCCGCCCGGTAGGCCGGGTCCGCCGGGCCCCTGCGGAGGGGGCCGAGGGTGAGGCCGAGGTCCGTCCCCGGTGGGAGGGGGAGGGAGCGGGTGCGGGGCGGGGCCCCGGAGGTGCGGCCGGTGACCCGTACGGGTGCGGTGGTGGGTCTCTGGGGGAAGCGGCCGGCCATGGGACGAGCGTAGTCGGACGGGACCGGCCGGGTGCGGGGCCGGGGCCCTCGGGGCGGGCCCGCGGGGGGCGGGTGCCGCGCCGGGGGGTGTGCCCACCCTCCCCCGGAGGGGGACCCACGCCCTGCGGAACGTATGCCCGCCACGGTGGTGCCGGAGCGGGGACCACCGCGGCGCCCGGTCGGTGGGCAGGGGCGGCAGACGGGACCGGCAGGCAGGACCGGTGAGCAGAGGCGGTGGGCAGAGCCGGCAGGCGGAAGCGGTGGGCGGAGCCGGCAGGCAGAGCCCCCGCCCCGCCCCCTACTGGTCCGACGAGAAGCGGACCGTGCCCGCCGGGAGGGTCGCGTCGCACCAGACGCGGATGCCGTCGCGGAGTTCGTTGTCGGCGCCGATCCGGGCGCCGTCGCCGATGACCGCCCCGCTGAGGACCGTGCGCGCGCCGATGCGGGCGCCCGCGCCGATCAGGGAGTCGGTGATCACCGCGCCCGGTTCGACGACCGCGCCCGCGAGGAGCGTGGAGCCCGTGATGCGGGCGCCCTCGCCGACCACCGCGTCCGCGCCGACGACCGTGCCGCCGGTCAGCTTGGCGTCCGGGGCGACGCGCGCCGAGGGCAGCACCAGGCGGTCGCCGCAGCGGCCCGGGACGGCCGGGGAGGGCGCGCGGCCCAGGACCAGGTCGGCGGAGCCGCGCACGAAGGCCTGCGGGGTGCCGAGGTCCAGCCAGTACGTGGAGTCGACCATGCCCTGGAGGTGGGCGCCGGAGGCCAGGAGCTGCGGGAAGGTCTCGCGCTCCACCGAGACCGGCCGGCCGGTGGGGATGGTGTCGATGACCGAGCGGCGGAAGACGTACGCGCCCGCGTTGATCTGGTCGGTGACGATCTCCTCGGGCGTCTGCGGCTTCTCCAGGAAGGCCGTGACGCGGCCGGTGGGGTCCGTGGGGACGAGTCCGAAGGCCCGCGGGTCGTCGACCCGGGTGAGGTGGAGCGAGACGTCCGCGCCGGAGGAGGAGTGGGTGTCGACGAGGGCCCCGATGTCGAGTCCCGTGAGGATGTCCCCGTTGAAGATGAGGACCGGGTCGTCGGGGCCCGAGCGCAGGCGCGGGGCCACGTTGCGTATCGCGCCGCCGGTGCCCAGCGGCTCCTCCTCGGTGACGTACTCCAGGCTCAGGCCCAGTTCGGAGCCGTCGCCGAAGTGCGGCTCGAAGACCTCGGCCAGGTAGGAGGTGGCGAGCACGATGTGCTCGACGCCGGCGGCGCGGGCGCGGGCGAGCTGGTGCGTCAGGAAGGGGACGCCCGCCGCCGGGACCATGGGCTTGGGCGTGTTGACCGTGAGGGGCCTCAGCCGTGTTCCCTTGCCACCGACCAGGAGGATCGCTTCTGTCACCTTGTCGTCTCTGCTTCCTGTCCGGGGCCGTCGGCACGTCCGTTTTCGGTCGTCCCTGCGATATGACCGGTCAGTTTATGCAGAGGGTTGCCCCGGCGTTCCCCTCTACCTCCCCTGGTACGAGGCCGCGCTCGTCCGGGCCGTGCCGAGCTTGCCGTACAGAAGCGATCCGGGGCAGTCCGTGGCGAATCCGTCACGGTGTCCGGCGATGGCGTGGAACTTGACCTTCGTGCCCTTCGCGTACAGGTTCCCGCCGCCCGAGGTCAGGGTGACCGATCCCACCGGGTTGATGCCGTGGAGGCCGAGCTTCCAGGCGGTCAGACGGGCGACGGCGGTCACGGCGGCGGCCGGCGGGGCGGTCGTGCTGAAGGTGCCGAGGACGGCGATGCCCATGGTGCTGGTGTTGAACCCGAGGGTGTGGGCGCCGAGCACCGGCTTGTCCACGCCGCCCGCCCGGCCCTCGTAGATGTTTCCGCACTTGTCGACGGCGAAGTTGTAGCCGAAGTCCCGCCACCCGCTGCTCAGGACGTGGTAGCGGTAGATGCTGCGCAGGACGGACGGCGCCTGGGCGCAGGTGTAGTTGTTGCCGGTGGCGCTGTGGTGGACGAAGGCGGCCTTGATCGTGTTCGTGTAGACGAAGGTCTTCTCGCGGATCGACTCGTCCGCGCCCCAGCCCTTGCGGGTGACGATCGCGGGGCGGGGGCCGATGTACGGGGCGGCCGCGGCCTGCGCCTGGACCGGTTCCTGCGCCTCGGACCCGGCCGCCGGGGTGCGGGGCAGGAACGGGGGCAGGTACGGGGCGACGGCCTCGGCCGCCCCCTGCGACAGGGCCGTGAGCCAGGGGGCGGCGTACGGGGCGAGCGAGAGGGCGGTGGCCGGGAAGGCGACGGCCGGGGGCGGCGGGGCCTCCGGAGCGGCGACGGCCGGAACCGCGTCGGCGGGGGCCACGACCGTACGGGTCCGCGGCGGGGCGGCCTCCGCGACCGCGACCGGCTCGGTGGACCCGTCGGCGGTCGGACCGGTGTCCGCGACCGGCTCGGTGGCCGGACCCGGCTCCGTCTCCAGGACCGGTTCCGTGTCCGGGGCCGTCTCCGGGCCCTCTCCCGGGTCCACGAGTTCCAGGCGCAGGCCGGCCGGGAGCGGCGACGCGCCGCCCGTCCGGCCCGCGTCCGCCCGTACGCGGATCTCGACGCCGTCGGAGTCGCCCACCCACAGCGGGGCCGTGGAGCCGCGGAGCGCCCGGGAGGTGCCCTCCGCGCTGTCCGGGTCGGCCCCGTGCTCGTCGTTGTGGGTCTCCACGTCCTGCCACGCGGACCAGGTGTCCGTGCCGGTGGCCCGGGTGCGGACCTGCACGGTGCCGTGCAGCGGGGCCTCGGGGTCGTCCCAGACCACGCCCACGAGCGAGAAGGGCTTGACGTCGCGTCGGGGGAGCCCCTGCTCCCCCGAGCCGCCGGCCCGCGAGGAGGGGCCCAGCGGGGCGAGCGGCAGGGACTGGGTGGAGCCCGAGAGGTCGGGCGCGGGGGGCAGCGCGGAGGCCGCCGGTGGCTGCCCGAGCACCTCGGCCGCCGCGGGCGCGGCGGAGGGGACCGGCAGGGCGAGTACCGCCGCGCAGGTGACGGCGATCGAGGGGACGAGTGAGGCACGCATGGGCCGATCGTGCGTACCGCCGGGCCGTTCCGCGCGCCGGAACACCGCCCGGAAAGCGGCGGCCGATCGGTCCGACCGGTGGACGGCGTCACCGGTACGGCGGACCCCGGCGGGCCCTCCCGCGTACGCTGTCGGGCGTGAACGCCAGCGACCGCACCCCCGCCGACCTGCTGCGATCCGCGCTCGCCGCGGACCCCGCCCGCCCCTTGGTCACCTTCTACGACGACGCCACCGGTGAACGGGTGGAATTGTCCGTCGCCACCTTCGCCAATTGGGTGGCCAAGACGGCGAACCTGATCCAGGGCGAGCTGTCCGCCGGACCCGGCGACCGGGTCGCGCTGCTGCTGCCCGCGCACTGGCAGACCGCCGTCTGGCTGCTCGCCTGCTCCTCGGTGGGCGTGACCGTCGAGCTCGGCGGCGACCCGTCGGGCGCGGACGTCGTGGTCGCGGGCCCGGAGACGCTGGAGGCGGGTCTCGCCTGCTCCGGGGAGCGGATCGCGCTCTCCCTGGCGCCGCTGGGCCGCCGGTTCCCCGCCGCGCCCGCCGGTTACGCGGACTACGCGGTCGAGGTGCCGAGCCAGGGCGACCGGTTCGCCCCGTTCGTACCGGTCGATCCGGACGCCCCCGCCCTCGTCGTCGACGGTACGGAACGCAGTGGGGTCCAGCTCGTCGACCAGGCCCGCGTGGACGCGGCGGGGCTCGGCCTCGGCCCCGGCTCCCGGCTGCTCTCCGGGCTCGGCTACGGGGACTGGACCGGCGTGTCGACCGGTCTGTACGCGCCGCTCGCCGCCGGCGGCTCGGTGGTCCTCTGCCGGAACCTGGACCGGCTCGCGCCCGAGGCGTTCGAGAAGCGGGTGGAGAGCGAGCGGGTGACGGACACCGCCTCCTGAACCCGGCCGGGCCGTGAGCCCGTCGCCCGGCGAACCCGGCCGGGCCGCGGTCCCGGTGCCCGGCGAACCCGACCAGTCCGTGAACCCGGCCCTCGGTGATCCCGGCCGGGCCGTGAGCCCGGCCGCCCGACGGGCCCGCCGCCTCCCGAGCCCCGCCGAACCGCACCCGTTCGGCCCAGCGACGGGCCGGGTCCCCGGGTTCGGGCGCCCGGTCCGGTGGATGATCGGCCGGGGGGAGTCCTCTCCTTCCGCACCACCACGCGTCGGGCCCGGCCGTCCTCCTCCACGACCGGCGGCCGTCCGGCGCGCCGCCGACGCCACGAAGGACGGACGCAGACGTGACGGACCGCGCAGGCACGCCCGCCGAACCGGACCCCCCGGCGCCCGGGGACGGGGCCGGGGACGGGGCGACCGGGGCCACGGGCGCGGAGGACGCGGCGGCCGGCGGCCCGGAGGGGCCCGCCCCCGGGAAGCCCCGCCGCCACTGGCTGCGCTGGACGGCCCTCGGCGTCTCCGTCGTCCTGCTCGGCGCGGCCGGGACGGGCTGGTGGTTCTACCGGAAGCTCGACGGCAACATCACCACGGACACCACCGCCGCCGACGAGCTGCGCAGGTACGAGAAGGAGCGCCCGCCCGCCAACTCCTCGGCCGCCCGGAACGTCCTGCTCATCGGCTCGGACACCCGGTCCGGCGAGGGGAACGAGCGGTACGGCAGGGACAGGGGCACCCAGCGCTCCGACACGGTGATCCTGCTGCACCTCGCGGCGGGGAAGCGGAGCGCGACCGCCGTCTCCCTCCCCCGCGACCTGATGGTGACGGTCCCGAGCTGCCGCGAGCCCGACGGGTCCCGCACCCGGGAGCAGTTCGCGCAGTTCAACCTGGCCTTCGAGGTCGGCGGCACGGCGTGCACGATCCGTACCGTCGAGAAGCTGACCGGGACGCGGATCGACCACCACATGGTGATCGACTTCCAGGGCTTCAAGAAGATGGTGGACGCCGTGGACGGGGTGGAGGTCTGCCTCAAGGAGCCCGTGGACGACGCCGACGCGCACCTGAAGCTGCCGGCGGGGCGCCAGACGCTCCGCGGGGAGCAGGCCCTCGGCTTCGTACGCGCCCGGAAGTCGCTCGGCAACGGCAGCGACACCGAACGCATGGACCGCCAGCAGCAGTTCCTCGGCGCCCTCGTCAACAAGGTGCAGAGCAACGGGGTCCTGCTGAACCCGGCCCGGCTCTATCCGGTCCTGGACGCGGCCACGAAGTCGATCACGACCGACGCAGGGCTCGACTCGCTGCGGGACCTGTACGACCTGGCGCGTTCGATGCGGGCGATCCCGACCGAGCGGGTGCAGTTCCTCACGGTCCCCCGCCGCCCGTACACGTACAACGCGAACCGGGACGAACTGGTGCAGCCCGCCGCGAACCAGCTCTTCGAGCAACTCCGGGAGGACAGGCCCGTGGCGGTGGAGCCCGGGGAGAAGGAGGAGGGGCGGGAGCCCGAGGGTACGAGGGCGACGCCGAGCCCGGCGCCGACGCCGACGTTCACCGGACGGAACGCGGCGGAAGGGGTGTGCTCCTGACCGGGGGCGACGGGGCGCGGGGCGGGCGGGTAAAGGGTGAACCAAGGGGAGGGGCAAGAGGGATGCGGTTTGAGCGGATTGCCCGGTTGTAAGGCGCGTGGAATTTGTCACGGACGTCGCCCCGCGTTGAATTGGGCGGATAGTGTGACCCGATCCGGTGTACCCCGACCACGTGGTCGTCACACTCACCAGGGATCGAACGACCGAGAAAGCGGCGCCCGGGGGGAGGGCGCCTCGCGTGGCACCGACGGAGGACTCGAGTAACCGTGGACGCGCACAGCCGTGGACGGGCGGACGAGATCGACCCCGCCGACCAGTGGGTGCTCAACCCGCAGACGGGCAACTACGAACTGCGACTGGACCGCTCCGCTGGGCAGTCGGCGACCCCGTCCCGGTCCCACGGCCCCTCCGCCCCCACCGCGGCCGGGACCGGGAACTCCGAGCGCGGCACCGCCACCGAGGCGCCCGTACCCGGCCAGCGCCGGCGCCGGGTCCCCGAGCAGACCCGGGGCGGCCGGCAGACGCCCACGAGCCGCCGCAGGCCCAAGCGGAGCGCCTCCCGCAAGAAGAAGGTCCTGCTGTGGACCGGCGGCGCGATGGCCTTCGTCCTCGTGGGCGGCGCCACCGGCGCGTACCTGCTCTACAACAAGCTCGACGGCAACATCAGCGTCGTCGACCCGATCGGCGTCGAGGGCAAGGGCTTCCGCAAGGGCGAGGCCTTCAACGTCCTGATCATCGGCACCGACAAGCGGACCGGCGCGGGCAACAGCGGCTACGGCGACGCCAACAGCCCCGGCCACGCGGACACCACGATCCTCTTCCACGTCGCCAAGGACCGGACGAACGCCACGGCGCTCTCCATCCCGCGCGACCTGATGACGACGATCCCCGAGTGCCAGACCCGGCAGCCCGACGGGACGATCCTCACCATCCCCGGCCAGCGGAAGGCCCGCTTCAACGTGAGCCTCGGCCAGGACGGCCGCGACCCCGGCTGCACCATGCGCACGGTCAAGGAGCTGACCGGCGTGGACGTCGACCACTTCATGATGGTCGACTTCAACGCCGTCAAGGAGCTGACCTCGGCCGTCGGCGGCGTGAAGGTCTGCGTCGAGAAGCCGGTGGACGACCCCAAGTCGCACCTCAAGCTCCCGGCCGGCGAGTCGCTCATCGAGGGCGAGCAGGCCCTCGCCTTCGTCCGCACCCGCTCCAGCTTCGGCAACAAGAGCGACCTGGACCGGATCAAGGTCCAGCAGCAGTTCCTGGGGTCGATGATCCGGCAGATGAAGTCGGACGAGACGCTCACCAGCCCGACGAAGCTGCTGAACCTCGCCGAGGCGGCGACCAAGGCGCTCACCGTCGACAAGGGCATAGGGTCCCTCGCCAAGCTCCAGGGCCTGGCCGGGGAGCTCTCCGGGATCGACGCGAAGAACATCGCGTTCACGACCCTGCCCGTCATCGACAACCCGGACGAGCCCAAGCCGGTCACCGTGGTGCCGCACCCGACGCTGGCACCGCAGCTCTTCGCCGTCCTCCAGTCCGACACCTCGCTCACCGAGGTGAAGAAGAAAGAGCAGGACGCCAAGAACGCGCAGACGCAGGCGCAGGCCGCGCTCCTCCAGGGCGCGCGGGCCACCCCCGCCGACGTGCGCGTCGACGTCTACAACGGCAGCGGCATCCGGGGAGCGGCCCAGTCGACCCTCAGCTGGCTGCAGAACGAGCGGGGCGTGCTCCGCTCGGCCAACAAGAGCAACGCCCCCGAGAAGGCGGCGAAGACCACGCTCACCTACGCACCGAACCAGGCCGATCAGGCCCGCGCGCTCGCGGACATGATGGGCCTGCCCGCCACGGCTCTCGAGCCTGGCACGCAGGACGCCGGGGAACGCGAGCCCATGACGCTCGTCCTCGGCGCCGACTTCAAGGGCGCGGGGGTGCCCGTCAGCGGACCGGTAAAGGCGCCGGACGTCGAGAAGGTAGCAGCCGACCAGCAGGTGTGCGCCAAGTGACCCGGAAACACCGGGATTCGGCGCACACCTGATTCACGAGGGGACCTGGGGTGGGACAGAAGAGCGTGCGCGGGGAGGGAACGCGGGGCAGCGTGCCGCGCGCCCGGGAACTGGGCTGGGACGACGACCTGCACGGAGCCGGCGGGGCGACCGGCGCCGAGTCCTCCGGGACGGCGGAGTCCGGCGACGGCACCTCCGGCGGCTCCTCCGGCGGGGAGACCCGCGCGGAACGGCGACGGGGCGCGGCGGCGGGCGGTGACGCGCGTAGCGGCCACCGCCGCGGCGGCTCGCGGCGGCGCCCCCGCAAGGGCTCCGACAAGCGGACCGGCAAGCGCAAGGCGCTGCGCTGGGTGGCGGTCACCCTGGCGGTGCTGATACTCGGGACGGCCGGCGCCGGATACCTGTACTACGAGTACCTGAACAGCAACATCCGCGGCGGCAGCCGCGCGGGCGGCAACAGCGGCGTCAAGAAGGCCGCGCCGAACGCGCTGGGCGACACCCCGCTGAACATCCTGATGATCGGCTCGGACGACCGGGCCGACGAGAAGAACGTCGCCCTGGGCGGCGGCAAGAACGACAGGGACCGGAAGCCGCTGGCCGACGTGCAGATGCTGCTGCACATCTCGGCGGACCGGGAGAACGCCTCGATCGTCTCCATCCCGCGCGACACGGTCGTCCCGATCCCCGAGTGCAAGGACGAGACCGGCGCGTCCTTCCCGGCCACGACCAACCGGCCGATCAACGAGAGCCTGCAGCGCGGCGGCCCCGGCTGCACCCTCACCACCTGGGAGAACCTCACCGGGATCTACATCGACCACTGGATGATGGTCGACTTCGCCGGTGTCGTGGCGATGGCCGACGAGGTCGGCGGCGTCCCGGTGTGCGTGAAGACCGGCGTCCACGACAAGTCGACCCGGGACGTCAAGGGCGGCTCCGGCCTGAAGCTCAAGCAGGGCACCACCGAGGTCCAGGGCGAGCAGGCCCTCCAGTGGCTGCGCACCCGGCACGCGTTCGGCAGCGACCAGAACCGCGCCAAGGCCCAGCACATGTACATGAACGGCATGATGAAGAAGCTCCAGAGCCAGAACGCCTGGAGCGACACCGGCCGTCTGATGGGCCTGGCCGACACCGCCACGCGGGCCCTCCAGGTCTCCGACGAGATCAAGAGCGTGAAGAAGCTTTTCGACCTGTCGATGCAGCTCAAGAACGTGAAGATCGACCGTCTGACGACGGCGACGGTCCCGACGAAGCCCTACCCCGCGAACCCCAACGCGTGGCTGGAGATGGTCCCGGCGTCCGCCGACAAGATGTGGACGATGCTCCGCGACGACGTCGCCTACGACAAGAACGGCGGCACGCCGAAGCCGACGGCCTCCGCGAAGCCCGCGGTGCCCGCCGACGCCCCCGCCTCCTACGGCGTGACGATCGTCAACGGCACCGACGGCAACGGCGATCCGGCCGTCGGGGGCCGCGCCCGCACGCTGGCCGAGACCCTCCGGGGCAAGGGCTTCGCCCGGGCCGAGCCCTCCGCGGAGGGAGGCCCCCGCAAGGACACCGTGGTCGTCTACCCCAAGGCCGACGGCGACAAGGGCAAGGCGAACGCCCAGGCGGTGGCCGTGGCCCTCGGACTGCCCGAGTCCGCGGTCCGGATCGACGCCAGGGCCGAGGGCATCAAGCTCATCGTCGGCGCCGACTGGCGCGAGGGCACGGTCTACAAGAGGCCGACGCACACCGCGGGCGACCTGCCCGAGGGCGCCGACGACAAGGCCGACTGCATGGACGTCTACTCGGTCTACAAGTGGGACGGGACGAGCTGACCCCGCTCCCCCGGACACGGCGACGGCCGGACCCCTCCCGGGGTCCGGCCGTCGGCGTTCGTGCGGACGCGCGCGGTCGTCAGACCGTCTCCGCCTCCCCCGCCGTCACCGCCGGGCGGCGGCTCGCGACGACCTTCTTCGCCAGGGAGCGGGGGCTGGTGAGGAAGCCGTAGCCCCAGGAGATGTGCATGGTGGCGAGGGCGACCGGGATCTGGAGCCGGGCCTTGAGGGGGAGGCCCTTGCCCGCCGGGACCGAACCGGCGGTGATCGCGGCGAGGTAGCCGGCCGGGACCACGAAGCCGAGCGGGGTGACCAGGGCGCCCACGACCACGCCGGCGGCGATGGCGCAGACGGCGGTCGGCGGGGCCAGGTAGCGGAGGTTGATGGAGCCCTGGTGGTAGCGGGCCACCACGTGGCGCCAACGCCCGTAGTCCTTGTACTGCTTGGCGAGCGCCTTCACCGAGGGCCGGGGGCGGTACTGGACGCGCAGCTCCGGCGAGAACCAGATCAGGCCGCCCGCCTCGCGGATGCGGAAGTTCAGCTCCCAGTCCTGGGCGCGGACGAACTCCACGTTGTAGCCGCCCTGTCGCTCCAGGGCCTCGCGGCGGAAGACGCCCAGGTATACGGTCTCGGCGGGGCCCGCCTCGCCGCCCGTGTGGAAGGCGGCGTTGCCGACGCCGATCTTCGAGGTCATCGCGGCGGCGACCGCGTCCTCCCAGGCGTTCTCGCCCTCGGCGTGCATGATGCCGCCGACGTTCTGCGCACCGGTCTCCTCCAGGAGCCGCACGGCGGTGGCGATGTAGTTCGGGGAGAGCATCCCGTGGCCGTCGACGCGCACCACGATCGGGTGGCGGGAGGCGCCGATCGCCGCGTTGAGGGCGGCGGGCGTGCGGCCGGTGGGGTTGGGCACGGTGTGGACGCGGGGGTCCTCCCGGACGAGTTCGGCGGCGATCTCGTCGGTGCGGTCCGTGGACGGGCCGAGCGCGATCACCACCTCCATCTCGCCGTCGTACTCCTGCTCCAGGATGTGGCGGACGGAGTTGCGCAGGTGCCGCTCCTCGTTGAGGACCGGCATGATCACGGAGACGGGGGGCAGCATGGTTCCTCGGCGGTGCGGGAGGGGTGTCCCCCGCGAGACGGAGACGGTGTTTTCGTCCGCCACGTTACCGCGAACGGGGGACACGGGTGCGCGCCGCACGGGTGGCGCTCCCTTGCGCTGATCGTATGGGCCTACGGTGCTCACGGCCCCCTTGTCCCACCCGCGGAGGTGTCCGTCCGTGCCCCCACCGCCCCGCACGCCCCGTCCCCGGCCCGCCGCCCGCCGCGTACCGGCGCGCCGGCCGCGGAGGCGGCCCCGATGGGGGATGCGGATGGCGACGACGCTCTCGGTGACGGTCCTCGCGGCGGGCGGGATCGGGCACGCGCTCGTGACCGGCCTGGACACCGGGCTCACCCGGGTCGACCCCTTCAAGGACATGAAGAACCGGCCGCTGGCCGGGCACGGGACGAACATCCTCGTCGTCGGCACGGACGGCCGGGACCGGATCACCCCGGAGGAGCGGGCGAAGTACCGGCTCGGCGGCGCGCCCTGCAACTGCACCGACACGGTGATGCTGGTGCACATCTCCCAGGACCGGGACCGGGCGAGCGTGGTGAGCCTGCCCCGCGACTCGTACGCCGAGATGCCCGAGCACACCGACCTCGTCAGCGGCGAGAAGCACCACGCGCACCCGGTGAAGCTGAACGCGGCCTACGCGGAGGGCGGGCCGGCGCTGACCGTGCGGACCGTGGAGTCGATGACCGGCGTCAAGATCGACCACTACCTGGAGGTCGACTTCACCAGTTTCATGAGGACCGTGGACGCGGTCGGCGGGGTGCAGATCTGTACGACGAAGCAGCTGAAGGACGCGTACACCGGGCTCGACCTGGCCCCCGGCACCCACGAGCTGGACGGCGGGCGGGCCCTTCAGTACGTGCGCTCCCGGCACATCGACGGAGCCGCCGACATCGGGCGGATGCAGCGGCAGCAGAGGTTCGTGGCGGCGCTGGTGGAGCGGGTGACGAGCGGCGGGGTGCTGCTGAACCCGGTGCGGTTCCGGGCGGTGGCCACGAGCATGCTGAGCTCCGTGCGGGCCGACGAGGGCTTCGGCACGGACCAGATGCTCTCGCTCTCCAAGGCGATGCGCGGCTTCACGCCCGCGTCGTCGGAGTTCGTGTCCGTGCCGGTCGGGGACATGAGCTTCCCGGTGAAGGGCATCGGCTCGACGGTGAAGTGGGACGCGGCCAGAGCGCAGCAGCTCTTCCAGGCGCTGCGGGAGGACCGCCCGATCGCCTCGGCGAAGCCGCCGGCCCCGGCGAAGGCGCCGAAGGAGGTCGTGGTGGACGTGGCACCGGACACGGTCCGGGTGCAGGTCTACAACGGGACCCGGACGGACGGCCTCGGCCGGAAGGTCGACGACGCGCTGCGCGGGACCGGCTTCGCCACCACCCGGGCCCCGAGGACGGCGGCGGGTGCGGAGCGGGAGCGGACGGTCGTGGAGTACGACCCGCGCTGGGACCGCTCGGCGAAGTCCCTGGCGGCGGCCCTGCCGGGCGCGGAGCTGAAGGCGGTGGCGGGCAGGGGCGGGACGATGCGGGTGGTGGTGGGGGCGGACCACAAGGGGGTGCGGGCGGTGCGGGCGGAGGAGCCGGAGAAGCCGTTCGAGGCGGTGACCGGGGACCAGGTGGTGTGCCCGTAGACGGACCCGGCCCGTACCCGCCGGCCCGCGTGCCCCTCGGCCCCCGCGGCTGCCGCGGGGCCCCGGGCCCCCGCGCCCGTCGGCCCCCGCGCCCCTCGGTCCGCGTACCCCTCAGTCCTCGTACCCCTCGGCCACGCGCCGTTCCCTCAGCTCCTTGATCGCCTGGCGGCGGGCCAGGCGGTGGGTGCGGCGGATCTGGGCCTCCTGGTTGCGGCGCCGGTCCTTCTCCGTCTCCGGGACGACCTGCGGGACCGGGCGGGGCCTGCCCTCCGCGTCGACGGCCGCGAAGACCAGATAGGCGGAGCCGACCTGGGTGGCGGGCGTCGACTCGTTCCAGCGCTCGGCCATGACCCGCACGCCGACCTCCATCGAGGACCGGCCCGTCCAGTTGACCTGGGCCTTCACGTGCACCAGGTCGCCGACCCTGACCGGCTCCAGGAAGACCATCTCGTCCATGGAGGCGGTCACGGCGGGGCCGCCCGAGTGCCGGCCCGCGACGGCGCCCGCCGCGTCGTCCACCAGCTTCATGATCACGCCGCCGTGCACCGTGCCGAGGAGGTTGGTGTCGTGGCTGGTCATGATGTGGCTGAGGGTGGTGCGGGAGGCCGAGGTGGGCTTGCCCGGGATATCGCCCTGATCTGTCATGCCCTCCACCTTATGCCGGGTCTCCGCGACGCCCCCGTTCGGTCCGCTTTGCATCAGCTTGGCAACAGCCCCGCCCCGATCCTCCACCCGGTCTGTCGCCCGGAATCCCCCGCCCGGCACACTGGTCCGCATGAATGACTGGCCCGATGACGGCGGATACGGCCGCGGCCCCGCGAACCCCCAGCCCGAGGGTCCCCGCAGGATGAGCCACGTGCAGCGCCCGCAGGTTCCGCAGCAGCCGCCCCGTTACGACCAGGGCCACGACCCGAGCTTCACGCAGGCGCGGGGCACCGGCTACGACTCCGGCTACAACACCGGGCAGGTCTACGGCGACGCCCGGGGCGGCGGTCGCGGCGACGGCGGCATCCCCCCGCAGTACACGCCCCGGGGCCCCGGCGGCTCCGGCACCGGCCCCGCCCCGGACTGGCGCAAGCGGATCAAGGTCGGCTCGGTCGTCCTCGTCGTCGCCGTCCTCGTCTGGGGCATCGGCACCTACGCCTGGGCGAGCTCGCGGATGCGCAACGAGGTCGACCTCGCCAAGGTCATCGAGCGCCCCTCCGAGGGCGACTGCACCACGTACCTGATCGTCGGCTCCGACAGCCGCGAGGGCATGTCGGCCGAGGAGAAGAAGAAGCTGCACACCGGCTCCGCCGAGGGCAAGCGGACCGACTCGATGATGATCCTGGCGGCCTGCTCCAGCGGGAACACGATGGTCTCGCTGCCCCGCGACTCCTGGGTGACGATCCCCAACTTCGTGGGCTCCGAGTCGGGCAAGGCGTTCCCGGCCCGCGGCGGCTCCAAGCTGAACGCGGCCTACGCGATGGACGGCCCCGAGCTGCTGGTGCGGACCGTGGAGTACAACACCGGGCTGCGCATCGACCACTACGCGGAGATCGGCTTCGCCGGCTTCGCGAACATCGTGGACGCGCTCGGCGGCGTCGAGCTGAACATCGAGAAGGGCTTCAAGGACAAGAAGTCCGGCGCCGACTTCCAGGCCGGCACGCAGACCCTCGACGGCGAGCAGGCCCTGGCGTTCGTCCGCACCCGGTACGCGTTCGCCGAGTCGGACCTGGCGCGGACGAAGAACCAGCAGAAGTTCCTCTCCGCCCTGGCCAGCCAGGCGGCGACGCCGGGCACGATCCTCAACCCGTTCGCGCTGTACCCGACGCTGGGCGCCGGTCTGGACACGCTCATCGTGGACAAGGACATGTCGCTGTACGACCTCGGCAGGATGTTCTTCGCGATGAAGGGCATCAGCGGCGGCGACGGCAGGTCGATGAACATGCCGATCGCGGGCGCCGCGCCGCAGGGCTCCCTGAAGTGGGACATGCCGAAGGTGAAGCAGCTCGTCGAGCAGATCAGGAACGACGAGAAGGTCACGGTCGAGTCGAACCGCTGACCCCGCCGGACGTACGGGAAGGGCGCCCCCGCCTCGTGACGGGGGCGCCCTTCGCCGTGCTCGCCTACGGGAGGTTGCGGGCCATGACGATGCGCTGGATCTGGTTGGTGCCTTCGTAGATCTGGGTGATCTTGGCGTCGCGCATCATGCGTTCGAC
>NZ_JBIVSC010000033.1:0-34404 GCF_044756005.1 Streptomyces sp. NPDC092045 | reverse complement strand
GTTGAAGCAGGCCGAGGTGGAGGCCGGCGTGGATCGGCGCTGGCACCCTGTCTCCCTCATCCGTGCGGCGGCCACGCAGGAGCCGGCCTGGTCGGAGAATAAGACGCGTCGCGCTGACCTGGAGACTTGTCATACAGCAACAGTGTGATCTGTTCATTGTTTCGCGCACGGGTGTGGGACGGTGGAAGGACATGAGATCGGCTGCCGCTACGGGCGGCGGCCTTTGGGACTCGGGAGTTGCCCTCACTCCGGGCACCCGGGCCCCGCCATCGTCGTCCACCCCCTCTTCCAGGAACTCGGGGTGTTTCGTCTGTGGGCTCATCGACCCCTGGAAGGGGGCGCGCCCAGTATGAATGTCACCACCACGATCACCGGCACCAGCGCACGTCTCACTCCGCACGGTGAGATCGACTTCTACACCCTGTCCCCGCTGCGCGCGGCCGTGAACCGGCTGCCGGCCGACGTGATCGACCTGCTGTGGGACCTGGAACATCTGTCCTTCACCGACGTGGCCGGCCTGCGCATGCTCTTCAACCCCACCCCCCAGAACACCCCGCACCACAGGACAGCGGTGGCGAACCTGCGCGATCAGCCCCTGCAGCTCCTGCTCATCGCTGCCGGCCTGTTCCCCACCGCCTACGACCTCTCCCGCCTCATCCCCGACACCCCCGCCGGATTCACGGCCTACGGGACCTGAGCCTCGTGCCGGGCCCACCCGGCGAAGTACGGCTCAACAAGCAGCGTCACCCAGCGCGAGAACATCCCTGCGGCAAGCCTCGCGTTCCTCGCCCGCTTCCTCCCGGCACCGTCCTGCGCCCGGGATCCTGAGCGACCGGCAGGTGTGGCGGCCGGTTTGCGGGGCATGCGGGTCGTGAGCGCTTGGGGGCGCTCGTATGAAGCAGGGCCTGCCGGAACTTCCCCCTCCGGCGGGTCCTTGGGTGGAGGAGCGGCCCGCACCGAGTTCGGTGCGGGCCGCTCGGCGTATGCGTCAACGGAGCCTGGCGGCTCGTACCGGACAACGCGCCCCCGTCCACCGCTGGCAGCATGGCGGCGTACTTGCCCACTTCTCTGGCCGAGCCCTGGTCACAGCCCGTGGGCCATTCGACCCCGGCGCCGACGTCTCCCTTGGAGTCGAGCACGTCGACCACAAGCAGCGGCTGTGGCGCCGGGCCTACCCGCCGACCGGCCGCGAAGGCCTGGCCCCCCTCGCGTTCGTGTTCGCCGACACCACCGAAGCGAAGGTCGCCAACACGGTCACCGTGCTGGAGGAGGCCGGCCGACGCTACTGGGCGCCGCGCCGGTACGAATCCCTCTACGAGAAGGCCATCACCGCGCGGGACTACCGCCAGGCGGTGCCCGTCGTCGTCACCACCCTGGAACAGCTCCAAAAGCACGACGCCGGGGCGGCGGTGTGGCGGCGCCTGGGACGTAGCCGGGAGCAGACGCTGACCGATGCGCTCGACAACCCCGACGGCCACACCCTCTACCGCGCCCAAGAGGCCCGCGCTGCTGCGGAGGACAAGCGGCGCCGGGCCGCTGAGCGGGAGGCGCAGCGTCCGGTGTGCCGACGGTGCGGGCGGAAGTTCAGCGACGAGCGCTGGGAGGAGACCACCGTGCACCGGACCGCCGTACGGGCCGGGGACAAGTTGGTGTGCGGCCCGTGCCGCGCCGACGACGTCGCCCGCGAGGAAGTCGCCGCTGAAGCCGCCCGCCGCGCCGCCGCCGCGCCGCCGGAGCCGGAGGACGACCCCGGGCCGGAGAGGGGCCGCGGCTGGTTCCGCCGGCGGACCTGACCCCACAAACCCGCTGTGCGGTCGGCAACCACCAGGCCGCACAGCGGGATCAGTCTCGAAGTCACCGCGCCACTGGGCGGGACGGGCGGGTCCATCCGACGGTGACAGCTCATCGCTGGATCTACACAGGGCCGTATGAGACGTAGCCGAGAAGAGACCGCACCCCAGGATCTGCCGGGCGAGTTGTGGCACGCCCTGGTCCGGCTCCAGCAAACCCATCCCGATCCCGTGGGCCGTGTCGGACCACTCACCCGCCCGGCCGGGCTGCTGTCCTTCACCGCGGCCGCCGACACCATCCTCGCGACCCGGGTGCAGCTGACCGGCGCGGAGTCGATGCGTGAGGTGAACGAGACGCTCCGCGCGATGACCGGGGACCTGCCTCACGCACACTTCACCGGCCCCGGCGTTGCGCTGGAGGTCACGCTCGGCAGACGCCAGGACCTCCCGTTCCACTAGGCGCACGTGGTGGGCCTCGCCCGGCTCTTCCGGCACGCCGCCGGCACTATCGGTGCCCGCAGCACCCCGGGCGGCGGTTGCTGCTTCCATTGCGCCGGGACCGGGCGTGCCCGGCCTCTGTGGGAGCCGGCGGCCGGGCTCGCGTGAGCGGCACGCAAGAACGCCCGCGCCCCGGGCCGCCCTTCCGGGCGGTGCGGGGCGCGGGCGGGCGTACGGACCCCGGAGCGTTACGCCGGTACGGGCGCCGGCTGCGGGCGCAGTGCCGCGAGCGGAGAGCGCCGGCCCTTCTCCGCGCTGCGCAGCTGCTCCCAGTCGACCTCGGGGTGTTCGGCGGGCACCGCGTCGACGGACGCCGTGGTGTAGAGCGCGATGTTGGCGGCCCCGACCCGGCTGGTGCCGAAGCGGACCTCGACCGACTGCGGGGAGCGGGCCCAGCCGAGCTGGACCATGTGGTCGAAGTCGGCACGGCGCCAAGCCGACGGGTTCACGGATTCTCGGGGTGGAATAGCGGGGAACCGGAGGGGGACGTGGCGCCCGCTGACGGAGTGGCCGACGGGTTGGGGTGTGACCGAGGTACGCGCCAAAGGGGCAACGAGATGGCGTCACTATGCCCCCGGTGACCACCGGCGGTGACTATCGCCCGTCAGGCGCTGCTTGACCTTGCCGCTGGCGGCAGGGTTGCACGATGACCGGCATGAACAACACCGCACCGCAGAACAGCAGGATCGTCGCCGTCACCGGAGCCGGCACCGGGATCGGCCGGGCCACCGCCCGTGCCTTCGCCGCTGAGGGCGCCCACGTGGTCGCGATCGGACGGCGGACCGAGCCCCTCAAGGAGACCGGGGCCGGGCACGACCGGATCACGCCGCTGGCCGCCGACATCACCGCCGAGGGCGAGCCGGATCGGATCATCCGGGAGGTGCTGGAGACACACGGCCGGCTGGACGTGCTGGTCAACAACGCAGGTATCGTGCGCAGCGGCGCCCTCGGCACGCTGACGCCGGAGATGATCACAGCTCAGCTTGCCACTAACCTCGTCGCCCCCATCCTGCTGGCCCAGGCCGCGCTGCCACTCCTGGAGAAGTCGGGCGGGGTGATCGTCAATGTCAGTACGTCGGTGGGGCAGCGTGCCTGGCCCGGCAGCTCGGTCTATGCGGCTACCAAGACCGCTCTGGAGCTGCTGACCCGCAGCTGGGCGGTTGAGCTGGCACCCCGCGGGATCCGGGTGGTGGCGGTCGCCCCCGGCGCGATCGACACCCCCATCGGCGAGCACCAGGGCCTGACGCCGGAGCGGATGGCAGCGGTGCGGGAGTGGCAGCTGGCGCACACCCCACTGGCCCGGATCGGCCGAGCCGAGGAGGTGGCCTGGGCAGTCACCCAGCTTGCTGCACCGGCCGCGTCGTTCGTCACCGGAGTGGTACTCCCGGTCGACGGTGGAGCGGTCGTGGCGTGATAGGAGTGGCCCGGGGGGTGGGATGCGTGCGGATCGGTGAGCTGGCCGGGGCGACCGGGACAACCGCCCGTGCGCTGCGGCACTACGAGCAGGCCGGACTGATCTCCTCGCAGCGGGCCCCCAACGGCTACCGCATCTACGGCGAGCGGGCGGTGGTGCGGGTCCGCAACATCCGCTACCTGCTGGCCGCCGGGCTCACCCTGGACGACGTGCGGGTGTTCCTGCCGTGCCTGGACGGCGATGTGGCCGCCGCGCCGCCCTCGGAGAAGGGTCTGCGGGTCGCGTTGGAACGGCTGGCGGTCCTCAACGAACGGATCGCTGCCCAGACCGAGGCCCGCGACCGGCTGGAAGCCGCGTTGCGACAGGCCACCGGCGGCCGGATCCGCCCAGTGGCCTGAACGCCCGCCTCGTCGCAGAAGCCGGAGGGACCTGGAGTCGCTACGCTCCCCACGGCCACTCATGGTGACCACGAGCCCTCACCGGCCAAGGAATACGCGACTCTCGATTACGCCAGGGTGCCAATTCTGTACACCGGGTTCGGGACTGCCGATATGGCGTGCACGGGTCAGACCCGGAGCCCAGACGCGCTCTGGGACGCAGTACCGCCGGGCCGCCCAACCTCTCGTTCCGCAGGGGCCTCCGCCACCGTCCGTCGGCACGCCCCGTCTCGTTGTCCGTTGCGTGTTCCTGGAGGCAAAGGGCAAGTCTTACCGGGGCGGCGGCCCGGCCGGGATCGTGGTCGGCATGCGGCCACATACCTTCCCGGGCGAGGCCTGGTTGCCGCCGCCATCTCCTCGATCGGCGTCCGGCACGACGGGCGTCCACGACCTTGTCACCGACGGTCTCTACCTCGACCTCCGCCACGCCTTGCGCAACCCCGCCGACGATGCGCTTCCGCACCGGCCTGGACGACGACGTCCACGCCCACGTCCTCAAGACCCCCGGAACCCTGACCCTGATCCACCGGACCGCCGTCCAACTGCGCGCCTTGGCCGAAGAGGTGCCCGCGGGCCGTCTGGTCCGCGGGCACGGTGACATGCCAGGGCGGCCGTCACCGAGTCGTTGACCGGACTACGTGATGGTGTCCTGGGCGGAACTGCTTGCCTCACTGGTCCGTGTCGGCTGACTGGGCTGTGGCATTCAGGTGAGCAGGCGGCAGGACAGGGCGCGTTCGGTGGCTTCGCCGTCTGGTGTGGGGTCTACGCGGTAGAGCCGGGCCTGGGGTGTGCGTGTCACGCAGTCGCTCAGGTGGCCGTTGGTGAACAGGGCGCCGACTCCGTCCTCCACTGCCCAGCCGGCCGGAAGCGCACGGGTGGCCACTGCCGTCCGGTAGGACGTCCGCCGGCCCGGTTCGCTGTCGTAGTGCGGGCATACCGAGCCGGGCAGCAGCCCGAGTCCGTCGGCGAGGTGGGTCAGCGGGCCGAAGGAATCGGTGTGAGAGCCCTCGGCCCAGCAGTTGGCACCAGCGCTGATGCCGCACAGCACAACACCGCGGTCGAAGGCTTCACGAAGCAGCCGGTCCACGCCGTGCGCGCGCCAGACGGCCAGCATGTTCGCGGTGTTGCCCCCACCCACGTAGATCACGTCCTGAGAAAGCAGGAACACGCGCAGGGCCTCGTCATCAAGCTCTCGCCGAAACAGCTGCAGGACGCCTGTCTCACACGAACGCGACCCGAACGCCTCAAAGAACTGCTCGATGTAGCCGGAAGCGTCACCGCTGGCTGTCGGAACGAAACACACCCTGGGACAGGGTACGGACACCTGGTCCAGTACCCAGTCGTCGAGAAGACCGTCGGCATCAGTGGAGAAGCCGCCCCCGAGAAGGGCCAGACGACGTTCTAGAACGACAGCCACGAGAGTGCCTCCTCAGCGCGATGCACACGACCCCCGAACCGTCCCAAGCCTCAGGCAGGCCCGCAATCGAATAGTCCTCGGCCACTCGAAGCCCTACCTGCTCAAGACAGACCAAGGAACGACCGGAGACGCAAGAAGCCAGTCCGTGCCCCAGGCCGTAGTCCGGTAAAGCAGCGTGGCCGTAGCCGAAACGGTCGTCCGGCTGGTCTGGGAGGACTGGGGCGGTGAATACGGCGTGGACGTCATCCACCACCACATCGACCACCCTGTCTTCTCCTTCAAGACCCCCGCCTGACCTGCCCGCCCCCGCCGCGCCCGTCCGGGCTCCCGGGCGGGCGCGGTGCCGTTCCACGGCCCCGCAGCGTCCCCGTGACCGGGCCCCAGGGCGGCCGTTGGGCGGGTATGACCACTCCCGATCCCGGTACGGGCCAAGAGAGCACCAGGGCGCTCCGGACCACCGTGCCCGTGCGGCCGGCTCATCCGCGCGGCGGCCGACACCCACCGCTCCTCCCGTGCGGTCGATGCCGAGGCCGCGGTGGTCCTTGTGGAGGCCGGTGCCCTCCGGGCGGTGGCGTCCGCGCTTGCCGAGGCGACGTTCCCTCCGTCGCGGCGCGCCGACCTTCTTCGTCGGCTCGCGGCTGGCGAGCACCTGACCGACGCGTGCCGGGCCCTGGGCCTCAGCGTGCACAGGGTCTACGGATTCAGACGGTATGACGGCGCTTGGGGCGAACAGCTCGACGCCGCCCTCACCGCCGGACGCGATTCTGAGTTCGCTTACGGCACCGAAGCCGCGCACCGGCACGCCGGATGCCGCTGCCCCGAGTGCCGCGCCGCCCACGACGCCTACCGCCAGACCGCGTAGCAGACGGGCCGGGCCTCCGCCTCCCACGCTGCGGACTCCGCAGGCGTGCACATCACGAGCGCCTTCGACCGGCAGTCCCGCACACCCCGGCCCCCGCCCCGCCGCCCCGGCCCGCCGCTCCTCCGGGGCGCGCCCCGGCGAGGACCGCGCTCGTTCCCGCGCCCGCCGCGGCGGGGGCGCGCACAGCCGCACGGCCCGCCCCTGCCGGGCCCACCCGCCGGACCACGCCGACGACCCGCCGCCCGGCGAAGAGCACCCCGAAGAAGCGCACCACCAGGACGGCCCCCCGGAAGGCGGCCAAGCCCCGCAAGAGCCCGAAGAGGACCACGGCGCCGCCGTCGGCAGCCGACGACCGGTCAGGCGCCGCAGATGCGGCAGCTGTGCCGTCAGGCGCAGCAGATTCAGGCGCCCATGGGCGCGGGGGAGTGGTGCTGCAAGGGGTACGGACGCTGATCCCGCGCCGTACCGGCCCGGTGTGCGGCGAGCGCAGAAAAGGCCGGCCCCCTTGCCGCCGAAGCGGGTGGTATGGGGGACCGGCTGTGACTGGGTGCAGTAGTGGCATTGGGCGGGTGTCAGCAAGGACGAGCGGGTCCAGGCCTGCTTCATGCTGTGCGGCGATGGTGATCTCGGCTGTTATGGGTTGACCGAGCTGCTGCTGTCGGCTGTCCATCGCGAGAGTGGCAGGCTGCCGTGGGCGTGCCTGTTCACACGGCGCGTTGGAGCCGGGTTCTCAGGCGCCGCCGGGTGACGGCGGAGAGAAGACGTAGTGGGCTGTCTGCTCGTCGGCCAGGGCGGCTGCGATTCGCTCGCGCATGTCGTCTGACATGGGAGGCAGGTCGTCCAGCGGGAACCAGTCGGCAGCTGTGTTCTCGCCGTCGGCGGGATGCGGAACGCCGGACTGCCAACCGAAGCGGAACACCAGGTCGAGATACTGAGTCTGGTCCCCGTTGTCATAGACGACAGGGTCCGTGACGTGAACCATCGCCAGCCGCTGCGGAACTGCCACGATGCCGGTCTCCTCAAGAACCTCCCGGGCTGCGGCATCCGCCGGCTGCTCTCCCGGATCGATGATCCCGGTCACTGGCGTCCACTCGCCGTTGTCTGCGCGCTTCGCCAGAAGGACCTGGTCGTCCCTGACGACGACCGCGGTGACGCTTGAGAGCCACAGCGGAGTGTTTCCGATTTTGTTGCGCAGCGCGAGGATGAAATCTGGTGTTCCCATCAAGTCACGATATCGACCCCGCGCTCAGGCATGCCGCCCGCCTCCGAGCCTGTTGATCACCACGTTTCCGAACACTTCACTCAGCTTGGATCGTCGTCGCCTGCGTGATGGACGGCCGCGGCGGTGGTCAGGAGTCGTTCCCAGGTGCGGGGAGTGTGGCCGTGGAGGTCTGCGAGGTGGGCGGCGATGCGGCCTTTGGGGGTGCCGGGGGCCGCGGTGGCGAGGGCCTGGGCGGCGAGGTCGATGCGGGGGTCGCCTTCATACGCGTGGGCTTTGCGGGGGTCTTGGGGTTCGCCGGCGCGTCGTCCGCCGCCCTTGCCTTGTCCGGGGGCGTCATCGCGGCGGTCGTGGACTTCACGGCGGGACCATAGGTGGGCGCCGTACCCGCTGGAGCGACGGGCTGGCCGCGCTCGAGGGGCACGGTGGCCAGGAGGGCGCCGACGAAACGTGAGCGGGTCCGGGTTCCCGGTCCCGAGCGGCGCCGTGACCGGCACGACTGTTCGGAGACGACTCCGTGGGTGTGGAGGAGGGGATCGGGGGCAGGCGGGGTGGTGAGCGCATGGGACCGCTCTGTAGAGGCAGGGCTCGGCCGAATTCCCCCTCGGTGGGCTCTGGGGTGGTTGGACGGGCCCGCACCATCTGGTGCGGGCCCGTCCGGCATGCGACCCGGTGGTGCGGTGGCCGCCCGGCGTCCGGGTGGCATGCCGCAGAGGTCTTTGTGTCCTGAGACTGTGGGTCAGAAGAGCTGGTTGTAGGTGTTCCATCCTCCGCCGATGCGGACGCGGCCGGTGAAGGGGGCGGTGGCGTTGCCGGTGCCCTTGTACAGCCACAGGGTTCCGGTCCTGTCGCGGGCGACAACGTCGGCGCGTCCGTCGTCGGTGAGGTCCCCGGTCACGACGAGCTGGTCGTAGGCCTGCCAGCCCCCGCCGATCCGGACACGGTTGGCATAGGGGGTGGTGGCGTTGCCGGTGCCCTTGTACAGCCACAGGGTCCCGGTCCTGTCGCCGACCAGCAGGTCGGCGCGTCCGTCGCCGCTCAGGTCCGCGCCGCCGGCCAGCCGGTCGTAGGCCTGCCAGCCGCCGCCCACGCGCACGCGTGCCTTCAGGCGGTTGCCGTCCGTGAGCCTGCCGGTGCCTGCGTAGAACCACAGGACACCGGACTTGTCACGGGCCACCAGGTCCATCAGCCCGTCCCGGTCGAGGTCCCCGGCCCCGGCGATCCGGTCGTAGGCGTTCCAGCCGGGACCGATGCGGACGCGGGTCGCGTACGGCGTGTCGTTGACGAACTGGCGGTCGTAGTACCAGAGGGTGCCGGACCCATCGCGGGCGACCAGGTCACCCGTGCCCCGGGTGACGGCCGACGGCCTGACGGCACCGCGGTAGTAGAGGTCCTGCCGGAAGGGCGAGAGGGAGGTGACCGTCGTGTACGTCTGCCAGCCGGGGCCGACCTGGTACCGGTCGCCGAACGGCCGAGCGGCCTCGGCCGTACCGAAGTACTTCCAGATCCTGCCGGTCGTGTCACGGCCCAGCAGGCCGTGGTGGGGCCGGACCGTGCGTCCCTGGACAGCGAACGGCGCGCTGCTCTGCTTGACGTCGGACTCGTCCCAGACGCCCTGGTCGTAGATGTCGTAGCGGGTGAAGGCCTGGAGCTTCTGCGCGTACTGCCCCTTCTCACCGGTGAGTTCGTACTCGATGACATGGTCCCCGGCTTCGAGGAAGCAGGCGAGGTGGTTGACGGTGGTGTCCGGCACTGTCGTCCGGCCGATTTCGCAGGTGGCGCCCGGCCCCGTGGCGACCTTGCCGACGCGGATGGGCGGCGTCGAGGCGATGAACTGCCCTTCGGCACGGTCGATACGGAACAGCAGCCTCCCGGCGTCGTTGGCGTGGACGCGGAGCCGCTGGCGGACCGTGCCGCCGTCGGGGACGGCCGGGAGGTCGAAGTCGACGGTGTTCAGCAGCGCGTGCGCGCGGGACTTGACGGTGATCTTACCGGTGCCGTGCCGCCCGTCGGCCGGGCGGGAGCCCGCGCTGCGGGCCGCCTTCACCGCCGCGGCGAGGTCGCCGCCGGCCGGTATGTAGGCGAAGCCCCAGTACAGGGTGGCGTCCGCGGCGGTGGCGGGGACGAGGACATTGGGTGCCTGGTACGGGGCCCCTTCGCAGACGAAGACTCCGGTGTACCCGGCGGGTTGGGCGCACTGGCCGACGCCCGGGCGGTATCCCGCCGGGAAGCCCGCTCCCGCGCCCTCCGGGTCGGTCATCGGCTGCGTGCCGACGGCGACGACGACCTTCCCCGCGAGGGTCGTGCCGGACTCGACGATCGGGTAGAACCGCGGCATCGCCCCCGGCGCCACCACCGCGTCGTATCCCGACAGCCGCAGCTCGCCGGTGGCGGTCGCTGAGTGCGGGGCCAGGAGGGTCGCCGCGGTGAGCAGTCCGGTGGCCGCGCCGAGCACGGCCGCGCGGCGGATCATGTGTCTCATACGTCCTTCACAAGAGGAGTGTGCTGCCGGCGCGCCGGGCCGTTCCAGACGGCCGGGCGACGACGGCCGGAAGACGGCCGGCTTGCCGTACCTTCCGAGGGGTACGGCAAGCCGGCTGGTCGGTGGATGGAGCAGATCGGACTAGAAGATGCCGGTGATCGCGGTGGCCCATCCGGCGGTGCCCGCGAGGCGGGGCGCCCCATGGCCGGCGGGTGTGCCGGGATAGGTGAGGAGGCATCCTGTGGGGCAGAGCTTACTCGTCCAGTTCCCTGCCGAATCCATGTACTGGACAGGGGTGTTCGGGTCGGCGGGGGTGGTGGCCCAGAAGTCTCCGGATTCCTGACCGGGGGTCGGTATGAATCGCTTGAAGTTGTAGGTCTTGGCTTCGTTGCCGGGGCCGGGCGGGAGGTCGGGCGAGGGCTCCGTGGTGACCGTGGCGTCCTGCAGGGTGCCCTGGGTGTTGCCGGGGGAGGTCAGGAAGGGCCGCTGGGTCCAGCCTCCGGTGCCGTACACGCTGCGCTGGAGGAGCTTGTATTCACTGCCCGGGCATTTGACCGTGTCGTTGCGGCAGCCGGGGTAGAGGTAGAGCTTGCCGTCCGCGGGGTCTCGGGCGATGAGATCGGCGTGGGAGTCACCGTTGACGTCGTCGGCGGCGAGGTTGGTGAGGTCACGCCAGCCGCCGGTGCCCAGGATGACCGGACTGCCCCAGTCGAAGGGCTGCGCCTGGTTCTGGCCGCCGCCGCCGACGGCGAGACCGCTGTAGAGGATGAGCCGGGCGTTGCCGCAGTCACTTTTCGCGTCGGAGACGCATTCGACGGTGATGAGATCGTTGCCGGCCTTGCCGTCGATGTTGCCGGGGAGGAGCACCTGGCGCAGCCCGCTCCAGTCCGCCCCTTGGGAGGGGTGGATCAGTTCCTTGCGGGTGTAGTACCAGGGGGAGCCCGCTCCGTTGCCGGGGTAGACATAGAGCTTGTTGTTGGACAGGCGGACGACGAAATCCTCGTAACCATCGGGATCCGAGTCCCGGAAAGACATGCCCTTCAAATCGCCGCGGTGGGCGATGAGCGCTCCGCTCCAGCCGCCGAGACCGGCGTTCTGGCGGGCTCCCATGGGGCCGAGGTCGCCGTTGCCGGGGTAGAGCCACAGCTGACCGTCGGGGCCGGTGGCGACGAAGTCGGCGAAACCGTCACCGTTGAGGTCGCCGGGCCGGTCACGCTTGGTGCTCTCGATGCTGGGGTCGGAGTTCTCCTTCTCGTATATGAAAGCCGGTTCCTCCGTGGTGAGGGAGATCTGGTCGTCGCCGCCGGCGAGTACGGAACGGTTGCCGGACGTGTCGTAGGCGACGACGTTCAGCTTGCTGACCGGGTGTGCGAACGGCGTGATGGTGACGGTCGCGGTGTGGTTGGCGTCCGTGCCGGCTTCGACCCAGGTGCCGTTGGGGCAGCGCGGGGTCGTCGCGGAGGACAGGGGCTGGTCCATGGCCCAGCAGTAGCCGTCGATGTCGCTGACAGGGTTGGTGAACTTGAATTGACGAGGCGCCCGGGCGGTATAGCTGTCGGTGGCCTCGCCGGCCTTCGTGCCGTCGGCGTCGAGGACGGTGACGGGTTTGTTGGGGCCGATCAGGTCGACGCTGAAGGAGCAGGCTGCGGTGGGCGCGCTGGTGGTGTTCTCGTTGTCTTTGGCGTAGACGCTCCAGGTGTAGGTGCCGTTGCCCAGCTTCGTGGCCGGAACCAGCACACTGGCCTCGCCGGAGCCGCTCACGGTGTCGTAGTTGGGCGAGAGGAGGACGGCGGCGCCGCTGGAGTTCTTGACCGAGAAGTAGGCGGTGACGTTGCCGCTGTCCTGGTCCTTGATCTTCGCGTTCAGCGTGATGCCGCTGTTGCCGATGCGCCCGCCGCAGGCGACCGGGACGTTGCCGTCGCCGGACTCGACGTAGTAGCCCTCGTAGGCGGACTTGCTGGTGACGACGGGCTTGTAGTTGTAGTCGACCTGGAGGACGGGATTGTTGCGGAAGCGCTTGTAGGCCTTGGTGTTGCCCGCGTAGCTGTCCGGGGCCTTCATCCCGAAGACGAGGGTGCCCCACTTGTTGTCGGCGGCCTTCTGAACGTAGGCCTCCAGCGCCGGGCTGGTGAATTCGTGGCTCTTGTCACCGGGGCAGTACTGGTCGTTTCCGCCGAAGAACGAGCCGTAGGCGAGCTTGCTTCCCCAGGGCTGGGTGTTCCAGGTGGGCGTGGTGGCGATGCTGCCAGCCGACCACAGCTCGGTCGGTCCGACGGATGAGTCGCAGACGTAGGAGTGCGTCTGCATGACGGCGAACGAAGCTCCGGTGATGGTCGCGTTCTCGAGACCATTGGTGTTCATCGCGAAGAACGAAGCGGTGTCACCGGTCCCGTTGTACCCGACCCGCGGCTCGTCCGCGGGGTTGGAGGAGTTCCAGCCCGAGCCGTTGGAGTAGGCGGCGTAAGGAGTGTCCGAGTAGACCACCGCCCACTTCTCGCGGTAACCGCCACTGAAGACCGGGTCGATGACCAGCGGGAACTGGTCGGCTACGGACAGAAGGCCCGCGTCCGGCAGGAGGCTGAGTGTGTCACCGTTGATGTCCACGGCCACAGGCGCGCTGTCGGGTTGCGCGGTCTTCGCCGCAGTGGAACGGGCGGCCGTCTTCGAGGCGGCGTTCCCCTGCTGTCCGTCGACCGGAACGGCCGGCTGCTCCCACATCTTCGGGCTGGGGGCGCTGAAGACCGTCTCGCCGTTCTCGTCCTTGGCCAGCAACTGGTTGTCGGAGGTCTTGGTCAGGGTGACGCCCTCGGTTTCGAAGCCGAGCTCGATGCTCTGCAGGGCGGGATTGGCCGCTGCTTCGGGTGTGTGGATGACCAGGTGCTGGGCAAAGCCGTCGACCTCGGCAGTGAGTTCGAGGTCGACCCCTGGTAGGACTGACGGATACGTGGCGGTCTCGCCGTCCAGCACTGGCAGGGGAAGTACGAAGGGCCAGGTCAGAGCGAGTTTCTTGCCCTGCTTGACCATCGTGGCCAATGCCTGGTCACCACCACCGGAGAACGCGATCGGGAAGACGGACGCCGTCGGTCCGACCGAGCCGTCCGGCTGCCGCACGAGGGAGGGATCGGTCCGGCGCCACATGCCGTCGAACCGCGTCCACTTCGGCACGCCGTAGGAGCGGCGGGTGGTTGAGCCGTCGGGGTTGGCGAAGAACTCGGTGCTCTCCTGTCTGCGGTCGAGGATCTCGATCTGCCTGCCCGTCCTGGCAGCCTCGCTGAACGCGGCCTCTTCGAACATCGCGGACGGTGTCTGCGGTACATCCGTCTGTGTCAACGCGGCGGCCGGGACGGAGGACGGGACTACGGGCAGGTCTGGCAGGGCAACTGCCGCAGAGACCGGCAGGGTCATACTCGCGGCTATCGCCAGAGCTATCGCTCTGCTGCCGCGTTTGAATCTGGTAGTACGCATGTATGGGTGCCTTTCCGGGCTGCATGGCTTTCTGCGGCGGTCGGGAAACGTTCTCTGCTCCTCTCCGGCGGGGACTCTAACCCGAGGAGCAGAGGTGCCTGTGCGCCAGGCCTCAATCCGGTGCCGACAATCTGCGGAAGATTCCATCGAAAAGCTAAGCGGAAGCTGAGAATCCGGATGTAGACAGTCGTGAAGATGTGGCTTTTATGTGCTCATGACCCATAAAAGCGCTGGTCAGGCGGTTGAGTCAGCTTGATGGAGGCTACACGCAGGAGGAAGTTCCCGGACCTGACAGACTCGATCGCTCTCCTTCTGTTCATGCTTGCCGCCCACCCCTCAGTGGTGTTGGATCCGCTTGATCATAGATTTTTCACGTACGACCGGGGTGGGGATCTCAATGTTGTTTCGCAATGGCTTCGCCATGCCCTTTTATAGGCGCAGGAAAAATAAACTGACGAAGTCCGCGCGGACAGGAATCGCCGGCGCGCTTTCAGCAGCATTGAGCATCTCTTTGCTCACCGCGCCCACATGGACCGCGACCGCCCAGACGCCTGGCCCCCCAGCCGTACCTCAGGCCAAGTCCGCCGCAGGCACCGACTTCATACCCAAGGGTCTGAAGCGAAGACCACAGCCATCCCCCCCGTGGAAGGCTCCGTCCGCCACCTGGCCCACTCCCGCGACCGAGGAACTCCCACTCCGAGCCGCAGCGAGGAAGGCTGTCACGGTGGGCGGGCTGCCGGTCCGCCTCACGCCGTCTTCCCTTCACACCGGACAGAAGGCCAGCGACGCGCCTGCCCGCATAGAGGTCGCCCTGAAGGGCCGCGCCGCCGCCCACACCGCCGGCGTCGAAGGCCTTTTGATGACCCTGCGCCCCACCGCCACGGCACCCTCCGGTGGCCCGGTCAAGGTGGAAATCGACTACAGCTCCATTCGCGGCGCCTACGCGGCCGGCTGGTCCTCACGCCTACGCCTGGTGACACTCCCCGCCTGCGCTCTGACGACGCCCGAGAAGGCCGAGTGCCGTCAGCAGACTCCGCTGGCCACCGAGAACAACACGTCCTCCCACACCCTGGCCGCCGACCTCACTGTCCCCGCACCGGCCACATCAATGAAGACTGCCAACGGCTTGCCGAAGGCGGGCGCCTCAGCCCCCTCCGCTTCCGCTGTGGCCCCGGCCGGAATGACCGTGCTGGCAGCCACCGCCGGCGCCGGCGGCAGCGACGGCTCGTTCAAGGCGACTTCACTCTCCTCGTCCGGATCATGGTCTGCGGGCGGAAACTCCGGCGGCTTCGGCTGGAACATGCCCATCGACGTACCAGCCGCACCCGGCGGACTCGCGCCGAAGGTCGCCCTGTCCTACAACTCCTCCTCGGTCGACGGCCGTACCGCCTCGACGAACAACCAGTCCTCCTGGATCGGTGAAGGCTGGGAGTACTCACCCGGCTTCATCGAGCGCCGCTACGCCTCCTGCGAGAACGACAAACAGGGAGGCAACAACACCGTCAAGACCGGTGACCTGTGCTGGAAGTCGGAGAACGCCACACTCTCCCTGAACGGCTCCTCCAGCGAGCTCGTCTGGGACTCCGCGAAGAAGACATGGAAGCTGGCGAACGACGACGGCTCCCGCGTCGAGCGGATCTACGACACCGAACCGAACGACTCGGGCGACGAGGACTTCGAGTACTGGAGGGTCACCTCTCTCGACGGCACCCAGTACTGGTTCGGCAAAAACCATCTGCCCGGCTGGACCGCGGGCAAGGAGGAGACAAACTCTGTCTTCTCCGCCCCAGTCTACGGAAACCACACCGGAGAACCCGGAAACGCCACCGACTTCGCCTCCTCCACCGAGAAGCAGGGCTGGCGCTGGAACCTCGACTACGTCGTCGACCCCCACGGCAACGCCATGGCCCTCTACTACACCAAGGAAGAGGGCTACTACGCGCAGAACAACAAGACCGACACCCCCAAGCCCTACACCCGGGGCGGCTACCTCAACCGCATCGACTACGGCCTGCGCGCAGACACCGTCTACGCCACCGCCAACCCCGCCGGCCGCGTCACCTTCACCACCGGCAACCGGTGCACCGCGACCGACTGTGCCTTCACCGAGACCAACGCCACCAACTGGCCCGACACCCCCGTCGACCTGAACTGCACCTCCGGCAGCAAATGCCTCCAAGGCTCACCGTCGTTCTGGTCCAAGCAGCGCCTGACCAGCATCAACACCTTCTCCCTGGTCGGCACCAGCATGGCCGCCGTCGACACCTGGTCCCTCAGCCAGTCCTTCCCCGCGACCGGTGACATCTCAACGCCCGCGATGTGGCTCGACTCCGTCCAGCGCACTGCCAAGGCAGGATCAGCCGCCGATATCAAGCTGGACAAGGTCTTCTTCGAGGGCGAACTCATGCCCAACCGGGTCGACGCCATCGAAGGCCGGCCCGCGCTCAACCGCAAGCGCATCACGAAGATCACCAACGAGACCGGCGGGCAGACCCTCGTCACCTACACCGCCAAGGAATGCACTCCGACCACCCTTCCCGCAGCGGACAAGAACAACAAGCGGTGCTATCCGGCCTGGTGGACTCCGGACGGTGCCATCGAGCCGGTCAAGGACTGGTTCCACAAGTACCTCATCAGCCGCATCGACGAGAACGACACCACAGGCGGCAGCGGCTCCCAGAGCAAGGTCACCTCCTACACCTACTCCGGCGGCCCGCACTGGCGCCGTGACACCGGCGAGTTCACCCTCGACAAGCACCGCACCTGGAACGTCTTCCGCGGCTACGCCACCGTCCACACCTACAACGGCGGAGACAGCAACCGCCGCAGGACCACCAACACCTACTACCTGGGCATGGCCGGCGACACCCTCGCAGACGGCAGCACCCGCCAAGTCGCCGCCATCAACGGCATCACCGACCGCGAGGACTTCGCAGGCCGTCTTGCCTCCAGCACCACCTACGACAAGGCCGGCACCGGCGGCAAAGCCGTCGCCAAAACCACCTACATCCCCTGGCAATCCGGCACCACAGCCACCCAGGCCGTCAAGGGCATCACCGACCCCGACCTGCCCGGCACACCCGCTCCCACCCTCCCCGCGAAGACTGCCCAGCTCTCCGGCACCACAGCCGAGAAGAGCAGCACTCTCCTCGACAACGGCAGCACCTGGCACCCCCTGACCACCACCCGCACCTACGACACCACCTACGGCCTCCTCACCAAGGAGACCGACGACGGCGCCGGCACCGTCGAAGCACGCTGCACCCTCACCACCTACACCACTCCCGACACCACCAACTGGCTGATCTCCTATCCCAGCGAAATCACCACCACCACCGACACCGCCGCCTGCCTCACCACACCCGGCGAAATCACCAGCCACGCCCGCACCTACTACGACGGACAAACCCTCGGCACCGCCCCGAAACCGGGCAAGGCCAACGTCACCAAGGCCGAACAGCTCACACGCCACACGAGTGGCAGCACCCCTGTATGGGAAACCACCTCCGAGACCACCTACGACCAGTACGGACGCGTTCTGGTCGCCAAGGGGCAGGACGGCCAGCCCACCACCACCGCCTACACCCCCGCTTCCGGCGCCCAGCCCACCACGGTGAGCACCACCAACGCCAAGGGCCACAACGGCTCCACCACATTCGACGGCATGCGCGGCCTCGCCCTGACCACCACCGACACAAACGGCCGTACCACCGCGAGCGAATACGACGCCCTGGGTCGTGTCACCAAGGCCTGGAGCACCGGCCGGGCAAAGACACTCCAGCCCAACGCCACCTTCACCTACAACCTCTCGACCACCGTCCCCTCCACCGTCATCGCCAAAAAGCTCCACGAAGACGGTCTGTGGGGCACCAGCGTGTCCTTCTACGACTCATTCCTGCGTGAGCGCCAGACCCAGGCCGACTCCATCGGAGTGACCGGCCGCGTCGTCACCGACACCTTCTACGACACACACGGCCGCCCCTACCTCACCAACGCGCCCTACTACAACAGCAGCGCCCTGTCGACGACCACCATGTTCGTCGTCACCCCGAACCAGGTGCCGCAAGCGTTCCAGAGCACCTACGACGGCCGCGGCCGCGTCACCGAGAGCATCCAGCTCTCCCTGAACGTGCCACAGTGGAAGACCACCCACACCTACGGCGACTACTGGACCGCCACGGTGCCGCCCGACGGCGGCACCGCCACCCTCACCCTCACCGACGTCCGCGGGCGCACCATCGAGGAGCGCCAGTACAAGGACCGCAATCCCGTCCCGGACGCAGCCCCCACTCAGTACGAGAAGACCACTCGCACCTACAACACCGCCGGCCTACTCGCGTCGCTCACCGACTCCTCCGGCCGCAACACCTGGCGCTACACCTACGACCTGCGCGGACGGCAGGTCGGCACAATCGACCCCGACAAGGGGCAGACCGTCACCCACTACGACGCTGACGGACGTGTAGACACCGTCACCGACGCTCGTGGCATTCTGGCGACCACCTATGACGAGCTGGGGCGCAAGACCACCCTGCGCTCAGGGTCGGCAACAGGAACGAAGCTGGCGGAGTGGACCTACGACACCGCCACCGGCGGCAAGGGCCTGCCCCACAAATCCACCCGGTACGACACGGCCAACGCCAACGCCGCCTACACCACCGAGGTCACCGGCTACGACGCCACCGGCCGCTCCACCGGCACCAAGGTGACAGTCCCGAGCATCACCGGCGAAGAACTCCTCGCGGGCACCTACACCGTGGCCACCACGGCCACGCCGGTCAGCGGTCTTTCCAAGACGGCCGTCTACAGCACCACCAACACCAACGCCACCACCGCGCTGCCCAGCGAGACAGTCACCAACCACTACGGCTCGAACGACACACTGGCCATCGTCGACAGCTCGCTCGACCACGCCTACCTGCGCGGCGCCGGATACACCCCCTTCGGTGAACTGGCCCAGGCCCAGCTCGGCAACCTCGGCAGTCTGGTGACCCAGACCCTCACCTACGAGACCTCCACCCGCCGCCTGGTCAAGAACCAGATCAACCGCGCGGCGACCGGCCCCGCCACCCTGTCCAACCTCACCTACGGCTACGACCCGGCCGGCAACATCACCTCCATCCGGGACGCGCAGAACGACGGCACCGTCACCGACGACCAGTGCTTCACCTACGACTGGGCACGACGCCTCACCGACGCCTGGTCCTCCGGAGACGCCTGCGCCACCAAGTCCGTCGACGGAGTGGGCAGCCCCAACCTGGGCACGACCGACCCCTACCAGACGTCCTGGACATTCACCGACACCGGCCAGCGCAAGACCGAGACCCTGTACAAGGCGGGCTCGATCACCGCGAACACCACTCGCACCTACACCTACCCCACCACCCCGGGCGCCGCCCAGGCACACGCCGTCCGCTCGGTGACCGCCACCGGCGGCACGACCGGAACCGACACCTACACCTACGACGACACCGGCAACCTCACCAAGAAGACCCCTGCCGTCGGCCCGGTGCAGGACCTGACATGGAACGAAGAGGGCAAGCTCAAAACCTCGTCCATCTCCGGGCAGACCACATCATTCCTCTACGGCGCCGAAGGCACCCGCATCATCAAGCGGGAGCCGACCAGGACCACGCTCTACCTGCCCGGCGGCCAGGAACTCGAACTCACCCGCAAGGCCGGCACCACCCCCGCCGCTCTCGCCAACGGCACCCGCTACTACGGCGTCCCCGGCGGCTCGGTGATCCGCACCAGCAGGGACAACAGCGTCCGCATCCTGGTCTCCGACCACCACAACACCAACACTCTGTCCATCTCCGCCAGCAGCCTGGCGGTCAACCGCCGCAAGGCCCTCCCCTACGGCGGGCAGCGCGGGGCGGCCCCCTACTTCTGGCCCGGCAACAAGGGTTTCGTGGGCGGTGACATCGACACCACCACGAACCTCACCCACATCGGCGCCCGCGAATACGACCCCAACCTCGGCCAGTTCATCAGCTCCGACCCGCTCCTCGAAATCGGCAAGCCCCAGACCCTCAACGGATACGCCTACGCTGCCAACAACCCCACAACTTTCTCCGACCCCACCGGAACCTGCCTCGACGCCGGCAACGGCCATTGCGAGGACGATTCCGCCTGGACTCCAAGCGGCAACCTGAAGCCGGACGGCGGCCAGCCCGAAACTCCGACCCCTACGGACAGTGGAAACAACGGAACCAACGGAGGCAGTGGAGGCGGAGGCGGAGGTCGGGGAAACAATAAGGGAAGTTCTGGAAACTGGTTCTCCAACTTCGGCAAGTCCCTGCTGGACGAAGGAATCAAGTTCGGCACCGGAATATGGAACTCCACCAGCACCGAGTTCTCCAACATCGGAAACTGCATCACCTGGGACGGGACCTGCAAGGAAGCCCTGAGCGACCTGAATAACCGCGTCAATCCCTCCGTAATAGCCATCGGCGCGGCTGAAGGCATTCTCGCCCGAGGCAAAGAATATGTCGATGACTTCTCCAGCGGGAATAGCGCCCAAGGAACGGCCAAGATCGCCTTCGATGTACTCCTTGCAGTAGCCGCAAAGAAGGTGGCCCCCCGCTCCATAGCACCCAGGTGCCCGAATAGTTTTGTTCCCGGGACCCTCGTAGTGGTTTCCAACGGGAAGGTCGTACCTATTCAAGACCTTACCGTCGGCGATAAGGTGCTAGCGACTGATCCCGAGAGTGGAGAGACGGTTGAGAAGGAAGTAACGGACACCATAATCGGTGTCGGCGAGAAGAAACTCGTCAAGATTTCCATAGACGTAGACGGGAAAACCGGAAAAGGCACCGCCTCCATCACTGCGACGCACAACCACCCCTTCTGGGTGCCCAGTCTTCACGCATGGATCGATGCCACCAAGCTGAGCCCAGGGCAGTGGCTGCGCACCAGCGCCGGTACACATGTTCAGATCACCGAAGTACAGCGTTGGACCCAGCAGGCAATCGTCCACAACCTTACCGTCGCTGACATCCACACGTACTATGTGATGGCGGGGGCTACGCCGGTGCTGGTGCATAACTGCCCCGCTGGTGGCGGCGGTTTCTTCAGCAACCTCTTCAAGTCCAAAGCACAACTGGCCGACGAGGAGATGAGGGCCAAGCGTGTCCCCATGAGGCTGGGGAACCTGGAGGGCATTGGGTTGCCGGACCTGGGAGACCCCAAGAAGCTTGCATCTGTGGGTGGCATGGATGATCAGCGCCTGTTGGACTCGATCAATGATCCAGATGAGCTCGGAGGAAGCATCGTCCTTGGCGACGGAGAAGTTATTCAGGGTAACCATCGTATAGCTGAGGCCCTACGGCGAATGGGTAACTCGAAGCTATTTACGCCTGATAGGGAAATCTTGGTCGTGCCATAAAGAATCCAGAAGTCGCCCGCTCCTATGACTGAGCGGCTTCTGGTATTCGGAATGATTTTCATATGATTCGCAATCAGTCGAGGTTTTGCAGCATGCAGAATTGGATGGGTGGCTTGAGTCGCGTACAGTCCTGGCTGGGCTGGCCAGTACCCAGACTGGTCATGGTCGCGTCGCGCGAAAGGGTGGCCGCGCTGACAGAAATCGCTCGAGCGCGAGGGTTCAGTAGAAAAGGGGATGGATTGGATCTTGAGGCTGGACAAACCTTCATTGTCATCCCGTATCTTCCGGAGTCTTCGCCTGAAGCTAGCTGGATGTGCCTAGTTGTTGAATTCCCGCATTCTATGGATCTAGAGAATGGAGTAAGGCCACAATGCAGCTTCTCTAGGCTGGACGTGTCGGAAGCGGACCTTAAATCACTTCCAGCGGCTAAGGCCAAGGTTAGGGATCAGCTGCTGCATTGGATGGCCTGGGAGGCATACAGAGGTCGGCCTTAGCTTGACCTCGATTCGTCAGCGGGTTGCGATCACTGATCGAATTATGCATCCATGAGAGTTGCTCTCCTTCGCGTTGCCGATGAAGGGAAAATCGGTATCGAAGAGGGTGCCCTTGCGAGAGCCCATCGCGATGGGCTCGGATTGCCAGAGTCCGACCCCTAATCGGATTCGTGAGAAGCCCCGCCGGATTTCGTTCCGGCGGGGCTTCTGCGGTGTTTGACGGCAACGCTGACGGCAACGTCAGTGGACGACGGCTGTGGCGGGTGGGTCGTCGGGATCGCCGTCCGGGGCGCCGAGGGCGTTGCCCAAGGCGTCGATGGCTTGGCGTTGCAGGCGGAGTCGGACGTGGGCGTATACGCCGGCTGTGACGCCGATGTGGGCGTGACCCAACAGCTCCTTGATGACGACGAGGTCGACATCCTGTTCCAGGAGCAGGGTGGCGGTCGAGTGGCGGAGGTCGTGGAAGCGGATGCGGCGGAGCCCGGCCCGGTCGAGGAAGCTGCGGAAGCGGCGGGTGAGGTTGGCGGGGTCGAGAGGCCGTCCGGTGGGCGTGGTAAAGACGAGGCCGCTGCCGCTCAAGGTTGACCCGGCCTGTTCCTCTTCCTTGTCCTGCCGCTCCTTGTGCTCCCTGAGGGAGTAGAGGCATTCGGTGGGGAGGGCGATGCGGCGTTCGGTGCGGCAAGAGTGCGCGCCGAACACCGCGAAGGGGCAAACGTTGTCCGCTGCGGCCCTGGGAGCTGTCCGGACGATCATGAAATTTCGGTATTCAAGTGCTGGGGCAGCTGTCGGCTGTCAGGGGATGTCGGACCAGGCAGGTGGCGGGTCGGTTTTAGGTGTACGAGAAACGGGCAACCCCGCGTACGAGCCAGGAGGACGCGGGCCTGACTCCCGCCCGGTGCGAGTGCCCGTAGGATCTGTCAGCCGCGCTTCTCCGAACCGCTGCGGAACCTCAAGGCGGTCTCGGCGGCCTGGGAGAGGTTCTCCTCGTCCGCCAGCAGCACCTGAGCGGATGTGCCGGAGTCGGTCCATGCGCACAGGATCGGGCGCCCGTTGGCCGATGCCACGAAGCCACAGCTCAGCTGACCGCCCCAGGGCCCCGCCTCGAACGCGGTGACCTCCGTCGCCCGTGCCCCGGCGAAGACGCTGCGCATCTCGTGGCTCATCGTGTGCGAACGCTTGGCCTCGGCCAGCCCTGCGTCCCATTCGACGGCATTGATCTGGAGCACGGCGCCCACTGGGCCCTGCCCGGGGCCGTCGTAGAACCATCGTCTGCCCGAGGGCTTCTGCGCAGCGGCCAGCTTCTCGTACTCGGCGCCTTCCGCGCCCGACAGCAGCCGGTATCCGCCGACGCGTGGTGCGGCGTCGATGACGCGCTCGGCTTTTGGAGACGCTGCTGTGGCGGAGGGGGCCTGGACTGCGGGCGTCTGCAGGACGGGGGCCGCCTCGGCAGCGGGCGGCTCTCCCTCGTAGGTGAACGCCCGTATCAGGCCCGCGGCCGCAACAGCCAGCAGAACACCGCGGACGATGTTCTCGCGGCGTATGGCAAGAGCCGTGGCCTGCTCGGCGGAGACCGCGCTGGTCGGCACCGGCCCGCGGCGCCAGGCTTTGGTGGCGAACCAGATGATGGCCATGGCTACGGCCGGGACAAGGAGCGTCCCCACTGCCTGGCCATCGGCGAAGCTCTGCGAGTCGGGGTCGATGGACAACATGATCATGACAGGATCGTAGAGGTCGTCACATACGTGTTCGTATCGCGTTGCAGTCACGATCACGTATCGACAGGCTTCTCGCCAGGCCGTGCCGCGGATCGTGGGACAGTTTCGCCGCATGATTGGCCGGACACCAGGGGTTCATCGGCTGGGGCAGGTACGCGGCCCGATTACACCCGTCACGCCCACTCGACTCCCAGTTCCCGCAGCACGTCCCGCTGCTCCTGGTCGAGCTTCTCCCGCCGGGTCTTGGCGTTCGAAACCCACACCCTCAGCCGTACAGGTGCCGGCTCCGGTCAGCGGTGCTGGCCGCCCTCCTTGAACGACCGGGACTGGTAGCGGCCGCGGGGGTGCAGCCGCCTGCGGCGACCGGCGTGGACTGCCAGGTGCGTGTGAATGGGTGCGGCAGTGGCACTGGATGTGCGTCAGCAAGAACGAGCGGGTCCAGGCCTGCTCATGCTATGCGGTGATAGTGATCACGGCTGTCATGAGGTGACCAAGCTGCTGTCGTCGGGCGCCCATCGTGAGGGCGGCTGCCTGTCACGGGCGCGGCTGTTCATCCCGCTCAGAATCTCGCCGCAGAGGTTCAGAAACAGGTACCTGTCGTTTGGCCTCCGCCCGATCTTGGCCGTTGCCGATCGCGGTAGCGGTCGACAGGATGACGGGCATGGCTGTGTCACCAGCAACACGTCAGCTTTGCGACGCCACGTTTTCGGCTGCCGAAGCTGCGAGCGTCCTGTCACTCCTTGATCTCTATGCAGGGGCGGAGCGTGAACGTGTGCATCAGGCTGTCGTCCGGCTGAGCGGAGGGCGACTGGGCAGGCTTCGCATGTGGCTCGATGAGGCCAAACGCAACCCGGAGACTGTCCTGTGGTACGGCGAGTCGCCCTTGGACGTCTCGCCGGACACACACGCCTTCGGAGTGGAGTTCATCAACGGCTTCCTCGACAGGCACCTCGACACTCCTGCGGAGCCTACGGACGAGTGACAGACGTCTGCCGGCACACCGCGCCGCGACATCGAACGACTGCCTCGAACTTGATCGGCGTTTTCGCAGTTCAGCGGACATGCAGGCGGCCTTCGTCTGATCCTGTGCTCCGTCACAGAGTGGATCAGCGCGAAGGCCGTGGTCGTGAGTCTGGTGCATCAGAGTGTCCTGGGGGAAGCGTTCGCGGAAGTGTCACGCTTCCGGTCGGAGTTGTACGCGTGTCTGACCGCGCGGGGCGACGCGTTGTCCCAGTTATGCGACGCGCTGCTGTGCACGGACGGGCCGGTCTGGACGCTGGTTGATCTCGCGCTCGCGCCCGAGCACCGCCGTGGGCACGGGGCTCTGTACGGCGGGCTCAATCAGGGCCGGATCGACGTCGCCCGGCTGCGTCGGGCCCTGGCCGGAGTGCCGCTGCCGAGAGCGGCGGACGGCTGGCTCGTGCTGGCAGTGGATGTCTCGCCGTGGCTGCGGCCGGACGCCAGCACGTGTGCTGACCGGGCCTTTTGCCACATGTTCGACTGGGGTGAGGGCAAGCATCAGATGGTGCCAGGCTGGCCGTACTCGGTGGTGGCCGCGCTGGAAACCGGCCGCACGTTTTGGACGGCAGTGCTGGACGCAGTCCGCCTTCAGCCCGGCGCCGACGTCGTCGCGGTGACCACAGCCCAGATCCGCGAGGTCGTCGAGCGGCTGGTTACCTCCGGCCACTGCAAGCCGGGTGACCCGGAGGTCCTGGTCGTCCTGGACGCCGGATACGATGCTCCGCGCATCGCCCACCTGCTGGCCGGCCTGCCCGTCGAGATCCTCGGCCGGCTCCGCTCAGATCGGGTGATGCGGCGTCCTGCACCTTCTCGTACAGAGTTCGGCCTGGCCAATCCCAAGGGCGACCGGCCGCTCAAACACGGTGGCGAGTTCGTCTTAGGCGACCCCATAACCTGGGGTACTGAGCAGGCCGTGACGACCACGGGCACCCGCCTCTACGGGAAGGCAACAGCCCAGGCGTGGGACCGGCTGCACCCGCGGCTGACCCGCCGGGCCGCCTGGCTCGACCACAACGGGCCGCTGCCCCTCATCGAGGGCACCGTCATCCGCCTGGTCGTGGAGAAGCTTCCCAGCGGCGGGGTCAACAAGCCGGTATGGCTGTGGTGGTCGGGCACCGGCGCCACCGCGGCGGACGTCGACCGCTGCTGGCAGTCCTTCCTGCGACGCTCCGGCATCGAGCACACGTTTCGCCTGTTCAAGCAGACACTCGGCTGGACCAAGCCCCGGCTTCGCAGCTCGGAAGCGGCGGACCGGTGGACCTGGCTGGTAATCGCCGCCTATGCCCAGCTCCGGCTCGCCCGCCCGCTGGCCACCGATCTTCGACGGCCCTGGGAGAAGCCGACCAAGCCGAACAAACTGTCACCCGCCCGCGTCCGTAGAGGGTTCAGAAACCTGCGTATGAAGACAGGTTCTCCAGCCGGTGCACCCAAACCGTCCCGTCCCGGACCAGGCAGGTCGCCCGGCTCGAAGAACCACCGCCTCACCGCCCGCCACGATGTGGGCAAAGTCCTCGCCACTGGCAAGGCATACAGCCGACCCACCCACCACAAGGTCGGCACCAAGCCACGCCGAACTGGTTAAGAGGTCATCTCATTTGGTTGCCTCCAGTGGGGAATATTGCTGGTGGGAGCATCGCGGTCGCTGTTGAATGCCCCGATGAGCGACTACTGGACACCAGCCCACTTCGCGGTCGAGCACGAGGATGCGGAAACCCTGGCCCGCCTGCTCGCCCGTGGCGCCGACCCTGATGAGGTCTTCAGCAACATGACGCTGCTGACGCACGCGATCGACACCGAGGGGGATGGCGCCCTGCAGAGCGGCCAGCCGTTGACTGTGCACACCACGGCCGTGCTGCTGGCGTTCGGCGCGGACCCTGAACTCGCTGATCCGGACGGTCACACTCCCCTGGATCTGGCCACTTCCTACGATCATGACCTGGCCATACAGCTGCTGCGGGACCACATCAGCAAGCGAGCCGGCGGTAGCAGACGAGGACGCAGGCGATGGTGGTGAAGGCAAGGAAGTGGTCGGCTTTGCGTTCGTAGCGCCGGTGGAGCCGACGGCAGCCGGCGAGCCAGGCCATGGTGCGTTCGATGGTCCAGCGATGGCGGCCCAGTCGCTGCGAGGACTCGACGCCCCTGCGGGCGATGCGGTGGGTGATACCACGTCCGCGTAACCATCGCCGCAGGTGAGAGTAGTCATAGCCCTTGTCGGCGTGAAGCTTGCCCGGCCTGCGCCGTCGAGGCCCGCGGCGGGAGCGGATCGGCGGTATGCCCTTGACCAGTGGGATCAGGGCCTGGCTGTCGTGCAGGTTGGCTGCCGAGATTCCGACAGAAAGGGGCAGACCGGTCCGCTCGGTGACCAGGTGGATCTTCGAGCCGTACTTGCCCCGATCGACAGGATTCGGACCTGTCAGGTCCCCCTTTTCATGGCCCGCATGTTCACCGAGTCGATCGCACAGCGGGACCAGTCCAGCTCGCCTCGCGAGCCAAGATCGTCGAGGACCAGGCGGTAGAACTTGGCCCACACTCTGGCCTTCGTCCACTCAGAGAAGCGTCGGTGGGCTGTCGCTCCCGACGGCCCGAACGACGCGGACGGCAACTGCTGCCACGTGCAGCCCGAAGTCGCCACAAAGACGATCGCGGCCAACACCTCCCGGTCCCCATGCCGGCGCCGGCCGCCGCCCTGAGGGCGCGACGGAGCCTCCGGCACCACTCGCTGGAACAGTTCCCACAACTCGTCCGGCACCAACCGCTCAACAATCCCCACCACGAGCCCGCACCCTACCGGCTAGCCAAATGAGATGACCTCTAAACGACAAGGTAAGTGTCTGTTCGAGTGCGCCGCTACTGTTTCCCTGTCGGCCGGGGCGATCCCGGTTCGCATGAGGGGGGAAAGTGGAGAAGACCCTGTTCGAGAAGCTGTTCCGCCGGAGACCGCATCCGATGGTGCGCCTGCTGGGCAACCTCGTGCTCTGTACGGCCCAGCTCGTGTTCGTCATCGCCGTGATCACGCACTTCGACACTCCCTGGCGGTGGCTCGCGGTCCCGTTCAGCCTCTGGGCGATGCTGGCCGACAGCCGGGGTGCCGTCCTGGCCGTGCAGGACCTTCGACGCTCCGATACCGCTGCGGCGCGGGAGTAATACCCGCCAGGACACGTAAGAGCACCGCTCCCACGTCACCGTCGGCGGAAGAGGCCAGATGCTCACGGACCGGGCGGGCGGCGTCCCATCCGTACGTTGTCAGAGGTAGCGGTCAGGATGGTGGTCATGACAGAGGGAACAACCTGGCTTGCTGCCCCACAGTCCATCGCCTTCGGCGGCTACCACGTGGTTCTCGCCCGCGGGCTGTCGTCGGAAGAGCTTGCCGACCGCCTTGCGGCGACCCTGCTGTACAAGGCCGATCACGTTGTCGTGGCGGTGGGGGAGCACACCGGGGACTCTCTTCTGGAGCTCATGGATGACACCTACGGCGACTCCTTCGACGGCATCGGCCTGCGTCTTGGACGTGCCGATGACTGGACGTACGCAGTCGCGTACGGAGGCTGGCCGGGCGAGTTCGGTCCACTGGCACAGGTCTCGCGTGACGGTGCGCACGTTTGCCTCCTGGAGTACGAGGAGGGGAACGGCAAGCCGGTCCCGCCGCAGTTCGAGTACTTCCACGACGGTCGCCTGCTGAGCGCCTGCAACCTGCACCTGGACGCCTCCTGGGGCTATCAGGGGGTCGACGGAGAACCCGGGACGGCCGCCCGCCTGCAGCAGCTGCTGACCGCTGCCGGCCTCCCGGACCCGGAGCGGCACGATAGGGATGTGCACCGCACCGCGCTGGGTATCGTCGAGAAGTTCTTCGGGCTCTCTCTGTCGAAGGACCGGATCGTGAGCGGCACACTGCCGGCGGTCCTGTTGGAACCGGCGTAGCCCAGACCCAGGTGGCACGAAGCGACCAAGGGGTGTTCTCACTTCTCGGTTCTCGCGAACAAAGCCAGACACACCCTCCTGGGCCTCCTTGAAGCCCTCGTAGGGCTCGGCGGCCGACGGGCTGTATATGACCGCGGGCTCCCGGTTCCGGCGCCCTGCACCCAGACGCTCCTCAAGTTCGCCATGCCGCTCCTCGTTGCTCCACCGCGCCATCCGGCGCGCTGCCGGACCGCCCACCAAGCGGCACCCCGTCGGCGGGGTTTGCTGCACGCACCTGACCCGTCCCGCCTCTGTGGAGCCATCGACCTGAGGCAGGAGACAGGCGAGTCTCAGGCGGTGTGCCGGATGGTGCCGCTGTCCCGGGTCCACTCGGAGAGGACGCGGCGGACACCGGCGCTCTCCTCGACGAGGGTGATGCGGGCGGTGGGGTGCGCGGAGTGGGTGTATACCCACTCCTCGAACGTGCCGTCCGCCGTCTCCTCCCGCTCCCACGTGCCGGTGACGGCCGGCCCGTCCGGCGGCTGGAACTGGAGCAACACATGGAAGGTCATACCCCGACCCTACGCAGTACCTGACCTGCACTGTCAGTACCGGATGCGAGGCTGGACGAATACCCGGACGCAGGAGGAAACAGGCCATGGCGAAGCAGGCGGGCAAGAGCTTCAAGATCCGTTGGCGGCTGGGCGACAAGTCGGGGGTGTCGGCGGTTTCGTACAGCGAATCGGCCCTTAAGCGCTGCACGCAGCTCAAGCGAGAGGCCCTGGGCAAGGGCGCCGAATTGGAGTCCTACGAGGTCAGGCTCGGGGAGCAGTAGGGCGGTTTCACAGACCGGCCCCCGTCCGAGGGCGGAGGCCGGGTCACAGTTCCTCGGGCCGTAGGTCCCGCTCCCACCGCCAGACGCCCTCCGCGTCGGGCCGGTAGAGCGACCGCCCCCCGGGGTAGCGACCGTGGTCGCTGATGATCGCGATCTACGGGTCGCCGCCCTGGCCGTGCTCCTCGCCGCCAGCGGGTGCGTGGCCGTCTCCCACGCCCCTGCTCCTGGAGCTCCGCCCCGGCTGGCCGCGCTCGCGCCCGCCACTGACCATCCGCCAGTCCCGCTACCACTCCCGCCTCCGGCCGACCTAACTCCGGCCACGCTCCGCGGGGCGCTCGACGCGACCGACCCCCGCCCGCCATCCCGCCGGGCCCCGCTCCAGAGAGGGCCGTCCCCGCGCCCGCGACTGCCCCCCCGGGCGCGTGCCCGACCGCCCGGCCCGGTGCCCGGCCGTCCGCCGGGCCGCGGCGACGACCAGGCGCCCGGCGAAGAAGCCCGTCGCGAAGAAGCGCACCACCAGGACCGGTCCCCCGCACAGCCGCCAAGACTGCCAAGCACCTGAAGAAGAAGCCCGCCGTACCGCGCCGTCAGCCGACGACCGGGCAGGCGCGCGAGGTGCGCGAGCTCTGCCACCGGGAGGGGAGCGGACGTGACCAAGGGGGATGCGGTGGTCACTCATGAGGGCGTCATTTCCCTGGTAGCCGGTTGTCTTGACGCCGCCCTGACAACGCCGATGTGGTGTCTTCGAGGGATCGGTGGGACGTTGTTGTGAACTGGTTGTTCAGGGCTCGACGGCACGTTGGGTATACAGGGCCAGGGCCCGGTCGATGAGGTGGACACCGGCCTGTGTGGTGTAGCGCAGCATGCTGAAGTTGCCGGTGACCCGGGTCAAGGCGGTGTCGTCGTCCTGGGAGACGATCTCGTGCCGCAGCAGACCGAAGGTGCCGTTGATGTCGCCATGGGCAAGCGAGCTGCACGCGCTCCAGAGAGTCAGGATCAGCTCACCGCCCAACGTGGTGTGCGCACCGCCCTCCTCGACGATCTTGGTGTACTGCGGGGCGGCGAGGAACGTCTTCAGTGTGTGGACCGACGCGCCTGCGGCGAGTGCCAGTCGGCGCACCTCGGCCAGCCGGGTCTCCTCATCGCGGGCCGGCTGGGCGTTGAACCGGCTGTGTAGCTTGGTGGAGTCCTTCACCTCTTTGATCTGCAGAGCCAGGCGCCGCTGAACACGGGCCGGGCGCTCGTCAGGCCCCAGCAGCCATACGGCGCGTGCAGCGTTCTCGATCACGCCGCGCACGAGCGACGCTTGGGCGTGGGTGTGCACGACCGCAGAGGCATGGGCAGGACCCTCTTCACGCACCAGCGAAGCCCGTAGCGCCATCAAATGATCCACAGCCACAGTCGCCGCAATCCACGCGGCATGAGACACACGATATGGATGGGTCTGAGCGTCGTCGACAGCCAGCTCACTCCCGGGCTGAACCTCCCAAGGAGCCGGCGTTCTCTCGCCCGTGGTGAGCTCGGAAAGCGCTTTTACTCGCTCCAACAACACAAGAAGCGCACGCAGATGGCGTTCTTCCTCTTCATCCATGAAGGCAGCGTAGAAGGCCCAGCACGATACAAACGAGCGAGTTTGCCAGCCCGGCGTCAAGCACGATGCGCACCGCGAAGATACCGAACCTGACGCCCGGCACCTTCCGCCCGCTCACACCCACTCGACTCCCAGCTTCCGTAGCGCGTCACGCTGCTCCTGGTTGAGCTTGTCCCGCCTCGCCTTGGTGTTCGAGACCCACACGCCGAGCTTCACGATCACCGGCTCCGTCTCGCCCTCAATGGTGATCTCCTCAGCGTGGGCGCGCGGTATGGGCCGGCCTCCGCCTTCTCGCTCGACCCACTGCGCGAGGGCTGTCAGTCCTCGCTGGAACGCCACCTGGGCCTTGCTCGGCCCCTTCGCCCCGCGACTGGCCGCTGGGGCGGGAGACGGGGCCTGATCGGGCTGCACGCCCAGCTTCGCCAGCCGTTCCTGCTGCTCGGGGAGAAGCTGCGCCCAGGTGCCTGGCTTCTTCTGTCGCTGTAGCCATCGTCCGATGTCGTCGCCTTCGAACAGCACTCCGGGTGCGATGGCCGGCAGGACGCCGCCGGCCTCGTCGGCGGCGAGGTCGGCGAGGACTCGGTAGTGGCGTTGCCAGTTCAGCGCCCAGGGGCAGTTCCAGTCCTCATCGACCGCAGCCAGCTGCTCCGCGCGCTCCGCGGCCCGCTTCGGATCCTTGCCCAGCCCGCCCTTGCGTCGGAGGTTGGCGAGGAACTGCCCGATAGCCAGTTGCTCGCTGTCTCCCTCGCCTTCGCCCCATACGGCGTCCTGTCGGGGTGCGAGGTGTCCGGTGGCCCGTCGGTAGGACCTGAGCGTGGCGAGTTTGTTCTCCCAGGCTTCCTCGCCCGGTTCCCACACCATCCCGGCCTCCGGGGCGTCCAGCAGGACCTTGCGCCGTTCCTCCAGCTCCCCGGCCCGTAGCGCCTTCCGCTGTTGATGCACCCAGCGGCCAAGCGGAAACGCCTTCGTCGCCCCCACTTCGACCTCGACGTCGTAGGGGACGGCGTAGAGGCCGGTGATCTCGTTCTCCTTCCGCCACCGGACGAGGGCCTGGTAGCCCTCCAGCCACACGAGCGACTCCGGCCGGTACACCCGCGTACGGAGGAAGGCAGCGATCGTCGCGGTATCCCTCGGGCTGGAGAAGTGCAGCAGGGCCGCTTCCGTGGCGGCCTGCGTGTCGTCGTCCTCCTGGTCCTCGCCTCCGTCTGCGCCGCCGGCCCCGACGATCCGTCCGTCCTCGTCGCGCCGCAGGTCCACCTTCCGCTTGCCGCTCGTGAGCGCCCGGGAGGCGAGCTGCTCGACCAGTCGCTCATCATGCGAGCGCAGGCCCTGGAGCACGGCGACGAGCGGCTTGAAGCTGGCGGAGGCGACCATGTCCTCGGGGTCCTCATTCGGCTCCAGGAAGACCGGCACGATGATCCTGGCGACCTTGGTGGTGCCGTCGCGGTTGAGCCTCAGGGCCCGGCCGATGTTCTGGACGATCTCGACCTGTGAGCCGCGGGTGTCGGCGAAGCAGATCGAGTCGACTCCCCTCTCGCCGGTGATGTCGACGCCCTCTCCGAGGACGCGCACGCTGGCGAGGAAGGCGCGGTGGACCCGCCGCCCGGCGGCATCGATGCCATTGGCGAACTGGCGCAGCACCTCGCGCCGCTCGGCGACGAGGTGGTCGCCGCACAGCCATGCCGACCACACGCGGTCTGGCGGGACGTGGCGGCCAGCTTCCAGCTCGTAGAACTCGGCGTCGATCGATGACGCGGGCAGCTTCTCCGCGGCCGCCAGGTCGACGTCGGAGGCGTCGCCCGCGTACAGCTCGGCGGCCGTCTCGGGCAGCTTCTCCGCGAACGCTGCGGCTTCCTCGACCTTCTGGTGGAACGTCATGACCGTGCGCAGGTTCCAGGCGGCGGCGTGCTCCAGGAGCGCGGTCTGCAGCAACGCCAGGCGCCGGCCCCGTCGCGCCTCCTCGGACTCCCCGAGGGCGGGGGAGGGGTCGCGGATCTCCAGGACGTCGATCTCGAACCCGGCGAGGATCTCCCGCTCGATCGCTTCCGACAGCCCGAGCTCCGCGATCCACGCGCCGTAGGTCCCGTCCGGGTCGTCGGCCATAGTCGCGAGCTCCACCTCCTGGCCGCCGGTGCCCTTCCGAGGCTGGGGGGCGGCGAGGATGCGCGGGGTCGCGGTCAGGTAGAGGCGGAAGTTGGCCGGGATCCGGACGTTGTCGTGGATCGCCGCCCACGGCCGACCGAGATCACCGGCGGTTCCGTGGGCCTCGTCCACGATGGCGAGGTCGAAGCCGTCCATGCGCTGGCCGTAGAGCCGCTCCCCGCCCGCGAGCGCGGCCTCCAGCGGCCCGCGAACCTTCCGCTGGCCCTCGGGGGCGTCGACGTCCTCGCGGTCCACGAGAGAGGCGTACGTAGCGAACACGACGACCGGCCCGGACCCGGTCCACAAAGCGAGCTGGATAGAGTTGGTGGTGGTGCGCACCCCCAGCGAGTTGAGCACCTGGTCGTTCTCCAGCGAGCACACCGCGACCATCGGGGCCCGGTGCCCCACCGCACGCCACGCCTGAGCGGTCTGCACGAGCAGGTCTAGGGTCGGCACGGTGACGAGGATCCGGCCGCCCGCGAACGATTCCAGTGCACACGCGGCGGCCGTGATCGTCTTGCCCGACCCGGTCGCGGACACGATCGTGCCCCGGGCACCCTGCGGTGGCACAGACGACCTTGCAGGGAATCCCACCCACCTACGAAACGCCAACTTCTGGTCGATCTGATGTTCTCTGAGAGCAATCCTCTGCAATTTCTCCACCCTCCCTCTAGCTATCAAAAAAGCCGACTTGCTTTTCTGATCTTTTACGCGGGATTCTTTCCAGCCCAATACAAGGCAGTGTCGACATCGCGCGCGGTCCAGCCGTCTGCGCACCCTCCCCTCTGCGTGAGGAGGGTGTCGAGGAGGTCCATATAGCGGCCGTAGCGGCCCGAGTGGTCTGTGAGTGTGAGTCCGAGAGAGTCGATGGCGCGCTGGACATGCCGGTCGTAGACGGCCATCCGGGTGGGGGCTGCTGAGGTCAGGATGGCGGACGCGAGAGCGTCACCCTTGGCGAACCCAGGTAGTTCCGAGATGGCACCGCGCCCTGCCCGAGCCGCCTCACCGCGAGAGAGGCTGAGGTTCTGGACCGACGCGACGGCCTGCTCGGTGACGGCCCGCACCTGGCTGTCGGGCAGAGACATGAGAGCCGTTACCCAACGCGTCTGCGCGGAGAGCCGTTTCCATACGACCAGGGCCGCGATGTCTGTCTTGCCGAGACTGCCGGCACGCTCGACGCGCTGCGCAACATCCCAGAAGACCTCGTCATAGTGAGGGGAAACAGATGCCAGATAGGTGGCGCGTGCCGAGATGAGCACGTCCCACGCCGAGTGACAGGATGAACCAGATTCTTCTCTATCCACGCCCATGCGTCTCCAAGGTCGGCACATTGAGGTTGAGGGTGTCCTCAGATTCTGCCAATGTTACATGGTGCATCAAGTCAAGGCACCCACTATCCTGGAACCCGCACGAACGAGCACCCTCACCCCATAGCCAGCCAGGCCCGCGTCAGCGGGCCCAAAGGGACTGGAGGCGCAGCCGGAAGGACCGTTGAGGCGGGGGAGCGCAGCGAACCCGCCGGCCCCGGGGTTGAAGCGAAGCGGAAACCCGGACACCGAGGTGAGGCCAATAGCTCTGGAAGCGCAGCGGACAGGGCGTCACCTCTGGTGCGCAGCGCCGGAGGTGAGTGGGACGCGCAGCGTCCCACCAGCGCTCCCGCGGAGCGGGAGCGTAACCACCGCGCGCAGCGCGGTGGTTCGCTTGCACATCGCGCAGCGATGTGGTACCCGCTCCGCGGG
>NZ_JBIVSC010000032.1:0-34853 GCF_044756005.1 Streptomyces sp. NPDC092045 | reverse complement strand
CCGCCGCCTACGGCCACTTCGGCCGCGAGCTGCCCGACTTCACCTGGGAGCGCACCGACCGCGTCGACGCCCTCAAGAAGGCCGCCGGAGTCTGATCCCCGGACGCACGCGACGAAGCCCGGCACCCCTCGCGGGGGCGCCGGGCTTCGCCGTGTCCGGGCTGTCGGTGGCATCTGGTAGGTATGGGGCCGTGAGCAGCGAGAACGAGAAGCCCTCCGAGGAGCCCGAGCAGCTCGCGCTCATTCGGGAGACCGTGCGGAAGGCGAAGGTGCCGCGGGCCAAGCCGCGGACGTGGCGGGGGGCCGCCCTCGCCAAGGAACTGCCCGTCGCCCGGGTCGTCGTCAACAAGGGCGCGCTCCACCTCGACCAGTTCTTCGACTACGCGGTCCCCGAGGAGCTGGACGAGGCGGCCCGGCCCGGAGTGCGGGTGCGGGTGCGGTTCGGGGCCGGGGCGCACCAGGTCAAGAACGGACGCCGGGAGGGCGGACGGCTCATCGACGGCTTCCTCGTCGAGCGCCGGGCCGAGTCCGACTACTCCGGACCGCTCGCCGCCCTCGCCGATGTCGTCTCCCCGGAACCGGTCCTCGGACCCGAGCTGCTCGGCCTCGCCCGGGCCGTCGCCGACCGGTACGCCGGCAGCCTCGCCGACGTGCTCCAGCTCGCCGTGCCGCCGCGCAGCGCCGCCGCCGAGCGCCGCCCCTCCCCGGAGCCGCTGCCGCCGCCGGGCGCCCCGGAACCGGGGAGCTGGACGCGGTACGAGCAGGGGCCCGCGTTCCTGGACTCCCTCGCGCACGGCGGGGCGCCCCGGGCCGTGTGGAACGCGCTGCCGGGGCCGCACTGGGCCGAGGAGATCGCCCGGGCCGTCGCCGCGACCCTCGCCTCCGGGCGCGGCGCCCTCGTCGTCGTCCCCGACGGACGGGCCGCCGACCGGGTCGACGCGGCGCTGACCGGCGTCCTGGGAGAGGGGCGGCACGCGCTGCTCACCGCCGAGGCGGGCCCCGAGAAGCGGTACGCGCGCTGGCTCGCCGTGCGGCGCGGGTCCGTACGGGCCGTCGTCGGTACCAGGGCGGCGATGTTCGCCCCCGTACGGGACCTCGGGCTCGTCGTCGTCTGGGACGACGGCGACGGCAGCCACAGCGAACCGCACGCCCCCCAGCCCCACGCGCGCGAGGTGCTGCTGCTGCGCGCCGCCCACGACCGGTGCGCCTTCCTCCTGGGCAGCACCAGCTGCACCGTCGAGGCCGCCCAGCTCGTCGAGACCGGCTGGGCCCGCGCGCTGACCGCGGGCCGCGACCGGGTCCGCGCGGCCGCGCCCCTGATCCGCACCGTCGGCGACGGCGAACTCGCCCGGGACGGGGCCGCGCGCGCCGCCCGGCTCCCCTCGCTCGCCTGGCAGACCGTGCGGGAGGGCCTGAAGACCGGCCCGGTGCTCGTCCAGGTGCCCCGCCGGGGGTACGTGCCGAGGCTGGCCTGCGAGCGGTGCCGGACGCCCGCCCGCTGCCGGCACTGCGCCGGACCCCTGGAGGCCCCCGAGCAGCGGGAGCTGTGCTGCGGCTGGTGCGGGCGCGGCGCCCCCGACTGGCACTGCGCCGAGTGCGGCGCGACCCGGCTGCGCGCCCAGGTGGTCGGCGCGCGGCGGACCGCCGAGGAGCTCGGCCGGGCCTTCCCGGCGGTGCCGGTCCGCACCTCGGGCCGGGACCACGTCCTGGACAGCGTGCCCGGGCGGCCCGCGCTCGTCGTCTCCACCCCGGGCGCCGAGCCCGTCGCCGAGGGCGGCTACGCGGCCGCGCTGCTCCTCGACGGCTGGGCCATGCTCGGCCGCCCCGACCTGCGCGCGGGCGAGGAGGCGCTGCGCCGCTGGATCGACGCGGCCTCCCTGGTGCGGGGGCAGGCCGAGGGCGGCACGGTCGTGGTGGTGGCCGAGCCGACGCTGCGGCCGGTGCAGGCCCTCGTCCGCTGGGACCCGGTCGGGCACGCCCGGCGCGAGCTGGCCGAGCGCGCCGAGCTGGGCTTCCCGCCGGTCTCCCGGATGGCCGCGGTGACCGGTCCGCCGGAGGCCGTCGAAGGCTTCCTGGCGGCGGCCGGGCTGCCTCCCGACGCCGAGGTGCTCGGGCCGGTGCCGCTGCCCGTGGTGCGCCCCGGCGGCACCCGCAGGCCCGGCGACCCGCCGCCGGGCGAGCAGTGGGAGCGGGCCCTGGTCCGGGTCCCGCCGGGCAGCGGCGCGGCCCTGGCGGCCGCCCTCAAGCAGGCCAGGGCGGCCCGCCTCGCACGCGGCGGCGGCGACCCGGTACGCGTCCGCGTGGACCCGCCGGACATCGGCTGACACGGGGGCTCCCGTACGGACGGAGGAAGGGCGTCCGGCGCCCGGACGTGGGACGACGCCCGTCCGGGCGCCGGACTCGAAGGGGGTTCCCGATCCCGGACCCGGGACGGCCTCCGTCACCCGGAGGCGGGCGACCCTCGTGCGCCCCGGACCCGAAGGGGCCCCGTCCCCGGGCCCGGGACGGTCTCCGTCACCCCGGAGGGCCTCCGTCCCCGGGGCACGAGACGGCCGCCCGTCCCCCGGGGGCGGGCGGCCGTGGCGTCTCGGGCGTCAGACGTTGCGGGGCGCGGGGAAGGCCGACGGGCGGGCGTCCTCGCGGAGGGCGGGGCCGCCGGCGGAGGGCTGCGGCGGCATCGAACGGGCGGCGGGGACCGACGGGACGGGGCGGATCGAGCCCGGCTCCATGCCGTGCTCCTGCTCCGGGGCGGCGCTCTGCTGGGACGCCCGGCGGGCGCCGTAGCGGCGGTGGACGGCCTGCTTGGTGACCCCGAGCGCGGAACCCACCGCGTCCCACGAGAAACCGAGCGAGCGGTCGAAGTCGACCGCCGCGGTCACCAGGGTCTCGACGCTGTCCCGCAGCTCCTGGGCCAGGCGTACGGTCGGGGCGGGCGCGCGCCCGTAGACGACGAAGCCCGTCGACGGGCCGGAGCGGCGAGGGCGGTAGACATTGCCCAACTGGGCCGTGAGCGTGCGCAGCGCGTCCACCTGCCGCCGGACCCGCTCGATGTCCCGCACGAGCAGGTGCAGACTCGCCCGGGCTTGGGCGTCGTGGGTTGCGTGGTCGGCCATGTGAAAGCCTCTCGAACCGGCGATGAAGGGGCGGGTCGCGAGGGGAGCGGCGCGACCCGATTCGGTCAATCTCTCTTGACCAACGCGCCACCGGGAGTTGGGTCACGCTGCGGGGGCGTACAAGCACGTGCGCGGGGCGCCCGCCCCCGCGTACGCCCCCTCCGTCCCCGGCGCCGCGCGCCGGGCGGGGCCTCCCGGGTACGCCCTAGACTGGTGCGCTGCCCACAACGCCCCCGGAGAGACAGGCAGTCGCCATCCATGAAGCTCGTCTTCGCAGGCACCCCCGAGGTCGCCGTTCCCGCCCTGGACGCCCTGATCGCCTCCGGGCGGCACGAGGTGGCCGCCGTGGTCACCCGGCCCGACGCCCCGGCGGGACGCGGCCGGCGGCTCGTCGCCAGCCCGGTGGCCCAGCGCGCGGAGGAGGCGGGCATCGAGGTCCTCAAGCCGGCCAGGCCCCGTGACGAGGACTTCCTCGCCCGGCTGCGGGAGATCGCGCCGGACTGCTGCCCGGTCGTCGCGTACGGCGCCCTGCTGCCCAAGGTCGCCCTCGACGTCCCGGCCCGCGGCTGGGTCAACCTGCACTTCTCGCTGCTGCCCGCGTGGCGCGGCGCGGCGCCCGTGCAGCACGCGCTGATGGCCGGCGACCAGGTGACCGGCGCCTCCACCTTCCTGATCGAGGAGGGCCTCGACTCGGGGCCGGTCTACGGCGTCGTCACCGAGGACGTGCGCCCGACCGACACCAGCGGCGACCTGCTCACCCGGCTCGCCTTCGCCGGTGCCGGGCTGCTCGCCGCGACCATGGACGGCATCGAGGACGGCACGCTCCGGGCCGTCCCGCAGCCCGCCGAGGGCGTCACCCTCGCCCCGAAGATCCAGGTCGAGGACGCCCACGTCGACTTCGCGGCCCCCGCGCTGCGGGTGGACCGCGTGGTGCGCGGCTGCACCCCGGCCCCGGGCGCCTGGACCGTCTTCCGCGGCGAGCGCCTCAAGCTGATCCAGGCCGTTCCCGTTCCGGACCGCACGGACCTGGCCCCGGGCGAGCTCTCGGTCGGCAAGAACAACGTGTACGCGGGCACCGGCTCGTACGCCGTCGAACTCCTCTGGGTCCAGCCCCAGGGCAAGAAGCCGATGAAGGCCGCCGACTGGGCGCGCGGGGTGCGGATCGCTCCGGAGGAGCGCCTGGGCGCCTAGGGCGTGTGGCGAAAGCGGCGCCGTCTGCCCGGAGGGCAGGCCCGGCGGTGTCCGGTGCGTGCGATCGCAAGGCGGAGGGCCGCCCCGACACTGGTGGTACCGGGGCGATCCCGACGACGCGGCCGGGGGTGCCCCCGTGCCCGCAGGGCTACGGGGGAGTGCGTGCCGGGCGCCGCCGGGCAGGCGGGACCTTCGACACACGCCCTGGCGGGCGTCCGGCGAATCGGGGCCGGACAGGCCGGACCGGCCGAACAGGAGGGGAGCGGGGTGTGCGTCCCGGGATCAGGACGGTCCGGCGGAACGTTTCGCGGGTGCGCTCCTGCGGGCGGCGGTCCCGGAGCGCCTGGGCTTGGGCTCGGCTTCGGGCGGAGCGCTCCCGTCCTGCTCCGGCTTCTCCTTCCCGCCCGCCCGGGGCCTCGTCCGGGGCTTCGGGCGGGGGCCCGCGACCGGCCACTTCAGCTCGATCTCCAGCTCCACCTCGCCCTCTCCCGTCTCGATCTCGATCTCGGTCCTGAGCTCGTCCGGGACGTGCAGGCTCAGCCTGCCGTGGCCGATGTCCCACTCGACGTCCCCGCCGTCCTTGAGGGCGTTCGCGAGCGCCATGAGCTGCTCCGCGGCTTCGAGGCGCGAGACGGAGCGCTTCTGTTCGAACTTGATGTCCTTCATGGCTACTTCCGGTTCGAGTGCGGGGAGTGGGCGGGGCCCGCCCCGCGCAGGGCCGAGCGCCATGCCAGGGCGAGTGCGGCCTCGGCCAGGCCGAGGAGGACGAGCCAGAGGCCGAGCAGCCGGGTCAGGACCCGGGCCGACTCGGCCGGGAGGGCCAGCACGACGATGCCGGCGGCGATGCCGAGGGCGGCGACGGCGGCGACCGCGCCGCGGTACGGAAGGTCCTCGGCGGCGAGGGCGCCGTACAGCGTGACGACCCCGGAGACCAGCCAGACGGCGCCCACGACGAGGGAGAGCGCGGCGACCGTCTGGAGCGGATGGCGCAGGCACAGCACCCCGCCCAGGACGAACAGGACCGCCACGAGCAGCCCCGGGAGCCGTTCGCCGGCGTTCCGGCGGCCGAAGACCATGACGAAGCGGAAGACCCCGGTCGCGAGCAGGTAGAGGCCGATCAGCACGCCCAGGACGTGCAGGGTCGCGTCCGGCCAGACCAGGGCCGTGACCCCGGGCACCAGCGTCACGACCGCCGCGGCGAGGAACCAGGTCCAGGAGCCGCCCAGCCGCGCCAGCAGATCCGCCGGACCGGCCGCGGGGGCGGTCCCGAAGGGAGAGCTCATCCCTCCTCCTCCCGACCGGGGACACACCGGATGCCGTGTCCCTCGTGTGCTTATCGACCGTATCGCGCGGTATGTGAGGTGTCTCCCGCAGAACCGGTCACAGGGCCGGCCGAGGGGTCGGCCGCGGGGCCGATCATGGGGCCGATCATGGGGCCCGGCCACAGAACGGGCCCCCGGGACCCGGCCACGGAGCGGGCCCCGGAACCCGCCACAGGTTCGGACCCCCGGACCGGCCCCGGCACCACGCCGCCCCGGCACCACACCGCTCCGGGGCCTCCGCCGGGAAGGACTACGCTGGGGGCGTTCGACCTCGTCATTTCGTCACGCGGAGCACCTTTTGAGCGAGCAGGCACGACGCCGTCCCCCCAAGCCCTACCGGAAGCCGAAGAAGGACCCGGTCCGGATGCTCGCCTTCGAGGCGCTCAGGGCGGTCGACGAGCGGGACGCCTACGCCAACCTGGTGCTGCCGCCGCTCCTGAGGAAGGCCCGCGAGGGCGGGGACTTCGACGGCCGGGACGCGGCCCTCGCGACCGAGCTGGTCTACGGGACGCTGCGCCGCCAGGGCACGTACGACGCGATCGTCTCCGCCTGCGTCGACCGCCCGCTGCGCGAGGTCGACCCGCCCGTGCTCGACGTGCTCGCGCTCGGCGCGCACCAGCTCCTCGGGACCCGGATCCCCACCCATGCCGCCGTCTCCGCCAGCGTCGAACTGGCGCGGGTGGTGCTCGGCGACGGACGGGCCAAGTTCGTGAACGCCGTCCTGCGGAAGATCGCGCGGCAGGACCTGGACGCCTGGGTGGCGCAGGTCGCCCCGCCGTACGACGAGGACCCCGAGGACCACCTCGCCGTCGTCCACTCGCACCCCCGCTGGGTCGTCTCGGCCCTCTGGGACTCGCTCGGCGGTGGTCGCGCCGGGATCGAGGACCTCCTGGCGGCGGACAACGAGCGTCCCGAGGTCACCCTCGTCGCCCGCCCCGGCCGCTCCACCACCGAGGAGCTCGCCGCGGCCACCGAGACCCTGCCGGGCCGCTGGTCCCCGTACGCCGTGCGGATGGCGGAGGGCGGCGAGCCCGGCGCCATCGAGGCCGTGAAGGAGGGCCGGGCCGGCGTCCAGGACGAGGGCAGCCAGCTCGTCGCCCTCGCCCTCGCGAACGCCCCCCTCGACGGCCCCGACGCCCGCTGGCTCGACGGCTGCGCGGGCCCCGGCGGCAAGGCCGCGCTCCTCGCCGCCCTCGCCTCCGAGCGGGGCGCCGCGCTCCTCGCCTCCGAGAAGCAGCCGCACCGCGCCCGCCTGGTCGAGCGCGCCCTCGCCGGCAACCCCGGCCCGTACCAGGTGATCGCCGCCGACGGCACCCGCCCGCCGTGGCGCCCCGGCTCCTTCGACCGGGTCCTGGTGGACGTGCCGTGCTCGGGCCTCGGCGCCCTGCGCCGCCGCCCCGAGGCCCGCTGGCGCCGCCGCCCCGACGACCTGGACGGCTTCGCCCCGCTCCAGCGCGCGCTGCTCACCGAGGCGCTGCGCGCGGTGCGCGTCGGCGGCGTCGTCGGGTACGCGACCTGCTCGCCGCACCTGGCGGAGACCCGGGTCGTCGTCGACGACGTCCTCAAGCGGACCGGCGGCGCCGAGCTGATCGACGCCCGCCCGCTGCTGCCCGGCGTCCCCGAGCTCGGCGACGGACCGGACGTCCAGCTCTGGCCGCATCTGCACGGTACGGACGCCATGTACCTGGCGCTGCTGCGCCGGACCGCCTGACCCCGGACCGCTCCACCCTTCGATCATTCGACCGCAATATCCCGGTCTGTACGGCTCCCGGGCTCGTCGTTTCGTACCGAACCTGGTCCGGACCTGAATCGAAACCGCCCAGCGGCAAAGAAGTGCCCAAGAACGTGGGAGGCTTGGCGCATGGCGCAGATCAACCCCAGCATCCTGTCCGCGGACTTCGCCCGGCTCGCCGAGGAGGCGAAGGCGGTCGAGGGCGCCGACTGGCTGCACGTCGACGTGATGGACAACCACTTCGTCCCCAACCTGACGCTGGGCGTGCCGATCGTGGAGTCCCTCGCCCGCGCGACGGACACCCCGCTCGACTGCCACCTGATGATCGAGGACCCCGACCGCTGGGCCCCGCAGTACGTGGAGGCCGGCGCCGGTTCGGTGACCTTCCACGCCGAGGCGGCCGCCGCCCCCGTGCGGCTCGCGCGGGAGATCCGGGCCAAGGGCGCCCGCGCCTCGATGGCGCTCAAGCCGGCCACGCCCATCGAGCCCTACGAGGACCTGCTCCCCGAGCTCGACATGCTGCTGATCATGACGGTGGAGCCCGGCTTCGGCGGCCAGGCCTTCCTCGACGTCATGCTGCCCAAGATCCGCCGCACCCGCGAGCTGATCTCCAAGCACGGCCTGGAACTGTGGCTCCAGGTCGACGGCGGGGTCGCGGAGTCCACGATCGAGCGGTGCGCCGAGGCCGGCGCCGACGTCTTCGTCGCGGGCTCGGCGGTGTACGGAGCGGCCGACCCGGCCGCCGCCGTCGCCTCGCTGCGGGCCCGCGCCGAGACCGCGACGGCCGCCGCCGCGTGGGCGTGTGGCCACTGAGCCTCCGGCGGATGAACGCGGTCCGTCGGGCCGCCGACAGGACTGATCAAGGCACGTCGTTTCTGACAGGATGAACGACGAGCAGGAGTGTGAACGACCCCGCCGCGCGAACGGCCCGACGGGGGCAAGCGGTACGTGAACGGCAGTGAGGAGATCGCGGTGGCGGGTATGTCGGCGGGACGGTCAGCCCTGCGGATGGGCCCCGCGGAGCTGGTGCAGGCGGCGGCCATGGCCCGCCGCTTCTACCTGGAGGGCAAGTCCAAGATCCAGATCGCCGAGGAGTTCGGCGTGAGCCGCTTCAAGGTGGCCAGGGTCCTGGAGACCGCCCTGGAGCGCGACCTCGTACGGATCGAGATCCGCGTGCCGGCCGAGCTGGACGCCGAGCGCTCCGACGCGCTCCGCGCCCGCTACGGGCTCCGCCACGCCGTCGTCGTCGAGTCCCCGGCGGAGGGCGAGGACGAGTCGCCCGACCCGGAGAACCTCGGCGAGGTCGCCGCCGACCTGCTCGGCGAGCTGGTCGCCGAGGGCGACGTCCTCGGCCTGGCCTGGGGCCGCTCCACCATCCACATGGCGGCCGCCCTCGACCGGCTGCCGCCCTGCACGGTCGTCCAGCTCACCGGCGTGTACGACGCCGGGACCGCCGAGCGCGGCTCCGTCGAGGCCGTGCGCCGGGCCGCCCAGGTCTCCGGCGGCGAGGCCCACCCCATCTACGCCCCCATGCTGCTGCCCGACCCGGCGACGGCCGCAGCCCTGCGCAGCCAGACCGGCATCGCGCGCGCCTTCGAGTACTTCGACAAGGTGACCGTCGCCTGCGTCTCCATCGGCTCCTGGGAGCCGGGCATCTCCACCGTCCACGACATGCTCTCGGACGAGGAGCGCGCCCACTACGCCTCGCTCGGCGTCGCCGCCGAGATGTCCGCTCACCTCTTCGACACCGAGGGGCGCCGGGTCGGCCGCGACCTGGGCGAGCGCTGCATCACCGTCGAGGCGGACCGGCTGCGCCGCATCCCCGAGGTCGTCGCCATCGCCGGCGGCCAGCGCAAGGCGGCGGCGATCGGCGCGGTGCTCCGCTCCGGGCTCGTCACCAGCCTGGTGACCGACCGCGCCGCGGCGGACTACCTGCTCACCGAGTCCAGGCCGGGCACCCACCCGGCGCTCGACCGGACGGACCCCGACGGAAGCTGAACCACGGGTGTCACCCGGGGCCGGAGCCGTTCCGCGACGCTATGTTCGGGACATGCTGCTCCGGCCCCCGCGCGTGCTCCTCGCGCTCGTCCTCGCCGTCCTCCTGGGCGGCCTCCTCGCCGGCTGCTCCTCGGCGACCGGAGGCACGGGAACCGCCGCCCCGACCCGCACGGCCACGGCCGCCCCGCCCACCGGCGCCTCCGGGCTGCCCACCGTGCGGGCCGCCGACCTGCCGCCCGAGGCGCGCGGGACGCTCGACCTCATCGCGCGCGGCGGGCCCTACCCGTACGCCAAGGACGGCACCGTCTTCTCCAACTTCGAGAAGATCCTGCCCCGTCGCGAGCGCGGCTACTACCACGAGTACACCGTGAAGACCCCCGGCGAGCGCGGCCGGGGCGCGCGCCGCGTCGTCACCGGGCGGAACGGCGAGACGTACTACACCGACGACCACTACGAGACCTTCCGGGAGGTGGTCACGGATGAGGCTTGACGACCCCGTCGTCCTCGACCTGACCGGCGTCGACGACAAGGCCGCGCTCATGGACCGGTGCGCCGGGGCCCTCGCGCTGCCCGACTGGTTCGGCCGCAACTGGGACGCCCTCGCCGACTGCCTCACCGACCTGCCCCGGCCGGTCGTCCTCGTCGTCACCGGCTGGCGGGGGTACGCCGAGGCCCGGCCGCGCGAGTGGCGGACCGCCCAGGAGGTCTTCGCCACGGCGGCCGACGAGAACCCCGCCCGCCTCGCCGTCCTCCTCTCCCTGGGGGAGTCCTTCGGAGGATCCTCCGAACCATCTGCCGCGAGACTCGGATGATCGGCCCGGGACTGGTATGCGTACACCCGTGGGACAATGAACTACGTGCTTTTTCCCCTGGCTGAAATGCCTAGGGGCCGATCCGAACGACTGGGATGTCAGCACGTGCGTTTCCTCAATGACGTCAAGCCGCCCTACGACCTGACGTACGACGATGTGTTCATGGTGCCGAGCCGCTCGGCCGTCGGTTCCCGCCAGGCCGTGGACCTCTCCTCGCCCGACGGCACCGGGACGACGATCCCGCTCGTCGTGGCCAACATGACCGCCATCGCCGGCCGCCGGATGGCCGAGACCGTCGCCCGCCGCGGCGGCCTGGTCGTCATCCCGCAGGACATCCCGATCGAGGTCGTCACCGACGTGGTCTCGTGGGTGAAGAGCCGCCACCACGTCCTCGACACCCCGATCGTCCTGGAGCCGCACCAGACCGTCGCCGACGCGCTCGCCCTGCTGCCCAAGCGCGCCCACGACGCCGGCGTCGTCGTCGACGGGGACCGGCGCCCGGTGGGCGTCGTCACCGACGCCGACCTCTCCGGCGTGGACCGCTTCACGCAGCTCTCCGAGGTCATGTCCAAGGACCTGCTCCTCCTGGACGCGGACATCGACCCGCGCGAGGCCTTCAACACCCTCGACGCGGCCAACCGGCGCTACGCCCCCGCCGTCGACGCGGACGGCCGGCTGGCCGGCATCCTGACCCGCAAGGGCGCCCTGCGCGCCACCCTCTACACCCCGGCCGTCGACGAGAACGGCGGACTGCGCATCGCCGCCGCCGTCGGCATCAACGGCGACGTGGCGGGCAAGGCCAAGCTGCTCCTCGACGCGGGCGTCGACACGCTCGTCATCGACACCGCGCACGGCCACCAGGAGTCGATGATCTCCGCCGTCCGGACCGTCCGGGCGCTCGACCCGCAGGTCCCGATCGTCGCGGGCAACATCGTCGCCGCCGAGGGCGTCAAGGACCTGATCGAGGCGGGCGCCGACATCATCAAGGTCGGCGTCGGCCCCGGCGCCATGTGCACCACCCGCATGATGACCGGCGTCGGCCGCCCGCAGTTCTCGGCCGTCCTGGAGTGCGCCGCCGAGGCGAGGAAGTACGGCAAGCACGTCTGGGCCGACGGTGGCGTCCGGCATCCGCGCGACGTCGCCATGGCGCTCGCCGCCGGCGCCTCCAACGTGATGGTCGGCTCCTGGTTCGCCGGCACGTACGAGTCGCCGGGCGACCTCCAGCAGGACGCCAAGGGCCGCTTCTACAAGGAGTCCTTCGGCATGGCCTCGGCCCGCGCCGTCAAGAACCGCACCTCCGACGAGTCCGCCTACGACCGCGCCCGCAAGGCGCTGTTCGAGGAGGGCATCTCCACCTCCCGCATGTTCCTCGACCCGCAGCGTCCGGGCGTCGAGGACCTGATCGACTCGATCGTCGCGGGCGTCCGCTCCTCCTGCACCTACGCCGGTGCCGGCTCGCTCGCCGAGTTCGAGGAGAAGGCCGTGGTCGGCATCCAGTCCGCCGCCGGCTACGCCGAGGGCAAGCCGCTGCACGCCAGCTGGAGCTAGCGCCCGTCAGGGGACCGGGGTCGGAGGGACCCCGGTCCCCGCACGCGCGAAGGCCGTGGGCCCCGGGACGCCGTTCCCGGGGCCCACGGCCGTCTCGTACGCACGCGCGCTCACGCCGGGGAAGGGGCGACCGGGACGCCCGGGACCCCACTCAGGGCCTCCGCCACCGCCGCCGCGATCCGGGCGTGCCCCCGGTCGTTCGGGTGCAGCCCGTCCGCCAGGTGCTCCGGGCCGAGCAGCGGGCCGCCGGGCAGGACGAGGAGGTGCCCGTCGCCGTCGGCCGCCAGGTCCCGGCCCGCCCGCTCCATGGCCCGGCGCAGCTCCGTGAGGGTCGCGCCGAGGGCGTTGCGGGTGTGCTCGGCCTCCGGGCGCAGGACGGGCGAGACGATCAGCAGCGGGGTCTCGGGATGGCCCTTGCGGACGAGCCCGACGAAGGCCCGGACCGTCTCGTACAGCCAGTCGGCCGTCGCGGGCGCCTTGGACCAGCAGTTGGTGCCGAAGGCGAGGGTGATCAGCTCGCCCGGGAGCCGCGCCAGGTGCTCGGCCAGGGGCAGTTCGCCGCGCGCCGCGCCCGCGTACCCCAGGTTGACCGGGTCGAGGCCCAGGAGGCGGCCCGCCGTGGCGGGCCAGGAGCGGGCCGGACGGGTCGACCACCAGCCCTCGGTGATCGAGTCGCCGTGGACGAGCCAGCGGGGCCGTGCGGGAGCGGGGGAGAGGGCGCCGCCGACGGCCCGCAGGGCGAGCGGCACGGGCGCCTGGCCCTCCGGCAGGTACACGCTGAAGACGCCGCCGCCCGGGGGCAGCGGAAGCTTCACGACGGCCTCGGCCGCCGGGGCGACGCAGGTCTCCCCGACGAACCGCGCCCCGCTCCACAGCGCGAAGCAGTGGCGCAGGTCCCGCAGCGGGTCGTCCGGATCCGGCACGGCCGCCCGGTAGCGCAGCTCCACCGCGCGCGTGCCGGGCGCCGCCGTGAACTCGATCCGCACCCCGATGGGCAGCTCGGCCCGCGCCGCCACGTCCCAGGGCAGCCGCGCCAGGTCCTCCGGGTCGGCCCGCACGGGCCGCTTCCCGTCCAGCCAGGCCGTGCCGCGCAGAAACGCTTCCGGGTCGAGCCAGTCCACCGGGCCTCCGATCGTCGGGCCGCCGGGCCTCGCGGAGCGGGTCGTCCGGCACGTAGAGCCCATGTGTGCGTGGATCGCTGCATGCCCCCGATGTACTGATTCATGCGGGGGAGCGCAATGTTTCCCCCGTCCGTGCCGTAAGTGCGCAATGATCATCCGTCATTGCGCAACAACCCTGCATTACGAGTGCGAACCCTCGCCCCTTAGGCTCATGCCTCGTACCAGGAGTGGCGGCGACCGCCTGCTCGGCGGTTCCGTCCCCCGTGGGCCTGCTCCGGCATGCCCGCACACCGCCGCGGTCCCCGCTCCGCCCCCACAGGCAGCGATAAGGAGCCTCCGCAGTGCTGGACCACGGCGCAGCCCCACCGGTCGACGAAACGGCCGCCCCCAAGCCCTCCGCTCTTCGTTCCCTCACCCGGCGCAAGCCGGTGGAAACCCTGGTCGCGGAGGGTGGGCAGGGTGAAGGCGGCAGCCTCCGCCGGTCCCTCTCGATGTGGCAGCTGACCATGATCAGCATCGGTGCCACGCTCGGCACGGGCATCTTCGTCGTCCTCGGCGACGCCGTCCCCAAGGCCGGCCCCGCCGTCACCGTCGCCTTCGTCATCGCCGGCCTCACGGCGCTCTTCTCGGCCCTCTCGTACGCCGAGCTGGCCGGCTCCATACCGGTGGCCGGCTCCTCCTACTCGTACGCGTACGCAACGATGGGCGAACTCGTCGCCTGGGTCTGCGGCTGGTGCCTGGTCCTGGAGTACGGCGTCTCGGTCGCCGCCGTGGCCGTCGGCTGGGGCGAGTACCTCAACGAACTGCTCGACGGGACCATCGGGGTCACCCTCCCCGCCGCGGTCTCCTCCGCGCCCGGCGAGGGCGGCTTCGTCAACCTGCCGGGTCTGATCGTCGTCCTGCTCGCGATGGTCTTCCTGCTCGGCGGCGCCCGCGAGTCCGCCGTCGTCAACACGGTCATGGTGTTCGTGAAGATCGCCGCGCTCGTGCTCTTCTGCGCCATCGGCTTCATGGGCTTCAAGTCCGGCAACTACGCCGACTTCATGCCCCTCGGCATGGCCGGGGTCAGCGCCGCCGGAGCCAGCCTCTTCTTCTCGTACATCGGCTTCGACGCCGCCTCCACCGCCGGTGAGGAGGCGAAGGACCCCAAGCGCGACCTGCCGCGCGCGATCATGCTGTCGCTGCTCATCGTCACCGTGCTCTACGTCCTGGTCGCCGCCGTCGCCGTCGGCGCGTGGAACTGGAAGGACTTCGAGGGCTCCGAGGCCTCGCTCGCCGCGATCATGAACGACGTCAGCGGCCAGAAGTTCTGGGGCACCCTGCTCGCCGCCGGCGCCGTCATCTCGATCGCCAGCGTCGTGCTCACCGTCCTCTACGGCCAGACCCGGGTGCTCTTCGCGATGTCCCGCGACGGCCTCGTGCCCAAGGTCTTCGGCAGGGTCAGCGGCAAGACCGGCACCCCGCGCGTGAACACGGTCATCGTGTCCCTGTTCTGCGGCGCCCTCGCCTCCGTCATCCCGCTCGGCAAGCTCGTCGACGCCACCAGCATCGGCACCCTCTTCGCCTTCGCCCTGGTCAACGTCGCGGTGATCGTGCTGCGGAAGAGCCGCCCGACCATGGACCGCACCTTCCGCGTCCCGCTCGGCTGGACCTTCCCGATCCTCGGCTTCCTGTTCTGCGTCTACAACATGTTCAGCCTGGACGCGATCACCTGGGCCGTCTTCGGTTGCTGGATGGCCGCCGGGCTCGTGTTCTACTTCCTGTACGGCATGCGCCGCTCCCGCCTGGCCACCGCAGCGCCCTCAGCAGAGAAGTGATCCACCCGTAGTGCGACTCAACGACCTCGACGAACGCATCGTCCACGCCCTCGCGGAGGACGCCCGCCGCTCGTACGCCGACATCGGCTCGCTCGTCGGACTCTCCGCGCCCGCCGTGAAGCGGCGCGTGGACCGGCTCCGGGCCGAGGGCGCCATCACCGGCTTCACCGTACGGGTGGACCCGGCGGCGCTCGGCTGGGAGACCGAGGGGTTCGTCGAGATCTACTGTCGCCACAACACCTCGCCGGACGACATCCGGCGAGGTCTGGAGCGCTACCCCGAGGTGGTGTCGGCGTCGACCGTCACCGGTGACGCGGACGCCGTCGTCCAGGTCTTCGCCTCGGACATGCGCCACTTCGAGCGGGTCCTGGAGCGGATCGCGGGCGAGCCCTTCGTGGAGCGCACCAAGTCCGTCCTGGTGCTCTCGCCGCTGCTGCGCCGCTTCTCCTCCGGCTCGCCCGCGTAGCCGGGGCCACTCCGCCGGGTGCGCGGGCTCTGCCGGGGCGCCACCGCGCAGCCCCCTCGCCGTCCTCGTGGTGGCTGAACCGGAAGGTGCCGGTCGCGGCCCGCGGGTCCGTGCTGTCCTTCGCCGCCAGGTGCGCGTCGAAGGAGAACGTGATGTCGTCCCCGGCCGGCCGGTACAGCTCGGCCGTGCCGACCGGCGCGGCCGCCTCCCGCCCGCCGTGCCGGACGGCGGAGTCCCCGCCTCCGCCGCGCGGCGGGGGAGCCGTACGACCACGGGCGGGAGCCGTACGACTCCAGTGGGAGCCGTACGCAACGAATCACCGCCCCGGGCGAGGATCGCGCAACGGTTCGACGGTCGGTCCGCAACGCTCCCGCCTTGTCCCGGCCGAGTCCGGAACCGTACCGTTTTTGACGTCTTCCCCCTGTACTCCGCACCCCCCGAGGATCGCCATGCCCGCGCTGCGCACCGCCCTGCTCCAGAGCTCCGGCGAGCTCGGTGACGTGGCCGCCAACCTCAAGATCCTCGACGAGGCCGCCGCCCGGGCCGCCGCCGCCGGAGCGGGCCTGCTGCTCGCCCCCGAGCTGTTCCTCACCGGCTACGCCATCGGCGCCGACATGGCCCGCCTGGCCGAACCGGCCGACGGCCCCTCCGCCCGCGCCGTCGCGGCCGTCGCCGTCCGCCACGGCCTGGCCGTCGGCTACGGCTACCCGGAGCGCAACACCGAGGAGCACGGCGTCCTGCACAACTCCGTGCGGCTCGTCGGCGCCGACGGCGTCCCGCTCGCGAACTACCGCAAGACCCACCTCTACGGCGCCTTCGAGAACCAGTGGTTCACCCCCGGCGACGACGGCGTCGTCCAGGCCGAGATCGGCGGCCTCACCGTCGGCCTGATGATCTGCTACGACGTCGAGTTCCCCGAGAACGTGCGGGCGCAGGCCCTGGCCGGCACGGACCTCCTCCTCGTGCCGACCGCGCTCATGCACCCGGCCGAGGTCGTCGCCGAGTCCGTCGTCCCCGTGCGCGCCTTCGAGAACCAGCTCTACATCGCGTACGCCAACCGGACCGGCCCCGAGGGCGACTTCGAGTTCGTCGGGCTCTCCGCGCTCGCCGCCCCCGACGGCACCGCCCGGGCCCGCGCCGGACGCGGCGAGGACCTCGTCGTCGGCGACGTCGACCCCGCCTTCCTGGCGGCCTCCCGCGAGCTGAACCCCTACCTCCGCGACCGGCGCCCGGAGCTCTACGGCCCCCTGGTCTGAGCCCCCCTCGTCCTCCCGCCCCACCCTTCTCTTCCCGTGCAAGGAGTCCGTACCCCATGACGTCCACGGTGCCCAACGCCGTCCAGCACACCGACGCGCAGCCGCCGATCACCATGTTCGGTCCGGACTTCCCGTACGCCTACGACGACTTCCTGGCCCACCCGGCCGGGCTCGGCCAGATACCGGCGACCGAGCACGGCACCGAGGTCGCGGTCATCGGCGGCGGCCTGTCCGGGATCATCGCCGCGTACGAGCTGATGAAGATGGGCCTCAAGCCCGTCGTCTACGAGGCCGACAAGATCGGCGGCCGGCTGCGGACCGTCGGCTTCGAGGGCTGCGACGACTCGCTGACCGCCGAGATGGGCGCCATGCGCTTCCCGCCCTCCTCGACCGCCCTCCAGCACTACATCGACCTGGTCGGCCTGGAGACCACGCCCTTCCCGAACCCGCTCTCCCCGGCCACCCCCTCGACCGTGGTCGACCTCAAGGGCGAGTCGCACTACGCGGAGACCATCGACGACCTGCCGCAGGTCTACCGCGACGTCGCCGCCGCCTGGGGCAAGTGCCTCGAAGAGGGCGCCGACTTCTCCGACATGAACACCGCCATGCGCGAGCGCGACGTCCCGCGCATCCGCGAGATCTGGGCGCAGCTCGTCGAGAAGCTCGACAACCAGACCTTCTACGGCTTCCTCTGCGAGTCCGAGGCCTTCAAGTCCTTCCGGCACCGCGAGATCTTCGGCCAGGTCGGCTTCGGCACCGGCGGCTGGGACACCGACTTCCCCAACTCCATCCTGGAGATCCTCCGCGTCGTCTACACCGAGGCGGACGACCACCACCGCGGCATCGTCGGCGGCTCGCAGCAGCTCCCGCTGCGCCTCTGGGAGCGCGAGCCGGCGAAGACCGTCCACTGGGCGCAGGGCACCTCGCTCAGCTCCCTGCACGGCGGCGACCCGAAGCCGGCCGTGACCCGGCTGAACCGGACCGCCGGCAACCGGATCACGGTCACCGACGCCTCCGGCGACATCCGCACCTACCGGGCGGCGGTCTTCACCGCGCAGTCCTGGATGCTGCTCTCCAAGATCGCCTGCGACGACTCGCTCTTCCCGATCGACCACTGGACGGCGATCGAGCGCACCCACTACATGGAGTCGTCCAAGCTCTTCGTGCCCGTGGACCGGCCGTTCTGGCTGGACAAGGACGAGGACACCGGGCGGGACGTCATGTCGATGACGCTCACCGACCGGATGACCCGCGGCACGTACCTCCTGGACGACGGCCCGGACAAACCGGCCACGATCTGCCTCTCGTACACCTGGTGCGACGACAGCCTCAAGTGGCTGCCGCTGTCCGCGAACGAGCGGATGGAGGTCATGCTGAAGTCGCTGGGCGAGATCTACCCGAAGGTCGACATCCGGAAGCACATCATCGGCAACCCGGTGACGGTCTCCTGGGAGAACGAGCCCTACTTCATGGGCGCCTTCAAGGCGAACCTGCCGGGCCACTACCGCTACCAGCGGCGCCTGTTCACCCACTTCATGCAGGACCGGCTGCCCGAGGACAAGCGCGGCATCTTCCTCGCCGGCGACGACATCTCCTGGACGGCCGGCTGGGCCGAGGGCGCGGTGCAGACGGCGCTCAACGCGGTCTGGGGCGTGATGCACCACCTCGGCGGCTCCACGGACGCCACCAACCCGGGTCCGGGCGACGTCTACGAGGACATCGCCCCGGTCGAGCTGCCGGAGGACTGACCTCCCGCCCCCGCCGGAGCCCGGCCGGGGCGGTTCACGGCCTGGTCAGGGGCGTGAGCAGCATCCGCCCCACCAGGCCCACCGACCGGTCCAGGCGCTCGGTGAACTCCCCGGCCAGCTCGGGGAGCCCGCGCAGCTGCCAGAGCGAGCGGGCCGCCAGCCAGGCCCCGTCCCGGGCCCGGTCCAGGGACCAGCAGCCGAGCAGATGGGTGAGCGGGTCCGCGAGCTCCAGGAGGTCCGGGCCCGGCATCAGCTCCTCCCGGATGCGCTCCTCCAGGAGGACGAGGACGTCCCCGACCCGGTCGAACTCGTCCTCCAGGTCGGCCGGCCCGCACTCCAGGTCCCGGCAGGCGTCCACGACGGCGAGGGCCAGGTCGTGGCCGATGTGCGCGTTGATCCCGGCGAGCGCGAACTGGAGCGGCCGCACCCCGGGGTGGCGCCGGTAGTGGAAGAGGGGCCGCCAGCAGGCGGGCGCGGGGCCCCCGCCGACGAGGGAGTCGACCGCCGCGAGGTACCGCTCGGCGAACCGCACGTCGAGCGTGGCGGCGGCCCGCCGGTCCTCGAAGGCGCCCGCCTCGATGGCGTGGCCGATCTCCTCCGTGACGGTCAGGTAGACCCGGTTGAAGACGGCGACCCCGTCCGCCGGGTGCCAGGCCGCGCGGAGCGCCCGCATCCGGTCCACCACGGGGTCGACCGCGACGAAGGGTCCGAGTTGCTGCCCGAGCTGCTGGGTCTGCGCCATGGGGGCAGGCTCCCAGCAGCCGGGCCCGCGGGGGAGCCTTCCGGGCCCGGCTTCCCCAGAACGGGCGAATCCGTCAGCTCTTCGCCCCGCCGTCGGCTCCGCTCTCGTACGAGCTGGTGCCGGAGTCGAGGAGCGGTTCCTGCTCCTTGAGGTGGGCCGGGGCGAAGGCCCGCAGCACGTGGTAGCCGGTGATGACGACGATCGTGCCGAGCGCGATGCCGCCCAGCTCGAAGGTGTCGGTGAAGGTCAGCTTCACGCCGCCGACGCCGATGATGATGCCGGCGGCGGCCGGGACCAGGTTGAGCGGGTTGCGCAGGTCGACCCCGGCGTTGATCCAGATCTGGGCGCCGAGCAGGCCGATCATGCCGTAGAGGATGACGGTGATGCCGCCGAGGACGCCGCCGGGGATGGCGGCGACGACCGCGCCGAACTTCGGGCAGAGGCCGAAGAGCAGCGCGAAGCCGGCCGCGGCCCAGTAGGCGGCGGTCGAGTAGACGCGGGTGGCGGCCATGACGCCGATGTTCTCGGAGTACGTGGTGTTCGGCGGGCCGCCCACGGCGGTCGACAGCATCGAGGCGGCGCCGTCGGCGGCGATCGCGGTGCCGAGCTTGCCGTCGAGGTCGTCCCCGGTCATCTCGCCGACGGCCTTCACGTGCCCGGCGTTCTCGGCGATCAGGGCGATGACCACGGGCAGCGCGACCAGGATCGCGGACCACTCGAAGCTGGGACCGTGGAAGGAGGGCAGGCCGATCCAGTCGGCCTGCGAGACGCCGGAGAGGTCGAGCCGCCAGTGGTCGGTGACCTGGCCGGACGGCGACATCGAGTGGATCCTGCCGAAGACCAGGTCGAGCACCCAGGACAGGGCGTAGCCGAAGACCAGGCCGAGGAAGATCGCGATCCGGGACCAGAAACCGCGCAGGCAGACCACGGCCAGACCGGTGAACAGCATCACCAGGAGCGCCGTCCACTGGTCCTGCGGCCAGTACGTGGCCGCCGTGACCGGGGCCAGGTTGAAGCCGATCAGCATGACGACGGCGCCGGTCACGATCGGGGGCATCGCCGCGTGGATGATCCGCGCGCCGAACCTCCGCACCGCGAGGCCCGCGAGGAAGAGCACGGCGCCGACGACCAGGACCGCGCCGGTCACGGTGGCGCTGGTGCCGCCGGAGGCCCGGATGGCGGCGGCGACGCCGACGAAGGAGAGCGAGCAGCCCAGGTAGGACGGGACCGCGCCCCGGGTCGCCAGGAGGAAGATCGCGGTCGCGACGCCGGACATCATGATCGCGAGGTTCGGGTCCAGTCCCATGAGGACCGGGGCGACGAAGGACGCGCCGAACATCGCGACCACGTGCTGCGCGCCGAGTCCGACGGTCCGGGGCCAGGAGAGCCGCTCGTCCGGGCGGACGACGGCCCCCGGAGCGGGTGTTCTCCCGTCCCCGTGCAGGGTCCAGCGCACGCCGAGGTTCATGAGGTCGCTCCCGTTCTCCGGTTCCGGCGGTCGCGTCGTGACCGCAAAAGATCAGCCACATGGTATGCGCGGCCACCGGCCGGGGACGCCCGGGAGGACGGCGTCCCGGCCGGTGTCCGCCGTTACGCGGCCGGGCCCCCGCTCTGGGCGGGGACGCCGTCGGCCGGGGTGGCCGCCGGGGTCTTCCGGTCGGCGCTCCGGAGCACCCCCGCGCCCACCACCAGGCCGAACGCGAGCAGCGTGACCAGGCCGAAGGAGAAGACGAGCGAGGTCGCGTCGGCGATGCCGCCGATCGCGGAGGGGGCGATCAGGCCCGAGGTGTACGTGATGGTGGCGACGCCCGCGATGGCCTGGCTGGGGTTCGGGCCGCTGCGTCCGGCCGCCGCGAAGGCGAGCGGGACGACGACCGCGACCCCGAGCCCGATGAGTCCGAATCCGGCCAGGGCGACGGCGGCGTGCGGGGCGAGGACCACCATGAGCCCGCCGAGGGTGGCGACGGCGCCCCCGACCCGTACGGTGCGGACCGCGCCGAAGCGGTCCACGACCCGGTCGCCGACCAGCCGCGCCACGGCCATCGTCAGGGCGAAGGCGGTCGTCGAGGCGGCCGCGAGCCCGGCCGAGGTGCCCAGCTCGTCCCGGAGGTAGACGGCCGACCAGTCGAGGCTGGCCCCCTCCGCGAACACCCCGCAGAAGCCGATGGCGCCGATGACCAGCGCCGACTTCGGCGGCAGCGAGAAGCGCGGCGGCGCCTCCTCCTCGGGGGCGCTGCGCACGTCGAGGACGCCCTGGCAGAAGACCAGGCCGAGCGCGGTCAGGACGAGGGCCGCGACCAGGTGGTGGATCCGGGCGTCGGCGCCGAGGTGGGCGGCGACGGTGCCGGCGGCGGAGCCGATCAGGGCGCCCACGCTCCACATGCCGTGCAGGCTCGACATGATGGACCGGCCGAGCAGGGTCTCGGTCTCGACGCCCAGCGCGTTCATCGCCACGTCGGACATGCCGGCGGTCGCGCCGTACACGAAGAGCGCGCCGCACAGCCCCCAGACGTTCGGGGCGAGCGAGGGCAGGATCAGGGAGAGCGTCCACAGGGTCAGCAGGCCGCGCAGCGCGGTGCGGGCGCCGAAGCGGTGGGAGACCGACCCGGCGAGCGGCATCGCGAGCGAGGCGCCGAGCGCGGGGAAGGCGAGCGCGAGCCCGAGCTGCCCGGCGCTGACGCCCGCGTGCTCCTGGATCCAGGGGATGCGGGTGGCGAAGCTGCCGGTCACCGCGCCGTGGACGCAGAAGACGGCGGCGACGGCGAAGCGCGCCCGCCGCAGGCGTTCGGTGCTGGTGACGGTCTCCGCCGCCATGGGCCCTCCCGGTGTCGTGGCGCGCCGCCGTGGTGGCGTGCCGCTGTCGTGGTGCGTCACCGTCCCGGCGCACCGCTGTCGTGGCGCACCGCTCCGGATGGTGCGCCCGGTAAACTATCAGGAACCCTGCCTGATAAATAGTCTCCGGGGAGGAGTCCCGCCCGGGGAACGTCTGAGAGGATCGCCGCATGGCCGCATCCCCGAGCACCGCACGGGCCATCAACGACCGGCTCGCCCTGCGACTGCTCCAGGACGAGGGCCCGTTGACGGCCGCTCAGCTCAAGACGCTCACCGGACTCTCCCGCCCCACCGTCGCCGACCTCGTCGAGCGGCTCCGGGGCTCCGGGCTCGTCCACGTCGTCGGCGAGGCCGGGGCCGAGCGCCGGGGCCCCAACGCCAAGCTGTACGGGATCGTCGCCGGCCGCGCCCACCTCGCCGCCCTCGACGTGCGCACCCGCTCCGTCTCCGTCGCCGTCGCCGACCTGCTCGGCACCACGCTGGCCGAGGCCTCCGCGCCCGTCGGGGACGACGGCGGCACCGGACCGGCCGTGGAGAAGGCCGTCGCCCTCCTGGAGCGCACGGTGAAGGAGGCCGGCGTCGACGTGCCGCACAGCGTCGCGGTCGGCGCCCCCGGGCTCATCGAGCCGGTCACCGGCGAACTGCGCGACTCCACGGGGCTGCCCGCCTGGCACCGGCGGCTCGTCGCCGTCCTCCAGGAACGGCTCCCCGCGCGCGTGCTCGTCGAGAACGAGACCAACCTCGCCGCCCTCGCGGAGCTGCGCGAGGGCGCGGCCCGCGACCGCGAGGACTTCGTCCTGCTCTGGCTCGGCCAGGGCGTGGGCGCCGCCGTCGTCCTCGACGGGCGGCTGCGCCGGGGCGCCTCGGGCGGAGCGGGGGAGATCGGCTTCCTGCCGGTGCCCGGCACCACCGGGCTCCCTTCGGCCACCGGCTGCGACGGCGGCTTCCACGAACTGGCCTGCACGGCGGCCGTGGAGGCGCTCGCCCGGGAGCACGGCCTGGACCCGGGGACCGCGCTCGCCTCCGGGCACGAGCCCTTCCTGGACGCCGTCGCCCGCCGGCTCGCCGTCGGCGCGGCGGCCGTGGTCTCGGTCCTCGACCCCGGCTGCGTGGTCCTGGGCGGCGAGACCGGCCACAGCGGCGGCGCGGCCCTGGCCGCCCGGGTGGAGGCGGAGCTCGCCGTCCTCTCGCCGCTGCGCACCGAGGTCCGGGCCACCGCCCTCGGCGACGCGGCCGTCCTGCGCGGCGCCCTCCTGACGGCCCGGGACGCGGCCCAGGAGGACCTGTTCCCGTAGGGGGCTCCGGCAGGGCGCGTACGGGTGTCGGCGGGCGCGCTCCCGCCGCCGCCGAGCCGCGGGGCCCGGGAGACGCCTCCGTGCCCCGGAGACGCCACCGCACCCCGGAAACGCCACCGCGCCGCGCCCCGGACAGGGAAGCGCGGCGCGGAGGGTGCCCGGCGGCGGCAAGGGCCGTGATGTCCGCCGCCGGGGGTCCTTCGACGGGGTCCCCCGGTGGGGACCCCCTTCAGGAGGTGGGGGTCAGCAGGCGCCGAGGTCCTTCCAGACGCCCCACTCGCCGGTCGTGCCCGGCTCCTGGTTCTGGGTCCACCACTGGGCCTTCCACTTGCGGCCCTTGTGGGCGACCTCGTTGCCCGCGTTGTAGACCGTGCCCGCCACGTACGCCGGGGCGGTGCAGCCGGTGGGCGGCTCCGTGGTCGGCGGGGTGGTCGGCGGCGTGGTGCCGGAGCCCGGCTCCACGACCGTCGTGCCGCGCGCCAGGTCACCGGCGAGGGCGTACGTCGTGCCGCTGATGTTCACCGTCCAGTTGGAGGGGGTGGACACCGGCAGGTAGTAGTTGAACGACAGGTCGACCGTCGCGCCCGGGGCCAGCGTCTGCCACGCCGGGAGCTTCAGCGAGACGCGGTGGAAGTCGCCCTTCAGACCGCCGACGTTGCCGCCGGTGTGGTCGCTGCTGATCACCTTGGTGCCGAAGCCCGACTGGTCGGAGGCGTTGGCCGGGGCCGCGGTGGAGTAGTCGAACTGGAACTCCGTGCCGCCGGGGAGGGTGGTCGCGGTGTTGTTGGTGATCTTCAGCTTGGGCGTGATCGGGTAGTTGGAGTCGCCCAGCTTGAACTCGGTGAAGTCCACCGCGATGTCGACCGCCTTGGCGGGCAGCGCCTTGTTGGACTTCTTCGCGCCGTACGGGGCGGCGGCCTTGAACTTGTCGTACATCAGCGAGGTGAGGGTGGAGCCCGCCTCGTACTGGCCCTTGGCCGCGTTCCAGGCGTAGTCGCCGGCCATCTCCCAGACCATGGTGCCGCCGATGCCGCGGTCGACCACGTACTCCGCCTTCTTGGCCACCGACTGCTCGTCCTCGGTGGAGAGGAAGACCTTCTTCTGCGCGTTCCACAGCCACGGCGCGACCAGGGTCGAGTCGTACTTGCGGGCGTAGGTGCCGGTCAGCTGGGTGTTGGCGGGGAAGCCGTACTGGGTGACGTAGTCGCCGACGATCCCCTTCTCCAGGTTCTTGGCGTGCCACATCGGGTTCGAGCCCGCGGGGGACTCGACGCCGTTGTCGTCCTTGTCGTGCCAGAGGTTGTCGATGCCGACGGCGCCGTCACCGCACTTGGTCAGGCCGGAGCCCGCCGGGCAGGAGGACGCGGCGGCCTTGCCCCAGAGTCCGTCCGTGCCGCCCTGCACGTTCTTGTGGCCGCGGGTGTAGTACGGCAGGCCGATGTTGATGCGGCCGGCCGGCATGGAGCCGCGGAAGTAGTGGTACGCCCAGTCGGTGTTCAGGTAGCCGATGCCGCCGTACTGCGCGCTGCCGTAGACGTTGGCGGAGGCCAGCTCGGCGTCCTTGCCGTCGTCGAAGAGGGAGGCGTTCGGGCCGACGTACTCGTTCCAGGCGCCGTGCAGGTCGTACGACATGATGTTGACGTAGTCCAGGTACTTCTGGACCTGGAAGGTCTCCATGCCGCGCAGCAGGTAGCCGGAGGAGGGGGCGGCGACGGTCAGCAGGTAGTGCTTGCCGTCGGTGGCGCCGGCCCGGTCCAGCTTCTCGCGCAGGGTCTTCATCAGGGCCGCGTAGCCCTTGTTGAGGCCGGCGCGGCGGGCGTTGGAGATCGGGAAGTCGGCCGGGTGGCCGGCGTCCTTCATCGACGTCGGGTACTCGTAGTCGATGTCGACGCCGTTGAAGCCGTACTTCTTGATGAACGCCACGGCGGAGTCGGCGAAGGTGTTGATGCCCGCCTGGTTCACGGAGCCGTCCGCGTTGGTGGCCATCGTGTAGAAGCCGCCGGAGCCGACCCGCTTGCCGCTGTCGTCGAAGTAGCCGCCGGTCTCGGCCCAGCCGCCCACGGAGATGAGCGTCTTGACGTCCGGGTGCTGCTTCTTGAACTTGTTGAGCTGGTTGAAGTGCCCCTTGTACGGGAGCGACGGGTCCATCTCGGCGCCGGCGACGCCGGGCCAGGTCATGCCGGTCGCCGCGTTGTTCGGGCCGTCGGTGCCCACGGACACCTTGTTGGCCGCGTCCACGTGCGCGAAGGCGTAGTTGATGTGGGTGATCTTGTCCCACGGGATGTCGTCGGCGAGGTAGGCGTCCTGGCCGTTCTTGCCGGTGCGCCAGCCGGTGAAGTAGCCGATGACCCGGCGCTGGTGGTCCGCGCCCATCTTCTCGCGGCCCTCGGCGTCGTAGACCGAGCAGTACGGAACGTCGACGCCGGGCGTCTTGTAGAGGCCGTCGGGGCGACAGGACTCGTTGTCGGCCGCGTACGAGACGCCGCCGGAGAGCGAGCTGAGCAGCAGTCCGGCGACGGCCGCGCCGGACGCGAGCAGCGAGGCTCTCTTCGTCGTGGGGGACAACACGATCGATTCCTCCTGGGGAGGTGATGGAACACAACGAACAAGGGGGTGGGTCGTGTTGGGTCCGTGGGGTGCGCACCCCGACGGACCGTTACCTCGGAGGTGACACGGAGATTAAGAGGACTAGACCAGTGCGTCAATAGGTCTGGACCAAAGAAGTCGCATGTGGGATCCTGTGAGCCAGCCCACAGGGCCGTGTCCGCACCGCCCCTCACGGGCCGTGGCACACTGGCCCTGTATCAGCAGCAGCGCACTCCGGGGTCGGTGTAATTCCGAACCGGCGGTATAGTCCGCGACCCGTCCGCAGCCAGCGGCCGGTTGACCAGGTGAGATTCCTGGACCGACGGTGAAAGTCCGGATGGGAGGCAGTGCGCGGCGGGTGACCCCCCTCCAGGGGTGTGCCGGCCGTACGTCCGCTGTCCGCCGTTTTCCGGCGGCCCCGCGGACCCTCGGCCCCGGCGCATCCTGCGCGAGGCGTCCTTCCCGCTCATCTGTCGTCACCGACAGCCCCGGAGTCCGTGCCCGAAGAGGCAGGAGGACCCGGTGGACCGGCAGGCCGACACCACAGCCATGCGGCGCGCCGTCGAGCTCGCCGCCCGCGCGCTCGGCGCCACCAGCCCCAACCCCGTCGTCGGCTGCGTCGTCACCGACGCCTCCGGACACCGGGTCGGAGAGGGCCACCACCGGCGCGCCGGCGGCCCGCACGCCGAGGTCCACGCCCTGCGCGAGGCCGGCGTCCTCGCCCGCGGCGGCACCGCCTACGTCACCCTCGAACCCTGCGACCACACCGGCCGCACCGGGCCCTGTTCCCAGGCCCTGATCGAGGCCGGGATCAGCCGCGTCGTCTACGCGGTCGGCGACCCGAACCCGCAGGCCACCGGTGGCGCCGACACCCTGCGCGCCGCCGGCGTCGAGGTCGAGCGGGGACTCCTGGAGGACGAGGCCGAGGCCGGCAACATCGCCTGGCTCACCTCCGTGCGCCGCGGCCGCCCCTTCGTCCGCTGGAAGTACGCCGCCACCCTCGACGGCCGGATCGCCGCCGCCGACGGCACCTCCCGCTGGATCACCTCGCCCGAGGCCCGCGCCGACGTCCACCGGCTGCGCGCCGAGGCCGACGCCGTCCTGGCCGGCGGCGGCACCCTGCGCGCCGACGACCCGCACCTCGCCGTCCGGGGGATCGAGGGCGCGGTCCAGCCGCTGCGGGTCGTCCTCGACGCCCGCGCGGAGATCCTGCCGACCGCCCGCGTCCTCGACGACGCCGCGCCCACCCTGGTCGTCGTCGGGAAGGACGCCGACACCCGGCACCTGCCCGACGCCGAACTCCTCCGGCTGCCCCTGCGCGACGGCCGGATCGGCGTCCACGACCTGCTCGACGCGCTCCACGCCCGGGGCGTCCGCTCCGTCCTCCTCGAAGGCGGCCCCACCCTCGCGGGCTCCTTCGTCGCCGCGGGCGCCGTCGACCAGGTCGTCGGCTACCTCGCCCCCGTCCTCCTCGGCGACGGCCCGCAGGCCCTCGCGGGGGCGGGAATCCGCACCATCACCGAAGCGTTGCGGCTCGACGTCACCGAGACCGTCCGCGTCGGACCCGACCTCCGCATCACCGCCACCCTCAAGGGAGCCTGACCGTGTTCACCGGAATCGTCGAAGAGCTGGGCGAGGTCGTCGCCGTCGAGCGGCTGGAGGACGCCTCCCGCTTCCGACTGCGCGGCCCCCTGGTCACGGAAGGCGCCCGGCACGGCGACTCCATCGCCGTCAACGGTGTCTGTCTCACGGTCGTCGAGCACGGCGACGGCGAGTTCACCGCCGACGTCATGGCCGAGACCCTCAAGCGGTCGAGCCTCGGCGCCCTCGGCGTCGGCTCCCGCGTCAACCTGGAACGGCCCATGGCCGTCGGCGGCCGCCTCGGCGGCCACATCGTCCAGGGCCACGTCGACGGCACCGGCACCGTCCTCGACCGCACCCCGTCCGAGCACTGGGAACTGGTCAGGATCGGCCTCCCCGCCCACCTCGCCCGCTACGTCGTCGAGAAGGGCTCGATCACGGTCGACGGCGTCAGCCTCACCGTCGTCGAGGTCGGCGACGAATGGTTCACCGTCAGCCTCATCCCCACCACCCTCGACCTGACCACGCTCGGCATCAAGAAGAGCGGCGACCCGGTCAACCTGGAAGTGGACGTCATCGCCAAGTACGTCGAGCGGCTGCTCGGCCCGAACGCCGGGGAGAACGTCAAGTGAACTGGCTCAACTCCGAGGCGTTCACCGTCCTCGACCAGCACATCATGTGGTCCGACATGATCGGCAACACGATCGGACTCGTCGCCCTCGCCCTCGGCTGGCGCCGCTCCATCCTCACCTGGCCCGCCCAGCTCCTCTCCGGCCTGATCCTCGTCGGCGCCTACGCCTCCGCGAACCTCTCCGGCGGCGTCGGCAAGCAGCTCCTCGTCATCGGCGTCGCCGCCTGGGGCTGGTGGCAGTGGAACCGGGGCAGGCGGCAGGCGCAGGACGGCTCCATCGCCGTCCGCTTCGCCACCTGGAGGGAGCGCGGCCTGCTCCTCGCCGGAGCGGTCCTCGGCACCGCCGCCGTCGGCGGCCTCTTCACCCTCTACCCGTCGCTCTCCTGGAGCCCGTGGGCCGACGCGTACATCTTCGTCGGCACCCTCGTCGCGATGGTCGCCCAGGCCCGCGGCCTGGTCGAGTTCTGGTTCGCCTGGCTCCTCGTCGACCTCGTCGGCGTCCCGCTCGCCTTCGGCAGCGGCCTCGCCTTCTCCGGCCTGGTCTACGTCGTCTACTTCGCCCTCGTGATCTGGGGCATGCGCGACTGGTGGCTCCGCACCCGCACCGCCCCCGCTCTGGAAGGAGCCCACGCATGAGTTCCCTCCCCTCCTGGGACGCCGCCGACCTCGCCCTCGACCCCGTCGAGCAGGCCGTCCGCGACATCGCCGCCGGCCGCCCCGTCGTCGTCGTCGACGACGAGGACCGCGAGAACGAGGGCGACCTCGTCATCGCCGCCGAGAAGGCCACCCCCGAGATCGTCGCCTTCATGATGAGCGAGTGCCGCGGCCTGATCTGCGCCCCCATGGAGGACGAGGAGCTGGAGCGCCTCGAACTCCCGCAGATGGTCGAGCACAACACCGAGTCGATGCGCACGGCCTTCACCGTCTCCGTCGACGCGTCGCCCGCCCACGGCGTCACCACCGGCATCTCCGCCGCCGACCGCGCCACCACCCTGCGGATGCTGGCGGGCGGACGCCACGAGCCCTCCGACTTCGTCCGCCCCGGCCACGTCTTCCCGCTGCGCGCCAAGGCCGGCGGCGTCCTCGTCCGCAACGGGCACACCGAGGCCGCCGTCGACCTCGCCCGCCTCGCGGGCCTGCGCCCGGCCGGCGCCATCGTCGAGATCGCCGGCGAGGACGGCGTCATGCTGCGCCTGCCCGAGCTCGTCCCCTTCGCCCGCAAGCACGGCCTCACGATCATCTCCATCGAGGACCTGATCGCCTACCGCCGCTCCGCCGAACCGACCGTCCGCCGCGAGGCCGAGGTCAGCCTCCCCACCGCGCACGGCGACTTCACCGCGTACGGCTACCGCTCCACCGTCGACGGCGTCGAGCACGTCGCCCTCGTCCACGGCGAGGTCGGCGACGGCGACGACGTCCTCGTCCGGGTCCACTCCGAGTGCCTGACCGGCGACGTCTTCCACTCGCTGCGCTGCGACTGCGGCCCCCAGCTCCAGGCCTCCATGGACCGGATCACCGAGGCAGGCCGGGGCGTCGTCGTCTACCTGCGCGGCCACGAGGGCCGCGGCATCGGCCTGCTGTCCAAGCTGCGCGCGTACGAGCTCCAGGAGCGCGGCCGCGACACCCTCGACGCCAACCTGGAGCTCGGACTGCCCGCCGACGCCCGCGACTACGCGGCCGGCGCGCAGATCCTCGTCGACCTCGGCGTCCGCAGCCTGCGCCTGATGACCAACAACCCCGACAAGGTCGACGCCCTCACCCGGTACGGCCTCGTCGTCCGGGGCCGCGAGCCCATGCCGGTCCAGGCCGGCGAGCACAACCTCGGCTACCTGCGCACCAAGCGGGACCGGATGGGCCACGACCTCCCCTGGCTGGACGGCTCCCCGGCCTCCACCTGCGGCAACCAGTAACCACGTACGCATCCACCGGCACCACCGGCACCCCCGGCAAGGAGAAACATGAGCGGCAAGGGCGCACCCGTCCTCAGCGTGAAGAACTGCGGCGACCTCCGGGTCGCGGTCATCGCTGCCCAGTGGCACGAGAAGATCATGGACGGCCTCGTCGACGGCGCCCTGCGCGCCCTGAGCGAACTCGGCATCGACGAGCCCACCCTGCTGCGCGTCCCCGGCAGCTTCGAGCTCCCGGTCGTGGCGAAGGTCCTCGCCGGACGCGGCTACGATGCCATCGTGGCGCTCGGCGTCGTCATCCGCGGCGGAACGCCGCACTTCGAGTACGTGTGCCAGGGCGTCACCCACGGCCTCACCCAGGTCTCGATCGACACCGGCGTACCCGTCGGATTCGGCGTCCTCACCGTCGACGACGAGGAGCAGGCGCTCGACCGGGCCGGCCTGGAGGGCTCCTCCGAGGACAAGGGCCACGAGGCCGTCACCGCCGCCGTCGCCACCGCCACCACACTGCGCACGGTCAGCGAACCCTGGCGCTGAGTGGCACACGCGCACCCCGTACTCTTAGGACCATCATGGCGAACAGAACCCGTAAAAGCTTCGAAGAGCTCTTCGCGGAGCTGAAGCTCAAGGCCGAGAACGGCGACCCGGCCACCTCCCGCACCGCGGAACTGGTGGACAAGGGAGTCCATGCCATCGGCAAGAAGGTCGTCGAGGAGGCCGCCGAGGTCTGGATGGCCGCCGAGTACGAGGGCAAGGAAGCCGCCGCCGAGGAGATCTCGCAGCTCCTGTACCACGTCCAGGTGATGATGGTCGCCCGCGGGATCTCGCTCGACGACGTCTACGCCCACCTCTGAACCAGCCCGTTCCCCCGTCACACGACTCCCCAGGCAAAGGAAGCCGCCCCATGCTGCGCATCGCCGTCCCCAACAAGGGTTCCCTCTCCGGACCTGCGTCGGCCATGCTCCATGAGGCCGGCTACCGCCAGCGCAAGGAGTCCAAGGAACTGGTGGTCATCGACCCCGACAACGAGGTCGAGTTCTTCTACCTGCGCCCGAAGGACATCGCGATCTACGTCGCCTCCGGGAAGCTGGACATCGGCATCACCGGCCGCGACCTGCTCCTCGACTCCGGCGCGAGCGCCGAGGAGATCCTCGCGCTGAACTTCGGCCGCTCCACCTTCCGGTACGCCACCCGGCCGGGCACCGCGAAGGGCCCCGAGGACTTCGGCGGCATGACGATCGCCACCTCCTACGAGGGCATCGTCGCCAAGCACCTGGCGGACCAGGGCATCGACGCCTCCGTCGTGCACCTGGACGGCGCGGTCGAGACCGCGATCCAGCTCGGCGTCGCCCAGGTCATCGCGGACGTCGTGGAGACCGGCACCAGCCTGCGCAACGCCGGCCTGGAGGTCATCGGCGAGCCGATCCTCACCTCCGAGGCCGTCGTCGTCCGCCGCCAGGGCGCCACGGACGACCACCCGCAGGTCCAGCAGTTCCTCCGCCGCCTCCAGGGCGTCCTCGTCGCCCGCTCGTACGTGATGATGGACTACGACTGCCGCGCCGAGCACCTGGAGCAGGCCGTCGCCCTCACCCCCGGCCTGGAGTCGCCCACCATCTCCCCGCTGCACAACGAGGGCTGGGTCGCCGTCCGCGCGATGGTCCCCGCCAAGGAGGCGCAGCGGATCATGGACGACCTGTACGAGCTGGGCGCCCGCGCCATCCTCACCACCGCGATCCACGCCTGCCGCCTCTGACGGCCGGACGCCGCCCGTCCCACCAGCACCACCAGGCACCGAGGAACCCCATGTCCGAGCCCACGACGCCCGCCCTCCCGGTCACCTTCCGCCCCGGCCGCACCCGGGCCGTCCTGCTGACGGTGGGGATCGCGATGTTCGCCACCGTCACCCTGGTGGCGATGCTCCTGGAGCGGCTCGGACCGGGGGAGCGCGCCAGCTTCGTCCTCACGGCCGCGCTCTTCCTCGGGGTCCTGGTCCTGCTGAGCCGCCCCAAGGTCGTCGCCGACGACGAGGGCGTCACGGTCGTCAACATCACCCGCTCCCGGCGCCTCGCCTGGGCGGAGATCCTCCGCGTCAACCTCCGCTCCGGCGACCCGTGGGTCTTCCTGGACCTGAGCGACGGCACCAGCCTGCCCGTGCTCGGCATCCAGCCCGGCATCGCCAGGGAGGCGGCCGTCCGCGACGCCCGCGCCCTGCGTGACCTGGCCGAGAGCCGCGGGACGGGCGCGGAGGGCGCCTGAACCCCGAGCCGGCGCTGGGGCCCCACCGGGGCGGCCCCCGGGGGCCCCACCGGGGCGGCCCCCGGGGTCTCCACCGAGTGGAACGTCCGGGAAGACCCCGGTCCGTCCCCCATCCGGAGCCGACCCCCTGCCCCTCGGGGCGTTCGCGTGGCTAATCTGGAGGCGGTGGTGCCGAGCGCACCGCCGCCTCGCGTGTGCAGGGCCGCCGCAGCGGCCCGCGAGGCCCTTCCTTCGACCCGAGGAGTGACTCCCTCCAGCAATGGACGGATCGTCCGGTAGTACCCGCGCCGCCCCCTCCCAGGAGGCGGCGGCATGATCATCTCCCTTCTGCTGCTCGTCGCGGCCTTCCTCCTGATCCTCGCCAACGGCTTCTTCGTGGCCGCCGAGTTCGGTCTCGTGACCGTCGAGCGCGCCGAGGCCGAGCGGGCCGCGGCCGCCGGCGACCGGCGCGCCCGCACCGTCGTCACCGCGCTGCGCGAGCTGTCCTTCCAGCTCTCCGGCACCCAGCTCGGCATCACCCTCACCTCGCTCGTCGTCGGCATGCTCGCCGAGCCCGCGCTCGCCGGGCTGCTGCACGGGCCGCTCACCGCGACCGGACTGCCCGAAGGGGCCGTCTCCGGGGTGTCCGTGGTCATCGGGATGCTGCTCGCCTCCGCCGTCCAGATGGTGGTCGGCGAGCTGGTGCCCAAGAACTGGGCGGTCTCCCGGCCGCTCCAGGTGGCCCGCTTCGTCGCCACCCCGCAGCGCCGCTTCTCCGCCCTCTTCCGGCCGGTGATCTCCCTGCTCAACCGGGTCGCCAACCGGCTGGTCCGGCTCCTGGGCGTCGAGCCCACCGAGGAGCTGGACTCCGTCCGCACCCCCGGTGAGCTGGTCTCCCTGGCCCGGCACTCGGCCCTGGCCGGCGCCCTCGAACAGGACACCGCCGACCTCTTCGTACGGACCCTGTCCCTCGGCGGCCTCACCGCCGAGCAGGTCATGACCCCGCGCGTGAAGGTCAGCGCCCTCCAGTGGGACGCCACCGCGGCCGACGTCCTCAACCTCACCCGGGCCACCGGCCTCTCGCGCTTCCCGGTCTACCGCGACCGGATCGACGAGATCGTCGGCATGGTCCACCTCAAGGACGCGCTCGCCGTCGCCCCGCACGCCCGGCTGCGCACCCCCGTCGGCCGGATCGCGGTCCCGCCGCTCCTCGTCCCCGAGTCGCTGCCCGCCCAGACGCTCCTGGAGCGGCTGCGCCGGGAACAGCCGATCGCGGTGGTCGTCGACGAGTACGGCGGCACCGCCGGCGTCGTCACCCTGGAGGACATCGTCGAGGAGCTCGTCGGCGAGGTCCGCGACGAGCACGACACCGCGGCCGACGGACGGCCCGAACTGATCGCCGTCCCCGCCGAGGACGGGCGTCCCGCCTGGGACGCCGACGGCTCCTGCCGGGTCCACAGCCTGCGCCGGACGGGCCTCGACGCGCCCGACGGGCCGTACGAGACCGTCGCCGGGCTCGTCGCCGACCTCCTCGGGCGCATCCCCGTCGCCGGGGACCGGGTCGAGCTGCCCGGCTGGCACCTCACGGTCCGCCGGGTCGACCGCTACCGGGCCGAGTCCGTCCGGATCGTCCGGGCGGACCCCGCACCGGACCCCGTACCGGACCCGGTGCCGGCGGTCGTCGGCCGGCTGGTCGCGGAGGGCGCCCGATGAACACCCTGCAACTCCTCTTCGCCCTCCTCCTGGTCCTCGCCAACGGCTTCTTCGTCGGGGCCGAGTTCGCGCTCGTCTCCGTCCGGCGCAGCCAGATCGAGCCGCTCGGCGGCGCCCGGGCCAAGCAGGTCCTGTACGGCCTGGAGAACCTGCCGCGGATGATGGCGGCCGCGCAGTTCGGCATCACCGTCTGCTCGCTGACGCTCGGCGCCGTCGCCGAGCCGACCGTCGCCCGGCTCCTGGAGCCCGTCTTCCACGCGGTCGGGGTCCCCGAGGGCCTGATCCATCCGCTCGGCTACGTCATCGCCCTCGCCGCCGTGGTCTTCCTCCACCTCGTCATCGGCGAGATGGTCCCGAAGAACCTGGCGATGGCCGCGCCCGAACGGACCGCGCTGTGGCTGGCCCCGGCCCTCGTCGGCTTCGCCCGGCTCTGCCGCCCCGTGACGACCGCCCTCGGCGCCTGCGCCGGACTGGTCCTGCGGGCGTTCAAGGTCGAGCCGAAGGACGAGGTGGAGGCCGTCTTCACCAGCGCCCAGCTCGGCCGGCTCGTCGAGGACGCCGGACAGGCCGGCCTGCTCGACCCGGCCGAGCAGGAGCGCCTGGAGGACGCGCTCGAACTGGGCTCCCGCCCGGTGACGGACGTCCTCATCACCTCCGCCTCCCTGGTCACGGTCCCGCCGTCGGTCACCCCGCGCGAGATCGAGGAGCTGACCGTGCGGACCGGGTACTCGCGCTTCCCGGTCCGCGCCGAGGCGGGCGCCGCCTTCATGGGCTTCGTGCACGTGAAGGACGTCCTCGACCTGGAGGAGCGGGAGCGGGCGGTGCCGCAGCGGCTGTGGCGGCCGATGGCGACGCTCCGGGCGGAGCTGCCGCTCGACGACGCCCTCACCGTGATGCGCCGCGCCGCGACCCACCTGGCGCAGGTCGCGGACGGCTCGGGCCGGGTCCTCGGCCTCGTCGCCCTGGAGGACGTCCTGGAGATGCTGGTGGGCGAGGTCCGCGACCCCGCGCACCGGGTGCGCCCCCGGGCCGCCACGGTCGCCGCCTCGGTCACGATCCCGGTCACGGCCCCGTCCCGGGCCCCCGCGCGGAGCTAGGGGGTGTGTCGAAAGCAGCGCCGTCTGCCCGGAGGGCAGGCCCGGCGGTGTCCGGTGCGTGCGATCGCAAGGCGGAGGGTCGCCCCGACACTGGTGGTACCGGGCGATCCC
>NZ_JBIVSC010000031.1:0-39826 GCF_044756005.1 Streptomyces sp. NPDC092045 | reverse complement strand
CGGCCGGACGAACTCCCACTCGGTGTCCGACAGTTCATGGCGACGTATCACAACACCATGATCCACCAGCGGTGATCATTTGAAGACACTGCCTAGGCCGCGACCTCGGCGAGCTCCAGGATCAGATGCCAGGTCAGCACCATGCTCCGGCCGGTGCTCGCGCGTAGAGCTGGCGGGCGGGCAGGGCCAGGCAGCCCGGACGACGAGGCCACCCAGCCCTGACGTACCGCTGTCACCTCTGGTAGGAGAACAGACGGTCCACCTGAACGAATCCGGCGCTCTCGTACAGGGCGTTCGCCGCCGTACGGTCCTGCTCCGGATCGCCCGAGGCGTCATCCACGTAGAGGATCACCTCGTTCGCGCCACGGGCCGACAGGAAGTCCAGCGCGGAGCCGAGCATCGCCCGGCCCAGGCCGCGACCCCTCGCGGCCTGCTCGACGCCGATCCACCACAGGACTCCCGTGGTGCCCGACAGGCCGACGGTCGCATGGGCCTCCACCCGGCCCTTCTCACCAGCCGTCAGGCGCCATCCCTCGGCCACCGGCTCCACACCTGTCTCCAGGCGCGGCAGACCGCTGGCGGGCAGCGTCCTGCGCATGTACCGCCACTCGTCGCGGGCCGTGAACCCCTGGCCCGTCAGGGCCGCGTGGACGGCCGGACGGTGCGCGACGGGGAGCCCTTCCAGGCCCAGGGTCAGGGCGGAGGCGAACTGGTACGCCTCCCACTTCCGGCAGTCGGCCAGGGCTGTCAGAGCGTGGTCGACCAGAGCACGGGCCATCCCGGTGGATTTTCCGCAATGCATCCACAGGATCAGGCCCGTGCCGTCCTGCGGGCGCACCGCGCAGGAGACGATCCCGAGCACCGTTCCGGAAGAGCCGGTGGCCACGGTGGTGACGGGCGGGTCGAGTTCTTCCCACCATCCGGCGTCGATCCGTGAGCGGCCCGCGAGGGCGTCGGCCAGCATGGGCCGGTCCACGAGCGGCTGTCCGTGCAGCCGGTCGGCGTTGATCAGGTCGAGAACCGTACTGCGGTCCTGATCCGTGTAGGGGCGCAGGGTCAGGCCGGGGACGAGGGGCATGGAGATGACCATGACGTGCCCTTCCTTTCGTGTCCAGGAGACGGGGCGGGCCGGGGCATCCTGCGGGATGCCCCGGCGGTGTTCAGCGCAGGTGTGCTCCCTTCTCGATCGCTCCGTGCAGCCAGTGTTCGATCGCGTGGACCGCGAGCAGGACGGCGGTGTCGGTCTCCCGTGCCAGTTGGTCCGGGTCGATCAGTCCGGCGTCGATCGCGAGCGGCACGGCGAGCGGGTCGAAGCGGGCCGCCGTTTGCGCCAGTGCGCTGCGGACGTACTGCTTGCGGACCGGGAGCGCCTTCCAGCGGTCCCGGGGCAGCAGGGACAGCACCAGGGCCTTGGAGCGCCAGTACGGGGTGGGGAGCCGGGGGCCGTACCGGGCTCCGAGAGGAAGCGCGAAGGCGGCCCTGAGGAACCCTTCGACCAGGAACGGAGACCCCTCGGCCACCGCGCCCGCCGGGCGGATCACCTCGTGCGGGTAGAACGCGTCGTGTGCGTCGGCCTGCGCCCACGACCGCCCCGCCGCTGCATGGTCGGCCATGGTCTGGGCAACCCACTGCCGGGCCCACAGCGTGGCACGGGTCCGGTACGGCTCCGCGAGCACGGCCGGGGCCGTCGGCGCGCACCAGTCCGGCCAGTTCACCGCCCAGTACACTTCGGCGCGCTGCCGAGGCGGCAGGAGTGAGGCGACGGCCGAGGCCGCCTCGCCCACGAGACCGGGGTCCGAACGGGCGGCATCCCGCAGGTACCGCGCCGCCCCGGTCACGCCGTGGACAGCAGCCACCGCGCGGGCGGCAAAGCGGGGTACGCCCAGAGCCTCGTCCGCGCCGTCCCCGGACAGCAGCACACCCGCGCCCCGCGACGCGGCACGTTCGGCCACCGCCGCGTTCAGCTCGGGCAGCGCGTCCAGCCGGGGCCCCAGCGGCGACCACAGGGGCACCGCGCGGGCACGGCTGTCGACCACCTCCACCTGAACCGGCAGGGCGAGATCGCGCACCAGGCGGCGCACCACGGCCACGCAGGAGCGGCCCTGGTCGTCGGTGAGGTCCACCGTGAACGCGATCACCCGGCGACCCTCAGCTACCTTGCAGGCGTGCACCAGGGTGGCCAGGGAATCCAGGCCGCCCGAGACGGCCACCCCGATCGTGTCCGCCTCACGGGTCAGGTCGCGTACGGCGTCGGTGAACACGGCGGACAGGCCGCGCGGGTCGGCCACCGGCTCGACCGCCCGGCCGGGCAGCCTCTCCACGCCGTGCCACATGCTCCCGGGGTAGAACTCCCCCAGGAGCGCTGGCGGGGCCAACAGGAGCCCCACCGCACACAGATCGACCCCCGGGGCGGGGCCGGACAGAGCCAGCGGATCATCCGCCGTCCGCCCGTTCCCGCCCCGGAAGGCTCCCTCTACAGGAGAGATCAACGCTGGCGCAGCGCCATCAGACCACGGACCGCGTCACCGGCGACGCGCAGCGCACCGCGCGCCGCGTCACCCGCGAAACCGCCCTTCGAGCCCTTGCCGTGCGTGCCGTCTCCCGGCGTCGACTTCTTCGACATGTCAGCCTTCCCTTCGTGTGTGTGAATTCGGTTCGCTGGCCGACTGCCACCGCCGACCAACAAGAAAACTATACCACGCATTCACCACTTCAGGGAAGGGGAAACGCGCCCCCGGACACCTTCGTCCACACGGCACTCACGGTCCACCCGCCAGCGACCGGACGCACGACCCCGCCGCCCTTCCCCCGCCGGGCCCCGCGGCCAGCACCACCAGGCGCGCCAAGCGTGCTGCCGCGACACCTCGACCGGTGCCGGGGTTCCGGCTCCGCCGCAGTTCTCGGCCAGCCGGCGCCACGGCCGGCCGGTCGGGGCTCTGTACCGGCCGCCGGATCAGAATGCCCGATGAGGGCCGTGGCCCGGGACGGCTCGCACGTCCGGCCCGGGGTCGCGGCGGCAGAGGGGAGCGTCAGCGGCCGGCGACGGCGCGGACAGCGGCGGCGACCTGTGCCGCGAGGAAGTCGAGACCGTCCGAGGCGGAGGCGGCCTCGGAGAGGTACACCCCCTCGGAGTAGCGCCCGATGCCGTCCGGGAGTTCCGGGGACTCGGGCCAGTCGTCCTCCTCGTACTGCGCGAACTCGATGCACAGGTCGCCGTCGCCGTCGACCAGGAGCCCGAAGCCGCCGATGTACGGGCCGGCGATGATGGCGGCGGTGCCGAAGGAGCCGGACTCGGCGTGCCAGTCGGGGCCGAGGAGCACGACGACGGCGCGGGCGACATCGGAGACACTGAAGGGGTACTCGGTGCCCGGGATGGGCGAATAGCGGCCGTGCTCGTCGTGCGGGAGCGGCGCGGGGTCCAGGCGGGGGGCGACGTGCCCGTGGCAGTCCGTAGGCTCTGCGCGCCGGTGGCCCTCGATCCAGAGGGTGGCGGCATCCGGGCGGCCGGACGCGGCGAGGACGGCCGTCAGGGCGTCGAGTTCCGCGCATCCCAAGGTGGCGGCGAGGCCCGAGGCGGTGGCGTTGCGCGCCCACTCCTCCGCGAACTGGTCGGCGATGTCGGCGAGAGTGGAGGTCTGGTGGTCGGGTTTCTTCATCGTGCGGTCCTTCCGGTGATGCGTCTTCGGTGGAGGTCGGCTGCCACCGCCGACCACGAGAAAACTATATCATCTATACATCACCTCGGTGGGTGTTCTTCCGTACGCTCGGCAGCGCGCCCGGTGCGGTCTCCGCCTGCGCACCGGACGCCTTCTGCTGCCGCATCGGCCGGTATGGAGCCGCGCGTACCGGGCGCGGGCGGCGAATGAGGAGCGGGACCCCCGGTCCCGCACGGGACCGGGCGCGGGGGTCAGCAGCCGGCCTCGGGGTCCTGGGCCGCCGGCAGGGGCTCCCAGTCCAGGGCGCGCGGTCTTGCGGGACCGGCCGTCAACGGCGGCGGTCACGCCGTCCCGGTACGCGCGGGCTCCGGTCATCCGTACGCTCACCGCCTCGACGGTGCCGGTCCGGCCGCGAGCTCCGGCGGGGCCCGGGAAGCTTCCGCAGGCTCCCGCGCGGCCTCCGGCTCAACCGGCAAACGAGCCAGGGGTGCAGAGGCGGGTCACCATTTCACGGACGGCGTGCGGCCCGGCGGCGCGGGTGCCGGGCGCCCTGCTCCCATGCGGGTAGATCGCGCCGCGCAGGATCTTCCCGGAGCGGGCGCCCACTTCCATCCACCCCCATGCCCCGTCGGGGCCGGGTTCGGTCAGCGTCACGTGGTGGCGCCGGGGTGAGGACCGCCACACGGGGAGGAACCCTCGTTCCGCGCCCATCGCCACGACCGATCGCGTGTACGCGTTGAGGCCGTGCGGCGCGGCGGGCAGGCCGAGGCACAGCACTCCGTCCCGCATGGCGAGCACGGCGCCGGACGGGAGGACCGCGCGGACGTCGGCGGGGTCGCGGTACGCAGGCCGCCCGTGTGCGGGGCAGCGGGTGCACAGCAGGATGTCGGCGCGGTCGCCGTCACCTGGCACCAGGCGGGCGGCCGGGTCCGAGCATTCGGGGCAGGGGACGGTTCGCCATTCATAAAGGTCGGCGGGCACGTGGCCTCCAGGGTCGGGAGAGGACGGATCACCCCGGGGGCGGGGTGGGGTGGGGCGGTGGCATGGCACGGGGCGCGGGAGATGCGCCGGTGCCGAGGGGGCTGCTTCTCCCCGCCCCGCGCGGTCACGGGGGGGGAGGTCCTGAGGGGTGGCGCGTCCGGGTGCGGCGAGCGGGAAACCGAGCGGTGTTCCCGGTGCCGCGCGGCCCGCCTCCGCCCGGGGCGCCGTGCGTCGAGTGATGCGCTTCGCGCCTGGCCGCCCCGGCCCTGGCCACCGGACAGGCGGCCGGGGCCGGGGCCCGCCCGGCGGGGCGGGCCCGGGGCCGTCTACGCGGCGAGCGTCACCTTGGGGAGCGGGTAGTCGCGCTCCAGCTCCAGGTCGATCATCTGCTCGGCGGTGACCACGAAGTGCGCCAGGGGGGCCGCCTCCGCCGCCTCCTCCTGCGGAACAGCGAGCACGAAGCCGATGCGGTGGACGGTGTACGCCTTGATCTGCTCCAGGTTGAAGGTACGCATCTCGCCCCGGGTGCGGCACATCGCGCGGACGATGATGTCGCCCTTGCCGGTGGTGAGGATGTTGTGGATCTCGATGGTGCGCACGGACTCCTCGCCCTTGCTGTCGACGTAGGTGATGGTCGTGGCCCGCTGGCCGTCCATGGCGCGGATCAGGTCGGTCAGGGTGCGGGCGGAGGTCTGACCGGAGGTGATCTTCATGGAGTTCGACACGAGTTTCTCCCTGGAGTGCGTGCTTTCGGTGGGTGCTGACCGGGTGCCACCCCCGATCAACAAGAAAACTATACCTCATGCACATCACTTTACGGAAGTCGAAGAAGACCCTTTCCCGATCCGATTCCGCGTCCACCCATCCAGCCGGCCGCGCCACAGCGCGCGCCGACACCCCGCCACCCCCGCTTGACCGAAGTGACGAGTGCTTGATATAGTTATCTCAGTTGGTCGGCAGTGGCAGCCGGTCAGCGACCGCGAAACACGCACCACGACAAATCCACAGCGAGGAGCCCCGAAATGGTCCGCACCTTCCACGACCGCCCCGCGCACCTGCAGCACCAGGAGCGGCCCTGGATCTCCCACCTGAAGGACGGGAGCAGGAAGCCCTACCAGCGGACGAGGCACAAGCAGGACCGTGCGGCGCTCAGGCTGGCACTGCGGTTCGGCGCCGAACCGCCGCTCCCCCGGCGCCGACGCGTCGACTGGGACCAGCACTGAGCAGCCCATACGTAGCGGCCCCGCCGGAAGGCGGGGCCGCTACGGCATGTCCGGGCGCGGCCTTCACACGGAAACGCGCCCCGCTCCAGGGCCGCGCAGGGCGGTGCCGGGGGGAGAGCCGGGTGCGGACCGCGCCGGCCGGGACGATCCGCGCCGGCCCGAGCTGGGCCGGGCAGGCCTGCGCACGTCGCAGGCAGGCCGGTGCGGGGTACGGCAGGCCATTTCCGGTAGGAACGCGGGCATCCGGCCTTGACGACGTGGGCCGGGAGTTGGTCGTCGTGACCAGTCGGGCCAGGGAGGCCGTGCCGCGCCCGCCCCGGAGAGAGCACGTTCCGGGGCGGGCGCGGCGCACGATTGGATGCTCCCCGCCGCTACGAAGCAGTACGGCAGGTCTCGGCGTAGGTGGAGAAGAAGGTGGCGCCGGTCAGCTTGTTCTGCGTGAGGTGCGTGGCGACGGCCTGCTCTTCGCCCCAGGTGCCAAGGTCGCTGGCGAGCGCGGTGGCGTACTTCATGACGGCCGTGCTCAACAGCTCGTACTTCGCCGGGGTCACCACCCGCATACCGGGTACCGGGGTGCCGTACTGGTCGGCGGTGCGGCTCCGGTGCAGCATCACCGGCAGTGCCTTGACCTCCGGGTGCTTCGCGTTGCACCAGTCGACGCTGACGCCGAGCTGCCCCAGGTCCTTCTTGGCGATGGTGTCCGTCACGCAGCCCGTCTTGAGTTCCGTCACGGCGAACTCCTTCGAGGTCAGAGCCCAGAGGTTGTCCGGGCCCTTGCCCTCCTGCTTCTCGGGCCGGGTGCTGACGAACCCGAGGTGGAGGCCCAAGCGGTACCAGGCGTGTTCGGCATCGTCCGATCGCTCTTCGATCTCCCAGACCACATCCTCGAGGATCTTCTTGATGCCGAGCACCAGGGTGATGCCGTCGGTGTACTCCTTGGCGAGGAATTCGGCCGCGGCTCGCGCCTGTACGGCGGCCGGTTTGATCTGGGCGGAGGTCACGCCGGCGAGGGGACGCAGGACGAACTGGTTCTCGCCGATGGCTGTGACCAGGCTCTGCTGAGCGGAAGCGGCGTTGACCTGGTGGAGATAGGCGGCCTTCTGCTCGCGCAGCCACCCGCGCAGCGGCTTGTCGTCGAGGGTGTTCATCGTCTTCTGGAGGCGGTCGGCCGCCTTCTCCGGAAGGCCGGTGGCGGCCAGGTCGAAGGCTTCGCGCAGTGCCACCGCCTCCGGGCGTACGGTGCCGAGTTCGGTGTAGCGGACCTCGGCCAGGGCGCGGCGGCTTCGTCCGGTCCACCGGGGGTCCCGGGCCAGGCACGCTTCGAGGGCCTGGCGTATGTCGTTCAGGCCGCCGCCGTGGATCTGTTCGGCGATTTCCCGGCTGAGGGCGAGCTGGGCCTGGGTCGCGGGCGAGAACATCTGCAGGTGGCGGGGCTCGTGGAGAGCGAGGGCGAGGTTCGCGCCGAGGAGGAGGACCGCGCAGTAGTCCTCGCTGTCGCGGACGCCGCGGCCCATGCCCTGTTCGATCCGCTGGATTTCCCGGGCGAGGCGGACGGGGCTGTCTGCCAGGGCCACGGATTCGCGGCGTTCCACGGCGTCGAGGGGGCGGGGGATGCCGTCGAGGATGAGGAGGCGGCAGGCGCCGGCGGGCAGGTCGACGCCGTCGTACTTGTTGACCAGGACGACTAGGCCCACATGGTCCTTCTGGAGCTCCTTCACTCCGGCCACGAGGTCCTGCACGTGGTGGATACGGTCGGCGTAGGGCTTCCAGGCGGCCGCGGCCCGGGCACTGGGCACGAGGACGACGACGTTGATCGGTTTGGCGTCGGGCACGCCGTCGCGGTCGCCGTCCGCGTACGCGCGGGCGAGCCGGCGCACGGCTTCGTCGTCGAGGTCGGTGTTGAGGGCGATGGGGGCGAGGATCATCCGTTCGCCGAGATCGGCCGCGCTGCCCGGTGTGATCGGCCGGGCGACCAGGGCCGGGTCGGCCTGGAAGTCGGTGACCAGGGCGCTGTCGTCGGCCAGGGTGGCGGTGAGGTAGACGCGTCGGCGGGCCCGGGCGAAGGAGGGGATGCGGTCGATCGGCGGGCACGAGGGCCGGATCTCGATCGCTGCCGATGTCGCGGTCGCGGAGCACAGGGGAAGGACGTGAGCGATCAGCGGCCACGCGAACTTGAGGGCGTCGTCGTTGCGGTGCGGGTGCAGGATCTTCAGGACCTGCTCGTTCTTGTCCGCCCATGCCCAGAAGGGGATGGTGGCGAGCGCGCTGAAGTCCCGCGCCTCGAGGTCGGCCAGGGCGTTCGGGGCCTGGTGGCGCAGGTCTTCGCGGAAGAGGTCCAGCAGGGCCTGGTAGGCATCGTGGCCGAAGGGCACGCGGAGCCGGAACTGGTCCTCGGTGCGTGCGAGTGCGGCGTGGGCGTCGTCGACCACGACGATGCCGAGGTCGACCGGCTGCTTGCCGTCGCCGACGACGCCGAACTGGGACTTGCCGTTGATCAGCTTCTGGTAGTTCGTCACCAGGACGGTGCGCGTCGCGAGGAACCCTGGGTCCTGGGTGTCTTCGGTTGTGGCGATGCCGAGCTTGTCCGCTTCCGCGCGGACCTGCTTGACGAGGTAGTTGTCCGGGGCCAGGTACACGGCCTTGCCGATGCCCTCGTTGAGGGTGCTCTGGGCGATCAGCAGGCCGACCGCGGTTTTGCCGCCTCCGGTGTTCTGCTTGATCACCACGTCGCGGTCATCGCGCCGGTCGAACCATGCGTCGAGGACTTCTCCCTGCTCGTGGCGCAGGTAGGGCCACGGGCGTTTGGGCAGCCCGGAGTAGATGTCCCGAGGCCTCAGGAGGGCCTCGCTGTCTCCTGTGCCGATTCGATCCCAGTCCAGCGGCATCCTGGCCTCCTCACTCCTGTGGACCGGTGGGCCGTTGCTCACCCGGAACGGATCATTGTTCCCGGTTTCAGGATCAAGGGGGCCTGAATTCCAACAGGTGCACCGCACAGCGCCGGGCCGCATGGAGAAGCTCTGCACGGCCCCGGCGTCGTCTGCCGCGAGGGTTCAAGCAGCCGGTACGCGGTTCAGGGTGTGGTGCGGGGGCGTCTGGTTCCCTTACGGCCGTCGCGCAGGGCGTCGAGGAGCTCTTCGGGTTCGGGCCGCAGTCCGCTGCCGAGGTAGCGGATTCCCTCGCCCTCGGGCGGGGTGTCGCTGGCTTTGCCGATGGGGTGCCGGCGGCTGGTGGAGGTCCGCCATCCGTAGCGGGAGTCCCACACCACGGCCGCGGCGGGCTGGCCGGTGTCGAGCAGGACGGCGGCGGCGACGTGTTCCCCGCCGGGCTGGCGCATCTCCACCTGGGCCTGCTGGGCGATGCCGGCCGCGGCCAGGAAGTCGGCGGTCCGCTGCAGGTAGGGCTTGTCGCTGCGGACGTTCAGCTCCCGCTCGGCGGCCACGATGGCGGCGCGATGAGTGCCGGTGGGGTAGCCCAGCTGGATGGCGGCGTCCTTCGGGTCCAGGCCGGGCTGCTCCTCGACGAGGTCGGCGATGCGTCGGCCGCGCACGGTGGCGAGGCCGTTCTGGGCGGTGGGGAAGCGGGTGATGCCCAGGGTCTCGGCGACGGCGTCCACGGTGATGGCGGGGTCGGCGTCCAGGAGTTCGGCGATCCGCGGCAGGATCTCGTCTCGGGGAACCATGTCACCGCTGCCCGCGGGCCGGCCACCGCCGGCGCCCCTGCCGGGGCGGCTGTTCTTGTAGGCCAGGACCAGACGGCGGGGCCAGTGCTCGGTGCCCTTGGGCCCCTGGGGGACGAGAACCATGCCCGCGGCCAGGATCTGGTCCTTCTTGTAGGTGTTCCAGGACACCGGGGCGACGCCAAGCAGCTCGGCGGCCTCGTGGCGGTCGAGGAGATCTTCGTCGTCATCGGTCTGCGGCAGCTCGGGGATCGGCTCGCCGGCGTAGTAGGCCCTGGTCTGCTCCGCGTCCCACATCTGCGCCCTGGCGTGGGGCGAACTGATCGGCGCCGGGTGGCCCTCCGCCGCGTACGGCTTCTGGTTTCGGACGGTGACGAGCTTCTTGCCGAGGGCGTCGGCCAGGTCGGCCATGGTCTGGACGTACGGCAGGCGTCCGGCGCGGATCACGTTCTTCTCCTTCATAGCGGGGGGCGGGGCGCGCGCAGCGCCTCACCGGCAGGGGGTGTCAGTCGGTCGAGGGGCCGGGCAGGCAGTGCGGCTTGCACGGCGCGCCGGCCTCGGCGTCGCCCCCGTCGCGCGGGTGGGCGGCCGCCTCGAGGAGCGGGCGGAGCCGGGCGAAGGCGCTGCCGGCGCCGGCGTGCGGGGTGAGGTCGCCGCCGGCGATGACGTCCAGGGCGTGCGGCGGGTTGCCGGTGGTGCGCATCCGGATACCGGTGATGTCGCCCGGGCCGGCGGCGAGGGCGGGGATCGCCAGGGTACCCGCGGCGGGGGCGCCGGCACCGGCCAGGAGTCCGGCAGGCCGGGTGAGTTCGGCCTCGAGGGTGGCCGGCCACCCCGGCGCGGCGGCCACGGTGCGCGCCGGGACGCCGACGGGATGGGCGAGGGGAAAGGACATAGTGCCTCCAGGGTGTCGGGGTGTGTTCGGTAGCGCGGGCTGCCACCACCCGCAAGCAAGAAAACATTACCCACATTATGTCATCAAAGGCAAGCGGGCAGGTCCGTAGCGCCGCGGCGTTGCGGATAGACTCGGAGACGAGATGCGCCTCTCGGGTTTCCCGGAGTGTGTGTTTTCGGTTGGCCGGCGCCCTTGCCACCCGCCTCGGCGGAAGTGGGCGCCGGCCGCTTTCGTTGCCACCGCACCCGGGGCGGCCCCGCGCAGGGGGACGAGGGACCGGCCCGGTTCTTCACCGTGGTGAGTCCCTCACAACCTCACAGATACACGTCCACCTGGGAAAACATACTGTGAGCCTCACAGATGGAACTCACCACGCCTCTGGTGGTGAGCGGAGCCGCTCCCACTCACCACGACGGGACAGAGAGCCTGACGGAGCGCACGGAGGAACGCGTGCGCGGTGGATGGAGACCTGGGTCCTCCCCGGCGGCGCTCTTCGAGCGGAGCGACCGTTCCTTCCGGATGTAGAAGGAACCGGCTTTGTCAGCGTGCCGTTTCCGGACCTTGCGGAAGGCGCCCGTTGGAAGCAGGGACGGCTTGCTCTTCCCAGGCCGCACGCCAGGTCCTCAGCTCATCCTCGGTAAAGCGGGGCGTCTGCCCGTCCAGCACGCCCTGGGGTACCGCGATACCGCGCAGGACAGAGCGCCTGCGGTACACGCGAGCCGTGGCCGGCTTCCACGGCAGGATGCCTTTGTGCCATGCCTCGGCCAGCGAGTAGCGCACCAGCGCGGGGAGGCCGGAATCGCCCTGGTCCGGCGAAGACCGTCGGGGCGTGGGCGATGGAGCGGGGCGGGCGGGCGGGACGACGGGGCTGTGCCCGCACACATGCGGCCGCTCATGCTCGACCAGCGGTTCCATCCGGGCCAGAATCCTGCTCAGCGAAGGGCCCGGGACACCGGCCACGAGAGCCTGCGCGGCCAGCTCGGCCACGTGCGCCCCGGACGAACGCAACGCCATCACCCTGCGGTTGCGTACTTCCACCGCGTCCGCGAGTTCCTTGAGCATCTGCGTCCAGTCCATGCCCGGCACAACGCCCGCGCCACGGCAAGGTGACGGCCCCGGTCGGTGCCGGGGGTCAGGGGCGGCCCGGCGGTACTGCGTCCCAGAGCGCGTCTGGGCGCCGGGCCTGACCCGTGCACGCCATATCGGCACGGGCTGAGCGGACCCTATCCGCTCCACCTGGTCTTTGACAGGTGATCTTGATCAGTTGCCAGGTGGGTTTGACCGGTTGGATCGGTTCCTACTCGCCGGAGTCCACGGGACGTGCGTGTGCCCACTGCTCTTCGAAGTCGCTCCGGCTGATCTCCTGACTCGCCAGCACCGGATCGAAGAGGTCCACGACCGGTGGATTGAACGACCAGTCGTCAGGACCGCTGCGCAGGACAGTCCCGCCCTCCGGGACTTCCACCTGGCGAAGTCGCCGCCCGTCGGAGCCCACCTCCATCAGGTAGTCGGCCGGTTCATCGTCTTCCTCCCAGCGGCGCCGCAGGTACAGGATGTTTCTGTCCGCCAGCGCGCCGAAACCCTCCTGGCCGCGCTGCGTATCACGCTCGGCCCGCAGCCCGTCCAGACCCGCGGGCATCCGGGGCGCGTCGATGTCAGTCTCTTCCAGTTCTTCCGTCTCGAACCGGGCCATGGTCTGCGGATCGGTGACCACCTCGACCCAGGCGAACGTTTCACGTACCTCCCGCGCCGACCGCGCCCGGACCCACCACCACGAGCCGCCCATGCCGTAGTCGTGCAGGACGAGAAAGCGGCCCTTGTCCGCGACGTTTTCATCCACCATGGGACCTGACCTTAACGACGTACCCGACAAGGCAACGGGCCCAGTCAACCTCACATGACAAACGGTCAAGATCATCTGGCAGAGGACAACGGCCATGGCGCCGGGCCCTGTGGAAAGTTCCTCACAGTCACACAGATGCGCGTCCACCTGGGGAAACGGACTGTGAGCCTCATAGATAGGACTCACCACGCTCTGTGGTGGTGAGCGGGGCCGCCTTCACTCACCACGACGGATCTACACGCCCGCTCCGCTCCAGACAGCTGGAACAAGGCGAGGGAGGACGCCGGTTGTCCGCGGGTCAGAAGGGAGCGGGTGCGGGTGCGTGTTCGGCCGCTGTCGCAGTGGCGACGGCGGCGTCCCGGGCGGCGGTCCATTCGGCTTTGGCGGCGGCCCGGTCCTTCTCCGCCTCGATCTTGCAGCGTGCGCAGAGCCCTTCGGTCTGTACGGCCCGCCCGCATGTCCGGCCGCCGTAGCCGGGGCAGTCGCCCATCTCAGCGGCGGCCGGCGGCTTGGAGCAGACGATGCACCGCAGCCCGGGTGCCACCACGCCGCGGCCGCAGCCGGTGGCGCAGGCGGGCCGCTGGCCGCCGAGGCAGTGCGCGCACCGGTCCAGGCCGGGCAGGGCGTCGTGGGGGCACAGGCCATCGTCCCCGGCGCAGGGCCGGTGGCGGCCGTGGCCGGCGTCTTCCGCGTCCATCTGCGCGCGCCGCTGCGCCCAGGAGACCGGGGTGGGCGTCTCGACCTGGTCCCCCGCCCCACGGGGCGCCGGGCCGTGAGTGCCGGCCGGCTGTACGGGGATGGGGGTGATGCCGGAGGCGGGGCCGATCGCGATCAGGTGGCGCAGCCGTCCGCTGATCACCCCGGCGACCGACGTACGAAGGGGCTGGGGCAGCGGCCGGGACAGAATCGCGTGCCGGACTTCCTGCGGGGTGAAGCCTGTTTCCAGCATGACGGTGACGGTGCGGCCCTGGTCGCGCAGTGAGACGGCGTTCGTGACCGTCCACTGCGGGGCCTCGGCCGCGATCGCCCGCAGCACCTCCACGCCCGGCGTCAGGCCCACCGGCCGCACGGCGCAGACCGGACCGGATCCGGTGTCCTCCTCCCCGCTGCGGCTCTCCGGCGCGGTGCCGGCTGCCGTCGGCTCTTCTGCTGCCGTCGCGGTCCCGTGCTCCTGGTCCTCGACGTCGCCGCCGCCTCCGTCCGTCCCTCCGTCCGTGTTCCTTACGCGCGCGTTCTCTACCCGCACGGAGGGACGGACGGGAGGGTCGGCGGGTTCTTGATCAGGGTTCTCGACAGGGCTATAGACCTTGGGCGTCACCGGTGACGCCACCCCCGCGTCATCCATGACGCCACCCCTGGCGTCACCCATGACGCCACCCCCCTCCGGCACGGGTGGCGTCACGGACGACGCCACGCTCTTCTTCTTCGGCCGCTTGGTGCCCTTGGGCACCCCGCCCCTGGGCAGGATCCCGGCCTCGCGCTTCGCCTTCACCCGGGCCTCGACAAGATCGGCGGCCACCTGCGCGGCCACCTGGCCGGGTGCGAGCGGGTCGGTCCACTCCCCACGCCAGAACTCGCCGTCCCGCAGGTGGTAGACATTCGCGTCGTGCAGCTTCCCGTTCGACGGATCCGGACGCCGCTCCACCCGGAACAGGCCGGCCACCTCGCCCTCCAGCACGGTCCGGTCCAGGGTCTTCACCGACACCCCCAGCTGCGCCGCGAGCTCGGGGCGGTAGGGCTTGCCCCGGCTGGTGTCCCGGGCGCCGATGTCGGCGTAGGTCACCAGGATCATGTAGAGGGTGCGCAGGTTCGTCGAGTACCGCGGATCGCACACCCACGCCGAGACGACCTGCCCGAACGGCAGCCCGCCCCCACGCCGCACCTCGGGCGCCACGCTCACCGGGCCACCCCCGCGAAGGTCTCGTGCGCCTCGGGGGCAAGCTCCGGGCACGTCTTCTCGCGGCCCGGGGTGCCGAGGGCGGGCTGGTTCTCGGCGGGGAGGGCCTGCGGGGTCTCTTCGCTGGTTTTCGTGCGCTGTGTGCGCGTGCCGGGCACGGTGGCCTTCCTTTCCGGTTCCCGTGCGACGGCCCGGCGCTGGCGCGGGTGTCAGGGAGCTCCGTGAAGATCTTTTGCTGGGTCACCACACCCTTCGTCCGCAGCCTCACCGCCCGGCTCACCGCTGCCCGCCTCCTCCGTCACAAGGACATAACTCCTGGTGGTGGGCGTGGTGGTGAGTCTGGTGGTGAGTGCTTCGCCGTCCTTGCCAAGGTGCTTGGGCGACTGGCGGAGAGCTGACGGCTAGGTGTCGCCCGGGTTCGTCCGCGTCGGGTTGTTCAAGGAGGGGGGCGGATCGGGCGGCATGGGGTGGGGTTACAGCAGTTGCTGGATCCAGTAGCCGAGCAGGCTGGCGAGGGTCAGGCCGGTGCCGTAGCTCAGGCCGCGTACGAAGTGGCGTGTGACGGTGCGGCGCCGACGTCGGCGCGGTGGGGTGTCGTTGGTGGAGGGCGAGCTGGAGGCCGGGTCGGGTGACTGCTCCGGTGTGCTGTTCATGTGCCGGATTGCCTTTCTGCAGGCAGAGGCAGGGCAGTCCCAGGAGGGGTTTCTGCCGTGATAGACTGATCGTCTTTTTCTCGTTGGTAATTGCCGGTGCATGCCGTACCGGCCGGTCGCCTGCGTGGGTGCGGTCAGGGCATGACGGTGGTTCTTCCTTGTCCGGATCGTGCGGGAGATGACCGGGCACGGCGGGCGGCGGCGAGGAGGGTGGCGATGGTGGCTGTGTCGCGGCCGGTGACGGTGGCGACGCGATCGATGCTCAGGTGGAGGGTGTCGTGCAGAAGGAGGACATCCTCGGCCGGGGTGGTGGGTAGGGAGCGGTTGGCGAGGACCTGGGTGTGCATGTCCCAGACCCGGGCGGCCGGGCGGGGGTCGGCGACGACGGTGATCCAGTTGTCGGCAACGAGTTCGAAGAGCAGCGCGATCACTATCCGGGCTTCTTCCTGCGGCAGGCGGGCGCGGGCGTGAGCGAGATAGATGGGGCGGTGGAGCTCGCAGAAGGCGTTGAAGGTGGTGGCGAGCAGAGCGGGAGCGGTGCGCTTCATGAAGCTTCCTCCGGGTGGTGCAGGTCAGCCGAAGGACTCGGCCGGGTAACCGGAGTCGTGGGGTTCGTAGGCGGCCTGCCACAGGGGTTCGGCGGGGCACGGCACGCCGTACAGGGCGGTGACCAGGTTCTGGATCACAGGCCAGTCCGGGACGCGGGGGCCATGCAGCGCGGTGCGCAGTTCGAGGCGGGTGAGGCTGCCTTTGGCGGAGGTGAGGATGTCGTCCTCGGTGGGGTTGCCGCAGGCGTAGCGCAGAGCGGCGAGGTAGTTGCGCAGATAGGTGCCGGGGTCGCCGCCGGTGCTCGGCGGGCCGCCCACGGCGACCTCCATGAGCGGTTTGAACGTCTCCGCGGACATGCCGGCTGCGTCCACGATCTTCTTCACATACGTCCAGGACGTGGGCCGTTCCCCGGAGAGCATGCGGGAAAGATAGGAGGCGTGGATCCCAAGGTCCTTGGCGGCCTGCTTCTGGCTGCGACCGCTGCTGTGGTGAAGCCGGGTCAGAGCGGCGGCCAGGCGCTGGCGGGGCTCACGTGTTCCCTGCCCGTTCCTGCTCTCGCCCCCTGCGCGTGAAGCCCACCGGTTAGGGCGCGGCCGGCGGCGGGTCCGGAGCCTTTCCTTGACGTCCTGCGCACGGTACTTCTTGCGCAGCCGGTCCGGGCCGACACCGACCTGGGCGGCCATCGCGGCGAGCGGCTCGCCGTGCGTGCGCCCGTACAGGACGGCGGCGCCGATCAGATCGTCCGTCAGCTCGCGCAGTGCCATAACGAGGGAGAGGATCTCCTCGGGGGGAGGGGGCACGTCGGGCTTGGTGTGGTTGACCGCCTTGAGGAAGGCATCGCTCAGCTTGGCGGCATCCTGAGCGAGCTCGTGCAGGAAGTGCAGGGAGGGGTCCGGCCCGGCCGGCTCAGGTACCGCACTGCTGTCGGGGGTATGCGTAGGGAAGGAACTCACCGCTGTCTACTCTTTCCGGGTGGTGTCACTGGAAGCGGCCAGGCTTTTTCGCCCGGGCCGTGAGGTGATTGACTGCCTGGACGACGTGGTTGCCCGGTCCTGAGCGCGCCTGGGCGAACAAGGCCCGGGTCGGCGACCAGCGTTGACGAAATCCACCGGTGGCCAGGGACGATTCACACAGTGCCGAGTAGGGCAGCGGGTAGCGCCGGTGGGATGCATGCACACAGAAGGGCCTGACGGAGCGCAGGAAATGCGCCCGCACAGGCGCCTGCCCGTGCGGTGCCAACAATGGCAACGCATCTGCGGGTTTGGGCCAGCGTGAAGGGCGGGATGATACCGTCACGACTCGGTTCTCCCGTGAAGGCGGGAACCCGCTGCCGTCGTCGGTGAAAACGCATAAGGGCCTTCCCTATGTAGAGCAACTGACGAAGGACTGGCTAAGAGAGACCCCGGCTTGTGGTTTGGACGCCCCGCCGGGGTCTCTGCATGCCCGGAGCTGCCGGGTCGGCTGACAGTACTACGAAGCGCGGTCGGTCAACGCCGCAAAGTAACGCCGTGGGCATAGGTGTCCGGACACCGCCCCCGCATCCGCTGTCACCAAGACGGAACCGGGAACCTCATCAAGCAGCCCAAGCGATCAGAAGTAGAACCCACACGGTCACGACTGAACGCTTCGCGTCTGATTCCAACACGCCCGCGCGAAAAAACCGGCACCCCGCGCGCACCCGCGCGCCCGGCGCGCGGTGGTTTCCACCCCGCCACGCGTGTCATCGCTCCAAAGAGCTGGACACGCACAACGTTCCGCACCCCGCCTCACAGCATGCCGCAGGCGCCAGAACAACAGCCGAACACCTCAGACTCCTGGTCTTCGACCATCTGCTCGCAGCCCATACCTCAGGCGACGCCTTTCCTCTCTGTCCTTGGCACAGCAAGCCCACGCCAAGGACAGAGAGGAGAAAGGCGAGAGCCGCGGACTCCGCCGGCTACCAGGCAAGTTCACGAACGCCACGATGCTGCAGTGCGGCATGGGGACATCAAGCGACCAGCTGCCGGCCCTGGCTCCTGAGGATGTGCCTGGTTCAGGGTGCGAGGTCCAGGACGCGGACGGGTTCGTCCTTCCAGCGCTGGGGGTTGGTAGTGGCGATGATCGCGCCGTCGGGCCGGTCGGGGGTGGGCTGGGCGGTGTGGTGGGTGTGGGCTTGGGCCCAGGTGTCGTGTGAGGCGATAGCGAGGACGGCGGCGAGGTCGAGGTCGAGGACGGTGATGCCGGGCAGGGCGGCGAGGTGTTCGGCGGTACCGGGGCGGGTCCGGTCGGCTTCGACGAGGGCGCAGGCGGGGGCGTAGAGGTACCAGCCGGGTTCGGCGTGGGCGCGGTGGATGAGGCGGGAGACGAGAATGTTGCCGGTGCCGGCGGCGGTCATCGCACTCTCGTCCAGGACGATGTGGGTAATGTCGTTCACGGGCGCCGGGCCTGGCTGAGGCGGCGGTCGAGCTCGTCGTCCAGAGCGGCCTGTTCACCGGCCGCGGGGGCGTAGCCGTTCCAGGCGTTCAGGGCGGCCCGGGCCTTCTCTGCGCGCTGGGCGCGTTCGGCGGGGGTCAGGACGGTCTCGGCGAGGCGGGCGAGGTAGGCGCGCAGGGACAGGCCTTCGGCGGCGGCGACGGCGGCGAGCCGGTCGCGGGCTTCCTCGGGGATCCTCACATTTGCGTCGGACATGGCGGGTCTCCTTCCTATAGGATAAGGGTACGGGTACGTACCCGTACCCGTCGAGTCGGAGGAGAGAAACCCGGTGAGCACTCACTCCGCGTACAGGCTCGGCGAGGAAGAGCGGCAGCGGGTTCTCGACGCGCATCTGCCGCAGTGGACTGCGGGCGCGGTGCCGCAGGAGCGGCCGGTCGTCGTGGTGGTCGCGGGTCAGCCCGGGGCGGGAAAGACCACGTTCGCCGACCTCGTCCAGGCCGCGCTGGCGCGGCGGGGCGGTGCCGTGCGGGTGTGCCGCGACCTCTACAAGGCCGCTCACCCCTCCTACCGGGCGCTTTTGGCCGCCGACATCCGCACGGCCGGTGCTGGGATCCGGCCGGATACCGGGTACTGGCAGGCTGGAGTCGAGGAGCATGTCCGGGCCTGCCGGTTCGACGCGGTCGTGGAGTCCGCTCTCGCCGACGCGGATGAGTTCCGCGTCTCGTCGGCGGCCTACCGGCGCTCGGGGCACCGTATCGAGATCCTTGTCGTCGCCACGGCGGAGGCGTGGGCCCAGCTCGGAATCCTGGATCGTCTCCTGGACGGGGCGGCTGGTGGTGAGGGCGCTCGGTATGTGGGGTGGGACAACCTCGGCACTTGCGTGGAGGGTCTGCCGGTGACCCTGGCGGCCGTGGAGGCCGAGCAGTTGGCCGACCGGATCACTGTGGTGCGGCGTGACGGCACCGTGCTGTACGACAACGAATTCGCTGATGGCGTGTGGCGGCGCCGTACGGCCGCCGACCGTGCCGTCATCCGTGAGCGGCGCCGCCCCTGGAGCGCGACGGAGACAGCCGTCTTCCACCACGCGCTGACCCGTGCCGAGGTGCGGGTGCACCGTGATCTGCCCGAGGACGAGCGTCTGGCCGTGCACCGCGATGCCCGGCGGGCCGCCGCGCTGGCCGAGCCGGTCCGCCGCATCGCCCAGCCCCGGCGCCGCGCGCCCGGTGTCGACTACCACCGCCTGTCCGCCGAAGAGCACAAGTGGGTCTTCGACGAGCTGATCGCCCCCTCCTACCTGAACGGCATCATCGGCCGGGACGATCCACGGGCGGTGTATGTCCTAGGCCAGCCCGGCGCGGGCAAGCTCAGGGCCGCGCGGATGGTGCGGCCGGGTACTACGCATCTGGTCGGCGACTACCTCAAGGCCCAGCACCCCGACTACTACAAGCTGCTGCGCGACGATCCCCGTGAGGCCGGAGCGGCGATCCGGGCCGACTACCGGGCCTGGTTCACCCGGGCCGAGAGTTATGTCCGTGAGCGGCGCGGCGACGTTCTGATCGAAGCAGCGCCGGGCAGCGTGCAGGAACTCTTCAACAGCGCACTGCCGTACGCCACTGGCGGTTACCCGGTTGATCTCGTCGTTCTGGCCGTCCGTGAGGCCGACAGCCGTCAGGCCACCGCTCTGCGCTACGCCCGCGCTCTCCAGCGTGGCGCCACCGGCCGGTTCACCAGCCGCTCGGGACACCACACCTGTTTCCACGCGCTCGCCGACGTCGTCACCGCCTCCGAAACCCATCCGCAGATCACGTCCATCACCGTCATCCGCCGCGACGGCCACGCCCTGGTGCGCCACGAGAACGGCAGCGGAGCCGGTAGTGCCACGTGGGCGCTTGCCGCCGAACGCCTTCGCCCCTACACCGAGCAGGAGGCCGCCGCCTTTCTTCGCCTTCACCACGGCCTGTGGAAGGCGCTGCCCCGGCACCGCGACGAACTGCAGGAGATTGCCGCGCTCGCCCGCCCGCTGATGCCGCCGGGGATGCAGCCGGTCCGGATCGACCGGCCGCACCCCCCGATCTGGCCTCTGCCCGTTGTGCTGAACAGGCCGGGCTATGACTCGTTGAGCTCCTTCAGCCGCGCCGCGTAGACCTCGGCGATCCTGGCCGTCTCCTCCGGGTCGGCGGTCGCGAGCTGCTGCTGATCGGCGAGCGCGGCCTGACGGCCGGCCTTCAGCTCCTCCATGCGTTCCTCATCCGGCACCGGCGCGCGATGCTCCGCGACGAGCTGGGCGGTGTACCAGTTCACCACCTCCTGGATGTCTTCCACCGCCGCTTGCTCCTCGTCGGCTTCCAGGCCGGAGAAGTCAGGCACATCGGGGTCGGCCACGGTGACCACCCTCCCTAAAGTTGATCTTGCTAGAGGGTGTCATTCTCCTTTGTTCCCTGTTCTTGGGCCGCCGGGCCCTGCCGTCTGGCGTTCTTGCGGCACTCGTCGGGCAGCCGCATAGCTTTCAGTCCCAGCCCCTGAGCTCGCAGGTGCATGCCGAAGTCATCACTCAGCACCCGCGTCTCCGTACCAGGCTTGAGCTGATCGAGCTCGGCCGCGCACAGCAGAATCTCCATATCCGCATCCCCACGCCGATGCCCAGGCGGATCCAGCCGGACCTCCAGCGTCACCCCAGGCCGCACCGTGACCGGCTCGCCCTCCGCGCCTTCCAAAGCTCTCTGGAGATAGCGAATCGCCTGCGCCGCCCTTTCCCCCAACTGGCCCTCACCCGACTTCTGCCGGTCCAGCTCATCGATGACAACGAGCGGCACCACCAGCCGTACCTCGCTGGTACGTATACCCTCCCCGCGCAGGACATCGGGCCACTTCACCTGGGCCGGAGACAACCAATGGACCAGCATGTTCGTGTCGTAGACCACCGGCACACCGGGCCGCTCGGCGTAGGTACGCAGGAGCTTCAGATCGTCCTGGACCTGCTTGAGGAACTCGATCTGCTTCTCGGCTTCCCGCGTCATGATCCTTGGGGTCACACGAGACATCGGACCGCTACTCACGAGCATCCTAAAGTGGCCGTCGTACAGGACGGCGTTGAAGTCGGGCTCGATGAAGTACTGGCCCAGTACACGTTCGGTGTTGTCGACCACCCGGAAATACTCGTCCCACGGTTGTCGACTGCTTTGAAAGTTCTGCCACAGCAGCAGCGCTCTGCCCAGAACCGGCTCCACGGCATCCGGGGTGAACCCGGGCTTGAGTCTCATCAGGTGATCCTCCCAGCGACCGCCAGAGAGGGGCGGGCGTTTTAGCCGTTTCCTCCAGCACGGGGCGAGGCTGAGGCGCATTCAGGGGATGCTGTCCATCAAGGCCCCTGGCACGGGCATAGGTTGGGCGCAGTTGATCACCGATCGGGGGACGGGCATGGCGGGACGGGATCTGCGGGCGCTGTTCAGCAGCAATGACCGGGGCGTGTCGACGGCGGAGGCGTTCACCAACCGTCAGGCCCAGTGGGAGCTTCTCGCGGCCGCGCTCGCCGAGCACCTGGAGCGCGTGGCCTCGCTCGGCTTCGACGTGGAGGACCTGGAGGCGCCGCGGGACAACGTGCTGGTCTTCCACGGCATCGGCGGCATCGGCAAGACCACCCTGTCGCGCAAGCTCGAGGCCGCGCTCGCCGGGGCCGAGGGCCGTCCCGCCCAGTGGGGTGAGCCGTCCTGGCCCGGTACGGCACGGATCCTGCCGGTGCGTATCGACCTCGCCCGCTCCGCCGGCACCGGCTTCGAGCAGTTGGTGCTCACGATCCGGGCCGCGCTGAGCGCTCTGGGCCGTCCGCTGCCCGCCTTCGACCTCACGCTGCGCCGCTACTGGGAGGCGCGGCATCCCGGCGAGCCGCTGGAGGAGTACCTTCAGCGCGGCGGGATCACGGCCCGGTTCGGCAAGGCACTGCCGCAGCAGATGCAGTCCGCGCTCTCGGACGTCGCCCAGGCGCTGCTGCTGCCCGGGACTGTGGGCAGTGCGGTCGGGCAGCTCACCGGCTCCCTCGTGCGCGCCCTGCGTGAACGGCGCCAGACCGTGCGCGCGCTCGCCTCCTGTTTTCGGCTTGCCGATCTGCTGGAGGCCGAGCCCGACCTGGACACGCTCTCCTTCTACCCGCACCTGCTGGCCTGGGATCTTCACCGGCTTCCGGCCGACAAACGGGTGATGCCGGTGATCTTGCTGGACACCTTCGAGGACGTCGGCGACCGCACGCACCGTGACCTGGAGCGCCTGATCCAGCGGGTGGTGTGGCTGATGCCGAACGCGTTCTTCGTCATCACCGGCCGCTCCCGCCTGCAGTGGGCCGAATCCGCCCTGCAGGGCCAGCTCGACTACACCGGGCCCACCGCCTGGCCCGGTCTCGCCCTGTCCTCCCGGCCGCCTGCCGTCCCGCACGCCCGCACCGTCACCGTGCCCGGCACTGCCCCGGTGCGCGCCCGGCAGGTCCTGGTGGGCGACTTCGCCCCGGAGGACTGCGACGACTACCTCGCCCGCCGCCTCGAATCCGACGGCACCCCTCTCATCCCCGTACCCGTCCGCGCGGTGATCACCGCCCGCTCGCACGGACTGCCGCTCTACCTCGATCTGTCGGTGATGCGTTTCCTCGAGCTGCGCCGCGCCGGCCACACCCCCGAGCCGGCCGACTTCGAGCACGACTTCGGCGCCCTGATCGCCCGCACCCTGGCCGATCTCACCCCCGACGAGCGCCACCTGCTGCGCTCGGTCAGCCTGCTCGACGCCTTCGACACCCAGCTCGCCACCCGGGCCGCCGGCCTCACTCACCAGGCCGCCGCCCGCCGCCTGGCCGAGCGCCCCTTCATCAGCGAAAACCCCTTCGGGCTGTGGCCCTACTACCTTCACGGCCTCATCCGCTCCACCCTCCGCAGCGCCGACGACCACACCGACGACCGCTGGACGCCCGCGGACTGGGAGGCTGCCGCTACCCGGGCGCTGGCCGCGCTCGGCGAGCAGTGGAGCAGTGGCCCGGAGCGTGACCGGCTGCTCCTGGTCGGCTGCCTGCGCCAGGGCCTTACCCTCGCCCGTGACTTCCGCCTCGGCCTGGGCTGGCTCACCGACGCCGCCTGGGCCTACGTCTCGGACTCCGTGTGGGAACCCGTCGCCCCGCCCGCCTCCACCAGCACCGCCACCGTCGCGGCAGGTGCGGGGCTGCGGACGGCGGCCGACGCGCTGGCCGAACTGCTTTCCACGCTTGCCCGCCGCCAGCACGAGCACCGCGCTCTGACCGCCGACCGGCTCACCGCCCTCACCGCGGCCGGCCTGCTCCCCGGCGATCTGCAGGAGATGGCCGTCTACTACCTCGCCAAGGCCCAGCGCGACCTCGGCCGCTCCGCCGACTCCCGGCGCGGCATGCGATACGTCGCCGACAGCGACAGCCGGCTCGCCCCGGCAGCCCGCCGCGGACTGGCGCACCTGGCCCGCCTGGCCGGAGACTTCCCCACCGCTCACGCCGTGGTGCCAACCCTGGGCTGGGCCGGACGCCACCACCGCGTCGACGGCGACATCTGGTGGCCCCACGGCGACATGCTCCGTGCCGCCGCCGCCTACAAAGCAGCCCGCACCGAAGCCGAACAGCACGGCATCGCCGGCGAACGCGCCACCTCCCAGGCCCAGCGCGCCTTCACCCTCGCCTTCGCCGACCCCCAGCGGGCCGACGACGAGATCGACCTGGCCCGCCACCTCATCTCCGGCCTCACCCTGCGCCAGAGCGGCCACACCATCGACATGGCCGCCCTCGTCCGCGACGCCGGCACCGACCGCGACGTCCTTAACCGCGCCCACCTCCTGCGCGAGGAGATCCGCCTCTCCGGCGTCGCCATCGCCACCGCGATCCTCGAACTGGCCATCTGCTTCCACCAGGCCGTCCTCGACGACGACCAGGGCGTCAGCGACACCATCACCCGCCTTCACGACCAGACCAATAGCGGCGACTACGCCTACTACACCGACATCGCCCGCTTCATGGCCGACCTACCGCTCCCCCAGCTGTCGGCTGCCCGCTGGATCACGAGCGAAGAACACGTCCGTACCACCTGGCGCCATCTCGTGCGAAACCGCCAGGTCTACCTGAGCACCCGGCACTGACCTGCCCCGATATATGGCGTGGCTCTGGTCTTCCTATCGAGCTTTGTCGGGGGTAGTAAACAGGTCTGACCTGCTTGGACGCTTCCAAAGCGTCACCCGATCGATGGACAAGTTGAAGAAGCTTCGTGATCCACTGGCGTTGGAACCTAATCGGCAGGAGAGCGCATGCCTGGAGCTGACTGGACCCTGGAAGCCGACGAGATCGTTGCCCTGCCAGTTGACGATCTCGCTTTGCGGGTTCTTAAGGATGCTCGGGACAACAACGAGTGGAACTGGCATAACTGGCTCAAGCGTGCTCGTGTCGCCTACCAGCAGAAGCCTCAGGCAGTGCTGGCACTGACAGAGGCGTGGACATGGTTGCTCAACCGAGGACTGGTTGTCTGGAATGTCCAACAGGATTCGGCAGGTGCGTTCCTCGTCAGCCGCCAAGGGCACAACGCACTCGACCGAGGGCTGCCCTGGATCAGGGCCGTGCAACGACTCGACATCGAACTTGTCCCCGTGCTCGAAGCCAAGGCCCGGCCACAGTTCCTGCGAGGAGACTTCGAGGCCGCGGCGCTGTTGGCGATGAAAGAGGTCGAAGTCCGCGTTCGAACGATGGCCAGTCTCCCGGACTCCCTCACAGGCACGGCCCTCATGCAGCAAGCGTTCAGGCCAGGGAAGGGGGACCAGGTAGCCGGCCCGCTCTCCGACACCACAGTCGATGGTGGTGAGGCTGTCGGCATGATGGAGCTGTTCAAGGGCGCCATCGGACTTTTCAAGAACCCGCCCAGCCACCGTCGGGTCGACTACACCGATCCCACCGAGGCTGCCGAGGTCCTCCTGCTGGCCGACCTGCTCATGCGGCTGCTCAACAAGATTGAGGAGTCGTGAGGCTTCATTTGGCTCAGCGCAGAGAAGCTCGTCCTGCCGGACGTCCGTCAGTGAGTGTTCCTGGGCCTTGACAGGCGCGGCAGCGGGATGTCCGAGCGTCGTGTTCTACTGGAGAGGCTTCAGGCACCCAGTAGCAACAACCCAAAACGGGTGGTGAGTTCGTGGCATTCATGTTAGAGACCGTCGCTGCCGTCGCGGCGTCAAGCGGACTGGTCGCCGGAATTTTTGCCAGGCACATCGCGTCCAGGATCGGGCGACGTGAGGCTGCTCGTAACTACCAGCGAGGGCTCATTGCCGAACTGGCCCGGGCTCTACGAGCTGGAGAAGTGCCACGGGACCTGCCTCGGCTCGGAGGACCGGGCCGGTGAACCGAAATGATGAACTTCAGGATCTTCGGGACATCTACCAGATCGCGCTTCAGCGAACAGATCTGGATGGTCCCGGCAAGGCCGCATTTCTGGAGGCATGGAACGCCAACCAGCAACGTAAGCATGAACGGGAGCAGAGGGCGGACGAGCGGAAGCAGCAGCGGTTCGAGACCGTGATGGGCTTCTTCGCGCTGATCGCCTTGCTCTCGGCCACAGTCTGGCTGGCCCAGGCCGGCCATGCCTGGATCGCAGTCGCGCTCATCCCTCCGATGGTCGTGGTGGTGGCGAAGTTCCTTGGCCGTCCTGTCACCGCGTCAGAGGCAACCTTGATCGGATCGGGAGTAAACGGCGCCTTTCGCGGTCTCCGGCAGACCATGAATGGTGCGGGACCGCAGCCTGCGCCTGCCGTCGGCTCTACGCCGACCGGCGGCCCGGGTGGTCCGCCAGTGGTCTGAAGACACGGCGAAGGCCGGGACAGAGGGGCTCCTCTGTCCCGGCCTTCGCCGTATCACATATGGCGGCGGCCGATGCCTCGTCCGCACCGCCTGGCGCCGCCTGATGTGAAACCGCCAGGAGTACCTGCGTACCCGGCGCTGAACTGCCCCGGCATACGCCGCGGCCTTGGTCAGCAGACTCATCTGCCGACCAAGGCCGCCGGTCCGCACTACCTCGCCGGGTTTTCTCTCAGGCCCACTTTTCCGGGCGTTCGATGACGTGCCCGGTCACCGGGTCGGTGATCTGGTCAGGTAGCTGGGCGCCGGCGAACTTGGCGCGGCCGATCGGGAAGGACGCCGGCATCAGCGTCTTCAGTTCGTTGGAGAACCGCTTGGGCGGAAACGCCACCATGATGTGCCTGCCCGGGGCGAGGCTCTTGGCCTTGCGGACAGCGGGGGCCAGGTCGCTGTCGGCGCTGATGATGACGGCCGAGGTCGCCGACTTCGTCGCCACGTCCGCGACGAGGGAGACGGCAATGTGGACGTCGGTCTCCTTCTCCTCGTAGTGCGTCCAGCTGCTGCCGCACTGCCGGCACATTGAGCCTTTTTCATCCTGGGATTCCGAGAGTGAAGATCCAGTACATCACCGCAGGTCAGAGCCACTTAAGAGATCCTGGCGAGCCGAGGATGAAAAAGGCTCAATGAAGACAACCCTAAAGGAACGTAGGGTATTAAGCCATCAAAGGACACCGAAAGCGTATAGGAGACCGAAGGCGGCGATGGCAGCGCCAATAACCATGAAAGCCACGTTATTGGATTTCCCCATGGCCCCGCCCTTCACCTGCCCTACTGAGGCAGAAAGCTTCGGGCCAAATACGGCCAAGAATGTCCCGAAAACCGCAAGAATGACACCTACCGCAATATTCATAACTTCTCCCTTACGTGTGGTGGGCGACGCCGGCTTCAGCATCGCCCACCACGTGCCTGAGTGACTTTACTTTCTCTTATTCCTCAGATAGAGAGATACAGCAATGATGCCGCACACGATAAATAGTCCCATTGCCAGGTAGGGTGACCAGGAAGGACCATCGGGCCGATTGTCGGTGGCCGCCATCAGCATCATTTCCGCCATCACGTTCTCGCTCCCTCTCTCACCATGTGTACTTTCCTCCGACTGAGCACTTCCCCGAACTTCCTCCGGTTCCAACCGATTCAGATCCGTCGGTAGAAACTGAGAGTGCAGCCGGGCCATAGCCGCAACTGACTTCACCGGTCCAGCCCTTATCGGCAGAGCCGGAAGCCAGGCTGGCGTCCGCGCTAAACCCGGGATTCCCGATACTGAAAGAAATGAAGGGGTGCCTACTGCCGTCCTCGTTGATGCTCACACCGCCACCAACGCATACCCAGTAGCAGCCTTCCCCCCCGATGTCGAAAGCCAGAAGCCCGCTGGGGTCGATGCGGTTGACGGGGTCGCCTTCGGCATACAGGTAGGGGTTGGTTTCCTGGCCGGAGGGGTCGGGCTGGGTGAAGCGGCCGATGTTGGCGTCGTAGTAACGGGCGCCATAGTGGTAGAGGCCGGTGGGGTCCTGGTAGCCGCCGGCGAACCGGTAGGGCTGGGCGACCGGCTCACTGGAACGCGCCAGCAGGCGCACACCGCGGGGGCTGTAGGTGTAGGTGTTGACCTTGTTGCCGTCACCGTCGGCCAGGGCGACGACGCTGCCGAGTGCGTCGGTCAGGTAGTAGTAGGACTTGCCCCCGGTCGTCATGGAGTTGAGGGTGCCCCCGGGTTCCCGGTTGAATCCCATGTCGGTGCCGGCGGTCGTCTTCGCCGACAGGCCCAGCGGCCCGTGGTGGAAGAGGGTGTCGCCGAGCTTGATGCGCTCGCTCTGGTCGGTCGAGGCGTACTGACCCGCGTACGTCTTGCCGCCCACGGTGATCGAGGTCATCTGGGAGTAGTCGGACCACTGCTCGCCGGTGCGGATGTAGTCGTCGGTGGAGGCGCCGGCGGTTTCGTTGCCGGCCTGGTCGTAGGACCAGGTGCCGGTGGTGGAGGACTTGGCGGTGAGTTGCTGGGCGTCGTTGTAGGTGTAGGTGGTGCCGCGGGGGCAGCCGGGGTCGGTGCCCTGGCTGGTGAGGTTGCCGGCCTGGTCGTAGCAGTACTGCCAGGAGTCGGCGATGGTGCCGTTCTTCTCGTCCTTGGCGTAGGAGAAGCGGCCGGCGCTGTCGTAGGTGTAGCTGGTCTTGTAGCCGCCGACCGCGTCGGTCTTGGTGCGGATCTTGCCGCCGTCCTTGGTGCCGTTGGCGTAGGAGTAGGTCAGGTCGACCAGGGTGCCCTGCGGCGAGGTCGTCTTGATCTTCTCCGGGCGGCTGGACTTGTCCGGGGTGACGCTCTGCACCGTGCCGCCGGGGTAGGTCGTCTTGGTGCGGGTGTCGTTGTTGTCGTACGCGTACTTCGTGACCCTGCCGGCGGGATCCTTCAGCTCGATGAGCTTGTTGACCTCGTTGTAGGTGTAGTCGGTGGTGCCGGCCGGGTCGGTGTAGGTGTCGACGTTGCCCGCGGGGGTGTAGGTGAGCTGGGTCTGCGAGCCGTCCTGCAGGGTGCGGACGGTTTCACGGGAGAGCGGGTCGAAGGCGTAGGAGGTGATGCCGGAGCCGTCGGTGCGCCGGACGAGGTTGCCGTCGCCGTCATAGGCGTAGACGACCGTGGTGGTGGGTGTGGAGACCTGGACGACGCGGTCGCGGGCGTCGTAGGTGTAGGTGGTCTTGATCCCGCGGCCGTCGGTGACGGTCTGGGGGCGGCCGAGGGGGTCGTAGGTGTAGGTGGTGGTGCCCAGCGGGGCGGGCGGGGTGACCTTGGTCAGGTTGCCCTTGGCGTCGTAGGTGAAGGAGGTGGACACCGATTTGGTGTCCGTCATCTTCACGGTGACCTTGCAGCGCTGGCCCTCGAAGCCGCCGCAGGTGGGGGTGGCCTTGTTGTGCTCGAAGGTCTGCTTGCCGCCGCCGGTGCCGGTGATCGCGACGGAGGTGGTGTTGCCGGCCGTGTTGTAGGTGTAGTCGGTCTTCTCGTCGTCCGCCGTCGTCATCGAACCGGGCAGGTCCGCTCCGGCGATAGTCTGGTAGCCGGTCATCGCGGCCGTCGCCCCGGTGGGCAGCTTGGCGGAGGTGGGGTTGTTGCGCCCGTCCCAGCCGTACGTCGTCACGTTCCCGCCGGTGCCACCCGTACCGGTGCCCATCGCGTCGGTCGCGGTCTGGACGTTGTGGTTGGCGTCGAACGTCCGGGAGCGGGAGTGGGTCAGGGCGTCGGTGGTCTTGGTGACCCGGCCGTCCTTGTCGTGCTCGTACTTGGTGGCGTGGTTCTCCGGGTCCGTGACCGTGGTCGTCCCAGCCGCCTGGGGGTCGGTGCTGGAGTAGATGTAGGTGTAGGTCGGGCCCGTGTGACCGGAGGCGTTGAATCCGGTGGCCCGCAGCATGGAGCGGACCCGGTTGTGGGCGTCGTAGGTGAAGACCGTCACCCGACCGTCGGGGGTAGTGATCTTCGCGATGCGGCCGTCGGCGTCGTAGGCGTAGAGCGTGGTCTTGCCGGCGGTGTCGGTGGTGCGGGAGAGGTTGTAGCCGCCGTCCAGCTCGTAGGAGGCGGTGCGACCGGTGTGGTCCTTGGCCGTCAGGTGACCGTCGTCGGTGTAGGCGAGGTCGATCCAGCGCCCGGAGCGGGTCTCGGTGAGTTTGAAGCCGCCCTCGCGGTGCTCGACGGTGATCGTGCCCTTGTTCCGGTCGGTGACCTTGGTCAGCACCCCGTTGGCGTCATAGGTGTCCTTCACCCCGGACTTGCGGTCGGTCAGCGTAAAGGTGTAGTCGGCGTTCTCCTTCAGGTCCTTCGCATAGCCCTTGGGCGTGGTGAAGGAGCCGTCGGACGCCTTGGCGAAGCGCAGGGTGGCGCCGGTGGCGTCGGTGAGGACGACCTCGTTCTCCGAGCGCCAGAAGGAGCGCTCGTACTCCTGCCACCAGCGCGGGGAGACCAGGCCGCCGGCGCCGTCGAAGGAGTTGTAGGTACGGGCCAGCCGCAGCTTCTGCCCCACACCGGCGACCTCGAAGTCCGTCGCGGCCAGCATCAGATTGCCGGTCGACAGGTTGATCCGGGCCACCAGCGAGTCGGTGATACGGAAATTGGTGATCTGGTGCCACGGAACCGCACCCTGACCCCCGGGCACGGCAACCGGCTCACCACCATCGTTCTGCGTGGTGGTCGTCGGAGCCGAACGAGCCGACAGCTTGGCGGCCGAAGGACGGACGCGGCTCTTCCGAGCCTCCTCCCAGGCCTTCTCCCCGGCCGTATCGGGAGCTTCCGCCTCGTTGGGCACCGGCCGGTTGGAGCCGACCTTGACCGGCGGCACCTCAAAGCGCGGCCCGTCCGTCTTCCCCCACACCGATACCGGACCCGAATCGGCGGCGGCCGGGTCGGCCAGGGCCGGCACCACCGACGCGGCCAGCGACAGGGCAGACACCGCGGCGACCAGGCCGTACCGGGACGACCTGCGGGCACGCCGAAGAGACGTGCCCGAAGCACGTGAACGCATGAATTCCCCCCACGGGAAACAGCCACCGCGACCCCAGCGGTCACGCGGCGTGCACACGCTGCCACGAAACCTCCACACCGACCGCCGCACTGCCCTCGAACACATGATCCACACGGTGCGGAACCAGCCAGACCGTTTCCCGCCTCCACGACTCCGCAAATCTCCCCGCACAGGGCATCTACGGACAAGGAAGATCGTTGCCGGGTGACAAGGTTTCGCATGACGAAAGAACCACACACGTAGGTTGACCTGATCACGCCGGTGCTATTGACCGGCCCGTCCGGGCGTAGTTCGCCGATACAGTCGGATTCGAGCCTCTGCCCGAGAAGGTGCTGCCAGCGCTCGTCGGTGAGACTCCGCCCGACACCAGGTGCGCACCGGATGGTGCACCGCCTTCTGCGCGGCCTGACTGCTGCTTCTCCCGGCAGCGGTTCTCCTTCCCATCGAGTCGGCCTTCTCTACCGTCCGCCTCCGCACGAAGGTCACCCGGGGCGCGAGCTCGCGGGCCGCCGCTCTCGCGATGCTGTTCAAGCTCGTGGAATCGGCCCAGGCCCGTCGGCGCGCGGTCAATGGCGCCCACCTCGTCCCGCTCGTCCGCGCCGGAGCCCGGTTCGAACGCGGCCAGCTGGTCGAGCGTCCCGAGGCGGTGGCCGCGTGAACCGTCCGGCGCACGGTGCCCTGCACCACGTCGAGATCTGGGTGCCCGACCTCGACCGCGCACCCACCTCGCTCGGCTGGCTGCTGGAGACCCTCGGCTACACCGTGTCCCAGAGCCGGGACGCCGGCCGCAGCTGGCTGCTCGGCCGACCTACCTCGTCCTCGAGCAGTCCCCGGACCTCACCGCCAACCGGCACGACCGCCGCCGCCCTGGGCTGAACCACCTGGCGTTCCATGGCGAAGACGTCGCTGCCGTGGAGGAGCTCACCGTCCAGGTGACGCAACACGGCTGGCGCCTGATGTTCCCCGATCGGCACCCGCACTCGTATAGGGCGCGGCCGCCGGGCCATCGGCCGAGCTCGGTGGCCAGGGCGGCGCCGTCGTCGACCTCCTCGGTGCGCCAGCCCTGGATGTCTAGCAGGAGACCGTCCAGCGGGCCGCCGACGAGTTCGGCTGAGATCCGCGGCCTGGGTCGGGGTCGTCGCGGCCGTAGCCGTAGGCCCGGCCGCACAACAGCGGCACGTCACCGTTCATACCGGCCAGCCTTCCAGCCGCCACCGACAACAGGGCGCGGGCACCCGGCCCGGCCCCAGCGAAGCACTGCTCCTCTTTCCCACGGCTGTCACGTGGGAAAGAGGTGTCCGTACGCGCGGGCGGCTTGCCCACGCGGGGTGCCCTGTGGAAACGGGGGGGTGTCCGTTTTGCCGGGCTCCCACCTGCGGTCACACCTCCGGCCTCCCGCCCCATGCGCCTTCCCGGGCAACGGTTCAGCCTCCCTCCGGTACAACCCTCCGTCTCATCCGCTCAGGGTGGGCAAGCCCCGCTCGAAGGATGACGTGCCGATGCCACCCCGGGCACCGGCCACAGCACCCCGGGGTGGCTTCCCGCAGTGTGCCGTGGCGGATCGGTTCAGCGGGTTGCGGCCTCGTCGACGTGGCGGTCGCGCCGCCACTGGTGGCGGTCGTCGCCCGGCCGGGGCCGGGGACGGGACTGCGAGCGGGGCGGAAGGCCGCTGGGACGCAGGGAGCGGTCGGCTGTGGTCAGCCGGTCACGGACCTGGTGGGCGAAGTTCGGTCCCGGCAGCGGGATCTCGCTGTCCGGTTCACGAAGGTAGCCGCTGGCCACGGCGACGGGCATATAGGCCATCAACTCCAGGACGACGGAGGAGCGCTGGCGGGTGACGTGCCGGGCCAGCTGCCTCAGGACGCGCAGCAGGGTGGTGGTCGAGGCGCCGTCGCCGTCCTGCAGAACCGCGGGGAAGTCGGGGTCGTCGGCGCAGCGGACCTCGGTGCGCGCCGCAGGGGCGCGCGGGGCGGGTTTGCGGGTGCCGGCCTCGTTGGTCTGGGTGTGCCACCAGCTGGCGACGTGGGTCTCGCCGAGGGCGAGGTGGTGGAGGTAGAGGCAGTAGGCGGCGGCGGGTTGTCCGGCGCCAGCGGCGTACTGCCACCAGAAGCGGGCGCCGTCGTCGGTGTCGGTGAGCTGGAGCACGCAGGCCAGGACCAGGGCGGCGCGGGGTGCGGGGATCTGGTCGGTGACGAACTCGCCGACGGCGATGGCCGGGGTGTGGCGCACCACGGTCTCGCACAGCGCGCGCAGGTCCTCGGCCGCCGACCCGGTCGTCTGCCTCGGAGTGATCGCCCCTCGCCGGTTGGTGTCGCGGTCGGGGACGGTGTCACACGGAATGGTGCGGTCGGAGACGAGCAGCGCCCGGGAGAGGACGGTGTCCAGTGTGGTCATGGGGTGGGTCCTTCGGTCAGGTGCAGCTCGGTGGTCTCGGTGAGGAAGCGCTGGGCGTGGCGTTCGTCGGACCGTACGGCGGCGATCGGTACTCCGAGGAGGTCGGAGGTCTCCCGGATGCAGAAGCCGCACAGGTGTCGCAGCACCATGACGTCCATGTGGTTGTCGGGCAGCCGGCTGATCGCGGTGAACAGCTCGATGCTCTCGGCCAGCTGTGCCGTCTGCGCCTCGGGGTCGGTCTCCTCGAGGAGGGCGAGGGTGTCGAAGGCGGCCTGCGCGAGCAGCGGGCGGTCGTCGCGGTGGGCGGCGCGGGCCCTGACCGTGGCGCGCAGGAGGTTCCAGGCGTAGCGGCGGATGTCGGGGCTGGCGAGGGCCTCGTCGAAGCTGAGCCAGAGGATCGCGAAGGTGTCCTCCACCGCCTGGTGGCGGGCGTCGCCGGTGAGGAAGACGCCGGCGTAGCGGACGTAGCCGTCTTCGACAGTGGTGCGCAGGGCGCCGTGGGCCAGGGGCGGTCGGCCGGAGCCGGCGGTGGTGATGGCGGGTCCGCCTTCGCCGGAGCGGTCGATCCAGTCGCTGTTCTTGCCCACGTCCAAAGCGGCCTGCTGCCACAGCCGGTACAGCGGCCAGCTGGGGATGTTAAGAACGGCGGCGACGCGGTGCATGACCTCCCAGCGCGGGTAGTGGCCCACCCCGCGCAGGAGCTCGGAGAGCTTCGACTTGGCCAGGACAACGTGGAGGCTGAGTTCGGCCAGGGTGTAGCCGCTGGCGAGGTAGCGGTCGCGGGTCGGCTCCAGCCACGCGGTGTGGGTGGAACCGACGGTGGGGGCGATGGGTCCGAGCTTGCGGCCGGGACGGACCGGGGCCGGCCCGGAGGCCGGTCCCGGTGCGGGGAGCATCGTCACAGGGTGCCGTCCTCGTCGTCAGGCACCGCCGCCACCCGGCGTCCGGAGGCCGGCGTGGTCCGGGCGCGATAGCCGCCCAGGACCTGGGTGACGGTCAGTCCGAGGACCGGGGCCAGTCCGGCGATCAGGGCCGCGTGGCCCATCGCCGCCATCACCAGGCTCCATGCCAGTACCACCACGAGCGCCAGCACCATCGCCGCCGCTATCTGTTTCCTGCTCATCACCCATCCTCGGTATCGGGAGTCGGTCAGGCGCAGCCATCCGGAAGAGCCACCACGCCATGAAGGAATCTCCGTCAACGAGCGGGTGCCGTGCCGCCGCTGACGGATCCTCAGCATGGACCCGCTCCCACCGGTTACGCGACGTGATCATGGAATTACGGAACATTAGAAATCGCGGACGGTCAGCCACGGGCACGGAACGAACCACTCCGGCGCACGTCCAGCACACCGGGCACGTCCTGCGGGTGAAGTTCCCGGTTTTCCTTGCAAACCGGTCCCATACGTCGTCCCATGGGGGAGGACACCTCGGTGTCGGTCCTTCCATCCGGAAGAACGGCGTGCCCCCGTGCCGAAACAAAGGGGGATCGCGCCACCTGCTCTGCCCGGCCTGTCCTATAGGCCGGGCGGAGCAGCGCCCCTCACACGGAGGGGAAGACGAACGTAGCGCAGCCCGCTGACACCGCCTCGCCCGTCGACGTCGCCGCTGCCCCCGCGGGCCCACCCCCGGCCGGTGCCGGGGCGCGGCCAGCACGCAGCCGTTACCGGGGCCCCAGGACCGTCGACTACCGGCGGCGGCCGATGCCGAACCGGCGGGGCTTCACCACCGGCGCTTCGACCGCCGCGCGTTCGGCTGCCTCTGCCTGGCGGCGCGCGGCGCGCTCCACCTCCGCGCGGTCGGCCGCCTCCGTGGCGCACGGCCCGCACAGCCGGTCCCGTTCACAGGGCCACGAGGACCGCGCGGTCTCCTGCCAGCGGCCATCGGTGAACCTGTTACCGCACCGCGTGCGCACCGGCCGTTGCGCCTCCCGGTGCGCGGCCTCGCACTCCGCTTGCCGCCGGCGGGCCGCCCGGAGCTCCGTCCGGTACAGCCGCTCGCCGTCCGGGTTGTCCAGGGCCTCGCTCAGCGTCTACCACTCCTTCCGCCCGAGCCTGCGCCACACCTTCCCGGCGGCCCCGGCCGGGTCGGCGGTAATCCGCTCCAGCTCGGTGACGACTACGGGCACCGCCTGGTGGTAGTCGACAGCCGTGAACCCGGCCCACGGGTACGGGGCGCCGGCGAAGTAGCGGCGGGCGGCCTGCTCCAGGCGCCGCATCCGGCTCTCGCGCTGCTCGGCAGTCTTCCCCGTGAACACGAACGCCACCGACACGTAGCCCTCGCAGCTGGTCGCCGGGTAGATCCGCGACCACAACCGGAAGTCGTGCACCGCCGCGCCCTGCCGCCGGACTGCCTTCTCCCTATCCGCGTCGGCCTTCGGTGTCAGGAGCCCGAGCCAGTTGTGGTAGCGGCGCTGTGACAGACCCCTTCGAAGTGAACGAGGGCATCCGGCGAAGACGCCGTGACACGATGTCGACGTTTCACCGCACGGATGGATGCAGTGAACTCAAGCGGAATATAGGGAAGATGAAGATATTTCGGCGACGCGGAGCCTCTCAGGGCCGGGATCGTACCGAGCCGGCGATCCAGGAGTACCGGGCGGCCTACGAACGGGGGTTCGCCGCCGAGCAGAGCCAGGAGCCGGCACAGGCGCTGGCCGAGTTCACGCGGGCGCAGCACGCCCTGGACCGTTTGGATGCCGCCTCCCCGGACCTGCCTGAGGTTCCCCAGGCCAGAGCGGGACTGTTCTACGCCATGGGACGGGCCAGGACTGACGTCGGAGACGTGACCGGCGCAGTCGCAGTCCTGGACCGGGCCGAGGAGCTGTACCGGCGGATGGAGTCGGAGCAGCTCGCCACCCGGAAGGAGGGTGAGCAGCGGGGTGACCGGCAGGAGATGGGTCCCGTTCCCGCAGTCTTGCTGACAGCCGACGTCCGGCTACGAAGGGCCCGGGCTTATGCCGAGTGGGACCGTCCCTTCAGCGCTCTCAGCGATCTGGACATGTCGATCGGTGGGTACATGCGGGCGGGGGCCTTCACGCCCCTCTCGGACCGCTCCGGGGACGCGGCTCGGGTCCTCGCGGTCGGGGCGGGGATCCAACTGCGGGTGGGGGACCACGAACTGGCTCTGGAATGCGGTCAGGAGTCCCTTGCCCGATATAAGGAGATGGGCCGGATCGGCCCTGAGGCGATCCCGTACGCGATCGGTTTCGCCGCCCCGGTTGTCTCCATGCTGGAGGCGGCGCGTGGGCAGTGGGACGCGGCGCTGGCCGTGGACGGCGTGATTCTGGAGGCCGCAGAACTCGGTCGGGTCGGGAGTTCCGGGGCTCATGCCCGGATCGGTATCCACCTGAGAGAGGCCGGGCGGGACGCGGAGGCTGCCGGGCATCTGGCCATGGCCGCCCGCGGGTCGCATGATCGGATCGCGGAGATGGAGCGGGAGTTCGGATCGGTGCTTGCGCCGAGTCTGCGGGAGGCACTGCTGGAAGCGGAGCGGACGGAGTCTACGAGGCTCGCGGGCGGCGTGCGGGCCGACGCCCTGGATCCGCTGGAGATCCGGACGCTGCGACTTTCCCTCTGCGGCGGGGACGGGCCCAGGTTCTCGGCCACCGGCCGGATGAACGTGGTCGACGCTGTGCCTCGTCAGGTCATTTCGCTCGCCCGGATCGGCCACCGGCTGATCGCGTCCGACCGCCTTCCCGCAGCACTGCGCGTACTCTGGGAGGCACTGCTCCTCTGCGATGCCGCCCGCCGCTGGACCGCCTTGAACACCGGTGACTCCACCGTGACCGTGGCGCTGCGCAAGGCCGAGGAGAGCGCCTCGGTCGGAGCGGCCGTTCTCGTCGACGTACTAAAACGAGCCGGGGATCCTATGAGCGACGCGCTCACCGCCGACCTGAGGAACGCCAGGGAACGCCTGGGCCTGTCGGCACACTGAGCATTTTCAGCGTTGACGCTCCAGGGTGAGGACGGCTGCGGCGATGGCGGTCATGCGGTTGGGGCTGCAGCGGGTCCGGCGGAAGATGCGCCAGGACTTGAGTCGCGCGACGCTTCGTTCGACGGGTGCGCGCGCCGCTGACAGGGCCCGGTTGACCGTTCGCCGGGTCGTGGTGAGGTCCCGGTTCGGGAGCCGTCTGAATGGTGTGGTCACCCAGGGGCCGGCCCCGATGTAGGCACGGTCGACGAGGACGGGGGCACCCCGGCGTTCACAGATCTCGCATCAGCCCCAACTGCATGACCGTCATCGCCACAGCCGTCCTTATCCTGAAGTGACAGCGCTGAAAACGCTTACTGGGCGCCGACGTGGACGACTCCGTCTCCTGCTCAGCGTCGACCGGCAGGCTCAGGCGCCGGCGGGCCCTGGCCGTCGCGGCCAGAGCCTCGCGGACGTCTGGGTGTCAATGGCGATCAGGGCGTCGTCAGCGGCCGCCGCACTCCAGCCCGAGCCAGCCACCGCGTCCGCAAGTTCGCACGCCGCCTCCGCCCGCCGGTCCACTTGCTCCTGGATGCCGGTCGGGATTGCCGGTCAGCACATGACGGAGTCGATCCGGGTGGAGTTGTATGAGCAGGTGTCGACCCGGGTGCCGTTGGACCGCTTCAGGGTGGCGGTATCGCGGTCGTTGTTCCACACGTAGGCGGCGCGCTGCTGGTAGAGGTTGGCGGCGGTGTTGGTGCCCTTGCCGGTGCGGATGGTCACCGTCTTGCCTTTACCGAGGGTGAAGTTGCCGAAGGTGTACTTGTGGTTCGAGGCGTCGGTGAGCGTCCATCCGCGCAGGTTGACCGCGGCGGTGGTGGTGTTGCGGACGATGACGTACTCCCCGTTCAGGCTCGCGTTCGTCCGGCTGTCGGTGCCCGGGCTGTCGTAGTAGATCTTGTAGAGGTGGACCGAGCCGGCCGCCTGGGCGGGTGCGGGCAGGACGAGCAGGCCGGCGAACGCCGCCGTGGTGACGGCGGCAGCGGTACGGGTACGGAGCATGGATGTCCCTTGGTACAGGTGATGGGAGAACCGGGCCCTCCCCACTTCGCGGCCCGGCAGTCGATCACCGTACAGAGCGCTGGCCCCTGCAGCGCACCGAGTTACCAAATCAGAACAAAACGAATTTTCGTGCGAACACCGGCATCGACCGGCAGCAGTACAGCAGGATCGTTTCCCCGGTGAACCTCGCCCCCTGTGCGGTTGAGTGCTGGGCGAAACGGCTCCACCAGGGCGACGCCGAACAGACCTGTGCCACCAGCGGCCGCGTCTTCAAAACCATGGAGAGCATGCCGCGGCCCGAGAGAGTCCGGATGCTCCTGGGTGACTTCCAGCGCAACCTGGTCGCCACAGGATTCAGTCGTCGTACGAGGCGTGGGGCTACCGGTGAGTCGGCAACCGACAGCCGTTCCCCGACTCACCAAACTTCGACGCGATGCTCGGCGGCCTGTCCAGCACCCGGACCACGTAGAACGAAGGCGACCATCCGGCTGCTCGTCGTTGTGTCGACCCGACGGTAGGGGCGCGCGGAGCGGCGTGCGCTACACCTGCCTGTGGAATATGTCGCGATCCGGCTGCGGAGAGCTGGGGCCGGGTCGCATCGTGGTTCCGGGAAGCTTCGGGCGCCGTGTCCAGGGCGCCGGTGTCGAAGCGGAAGGCGGGCCGTGGTGTACGGAGTGCGGGACGGGTGGCGGCGGGACGGGTTCGAGTCGCACGAGGGCATGGTGGGGGTGCTGCTGGCCGATGGCAGTGAGCCGAAGCCGGTCCTTTTCGATCTGGGCAGTGGCAGCAACTTCCACGAGTCGAGCGACTGGTGGCTCTACGACGGCACCTTCCGCCGGCCCACCGCCGTGTCCATGCGGGGCCGGTGCGCCTGCGGCTGGCGTGGCACGAAGACCTACGTCATCGACTGGGAGAAGGTCCGTGAAGACGACGGCCCCGACACCTACGGCACCTCGGGCCCGTACGAGGAGTGGGAGGCGCACCTCGACGACATCGCCGGGCGCGCGGTGTCCCTGCCCGAGGACCTGGCGGAGCTACTGGGGCAGGTACGCGAGCGGCTGGACCGGCTCTGGTGGGAGGAGGACAGGGCACGCGCGTACGCGACCATGCTGAGGGCCTGCGACCATCTGGAGACGATTGTCGCCGAGACTGGCCCCGAGGCCGCCCGGGCCCTGGACCGCGAACACGACGAGGGCGGAGCCATGCCCGCGGTCGCCGAGGCCCTGGGCATGACCGAGAAGACCGCCCGCGCCCGCCTCCTGCACTACGAACACCTCACCTGGCGCTGACCAGCCGGTGGAGTGACCTCGTACCGCCTCGTCCTCGCGGGTGAACCCGCGAGGATGAGGCGGAGCGTTTCTCCGCCGAACCTCAGCGCCCCGCGCGGTCCATGAGCGTCCCGTTCCCGGCGTGTCCATGAGCCCGGGTCCGCTATGCCTACGTGCGTGATCACCAACCTGCTGCGCGGCGCTGCCGCGTTCTGCCTCGCCCTGACCCCGCTCGCCCTCCCCTCCCCCACTGCCATGGCCACGACCGAGGCCGCGGTGGTGGTGCCGGTTTCGGCGGTGCCACCGCTGGAGGACGCCGTCGGCCAGCTGCCCGTCGCCGAAGAGGACCGCACCGGCTACACCCGTGACTCCTTCCGGCACTGGAACACCGGCCTGGACCCGGCCGACGGCTGCAACACCCGCAACGAAGTCCTCCTCGCCGAAGCCCTCCAGGAGCCAACCGTGGCGGCCGGCTGCAAACTGACCGGCGGAAGCTGGCTCTCCTACTACGACAACGTCGAAGTGAGCGAGGCGGGCAAGCTCGACATCGACCACATGGTCCCCCTCGCCGAGGCCTGGGACTCCGGCGCAAGCACCTGGGACGCCAGGCGCCGCGAGGCCTATGCCAACGACCAGGGCGCCGCCGCCTCGCTCGTCGCCGTCACCGCACGCACCAACCGCTCCAAGGCCGACCAGGACCCCGCCACCTGGATGCCGCCCCTACCCGACGCCCACTGCCGCTACATCGGCGAATGGACCGCCACCAAACTGCGCTGGAACCTCACGGTCGACCAGACCGAAGCCGAGGCACTGAAGACGTACGCCGAAGCCTGCGAGACCACCACCGTCCACTACAACCCCGCACCGTAGGCCAGCGGCAGGAAGGCGCCGTGGGGGGGGGCCGGGGGGGCCCCCCCCCCCGGCCCCCGCGCCCCCCGCCCCGGCCGAACAGGCCGCGCGGCCCCCGCCCCCGGAGGGGGGGCGGCGAAGATATGACCCGCGCGGGGCGCCCGAGGAACCCCACC
>NZ_JBIVSC010000030.1:0-54812 GCF_044756005.1 Streptomyces sp. NPDC092045 | reverse complement strand
TCGGTCTTGCGTTTCCGACTCTATCAGATCTTTCCGATCCGATTTCCCCGGTGCTTTCCGGTCCCTTTTGCTTTCGCTCCGGGCCCTTCCGGCGGGTTCAAACATTACCAGGCTTTCTCGGCCCCCCCGACCACGTCCCGCTGCGAGCACGCAGAGGTGTAGACCACTGGGGTTAGGATCTGGCTTGATAGGTGCTGCCGACCCGCGACTCAAGGCCGCGTTGGGGTCAGGCAGGAGTACGACAGTACATCCCACCGTCAGTAGACGCAAACCGTCGCCGGTGGTCCCTAGCTCCGTCCAACTGGTACGTCTCGGGCGGAACCGGGACTTCCCATGACATACGCTTCTGAACAGCTCGCCGTCCAGGACAGGTAGTGACGGCGCCACACAATCTCCGCCCCTGGGAGGCTTCCCATGACAACCGTGACCTCGCCGCTCGCCGGCCGTGCCATCGGTCTCGCCGCAGTTCCCGACCCGGTCTTCTCCGGTGCGATGGTCGGCCCCGGTACCGCCATCGATCCCGTACGTGAGCCCTCCGAGGCCGTCTCCCCGGTCGACGGGGTCATCGTCTCCATGCACCCGCACGCCTTCGTCGTCGTCGACTCCGAGGGACACGGCGTGCTGACGCACCTCGGCATCGACACCGTCCAGCTCAACGGGGAGGGCTTCGAGCTGCTCGCGAGCAAGGGCGACACCGTGACGCGCGGACAGGCCGTCGTGCGCTGGAACCCCGCCGCGGTCGAGGCCGCCGGCAAGTCCCCCATCTGTCCCGTCGTGGCCCTGGAGGCCACCGCGGACTCCCTCTCCGACGTCGCCGAGGACGGCGACGTGAAGGCCGGCGACCACCTCTTCGGCTGGAACTGAGCCGGTACGTCCGCTGTGACGACCGCGAGTTCGACATTCAACGCGGCGGCCGGGGCCGTCGCCCAATCGGAGACGGGTGAGATGGAGACAACGCTGCGAGGCGTCGGCGTCAGCCACGGAGTGGCGATCGGCGAGGTCCGGCACATGGGCACCGCGGTTCTGGAACCGCCGGCCAAGTCGATTCCGGCCGAGGAGGCGGAGCGCGAACAGGGGCGCGCCCGTCAGGCCGTGGAGGCCGTGGCCGCGGATCTGATCGCCCGGGGCAATCTGGCCGGCGGCGAGGCCCAGGCGGTGCTGGAGGCCCAGGCGATGATCGCCCAGGACCCGGAGCTCATCGCCGACGTGGACCGCCGCATCGCGGTCGGCAGCACGGCCGAGCGCGGTATCTACGACGCCTTCTCGCACTACCGCGAGCTGCTCGCCGGGGCCGGCGAGTACATGGCGGGCCGGGTCGCGGACCTGGACGACGTGCGGAACCGGATCGTCGCGCGGCTGCTCGGCGTGCCGATGCCGGGCGTGCCGGACAGCGACGAGCCGTACGTGCTGATCGCGCGGGACCTGGCGCCCGCCGACACGGCGCTGCTCGACCCGGCGCTCGTGCTCGGGTTCGTGACCGAGGAGGGCGGGCCGACCAGCCACAGCGCGATCCTCGCGCGGGCCCTGGGCGTGCCGGCCATCGTGGCGCTGCCGGGCGCGGGTGAGCTGGCCGAGGGCACGCTCATCGCGGTCGACGGTTCCACCGGTGAGCTCTTCGTGGACCCGAGCGAGGACAAGAAGGCGGAGCTGACGAAGGCCGCCGCCGAGCGCAGGGCCGCGCTGGCCACGTCCACCGGTCCGGGCGCGACCTCGGACGGGCACAAGGTGCCGCTGCTGGTCAACGTCGGCGGTCCGGCGGACGTGCCGGCCGCGGTGGAGGCCGGTGCGGAGGGCGTCGGCCTGTTCCGTACGGAGTTCCTCTTCCTGGACGACAGCAAGCGGGCGCCGTCCGAGGAGAAGCAGGTCGAGGCCTACCGCCAGGTCCTGGAGGCGTTCCCCGAGGGGCGCGTTGTCGTGCGGGTCCTCGACGCGGGCGCCGACAAGCCGCTGGACTTCCTGACGCCGGCGGACGAACCGAACCCGGCGCTGGGCGTGCGGGGGCTGCGGTCGCTGCTCGACCACCCGGAGGTGCTGCGGACGCAGCTGTCCGCGCTCGCGAAGGCGGCCGAGGGCCTGCCCGTGTACCTCGAGGTCATGGCGCCGATGGTGGCCGACCGTACGGACGCGAAGGCGTTCGCCGACGCCTGCCGCGAGGCGGGGCTGCGGGCGAAGTTCGGTGCGATGGTCGAGATTCCCTCGGCCGCGCTGCGGGCTCGCTCGATCCTCCAGGAGGTCGAGTTCCTGTCGCTGGGCACCAACGACCTGGCGCAGTACACCTTCGCGGCCGACCGTCAGGTCGGTGCGGTGTCCCGGCTCCAGGACCCGTGGCAGCCGGCGCTGCTCGACCTGGTGGCGCTGTCCGCCGAGGCGGCCAAGGCCGAGGGCAAGAGCTGCGGCGTCTGCGGCGAGGCCGCTTCGGATCCGCTGCTGGCGTGTGTGCTGACGGGTCTGGGCGTCACCTCCCTCTCCATGGGTGCGGCGTCGATTCCGTACGTGCGGGCGACGCTGGCCAAGTACACGCTGGCGCAGTGCGAGCGGGCCGCGGCCGCGGCGCGTGCCGCGGACACCGCGCACGAGGCGCGGCTGGCCGCGCAGGCGGTGCTGTCCGGGGAGTGATCCCCCGAGCCGGGTCATGACGAAGGGGCTTTCCGTCACGGAGGTGGCGGGGAGCCCCTTCGCCGTGTGCGGGGCCGGTGGTCAGTGGTGGGTGGTCCAGTCGTCGTCGGGGCCGGGGGCGAGGGGGAATCCGGCGCGGTACTCGACGCCGGGTTCCGGGGAGAGGGGTTCTCCCGTGCGGGCGTCGGTGCAGTAGGCGGAGAAGACCTCGGCCTCGGTGAGCGGGGTCAGGGCGCCGTCGGTGAGGCGCCAGCCGTGGAGGCGGTCGGGGACGTCGGGGGCGGTGGTGCGCAGGACGAGTCCGCCGGGGGCGGAGAGGGCGATGCCGGCGGCGAGGACGGCGGTGAACCCGGTGGTGGGTCCGGCGCCGTCGGGGTCCTCGGGCGGTGCGGTGCCGTCGGTGTGGAGGACGGCGAGGAGTTGGTCGTCGGCGGCGGGGACGCTGCAGACGAGGTGGTGGGTGCCGGGTCCCGCGGCTTCGAGGAGGCGCGCGAGCAGGCGGGCGGCCCGCTCGTAGGCGGCTTTGCCGATGTCCTTGCCGCAGCTCGCGCAGTCGCCGGCGGTGGCGAGGACGGTGGTGGCGTACTCCCAGGTGGCCTGGCGGACGGCGGTGTCGACGAGTTCGGGCAGGAGGGCGGCGAGGGGCTGCCCGGTGTAGGTGACGCGGGCTCCGGTGGCGGCGAGGTGGGCGGTGAAGCGGCTGCGGCTCGCGGGCAGGTCCGGGTCGGTGGCGGTCTCGGCGCACCAGGCCGCGTACTCCTCGGGGTCGAAGAGGGCGACGGTGGTGTGGCCGCCCTGCCGGGCGAGGGCCCTGAGGAGCTTCTCGATCTGGCGCAGGTAGGCGGTGTGGTCGTCGAAGAGGAACGTGCGGTAGCGGCGCATGGCCGCGAAGTCCTGCTCGTCGGCGAGGAGTCCGACGGTGCTGGGGACCTCGCGGCGCAGTGCGCGGCCGAGGTTCGTCGGGGTGGTTCCGGTCCGTGTCATGTCTCCCCCTGGTGACGCTCCGATCAATGCTCACTCAGCGTAACGTTCGCCACTGACAGTGACGGTTCGGGGAGGTGTCGAACGACGGGCAGGCCTGGTGCGGGGAGGGGAACGGCGGAACGCGCCGGGGAGGGTGCCTCCCCGGCGCGTTCCGGAACGGTGGGTCGTTCAGCGGGTGCGGTAGGCGTCCGTCAGGGTCTGGGTGAGGGTGTTGCCCTTCGTGTCGGTGAGTTCGGCGCGGAGCGAGACGGACCGTCCGGCGGCGGGGTTGCGGAAGACGGCCCGGCCGTCGGCGACGGGGACGCGGGTCCAGGTGGTGCCGTCGTCGGTCGACACCGAGACGGTCAGGGAGCGGACGCCGGATCCGGCCGCCGCGCCCTGGACGGTGACCGGCACGCGGACTCGGGCGCCCGCCGGGGCGGTGCCGTCGAGGCCGAGGGCCGGGGCGAAGCGGACGGTGCTGAGGGGAAGCGCGGCCGGTCGGGCGGTCGCGGCCGAGGTGAAGGTCCAGGCCGCGGTGGCGCGTCCGGCCGGCGCGGTGCCGTCGCCGCGGGTCGCGGTGGCGGTCAGCCGGTACGAGGCCGCTCCCGGGGTGGTGGTGAACGTGCCCCGGCCGGGCTCGCCCCGGTGGGTGCCGATCAGGACCCCGTTCCGGTGGAGCGTGGTGGTGGCGGTGTGGAAGCGCGGTGCGCTCGGCGCGTGGCCCTCGCCGTCGGCGAGCAGGGGGACGTCGAGGGAGAGGGCGGCTCCGTCGCGGACGCCGGCCGGGCGGGCGCCGGGCGCGGTGTCGAGGGCGGGGCCGAAGACGGGGTTGTCGAAGGTGTGGGCGGTGGTGGCGCCCGCGCGCACCGCGAGCCCGTTCACGGCGTACCGGTTGGGCTTCGTCCCGGGGGCGGCGGGACCTTCGTACTCGACGTTCCACCGGCCCCGCTCGGGAGTGACGAGCACGGTCGCGGTGCCGCGCGGCCGGAGGGGCTGGGAGATGCCGACGGTGGGGCCCGCGCCGGGCTGGACGGAGACGAACGCGGTCCCGGTCTCGCCCTTCGGGGCCGCGCGGCGGACCTCGACGGTGGCGAGGGAGGAGGGGGCCGGGTGGCGGACGAGGCCGGTCAGGGCGCGTGAGGAGGTGAAGGTGTAGCCGAGGGCGTAGTCGGTGGTCTCGCCGGCCCAGTACGTGTCGAACCATTCCCTGACCGAGCCCGGCTCGGCGTCGGGGCCGAGGTGGGCGATGCGCAGGCCGGGGGCGGCCAGGACGTTCGCGGAGCGGGTCGTGCCGCCGTGGGTGACCTCGACGAAGCCGAGGCTGCTGAGGAAGCGGGCCTCCGCGTCCCGGGGGCGGACGTCCACCGGGGCGGTCGTGCGGGCGTCGACGGTGACCGTGGTGTCGCGGTCCAGGTCCAGGCGGGGCTGGACGATCCAGTCGGTTCCGGAGCCCTCGTCGCGCCCGTCCACGGTGGAGTCGAGCAGGTAGCGGCCCCTGGGGAGGCGGACGGTGACCGTGCCGGAGTCGTCGTGGGGCGTGACCGCCTCGGAGGCGCCGGGGCCCGAGATGCCGGTGACGTGGGTCCGGTACGCGTCGGTGGCGGCCCCCTGGCGGTCGAGGTGACGGATCGTCAGGGCGTACGTCTCGGGGGTGCGGGCCGCCGCCACGGCGGTCGGGGGCAGCGCCGAGAGCGTCACGCCGGAGAGGACTCCGGCGAGGGCGAGGGCGCGGAGGGCCGCGCGACGGGACGCCGCCGTGCGGCCGGGGGGTGCGGTGTGGGCGGAGGCCGTGCGGCCGGAGGTCGCCCCAGGGACGGAAGTCTCCGTTCGGGCGGAAGCCGTAGTTCGGGCAGAGGTCGTCGTGCGGCCGAGTGCCGGGGAATCGTTCATGCGCGCGGCGCTCGCCGCGGCCGCCGCGCCCGCGCCGGGGGTGCGGCCCGAGGAGTACGTCTACGTGAAGAGCCTCGTCGCGCACGCGGGGCGCGACGCGGCCGGCGGTGCCGCCGTGCTGCCGTCCGCACGCGCGCGCGAGGTGTGGCTCTCGGCCGACGGCAGCCGGCCCGGTCTGCTGCGCGAGGAGGGGTCCGCCGACACTCCGCTCGGCTCCCGGGCGCCCGTGTACGAGCTGGACGGCCCCGGGGCCGTTCCCCGGAAGACCGTCCTCGGGGCGGAGGCTCCGTCCGTCACGAACCCGACGCACGCGTACGTGGCGGCGCTTCCCACGGGTCCGGAGGCGCTGCTGCGGCTGGTCCGCGAGCAGACCCGGGGGGCCGGGGAGACCGGGGGGCCCGGGAGCGACGCCGACCAGCGGGCGTTCACCGCGATCGGGACGCTGCTGGCCGAGACCTGGGCTCCCCCGGAGGTCACCGCCGCGCTGTACCGGGCCGCTGCCCTGATCCCCGGCGTGGCCGTGCTGCCGTCCGCGACCGACGCGGCCGGACGCGAGGGCGTCGCCGTGGCCCGTACCGCCCACGGCGAGCAGACCCAGTGGGTCTTCGACCGCACGACGTCGGCGTTCCTCGGGGAGCGGACCGTCCTCGCCGAGACCACGCCGGCCGGACCGGCGGGCACCGTCCTCGGGGTGTCGGCGGTGCTCGTGAAGGGGGCCGCCGCCGTGCCCGGTGGGCTGCCGAAGGCCTGAGGGATGTCCGGCGGATCGGGGGCGCGACCCCGGCCGTGATCCGCCGGACACACCCCGGGGGCACGTCCGGGCCCCGACCCGGGTGGATCGGGGCCCGGACGTGCGCGGGTCCAGGGGGTGTCTTGTCGATCGGGCCGGATCGGGCACCGGACGCCCCGAGCCCGGCATGATCGGCGAGACACCCCCTAGGCGCGGCGGTTGGCGGCCAGGGTCTCGTAGAAGTGGAGGAGGCCGAGGTCGTCGACCGAGCCGGCGTTGACGGCCTTGGCGAGCGGGGTGCCCTGGAGGAGGCGCTTGACCGGGACCTCGATGCGCTTGCCGGTGAGGGTGTGCGGGACGCCCGGGACCTCGATGATCTCGTCGGGGACGTGGCGCGGGGAGAGTTCGGAGCGGATGGTCCGCTTGATGCGGGCGATCAGCTCCTCGTCCAGCGTGGCGCCCTCCACGAGGTGGACGAAGAGGGGCATCCAGTAGCCGCCGTCCGGCTCCTCCAGGCCGATGACGAGGGACTCGCGGATCTCCGGGAGGCGTTCGACGGCCTCGTAGATATCGGCGCTCCCCATCCGGACGCCCTGCCGGTTGAGGGTGGAGTCGGAGCGGCCGTGGATGACGACCGAGCCGTGGCCGGTGATCGTGATCCAGTCTCCGTGGCGCCACGCGCCCGGGAACATCTCGAAGTAGCTGTCGCGGTAGCGGCTGCCGTCGGGGTCGTTCCAGAAGTGGATCGGCATGGACGGCATGGGGTTGGTGACGACGAGTTCGCCGACCTCGTCGACGAGGGGCTTGCCGGAGGGGTCCCAGGCCTGGAGGTCGGTGCCGAGACCCGCGGCCTGGAGCTCTCCGATGTGGACGGGGAGGGTGGGGACGGCGCCGGCGAAGCAGGAGCAGACGTCCGTGCCGCCGCTGACGGAGGCGATCCAGAGGTTCTCGCGGACCTCGTCGTGGAGCCAGCGGAAGCCGTCGGGGGGCAGTGGGGAGCCGGTGGTGGCGACGCACCGCACGGCCGAGAGGTCGAAGTCCCGGCCGGGGTGCACGTCCGCCTTGGCGCAGGCCATCACGTAGGCGGCGGAGGTGCCGTACAGGGTGGCGCGGGTGCGCTCGGCGACGCGCCACTGGGCGGCGGTGTCGGGGTAGCCCGGGCTTCCGTCGTACAGGACGATCGTCGTGCCGGTGAGCAGGCCGGAGACGAGGAAGTTCCACATCATCCAGCCGGTGGAGGTGTACCAGAAGAACACGTCGTCGGGGCCGAGGTCGCAGTGCAGGCCGAGCTGCTTGACGTGCTCGACGAGGATGCCGCCCTGGGACTGGACGATCGCCTTCGGCAGGCCGGTGGTGCCGGAGGAGTAGAGGACCCACAGGGGGTGGGAGAAGGGGACCTGCTCGTAGACCGGCGCGGTGTCGCCGGCGACCAGGTCGTCCCAGGCGAGGGTGCCCTCGGGGGCCGGGGTGCCGAGGAGCGGGACGTGGACGACGGCGCGGAGGGTCGGGAGCTCGGCGCGCAGTTCGGCCACGGTGTCGCGGCGGTCGTGCTCCTTGCCGCCGTAGCGGTAGCCGTCGACGGTGAAGAGGACGACGGGCTCGACCTGCTGGAAGCGGTCGAGGACGCTGCGGGCGCCGAAGTCCGGGGCGCAGGAGGTCCACACGCCGCCGACGGCGGCGGTGGCGAGGAGGGCCACGACGGACTGCGGGACGTTGGGCAGGTAGCCGCTGATCCGGTCGCCGGGGCGCACGCCGAGGGCGCGCAGCTCGGCGGCGAGGGAGCCGACCTGGCGGCGGAGCTCGGCCCAGGTGGTCGGCACGGGCTCGTGCGTCTCGTCCACATGGAGCAGGGCCGTGTCGTGGGGGCGCTCGTCGGCGGCGCGCAGGGCGTGCTCGGCGTAGTTGAGGGCGGCTCCGGGGAACCACTCGGCACCGGGCATCGAGCGGTCGCCGAGGACGCGCTCGTACGGGGTGGAGAAGCGGATGTCGAACCACTCGGCGACCGCCCGCCAGAACGCTTCGAGCTCCTCGACCGACCAGCGGTGGAGGGCCGGGTACCCGCCCTCGGCCGGGGCCCCGTGGTGTTCGGCCGCCCAGGACTGGAAACGGGTGACGGCGGCCGTGGCGATGCGTTCCTCGTCCGGCTGCCAGAGCGGCTCGGTCTGCGCTGATGTCATGGGGCGGCTCCCTGGCTGTACGCGGGGTCTGCGTGTGTCCCGCGCACGTGCTGGGGTGTGCGCGCGACGCGGCTGACAGGACGATGCCATGTGATCGTCTTTCGCACCAGGGCCGCCCGCCCATGGTCAGGTAGTTGAATATGTGCTCCCACCACGGGTGAACGGCAGTTGAACGCGGCTCGTGGCGCCTTTCGCGGGTGGCAGGCTGAGCCGCATGGACGGTCGTGAACTGCTGCGTTCGATGAAGGTGTTCGGTTCGGTGGAGGGCTTGCGGACGGTGCGGTCGGCGTGGCGGCGGCGCCGTACGGACGCGTGGGGGACGCCTTCGAGGGGTGCGGAGCGGGCCCGGGTGCCGGGTCTGGCGGAGGCGGCGGAGTCCGCGCCGGGCGGGGGGACGATCCGGTTCGCGCGCTCCTCGCTGCGGCTGTGCGTGTCGGCGGGCGGCACGGTGTTCTGGGGGTGGGACGGGGCCGGACCGCTGCCCTCGTACGCGCTGGCGGGCGAGGCCCCCGAGCCGGATCCCCGGGCGGCCCTGGAACCGGACACGGACGGCGGCTGGCGGGTCGTGTCGGAGCGGGTGACGGTGGCGGTCTCCCGGCACGGGGCGGTGGAGGTCCGGACGCCGGGCGGGCTGTTGCTCCGGCGGGACCTGCCGCCGCGCTGGTGGGAGCCGGTGGAGACGTCCGGGGGCGCGGGCCCTGCCGGGGTCGCGGGCCCTTCTGGGTCCGGAGACGCCTCCGGGGCCGCGCGCTGGGTGCAGCGGAGCGAGGTGCCGGCCGACGCGCGGTTCTTCGGGCTCGGCGGGCGGTCGGGGGGACTCCGGCTGAGGGACGGCTCGTACGGGCTGCGGAGCACGCCTTCGGGGAGGGGGGCCGGGGTCGGGTCGGGGCCCTGGTCCGGATCCGCGCCCGGGTCGAGGTTGGGATCAAGGCTCGGGTTCGGATCGGGATCCGGCTCCCGGTCGGTTCCCGGGGACGTTCCGTCGCACCTCGCCATGCCCGTGCAGTTCATCGTCTCGGACGCCGGTACGCACCTGGTGTTCCACGACAACTCCCGGGACGGCCGGGTCACCCTCTCCGAGGGCGAGGAGGGAGCCGGGTCCGGGCACGACCGGCCCGGGACCTGCGAGGTCCGGATGGAGGGCGGTCCGCTGCGCTGCTGGGTGGTGGTCGGCACCCCCGCGCGCGTGCTGCACGGCTGGGCGGCGCTCACGGGCGCGCCCGCGCTCCCGCCGTCCTGGGCGCTGGGCCCGCAGCACGCGCGCGAGGGCTCCGGGGGCGCGGCGGAGGTGCGGGGGGCGGTGGACGCGTACCGGAAGCACGGGCTTCCGCTGTCCGCCGTACACCTGGACGCCCGGCGTCCGGGTGCCGGGCGTTCGAACGGCCTGTCCGGACTCGCGGAGGAGCTGCGGGAGGAGGACGTGCGGCTGGTGGCCGCCGCGGACCCGGCGGTGCGGGCGGAGCCCGGGGACCGGGTGCGCGACGGCGACCGCCGGGAGGCGGGCGGCGTGTGCGGTCTGGCGGCGGCCCGCGCCGGGTACGAGGGGCTGCGCCGGCTGCGGCCCGACGAGCGGCCCTTCCTCCTGTCGAGCTCCGGCTGGGCGGGAACGCAGCGGTACGGGGGCACCTGGGCCGGCGGGGTGGCGGAGGGGTGGCCGGGGCTGCGGGCCTCGCTCTCCCTGGTCCTGGGTCTCGGCCTGTGCGGGGTGCCGTACTCGGGGCCGGACGTGACCGGCCCCGACGGCGGGGCGTCGCCGGAGCTGTTCCTGCGCCGGTACCAGCTGGCGGCGTGGCTCCCGCTGTTCCGCACGCGCGCGGGGAGCGGGCCCGGGCCGCACGAACCGTGGGAGTTCGGGCCCGACATCGCGGAGTACGCGCGCGTGGCGCTGGCCGAACGGGAGCGGCTGCGGCCGTACTTCACGACTCTGGCGCGGCTCGCCCGGATGACGGGCGCGCCGTACGTCCGGCCGGTGTGGTGGGGGACGCCGGAGGACCGGGCGCTGCGGGACTGCGAGGACGCGTTCCTGCTCGGCGACGCGCTGCTCGTGGCCCCGGTCCTGGCGCCCGGGGTCGACCGGCGGGCGGTGCGGCTGCCGCGCGGACGCTGGTACGACACGGCGACGGGGCGGGCGTACGAGGGGCCCGGTCAGGTGCTGCTCGACGCGCCGGCGTCGCGGGTGCCGGTCCTGGCCCGGGCGGGCGCGGTGCTCCCGGTGCGGGGCGGGGAGGGCGGTCAGGTCCTGGAGGTGTGGGCGCCCGCCGTGGGGCGGACGGGCGGGGGGCTCGTCGTACGGGACACGGGGGACGGCTGGGAGCCGGCCGAGATCGAGCGGTACCAGTCGCGCCTGGTGGACGGGCGGGTGGTGGTGGAGCGGGTGACGGACGACGGGGCGGTGGAGGCGGGGCTGCCGGTGCGGGTCAGGGGGCTCTGAGGCGGGATCGCCGCTACGGCGGGCGGGGGCTTCGAGGCGAGGCTGCCGCTCCGCGTGCGGGGGCTCTGGGGCGGGACCGCCGCGTCGTGGATGCGGAGAGCCCGAGGCGGGACTGCCGCTTCGGGCGCGGCGGTCCCGCCCCGGGCTCCCCGCTCCAGGGACGGGGAGCGGGGAGCCCGGGGCGGGACCGTCGCTACGGGACCGAGCGTTCCGTGGTGCCCGTCCGCTTCCCGTCCCCTCGGTCGTACTCCCCCGCGAACCACTTCCGCACCGCCTCGGTGTGGAGCGGGAAGGCCAGTTCCTCCGGGGCCCGGAGCAGGTGGTGGCCGCTGGTCTCGTCGGTCGGGACCGAGGCGGGCAGGGAGGAGGCCGGGCGGGGCGGGAGGAGGCCGAAGACGAGGAGGTGCCCGGCCGGGGAGCTCAGCGCGTCGGCGAGGCGCACCTCCTCGGCGGCGGCCTCGATGCCGGTCTCCTCGCGCAGTTCGCGGACGACGGCGGCGCGCCAGTCCTCGCCGTGGTCGACGAAGCCGCCGGGGAGCGCGGTCCCGCCCCGCCGGGGCTCGACGGCCCGGGTGATGACGACGAGCCCCGTGCCGTCCGCGTCCGTGACGGGCAGGAGGGCGACGGCGACGGGCAGCGGGTTGCGGTAGGCGGTGCGGCCGCAGCCCGGGCAGGTGCGGGGCCAGCCCGCGCCGGCGGAGTGGGCGGCGCCGCAGAAGGAGCAGTGGGAGTCCTGCACGGTCGAGTCGGTCACGCCACGACCGTATGCGATCAGCCTTTCCCGGCGCTGCCGGAACTGGTAGACGGTGCCCATGACAGGACTCGTCTCCGCGCTCCGTACCCTCTCCGTCACGGCCGCCGCCGGGCTGCTCGCCCTCACCGGCTCCGTCCTCGCGGCCCCTCCCCCGGCGGCGGCCGCGCCGGAACCCGAGGCTCCCCGGGAGTTCGTGGCCCTCGACTCCGTGGACCGGACGATCGTCCAGGAGATGCGCTACGCGACGGCGCACAACTTCACGGGCGAGCGGGTGGACGGCTACCGGCAGCCGCTGTGCGTCCTGACCCGGCGGGCGGCGGAGGCGCTGCACCGGGCGCAGGTGCGGCTGCTCGCCCGGGGCCACACGCTGAAGGTGTACGACTGCTACCGGCCGCAGCGGGCCGTCGACCACTTCGTGCGCTGGGCGCGGGACCCGGAGGACGAGCGGATGAAGAAGGAGTTCTATCCGCTCGTCGACAAGTCCCGGCTGTTCGCGGACGGTTACATCGCGGAGAGGTCCGGGCACAGCCGGGGCTCGACCGTGGACCTGACGATCGTGCGGCTGCCCGCGGCGCCCACGCGCCCGTACCGGCCGGGCGAGAGGCTCGTGGAGTGCTACGCGCCGAAGGCGGAGCGGTTCCCCGACAGCTCCGTGGACATGGGGACGGGCTACGACTGCTTCGACACGCGCGCGCACACCGACGACCCCCGGACCACGGGCGTGCAGCGGGCCAACCGGCGGTTGCTCAAGGGGGTGCTCGCCGAGCAGGGGTTCGTGAACCTGCCGGAGGAGTGGTGGCACTTCACGTTCGGGCCGGAGCCGTTCCCCGACACCTTCTTCGACTTCCCGGTGGCGCGGAGGTCGGTGGCGGGGCACTGAGCCTCCCGGTGGAGGGCCCGTGGCGGGCCCTCCATCGGAGGGTCAGGAGCCGACGGCCGCGTGGGTGCGGTCGGCGAGGACGAGGGCGTGCTCGACGACCGCCACGAGGACGTTCTTCACGGACTCGCGGTCCCGGGCGTCGCACATGACGAGCTCGACCTCGGGGTCGAGGTCGAGGGCTCCGCGCACGCTCTCGGCGGGGAACCGCTGGGCGCCCTCGAAGCAGTTGACGGCCACCGTGAACGGGATGCCGCGCCGCTCGAAGTAGTCGATGGCCGCGAAGCTGTCCTCCAGGCGGCGGGTGTCGGCGAGGACGATCGCGCCCAGGGCCCCCTGGGCCAGCTCGTCCCAGAGGAACCAGAAGCGGTCCTGGCCGGGCGTGCCGAACAGGTACAGGACGAGGTCCTCGCGCAGCGTGATCCGGCCGAAGTCCATGGCGACCGTGGTGGTCGTCTTGGTCTCGACGCCGTGCAGGTCGTCGACGGGCCGCCCCGCCTCGCTCAGCATCTCCTCGGTCCGCAGGGGTCTGATCTCGCTGACCGCGCCCACCAGGGTCGTCTTGCCCGCTCCGAACCCGCCGGCGACGAGGATCTTCAGGGTCACCGGTTCGACGAAGGGCTTGGTGCGGCTAGAGCGCCCGAAGGCCATTGATCACCTCGCGGAGGATGTTCACGTCCGGCAGCTCGGCCGGCGGAACGGGGCGGGTCACGTGGACGAGTTCGTCCTCGACGAGGTCGCCGACGAGGACCCTGACCACCCCTACGGGGAGGTCGAGTCCGGCGGCGAGCTCGGCGATCGACTGGGGCTGCTCGGAGCAGCGTTCGACGATCTCCACGTGTTCCGGGGAGAGCGTCTGGTCCCGGCCGGGGTCTTCGGCGGCGGGTTCGGGAACGACCACCGCGATCAGGTCGAGCCGGTGGCGGGTGGCGGCGCTCGTCCGGCCGCGGGTCATCGCGTACGGGCGGACCACCGGTCCGGCCTCGTCGTCGAACCAGTGGTGGGGGCGCGGGGTCCGCTCCTCCGCCGTCGGGTTCCGCTCGGCTTCGTCACTCATGCCGTCCCACTCACCCTCCCGAGGGCAGTCCGGTCCGGGGGGCCGTCGCGAGGTGGGCCCCGACCCGCTTCACCATCAGCGTCATCTCGTAGGCGACCTGGCCGACGTCGGAGTCGGCGTCCGCGAGCACCGCCAGGCAGCTGCCGTCGCCGGCGGCCGTGACGAAGAGGAAGGCGTCCTCCAGTTCGACGACCGTCTGGCGCACCTTGCCCGCCTCGAAGTGGCGGCCGACGCCCTTGGCGAGGCTGTGGAAGCCGGAGGCGACGGCGGCCAGGTGCTCGCCGTCCTCCCGGGTCAGGTCCTGGGAGGCACCGGTGGGAAGTCCGTCGCTGGAGAGCACCAGGGCCTTCCGGATGGAGGCGACGCGCTGGACGAGCTCGTCGAGGAGCCAGTTCAGTTCGCCGTTTCCGGAGGTCGTGCTGGGTGCTGCGGCGTTCGGTGCGGTCATCGACCGTCCCCCTCGGGTGTCGTTCCTGGTGCTGTCGGGTCGTCAGGGTCGGTGGTGTCCCGGCGTCCGCGCTGCCAGCCGCGCTGCATGGCGGCCATGCGGGCGCGCACCTCCTCGGCGTCGCGCTCGAAGGAGTCCCGGCCCTGGGGCGCGGCCCGGGTCCCCTCGTCGCGGCGGGCCGGGCGGTCGGCCTCGCGGAGCTGGGGAGCGAGGCTGGCCTGGCGGACGCGGCGGGGCAGCCCGTCGAAGAGGGCGGGGGCCGGGGGCCCCGGCGGGGTGGAGTCGGCCGCGGGCGGTGCGGAGGTGTGCGGGCGTCCGGTGCCTTGCGGGCGTCCGGACCCTTCCGGACGACCGGGGCCTTCCGTGCGGCCCGTGCCCTGCGGGCGTCCGGTGTCCTCCGGGCGTGCCGGGCCTTCCGGCGGTACGGGGCTTCCCGGGTGCGCGAAGGCTTCCGGGCGCTCGGGGCCGTCCGGGCGGGCGGAGCCCTGCGGGCGGACCGGGACGAGGGTGGGGCCCTGGCGGTCCTCGTGGCCGGTACCACCGGTGCTGCCGACGCCGCCGGGGCCGGTGGCCGGGCGGCCCGGGACCGGGTGGGCCCGGCCGGGGGCCGGATGGGCGCGGTCGGGGCCGTCGAGGCGGCGGCCGTGGTCCACGACGAGCGTCGGGGTGTGGCGGCGCGGCAGCGGTACGGGGCGGCGGGCGGCTCCGTCGGCGGAGGCGTCCTCGGCGTCGCGGCCGACGGCGCGGTCCGGGGCCTGGTCGTGCTGCTCGCCCGCGGGGGCGAGGCCGCCGGTGCGGCGCCGGTCCCGGGGCTTGAAGAGGCCGCCGCGCTCGCTCTCGGTGTCGTCGAGGAGGTCGGCGGACCGGTCGAGGAGCGCGTCGAAGTCGTCGCCGTCGAGCGGGGCCTCCAGCTCGACGGGTCCGTCGAGCGGGGCGTTGGCGACGTCGGGGACCCTGGCGAGCGCCGGGCGGCGGGTGGGCAGGGCGGCGGGGTCGCCGTCGGCGCGGTCGGTGGTCTTGCGGTCCAGGCGGAAGCCGGCGCCCTCCGTCTCGGGCGCGTCGGTGAGCAGCGCGGCCGGGATGAAGACGACCGCGGTGGTCCCCCCGTACGGGGAGGTCTGGAGCGAGACCCGGACGTTCTGGCGCTGGGCGAGGCGGCTGACCACGAAGAGGCCGAGGCGGTCGGTGTCCGAGAGCTCGAACTCGGGGGTCTCGGCGAGCCGGAGGTTGGCGTCGAGCAGGGCGTCGGGGTTCATGCCGAGGCCGCGGTCGTGGATCTCCAGGGTGAAGCCGTTGGCGACCCGCTCGCCGAGCACCTGGACGGCGGTGTGCGGGGGCGAGAACACGGTGGCGTTCTCGAGGAGTTCGGCGATGAGGTGGGTGAGGTCCGCGACGGCGGGGCCGCCCACGCCGAGGCGGGGCAGCCGGCGCACCTCGATCCGCTCGTAGTCCTCGACCTCGGCGACGGCGGCGCGGACGACGTCCATGAGCTGGACGGGCTTGCGCCACTGGCGGGAGGGGGCGGCGCCGGACAGGATGACGAGGCCCTCGGCGTGCCGGCGCATGCGGGTGGTGAGGTGGTCGAGCCGGAAGAGGTCGGCCAGCTCGTCGGTGTCCTCGGTGCGCCGCTCCATGGTGTCGAGGAGGGTGAGCTGGCGGTGGAGCAGGACCTGGTTGCGGCGGGCGAGGTTGACGAAGACCTCGGAGACGCCGCGGCGCAGCTCCGCCTGTTTGACGGCGGCCTCGACGGCGGCGCGCTGGAGGGTGTTGAGGGCCTGGCCGACCTGGCCGACCTCGTCCTCCCCGTAGCGGAGGTGGGGCACTTCGGTGGTGACGTCGACCTGTTCGCCGGCGGCGAGCCTGCGCATGACGCTGGGCAGGCGCACTCCGGAGACCTCCTGGGCCTCCTTCTGGAGGCGGCGCAGGTCGCGGACGAGGACGCGGCCGATGCGGATCGAGATGACGATCGAGGCGAGGAGGGCGAGGAAGCCGAGGACCCCGGCGACGCCGACCTTGAGGAGGACGCTGTAGGCGGCGGGCTGGACGCGTTCCTGGTAGCGGTCGCCCGCGGCGGTGTTCTCGCGGGCGAGGGCGTCGAGGACGGGGCCGGCGTTGTCCTGCCAGTGGGCGGCGGTGACGGCGCGCGGGTCGTCGGTGGGGCCCTGTTCGACGAGGGCGTTCTCGGCGGTGCGCAGCGGCAGCGTCTCGGGTCCGCGCCAGAACTTCTCGAAGCGGTCGCGCTCGGCGGTCGGCAGGAGTTCGAGGTTGACCTCGTAGAACTGTCTCCGGTTGGCGATCAGGTCGGATATCGCGCGGATCTCCTGGGCGGTGACGCGGTCCGCGACGAGCGCGGAGAGCACGAGGGCGTCCTCGCGGGAGAGGAGTTCGCGGGCGCGGGTGATGCCGACGAGGGCGCGGCCCTGCTTGTCCATCTCCACGTTCTCCAGGGCGTGGAGGGTGACGAGGAAGCTGTAGCAGGGGTCGACGAGGCGGTTGTAGAAGTCGAGGGCCTGCATGCGGCCGATGCCGCGGCCCTCCACGGAGCGGCGGATCGATTCGAGGCCGTCGAGCGCTTCGAGGAGGCTGTCGATCCGCTGGGCGGTGACGGGCCGCATCTCCTCGCGGACGCCGGGTTCGGCGGCGTTGGCGCGGATGCGGGCGATCTGCCGGTCGGTGGCCCGGCGGGTCTCCTGGAGCCGGCCGAGGGCGTCGGAGCCGCGGGGGTCGGCGAGGTAGATGAGGGACTGGCGGCGTTCGAGCTGGATGACCCGGGCGGTGTCCTCCAGGGGGTAGCCGACCTTGTCGACGATGTAGCCGACGTCGAGGAGCTGGTCGGCCTCGCGGCCGGTGAGGACGGTGGCGAAGCCCCACAGGCCGGTGAGGGAGACGAGCGGTACGAGCAGCAACGCCACGATCTTCCTGCGGATGGACTTCCCGCGAAAGCGCATGGCCTCCCCCAGCTCGGCCCCCGTTCGTCGCGAGGGTCCTTCACTTCGTGACGTCGGGCGTCAACACACGGCGTCAACCTTGAGTTTCAACAAACGGCGGCGCGAGCCTACTACTGCATCGCGACCATCCCGAAGGCGTGTCCGGGCTATTTTCAGCCTGTCGAGTGAGCGTCGATCATGAGATGTCCTGTTATTCGGGGAGTTGAGGTCGACCACTGTGGCGCAGGACACCTGATGACGTGCGACTCCGCCGGCCTGGGGAGATGGCTGGAACTGTGCGTTCCGCCCGTACGGGGTCTCGCGTTTCACCCTGGGCGGGGCGAAACCTTTTCCCTCTGGCGTGCGTCAATGGGTACGGGGAGGGTTCTGTCCGCGTAAAGGCGTTCACAACGGGCAGCCGTCCCTGAAGTCGTTCAGTGGTGGGGAGTGACAGGGCAATGGAGCACGAGGCGCGGTCGGCAGGGCAGTTGTGGGTGGAGGACGAGCGGGGCCGGCGGCGGATGCCCGACCCGGTGCGCGACGCCGCCGTACGGGCCGTGATGATCACATCGGTGACCCTCATCCAGGCGGTGGTGGCGTTCTTCTGCAGCCTCGCCGGGTCATGGCTGGCCTTCCCGGTCACCATCACCGCGGTGGCCTCGACGATCGTGGCCACCTGGAGCGTCCTCGACGTCTGGATCACCCGTCAGGTGTGGCGCCAGCGCAACGGGGTGGTGTCGGAGCCGAGCAGCACGGCGCGCCCGTCGCCGCGGACGCGTCGCGGTGAGGGCCGGGTGGAGACGGCGCCGCTGTCCGAGGCGGCCTGAGGGAGAACGGTGATGGGCCCGGCCCCCCGGACGGGGTGCCGGGCCCATCACCGTTTTCACGGACGGGCGGTGCTCATCCGGCGTCCGTCGTGGCCGGGTCGTCGGACCGGTGGCGGCGGAACATGCGCGTCGCCGTGATCTCGCCGTGGACGGCCTCCCCCTCCGGGTCGGTCCGCGGAAGGCCGGGGCGCAGGTGCTCCTCCACGCTGATGTACTTCAGTCCCGCCCGCAGGTCGGCGTCGTTGCGGAGCCGGATGACCAGCGGGAACTCGGCGAGCGCGGTCGTGTCGAACAGGCCCGTCGTGTAGAGGAGCTGGACGCCGAGCGCGTCCGACACGGCCCGCTGGAGCTCCAGGAGGTACGTGGCGTTGGCGCGGCCGATCGGGTTGTCCAGGAACAGCGTGCCCGCGTGCCGGTGCTTGTCGCGGCCCCGGTCGTTGGAGCGGAGCGCCGCCATCGTGCAGTACAGGGCGATGGCGGCGGTGAGCAGCTGGCCGCCGGAGAAGACGTCGCCCATCTGACCGACGGGGACCCGCTCGGCCCGCAGCACCGCGTCCGGCTTGAGGATCTCGACGGAGACGCCCTTGGGTTCGAGGGCCGCCTGCACGCCCCGCAGGAGCAGGGACATGCCGTCGCGGCGCAGGTCGGAGTTCTTCTTCACGGCGGCGCGGGTGGCCTCGTCGACGACCTCGCCGAGCCGCTCCGCGAGGGTGGCCTGGTCGGGCTCCTCGAAGCGGATCCGCAGGAACTCCTGGCCCGACCACTCGCCGAGGCCCTCGGGGAGCCGGGAGAGCCGCTGGGCCGAGCGGAGGGTCGCGAGGGAGGACTCGACGAGGCCGCGGAGGCGGTCCACGATCGAGTCCCGGTTGCGCTCCAGCTGCTCCAGCTCGTCGGTGAGGACCCGCAGCCGGGGCGCGAAGGCCTCGGCCCACTTGGCGGCGTGCTCGGGGAGCGCGGACGCCGGGAGCTCGCGGATCTGCTGGCGGGCCGGGGTACGGACCTGCTCGTAGCGGGTGGAGTTGGCGTGCCGGACGAGGACGTCGCTCGCCTCGCGCACGGCGGCGTCGGCGGCGGACAGCTCGCCGGTCCGGCCGCGCAGCGTCCGGCGCGCCTCGGTGGACGCCGTGCGGGCCTCCTCCAGGGTGCCGGAGTACGGCTCGGTCTCCTCCTGCTCCTCGTCCGCGTGGTCGCGGAGCAGGTCCCGGAGCAGGGCCGCCGTCTCGTCGAAGCCGCCGGCCGCGTCCTCGGCGGCCCGGTGGTCGCGGAGCAGTCCGGCGTGGGCGGCGCGGGCCGACTCCAGGGCTGCGCTGCGGGAGGCGAGTTCGGCGGTCGCGGTGCGCAGGAGGGCCTGGGCGCGCTCGGCGTCGGCGGGGACGAGCTCCTCGGGCAGCTCGGTGTGCGCCCCGCCGTCCTCGGGGGCGAGGCGCTCGGCCTCGCCGCGGAGCCGGCCGAGCTTCTCGCTCGCCTCGGAGGCACGGGTCTCCAGCATCTGGACCAGGGACTCGGCGCGGGCGGCGGCGGCCTGGCGGGAGGGGCCGTCGGCGCCGTCGGTGGACTCCAGGAGCTGTTCGGCGCGGGTGCGGACCTTGTTGGTGAGGCGGTTCAGCTCGGCGAGGGCGGCGGACTCGTCGCTCTCGGCGCGGGCCTGCTCGGCGCGCAGGTCGGCGCCGACGCCGACCTTCTCGTAGAGCTGGGAAGCGGCCCGGTAGGCCTCGCGGAGGGTGGGCAGGGCGGTGCGGGGCGCGGCCGGGTCGGCCTCGGGGAGCGGGTCGGGGGCGCCCGCGATCTCGGCGCGCTCGGCCCGCAGGGCGCGGGCGGTGCGGTGGGCGTCGTCGGCGGTGCGCTGGGCGGCGCGGCGGTCCTCGTCGGCGGCCCGGGCGCGCTCCAGGCAGGTCTGGGCGCGGGCCTCGGACTCGGCGGCGTCGTCGGCGAGTTCGCGGAGCCTGGCCTGCCAGGCGGACCGCTCGCGCAGCCGGAACGCCAGGCCCGCGAGGGCGTCGGCGACCCGGCGGGCGCGCTGGGCGGCCTCCTGGCGCTCGTCGCGGACGCGGATCGCCTCGGCGGCGGTCTCGTCGGCCTCCGCGCGGGCGGTGCGGGCCTCTTCGAGGGTCGCGGCGGCGGCTTCGGCGCTCTCGCGGGCGGCCGTGGCGGCGGCGGCGAGCTCGGTGAGCATGCCGGGCGGGCAGTCGGCGCGCCAGGCGCCGAGCCGGGCGGCGAGGGAGCGGTCGCCGGCGAGGCGGCCGGCGAGGGCGCGGATCTCCTCGTCGCGGGCGGCGGCCCGCGCGCGCAGGGCGTGCCGCTCCTCGTCGGCCGCGTGCTCGTCGTGCATGGCCGGGTTCGGCGGTACGAGGAAGACGCCGGGGTCCTCGTCCCCCGGTCGGGCCGGTACGGGGGCGAGCAGGGCGGCGGCGGTGCCGACGGCGACGGCGGAGCGGGGCAGCAGGGCGGCGGCGGCGAGGACCTCGCGGGCGCGCCCGTACGAGACGGGGTCGGTGATCACGACGCCGTCGACGAGTTCGGGGCGGGCGGCGAGCACGCGCGCGTGGTCGGCGGGGTCCACGGCCTGGGCGAGGTAGCGCCAGCCGGGGAGGGCGGGGATGCCGTGCTCGCCGAGGTGCTCGACGGTGGCGAGGACGTCGGGTCCCGGCGGCAGCAGGCCGCCGTCGCCGAGGGCGCCGAGGATGCGGGAGTCGTCGGCGGCGGCGGTGCGCAGTTCGAAGAGCTGCCGCTCGGCGGAGGCGACGGCCCCGTCGAGCAGGGAGCGCAGCTCGTCGGCGTACCGGTCGAGGTCGGTGGCGGTGAGCGGCCCGTGGGAGGCGGGCCCCGCGGGCTCCTCGCCGGCCGGGCGGTCGGCCGTGGGCAGGCTCAGGAGTTCGGCGAGGCGCTCCTCGGCGGCCAGGGACTCGGCGGCGCGGCGCTCCGCGTCGTAGGCGTTCCCGGCGGCCGCGGCCGCGTCGGCGGCGCGGGCGGCGGCGAGTTCGGCGCGGGACTCGGCCCCGGCGGCCTCCCGCGCGCGCTCGACGACGGCGGCGGCGGTCTCGCGGGCCGCGTCCCAGGCGGCGACCGTGGTCTTCTCGGCGTCGCTGGCGGCGAGCGCGGCGCGGGCCGGGTCGGCGTCGGGCGCGGTGTCGTCGAGCCAGCCGGCCCGTACGGCCTCGGCGGTCTCCTGCTCGACCTCGGCGAGCCGCTGGCGCAGGTGGCCGGACTCGCTGCGGGCGCGCTGGGCCTCGGTCGCGGCGGCGGTGGCGTCGCGGTGGGCGGTCTCGCCCGCCTCCTGGAGGGCGGTGGAGCGCTCCTCCTCCTCGGCGGCGTGCCGCTCGCCCTCCTCGGCGGCGGCGGCGAGGGCCCGTACGAGGTCGGCGGCGGCCTCGGCGCGGGCCGCGAGGGCGGGGGCGGCGTCCCGCTCGGCCTCGCGGATGGCGGCGGCCACGCGCGCGGAGCGGTCGCCGGCGGCGCGGTGGCGGAGCACGGCCTCGGCGGCCTGCCAGGCGGAGTGCAGGGTGCGGGCGTCGGTGAGTTCGCGGCGCTGGGAGGCCGCGCCCTTCTCGGCGGCGGCCAGGGCCAGGGAGGCGTGCCGGTAGGCGAGTTCGGCGGCGATGAGGGCGCTGCGGCCGCGGGCGTCCTCGGCGTCGGCGACGGCGTGGGCGGCGGAGGTGACCTGCCGGGCGAGTTCGGCGCCCCGGCCGCGCTCCTCGGCGGCGCGGGCGGAGAGCCGGCGGGCGAGGGCGCGGGTGCGGCGCTCGGCGGCGGTGTGGACCTCGCGCGCGTGGGTCCGGACTGCGGCGGCCTCGACGATCCGGTTCAGGAGGTCCACGGAGCCGGCCGTGAAGTCGCGTTCGGCGGTGAGTTCGGCGCGGCGGCCGAGCTTGTTGCCGAAGCCGCCGACGAGGTCGGCGAGGCCGTCGGTGTCCCGGGTGTCGGTGACGGCGCGCAGCAGCAGGTCGGTGAAGTCGGAGTCCTTCTTGACCGCGAAGAGGCCGGCGGCCTCGCCCTCGTCGGCGTTCATCTCGCGCTGGTAGCGGAAGAGTTCGGGGTCGAGGCCGAGCTCGCCGAGGTGCTCGTTCCAGCGGTCGTGGATCTCCTCCCAGACCACCTCCAGGTGCGGGTAGGCCTTGCCGGCCTCGGTCAGCGCGTCGCGGAAGCCCTTCATGGTGCGGCGTCGGCCGCGCGCGCCGGAGGCGCCCTCGGCGGGCGGGCGGACCGAGGTGGCCTCGGCGACGGGGAGGTTGTCCAGGCTGAGGCCGGGGCCGGGCCGGAAGGAGTACCAGGCCTCGGCGAACTTCCGGGGGTCGTTGGAGACCTGGCGGCCGCGCCACTCGCTGGCCTTGCCGACGACGACGAGTTCGCCGGTGAGGGTGTGCTGCCACTCCAGGGCGACGTGGCCGCAGTCGTCGGCGAGGAGGAACTTGCGCAGCACGCCGGAGCTGGCGCCGCCGAGGGTGTTGCGGTGGCCGGGGAGCATGACCGAGAAGATCAGCTTGAGGAGGACGGACTTGCCGCCGCCGTTCTCCAGGAAGAGCACGCCCGCGGGGGCCGGGCGGCGCGGCGGTCCGACCGGCTCGTCCTCGAAGAACTCCGCCTGGGTGGGGGCGGGGTGGGGCACCGGGGCGCCGACTCCGCGCAGGTCCAGGACCGTGTCGGCGTAGCGCGCGCCGGCGGGGCCGATGGAGTAGAGGCGGACCCGGGACAGCTCGTACATGGCGGGGACTCTCGTGCTGGGAAGGTCGGCGGGGCGGCGGGACCGCGCGCGTGGTGGACGGGGTCGGCGGGGTCGGCGGGATTACGAGTGGAACGGGAGGCCCGCGTCGGCCGCGAGCTCCAGGTCGTCGCCCTCGGGCGGCGGCAGGAGGGTCGCGGAGCCGTCGCTGACGGGGACGACGCCGAGTTCGAGGAGTTCGGCCATGGCGGCGGAGCCCGCCATGTCGCGGACCTGGAGCTGGTAGCGGGCGGTGGTGCGGTAGGAGCCGCCGCCCTCGTCGCCGGTGCGCTGGAGGAAGCCGGAGTCGGTGAGGAACGCGGCGGCCTTGCCGACGATGCCGGTGGTGGACCCGGCGAGCCTGCGGGCGTCCTTGGTGGCGCCGGTGGCGCTGCGGCGTGCGTAGGTCCGCCAGGCGGCCTCCAGGCCGGGGGCGTCGGAGGCCGGGTCGGTGTTCTCGCCGTCCTCCTCGGCGCGCTGCTCCAGGCGCAGGCAGGCCTGGCGCACGAAGGCGTCGACGCCGTTGACCGTGAACCGGCCGATGTACGCGTCGTCGGCGAGGTCCTCGGGGCGGGGGAAGGCCATGGCGGCGACGGCGAGGTGGGCCAGGCCGTGCAGGAAGCGGTCGGCGGAGTCCGTGGAGGCGCGGCGGGCGTAGTCGCCCATGCGGACGGCGAAGACGGAGTCCTCGGCGGCGGTGACGGCCATCCCCGCGCGCGGGGAGACCTCCAGGACGACGAGGCCGAGGCCGGTGGCGACGGCGTCGGCGAGGCGCGCGAAGGCGGGGTCCTCGCGGTAGCGGCGCAGGAGGTCGGCGTATTCGGCGTCGCGGGCCGGGAGCAGCTTGGGCTGGAGGCCGAAGGAGACGAGCCGGGCCGCGTCGGCGGCGTCGGCGGGGGTGACCGCGGGGCCGCCGGACGCGGCGGGGGCGGCCGGGGCCTCCGGCCTGTTCCACGCGTCGGCGTGCGGGGCCTCCTGCTCGCTCCACGCGTCGGCGTGCTCGGCGTGGGTCTCGCTCACGGCTGGGGCTCCTCGGGACGGTTCTCGGTCGGTACGGCGCGGACGGCGGGACGGGACAGGGGCAGCGGGACGGGGGTGACGGCGGCCGGGGCCGGAGCCCGCTCGGCGGGCGCGGGCGGCTCGTCCGTGAGCCGCACGGCCCGCACGGACGGGACGTCGCCCCGCCTCCGTGCGGCCCCGGACCGGGACGGCCCGGATCCCAGGGGAACGGTGCCGAGCCGGGGGCGGGTACGGAGGGCCTGCGCGGCGGCGGGAGCGGGGTCCGCCGGGGCGGGGTCCGGTGCGGGGACGGGGTCGGTGACCGGGACCGCGTCGGGTTCCGCTCCGGCTTCCGGCGCCGGATCCGAAGAAGGCTCTGGATCCGACCCCGACCCCGGTTCCGGCTCCGGCTCCGTCGTGACTTCCGGTCGGAGTGCGGGCGCGGCGGTGGTTCCGAGTACGAGGGTGTCGGCCGGGTCCGGAAGGCCGGCCGGGCCGAGGGCGTCGGTCGAGTCCGGCTCGTCGGCCGGGGCGGGGCCGGCCCCGTCGATACAGGAGGTATCTGTACTGGAGGTATCTGTACCGGAGGTACCTGCACAGGAGGCGGGAGCGGGGGGTACGAGGGTCACGTCGCCTCCGTGCGGTCGGCGGCCATGCCCGCCGCGTCGAGGAGTGCCGTACCGACGATGAGGTCGGCGCCGCCGAACTCGGGGTCGTCGAGCGGAGTGCCGTCGTCGACGGCGAAGAGCAGCCGCTCCTCGCCCTGGCGGTAGGCGGTGCCGACCGGAGGGCTCGCCGCGTGGACGGCGAGGAGGGCGACGAGGTACGGCAGGTCGGGATCGGTCGCACGCGCCTCGGCGAGCAGTCCGGAGAGGCGGCGCGGGGCGTCGTGCTCCAGGTCGAGCAGGCGCATGGCGTGTCCGAGCTGCTCCTCGCTGAAGCGGGAGTCGTCGGGGGTGGCGATCAGGTCGGGCTCGGGCATCTCCGCGCCGAGGTGCTCGCGCTCGACGGGCGGGGTGAGCAGCAGGTCGACGAGGTCGCCGAGGCGGACGGAGGCGGGGGTGCGCAGTCCGGTGCCGTGGGCGAAGAAGGCGTCGGTGGCGCGGGTGGCCTGTTCGACGGGGAGCGTGAGGAGCGGGGCGACCAGCTGCCCGTACAGGTCGAGTCCGGTGTACGCGGCGGGGGCGGCGAAGGCCTGGCGGTCCTGCTCGGCGCGGAAGAGCGGTCCGGCCTCCAGGAGGCGGGACTGGAGCTGGGTGTGGCGGCGGATGCAGTCCTTGACGATGTCGACGAGTTCGGCGGCGCGCCGCTTGTGCTCGGCGGTCTTCGCGTCGGTGGCGGCCTCGGCCTCGTCGCGCGCCCTGCGGATGTTGGTGAGGATCGCGTTCTCGTGGCGGTAGCGGTCGGCCACGTGGTCGAGCGCCTCGGCGATCATGTCGGGGACCGTCTGGAGCCAGTCGACGGCACGGACGTTGCGCCGGGTGGCCTCCAGGGTCCTGCGGAGGGTCTCGGCGTACTGCACGGTCCGGTAGCGGGCCTGTTCGGCGGCGAGTTGCGCGTCGGCCAGGCGGCCCCGGTTGATGAGGACCTCCAGCTTCACCTCGGCGGCGATCTGGGCGCTGGTGACGTCGGTGTCGAGGGCTCCGACCAGGACGTTGACCGCTTCGTCGGTGGTGCGGAGGTAGACCCCGCCCCCGTATCCCGGGACCTCCTCGACGAGTTTGAAGTCGTAGTCCCTGCGGACGTAGACGCCGTCGGTGCCGAAGGTGCCGTAGACGGCGCGGAAGCCGCGGTCGACGCTGCCGACGTTGATCAGGTTCTCCAGGACCCAGCGGGCCACGCGCTCGTGCTCGGCGGCCGGGCGCCGCGGGGCCTGGGCGGCGACGCGGGGCAGCAGGCGGGCGACCATCTGCTCGTGGTCGGCGCCGGTGTCGAAGTCCATGTTGAGGGTGATCAGGTCGATCGCGGCGAGGGCCACCTCGGCCATCGCGTAGACCGTGTACTCGCCGGCCAGGTTCGCCTTGCGGGCGTCCAGGTCGTGCAGCGGGGCGGTGCACGCGAGCGCGCGGAGGCGCCGCGCGAGCCCTTCGTCGGCGGCCGGGCCCTGCGCGGGCCGCGGCCCCGCGCTGAGCTGGGGCGGAGCGAGGTCCGTCGAGGCAGGCGAAGTCACGGTGCACAGATTAGGTCCTCACCCTGACAACGGTCGAAACAGTGCGGATGCGACCGGGGCCGGAGGCTCGGTCGCGGGCGCCGGCGGCCCGGGCGCAGGCGTCCTCGACCCCGGCGCGGGAGTCGTCGAGGTAGCGGGCGAGGAGGCGTTCGGCCGTGCCGCGCTCACCGGCGCGCAGGGCGCCGAGGATCTCCCGGTTCCGCGCGGGGAACGGCTCGTGGAGGGCGCGCGGGTCGTCGACGAGGTGGAGGGCGAGGCGGAGTTCGGCGAGGACGCCGCGCATCGGTTCGTCGGTGCGGGCGCTGCCCGCGAGGGCGACGAGCGCGCGGTGGAAGTGGATGTCGGCCGTGGAGACGCCGTTCCAGTCGCCGGCGCGGGCGGCGTCCTCGCCCTCCTCGACGGCGGCGGCGAGGCCGTCGAGGGCGAACGGCGGCCGGCCCAGGCCCCTGACGACGGCGCACTCGACGAGCCCGCGGGTGCGGTGGATGTCGGCCACGTCGCCGGCGTCGAGGACGCGGACGAAGACGCCCCGGTTCAGCTCGTGGACGAGGAGGCGCTCGTGGGTGAGGAGGCGGAAGGCCTCCCGCAGGGTGTTGCGGGAGACGCCGATACCGTCCTCGGAGAGCCGGGTGCCGGGCGGGAACCGGCCCTCGGCCACGCGGGTGCGCAGGATGCCCGCGACCCGCTCCGCCGTGCTCGTGCGCCCGAGCGGCGCGCGGTCGTCCGCCGGGTCCCCGGCCCCGTCCTCCGCCGGCCTCGCCACGGCGCCTCTTCCCTCTTCGTCGCCGGTGCCCGCGCGACTCCTCGGCCTCGGCGCCCCGCGGCGTCCGCCACCGGTCCGCCGCGTCGGAGCCCACCGCACCGAAGCCCACCGCGCCGCGGTCGACCGCACGGAGGGGCCGGGACGACGGGCTCGTCGCCCTCGTTGTCGGATCGTTCAACGATCCTCTACGTTGAGAGCGTCCCATGGCCCCGCCGTGCCCGCGTGGGCACGCCCCCACCCCGCGAGGCGCAAGATGAGCACGACCTGGGTGTCGATCGATCTCAACGCCGACCTCGGCGAGGGCTTCGGACGCTGGACCCTGACCGACGACGAGGAACTCCTGTCCGTGGTCACCAGCGCCAACGTGGCCTGCGGCTTCCACGCCGGGGACGCGGCCACGATGCGGCGGGTGTGCGAGCTCGCGGCCGCGCGCGGGGTGCGGATCGGGGCGCAGGTCTCCTACCGGGACCTGGCCGGCTTCGGGCGGCGGTCGATGGACGTCCCGGCGGCGGAGCTGGCCGCCGAGGTGGCTTACCAGATCGGCGCCCTGGAGGTCTTCGCCCGGGCGGCGGGCTCCCGGGTCGCGTACGTGAAGCCGCACGGGGCGCTCTACAACCGGGTGGTCGGGGACGGGGAGCAGGCGGCGGCGGTCGTCGAGGGGGTGCTGCTCGCGGACCGGACGCTGCCGGTGCTCGGGCTGCCCGGCTCCCAGCTGCACGAGGCCGCCGCGGCGGCCGGACTCCCCGTCGTCGCCGAGGCCTTCGGCGACCGGGCCTACCGGGCGGACGGCTCCCTGCTGCCGCGCGGGCAGGAGGGGGCGGTCGTCACCGATCCCACCGAGGTCCTGGAGCGGTCGCTGGCCCTGGCCCGGCTCGGGACGGTCACCGCGCACGGCGGGGACGCCGTGGCCGTCCGGGCCCGGTCGCTCTGTCTGCACGGGGACACCCCGGGCGCGGTGGAGCTCGCCCGGCGGGTCCGGGCGGGCCTCGAATCCTCCGGAGTGCGGGTGGAGGCCTTCGCGTGAGCGGGGACGGGATCGCTTCCACGGGCGTACGCGTGCGCGTGCTGCGCGTGGGTGAGCGGGCGCTGCTCGTGGAGCTGGACGGCGGCGCCGAGGCGGAGGCGTTCCACGCCGAGGTGCTGCGGCGCCGGGCGGCCGGTGCCCTTCCCCCCGTACGGGAGGTCGTGCCGGCGGCGCGGACCGTGCTGCTCGACGGGGTGGCGGACCCGGACCGGCTCGCGGCCGAGCTGCCCGGATGGGAGGTGGGACCGCTCTCCGCGCGCGCGGAGCGGGTGGTGGAGGTGCCGGTCCGCTACGACGGGCCCGACCTGGCGGAGGTCGCCGCGTGCTGGGGCGTGTCCGCCGAGGAGGCGGTGCGGATCCACACGGCGGCCGAGTTCCGGGTCGCCTTCTGCGGGTTCGCGCCGGGCTTCGGCTATCTGACCGGGCTCGGCGAGCGGTACGAGGTGCCCCGGCGGGCCACTCCGCGCACCGCCGTCCCGGCCGGTTCGGTCGCCCTGGCCGGACCGTACACGGGTGTGTACCCGCGCTCCTCCCCCGGCGGCTGGCGGCTGATCGGCACCACGGACGCGGTCCTCTGGGACACCGGGCGGGATCCGGCGGCGCTCCTCTCCCCCGGCACCCGGGTCCGGTTCACGGCGGAGCGCCCCGGCGCGGGAGGCGGGCGGTGACGGGCCGGACGGTGGCCGTGGTCCGGCCGGGGGCGCTGACCACCGTGCAGGACCTGGGACGCCCCGGGTACGCGCACCTGGGCGTGGTCCGCTCGGGCGCGCTCGACCCGGCGGCCGTACGGCTCGTCAACCGGCTCGTGGGCAACGCGGAGGGGGCGGCGGTCCTGGAGACCACCGTCGACGGGTGCGCGGTGCGGCCCCGGTGCGCGGTGACCGTGGCGGTGGGCGGCGCGCCCTGCCCGGTCCGGGTGGACGGTCGCCCGGCCGCCTGGGGCACGGCGGTGCGGGTGGCGGCCGGGTCGGTGGTCGAGGTCGGGACGGCTTCCCGGGGACTGCGGGCGTACGTGGCGTTCGACGGCGGGATCGAGGTCGAGCCGGTGCTCGGCAGCCGCTCCACCGACCTGCTGTCCGGCCTCGGCCCGGCGCCCCTGGGGCGGGGGACGGTCCTGCCGCTGGGCGCGGACGCGGCGGTACGGGGGCCGGTCGACGCCCCTCCCTGGCCGGGGCCGCCGGACGTGCTCGTCCTGCGGGTCCGGCTCGGGCCCCGCGACGACTGGTTCACCCCCGGCGCCCTCCGCGCCCTCGCCACGCGCGCGTACCGGGTGTCCCCGGCGAGCAACCGGATCGGGCTGCGGCTCGAAGGACCGGTCCTGGAGCGGGCCGTGCCCGGGGAGCTGGCGAGCGAGGGCATGGTGCTCGGCGCGGTGCAGGTGCCGCCGGACGGGCGCCCGGTGGTCTTCCTCGCGGACCATCCGACGACCGGCGGCTACCCGGTGGTCGGGGTGGTCCGGGAGGCCGACCTGGGCGCGGCGGCCCAGGCGGTGCCGGGGACGGCGGTGCGGTTCGTACCGGTGCGGTGAGCGGGGCGCCGGGGTCCCGGCGGCACCGTCCCCGCGCACGTGGCGTCCCAGGCCCCGCCGGCCTCGTCCCGATCGCCGACAACGCACCGTCCCCGCGCGCGTGGTGTCCCGGCCCCGCCGGCCTCGTCCCGATCGCCGACAACGCACCGTCCCTTCGCGCGTGGTGTCCGCGGTCACCGGCCGGCCTCCTCCGGCCCGAAGGGTTCCCCGGTCATCCGAGGGTCTCCTCGGGAACGACCGGGCCGATCGGTCCGGCCGGTCCGAGGGCTCCAAGCGCCCCGGGAGCCCCGGGAACTCCTGGCACCCCCTGCGCTCCGTGCGCTCCGGGGAAGAAAGGCGCCGGGGCGGGCAGGGCCTCGTGGGCGCGGAGGAAGGCGGCGACCGAGCGGTCCCAGGCGAAGCCCTCCGCACGCGCGCGTGCGGCCCGGCGGCGGACGGCTTCCGGGACGGCGAGGAGGCTCTGGACGCCGGAGGCGAAGGCCGCCGGGGTGTCGGCGGCTGCCGCCCCGGCCGTGCCCACGACCTCGGGGAGGGCCGAGGAGGCGCTGACGACGACCGGGGTCCCGCAGGCGAGGGCTTCGAGGGCGGAGAGCCCGAACGTCTCGGCGGGCCCCGGCGCCAGGCAGACGTCGGCCGCCGCCTGGAGGTCGGCCAGGACCTCCCGGTCGGCGACGTGCCCGACGAACCGCACCGGCAGGCGCCGCTCGCGCGCCCGCCGCTCCAGGGCGGCCCGCAGCGGCCCGTCGCCCGCGACCACGAGCGTCGCCTCGACCCCCGCGCCGCGCAGCTCCTCCAGGGCGTCCAGGGCCGTGCCGGGCCGCTTCTCGACGGAGAGGCGCGAGCACAGCAGGAGCAGCACCCGCTCCCCGGCCGCGTACCGGGCCCGCGTCGCGGCGGCGCGGCGGCCGGGCCGGCAGTGGTCCAGGTCCACGCCGAGCGGGGCCCGTACGACGTTCCGGGCCCCGATCCGGACGAACTCGCGCTCGGCCCACCCGGTCGTGCAGACGATCCGCGCGAACGCCCAGGCGGTGCGGCGGTTGAGCCGGTCCGCCGCGCGGGCGGCGAGGACGGGCGGCACGCCCCAGGTGCGCAGGACCCCGTCCGCGGTCTCGTGGGAGACCATGACCGACGGCACGCGGGCGCGGCGGGCCCACTCGCCCGTCCAGCGCAGGGTCGTGCGGTCGGAGACCTCGATCCGGTCGGGGGCGAGTTCGTCGAGGAGGCGGGCGACCCGGCGCCGGTCGGCGAGGACCCGGTAGCCGCCGGTGCCGGGCAGTACGGGCCCCGGGAGGGTGACGACCCGGCCCTGCTCGGTGCGACGGTCGCTCGCGGTGGCGCCCGGGACGACGAGGACCGGCTCGTGCCCGGCCGCCAGGTAGCCGCGGCCGAGGCGGTCGAGGGCGGTGCGGAGGCCGCCCGAGGTGGGGGTCACGAAGTTGGCGAGCCGGACGATCCGGAGCCCGCCGCCCGCACGCGCGCCCGTGCACCTCCCCGTGTCCGCGCCGGTCGTGCGGGGGCCGTTCACGCCGCCACCGCCGTCCGCCCGCGCAGGACCTCCCGGTAGTGGCCGATCAGTTCGTCGCCGAGGGCCTCCCAGGTGCGTCCCTCGACGGCGGCGCGGCCGGCCCGGCCGCAGGCGGCGCGGCGGTCCGGCGCGGCGGCGAGGGCGGCGACGGCGTCGCGCAGCGCGTCCGGGTCGCCCGGGGGCACGAGGAGCCCGGTGCGGCCGTGGTCGACCAGGTCCAGGGGCCCGCCGGCGGCCGGGGCGACCACCGGGACCCCGCTCGCCATGGCCTCCTGGACGGTCTGGCAGAAGGTCTCGTAGGGACCGGTGTGGGCGAAGACGTCGAGCGAGGCGAAGATCCGGGCGAGGTCGGCGCCGGTGCGGCGGCCCAGGAACCGGGCGCCCGGCAGGGCGGTGCGCAGCGCGGGTGCGCTCGGGCCGTCCCCGACGACCACGACCCGCACGCCGGGGAGTCCGCACGCTCCGGCGAGCAGGTCGACGCGCTTCTCGGGGGCGAGGCGGCCCACGTAGCCGACGAGGAGCTCGCCGTTCGGGGCGAGTGTGCGGCGCAGGGCGGGGTCGCGCAGGCCGGGGCGGAAGCGGGCGGTGTCGACCCCGCGGCCCCAGAGCCGGACGCGGCCGATGCCGTGGGCCTCCAGGTCGCGCAGGGCGGCGGTGGAGGGGGCGAGGGTGCGGTCGGCGGCGCCGTGCACGGCGCGGAGGCGGCGCCAGGCGGTGCCCTCGCCGGTCCCCACGTACGTGCGCGCGTAGCCGGCGAGGTCCGTCTGGTAGACGGCGACGGCGGGGATGCCGAGCCGGGCGGCGGCCGTCATCCCGCGCACGCCGAGGACGAACGGTCCGGCGAGGTGGACGAGGTCGGCGCGGTGCGCGGCGAGGGACGCGGCGACCCGGCGACTGGGCAGGGCGACCCGTACCTGCGGATAGCCGGGCAGGGGCAGGGACGGCACCCGGACGACGGCGCAGGGGGCGTCGGCGTCCGCGGCCGGGTCGGCGACGGCGGGGGCGATGACGAGCGGGACGTGGCCCCGCCGGGCGAGGTGGCGCGCGGTCTGCAGGGCGCAGTGCGCCACACCGTTGACGTCGGGAGGGAAGGATTCGGTGACGATGACGACACGCATACGGGTGTTGTCCTCGCGCCCGGCGTGTTCCCGCCGAAGTCGATCTGGACGGGGAGGGAACGTCCCGTGAGCGTTTCCCGCGCGGGGCCCTCCCGGGCCCGCGGGGCGGGGCGGCTCTCCCAGGCCTGCGGGGGGCGGGGCGCGGCGGCTCTCCCGGGCCCGCGGGGCGGGGCCCGGCGGCTCTCCCGGGCCCGCGGGGGCGCGGCGCCGGCCCGCCCCGTCCCCCTCGGGCGTTCCGGGTCCTCAGACCTGCAGGTCCGGCCCTATCCGGTTGCGCACCGCGAGCTGGACCTCGACCTCCTCGGCCGGGTCGGCGGCGAGGCGGCGCAGCCGTTCGGCGACGCGGATGTCGCCGGTCTCGGCGTGCTGGGCCGCGACCTCGCGGGTGGTCTCCTCGCAGTCCCAGAGGCATTCGACGGCGAAGCCGGTCGCGAAGGCGGGGTCGGTGGCGGCGAGGGCGCGGGCCGTGCGGCCGCGGAGCTGGGAGGAGGCCGTCTCCCGGTAGACGTGGCGCAGCACGGGGGCCGCGCAGGCGATGCCGAGGCGTCCGGCGCCGTCGACGAGGCAGGCGAGCTCGGGGGCGTCGGGGCCCTGGGCGCGTACGGTTCCGCGCAGCGCGCCGAGGACGGAGGGGGAGTCCTCGGCGGTGCCGCGGCAGGCCAGCACCTCGGCGGCGGCGGCGCCGAGCGCGTCGGCGCGCCGGACCCACGCGCGGGCGCGGGCGACCGCGTCCTCGCCGCACATGCGGCGGTAGGCGGCGACGGCGGCCTCGGCGACCGCGCGGGAGTCACCGTCGGCGGCGTGCTCGACGAGGTCGAGGACGGCGGGGTCCCGCGACTCGGCGAGGTGGTGGAGGGCGGCGCCGCGGGCGCCCTCCGCGCCGTCGCGGGCGGCGGCGAGCAGCTCGGGCCGGTCCTCGGGGCCGGCGACGGCGGTGAGGCAGCGGGCGGCGGGTCCGTGGAGGACGGCACCGCGCTCGTACCCCTCCTGCGCCCAGTCGAGGACGGCGCGCACGCTCCAGCCGGGGCGGGGCCCGGTGGGGCGCATCTGGCGCTGCCAGCGGTCGAAGGAGCCCTGCTCCATGGCGGCCCTGACGCGGGGGCCCACGGTGTCGCGCCGGTCCTCGGCCCACAGCCGCCAGGGCCGGGGCTCGAAGGCGTCGCGGACGGTGCGGCCCAGCTCGGCGTCGCCCTCGGCGTCGGCCGGGAAGCGGCCCAGCACGGAGGGGGCGAGCGCGCGGAGTCCGGCGTCGTCGTCGCGGAGGGCCAGCTCGTCCAGGGCCCAGGCCCAGTTGGTGCCGGTCGCGGCGTAGCGCCGGAGCAGCAGCAGGGCGTCCTGGCGTCCGTAGGAGGCGAGGTGGCCGAGGACGGCGAGCGCGAGCCCGGTCCTGGACTCCTCGGTGTCGAGGTGGTCCTCGGCGCCGAAGAGGTGCGCCTCGATCTCGTCGAGACCTCCGTGGAGGTCCAGGTAGAGACGGGCGTAGTAGAGGGAGCGGTTCTCGACCTGCCAGTCGTGGCGGGGGTCGTCGAGGACGCAGTGGTTCAGGGCCGCGAGGGCCTCGGCACGTGGCGCGGCGAGCGCGTGCAGGGTGCCGTCGCCGCGGCCCCGCTGCAACAGGCCGAGCAGGGTGCCGCTCGGCGCTATGACTGGATCGAACATGGGGAGACGCCTCACATCAAGCTGTCGACACGACCGGGGGATGCCGGGATGACCGGGATGAACCGGGTCAGGCGGTGCATCGGTGTACGCCTAGGCCGTGCGGCGACATGTCGGGCCGCTCGTCGTCCTGCGCTTGCCAGTGATCATCTTCCTCTGCCTCTCGTCGGTGGCCCGTTCTGCCGGGTCCGACGTCATGATGACCCACCCATTTCGCCACCGCGACCACATTTACGACGCCGCCTCACCTGGGGTTCAGCGCCCGTTCACCGGGTTCCGAAGAGTTCCAGGAGTTCGGCCTTGCCGAACATCCGGGCGGTGTCGACGGCGGACGGAGTCCCGGCCTCCGGATTCGCGCCGCCGGCGAGGAGGGCGCGGATCACGGCGTCCTCGCCCTTGAAGACGGCGCCGGCGAGCGGGGTCTGGCCGCGGTCGTTGGCGCGGTCGGCGTCGGCGCCCCGCTCCAGGAGGGCGGAGACCGCCGCGGCGTGGCCGTGGTAGGCGGCGAGCATGACGAGGGAGTCGCCCCGGTCGTTGGTGAGGTTCACGGGGACGCCCGCGTCGACGTAGGCGGCGAGGGCCTCGGCGCCGCCCGTGCGCGCGAGGTCGAAGACCTTGGACGCCAGCTCGATGACCTCGGGGTCCGGAGTCTCGCTCATCGGGGGACCGCCTCTCTCCTACGGTGTCGGGTCGCGCACGGCGAGCGGGGCCGTACGGGTGAATCGACAGGGTACTGCCCGTCCGGGGACATGACCGTGCGCGACCGAGGCAAAGATCACGGCGTCCCGTCCCCCCGGATTCGCCCTTAGCGCACCTCGGGCGTTTCGCCACTCGACCGTGCGTTCGCTGTCCGCCGGTGCGGTGAAATCAGCTTTTTTTCACTCCAATGCACCTTCCGTCGCATAGATACCCGCCGTGAACCTGGAAGGACTCATGGTGACTGTCCCCTCAACCAGGAGAACACCCAATGATCCTGTCCATCTCAGGCGTGGTCCTGCTCGGCATCATCTGCTTCCTGTTCTTCAAGAAGGACGGCCTGAAGCCCTCCCACGCCATCGTCAGCTCGCTGTTCGGCTTCTACCTCGCGGGCACCGCCATCGCCCCGAGCATCACGGCGGGCGGGCAGAGCCTCGCCGGTCTCCTGGGCGGGATCAAGTTCTGACGCCCCTCAGCCCCTTCCACCACTTCAGGAGTACGACGTGGCCCGGCGACCACTCCCCCGCATTCTGAGCAGCGGCAGCGCGCAGATCGCCCGCAGTCGAGAGATCGCGCGCACGGCCGCCGACAGCGCCACCGACGTGCTCCATCCGCTGATCACGGTCTCCCGGGGTCTGCGGAAACTGGCCGCGTCCGCGCGCGCCAGGTGGGCCGCGACCCCCAAGGAACGGCGTGGTCCCACGCTGTTCCTGGTCGCGGCCTGCGTCCTGGTCGTCGCCCTCCTGCCGTACGGGCCGCTCCTCGCGCTCGTCACGCTGATGGGCGCCGCCGCGTGGAAGGGGCGCGAGCGTCCGGTCGCGAAGACCGGGCCCGACGAGGCGGAGACCGCCCGCCTCAAGGGCCTGTACGAGGCGCTCGTACCGTACTTCTCCGTTGCCGAGGACCCCTCCCCGCTCTTCTCCCACGGGGGCGACTGGAGCGGGGCCTTCGGGGAGTACGCCTTCGACGGGGACGGGCGTCTCACCCGGCTGCGGATCGCGTACCCCCCGTACTTCGCCGACGGCGAGCCGGCCGCGCGCGCCCGCGTCGAGCAGCTGCTGCACGCCAAGTCGGGGCGCGGCCGCGAGTACCGCTTCGACTGGGACGAGGAGGACAACCGGCTCGTCCTGAGCGTGCTGCCCGCCCTGCCCACCACCATCGCCGCCCAGCGCTTCGTCACCGTGCCGGGCGAGACCGTCCTCGGCTTCACCGACGCCGACGCCGTGCAGCGGACCGTGCCGGTGGTCACGGCGGACGGCACGGAGGACGCACCGGCCGTGGTCTGGCGCACCGGCCCCCGCTCCACCGAGCCGCACCTGCTGGCCGTGGGCCGGCCGGGCAGCGGCACCACCTCCCTGCTGCGCTCGATCGCGCTCCAGGCGCTCCCCCACGGCGACGTCCTGATCGTCGAGGGCGGCGGCACCGGCGAGTACGCGTGTCTGGCCGGCCGCGCCGGGGTCCTCGCCGTCGAGTGCGGGCTCTCCGGCGCCCTGGCGAGCCTGGAGTGGGCGGCGCACGAGACCGAGCGGCGCCTGATCGCCGCGAACCGGGCCCGGCAGGCCGGCCTGCCCGCCCCGGAGGACACCCGGCGGCCGCTGTGGATCCTGCTCGACCGGCCGGGCGTCCTCGGCCACCTGGCCGCCGCCGACGGCCGGCCCGACCCGCAGGAGCTGCTCCAGGTGCCGCTGCGGCACGGGCGGGCGGTGCAGGTGACGGTGGTGGTGGCCGAGCAGTTCGACGACACGGACACGCTGAGCGAGACGGTACGGACCCACACCAGGGCCCGGATCGCGCTCGGCCCCGCCGCGCCCGGGCAGATCGCGGCCGTCCTCGGCGCCGAGCCGCACACCACGCCGACGCCCGACGTCCCCGCGGGCCGCGGCTACGCGCGCCTGGGCGGCGGCCCGGTCCTGCGGCTCCAGGTGCCGGCGACGCCCGACCCGTACGACGACGCGACGAGCGACGCGCACCGCCGGGCGGTCCTGGACCTCCTGCCGGAGCGGAGCACGGCCGCGCCGGTGACGGCTCCCGCGCCGACGGTGGTGATCGAGAAGATCCCCGTCATCCCCCCCGACCCGGCCCCGGCCCCCCGTGCCGAGCCGGCCCCCGCACCCGGGCCGGCACCGTTCCAGGCCCCGGTCCCGGCGGAGGGCTGAGCATCCGGGAAGCGGCCGAGGGGCGGGTACGGACACCACGGTCCGCACCCGCCCCTCGGCGCGTTCCCGGAGACACCGGCGGAACCAGGGCCCGTCCGGCGGATCACGGCCGGGGCCGCGACGCCCGGCACGGCACCTCGCCGCGTTGCCGAAACGCCGCGACCCGCCCGACCCCGATCCGCCGGACAGGCACTACGCCACGAACGACCTCGGCGGCTCCGTCCCGCCGCCCGCCGCCCCCGACTCGACCAGGCGGGCCGCGGCGGCGAGCCGGGCGGCCGCCTCGTCCGCGACGGGGCCGCCGACCGTGAAGGGCAGCCGGACGAAGCCCTCGAAGGCGCCGTCGACGCCGAAGCGCGGGCCGGACGGCACCCGGACGCCGACCCGCTCGCCGGCCTCGGCGAGCCGGGAGCCGGAGAGGCCGCCGGTGCGCACCCAGAGGGTCAGGCCGCCGCGCGGGACCGTGAACTCCCACTCCGGGAGCTCCCTGCGGACGGCGGTCACCAGCGCGTCCCGGTTCTCCCGCGCCTGGGCGCGGCGCAGGCTCACGGCCTCCTCCCAGCCGCCCGTCCGCATGAGCCAGTTCACGCCGAGCTGTTCCAGGACGGGGGTGCCGAGGTCCGCGTAGGCGCGGGCGGCCACCAGGGAGCGGATGACGTCGGGCGCGGCCCGGACCCAGCCGATGCGCATGCCCGCCCAGAAGGCCTTGCTGGCCGAGCCGACGGTCAGGACGGTGGAGCCGGCCGGGTCGAAGGCGCAGACCGGCCGGGGCATCTCCAGGTCGTCGTCGAGGTGCAGCTCGGCCATGGTCTCGTCGACCACGAGCACCGTGCCGGCCGAGCGGGCCGCCTCCACGAGCTGCCGCCGCTGGTCCTCGTCCGCGAGCGCGCCGGTCGGGTTGTGGAAGTCGGCGACGACGTACGCGAGGCGGGGCGCCGCGTCCCGCAGGACCTGGCGCCAGCGGCCCAGGTCCCAGCTGCCGAGCCCCTCGGACATGGCGACGGGCACGAGCCGGGCCCCGGCCTCGCGCATCAGCTGGAGGATGTTGGCGTACGAGGGGGACTCGACGGCGATGCGCTCGCCGCGCCCGGCGAAGAGGTGGCAGATCGCGTCCATGGCTCCCATCGCGCCGGTCGTGACCATGATCTGCTCGGGCATGGTGGGGATGCCGCGGGCGGTGTACCGGTCGGCGAGCATCTGCCGCAGCGCGGGCAGGCCCGCCGGGTAGTCCCCGTGGGTGTGGGCGTAGGGCGGCAGCTCCTCCAGGGCGCCCTGGAAGCCCCGGGACAGCCAGGGCTCGGGGGCGGGGAGGGCGGCGCAGCCGAGGTCGATCATCGAGCCGAGGGCCTCGGGCGGCAGCGGTTCGAGGCCGCGCGCGGGCAGCGGGTTCCCGGCGGGGACGGCGGTCCAGCTCCCGGCGCCGCGCCGGGACTCCAGGAAGCCCTCGGTGCGGAGGGCCTCGTAGGCGGCGGCCACCGTCGTCCGGCTGACGGCGAGCGCGAGGGCGAGCTCCCGCTCGGCGGGCAGGCGGGCGGCGACCGGGACGCGGCCCTCCAGGACGAGCAGCCGGACGCCGTCGGCGAGGGCGCGGTAGGCGGGCGGCTTGCGGGCGCCGGGCGCGGCGGGCCGGGGCTGCTGCGCCCGGAGTTGCCGGGCGAGTTGCGCCGGTCCCACTGCCGAAGTCCACTGAGCCACGGAAATCAGTCCACCTTCCTCGAATTGGCCATGGTTGGCCTTCGATCCCCTGCCACAGAGTGGCACGAGTCAGTCCACCACCACCACTCTGGGGGGCAGCACCTTGTCCATCGCCTCCGGCCTCCGCGGCCGGCACCTCACCCGTCGACTGGTCCAGCTCTACGCGGGGCTGACGCTGTACGGCGTCAGCTCGGCACTGCTCGTGCGCGGCGCGCTCGGCCTGGAGCCCTGGGGCGTCCTCCACCAGGGCCTCGCCGGGAAGACCGGGCTGACGATCGGCGTGGTGTCGATCGTGGTGGGGGCGGTGGTGCTGCTGCTGTGGATCCCGATCCGGCAGCGGCCCGGACTCGGCACGGTCTCCAACGTCTTCGTGATCGGCCTGGCGATGGACGGCACCCTGGCCCTGGTCCCGGAGCACGACGGCCTGGCCGTGCGGGTGCCGCTGCTCGTGCTGGGGATCGTCCTCAACGGGGTCGCGACCGGCCTGTACATCGCGGCGCGGTTCGGCCCCGGCCCGCGCGACGGCCTGATGACCGGCCTGCACCGGCTCACCGGCCGCTCCATCCGCCTGGTGCGGACGTTCCTCGAAGTGGCCGTGGTGGCGACCGGCTTCCTGCTCGGCGGCTCGGTGGGCGTCGGCACGGTCCTGTACGCGCTCTCGATCGGCCCGCTGGCCCAGTTCTTCCTGCGCCGGTTCGCGATCCCGGAGCGGGAGGAGGGCGTCGCGGCGGCCTCCCCGGAACCCGCCCCGACGGAGCTCCCCGGCCCGGCCGGGGATCCCGCTCCGGCGCGGGAGGCCGGCCCCGCGACGGCCGCCCGTCCCCCGACGGTCGCCCCCGGGACACCGGAACAGGCCATACTGCGGCGGTGACTCGCGTACGCCACCCCTACCTCGACCACCCCTCCCCCCTCCCGTTCGCCCACCGCGGCGGCACGGCGAACGGCCTGGAGAACACCGCGGCCGCCTTCCGCCGGGCCGCCGCGGCGGGCTACCGCTACTTCGAGACCGACGTGCACACGACCTCCGACGGGGTGCTCGTGGCCTTTCACGACGCGACCCTGGACCGGGTGACGGACGCCTCGGGCCGGATCTGCGACCTGCCCTGGGAGGCGGTGCGCGAGGCCCGGGTGGCGGGCCGGGAGCCGCTGCCGCTCTTCGCCGACCTCCTGGAGGAGTTCCCGGAGGCCCGCTGGAACGTGGACCTCAAGACGGAGTCCGCCCTCGCCCCGCTGGTCGACCTGATCCGCAGGACCGGCTCCTGGGACCGGGTCTGCGTGGGCTCCTTCACCGAGGCCCGGGTGGCCCGGGCGCAGCGCCTGGCCGGTCCACGGCTCGCCACCTCGTACGGGGTGCGCGGGGTGCTCGGGCTGCGGCTGCGTTCCCTGGGCGTTCCGGCGGCGCTGCGGGCCGGGGCGGTGGCGGCGCAGGTGCCGGAGCGCCAGGGCGGGGTCACGGTGGTCGACCGGCGGTTCGTCCGGGAGGCGCACGCGCGCGGGCTCCAGGTCCACGTGTGGACCGTGAACGACCCGGCCCGGATGAACTCCCTCCTCGACCTGGGCGTGGATGGCATCATGACCGATCACCTGGAGACGCTGCGCTCGGTGCTGACCGAGCGGGGCGCGTGGAGCTGAGCGCGCGCCCGGGCGGCACGGGGACGGGACACCAGGGGCACGGGCCCACGGGGACGAACGAGGGGGCGCGGCCGTGACCGCTGACACCACCGAGCCGGAGGAGTACGCCACCGGCCCCGCCGGACGGCGGCGCGAGCAGCGGGGCTGGTACTTCTACGACTTCGCGTGCTCGGTGTACTCGACGAGCGTGCTCACCGTCTTCCTCGGCCCCTATCTGACCTCGGTGGCGCGGGCGGCGGCCGACCCGGAGGGGTTCGTCCACCCGCTGGGCATACCCGTGCGGGCGGGCTCGCTCTTCGCGTACGCCGTGTCGGCCTCGATCGTGGTCGCGGTGATCGTGATGCCGCTGGTGGGCGCGGCGGCCGACCGCACGGGCCGGAAGAAGCCGCTGCTCGCGGCGACGGCGTACCTGGGGGCGACGGCCACGGCCGGGATGTTCTTCCTGGACGGCGACCGCTACCTCCTGGGCGCCTTCCTGCTGATCGTGGCGAACGCCTCGCTCTCGGTCTCGATGGTGCTCTACAACGCCTATCTGCCGCAGATCTCGGAGCCGGAGGAGCGCGACGCGGTCTCCTCGCGCGGCTGGGCCTTCGGCTACACGTCCGGCGCGCTGGTCCTCGTCCTGAACCTGGTCCTCTACTCGGGCCACGACTCCTTCGGCCTGACCGAGGGGGAGGCGGTCCGGATCTGCCTGGCCTCGGCCGGCGTGTGGTGGGGCGCGTTCACCCTCGTGCCGCTGCGGCGGCTGCGCGACCGGCGGCTGCCCGCCGAGGACCGGGAGCGGGCCGGCGGGGGCGCGGTCGGCAGCGGCTGGCGCCAGCTGCGGGCGACCCTGAAGGACATGCGCCGGCACCCGCTGACGCTCTCCTTCCTCCTCGCGTACCTGGTCTACAACGACGGCGTGCAGACGGTGATCTCGCAGGCCTCGCTGTACGGCTCGGAGGAGCTGGGCCTGGACCAGACGACGCTCATCACGGCGGTCCTGCTCGTCCAGGTGCTCGCGGTGGCGGGGGCCCTCGGCATGGGGCGGCTCGCCCGGTCGTACGGCGCCAAGCGGACGATCCTGGCCTCGCTCGCGGTCTGGACCCTGATCCTGGCGGCGGCCTACGTCCTGCCGGCCGACGCGCCGGTGTTCTTCTACTCCCTGGCGGCCGCGATCGGCCTGGTCCTGGGCGGCAGCCAGGCCCTGTCGCGCTCGCTGTTCTCGCACCTGGTGCCGCGCGGCAAGGAGGCGGAGTACTTCTCGGCGTACGAGATGAGCGACCGGGGGCTGAGCTGGCTGGGTCCGCTGGTGTTCGGTCTCGCGTATCAGCTGACCGGAAGCTACCGGGATGCCATCATCTCCCTGTTGATCTTCTTCGTCGCGGGCTTCGTCCTGCTCGCCAGGGTGCCGGTGCGGCGCGCGGCGGAGGCCGCGGGAAACCCCGTGCCGGAGCGTATTTAGACGTGGCGGGGAAAGGGCGGTAGTGTACGCGTTTGGCCTGCCAGGCGGACCGTTACTGCGTGCTGCTTTGGTGAAGACACCACGTCACACCTGCCGTCAGATGTGACAAAACGGGCACTGGTGGGTACAACAAGGGGCGGCACGACGGGCGACGCATGACCCGGCACGGGAATCTTTACCGCCGACCGGACGTTGACCGGATAACGACGACAGCGACATCTGTCCTGTGGGCGACAAGCCCGGGAGGCACGATTCATGAGTGAGCGAGCTCTTCGCGGCACGCGCCTCGTGGTGACGAGCTACGAGACCGACCGCGGCATCGATCTGGCCCCGCGCCAGGCGGTGGAGTACGCATGCGAGAAGGGACATCGCTTTGAGATGCCCTTCTCGGTAGAGGCGGAGATTCCGCCGGAGTGGGAGTGCAAGGTCTGCGGAAGCCAGGCACTCCTGGTGGACGGGGACGGTCCCGAAGAGAAGAAGGGCAAGCCTGCGCGTACGCACTGGGACATGCTCATGGAGCGGCGCACCCGCGAGGAGCTGGAGGAGGTCCTCGCCGAGAGGCTGGCCGTCCTGCGCTCCGGCGCCATGAACATCGCCGTGCATCCGCGCGACAGCCGCAAGTCCGCCTAGCGGACCGCCGGACGATCAACGCCGCGGGGCCCGGTACACGAAGGTGTGTACCGGGCCCCGCGGCGTTTTCGCGTGCCCTCCGGGGCCGGCGCGTCAGGGGGTCAGGGGCGGGCGGGGGTCCCCGGCCGCGCGCGGGCCCGGAGCGGCGTCCTCGCGGACGACCTCGCCCCGGACCACCTTCCCGTCCGGGCGGTGCATGCGGGCCTGCTGGAAGGCGTCCTGGAGGCCGCCGGGGGCCGTGGCGGCCATCCGGCGCTCGACCGCCTTCTCCGCGGACCGTCCGAGGAAGGAGCGGACCGGCGGGATCAGCAGGAGCAGGCCGGCCGCGTCGGAGATCAGGCCGGGGAGGATCAGGAGCAGGCCGCCGAGCATCAGGAAGCCGTTGCGGTCCTCCGCGCCGGTCCGCTCCGGCGCGACGGGCGCCCCACCGGTCCGCGCGGCCTCCTGGGCCTGCTGGAAGGTGGAGGTGAGGTTCCGGAAGGCGCGCCGGCCGGCCCGCTTGACGACGACGGTGCCGAGCACGGCGCCGCCGACGAGCAGGGCGAGGACGGTGAGCCCGCCGGCCGCGTCCGCCACCACCGTGAGCAGCCAGATCTCCAGGACCAGCCAGGCGGCGAGGCCGATCGGGAGGAACGTGCGCGCGCGGGAGCGCTTCTTGGGGGCGGGAGAGGGCGGTACGCCGGTCGTCATGGTCCCCAGTGTGCCTGGAGCCCCGCCGGAACGGCGTAAAGGGAAGATCAGTGCGCAGGTGAGGATCGCGGGCCGGCGCGTACGCGTCGCGGGTCGGCGCGTACGGGTCGGGGGCCGGTGCGCGAGGTTCGCGAACCGGCGCGTACGGGTCGCGGCCCGGTGCCCGCCGCTCGTCCGGCGGACCGTACGGCGGGAGAACGGGTCAGGAGGGCTTGCGGCCCAGCCGCTTGCCGACCTTCTCCGCGCGCGCCGTCAGGCCCCAGCCGGTGACCCGCCACAACGCCTCGACGAGGATGTCGCGGCTCATCTTCGAGTCGCCGACCTCCCGCTCCACGAACGTGATCGGGACCTCGACGACGTGGTAGCCCGCGGCGACGGCGCGGCGGGCCAGGTCGACCTGGAAGCAGTAGCCGGCCGAGGCCACGTCCTCCAGGCCCAGGCCCTCCAGGGTCTCCTTGCGGAAGGCCCGGTAGCCGCCGGTGACGTCGCGGATCGGCACGTCGAGCATCACGCGCGAGTAGAGGCTGCCGCCCCGGGAGATGAACTCGCGGGACTTCGGCCAGTTCACGATCCGGCCGCCCGGCACCCAGCGGGAGCCGAGCACCAGGTCCGCGCCCTTGAGGGCGGTGAGCAGCCGCGGGAGCTCCTCGGGCTGGTGGGAGCCGTCGGCGTCCATCTCGACGAGGACGCCGTAGCCGTGCTCGATGCCCCACCGGAAGCCGGCGAGGTAGGCGGCGCCGAGCCCCTCCTTGCCCTTGCGGTGCAGGACGTGCACGTGGTCGTCCTCGGAGGCGATCTCGTCCGCGAACTTGCCCGTGCCGTCGGGGCTGTTGTCGTCGGCGACGAGAACGTGCGCGTCGGGTACGGCTTCCCGCACCCGCGCGACGATCGGCTTGATGTTGTCCGCCTCGTTGTAGGTCGGAATGATCACCAAGGCCTTGCCGAGCGGGCCGTAACGCCTCTGGCCACCGTCGTTCACTACTGCCCCTTCGGATGCATACACAGGCCCCCACCATAGCGAGGTCCCCGGGATGCTCCGGCGCGGCGGGTCGGGCGGGACGGGTGACGTGCGGTGCGGGGCCCGTCGTCCTTCGGTCCGGCCCGGGATCCGCCGGCTGCGGGTCGACCGGGAGCCGTTGTCTACTGAACGTCCGGGCCCCACCCGGGTCGCACCTTCCGCCGGGGCCCTCCCCGCGGCCGAGGCGCGGGAGGCGTTCGGCTGCCGGGCGGGCGCGGTCCGGTCGGACGTCCTGTGGTGGACGCGGAGAACCTACCCGCCCCCGGCGGGCGGCTGTCAATACCCGCCCGACCTGCCGGTTCCTCCCGAAAGGCCAGGTCGGAGGGGAAGACCCGCAGGTCGGGGACAAGCGTGCGGGGCGGTGCCCGAAGGGGGGAACGCCCCTCCGTCACACGTCCGGCTGCACGAACACCGTCCGTCCGTGCACGACCGTGCGCAGGCAGACCGGGAGGTCGTTGCCGGGCGTCAGGTCGGGCAGGCCCGGCGTGCCGGAGCGCGGGTCGGTGGACCAGCGGGCGACCCGGTCGTCGGGCGCCTGCACGACGAGTTCCTCGGTGCGCCAGACCGCGTAGTCGGCGGGGGCGCCGGGGACGAGCGTCCCGGCGTCGTCGCGGCCGACGGCGCGCCAGCCGCCCCGGGTGTGGGCGGTGAAGGCGGCGCGGGCGGAGATCCGGTGCTCGGGGGTGCGGTGGAAGGCGGCGGCCCGGACGGTGCCCCAGGGGTCGAGCGGGGTGACGGGGCTGTCGGAGCCGAAGGCCAGCGGCACGCCGGAGCGCAGCAGGGCCGCGTACGGGTTGAGGGTGCGGGCCCGCCCGGCGCCGAGCCGGTCGGCGTACATGCCCTCCTCGCCGCCCCAGAGCGCGTCGAAGGCGGGCTGGACGGAGGCGGTGAGGCCCAGTTCGGCGAAGGCGGCGATCGTCTCGGGGGTGAGCATCTCGACGTGCTCGACCCGGTGCCGGGCGGCCCGGACGCGGGCGAGTCCCAGCTTCTCGGCGGCGGCCCCGAAGCCCTCGACGACCGCGGTGACGGCGGCGTCCCCGATGGCGTGGAAGCCGGCCTGGAGCCCCGCCTCGGTGCAGGCGACGACGTGGAGGGCGACGGTGGCCGCGTCCAGGTGGGCGGCGCCGGTGTGACCGCGGTCGGCGTGGTCGGCGTACGGCTCGTGGAGGCAGGCCGTGTGGGAGCCGAGGGAGCCGTCGGCGAACAGGTCGCCGGCGGCGCCGAGCGCGCCGAGGTCGCGCGCCCGCTCCACGTCGAGGTCGGCCCAGTAGCCGACGACCCGGGGGCCGGCCTCCTCGCGGGCGAGGTCGAGCAGTCCGGTGAAGTCCTCCTCGGAGGAGATCCGCGGACCGCCGCACTCGTGCAGGGTGCCGATGCCGAGGGAGGCGGCCCGGGCGCGGGCGGCGCGCTGGGCCTCGGCGCGCTGGAGCGCGGACACGGCGCCGAAGGCGGCGGCGCGCACGGCGTGGTGGGCGTCGCCGGTGAGCGGCCGCAGGCCGTCGTGGAAGCCGTCCAGGTCCCGGACGCCGGGCACCAGGTCGAGCAGGGCGGTGGTGACGACGGCCGAGTGGACGTCGATCCGCGTCAGGTAGAGCGGGCGGCCGCCGGTGAGGCCGTCGAGCTCGTCGCGGGTGAACGGGCGGCGCTCGGGCCAGCGGGAGGCGTCCCAGCCGTGGCCGAGGAGGACGCGGTCCCCGGGGCGGGCGGCGGCGTGGGCCCGGATCCGCTCCGCCGCCTCGGCGAGCGAGGCGGCGGAGGAGAGGTCGAGGCCGGTGAGGGCGAAACCGGTGGCGGTGGTGTGCACGTGCGCGTCGACGAACGCCGGGGTGACGAGCGCGCCCTCCAGGTCGACCACCTCGTCCACGCCGGACGCGAAGGCGTCGGCCGCTCCCTCCGAACCCACCCAGGCGACGTGCCCGCGCTCCACCACCATGGCGGTGGCGAAGGGGTCGGCGGGGCTGTGGACCTCTCCGCCGCGCAGGAGCACGGTGCGGTGGTCGCCGGAAGGCGCGGCAGGCATGGACTCGCTCATGGCACCAGGCTAGGACCTGTGCGGACCCGGCCCGTCCGGCAGGTCCCCCCGGCGGGCGCCGGGAGGCGGAGACAGGTGGGCGCCGGCGGGCGGAGGCCGGTGGGTCAGATGCGCGGGGGCCGGGCCTCGTACGGGGTGGAGAGGACGACCGTCGTGCGGCTGGACACGCCGGCCTGGGAGCGGATGCGGGTGAGCAGGTGCTCCAGCTCCAGCGGGGTGGCGACCCGGACCTTGAGGATGTAGTTCTCGTCGCCCGCGACGCTGTGGCAGGCCTCGATCTCGGGGATGTCGGCGAGCCGGTCGGGGGTGTCGTCGGGGGCGCTGGGGTCGAAGGGTTTGACCGAGATGAAGGCGGTCAGCGGCAGGCCCACGGCCTCCGGGTCGACGACGGCGGCGTAGCCGCGGATGACGCCGCGCTGCTCCAGGCGGCGGACGCGCTGATGCACGGCCGACGTGGACAGGCCGGTGGCCTTGCCCAGGTCGGTGTAGCTCATGCGCCCGTCCTTGACGAGCAACTCCACGATCTGACGATCCAGCTCCTCCATGCGGTGACCCTAGTGCTCCGCAGGGACCGGGGCACGGCCCGGGGCGCCCCGTATGAACCGCTATGCGCCGTCACGAGGCACCTGCGACGAGCATGTGACGAACGCCACATGTTTGTGTCCGGCTCGGGGTGCCGCCTCACGGTTATGCGGAGTTCCGTATGGGAAGTGCTTGCTGTGGTCGAAGGCCGCACAGATCCGGCCGACCCAGCCGAGGGGGAGATTCTTCATGCAGGAGCCTGTTGATTCGGTCGACACGTCCGACGAACTCGACGCGTACGACACCTTTGAGATGTTCCGGGTCCTCTGCCCGGAGTGCGCGCAGCCCATCGCGCTGCTCGCGGACGAGGACGTGCTGCCGGAGCACGCGCTCTGCCCCACGCCGTGGAACCCCTTCGTCCTCACGGTGTGCCGGGGCACGGGCCTCGCGGCCTCCGGGGCGGGCCCGGCCGACGACACCCTGGAGGTCCAGGAGCAGGACACCGCGCTGCTCCTGACGCTCCCCCAGGGCCTCGACTGGCGCACGCAGCCCTTCTCGCACGTCGGCGGCCCGGGCTCGCGCCCGATCCGGGTGCCGCAGATGCGCCGCGCGGCCTGAGGCCGCATCCCGTCGGACGCCTTCCCGTACCGCGCGGCGGTACGGGAAACCCGATGGTCCGGCCGTGTGCCGGACCCGCCCGGGTACCGGGCGAACTGCCGCTCGAATCCGCTCGGCGGTGACCCCCAGCCAACGGAGCGCGTTGGTCCGGGCATGACCACGCTGCACACGACTCCCAGCGGTTACGGTCGGCACCGGCAGGCCGAGCCGCGCATTGAAGAATCGGTTCCCCTCCCGGCTGCGGCGCCGGCGTCCACAGCCGCGCCCTCACCCGTCCCCGCGCCGCCCGTGCCCGTACCGGCGCAGGCGCAGCCCCCGGCCGAGGCGGGAGCCGAGACCCGGACGGAGACGCGGGCCGAGCCCCGTCACCGGCCGCGGGCGCAGCCCCAGCCCCGGGCGCAGTCGCGCGTCCAGCCCGCTCCCCCGTCCCGCGTACGGCCCCCGTCGCAGCCGCCGGTTCCGGCCTCCGTCCCGGTCCCGGCCTCCCCTCCGGCTCTCGTCGGCCCTCCTCTTCCGGCCGATCCGCCGGTCACGATCACCGCTCCCGTACCGGTCGCCGCCCCGGTCCCGCTCTCCGCGCGGGCCCCGGTCCCCGCCGCCCTCCCCGCCCCCGCTCCCGTCCCGGCGCACCCGCCCATCTACCAGGACGTGCTCTCCCTCTGGGCGAGCCAGGGCCGCGCCCTGCCCGGCCACCGCGACCAGGAGTGGACCCGGCTCGCCGCGGGGCCCGTCTGGGCGGACCGGACCGTCCGGGTCAGCGGGACTCTGGTCCGACCAGGTGACGGGCGATGACCACCCGCTGGATCTGATTGGTCCCCTCGACGATCTGGAGCACCTTGGCCTCGCGCAGGAAGCGCTCCACCGGGAAGTCCGCCGTGCAGCCGTACCCGCCGAGCACCTGCACCGCGTCCGTCGTGACCCGCATCGCGGCGTCCGTGCAGAAGAGCTTGGCCATCGCCGCGAGCCGGCCGAAGGGCCGCCCCCCGTCCCGCAGCCGCGCCGCCTCCAGGTACAGCGCCCGGCCCGCCTCGACCTGGGTCGCCATGTCGGCGAGGAGGAAGCGGAGCCCCTGGAAGTCGGCGACCGGCCGGCCGAACTGGCGGCGCTCCCGGGCGTGTCCGACGGCCGCGTCCAGGGCCGCCCGGGCGAGCCCCACGGCGCAGGCGGCGATGCCGAGCCGCCCCGAGTCCAGGGCGTCGAGCGCGATCGCGAAGCCCTGCCCCTCCCCGCCGAGCCGCCGTGCGTCGGGGACCCGCACGCCCTCGAAGCGGAGTTGCGCGGTGGGCGAGCCGCCCATGCCCATCTTCCGCTCGGGCGGGTCCGCGCTCAGGCCCGGCGCGTCCCCCGGAACCAGGAAGGCCGTGATGCCGCGCGCCGGGGCCGCCGGTGCGGGCCATGACCGTGCAGAAGTCGGCGATCCCGCCGTGCGTGATCCACGCCTTGGTGCCGTCGATCGTCCACGTGTCGCCGTCGCGGACGGCCCGGGTCCGCAGCGCCGCCGCGTCCGACCCGGCGGAGGGTTCGGAGAGGCAGTACGCGCCGAGGAGGCCGCCGCCCAGCAGGGCGGGCAGGTGCGCGGCCCGCTGCTCCTCGGTGCCGAAACCGGCGAGGGCGTGGCAGGAGAGGGTGTGGACGCTGACGCCGAGGCCGACGGTGAGCCGGGCCGCGGCGAGTTCCTCCAGGACCTGGAGGTACACCTCGTACGGCTGGCCTCCCCCGCCGTGTGCGGGGTCGTAGGGCAGTCCGAGGAGTCCGGAGCGGGAGAGCAGTGCGAACAGCTCGCGGGGGAAGCATCCGGCGGCCTCCTCGGCCGCGGCGGACGGGACGATCTCCCGCCGGGCGACGTCGCGCACCAGGGCGAGCAGCTCGCGGGCCTCGTCGGTGGGCAGGCGGCGCTCCACGCCGTCCGCGGGGGTGTCGGGCACGGCCGGACGCTCCTCCCTGCCGGGCGCGGGCGGACCGCGCGCGGGATGCCGGGGTCGCGGGGAGCATGCCCGCCCCGGAGGCCCGGATCACACGGCCGCCGGGGGATCACACCGACGCCGTCACATGAGGCCCGCCCGGGTGACGAGCACGGCGAGCAGCACGACCAGGGTCCAGCCGAGGACGTTCTCCAGGAGCTTGGGACCGTCGTCGTCCCGGGGGCCGCCCGTGCGGGCGCGGAGGAGGGCGGGGCTGTGGGTGGTGGAGGTCATGGCGACCACCATGCGCCACGGGGGCGGCCCCGGGGTAGAGACGTCCGTCACGTCCCCCGGGGCCGCGCCTCCGCGCCGGAGGGGGCCGAGGGCGCCGGGGGCCTTGTGCCGGGCGGGCGGTAGCCGGTCGGCGGGGGGACGCGGCGGGCGCCTTCTGTGCCGCAGACCACGTCGCCGCGCGCGCCCGGGTCCCGGCCCGGTGGCACCCGCCCGCACGCCCCGTCCACCGCCCGGCCCGCCCTACTTGCGGCCGATGCCCCCGTACATCGCGACGTCCGGCGCCGGCCGCTCCGGCCGCCAGGCGGAGCAGGACACCACGCCGGGTTCCAGCAGTTCCAGGCCGTCGAAGTAGCGCGCGACGGCGGCGGGGGTCCGCTGGGTGAGCTTCGGGGTGCCGTGCTCGTTCCAGAAGGCGACCGCCGCGTCGACGTCCGGCATGTCCGGGTGGGTGACCGTGTGGGACAGGACGAGGTGGCTGCCGGGCGCGAGCGCGTCCATGAGCCTGCGGACGATCGCGTACGACTCCTCGTCGTCCTCGACGAAGATGACGACCCCGAGCAGCATCAGCGCGACCGGCCGCGAGAGGTCGAGCGTCTTCGCCGCGGCGGCGAGGATCGTGTCGACGTCCCGCAGGTCGGCGTCCAGGTAGTCGGTGGCGCCCTCGGGCGTCCCGACCAGCAGGGCGCGGGCGTGCGTGAGGACGAGCGGGTCGTTGTCCACGTACACGACCCGCGCGTCGGGGGCGACGCGCTGGGCGACCTCGTGGGTGTTGTCGGCGCTCGGCAGCCCCGTGCCGATGTCCAGGAACTGCCGGACGCCCTCCTGCCCCGCCAGGTGGCGCACCGCCCGCCCCAGGAACAGCCGGTCCGCCTTGGCGTAGTCCCCGATCCCCGGGTGCAGTTCCCTGATCCGGTCACCGGTCTCCCGGTCGACCGGGTAGTTGTCCTTGCCGCCGGTCCAGTAGTTCCATATCCGGGCGGTGTGCGGCCGGGACGTGTCGATGCGCGATTCGATGTCGGTCACGCCCTCAACGTAGCGCAGCTCCCCGCCAACTCCCTTTGCCCGCAGCGCACGGGGCGACGCACGGGGGCGGCACGTCCTCCCGCGTCGTCGAACCGGTGGCCGGCCCGGACGCAGCTCTCGGGGAGCAGGTCCGCGACGGGGACGGGCCGCGGCCGGCCGTGGTGCGGTTGTCGCCCCGCCGGCGCGTCCGGGCGACGTGCGCCGCCGCCCGGACGGGTTCGCGGTCGACGGAACCGGCCCGCGTGGTCGTCTCCCCTGCCTTCCTCGGGTGTCACGCGACGCCGACCCGAACGGCGGGGACGCGCGAGCCGATGTCGACGCGGTGTCCGTCCCGCCGGGAGGCGCGACGGACCGATGCGGCGGAGGCGGTACGACGGCGGGCCCCCGCGCGCTCACACCAGCCCGAGCGCCCTCAGCGCGCGGTGCTGTCCCGCTGTCGGACCGGTCGGCCAGTAGACGTAGCAGACCCCGCCCGTCCCGCTCCTGACCTTGCCGTTCGCGTCGTACCTCTTCGTGCGCAGCCAGATGTTCTCCCACTCGCGCCGCCGGTAGACCCGGCGGACCGCCTCGTTGTGGGGCGAGGCGGGGTCGTTGGCGACGACGTCGCCGGCCGGGGTGAAGCCGACGACCGTCATCAGGTGGCCCGAGGTGCCGTAACCGGCGCCGGTCAGCTCCTCCTCGAGGAAGGACTGCGACGTGATGACCGGGATGCCGACGCGGACCAGGCCCTCCAGTTCGGCGAGCGAGCGCAGCCGGGTGACCACGGCGTTCATGCCGGGGTACGTGGCGGCGTAGGCGGCGTTGAAGGGCCAGTTGCCGCAGCCCTCGTACTGGTTGTCGTAGGTGAAGCGGGCCGCGTGGCAGACCTGCGGGTCGGCGAAGGCCGGGTCCACCCAGGCCAGGTCCTCCGCCGAGGGCCGGCGCCCCCAGTACTCGACGACCATCTGCGAGGAGGTCGGGCTGCACCAGGCCTCGCCGCCGTTGTCGTACTCGGGGTACTGCCCGACGTGGGTGTTCTGCGAGTAGCGCGGCACGGCCAGTTCGCGGGCGGGGCCGGGCACGGAGGCCGGGACGGCGAAGCGGTCCGGGACGTCCGAGGCCATGGCGCCGATCCGCCACACCGTCGGGGTGAGGTCGCTGCCCGGCGTCCGGTAGAGGGTCAGGCGCAGCCGGTACGAGCGCAGCCGCAGCCCGCTCGCCGGGTCGTCGATCGCGAAGGTGTCGGTCCAGACGCTGCTCCTCCCGTCGGTCTGGTCGTCGACCGAGGTGCGCCGGATGTCCCCCTCCCCGTCTCCGGAGGCCCAGCGGCCCAGGACGTACCGGGGGACGGCCGTGGAGTCGGAGTACGTGCCGGACAGCTCGGCCTGGATCCAGGTGCCCGGGGGCGTGCGGGCGTTCCAGGAGGCGATGACCTCGGTGGCGGGCACGGCCGGGGTGTACTCGGGCGAGGTCCAGCTCGCGTACTCCCAGGCCGAGGTCCGCCCGGTGTGCGGGTCGGTGTGGTCGGTGCGGCCGGCGGGCCGGGCGAGGACCAGGCCCGGACGGGCGCCGGGGACCGCCCGCGTACCGGCGGCGGTGCCGCTCCGCCAGTCCGCGTACGAGGACCAGAAGCGGTTGTCGACGGTGCCGGGCGCGGGGGCGTGTCTCCGTCGGGCGCCGCCGGGGACGGCGGAGGCGACGGCGGGAACGGCGGAGGCGGCCGTTCCCGCGACGGCCGCGAGCGCCGCGGCGAGGACGGTTCTGCGCGGGGTGGAGCTGGTCATGGGCGGTGACCCCCAGTCGAGAACGGTGGGCGTGCGTGGGTGCCGGCGTGCGGAGGTGCCGGTCGGCGGGTGCGGTGTGGGCGCCGATGCGCGGATGCGGTGCCGCACGGACGGGTCGGTGTGCGGGTGCGGTGCCGCACGGCCGGGTCGGGGTGCGGACGGGCTGTCGTACGGAGATGTCGGTGTGCGGGTGCGGTGCTGTACGGCCGGGACGGGGTACGGGCGGGCTGTCGTACGGACATGTCGGTGTGCCGATGTGTCGACACGCGGGCGTGCGGACGTCCCGCCCGTCGGCCGCGCCCCCGGACCACGGGCGCGCGGACGGGTCGCGGGCCCACTATCCCGGCCCCGGTGGGCCTCCGCCAGCACTTCGCCCCGCGTCGCCGCACCAATATTGGTCTCGTCCACTGACGGCGGCACCTCCCTGACCTGGGACGGCCCCGCTCCCCTACCCTGGGGCCATGGACGACCTCGACCGCGCGGCGCGCGCGCTGCTCCGGCTGCCGCCCTCCTGCGGGCCGGTCCGGCTGGTCGCGGTCGACGGGCACGCGGGCTCCGGCAAGTCCACCCTCGCGGCCCGCCTCTCCGCCGCCCTCGGCGACGCCCCCGTCCTCCACCTCGACGACCTCGCCACCCACGAGGAGCTCTTCGGGTGGACCGGCCGGCTGCGGGGAGAGGTCCTGGAGCCCCTCGCGCGGGGCGCGGTCGCGGCCTACCGTCCGTACGACTGGCGGCTGCGGCGCTTCGGCGGGCCGCGCGCGCTGCCCCCGGCGCCGGTGGTCCTCGTCGAGGGCGTCGGCGCGGGCCGGCGGGCCGTGCGCCCCCACCTGGCGCGCCTGCTCTGGATGGAGCGCGGCGCGGAGGAGTCCTGGGAGCGGGGCCGGCGCCGGGACGGCCCGGAGCAGGCCGCGTTCTGGGACGGCTGGACCGTGGCGGAGACTCGCCATTTCTCCGGGGACCCCTCCCGGCCCTTCGCCGACGCCCTGGTACAGGAGTGCCGGAAGGGGTACGAGTGGCTTCCCGGACCTCGTGTGACAGCGGGCACGGACCAGATCATCACCCACCGTGACGGCTTCCCGTCCGTGAACTGAGGGGCCCGGAGTCCGCTTGCGCAAGTGCTCCAACTCCGCTTGACCCAAGGGCCGTACAGGTCTTACGTTCTGAATGTGCGGCTTTCAGGAGCCGCCGCGGACGCGAAGCCCCCGGTTGTTCCCCCGTGACCGGGGGCTTCGTTCTGCCCCCGGACCCCCTTCCGGAGCCTTCGCCGGGGCCCTTCGCGTCCCCCGGCGCTCACCCAGGGTCACCGCTTCCGGATCATGCGCTTCTCCTTAAGCGCCCACCCCCTGCGCAGGTACGATGCCCGCAGGTGCGGTCAAATCCCGTCCATGCGAAGACGGTTGTGGGGGACCCGATGGACATCGGCACACAGGGCTCGCAGCCCCCGGCCGAGCTCGCCTGGCTGCGCGGAGTCGACGCCTACACGATGGGCGCCTACCCGCAGGCGGAGGACGAGTTCCGGGCGGCGGTACGGATCGACCCCGGCATGGCGGACGCCTGGCTCGGGCTGCACGCGCTCCGGGTCGACACCACGACCGCGCTGCTGCGGATGTACCGCCACCGCGAGCGCTTCGGCGAGCAGCGGACCCGCTACCGGCGCACCCTGAACTCCTGGTACTGGCTCGGCTGGTGGGTGCAGCCGGTCCTGGAGAGCCCGCGCGACCTGCTGCTCGCGCACGCCTCCCACTGGCTCGACGGGCGCCACGTGCCCGAGCTGGACCGCGCCCTCGCGGGGCTCCCCCCGGTCGACACCGACCCCCAGGTGCGCTTCCTGCACGCCTGCCGGGCCTATCTCGTCAAGGACTGGGACCAGCTCGTCCGGCACACCGAGCCCCTCGTCGACGACCCGCTGCTCGGCATCGAGGCCGGGCTCTTCGGCGGCATGGCCCGGGTGCGCCTGGAGATGTACGGCCAGGCCGAGCCGCTGCTCTCGGCCTCCCTGATGCGGTGCCGCAGCGAGCAGCCGCAGCGCAAGGAGCTGCGGTACTGGCTCGCCCGCGCCCACGAGGGCACCGGGCGCAGTGCCGCCGCCCTTCCGCTCTACCGGGCCGTGCACCGGATCGACCCCTCCTTCATGGACACGGCGGCGCGGCTCGCGGCGATCACCGAGTACGACGGTTTCGAGGGGTACGACGGCCTGGAGGATCCGGCCGGGCTCGCGACGGTCGCCCTGGGCACGGTCGGCGGCGGACTCGGCCAGGACGCGGTGGACACCGTGCCGGGCGCCGAGCCCGACACCGGCGGACTCGGCGACGGGCTGCGGCTCGCGCCCGATCCGGCGCCGCCGGTCGCACCGGCCGCGCCCCCGGAGGTCGTACGGCACAAAGCCCGGGTCCCCCGGCAGCCCGAGCCGCCGCGCTTCCCGGCCGGTCCCACCGATCCGGCCCTGCTCGCGCAGGCGCTGGCCGAGCTGGAGGGCATGGTCGGCCTCGAACCGGTGAAGCGCCAGGTCAAGGCGCTCTCGGCGCAGCTGGAGATGGCGCGGTTCCGGGCCGACCAGGGGCTGCCGGTCCAGCCGCCGAAGCGGCACTTCGTCTTCTCCGGCCCCTCCGGCACCGGCAAGACCACGGTCGCCCGGATCCTGGGACGGGTCTTCTACGCCCTCGGGCTGCTCGGCGGGGACCACCTCGTGGAGGCCCAGCGGGCCGATCTGGTCGGCGAGTTCCTGGGGCAGACGGCGGTCAAGGCCAACGAGCTGATCGACTCGGCGGTCGGCGGGGTGCTCTTCGTGGACGAGGCCTACGCGCTCTCCAACACCGGGTACAGCAAGGGCGACGCGTACGGCGACGAGGCGCTCCAGGTGCTCCTGAAGCGGGCCGAGGACAACCGCGACCACCTGGTGGTCATCCTGGCCGGCTACCCCGAGGGCATGGACCGGCTGCTGTCGACCAACCCCGGCCTGTCCTCCCGGTTCACCACCCGGGTCGACTTCCCCTCGTACCGGCCGCTCGAACTCACCGCCATCGGCGAGGTCCTCGCGGCGGCCAACGGGGACGGCTGGGACGACGAGGCCCGCGACGAGCTGCGCTCGATCGGCGGGCACGTCGTCGAGCAGGGCTGGATCGACGAGCTGGGCAACGGGCGCTTCCTGCGCACCCTGTACGAGAAGTCCTGCGCCTACCGGGACCTGCGGCTCTCCGGCTGTCCGGGCAGCCCGACCCGGGAGGACCTCGCCACCCTCCGGCTGGCGGACCTGATGCAGGCGTACGGCGAGGTGCTGTCGGGCCGCGGTCCGGTCGACCGCGGCCCCCAGCAGGAACCGCCGGGATACTAGCCCGGTGCCCCAGGGGGTGTCTCGCCGATCACGCCGGGCTCGCGGCGTCCGGCACCGCTCCCCGATCCGGCCCGATCGGCAGGACGCCCCCTGGGGCGTGTGTCGAAAGTCCCGCCTGCCCGGCGGCGCCCGGCACGCACTCCCCCGTAGCCCTGCGGGCACGGGGGCACCCCCGGCCGCGTCGTCGG
>NZ_JBIVSC010000029.1:0-55920 GCF_044756005.1 Streptomyces sp. NPDC092045 | reverse complement strand
AGATATGCGCCGACCTCCACCTCGGCCTGCTCCAACTCGCCTGCAGCATCATCTGCTTGCGACGCCTTCGAACCTCATTCTGAAACGATCAGTAAGTACTGGGGGAAAGTACCAACCCCACCCCACCTGCTCTCGGGGATCACACCTGGGGGGGCGCCGATCGGCGCGTCACCCGTACGAGCTAACTTGCCCAACTTCGTTGGATATCGGGGAGGTTGTCTGGCATATGCTCGCGGCTACCGAACTGAAAAAGGTCGGCCCCTGCCAGGAACTCTCACCCTCCCGGCAGGGGCCTGGCCACGAGGAAGACTAGAGGACCTTCCCCGATGGATACCCAGCACCTTAACGCGGGCTGCCCCCGCGCGGGCGTGATCCACGCCAACACCCCCCAGACGAGGCACTACACCGTCGTCGGCAACCACCTCGCGCAGCACGAACACCTCTCGCTGACCGCGATCGGACTCGCCGTCCACATCCAGTCGCTGCCCGCCGGTTCCCCGGTCGGCATCAAGGAACTCGCCGCCTGCTTCCCGGAGGGCGAGATCCGCATCGCGGCGGCCCTCCGCGAGCTGGAGGCCCACGGCTACCTCGCCCGTACGCGCGTCCGTCGGTCCGACGGCCGGATCACGACCCGTACGGTCTCGTACAACCAGCCGCCGGGGGAGACGCCCCGGGACCCCGACCCCGACCCCGACCCGGACCCCGGCCCCGGCCCCGAGAAGGAGCCGGTGCCCGCACCGGAGCCCGGGCCGGTGCGCCGGGAGGCCCCGGACCTCCCCGAGGGCCCCGCCGCCGAACTGCTCCTCGACCTGCGGCGCCACGACCCGCGCATGCTGCTGTCGGTACGGGACGTACGGCACCTGGTGCCGGGCGTCGAGGCGTGGTTCGCGCGGGGCGCCGCCCCGGACGCCGTCCGCCGGACCCTGCTGGCCACGCTGCCGGACGACCTCGCCCATCCGGCGGGCCTGCTGTCCTACCGGTTGGCCCGCCTGCTCCCGCCGTCGCTGCCCACGGGGCCGGCCGTCCGGAGGGCGGACCCGATCCAGCTCTGCGACACGTGCGAGGAGGTCGCCTTCCGGGCCCCGGAACCGGGCCCGTGCCCGCACTGCCGCGCGGCGGCCGGGAGAACGGCGGCCTGAGCCCCGGGACCCGCGCGGGGGCGGAGGCGACGGCCCCGGTGCCGGACCCGTTCACTTCCGTACCGGGACCTCCGTGCGCGGCCGACGACGGCGTAGCCCTGGAGGGAGGGGTGGCCGTGCGTGGTGAGGGGCCGTCCGGGGACCGAGGTGATCTTCGGCTCGCCGATGCTCGCGAGCGGCTGGGTCCAGATGCCGAGGCGTGCCAGGTCGAGGTCGTGCACCTGGAATTTCATCACGCCGTCCGTGTCGCGGTAGCGGACGGCGAGCCGCCCGTGGACCGGGTCGACGCCGGCGGTGTTGATCGTGGAGCCGGGGACCGGCGTGTACTCGGCGAGCGTGGGCGAGGTGGTGTCGAGCACCTGGCCGTTGACGAAGGGGAAACGGGCCAGGCGGGTGCCGCGGCTGGACGCCTTGCCCGCGACGTCGACCACCTCGACGCCGTCGGCACGCAGCCGATGACCGACCCGGAGGGCGCGGGCGCGGGCTTCCCGGCGGGACACCGCCCGGGCGTCGGCCAGCGCGCCCAACCCGCCGGGTACACAGGGGTCTTCCTCTGCGAGAGGGGTCCGTACCAGCAGCCCAGCGTCCTCGTCCCCACCGCCGCCGCGGACGCCACCCTGTACGGGGGCTTCGCCTACGTACCGGCCGGCGTCGACCTCGCCGCGGCGGTGAAGGCGGCCCGCAGCGCGGGCTCCGGCCCGGCCGACGGGCGGCACGGCAACGCCACCGCCCCCTTCGCCGGCCGCGTCCGCATCGGCGGAGGATGGAACACCTCCAACCAGCTCTTCCAGGCGCCTTCCCGGAGGCGGGGGCCGCCTTCGTGCCGGAGTGCGGAACCGGCCCGGGGGCGGGGCCCCGGCTCCGCCCCCGGGCGGCGGGGCCGGGGAAGAACCGGCGCGTCGTCGGTCACGGCCGTCTTCGGCGCGTTCGCCGGGGGCGTGCGGGGCGTTCCGCACCCGCGTTGATCTTGGTGCGTCCCCCCGTGGGGCCTCAGGCGCGGGCGGCCCGGCGGGCCGTGCGGATCAGGCGGACCGCCGCCGTGACGGGGAGGGCGACCCCGGCCACGAGGAGGGCGAGCAGCTCGAACACGCCGATGCGTCCCGCCCCGCCGAGCACGAAGGTGAGGAGGAGCGCGAGGGGGGTGAGGGAGACGAGGGCGGTCGCGAGGACCTTGGTGCCCCGCTCCCACACGTCCGACGTCCACAGCATGACGAGGCCCGCGATCAGGACGGCCAGGCCGAGGAGGGGGTGGGCGTACCCGGCGACGCCGGTGGCGCCGAGCACGACGGCCGTGTGGGTCGTACGGCTCTTGGGCGCGTCCCCGGACCGGGGCGCGGCGGGAGCCTCGGGCTCCTCCGCGCGGGCGGCGGCGACGATCGCGGCGGGGCTGCCGAGGCGGTCGAGGGCGGAGCGGACGGTCTCCGGGTCCGGCTCGTCGCCGACGGCGACGTCCAGGTGTTCGCGCAGGTCCGCGAGGAGCTCCTCGCGGCGCCCGGCCGGCAGGAAGGAGGCCTCCCGCGCGACCGTGTCCAGGTAGTCGGTCACGAGGGGGTGCGCGGTGCGGGTCATGCGGAACCTCCGGGAGGTGCGGTCAGGAAGTGGTCGACGCCGTCGCGGAAGCGCGGCCAGTCCTCGGTGAACTCGGCGAGCGCGGCCCGGCCGGACGCGGTGAGCGTGTAGTAGCGGCGGGCGGGCCCGGTGGCCGACTCGCGCAGTTCGGTGTCGACGAGACCGTCGCGGCGGAGCCGGGACAGCAGGGGGTAGATCGTGCCCTGGCTGGTGGTCATGACGCTGACGGCGGCGAGCTCGTCGAGGATCTCGACGCCGTAGCGGGGGCCGCCCCGGAGGAGCGCCAGGACGCAGTACTCCAGGACGCCCTTGCGCAGCTGCACGGCCACCTTGCCGGCCGCATCCGATCTTGCTTCGCCAGGAACCATGTAATGCAAGATACTCGGTGGAGGGAGGGAGATCAACGGTCCGCGGGCGGAACGGACGCCCCGCCCCGCCCCGCCCCCTCCCGCCCCGCTCCGCCCCCGTCCCCGTCCCCTCCCGCCCCCTCCCGCCCCGCCCCCTCGCGGGCTTGGGCGCCGGGCCGCCGGGTAGCCGCCGGGGGAGATCTTCCGGGAGGCTGTGTTGGGAACGCACGGAGACGACGTCCTTTTCTCCGGCTGTCTGACGGTGCTCGCCGTCGCGATCGGCGCCCGGCAGGCGCGCAGGGAGGCGAAGGGCCCTCCGTCCGCCGGTCCGGGAGGCGGGCGGGCGGTCTTCGGTCTCGTGGCCCTCCTCGCCCTCGTGCCGTTCCTGCTCGTCACGCTCTCGCACGGATACGGGACGGAGAACCGGATCTCGGCGGTCCCGTTCCGGGAGATCCTCGACGCCTCGGCCCACGCCGACGTGGACCTCTCGGACGTCGCGGCCGTCAACCTGATCGGCAACGTCCTCCTGCTCGTCCCGTTCGGCGCGGCCGCCGCGTTCGTCTGGCCGGACCGCCGGCGCGTGCTCAAGACCGCCCTGACCGCGGCGGCGCTCTCCCTCACCGTCGAGGTGGCGCAGTACGCCCTCTCCCTGGGCCGGGTCACCTCCGTCGACGACGTCCTCCTCAACACCGCCGGCGCCGCCCTGGGCGCCTTCCTGGTCCGGCGCTGGACCCGGACGCGGCGGACGCGGCGGCTCACCCCGCCGGCGCCCTCCGCGTCCGGGGCCGGCGGAAGGGCCGGGCGGGGGAAGGGGACGGAGCGGGAGGAACGGATCGGCGCCGGGAGGCGTTCCGGAGCCTGAACCCGGCCCGCACCAGCAGCGCGACCGCCGCCATCGCCGCCGCCGCGAGCCCCGCCCGCAGGCCCGGCGGCCGGAAGGAGCAGGCCAGTTCGGTGCGGCCGTCCCCGAGGGGGACCGCCAGGAGACCGCCGTACGCGGTCGGCGCCGCGCCCTCGCAGTGCCAGCCCGCGATGCGGGGGGCCGCCACGACCGCCGTGCCGCCGCCCGGCGGGAGGACGGCCCGTATGCCGGACGGGGTGACCTCCACCGAGGTCGCCGCGCGGGCGCGCAGGGCCGTGACCGCCGCGCGGAGGCGGTCGTGGTCCAGGCAGCCGAGCTTGCCGGGGCCCGGCAGGGACGGCCGCAGGCCGGGGGTCCGCTGGAGGCCGAGGGACACCATCGCCGCCTGCCGCTTCGGGCGTCCGCCCAGCAGCCGGACCTCGCGGTCGCCCAGGCGGGCCGGGCCCGTGGCGTCCGGGGCCCAGAGGAAGACCTCCGTGCCGACCCGGCACGCGCCCGCGTGCGGAGCCTCGTACACCCGGGAGCCGAGCAGGAGTTCCTGGTTCCGGAAGGGCGAGCGGCCGTAGACCGGGGGCGGGCCCGGCGGCCGGACCGTCACCAGGGGCAGGCGCGTGTCCGTGCGGACCACCGCGCCGTCCCGCCAGCGCGCGCCCACCGCGAACAGCGCGTCCGTCACCGGGTTGTCCGGGCCGAGCAGGTTCCGGCCCCGCGAGGTCCAGCCGCCGCCGAGCGCGCCGAGGGTGGAGGTGAGGACCGCCGGGGTGTGGCTGCTGTAGTACGCGGCGCCCTGGCCGCCCAGGAGCAGCGGGTCGTTGCCCGCGATCCGGGGCAGGCCCGGGTCCGTGCGGTGGGCGGGCCAGCCGTCCGCCGCCGCCAGGGCCGCCGCCCGCCGCTCCTGCTCCGGGCCCAGCGGCGGGTAGTCGTCGAGCCGCACGAGCCGCTCCCGGTCCGCGTACGCCGTCGTCGCCGCCGACTGGCCGAGCAGGGTGCCCGTCACGAGGAGCGCGGCCAGCACGCCGCACCGGCCCCGGCGGGGGAGGAGCAGGGCGCCCGCCACGGCCGCGAGGCCCGCGCCCGCGAGGACGAGCGCCCAGGAGGTGAGGACCGGGCTCGGCAGCGCCGCGAGGGCCAGGGTCAGGACGACCGCCGAGCCGCCGGCCACCGCCCGGCGGTCCGGCCGCCCGTGCGCCAGGGTCGTCCAGGCGGTCAGGACCAGGACCCCGGAGAGGACGAACGTCTGCCGGTACGGGCTGCCGTTCGGCGTCGCGAAGGCGTGCCAGAGCAGGTGCGTCGGGCCCCACTGCATCGACACCACCACCACCGCGCACAGGCCCGGCCACAGCCACCGCTCCCGCCCCGGCGCGCCCCGCAGGAACGGCAGCGCCCCCGCGAGCAGCAGGACCGCCGTGCAGACGAAGGCCGCCGGGGTCGCGAAGCCGTACGTCACCGGGAGCAGCCGGGCGAGGAAGTCCGTCCCGGCCACCGGGGCGAACTCCCGCACCAGGCCCGGGTGGGCCTGCCGGGAGCCGAGGAGCACGGGCAGGAGGACGGGGGCCGCGAGACCCACCCCGGTCCCGGTCGTCACCGCCGCCCGCGCCAGGACCCGCACCGGCGTCCGCACCGCCGTCGACTCCGGCGTCCGCCCCCGGGAGGAGTCCGTCGCCGCGAGCCGGACCAGCAGGACCAGGGCGGCGCCGAGCGTCGCCATGTACGCCGTGTAGAAGTTCGCGACCCAGCAGACCGCCACCACCAGCGGGCCCAGGAGCGGCCGGCGCCCCTCCCGCACCCACTCGCCCACCAGGCAGAGCAGCGGGAAGGCGACCAGGCCGTCCAGCCACATCGGGTTGTACGTGGCCTCCGCGAGCGACCAGCCGCACAGCGCGTACGAGGCGCCGAGCACCGCCGCCCACCACCACGCCCCCGGGCCCAGCCGTCGCAGCAGGAACACCATCGCCGCCGCCGCGACCGCCGTCTTCAGGACCGTGATCGCGTACACCGCGTACTCGACGTCCGCGCGCGGGAAGAGCGCCACCAGCGGGGCGAACGGGCTCGACAGGTACGTGCCGTAGTCGGGCAGGAAGGACGTCCCCCAGCCCGCCCGCCAGTCGAGCAGGAGCCCGCCGTCCGCCCGGCCCCGCAGCAGGTCCCACAGGTGCGCGTGGAACGGCACGAACTGGTTGGCGAGGTCGTTGACGGCCCGGTGGCGCGGCCCGAAGGGGAAGACCCGGGCGACGGCGTCCCCGCCGCAGACGGCGACGGCGGAGAGGAGGGCGGCCAGCAGGCAGGCACGTGTGGTCTTCGGCATGACGGGTCGAATATGCCAGCGAAACCGGGCGGAACCGCGGGACGGAGGGGCCGTTCACGCGATGGTCGCCCGGAGGTCATCCGGCGCCCCCGCGGGGGCCCGGGCGGCGGGAGCGACGGGTGGAACGGGCCGACACCCGGGTGACGGGTGAGTCGTTGGGGGAAACAGTCGCTCCGAAGTGGTGGCTCCGGCCCCGGCGACTCCCTACCATCGATCACCGCAAGGTCGTTCACCTGACGCACGACCAGCCCGGGAGGCTCCTTTGCACCGCCGCACGCAGCCCCGCACGCCCCGCACCCCCCGCACGCCCCGCCGCACCGCGCTCGCCGTCTCCGCCGCGCTCCTCGTCGCGGCCCCGCTGCTCACCGCCTGCGGCGGCGACGCCCACCCGGGAGCCGCTGCCGTCGTCGGCGGCGAACGCATCGACGTCGCCAGCCTCCAGGCACAGGTGAAGGACGTCCGGACCGCGCAGGCGGCCTCCCCGGAGTCCGCGCAGCTCGTCGCGGCCACCGGCGACCTGAGCCGCCGCAAGCTCAACAGCATGATCTTCGACCGGGTCGTCGAGAAGGTCGCCCGCGACAACGGCGTCACCGCCAGCCGCGCCGAGCTCCAGCAGACCCGCACCGCCTTCGTCCGCCAGAGCGGCGGCGAGGACCGGCTCGCCGCCGCCCTCCTCCAGGAGCAGGGCGTCGCCCCCGGCCAGATCGACGGGGTCGTCCGCCGCAACGTCCTCCTCAACAAGATCGCCGCGAAGGTGGGCGCCGACGACGGCCCCGAGGGCCAGAAGAAGCTGACGGACGTCTTCACCGCGGCCTCCAAGGGCATGGACATCGACGTGAACCCGCGCTTCGGCGCCTGGGACGACGCCCAGATCCGGCTGGCCTCCACCACCCCGGCCTGGCTGCGGCGGATCAGCCAGGATCCGAACGCCGCTCCGGCCGGTGCCTGAGGCCGGGTAGGTTCGGGGGGTGACTTCCGAAAGCCCCGGCCGCGTCGTCCTGCTCACCGCCAGCCACCGCGTGGCCCCCGGACTCCTGTCCTGGCCCGCGTGGCAGGCGCTGCGCTCCGCGGACCGGGTGCTCTGCCCCGACGAGCACCACCCCCAGCTGCCCTACCTGCGGGAGGCGGGCGTCGCCGTCGAGCACGCCCTGCCCAGCGCCGAGGAGCTGGTCGGGGCCTGCGCCGGGGGCCGCACGGTCCTGCTCCTCGCCTCCGGCGAGGGCGACCGGCGCCTCACCGACGGCCTCGCCCGGCTCGCCGGCTCCGGCCGCGTCGCCATGCCGGAGCTCGAACTGCTGCCGGGCTCGTACGACCTGCCCGGCGCCCGCCTCCTCGACCTCGTCCAGGTCATGGACCGGGTCCGGCGCGAGTGCCCCTGGACCTCGGCGCAGACCCACGAGGGGCTCGTGAAGTACGCCATCGAGGAGGCGTACGAGCTGGTGGAGGCGATCGAGGACGAGGACCGGACCGCGCTCCGGGAGGAGCTGGGCGACGTCCTGCTCCAGGTCGTCTTCCACGCCCGGATCGCCGAGGAGGACCCGGAGGAGCCGTTCTCCGTGGACGACGTGGCCGGGACCCTGGTCGAGAAGCTGATCCACCGTCACCCGCACGTCTTCGGGGACGCGACCGCCGAGACGCCCGAGGACGTCCACGCGCACTGGCAGCGGACCAAGGCGGTCGAGAAGCGGCGGGAGTCCGTCACCGACGGCGTGCCGCTCGGACAGCCCGGCCTCGCGCTCGCCGCGAAGCTGGCGGGCCGGGCGCGCTCGGCCGGCCTCGACGTGCCCGTCCCGGCGGACGGGGGCGTCGGCCACGAGCTGCTCGCCCTCGCGGCCCGCGCGGAGGCGGAGGGCGTCGACCCGGAGACGGCGCTGCGGGCCGCGGCCCGGACGTACCGGGACGCGATCCGGGCGGCGGAGGGGCTGTGAGGCCGTAGCGCCGTACGAGGGGAGGGCCGGCCCGGCCGGGGCGCGCGGGCCGTCCCGTACGGGCCGCCGGGGCGCACGGGGGCGCGCTGTACGGTCGGGGGGTGAGTGACAGCACCGCCCCGGACCCCGAGCCGCACCCCGCACCGACCTCCTGCCCGGCCTCCGGGGCGGCCCCGGCCCCAGGCACGGCCCCCGCCCCCGACACGGCCCCCGGCCCCGACGCGGCCCCGGATCCAGGCGCGGCCCCGGATCCAGGCGCGGCGCCCACTCCCGGCGCGGCCCCGGCTCCCGATACGGCCCCGGCTCCCGACACGGCCCCCGAACTCGACGCGGGCCTGGCCCCGGGCACGGTCCCGGATCCCGGCACGGCCCCCGCTCCAGGCACGGTCCCGGCCCCGGGCACGGCCCCGGTCTCCGATACGGCCGCCGACCTCGACGCGGCCCCCGGCAAGGGCTCCGCCCCCGGCACGGTCCCGGATCCCGGCACGGCCCCCGCTCCAGGCACGGTCCCGGCCCCGGGCACGGCCCCGGTCTCCGACACGGCCGCCGACCTCGACGCGGCCCCCGGCAAGGGCTCCGCCCCCGCGCCCGAGCTCTTCACCTGGGAGTTCGCCACCGATCCGTACCCCGCCTACGCCTGGCTGCGGGAGCACGCGCCCGTGCACCGGACGACGCTGCCCAGCGGGGTCGAGGCCTGGCTCGTGACGCGGTACGCGGACGCCCGGCAGGCCCTCGCGGACCAGCGGCTGTCCAAGAACCCGGCGCACCACGACGAGTCCCCGCACGCCAAGGGCAAGACGGGCATTCCGGGCGAGCGCAAGGCCGAGCTGATGACCCACCTGCTCAACATCGACCCGCCCGACCACACCCGGCTGCGGCGGCTCGTGTCGAAGGCCTTCACGCCGCGCCGGGTCGCCGAGTTCGCCCCGCGCATCCAGGAGTTGACCGACCGCCTCATCGACGGCTTCGTGGAGGAGGGGAGCGCGGACCTCATCCACGAGTTCGCCTTCCCGCTCCCCATCTACGCCATCTGCGACCTGCTCGGCGTGCCCGAGGAGGACCAGGACGACTTCCGCGACTGGGCCGGGATGATGATCCGGCACGGCGGAGGCCCGCGCGGCGGCGTCGCCCGGTCGGTGAAGAAGATGCGCGGCTACCTCGCCGAGCTGATCCGCCGCAAGCGCGAGGAGCCGGGGGACGACCTGATCTCGGGGCTCATCAAGGCCTCCGACCACGGCGAGCACCTCACCGAGAACGAGGCCGCCGCCATGGCCTTCATCCTCCTGTTCGCGGGCTTCGAGACCACGGTCAACCTGATCGGGAACGGCCTGTACGCGCTGCTCCGCGATCCCGGACAGAGGGGACTCCTCCAGTCCTCCCTCGCCGCCGGCGAGACCGGCCTCCTGGAGACCGGGATCGAGGAGCTGCTGCGGTACGACGGGCCCGTGGAGATGGCCACCTGGCGGTACGCCACGCGGGCGCTGACCATCGACGGACAGGAGATCCCGGCGGGCGACCCGGTCCTCGTGGTGCTGGCCGCCGCCGACCGGGACCCGGAGCGGTTCGACGGGCCCGACACCCTCGACCTCGCCCGGCGCGACAACCAGCACCTCGGGTACGGCCACGGCATCCACTACTGCCTCGGCGCGCCCCTCGCCCGCCTCGAAGGACAGGCGGCGCTCGCCACCCTGCTGACCCGTCTGCCGGACCTGCGGCTCGCCGCCGATCCGGCCGAACTGCGGTGGCGCGGAGGGCTCATCATGCGCGGTTTGCGCACGCTTCCGGTGGAGTTCTCCCCGTCCGTACCCCTCTCGCACACTGACGGAGCGTCAGAAATGTGATCTTCATGTGATCGGGAGGCCATCGACTTGTGACGGGCGTTCGAATGCCGCTACGTTTCGCCGCAGTCTCAGCCGTCACGCGAAAGGCGTACCTATGCGTTCCGGGAACGGACGACACCGTCGCCCCCGTCAGGCCCCCGCCATCGTCGTCGCCGCGGGCGTGACCGGATCCGCCATGGCGCTGCCCCTGCTCGCCACCGGATCCGCGTCCGCCGCCGACGCCGCCACGTGGGACCGCGTCGCCGAGTGCGAGTCCGGCGGCCAGTGGACCGCCAACTTCGGGAACGGGATGTACGGCGGCCTCCAGTTCACCCAGGGGGACTGGGAGCGCCACGGCGGTCTGGCGTACGCGCCCAGTGCCGACCTGGCCAGCCGCGCCCAGCAGATCGCCGTGGCCGAGAAGGCCCTCGCCAAGGGCAGCGACGCCTGGGGGACCTGCGCGCCGATCGCCGGCCTCACCAACGACGGGAGGCCCACCGGGGTCGACCCGGGTCCGGCCACCGCCCCGGCGCCCTCCGTGGCTCCCGTCCCCGAGTCGAACTGGAACTCGGGCTCGCCGGACGTCTCCGGGACCGCGCCGTCCACCGCGACGCCGAAGCCCCCGGCCGCGCCGTCCGCCCCCGCCACGTCCACGGCGCCGGCCGCGCCGACGGCTCCCGCCGCCCCGGCGGACCCGGCCGCGCCGTCCGCCCCCGCCACGCCGTCCGCGCCGACCGGGTCGACGGATCCGGCGGACCCGACGCTCCCGGCCGGCCCGACGCTCCCGGTGGACCCGACGGCCCCCGTCGCCCCCGACGGGTCCGCGACGCCCGGTACGCCCGTGACGCCCGGCGTTCCGGGGGACGAGGGCACGTCGGCCGCGCCCGGCACGGGCAAGCACCGGGGCGAGGCCGCTCCGGAGGAAACCGGCAAGCCGGACAGCTCCACCGAATCCGGTAGACACGCCTCGGGCAAGGACAAGTCCCTCGAAGAGTCCGAATCGCTCCCCGCTGCTGACGAAGCGAAGAATGCGGACACAACGGACAGTCAGGGCTCTTCGGGTGAATACGTCGTGCGTCCGGGTGACAGCCTTTCGGGTATCGCCCAGGCGAACGAACTGCCCGGAGGCTGGACCGCCCTCTACGACGCCAACAAGCGGACCGTGGGCATCGATCCGGACCTCATCCTCCCTGGTCAGAACCTCGATCTGACGGCGCGTCCGGACTCGGCGGAGGGGTAGTTCGCGGGCTTATGTCCGGTTCTGGACGAGTGAGACATGGGTCTCTTTGTCCCAACTGGCGTGCCGCGCCCGCAAACTCCGCTTCCGTCACCTCCTACCTGCGCAAACAGTCCCCTCCGAAGGGCAAGAAGAGGCGAAATTCGTCATATGAGCCTCTTTGAACTTCGGAGGGTTCTGTGTCTACGGTCATCACCGCTCGCCACCGCGGGCCCCGTCGACCGAAACGCCGAATCCTGCCGTCGGCCGACGGGAAAGTCGTCGCGCAAGCGCCGTAGGCAGGAGCGGGGGACCCAAGGTAAGTGCCGGCCCCGGCCGTCGAGAGACGGCCGACGACCGGCTTGGGGTGAAGCCGCGTGCTAGGACACGCGGCCGGGCAACTCTTCGGCCCGAACCCGACAGCTCACCTCGTAGGCGTCGGTGAGGAGAATTCCCATGCTGTTTTCCGTCAAGGGCAAACACCGCCGTCCCTCCAGGGCCACCCAGCTCGCCGCGCTCGTCGGCGTCACCGGCGTCGCCGTCGCCGCCCCGCTGATGACCGCGGGCACCGCCTCGGCCGCCACCTCCTCCGAGTGGGACCGCGTCGCCCAGTGCGAGTCCGGCGGCAACTGGTCCATCAACACCGGCAACGGCTACTACGGCGGCCTCCAGTTCTCGGCCTCCACCTGGGCCGCGTACGGCGGCACCGCCTACGCCTCGACCGCCGACCGGGCGTCGAAGTCCCAGCAGATCGCCATCGCCGAGAAGGTCCTCGCGGGCCAGGGCAAGGGTGCCTGGCCGAGCTGCGGCGTGGGCCTCTCCGGCGCCTCCTACGACGGCGGCTCCGCCGAGAGCGCGCAGGAGCAGCCGAAGCCGCAGAAGAAGCAGAAGAAGCAGCGCGCGGCCGAGCAGCCGACCACCCGCAGCGAGCAGCGCCAGGCCCCGAAGAAGGAGCGCCAGGCCGCTCCGAAGGCCGGGTCCGGGAAGACCGTCACCACCCCGACCGGCGAGACGGTCAAGAAGGGCGACGGCGAGTACAAGGTCGTGACCGGCGACACCCTCAGCAAGATCGCCGAGGCGCAGGGCGTCGAGGGCGGCTGGGCCGAGCTCTTCGAGCTCAACAAGGACGTCGTCGAGAACGCCGACCTGATCTACCCGGGCCAGCAGCTCCACCTGAAGTGAGCCCGGCGGGTCGCGTGAGTCCGGCGGCTCACGCGCCCCCGACGGCCCTCCCGCGGTGACTCACCCCGGTCCGGCGCGCCCGTCCCCCGTGCGCGCCGGACCGGGGTTCCGTCTTCCACCGGGGCCTCCCGGGACCCACCTGATGGTTACCGTCCAGTAGATACGGGGCCTTTCGCCCCGCTGTGCGTGCCCTTGGGTCCTTTTTCGTCCCAGGGGGCGGGCGCCCGGCCGGTCGGAGCCTCCGGGACGGTTAGGCTCTTGTCGCAAGGCCGAGCGACCCCGCACCGACCTTGCGTCACATCCAGCGTCACATCCCAGAAGGAGATGCTCGTGCCGTCCATCGACGTCGTCGTAGCCCGGGAAATCCTGGACTCCCGAGGCAACCCCACGGTCGAGGTCGAGGTCGGCCTCGACGACGGCAGCACCGGCCGTGCTGCCGTTCCGTCCGGCGCCTCCACCGGCGCGTTCGAGGCCCTCGAACTCCGCGACGGCGACCCCAACCGCTACCAGGGCAAGGGCGTCGAGAAGGCGGTCCTCGCCGTCATCGAGCAGATCGGCCCGGAGCTCGTCGGCTACGACGCCACCGAGCAGCGCCTGATCGACCAGGCCATGTTCGACCTGGACGCCACCCCGGACAAGTCCTCGCTCGGCGCCAACGCCATCCTCGGCGTCTCCCTCGCCGTCGCGCACGCCGCCTCCGAGGCCAGCGACCTCCCGCTCTTCCGCTACCTGGGCGGCCCGAACGCGCACCTGCTGCCCGTTCCGATGATGAACATCGTGAACGGCGGGTCGCACGCCGACTCCAACGTGGACATCCAGGAGTTCATGATCGCCCCGATCGGCGCGGAGTCCTTCTCCGAGGCGCTGCGCTGGGGCACCGAGGTCTACCACACCCTCAAGTCCGTCCTGAAGTCCAAGGGCCTCTCCACCGGGCTCGGCGACGAGGGCGGCTTCGCCCCGAACCTCGGCTCCAACCGCGAGGCGCTCGACCTCATCGTGGAGGCCATCAAGCAGGCCGGGTACGTGCCCGGCAAAGACATCGCGCTCGCGCTCGACGCCGCCGCCTCCGAGTTCTACAAGGACGGCACGTACGAGTTCGAGGGCAAGTCCCGCTCGGCCGCCGAGATGACCGAGTACTACGAGGAGCTCGTCGCCGCGTACCCGCTGGTCTCCCTGGAGGACCCGCTGTTCGAGGACGACTGGGCCGGCTGGAACATCATCACCGAGAAGCTCGGCGACAAGGTCCAGCTCGTCGGCGACGACCTGTTCGTCACCAACCCGGAGCGCCTGGTCCGCGGCATCGAGGAGAAGTCCGCGAACGCCCTGCTGGTCAAGGTCAACCAGATCGGCTCGCTGACCGAGGCCCTCGACGCCGTCGAGCTCGCCCAGCGCAGCGGCTTCAAGTGCATGATGTCCCACCGCTCCGGCGAGACCGAGGACGTCACCATCGCCGACCTGGCCGTCGCCACCAACTGCGGCCAGATCAAGACCGGCGCCCCGGCCCGCTCCGAGCGCGTCGCCAAGTACAACCAGCTGCTGCGCATCGAGGAGATCCTCGACGACGCCGCGGTGTACGCCGGCCGCAGCGCCTTCCCGCGCTTCAAGGGCTGACACCCGCTGCGCCCTTCCACAGGGCGGCTTCCGTACGTCCCCGTACCCGGTCCCGTACCGTGTGCGGGGACGTCCGCGTGAACAGGGGAGGCGACACGACATGGCCGTGAAGGACCGGGACCGGTTCTCGACCGCGACCCGGCTCAGGCTGCTCGGCGAGCAGACCGCCGCCCGTGTCTACCGCTCCCAGACCCGCCGCCAGGCCCGCCGCTCCCGGCTCACCGGCCGCGCGGCCTTCCTGGCGCTCGTCGTCTGCTCCCTGGTGGTGGCCCTCGCCTATCCCATGCGGAGCTACGTCTCCCAGCAGGGCGAGATCGCCGAGCAGGAGCGCCGGGCCGCCGAGGCCGCCCGGCGGGTGCAGGAGCTGAGGGACGAGAAGGCCCGCCTCCAGGACCCGGCCTACGTCCGCCGCCTCGCCCGCGAGCACCTGCACTACGTGCTTCCCGGCGAGACCGGCTTCACCGTGAACGACCCCGGCGCGGAGCAGCGGCCCCGCGCCGACCAGGGAGCGGCGGACCGCCCCTGGTACGACAACCTCTGGGACGGCGTGGACAACGCCGACCGCCGCTGACCCCCGTACGACCGACGACCTAGGCAACCAAGGCAGACATGCAAACGCCCCCTCCGCAGACCGAACGCACCGAGCCCACCGAGGCGGACGTCGCCGCCTTCGAGCTCCAGCTCGGCCGGCCGCCCCGCGGCCTGCGCGCCATCGCGCACCGCTGCCCCTGCGGGCAGCCGGACGTCGTCGAGACCGCGCCCCGGCTCCCCGACGGCACCCCCTTCCCCACCACGTACTACCTGACCTGCCCCCGGGCGGCCTCGGCCATCGGCACCCTGGAGGCCAACGGGGTCATGAAGGAGATGCAGGCCCGGCTCGCCACCGACCCGGAGCTCGCCGACGCCTACCGGGCCGCGCACGAGGACTACCTCGCCCGCCGCGACGCCATCGAGGTCCTGGAGGGCTTCCCGAGCGCCGGCGGCATGCCGGACCGGGTCAAGTGCCTGCACGTCCTCGTCGGCCACTCGCTGGTCGCGGGCCCGGGCGTGAACCCGTTCGGCGACGAGGCGCTCGCGATGCTGCCGGAGTGGTGGGCCAAGGGCCCGTGCGTCACGCCGTGCGGCGACGAGGAGAAGGAGACCGCCGAATGACCAGGGTCGCCGGAATCGACTGCGGCACGAACTCCATCCGCCTGCTCGTCGCCGACGTGCACCCGGAGACGGGCGAGCTGGTCGAGCTGGACCGGCGGATGACGATCGTCCGGCTCGGCCAGGGCGTCGACCGGACCGGCCGGCTCGCCCCGGAGGCCCTGGAGCGCACCTTCGCCGCCTGCCGCGCGTACGCCGCAGTGATCGAGGAACTGGGCGCCGAGCGGATCCGCTTCGTCGCCACCTCCGCCTCCCGCGACGCCGAGAACCGCGACGACTTCGTGAACGGGGTCGTGGAGATCCTCGGCGTCGAGCCCGAGGTCATCACCGGCGACCAGGAGGCCGCGTTCTCCTTCGCCGGCGCCACCGGCGAGCTGCCCGGCACCGAGACGTACCTCGTCGTGGACATCGGCGGCGGCTCCACCGAGTTCGTCACCGGCAGCGACCACGTCCGGGCCGCCCGCTCGGTCGACATCGGCTGCGTCCGGCTCACCGAGCGGCACGTCCGCCACGACCCGCCGACCGCCGAGGAGGCCGAGGCGATCCGCGCCGACGTCCGCGCCGCGCTCGACCTGGCCGCCGAGGCCGTGCCGATCGACACGGCCGACGTCCTCGTCGGACTCGCCGGCTCGGTGACCACCGTCGCCGCCATCGCCCTCGGCCTGCCGGAGTACGACTCCGAGAAGGTCCACCACTCCCGGATCTCCGCCGAGCAGGTCGCCGAGGTCACCGACCGGCTCCTCGCCTCCACCCACGACGAGCGGGCCGCGATCCCCGTGATCCACCCCGGGCGGGTCGACGTGATCGTCGCCGGGGCGCTCGTCCTGCGCGAGATCGTCGAGCGCGTCGGCGCCCGCGAGGTGGTCGTCAGCGAGCACGACATCCTCGACGGGATCGCCCTGTCCGTCGCGTAGACCTCGATGGGAAGGCTCTATCCGTCGCATAGAGGGGTGCTATCGAGCCTTCCCACGGGGTTCCGCCGGGAAAGTTCGTGAAGTTCTTCACAAGGAAAAGGGCCCTGAGGGAGTCCGAAGGGGGTCGTTGGGCCCTCCGAGGGGTGCCTCGGGGCCCTTTCGCAGGTGCGGAGGCCGATCCGCCCGGTGTTTCCATCGCGTGAACGGGGCCTCCGGTTCAGGGTTAACGGAGGCTCTCCGGACCAGTTCACGAGGGGTGAACAACGTTCGCCACTGCACCCCGGTTCCTTTGCAGGAACATGACGTGGATCACGTGGGCGGCGGAGTGTAGCAGAGGTGTCCGCCAACCTTGTGAAGGGGCGCACGAACACACCCCCCGGACGGGGTGGATACTCGATGGCATGAGCACCACGGAGCGTCCCAGGATCCTCGTAGTAGGCGGCGGGTACGTAGGCCTGTACGCAGCTCGGCGCATCCTCAAGAAGATGCGCTACGCGGAGGCGACCGTCACGGTCGTCGACCCGCGGTCGTACATGACCTACCAGCCCTTCCTCCCCGAAGCCGCCGCCGGCAGCATCTCCCCGCGCCACGTCGTCGTCCCGCTGCGACGCGTCGTCCGCGGAGCCGAGGTGCTCACCGGCCGGGTCACCACCATCGACCAGGACCGCAAGGTCGCCACGATCGCCCCGCTCGTCGGCGAGGCGTACGAGCTGCCCTTCGACTACCTGGTCATCGCGATGGGCGCCGTCTCCCGCACCTTCCCGATCCCCGGCCTCGCCGAGCAGGGCATCGGCATGAAGGGCATCGAGGAGGCCATCGGCCTGCGCAACCACGTCCTCGAGCAGCTCGACAAGGCCGACTCGACCACCGACGAGGAGGTCCGCCGCAAGGCGCTGACCTTCGTCTTCGTGGGCGGCGGCTTCGCCGGCGCGGAGACCATCGGCGAGGTCGAGGACCTGGCCCGCGACGCCGCGAAGTACTACCAGAACGTGTCGCGCGAGGACATGCGCTTCGTCCTGGTCGACGCGGCCGACAAGATCCTTCCCGAGGTCGGCCCCAAGCTCGGCCAGTACGGCAAGGAGCACCTGGAGAGCCGCGGGATCGAGATCTACCTCGAAACCTCCATGGACTCCTGCGTCGACGGCCACGTCGTGCTGAAGAACGGCCTGGAGGTCGACTCCAACACGATCGTGTGGACCGCCGGCGTCAAGCCGAACCCGGCGCTCTCCCGCTTCGGTCTGCCGCTCGGCCCCCGCGGCCACGTGGACTGCAACGAGAAGCTCCAGATCAACGGTCTCGACTACGCGTGGGCCGCGGGCGACAACGCCCAGGTCCCGGACATGGTCGGCCGTCGCGCGGGCAACCCGAACGCCTGGTGCCCGCCGAACGCCCAGCACGCCCTGCGCCAGGCCAAGGTCCTCGGCGACAACGTGGTGGCCGGCATGCGCGGCTTCCCGCAGAAGGAGTACAGCCACGCCAACAAGGGCGCGGTGGCCGGACTCGGTCTGCACAAGGGCGTCGCCATGATCGTCATGGGCAAGGTGAAGATCAAGCTCAAGGGCCGTCTCGCCTGGTACATGCACCGCGGCTACCACGGCATGGCGATGCCGACCTGGAACCGCAAGATCCGCGTCTTCGCCGACTGGACCCTGGCGATGTTCCTCAAGCGCGAGGTCGTCTCCCTCGGCGCCATCGAGTCGCCGCGCGAGGAGTTCTACGAGGCCGCCAAGCCCGCCCCCGCCCCGGCCGCCCCGGTGCAGGAGAAGGCCAAGGCCTCCTGACCCTCCGGCAGGAGAGCAGTACCGCAGCAGACCCGAAAGGGCCGTCCGCCATCCGTGGTGCGGACGGCCCTTCGCGTGTTTTGCCGACTCGTTGCGCCGCGGGGGGAGTGCGGCGCCCACCGACGGTGTTCCCTTGGTGACGGACATTTCTGGGGCACTGATCACGGAGGTGGGCACCATGGCCGACGCCGCGTCGCGGCTGACGACTCTCGCGGAAGAACTCCTCGGAGGACCGCTCCCGGTCCGGCTGCGGGCCTGGGACGGCAGTGAGGCCGGTCCCGCCGGCGCCCCCGTGCTGGTCCTCCGCGACCGCCGCGCCCTGCGCCGGATGATCTGGAAGCCCGGCGAACTGGGCGTGGTCCGCGCGTGGGTGGCCGGGGAGCTCGACGTCGAGGGGGACCTGTACGAGGTCCTGGACCGGGTCTCCGGACTCCTCTGGGAGCGCGACGGCGACTCCCCGGGCCTGCTCGCCGCCGCCCGCGACCCCCGGCTGCGCGCCGCCGCCCGCGCCCTGCTCCGGCTCGCCGGACCCCTGCCGCCGCCCGCGCCGCCGGCCGAGGAGATCCGGGGCCGCAGCGGCAGCCGGCACACCAGACGCCGCGACCGGCAGGCGATCGGCCACCACTACGACGTCGGCAACGACTTCTACGAACTGGTCCTCGGACCCTCGATGGTCTACTCGTGCGCGTACTGGCCCGCCGGGAGCCCGGCCGCCACCCTGGAGGAGGCCCAGCGCGCCAAGCTCGACCTCGTCGCCCGCAAGCTGGCCCTGAAGGAGGGCGACCGGCTCCTCGACGTGGGCTGCGGCTGGGGCTCCATGGCCCTGCACGCCGCCCGCGAGTACGGCGCCCGGGTCGTCGGCATCACCCTCTCCCGCGAACAGGCGACCTACGCCCGCAAGCGGGTCGCCGAGGAGGGCCTGGCGGACCGGATCGAGATCCGCGTCCAGGACTACCGGGACGTCACCGACGGCCCGTACGACGCGATCTCCTCGATCGGCATGGCCGAGCACGTCGGCGCCGTGAAGTACCGGGAGTACGCCGACATCCTGTACGGGCTCCTCGGGCCCGGCGGGCGGCTCCTCAACCACCAGATCTCCCGGCGCCCCGAGCCCGACGAGGCCGCCTACGCGATCGACCCCTTCATCGACGCGTACGTCTTCCCCGACGGCGAACTCGCCCCGGTGGGACGCACCCTGACGATCCTGGAGGACGCCGGGTTCGAGGTCCGGGACGTGGAGGCCCTCCGCGAGCACTACGCCCTGACCCTGCGCCGCTGGGTGGCCAACCTGGAGGCCGACCGGGACCGGGCCGCCCGGCTCGTCTCCCCGGGCCGGGCCCGCGTCTGGCGGCTCTACATGGCCGCCTCCGCCGTCTCCTTCGAACGCAACCGGATCGGCGTGAACCAGTTCCTCGCGGTGAAGACCTCCGCGTCGGGGGCGAGCGGGCTGCCGCTGCGGACGCGGGCGTGGACCGAGGGGACGCGGGGCTGACGTCCGCACGGGAGAGGGCCGGCCTCCCGGACGGGGAGGCCGGCCCTTCGCCGGTGGTGCGGGCGGCTACTCGGCCTTGATGGCGGCGAGCATGTTCAGGCGGGCCGCGCTGCGGGCCGGCCACAGCGAGGCGAGGACGCCGACCAGGCCGGCCAGGAGCAGGAAGACGCCGATCCGCTCCCAGGGCAGGACCAGGGCGTAGCCCGGCAGGCTGCTCTTGAAGGTCTCGCCGATCGCCCAGCCGAGGAACGCGCCGAGGCCGATGCCGACGATCGCGCCGAACACCGAGATGACCACGGCCTCCAGACGGACCATCCGCTTCACCCGGCGCCGGTCGAGACCGATCGCGCGGAGCATGCCGATCTCCTGCTGGCGCTCGAAGACGGACATCGCGAGGGTGTTGACGACGCCGAGGACGGCGATGACCAGGGCCATGCCGAGCAGGCCGTAGACGATGTTCAGGAGCATGTTGATCGGACCGCCGAAGGCGTCGCGGATGTCCTTGTGGTTCATCACGGTGATGCCGGGGTTGTCGCCCATGGCCTTCGACAGCGCCCCGGCGTTGGCGTCGGAGGCGCCACCGTCCATCGTGACGAAGATCTGCGGGGTGTAGGCCTGCGGGTCGTGGGCCTCGATCACCTCGTGGTCGATCAGGACGGGGGAGACGAACTCGCTCTCCTCGTAGATCGCGCCGACGGTCAGCTTGCCCTTGACCTTGTCCGTGTACTCGACCGGGACCGTGTCGCCGACCTTCAGGCCGCGCTTCTCGGCGGTCTTGTCGGCGACCGCGATCCGTCCCTGCTTCAGGGAGGACAGCGAGCCGTTCACGACGTGGAGGTTGAGGACCTTCTCGATGTCGCCGGGCGTGACGCCGGAGGCGGAGACGAACTTCCCCTCGATCTCCAGGGCGCCGGCCTGCTGCGGGGAGACGGCCGTGACGCCGGGGGCCTTGGCGAGGGCGGCGAGCGCCTCCTGGCTCAGGCTGTCGCCGCTGGCCATGGTGACCATGTAGTCGGCCTTGATCTGGTCGACGGTCATCCTGTCGATGGCGGTGCCGACGGTCGCGCCGAGCACCGAGAGGCCGGTGACCAGGGTCAGGCCGATGGCGAGCGCGGAGGCGGTGGCGCCGGTGCGGCGCGGATTGCGGACCGCGTTCAGCCCGGCGAGCTTGCCGGAGATCCCGAACAGGCCGACGAAGAGCGGGCGAATCAGGGCGATCACGGGCCGCGACAGCATCGGGATCAGCACGATCACGCCGATGAGGGTGACGAACGCGCCGCCCGCGATGAGCATGCGGCCGTCGTCCCCGCCCTTGCCCGCGCCGAGCACGATCAGGACGGCGCCGAGCGCGGTGAACGCGGCACCGATGGAGTTCCGCACGACGAGCGACTTGGTGCTCGCGGTGGCGTGCACGCTGTTCATGGCGGCGACCGGCGGGATCCTCGCGGCGCGGCGGCCGGGCAGCCAGGCGGCGAGCATGGTGATCAGGACGCCGACGGCGAACGCGGAGACGACGGGGGCGGCGCCGATGACGAGGCCGCCGGCCGGGATCTTCAGGTCGAAGGCGTTCATGGCCGACCGGAGCGCGACCGCGAGGCCGACGCCCAGGACGAGGCCGACGGCCGAGGCGACCAGGCCGACCAGTCCGGCCTCGGCGAGGACGGAGCGGGTGATCTGCTTGCGCGAGGCGCCGACCGCGCGCATCAGGGCCAGTTCCTTGGTGCGCTGGGCGACCAGCATGGTGAAGGTGTTGGCGATGAGGAAGACGCCGACGAAGAGCGCGATGCCCGCGAAGCCCAGGAGCACCTGGTTGAGCGCGCCGAGCCCGGCCTCGATGTCCTCGGCCTGCCGGTCGGCGAGGGCCTGGCCGGTCTGGGCGGTGGCGGCCTTCGGGACCACCTTCAGGACCTCGTCGAGCAGCTTGTCCGCCTGCGCGCCGGGGGCGGCCGTGACGGTCAGCTCCTGGAAGAACCCGGGCTTCAGGTAGAGCTTCTGGGCCACGGAGGTGTCGAAGAGGACCAGGCTGCCGCCGGCGTTGACGGCGCCGTCCTCGGTGGTGAAGACGCCGGAGAGGACGTACTCCTTCACCGGGCCGTTGGTGGCCACGCGGACGGTGTCGCCGACCTCGTAGCCGCCCTTGTCGGCGGAGGCCCGGTCGAGCGCGATCTCGTTGTCGCGGGTCGGCCCGTCGCCGGCGGCGAAGGCGTACGCGCGGTCCTTGCCGTCCTTGCCGGGGGCGAAGTTGGTGCCCTTGTTGGACCAGCCGACGCCGATCAGCTTGCCGTTCCTGTCGGGCACGCCCGCGAAGCCGCCGACGCGCGGGGCGACGGAGGCGACCCCGTCGAGCCCGGCGACCTCGTCGACGTCCTTCTGGGAGAGGCCGGGGGCCTGCCGGGCCTCCTCGGGGTCCGGGCGCATCTCGACGGCGACGGCGACGTCGTCGTAGCTCTTCGCCGACTGGTTGCGGAAGGCCTGGGAGAGGGTGTCGGTGAAGACGAGGGTGCCGGAGACGAAGGCCACGCCGAGCATCACGGCGAGGACGGTCATCAGCAGTCTCGCCTTGTGCGCGAGGACGTTGCGCAGGGCGGTACGGAACATGGGGTGTCCTGAACGGAGGGTGGGGCGGACGGAGGTCGGGGGGCGCGGGGCGCGCCGCGGGGCCGTACCGGTTCGAGTCCGGTTCCGGCGTCCGCGCGTCAGCTCGTACGGCCCTTGGCGTCGAAGGCCTTCATGCGGTCGAGCACGCCGTCCGCCGTCGGGCTCAGCATCTCGTCGACGATCCGGCCGTCCGCGAGGAAGATCACGCGGTCCGCGTAGGAGGCGGCGACGGGGTCGTGGGTGACCATGACGACGGTCTGGCCCAGCTCCCGGACCGAGTTGCGCAGGAAGCCGAGGACCTCGGCGCCCGAGCGGGAGTCCAGGTTTCCGGTGGGCTCGTCGCCGAAGATGATCTCGGGGCGGGAGGCGAGCGCGCGGGCCACGGCCACGCGCTGCTGCTGGCCGCCGGAGAGCTCGGTGGGGCGGTGGGTGAGCCGGCCGGAGAGGCCGAGCATGTCGATGACCTGCTGGACCCACTGCTTGTCGGCCTTGCGGCCCGCGATGTCCATCGGGAGCGTGATGTTCTCCATGGCCGTCAGCGTCGGCAGGAGGTTGAAGGCCTGGAAGATGAAGCCGATCTTGTCCCGGCGGAGCTGGGTGAGGTGCTTGTCCTTCAGGGTGGACAGCTCGGTCTCGCCGATCCGCACCGAGCCGGAGGAGAAGGAGTCCAGGCCGGCGACGCAGTGCATGAGCGTCGACTTGCCGGAGCCGGAGGGGCCCATGATGGCGGTGAACTCGCCCTGCCGGAAGTCCACGGTGACGTGGTCGAGCGCGACCACCTGGGTCTCGCCCTGTCCGTAGACCTTCGTGAGATCCGTGGCGCGGGCGGCCACCGCGGTGGCGCGGGACACGGTGGGGGAGGTGGTCACGAGGAGGACTCCTGTCACTGCGGGGCTGTTTCGGGAACCCCTCCATCGTGTCGAGCGTTCCGCCCCCGGACGTCCGCCCACGTGCCCGTTCCCGGGGCAGTCTGGAGTCGGACCGGAGCCCCGTCTCCTCCTCCTGAGGTATGACCGGGCCCCTGAGAGGCGCCGGACCGGGGGCTCCGGACCGAGGTGACACAAATGCGACGACTTTTCGTCATTCCCAGGGGTGCCGGTTTGCGCCTGCGACCCCCGTCACAGTTCGGCGAAAAGGCCCCCACCTGCGCTGACGCACCCTCAGACCTCAATAAAATAAGACAACATCAGGGGCGATGTTCGGCTGAACGAGGGAAGCGCCCCGATAGGCTCATGTGCCAACGCGGAGCATCGCGACGCCCGGATGGTGGAATGCAGACACGGCGAGCTTAAACCTCGCTGGCCTTCGGGCCGTACCGGTTCGAGTCCGGTTCCGGGCACCACCGACGACAGCACCGCCGACCGGCGGGAGCGTCCGTTCTCCGCCGGCCCCTTCGGGCCCCCGCGGGAGGCCGGGAGGGTGCCCCCGGCACCTCGCCCGCACGGAGCGGACCCCTCCGCTCCGGCGCCCGTCCGCAGGTCCGTCCGGTGGCCCGCGGTGTCCGGGGAGGCCGTCGAGAGCCCCTGTTACCCTGAGGGACCCCTCCGCCTCCTGTTAGGTTCTCATGCCGTCATGAATATCCTGAACCTTTCGGCAGTGCCCTCTCAGCGGCGCGCACCGGAAGGGGGCGGATCGGCACCCGCGGGAAATGCGCGGAAACCGTCGGAGCGGTATTCGAAGAGGCCCGCACTTCTCCTTTCCGGTGTTTTCTTCCTGGTCTACCTGGCCCTGTCCGCCCGGCGTCACGCGATACATCTGACGACCGGATACGACCTGGGCATCTTCACCCAGATAGCGAAGTCCTACTCGGAGTTCACGGCTCCGTACGCCCCTCTCAAGGGGACCGGTTACAACGCGCTCGGGGACCATTTCCACCCGATCCTCGCGATTCTCGGGCCCCTCTACAAGGTGTTCCCGTCGAGCTATACGCTCCTGGTGTGCCAGGCGGCCCTGATCGCGGTCTCCGTCATTCCGATCACGCTGTGGGCCCTCGACGTCAGGGGCCCGAAGTTCGCCCACTGGATCGGAATCTCCTACGGGGCCTCCTGGGGCATCGCGGAACTCGTCCAGTTCGACTTCCACGAAGTGGCCTTCGCGGTGCCGCTCCTCGCGTTCTCCGTGTGCGCCGCCGGCCGCGAGAAGTGGCGCGCGGCCGTCCTCTGGGCGATCCCCCTGGTCCTGGTCAAGGAGGACCTCGGGCTCACGGTGGCGGCGATCGGCGCGTACGTCGCGTGGAAGGGACCCCGGCGCACGGGCATCCTGCTGGCCCTCTTCGGCGCGGTGGCGACGGCCCTCGCGATGTTCGTCGTCCTGCCGTCCGTCAATCCGCTCGGCGAGTTCGCCTACTGGCCGCCCGCGGAACCGCAGGAGAAGAGCCTCCTGGTGAAGACCGCGGCGACTTTCTGGCCGCCGGTCAAATGGCTCACGCTGCTCATGACCGTGGCCCCCACCGGATTCCTGGCGGTCCGCTCCCCCCTCCTGATCGTGATGCTCCCCACCCTCGGCTGGCGCTTCACCTCGGATTTCCCCAACTACTGGGGAATGGACTTCCACTACAGCGCGGTCCTGATGCCGGTCGCCTTCGCCGCGGCCGTCCACGCCGTCGCCTCGGGGCGGACGATCACCCGCAGGCTCCTGCACGCCGGGGTGATCGGCGCGGTGGCCACCGGCGTCACCTTCTTCACCTCCCCGTTCCACGAACTCGTGCTGCCGCGGACGTGGACCACGTCCGAGCACGTGCGCGTGACCGACGAAATCCTCGGGAAGATCCCCGACGGCGCCACGGTGGCCGCGTCCAATCGCCTCGCGGCCCAGCTGGCGTACCGGACCACCGTCAGCGAGGTGTGCCTCTTCCCGCGTTCCTTCGAGCCGAAGGAACGGCCCCGCTGGATGGTCTACGACAACGCCGATCCGTCCGATCCGGAATGCGCCACCGGGAAGTCCCTGGAATCCGGCGCCCCGCACGTCCCCGGCTACCGGCTCGTCGAGCGCCGGAGCGGGATCTCCCTGCTCGAACGGGTCGACGAGCCGGCCGGCGCCCCCGGCGGGCGGCCCTGAGGACGGGCCCCGGCGGAGGGGGCGTACACCCCGCGACTCCGGAGAGGAAGAGCGGGAAGATGAGGGAAAGATCCTCCCCGAGCACTAGGGAGTTTCTTTTGCCTACGCATTACCCTTGACGCAAGGCCGCGCCGTGCGGTCTGCCATGGAGGAGTGAGATGAGGAGCAGCAACCCGGTCTTCTCGCGACGGGGGTTCAGCCGCGACAACGGCTACGCGGGCTTCAACGCGCAGCAGCCGCAGGCCGGGGGCCCCGCCGTCGGAACCAACCCGTACGCCACCGGCACCCCGCACGCCGGGGACGCGACGAACCCGTACGCGACCAACCCGTACGCCCCTCAGGACACGCAGCTCGGCGCCCCGCAGCAGGCCCGCGGCAACGTGATGACGATCGACGACGTCGTGAGCCGCACGGCCATGACGCTCGGCACGGTCGTGCTCACCGCCGTCCTGTCCTGGCTGCTGCTGCCGGTCGACCCGGCGAACCTGGGCAAGTCCTACGGCATCGCCATCGGCGCCGCCCTGGTCGCCCTCGTCCTGTCGCTCGTGCAGTCCTTCAAGCGCAAGCCTTCGCCCGCGCTGATCCTGGGCTACGCCGCCTTCGAGGGCGTCTTCCTCGGAGTGATCTCGGCCGCCGTCTCGACGTACATCGCCGACGGCGTCGTCATCCAGGCGGTCCTGGGCACCATGGCGGTCTTCGCCGGCGTGCTCATCGCCTACAAGATGGGCTGGATCCGGGTCAACCGGCGCTTCTACGGCTTCGTGATGGCCGCCGCGATGGGCTTCATGCTCCTCATGGTGACCAACCTGCTGTTCGCGGTCTTCGCCGGCGGCGACGGCCTCGGCTTCCGCAGCGGTGGCCTCGGCATCCTGTTCGGCGTCATCGGCATCATCCTGGGCGCCTGCTTCCTCGCCCTCGACTTCAAGCAGGTCGAGGACGGCGTGACCTACGGCGCGCCGCGCGAGGAGGCCTGGCTGGCCGCCTTCGGCCTCACCATGACCCTGGTGTGGATCTACCTGGAGATGCTGCGTCTGCTGTCGATCCTCCAGGGCGACGACTGACGCACGACCCCGTGACTCGGGGGAAGGGCCCGTCCGGCTTCGCGCCGGGCGGGCCCTTCCGCGTTCCCGGGTGCCGCTGGCACGGGGTCCCGGGCGGCGCGTAGGGTCGCGGGGTGCTTGATACGAGTGACCTGACCGCCGCCGTTGAGCGGTTCGCCGACCGGCTGCGCGCCGCCCCGCAGAGCCGCCTCCAGCGGGGCGCGGCGGCCGAGGGGCTCGCCCTCGCCCGCGAGCTCGCGGTGCGCGCGCAGCGCGCCGAGGAACCGGACCGGGAGCCCCGGACCATGCCGGACGCCGGGGTCTTCGCGGTGGCCGACCAGCTCGCGGTGGCCGGGAGCGACCTGGCCGAGGCACTGCGAACGGCCCCGGCCGACTCCCGCGAGGGGGAGCTGGACGAGGCCGTGGGGCTCGTACGGGAGGCGGCGGCGCGCTCGGGGCTGTAGGGGTCCGCCCGGGGCCGCGTGCGGCCCTACAGGGAGGCGATCACGCGGTCCGCGAGGATGTAGACGTTCTCCTCGTCCGATTCGCCGTACGAGAAGGTCAGGGCGAAGGCGCCGGAGACGCCCGAGCCGCCGAGCAGCACCGGGGTCCGGCCCGCGCGCAGGGCCTCCGCGAGGCGCTCCGCGGTCTCGCGGTGCCCGGGGGTCATACAGAGCGTGGTGCCGTCCGCGAAGACGTAGACGTCCAGGGTGCCCAGCGGGCCCGGGCGGACGTCGGTCAGGGCCGTGCGCGTGTCGGCCAGCTCCTCCAGGCGCGCCACCGTCCGCTCGTGGTCGGTGACGACCGGGGTCTGCACCGGCACGAAGTCCGGGTGCGAGGGGTGCCGGCGCCGGGCCGCGGCCAGCTCCGGGGAGTCCTCGGGGAACTCGTCCAGCGGCTCCGCCGCGCCGTCGAGCGCCGCCGCCTCGGCCTCCATGGCCTCCAGGGCCATCGCCTCCAGGCCCGCGAAGTCGCTCTGGCGCGGCACGAAGAAGGAGCCGTCCTCGGCCGGGCCGCCGAGGCCGCCGAGCAGGGACGGGGCGTCGGCCGCGTCCCGGGCCTCCTGCGCCGCCCAGAAGGCCCGCGCCTCGGCGAGCTCGCGCTCGCGCTCCTCGGCCAGGGCCTCCGCGACCGCGGCCCGTATCTCGGCGGCGGGCGTGGCACGGGCGGCGGGAACCGTCACGCCGTGCCCGGCGGCCAGCTCGCTCCGCAGGGCGGTGACCTGCTTGCGGAGACCGTGGACGGCGTGCAGGGCGGCAGCGCCCACGGCCGTGGCGGCGGCCGTGGTCAGCAGCAGGGCAAGAGGCATGGCGCTCACTGACGTACTCCCGATTCCGAGTCGATCCCCCGACTTCCTACCTCAGCTTGTCGTGAGGTGGGGGCCGCTGTCAGTGCATTACGTCACGAATTGGACAGGTATTTCTGCCAGGCGTTTGGTCCCGAAACCGCTCTGACCTGGGAAAACGAACTCCCCCGGGAGGTAGGTCACATCCTGGGGGAGATTCGGTCACGGCTGGGACGCGACGCGGTTGACCGCCGTCCGCGAGGGGAGCGGGCTCAGCTGAGGCGCTCGATGACCATCGCCATGCCCTGGCCGCCGCCGACGCACATCGTCTCCAGGCCGAACTGCTTGTCGTGGAACTGGAGGCCGTTGATCAGGGTGCCGGTGATGCGGGCGCCGGTCATGCCGAAGGGGTGGCCGACGGCGATGGCGCCGCCGTTGACGTTCACCTTGTCCAGGTCCAGGCCCAGGTCCTGGTAGGAGGGGATGACCTGGGCGGCGAAGGCCTCGTTGATCTCCGCCAGGTCGATGTCGCCGATGGTGAGGCCGGCGCGCTCGAGGGCCTGCTTCGACGCCTCGACCGGGCCGAGGCCCATGATCTCGGGGGAGAGGCCGGAGACGCCGGTGGAGACGATCCGGGCCAGCGGGGTCAGGCCCAGGTCGCGGGCCTTGGTGTCGGACATGATCACCAGGGCGGCGGCGCCGTCGTTGAGCGGGCAGCAGTTGGCGGCGGTGACCAGGCCGTCGGGGCGGAAGACCGGCTTGAGGCCCTGCACGCCCTCCAGGGTGACGCCGGCGCGCGGGCCGTCGTCCGCCGAGACGACGGTGCCGTCCGGCAGCGTCACCGGGGTGATCTCGCGCTCCCAGAAGCCGTTCTTGATGGCCTGCTCGGCGAGGTTCTGCGACCGCACGCCGAACTCGTCCATCTCCCGGCGGCTGACGCCCTTGAGCCGGGCCAGGTTCTCCGCGGTCTGGCCCATGGCGATGTACGCGTCGGGGACGACGCCGTCCTCGCGCGGGTCGTGCCAGGTGGAGCCCTCGGAGGCGGCGACCTCGGCGGTGCGGGCCTCGGCCTCGGCGAAGAACGGGTTGTGCGTGTCGGGCAGGGAGTCCGAGTTGCCCTTGGTGAAGCGGGAGACCATCTCGACGCCGGCGGAGATGAAGACGTCGCCCTCGCCCGCCTTGATCGCGTGCAGCGCCATCCGGGAGGTCTGGAGCGAGGAGGAGCAGTAGCGGGTGACCGTGCAGCCCGGCAGGTGGTCCATGCCCATCTGCACGGCCACGATCCGGCCCAGGTTGTTGCCCTGCTCGCCGCCGGGCAGGCCGCAGCCCAGCATCAGGTCGTCGATGTCGCGCGGGTCCAGCTCGGGCACCTTCGCCAGGGCGGCCTGGACGATGGTCGCGGTGAGGTCGTCCGGGCGCAGGTCCTTCAGGGAGCCCTTGAAGGCCCGGCCGATGGGGGAACGGGCGGTCGAGACGATCACGGCTTCGGGCATCACGGCTCCATGAGGGTGCGGAGTGGGCGGACTGAAAGGGAAGTTACCCGTACGTACCGCACGGGGTCACCGGGACGGACGTGTGATGCGGGCCTCTTTTCTAAGCGGTCGCTCAGGAAGGGGGTCCTCCGTCGGGAACGGCGCCCGCCGGGGCTTTGTTCCCGGGGTCGGGGGCTCCGGGGCGCAGGAACCCGGATCCCGGGCTCCGGGGCGCAGGGCCCCCGGGCTCCGGGTCGCAGGGGCCCTGGCCCCCGGGCTCCCGGCGGGTGATCAGTTGGCGGGAGCCTCCGACGCGGGAGCCTCCGGGGAAGGGGCGGGTTCCGCCGGGGCCTCCGCCGCCTCCGTCGCGACCGGCAGCCGCCGCCTGCGGCGGTGCTTGAGCAGGGCCCAGGGCGCCCGGGCGCCCGTGACCTCGGTGCCCGCCTCCCGCGCCGCCTCGGCCGCCGCCTTCGCCACCGGCAGCATGTTCTCCCGGCGCGCCGGCTCCAGCCGGTCGGCCTCCGGCCACGCGCCGAGCACCGCGCAGACCGTCGGCAGCACGGCCATCGCCGCCGTCGCGTACCCCTCGGCCGACGGGTGGAAGCTGTCCACCCCGAACATCTCGCGCGGGTTCGCCGCGAACTCCGGGCCGAGCAGGTCGCCGAGCGACACCGTCCGCCCGCCCTGCTCCACCACCACGATCGTCTGCGCCGCCGCGAGCTGCCGCGACGCCCGCCGGGCCAGCCAGCGCAGCGGCTGGTAGACCGGCTCGATCGTGCCCAGATCCGGGCAGGTGCCGACGACCACCTCCGAGCCCGCCGTCCGCAGCCGCCGCACCGCCGCCGCCAGGAGCCGCACCGACTCCGTCGGCGGCATCCGGTGCGTCACGTCGTTCGCCCCGATCATGATCACGCACACGTCCGGCGGCCCCAGGGGCTGCGCGAGCAGCAGCGACACCTGCCGCTCCAGGTCGTCCGAGCGCGCCCCCGACAGGGCCACGTTCCGCAGCAGCACCGGCCGCTCCGCCACCGCCGCGAGCCCCGAGGCGAGCAGCGCGCCCGGCGTCTGGCCGGTGCGCCGCACGCCCTGGCCCGCCGCCGTGGAATCACCCAGAAGGGCCAGTCGCAGCGGGTCCTCCGTCCCGAACGCCCGCCCGTAGAGCCCGTCCGCCGCGGGCGGCAGCGGGGCCGCCCCGCCCCCCACGGTCCGCTTCGCGAGGTGCGCCTCGGCGAGGAGGACCCCCACCGTCGCGACCCCGAGGAGTCCGATGCTCCCGCCGCCGTACGCCGCACCCGCCGCGATCCGCCGCGCCGCCCTCGCCCTCGACATGGGGCCGTCACCTCCTTCAAGCCGTTCACGGTGTAACTGCCCCGTAACCCGCTCCGACTACGCATACGCTGGCCACACCATTACGGAGACCCCGGAGATTACGGTGCAATTCCACGACTCGATGATCAGCCTCGTCGGCAACACCCCGCTGGTGAAGCTCAACCACGTCACAGCGGGCATCCAGGCGACCGTCCTGGCCAAGGTCGAGTACTTCAACCCCGGCGGCTCGGTCAAGGACCGGATCGCCCTGCGGATGATCGAGGCGGCCGAGCGCAGCGGCGAGCTGAAGCCCGGCGGCACCATCGTCGAGCCCACGTCGGGCAACACCGGCGTCGGCCTGGCGATCGTGGCCCAGCAGAAGGGCTACAAGTGCATCTTCGTCTGCCCCGACAAGGTGTCGCTCGACAAGATCAACGTGCTGCGGGCGTACGGCGCCGAGGTCGTCGTCTGCCCCACGGCCGTGGACCCGGAGCACCCGGACTCGTACTACAACGTCTCCGACCGGCTCGTCCGCGAGACGCCGAACGCCTGGAAGCCGGACCAGTACTCCAACCCGAACAACCCGCGCTCGCACTACGAGACCACCGGTCCCGAGCTGTGGGAGCAGACGGACGGGAGGATCACCCACTTCGTCGCGGGCGTCGGCACCGGCGGCACCATCTCCGGCACCGGCAACTACCTCAAGGAGGCCAGCGGCGGCGCCGTCAAGGTCATCGGCGCCGACCCGGAGGGCTCCGTCTACTCGGGCGGCTCGGGCCGGCCGTACCTGGTCGAGGGCGTCGGCGAGGACTTCTGGCCCAGCGCGTACGACCGCAAGGTCGCCGACGGGATCGTGGCCGTGTCCGACAAGGACTCCTTCCAGATGACCCGCCGCCTCGCCAAGGAGGAGGGCCTCCTCGTCGGCGGCTCCTGCGGCATGGCCGTGGTCGCGGCCCTGGAGGTCGCCCGCGACCTCGGCCCCGACGACGTCGTGGTCGTGCTGCTGCCGGACTCCGGCCGCGGCTACATGTCCAAGATCTTCAGCGACGAGTGGATGGCCGACTACGGCTTCCTGGAGGACACCTCCTCCGCCACCGTCGCGGACGTCCTGCGCCACAAGGAGGGCGGCCTGCCCTCCCTCGTCCACATGCACCCGGACGAGACCGTCGGCCAGGCCATCGAGGTGCTGCGCGAGTACGGCGTCTCTCAGATGCCCATCGTGAAGCCGGGCGCCGGCCACCCCGACGTCATGGCCGCCGAGGTCGTCGGCTCGGTCGTCGAGCGCGAGCTGCTCGACGCCCTCTTCACCAAGAAGGCGTCCCTGGAGGACCCGCTGGAGCGCCACATGAGCGCGCCGCTGCCGCAGGTCGGCTCCGGCGAGCCCGTGGCCGACCTGATGGCCGTCCTGGGCGAGGCCGCCGACGCGGCGACCGTCCTGGTCGAGGGCAAGCCGACCGGCGTCGTCAGCCGCCAGGACCTGCTCGCCTTCCTGGCGGGCGGCGGCGCGAAGTAGTGCCGGAGGCGGGCGGGCGGCCCTGCGGGACCGGCCCGGGCGCGGGCGGCCGACGCCGCCGGGCGGGTCCGGAAACGGGTCGCGCGGACGCGTTCGCGCAATCGGTACGAGCGCGACACGTCCGCGCAGCACCCGCTTAACACGCGTCCGGCAGATTGTTCTTCGTCGGCGTCACGGACTTCCGGAGCGGCTCCCGGGCCTCCAGAGACGCCACGGACGCGGACCGGCCCTGACCCGGGCCCGTGTCCCTCGCGGGGACCGCCGTCGTCCCGCCCCCCGGCAACGGGGGTGCGGCGGTCCCCGCGCCGAGCTTCGCCGAAGGGCCCCCCGCGGTGGCGGGGGGCCCTTCGGCCATCCTCTTCCCAGGACCGCCCGCACCGGATCGTGCATATCCTTATGCAGAGCGACGTGCGAGTGAATGGGCGAAAGGGGAGGGCGACGTGAGCGACAGCCCGGCCGGCCGGCTCCAGGCCCTCTTCGAGGGGCACCGGCTGACGCCGACCCAGCGGCGGATCGCGCACTGCATGGTGCGGCGCGCCGGAGACGTGCCGTTCCTGTCCAGCGTGGAACTGGCCGAGCTCGCCGGGGTGAGCCAGCCCTCCGTCACCCGCTTCGCCGTCGCCCTCGGCTTCGACGGGTACCCGGCGCTCCGCCGCCACCTGCGGGAGGTCGCGCCCCCCGGGGCCGGTGCGGGCGGGGGCGGGGGCGAGGCGTTCAACGAGTACCAGCAGGCCGTGCTCGCCGAGGTCGAGAACCTCCGGCACCTCGCCGGACTGCTCGCGGACCCCGGGCCCGTCGAGCGGGCCGGCCGCCTCCTCGCCGCCTCCCGCCCGCTGCCCGTGCTCGGGCTGCGGGCCGCCTCCTCGCAGGCGCGCGGCTTCGCCTACTTCGCCGCCAAGGTGCACCCGGACGTGCGGCTCCTCGACGAGGGCGGCTCGATGCTCACGGACCGCGTCGACGCGGCCGTACGGGCCGGGGCCACGGCCCTGCTCTGCTTCGCGCTGCCCCGGCACCCGCGCGAGGTCGTCGAGGCCCTGGAGTACGCGCGGGCGGCCGGGCTCGCGGTCGTGACCGTCGCCGACTCGGCGTTCGCGCCCGTCGCCGCCCACAGCGACCTGCTGATCCCGGCCGCCGTCGGCACCGGGCTCGCCTTCGACACCGCCTGCGCCCCCATGATGCTCGGCCGGGTCCTCCTGGAGGCGATGGCCGACGAACTCCCCGACGCGCAGGCGCGCCTGGAGGAGTTCGACGCGAAGGCGGCGGCGCGGGGCCTCTTCGTCGAGTAGGACCCGCCCGGTGGGCGGCCCTCCGGCCGTCAGACCTCCAGCTCGTTCTCGATCTTCTTCAGCTGGTGGCGGGCCATCGCCAGGTTCGCCCGGTCCTTGTGCAGGGCCAGGTAGAGGAAGAGGCCGTTGGTGTTGCGGCCCTTGAGCAGCCGGATCAGGTGGTAGTGGGTGCCGAGGGTGATGAGGATGTCCTCGATCTCGTCGTTGAGCCCCAGCATCTCCATCGCCCGGACCTTGGCCCGGACGACGTCGGTGTTGCCGGCGGCGGCCACGTTCAGGTCGAGCTCCTTGCCGCCGCCGATGGTGCCGAGCGCCATGCCGCTGGTGTAGTCGACGAGGGCAGCGCCGATCGCGCCGTCGATGGAGGCCGCTTCCTTGAGGGAGGTCTCGGTGTTCGCCATGGTGTCGTACTTCTTCCTTCTGGGGGGACGTGCTTCTCGGGTGACGGCCTCTCGGGCCGTGGGTCTCCGGTACTGCCGGGGCTACGGGCTCCTCGGGTGACGGACCTCGCGGACCGGGGGCCTCCCCGGCAGCGGGGGACTCCCGGGGTGCGGGGGCTTGCCGGGATACGGGGGCGGGAGCTGCCCGAGCCGGGTCGCCGGCTCCCTGCGCTCAAGGGCCCCGTCGACCAGCTCGCCGATCCGGGTGCTGGACCTGCGGGCCTCCAGGTGGAGCCGCCCCACGTTGATCCGGGGCTCCGCGAGCAGCGTCAGGACGGCCGAGCCGCCCGCCGCGTACGTCGCCACGTAGCCGCTCTCGCCGCGTACGAGCAGTTCGCGGAAGCGGCCCTGGCCGGTGGAGTCGGTGAGGCGCTGGCCGACGCCCAGCGCCGCCGCGGTCAGCGCGGCCACGCTCTCGGCCTCGCCGTCCACGGTGTCGTGGGCCAGGACGAGTCCGTCGGCGCTGGCCGCCAGGGCTCCGGTGAGCTGGGGCAGCCGCGCCCGCAGCCGTCTCAGCTCGCCGAGGACCTCGGCTTCTGCCGTCATGAGCTGTCTCCTCTCGGCGCGCATGCGCAGGGCACGCCTCATCACAGGTGTGCCTCCAGGGCGTCACGGAGCCGGCGCAGCAGGGCGATGTCGGGATCGGGCACCGGCGGGACGGGTAAGAGGGCCGGTGGCACGGGGTCGGGTTCGGGGGTGAGCGGGGTCTCGACGAGTCCGGCGGCGGCCAGCCGCCGGACGTCGAGGAGCGTGTGGAAGGCGGGGCGTCCGAGCAGCCGGGCCAGCTCGGCCGGGTTCCGCTCGCCGTCGGCCGCCGCGAGCAGGGCGCGCTGCCGGGCCCCCACGGTCTGGCCGGGGGCGGCGGGGCGGGGGACGACCGGGGCGGTGTCCACGGCGGGGTACGGCCAGACGGCGTCGAGGAGTTCGCGGCGGCGCACGGTCTCGCGCTCGACGGCCTCGGCCGAGACCGGCCGCACCGTGCCGAACCAGTGCCCCACCCCGTACCGGAAGCGGGTCGGGCCGCTGGTGGGGGAGAGGGCGAAGAAGGCGGCGTCGAAGACCGCGCCGAGGTGGCAGATCTCCAGCTCCCCGTCCTGGAGCCGCCCGCTGTCGACGAGGAAGCGGCCGACCGCGCGGTGGGCGCCGGCCCGGTCGACGGCCTCGTCCCAGTTCTCCCGGGGCAGCCGGCCGCCGGTGGTGAGGAGGACGTCGACGCCGGGGGCGGCGGGGCTCTCGGCGTGCACGACCCGGCCGTCCACGAGGTAGAGCGTGCCGTGGTCGCGCAGCAGGGCCCCGGTGGCCTTCTCGGCGGCGAGCCGGACCAGCATCGGGGAGACGGGGGTGGCGACCGCGCTCATCCGAGGACCAGCTTCTCGGCTATGTCGCGGAGTCTCATGCGGGCGAGGGCGAGGTTGCCGGTCGCGCGGTCGAGCCAGAGGTGGAGGAAGACGCTGCTGTCGAAGGAGGTCTCGACGAAGCGGAGGACGTGGTAGCCGGCCCGGGTGGTGACGATCAGGTCCTCGACGGGAGGCCCTCCGTCGTCCCCGGCCCCTCCGGTCCCGTCCGCTCCTCCGGTGTCGTCGTCCGTCGCCAGGAAGGTGTCGAATTCGGCCGCCGAGCGGGCCAGTTCGGCGGTCTCGGCGGCCGTGGTCTCGTGGTCCCCGACGGGTGAGTCGCCCGCCGTCCCCAGCGCGAGCCCGCTGGTCCAGTCGACCAGGGAGGCGCCCCGAGCACCCGGTAGGGTCATGGCCTCCGTCAGGCACTCGTCGATTCCGGGCACGCGGATTCCCCTCCCGATGCGGCGTGCGAACGTGCGGCAGTAACGGCGACGCTACTGAACGTTCCGGTCCGGGGGAGGTGTTCTGGCATTTTCCATCGGAACATGCCCGGGTCTGACGGAAATTGATCCCTTGCCCCCGGCGGGCGGATGTGGTGGGCCCGTCAGGTCCGGGTCTCCACCGCGTGCGCGACGTCCGCCAGGTCCTTCGCGAGCGCCCTGGCGACGGCCCTCGCCCCGAGGCGGGCGAACGCGCGGCCGAGGAGGCCGGGGGCGCGCCCGTGCGCGGGCCGGGCGGAGAAGGTCATGCGGAGGACGGTGGACCCGGTTCCGCCGGGGCCGGTTCCGGTCCCACCTGGCGTGGTTCCGGTTCCGCCCGGGGCGGCCCCGGTCCCGTCGGGGGTGAGGGTGAGCTCGGAGACGTGGTGCACGCCGTGGGAGTCGGCGACCGTGACGTACCGGTCGGGCGGCTCGCACGCGGTCACGGTCATCTCCTCCGTGGCCTCCCGGCCCAGCATCCGCCGGGTCTCGCGCCGGCGCGTGCCCACGGCGAAGCCGCCCGGGGTGAGCACCTACACCTTCCGGACGCCGGTCAGGACCCGGGGCAGGCCGGGGAGGTCGGTGATCGCCTCCCAGACCCGCCCGGGGGAGGCGGCGACCCGGCGCTCGACGACGACGGAGGTGCCGCCCGCACCCGTTCCGGTCATGCCTTCACCACTCATGTCCTCATGGAAGCCGGGGCGCGGGGGCGGCGCTACCGGACCGTCGGCCCTCTTTCTGTTCGATCCTTCCGCCCGGCCGGTTCGACCGGCGGGCGCACCAGCGCGTCCGCCAGGTCGCCGCCCGCCTCGGCGACGATCTCCTCGGAGGTCTGGGCCCTGCGCACGGCCGTGAACGCCACCGTCCCGTCGCCGGCCACGGCGAAGCCGTGGATCCCCGGCCGGGGCAGGCTGTTGTACGCGTAGTGGTGGGCGAAGCAGTACGCGCCGGTGTCCGGCACCGCCACCACGTCACCCGGCCGCAGCAGCGGCAGTTCGCGGCCCGTGGCAATCAGGTCCCCGGCGAAGCAGGCGGGGCCGGCCACGTCCTGGACGGCGGTCTCCCCGGTGCGGGGCCGGCCCTCGGAGTCGTACGCGAGGACGCGCAGCGGCCAGGAGTCGGGCGCGTAGACCGTACGGGTGGCGAGCTGCACGCCCGCGTGGGTGACGGCGATCGGGCGGCCCCCGGAGCTCTTGGTGTACTCCACCCGGGTGAGGACCGTGCCGTGTTTGGCCAGAAGTGAGCGCCCGAACTCGGTGACGAGGCGGTAGCGGCCGTCGAAGAGGCCGGGGACGGTGTCGGCGAGCAGGCGGGCGTACTCCGCGTACGTCGGCGTCTCCTCGTCGGAGGCGAAGTTCACCGGGAGGCCGCCGCCGATGTCGAGGGTGTCGACCTGCCGCCGGCCGGCGGCCCGGTTGATCTCCTCGGCGAGCGCGTACGCCTCTCCGACGCCCCGCGCCATCAGGGCGAGCGGGACGCCCTGGGAGCCGGTGTGGGTGTGCAGCCGGGTGAGCCAGGGGCGGTCCAGGTAGGCCTGGACGACGGCCTTGCGGGCGCCCTCGTCGCGGAGCGCCACGCCGAACTTGGAGGTGGCGGTCGCGGTGGAGAGCGCGCCGATGGAACCGGCTCCGACCTGCGGGTTCACCCGGAGTCCGAGGGGCGAGGCGGTGGGACCGGAGGCGACGAGGGCGTCGAGCCGGTCCAGTTCCTGGAGGTTGTCGGCGTTGACCGCGACCCCGAGCGCGAGGGCCCGGCGCAGCTCGTCCGGGGTCTTGGCGGGGGAGTCGAGCACGGTGCGCTCCGGCGGGACCCCGGCGGCGCGGGCGAGGGCCAGCTCGCCGGGGCTCGCCACCTCGGCCCCGATCCCGGCCTCGTGCAGCAGGCGCAGGACGGGGACGAGAGGGGCGGCCTTCACGGCGAAGGCGTGCAGCACGGGCGCGTCGGTGACGGCGGCGAAGGCGCCGGTCAGGGCGGCGGCGGAGGCGCGGATGCCGGCGGTGTCGAGGAGGGCGACGACCGGTTCGGCGGGGGAGAGGAGTCCTTGGTCGACGGAGGCGCGGACGGCGAGATCGCGACGGGAGGAGGCCATGGGATCCATCGTCGTCGATCCGGCTCGGGAGCGGGAGGGCGTCGTGCGGGCCGGGCGGGCGGACCGCGCGGTCGCCGTCCGCCCGCGAGGCCCTGTTGACTACAACTATTCATCACGCCAGGATGTGAATATCTGAACGACATTCGAGGAGGCACCGCCATGTCAGGACCCCGCCCCGTACGGGCCCCGCGCGGTACGGAACTGAGCGCCCTGGGATGGCAGCAGGAGGCCGCCCTCCGGATGCTCCAGAACAACCTGGACCCCGAGGTCGCCGAGCACCCCGACAAGCTCGTCGTCTACGGCGGCACCGGCAAGGCCGCCCGCGACTGGCGCTCCTTCGACGCGATGGTCCGCACCCTGCGCACCCTCAAGCAGGACGAGACGATGCTCGTCCAGTCCGGCCGTCCGGTCGGCGTCATGCAGACCCACGAGTGGGCCCCGCGCGTCCTCATCGCCAACTCCAACCTCGTCGGCGACTGGGCGAACTGGGAGGAGTTCCGGCGCCTGGAGCAGCTCGGCCTCACCATGTACGGCCAGATGACGGCCGGCTCCTGGATCTACATCGGCACCCAGGGCATCCTCCAGGGCACGTACGAGACCTTCGCCGCCGTCGCCGCCAAGAAGTTCGGCGGCACCCTGGCCGGGACCATCACCCTGACCGCCGGCCTCGGCGGCATGGGCGGCGCCCAGCCGCTCGCCGTGACGATGAACGACGGCGTCGCGATCTGTATCGATGTCGACCCGCGCGCCATCGAGCGCCGCATCGAGCACCGGTACCTGGACGTGAGGGCCGACTCCCCGGAGCACGCCCTCGCGCTCGCGGTCGAGGCCCGCGACGCCCGCCGCCCGCTCTCCGTCGGCCTCCTCGGCAACGCCGCCGAGCTGCTCCCGCGGATGCTGGCCGAGGGCGCGCCGATCGACATCGTGACGGACCAGACCTCCGCCCACGACCCGCTCTCCTACCTCCCCGTCGGCGTCGCCTTCGAGGACATGGCCGACGCCGCGGCGAAGGATCCGGCCGGGTTCACCACCCGGGCCCGCGAGTCGATGGCCCGGCACGTCGAGGCCATGGTCGGCTTCATGGACGCGGGCGCCGAGGTCTTCGACTACGGCAACTCGATCCGGGGCGAGGCCCGGCTCGCCGGCTACGACCGCGCCTTCGCCTTCCCGGGCTTCGTCCCGGCGTACATCCGCCCGCTGTTCTGCGAGGGCAAGGGCCCGTTCCGCTGGGCCGCGCTCTCCGGCGAGGCCTCGGACATCCACAAGACCGACAAGGCGATCCTCGACCTCTTCCCGGAGAACGAGTCCCTGCACCGCTGGATCAAGATGGCCGGCGAGCGCGTCCACTTCCAGGGCCTGCCCGCCCGCATCTGCTGGCTCGGCCAGGGCGAGCGCGACAAGGCCGGCGCCATGTTCAACGACATGGTCGCCGACGGCACCCTCGCCGCCCCCCTCGCCATCGGCCGCGACCACCTGGACTGCGGCTCGGTCGCCTCCCCGTACCGCGAGACCGAGGCCATGCTCGACGGCTCCGACGCCATCGCGGACTGGCCGCTCCTCAACGCCATGGTCAACGTCGCCTCCGGCGCCTCCTGGGTCTCCCTCCACCACGGCGGCGGCGTCGGCATGGGCCGCTCCCTCCACGCGGGCCAGGTCTCGGTGGCCGACGGCACGGCCCTCGCGGGCGAGAAGATCCGCCGCGTGCTGACGAACGACCCGGGCATGGGCGTCATCCGGCACGTCGACGCGGGCTACGACATCGCCGAGCGGGTCGCGGACGAGAAGGGCGTCCGCGTCCCGATGCGCGAGGGCTCCGACGCGTCCCGTTCCGACGCGTTCCGCTCCGAGGCGTCCGGTTCCGCCGCGTCCGGCTCCGGGGAAGGCTCCGCGTGAGCGACAGCTTCCACGCCATGTGGCGCTCGCTGCGGCCCATCGGCCGCAGCGACGCCTCCGGCGGCTACCGGCGCTACGCCTGGACCGGCGCCGACGCCGACTGCCGCCTCTGGTTCCGGATGCAGGCCGAGGCCCGCCGCCTGGACGTCGAGACCGACCGCAACGGCAACCAGTGGGCCTGGCTCGGCGACCCGACGGCCGGCGACGCCGTCGTCACCGGCTCCCACCTGGACTCCGTCCCCGACGGCGGCGCCTTCGACGGCCCCCTCGGCGTCGTCTCCTCCTTCGCCGCGCTCGACGAACTGCGCGCCCGGGGCGTCTCGTTCAGGCGCCCCCTCGCCATCGTCAACTTCGGCGACGAGGAGGGCGCCCGCTTCGGCCTCGCCTGCGTCGGCTCCCGGCTCACCGCCGGACGCCTGACGAAGGAGCAGGCGTACGAGCTGCGCGACGGCGACGGGATCAGCCTCCCGCAGGCCATGGAGGCCGCCGGGTACGACCCCGGGGCCATCGGCCCCGACCCGGAACGGCTCGCCCGCATCGGCGCCTTCGTCGAACTGCACGTCGAGCAGGGCCGGGCCCTGGACCTGTCCGGCGACGCCGTCGGCATCGCCTCCTCCATCTGGCCGCACGGCCGCTGGCGGTACGACTTCGCGGGCGAGGCCAACCACGCCGGCACCACCCGGCTCGTCGACCGCCGCGACCCGATGCTCACCTACGCCGAGACCGTCCTCGCCGCCCGCCGCGAGGCCGAACTCGCGGGTGCCGTCGCCACCTTCGGCAAGATCGCGGTCGAGCCGAACGGCGTCAACGCCATCCCCTCCCTCGTCCGGGGCTGGCTCGACGCGCGCGCCGCCGACCAAGGCGCCCTGGACGCGGTCGTCACGGGCGTCGAGACGGCGGCCCGCGACTACGCCGACCGGCACGGCATCGACCTCACGGTCGTCCGCGAGTCCTTCACCCCGGTCGTGGACTTCTCGCACGCCCTGCGCGACGAGCTGTCCCGGATCCTGGGCGACCCGGCCGCGAGGACCGCCGGCACCACGGGGCCCCCGGGCAAGGTCCCGGTCCTCGGCACGGGCGCGGGACACGACGCGGGCATCCTGTCCGAATCGATCCCGACCGCCATGCTGTTCGTGCGCAACCCCACGGGCGTCTCGCACTCCCCGGCCGAGTTCGCGGCCGAGGACGACTGCCTGGCCGGGGTCCGCGCACTCGCCGACGTACTGGAGGAGCTGGCGTGCCGCTGACGACCGCGTACTGGCTGGAGCACGCCTGGATCGACCCCGCCGTCGAGCCGGGCGTCGCCCTGGAGGTCACGGACGGCCGGATCACCTCGGTCCGCACGGGGGTGGAGGCCCCGCCCCCGGGCGCGGAGGTCCTGCGGGGCCTGACGATCCCGGGCCTGGCCAACGCCCACTCGCACGCCTTCCACCGCGCCCTGCGCGGCACGGTCCAGGTCGGCTCCGGCACGTTCTGGACCTGGCGCGACACCATGTACAAGATCGCCCAGCGCCTCACCCCCGACGGCTACTTCGCCCTCGCCCGCGCGGTGTACGCGGAGATGGCGCTCGCCGGGATCACCTCCGTCGGCGAGTTCCACTACCTCCACCACGCCCCCGGCGGCGCCCCCTACGCCGACCCCAACGCCATGGGCGAGGCCCTGATCGCCGCCGCCGCCGAGGCGGGCGTCCGCATCACCCTCCTCGACACCGCCTACCTCTCCTCCGGCTTCGGCGCCGCCCCCGAGCACCACCAGCTCCGCTTCACCGACGGCACGGCGGACGCCTGGGCCGAGCGGGCGTCGGCGCTCAAGGAGCGGGACGGCGTACGGATCGGGGCGGCGATCCACTCCGTACGGGCGGTCCCGGCGGACCAGCTGGCCACGGTGGCCGACTGGGCCCGCCGCCGGAAGGCCCCCCTCCACGTCCACCTCTCGGAGCAGACGGCCGAGAACGACGCCTGCCTGGCGGCCCACGGTCTCACCCCCGCGCAACTCCTGGCGGAACACGGCGTGCTCGGCCCCCGTACGACGGGCGTCCACAACACCCACCTCACCCCCGGCGACATCACCCTCCTCGGCTCGTCCTCCACCGGCACCTGCATGTGCCCGACGACCGAGCGCGACCTCGCGGACGGCATCGGCCCGGCGGTGGGCCTCCAGCGCGCCGGCTCCCCCCTCTCCCTGGGCAGCGACAGCCACGCGGTCGTCGACCTCCTCGAAGAGGCGCGGGCCATGGAGCTGAACGAGCGCCTGCGCACCCACATCCGGGGCCACTGGACCGCCGCGTCCCTGCTCCGCGCGGCCACGGTGGACGGCCACGCGGCCCTCGGCTGGCAGGAGGCGGGCGAGCTGACGCCGGGCGCCCTCGCCGACTTCACGACGATCGCCCTGGACTCCGTCAGGACAGCGGGACCGGCACCGCGTCTGGCAGCCGAGACGGCGGTATTCGCAGCGTCGGCAGCGGACGTGCGTCACACGGTCGTGGGCGGCCGCCACGTCGTACGGGACGGGGTCCACTCGTCCGTGCCGGACGTGCCCCGGGCCCTCGCCGACTCGATCGCCGCCCTGCGCGGCTGAAGGAGACACCCCTCACCATGAACACCGGCCCCGAGGCGAGGAACAGCGCGGCGGAGACCTCCGCCCCCACGAGCGCGAACAGCGCCGTGGCGACGCCCGCCACCGCCATCGTCAACATCGCGAGCCTGGTCACCAACGATCCCTCCCTCGGTGATCGAAGTCCTCTGGGTCTGATCCGGGACGCGGCCGTCGTCGTCGAAGGCGACCGCGTCGTCTGGGTCGGTGGATCCAGCAAAGCACCGAGCACTGACAACCGGGTCGACGCGGGCGGCCGGGCCGTGATCCCCGGCTTCGTCGACTCCCACTCGCACCTGGTCTTCGCGGGCGACCGCACGGCCGAGTTCAACGCCCGCATGTCGGGGCAGCCGTACGGGGCGGGCGGTATCCGCACGACGGTGGCGGCGACCCGCGCGGCGAGCGACGAGGCCCTGTCGGCGAACGTCGCCCACCACCTGCGCGAGGCCCTCGCCCAGGGCACGACCACCTTCGAGACCAAGTCCGGCTACGGCCTGACGGTCGAGGACGAGGCCCGCGCGCTGCGCATCGCCGCCGCGCACACGGACGAGGTCACCTACCTCGGCGCGCACATCGTCCCCCCGGACCACGCCGACGACCCGGCGGCCTACGTCGACCTGGTCACCGGCCCGATGCTGGACGCCTGCGCCCCGCACGCCCGCTGGGTGGACGTCTTCTGCGAGAAGGGCGCCTTCGACGGCGACCAGGCCCGCGCGATCCTCACCGCCGGCAGGGCGAAGGGCCTCCACCCCCGCATCCACGCCAACCAGCTCTCGTACGGCCCCGGCGTCCAGCTGGCGGTGGAACTGGACGCGGCGAGCGCGGACCACTGCACGCACCTGACGGACGCGGACGTGGACGCCCTGGCGTCGGGAAACACGGTCGCCACGCTCCTCCCCGGTGCGGAGTTCTCCACCCGCGCCGAGTGGCCGAACGCCCGCCGCCTCCTGGACGCGGGCGTCACGGTGGCCCTCTCCACCGACTGCAACCCGGGCTCCTCCTTCACCTCCTCCGTCCCCTTCTGCATCGCCCTGGCGGTCCGGGACATGCGCATGACCCCCGACGAGGCCCTCTGGTCCGCCACGGCCGGCGGCGCGGCGGCCCTCCGCCGCACGGACGTGGGCCGCCTCGCCCCCGGAGCCCGAGCCGACCTCGTCCTCCTGAACGCCCCGTCCCACGTCCACCTGGCCTACCGGCCGGGGGTGCCGCTGGTGTCGGAGGTGTGGCGGAGGGGGGCGCGGGTGGCCTGACCGGTCCGACCCGTCGGGTGCGGCCGGCGGGCCCTCGTGTGCGGCGCCCTCCCTCAGGCCCGGTGGCCGAGCACGTTGACGACCCGGCCGTCCGGGTCCCGTACGAAGAAGCGCCGCACGCCCCACTCCTCGTCCGTCAGCGGGTGCACGACCTCCGCGCCCGCCGCCCGCACCGCCGCGTACGCCGCGTCCACGTCCTCCACCTCCACGCTCAGGTCGGGGGCGACCGGGGCGGTCAGGTCCGCGCCCATGAGGCTGACCTGGGCGGCGGGCACGGCCGGCGAGGCCAGGGTCGCGATCCAGCCGTGGTCCATGACCTGCTCGAAGCCGAGGAGTCCGTAGAAGTCCCTGTTCTGCTCCGGGGATTCCGTACGGAGGTTGGGGACCACACGGCGCACGCTCATCGGGTACTCCTCGGCACGGGAAACGGCGTTCGGCGGCGTTCGACGTCGTTCGGCGGTGTTCGGCGGAACTCATGGACCACCTGGATCTCCCCCACGATATGCGCGTTGAACTCCTCCAGCTCCTCCGCCGGCACCCACAGCTCCAGGATCGACCGCCCGCCCGCCTGTCGCACCGGATACCTGCGCAGGAACTCCGCGTCGACCTCGAAGCGCGTGACGAAGCCCGCGCCGTCGTGCCCGACGTTCCAGTCGCGGGCGATCCGGACCGCGTAGTCCTCGTTCATCACCGGATAGAAGATCGGCTGCTCCGGAAGCCGCGGCGGCCAGGCGCGCCATCCCGACGCGCGGACGAGGTCCAGCTCCACGGGGCCCGTGGGGCGCCAGAGGGTCGTCGTCGGGCGGGGGGCGGTCATGGCGTCGCCTTCTTCCGGGAAGGGGGAGAGGCCGACGGTAGCGACGGACCCGTCGCCGTGACCACGGGGTTTTCGTGGTGACGGGGGAGAAGCGACCCTTCCCGCACGGGACTTCGCCGTGGTCCCGCCTTCACGGGCGGACACGGAAGGACCCGGCGTCCCGCCCCCGAGCCGGTCGCGAGGAAGGGCCCGTCCACGGTCGGCCGACCGTGCACGGGCCCCTCCTCACGGCCGGGTTCACGGCTGCGGCCCTCGTGGCGGTTCGGGGCGGGGGCCGGAGGTCACTCCTCCAGGGTGAGGCCCTGGCGCAGCCGGGTGAGGGTGCGGGCGAGGAGCCGGGAGACGTGCATCTGGGAGATGCCGAGCTCCTCGCCGATCTCCGACTGGGTCATGCCGGAGACGAAGCGCAGGGAGAGGATCTGCCGCTCGCGGGAGGGCAGCGAGGCGATCATCGGCTTGAGGGAGGCGATGTACTCGATGCCGGCGATGGCGTGGTCCTCGTAGCCGAGCCGGTCGGCGAGCGCGGCCTCGCCGCCTCCGCCGTCCTCCTCGGTGGGCTGGGCGTCGAGCGAGCTGGCGGTGTACGCGTTGCTCGCGGTCATGCCCTCGACGACCTCCTCCGGCGCGATGCCGAGTTCCTCGGCGAGCTCGGCGACGGTGGGGGAGCGGTCCAGGCGCTGGGAGAGGTCGTCCGTGGCCCGGGCGAGGTCGAGGCGGAGCTCCTGGAGGCGCCGGGGCACGTGCACGGACCAGGAGGTGTCGCGGAAGAAGCGCTTGATCTCGCCGATGATGGTCGGCATCGCGAAGGTGGGGAACTCGACCCCGCGGGAGAGCTCGAAGCGGTCGATGGCCTTGATGAGGCCGATGGTGCCGACCTGGACGATGTCCTCCATCGGTTCGCTGCGGGTGCCGAACCGGGCGGCGGCGAAGCGGACGAGGGCGAGGTTGAGTTCGACGAGGGTGTTGCGGACGTACGCGTGGTCGTGGGTGCCCTCCTCCAGCTCCGCGAGGCGGGCGAAGAGGTCCTTCGACAGGGCGCGCGCGTCGACCGGGCCGATCCGGTCGAGGGGCTGGTCGAGCAGCCGGTCGGCGAGCTCGCCGGGCAGGGGGGCGGTGGGGTCGACGGAAAGGATTGCCGACGGCGCGTCGGGGGTACGCGTGGCGTCGAGCCGGGGTGACATGGGTCTCCTTCGGGTTCTTCTCGCAGCGGTTTGCGGCGCCTCCAAGCCGGCCGTTTCGGGTGTTCTCTCTAGCCCTACCTGCTCGACCGTGAAGGTTGCAAGTGCCATTGATCCCGTTCGTTCCGTTATGAGACGGACCTCGTGTGCATCGAGGGGCGCTCCGCTTGTAATGTTCGAGGACGTCAGTCGGCATCCGCGAGAGCGAGAAGAGGCACGGCCATGGACCGCGAACACATCGGCAGCGCACTGCCCGCGCGGCTGCGGGTCGAGACGCGGGCCGTGGGGGAGAGCGAACTCCTCACACCGGTGGGCGAACTCGACCACCACACCGCCGAACTCCTGCGCGAACCCCTCGACGGGGCACTGGACGCGGGCCGCTCCCGGCTCGTCGTCGACTGCTCCGGTCTGGAGTTCTGCGACTCGACCGGGCTCAACGTGCTGCTCGGCGCCCGGCTGCGGGCGGACGCCGCCGGCGGCGCGGTGCACCTGGTGGGCATGCGGCCCGCGGTGGCCCGGGTGTTCCACATCACGGGGGCGGACACCGTCTTCACCGTCCACGACACGCTCGCGACGGCGCTCCCCGAATGAGCCCGGCCGGACCGGGCAGCCGGTCCTCCGTCCCCGGTTCCGGCCCCGGGCCCGCACGACCCGCACGTCCCGCCCCAGTCCCGTCGATCGGTGAGGTGAAGCGCTGATGGACCAAGCTTCCGACGTCCGTACGCTCGCCCTCGGCGAGACCAGCGGCACGGTGCCGCTCGCCCGCGACTTCACGCGGACGGCGCTCCACGAGTGGGGCTGGCTGCCCGCCGACACCGCCGACCGCAGGGCCGCCGCCGAGGACGTCCTCCTGGTCGTCTCCGAGCTGGTCACCAACGCCTGCCTGCACGCCGACGGGCCCGAGAGCCTGCGCGTCCTGCGGCTGCCCAAGGTGCTGCGCCTCGAAGTCACCGACCGCGGCGCCGGCCAGCCCGCCCCGCGCACCCCGCACCGCGCCGGGCGCCCCGGCGGCCACGGCATGTTCATCGTCCAGCGCCTCTGCCGCGACTGGGGCATCGACCGCACGCCCGGGGCCCCCGGCAAGACGGTCTGGGCGGAGCTCTCCGCGCCCGTCGACTGAGACCGGGCCCCGCCGGGCCCGCCCGGAGTCCGCGAGGACGGCGGGAGCCCCTCCAGGGAACAGCGGGACCCCCCGGGAGCAGCGGGACCTCCCCGAGGACGGTAGGACCCCGAGAACGGCGGGACCCCCGAGAACGGCGAAGGCCGCCGCACCCGATCGGTGCGGCGGCCTTCGTGCGCGTACGGGCCGGGAGCCGCGTCAGTGGACGTCGCCCATGAGGGTCTGGACCTTCTTGCGGTACATCCAGATCGCGAAACCGGCCAGGACCGCCAGGGCCGCCTCCATCGCGATGATCCCCGTCCCGTTCAGGTCGGCGCCCGCGATCGACAGCAGACCGGTGGTGCAGTCGCCGGCTGTGACGGCGAGGAACCAGACGCCCATCATCTGGGAGGCGTACTTCTGCGGCGCCATCTTCGTGGTCACGGAGAGGCCGACCGGGGAGAGGCACAGCTCGCCGATGGTCTGGATCATGTAGATCGTGACCAGCCACATCGGGGAGACCTTGGTGCCGTCGCCCGCCATGTTCATCGGGACGATGAAGACGAAGAAGGACGCGCCGACCAGGACCAGGCCCATCGCGAACTTCACGATGGTGTTCGGCTCCTGGTTCTTGCGGGCCAGCCACAGCCACAGCCAGGCGAAGACCGGCGCGAGCGCCATCACGAACATCGGGTTCAGAGACTGGTACCAGGTGGCCGGGAAGCCGAAGCCGAAGATGGTGCTCGCGGTCTTGTCGTCCGCGAACAGCGACAGCGTCGAGCCGCCCTGGTCGTAGATCATCCAGAAGATGGCCGCGGCCACGAAGAACCAGATGTAGCCGGTCACCCGGGACTGCTCGCCGGAGCTCAGGTCCTTGTCGCGCTTGATGCGCGCCAGGACGGCGACCGGGATGATCAGGCCCGCGAGGGTGATCGGGACCATCGCCCAGTTCAGGGTGTACATGCCGAGGGCGACCACGGCGCCGTAGAACACGGCCACCACGACGGCGGCGAGCGCGACCTTGGTGATGACGGCCTTGCGCTCCTCGGACGACAGCGGGTTCGGGACCTCGCTGCTCTTCGGGTTCAGCGTCTTGCCGAAGGCCAGGAAGACGGCCAGGCCGATGCCCATGCCGACGGCGGCGAGGGCGAAGCCCAGGTGCCAGTTGACCTTCTCGCCGACGGTGCCGATCACCAGCGGGGCGAAGAACGCGCCCAGGTTGATGCCGACGTAGAAGAGCGTGAAGCCGCCGTCGCGGCGCGGGTCGTCCGCGCCCTTGTACAGGTGGCCGACCATCGTCGAGATGTTGGCCTTCAGCAGGCCGGAGCCGACCGCGACGAGCGCGAGGCCGACGAAGAACATCGCCTGGCCCGGGACGGCCAGCGCGACGTGACCGAGCATGATCACGGAGGCCGCTATCGCGACCGTCTTGCGGGCGCCCCAGACGCGGTCGCCGAACCAGCCGCCGGGCATGGCCATGAGGTAGACCATCGAGACGTAGACGGAGTAGATCGCCGTCGCCGTCGCCGCGGTCATCGCGAGGCCGCCGCCCTGGCTGCCCGTGGCGGCGTCCACGCCGCCGGAGACCAGGTACAGGACCAGGAGGGCCCTCATGCCGTAGTAGGAGAAGCGCTCCCACATCTCGGTCAGGAAGAGGGTGGCCAGGCCCCGGGGGTGGCCGAGGAACGTCTTCTCGTACTCGGGAATCCCGGTCGAGGACGCCGTCAGGCTGGACGCCATGTCGATCCTTGCTCTGTCGGGACGCTCGCCTTGTGAGCGGGGTGCGCCCGGTGGGGGAGGCCGGCACCGGCGGAATCGTGGAACTCCGCCGGGATCCACGCCCCGGGAGCGCGTCTTCGCGTCCCGGAACCCGGCCCACAGGTCATTCGCCGTCGTCGAGGCCGGCTGGGCCCACCTCACGCAGAAAAGAGGACCCCGACCCATCAAGCCGGTCAAAGGTCCCCGAATGCCGCTACAGACGTCTCGCCACCATACGACACGACAGTGCCGGATATGGAAGGACTTGAGACATGGATCACAGGCTGAAGTGCAACCGTACAGCGTCATTCGAAGGTCACACATAAGATGCCCACAAGATCCGCAGGGCCCACCCGGGCCCGGCGGATCACGCCCCGGGCCGGGGGCCGTGCGGACTACCATCACTCCATGACCCGTGTACTGCTCGCCGAGGACGACGCGTCCATCTCGGAACCGCTGGCCCGCGCCCTGCGGAGGGAGGGGTACGAGGTCGAGGTCCGCGAGGACGGCCCCGCCGCCCTCGACACCGGCCTCCAGGGCGGCGTCGACCTGGTCGTGCTCGACCTGGGGCTCCCCGGCATGGACGGCCTGGAGGTCGCCCGGCGGCTGCGCGCCGAGGGGCACGCGGTCCCCATCCTGGTCCTCACCGCGCGCGCCGACGAGGTCGACACCGTCGTCGGGCTCGACGCGGGCGCCGACGACTACGTCACCAAGCCCTTCCGGCTCGCCGAACTCCTCGCCCGGGTCCGGGCCCTGCTCCGGCGCGGCGCCACCGAGCCCGCCGCCGCCCCCTCCACCCACGGCGTGCGGATCGACGTCGAGTCGCACCGCGCCTGGATGGGCGACGAGGAACTCCAGCTCACCGCCAAGGAGTTCGACCTGCTCCGGGTCCTCGTCCGGGACGCCGGCCGGGTCGTCACCCGCGACCAGCTCATGCGCGAGGTCTGGGACACCACCTGGTGGTCCTCCACCAAGACCCTCGACATGCACATCTCGTGGCTGCGCAAGAAGCTCGGCGACGACGCGGCGAACCCGCGCTACATCGCCACCGTGCGCGGCGTCGGCTTCCGCTTCGAGAAGAGCTAGGGCCCGTCCGGCTCGCAGACCCCGGGAAGAGAAGAAGCGTGCGCCGCCGTCTGATCAACTCCACGCTCGCCGTGGTGCTCGTCGTCATCGCCGTCTTCGGCGTCTCCCTCGTCATCGTCGAGACCCGCACGATCGCCGGCAGCGCCCAGGAGAGCGTGGACTCGGAGGCGCTGCGGATCGTCTCCATCGTCGACAGCCGGCTCATCGGCGGCGAGCCGGTCAACCCGGACATCCTCGCCGAGCAGAGCGGCGCCAAGCGGTACGCGCAGATCCTCATCCCCGGCCGCGACCCGATCTCGATCGGGGAGCGCCCCGAGGGCGACGTCATCCGCGGCACCGCCGAGGGCGAGCGCGGCGAGACCGTGATCGTCGAGGAGTCCCGCTCGACCGTCACCGCCGAGGTCGGCCGCACCCTGCTGATCATCGGCGCGGTGGCCCTGCTCGCCGTCGTCGCCGCCGTCCTCCTCGCCGTACGGCAGGCCAACCGGCTCGCCTCCCCGCTCACCGACCTCGCCGAGACCGCCGAGCGCCTGGGCTCCGGCGACCCGCGCCCCCGGCACAAGCGGTACGGGGTGCCCGAGCTGGACCGGGTCGCGGACGTCCTCGACGCCTCCGCCGAGCGGATCGCCCGGATGCTCACCGCCGAGCGCCGGCTCGCCGCCGACGCCTCCCACCAGCTCCGCACGCCCCTCACCGCGCTCTCCATGCGCCTGGAGGAGGTCGCCCTCGCCGACGACCTGGACACGGTCAAGGAGGAGGCGACGATCGCGCTCACCCAGGTCGAGCGGCTCACCGACGTCGTGGAACGGCTCCTCACCAACTCCCGCGACCCCCGCACCGGCTCCGCCGTCGCCTTCGACCTGGACGAGGTCGTCAAGCAGCAGATCGAGGAGTGGCGGCCCGCCTACCGCAGCGCGGGGCGGGCCGTCGTGCACTCCGGCAAGCAGGGGATGCGGGCCGTGGGCACCCCGGGCGCGGTCGCCCAGGTCCTCGCCGCCCTGATCGAGAACTCGCTCATGCACGGCGGCGGCACGGTCGCCCTGCGGACCCGGGTCACCGGCAACCAGTCCGTGATCGAGGTCACCGACGAGGGGCCGGGCGTCCCGGCCGACCTCGGCGCGCGGATCTTCGAGCGGGCCGTCAGCGGCCGCAGCTCCACCGGCATCGGCCTGGCGGTCGCCCGCGACCTCGCGGAGGCGGACGGCGGACGGCTGGAACTCCTCCAGCAGCAGCCGCCGGTCTTCGCGCTCTTCCTGGGCCGCGAGGCCCGGAGCGTCTCGGACCGGCCCGCGGACCGCCCCGTACGGTGATCCGCGCGGGGGCGGGCGTCAGACCCGGTCGGGCTGGCGGCGGGTCGCCTGCCGCGGCGCCTGCTCCAGGAACGATTCGGCGGTCTGCACGGCCTCCTTCGCCGGCAGGGCGCGGAAGACCCAGGTGCGGTACGACCAGAAGCGGAACAGGGTCGCGACCCCGATCCCGAAGAACTTGAAGAAGTTGCTCGCCAGCGGACCGTCCCAGCCGAAGCCGTACGTCGCCGTGTAGAGCAGCCCGTTCTGGATCACCAGGCCGATCAGGCTGAAGACCAGGAAGAGGGACATCTCCTTGGTGCGCCGGCCCTTGTCCCGGTCCCGGTAGGTGAAGTACCGGAAGCCGACGTAGTTGAACGCGATGGCCACCACGGTGGCGACGACGCTCGCCCGTACGACGGGGAGGTCCGTGAAGTGGCGCAGGAGGTTGAACACCCCGAGGTCGACGAGGACGCCCACGGCACCCACGGCCCCGAACTTCGCGACCTCGCGGAAGAGCCGGTCGAGTCGCGTGCGCAGCGCGCCGGGTTCACTCATGGTGATGGCTCTGTCCCGTCCGTCCGGGTGACGCCCGGGTGACGTCAACCAGTCCATGCTAACCAGGGCCCCTGGCACATGCCGGTGTACCGCGCGAACCGTGGCCGAACCTCGCCCCCGCCGCCGGACCCTCGGAGGCCGTCTTCCCCCGGTTCCGGCGCCGGTGCTTGTGCCAAAGCACAGCCGGACGCGTGTTCCCCGATGGTGCGGATACCCTAAGGGGGTGACGTTTCCGGTAGTCGGCATGGTCGGTGGCGGTCAGCTCGCCCGTATGACCCACGAGGCGGGCATCCCCCTCGGCATCAAGTTCAAGCTCCTCAGTGACACTCCGCAGGACTCCGCGGCCCAGGTGGTGGGCGAGGTCGTCATCGGCGACTATCGCGACCTGGACACGCTGCGTGACTTCGCGCGCGGATGCGACGTGATCACCTTCGATCACGAGCACGTCCCCACCGAGCACCTGCGGGCCCTGGAGGCGGACGGCATCCCCGTCCGCCCGGGACCCGACGCGCTGGTGCACGCGCAGGACAAGGGGGTGATGCGCGCCCGGCTCGAAGAGATCGGCGCGCCGAGCCCGCGCCACCGCATCGTCGCGGACCCGGCGGACGCGGAGGCCTTCGCGGCGGAGGTCGGGGGCTTCCCGATCATCCTCAAGACCGTGCGCGGCGGCTACGACGGCAAGGGCGTCTGGTTCGTGCGTTCGCCCGAGGACGCCCGCGACCCCTTCCTGGCCGGCGTCCCGGTCCTCGCCGAGGAGAAGGTCGACTTCGCGCGCGAGCTGGCGGCGAACATCGTCCGCTCCCCGCACGGCCAGGCCGTCGCCTACCCGGTCGTGGAGTCCCGCCAGGTCGACGGCGTCTGCGACACCGTGATCGCGCCCGCCCCCGACCTGTCCGAGGAGCTGTCCGGGCAGGCCCAGGAGCTGGCGCTGCGGATCGCCCGGGAGCTGGGCGTCGTCGGCCACCTCGCCGTGGAGCTCTTCGAGACCGCGGACGGCCGCATCCTCGTCAACGAGCTGGCGATGCGCCCGCACAACTCCGGCCACTGGACCCAGGACGGCGCGATCACCTCGCAGTTCGCCAACCACGTCCGGGCGGTCCTCGACCTCCCCCTCGGCGATCCGCGCCCCCGCGCGCGGTGGACCGTGATGTGCAACGTCCTGGGCGGCGACTACCCGGACATGTACTCCGCGTACCTGCACTGCATGGCCAGGGACCCGCAGCTCAAGATCCACATGTACGGCAAGGACGTGAAGCCCGGACGCAAGGTGGGCCACGTCAACACCTACGGCGACGACCTGGACGACGTGCTGGAGCGCGCCCGCCACGCCGCCGGCTACCTGCGAGGGACGATCACCGAATGAGCACCAGCCCCGTCGTCGGCATCGTCATGGGTTCGGACTCCGACTGGCCCGTCATGGAGGCCGCCGCCCAGGCCCTGGACGAGTTCGAGATCCCGTACGAGGTCGGCGTCGTCTCCGCGCACCGCATGCCGCGCGAGATGGTCGCGTACGGCGAGGAGGCCGCCGGCCGCGGGCTCAAGGCGATCGTCGCGGGCGCGGGCGGCGCCGCCCACCTGCCCGGCATGCTCGCCTCCGTCACCCCGCTGCCGGTCATCGGCGTGCCCGTGCCGCTGAAGTACCTCGACGGCATGGACTCGCTGCTCTCCATCGTGCAGATGCCGGCCGGCGTCCCGGTCGCCACGGTCTCCGTCGGCGGCGCCCGCAACGCGGGCCTGCTCGCGGCCCGGATCCTCGCCGCGCACGACCCGGCGCTGCTCGACCGGATGCGCGCCTTCCAGCGGGAGCTGAACGCCCAGGCGACGGAGAAGGGCAAGCGGCTGCGGGCCAAGGTCGAGGGCGCCGAGTCCTTCGGCTTCGCCCGGTGACCGCCGCCGACCGCCTCGCCGAGGCGCGCGAGCTGCTCGCCGGCCACCCGGTGGTGGACGGCCACAACGACCTGCCGTGGGCGCTGCGGGAGCACGTCCGGTACGACCTGGACCGGATGGACATCGCGGCCGACCAGACCGGCGCGCTCCACACCGACCTGGCCCGGCTGCGGGCCGGCGGCGTCGGCGCCCAGTTCTGGTCGGTGTACGTGCCCTGCCGGCTCGCCGGGGACGACGCGGTCAGCGCCACCCTGGAGCAGATCGACGTCGTCGACCAGCTCCTGGAGCGGTACGCGGCCGACCTGGCGCCCGCGCTGACGGCGGACGACATGGAGGCGGCCCGGAAGCAGGGCCGCATCGCGTCCCTCAAGGGGGCCGAGGGCGGCCACTCGATCAACAACTCCCTCGCCACCCTGCGCGCGCTGCACGCCCTGGGCGTGCGCTACATGACGCTCACCCACAACGACAACAACGACTGGGCGGACTCGGCGACCGACGACCCCGGCGTCGGCGGGCTCTCCGCCTTCGGCCGTCAGGTCGTCCGCGAGATGAACCGCTCCGGCATGCTGGTCGACCTCTCGCACGTGGCCGCGACGACCATGCGGGACGCCCTGGACGCCACCGCCGCGCCGGTGATCTTCTCCCACTCCTCGGCCCGGGCGGTCTGCGACCACCCGCGCAACGTGCCGGACGACGTCCTGGAGCGGCTGCCCGCCAACGGCGGCGTCGCGATGGCCACCTTCGTGCCCAAGTTCATCCTCCCGGCGGCCGTCGAGTGGACCGCGCGGGCGGACGAGAACCTGCGGGAGCACGGCTTCGACCACCTCGACACCACGGCCGGGGCGATGGCGCTGCACCGCGCCTTCGAGGAGGCGAACCCGCGCCCGGTGGCCACCGCCGCCACGGTCGCCGACCACCTCGACCACATGCGCGAGGTCGCCGGCGTCGACCACATCGGCATCGGCGGCGACTACGACGGCACGGCCTTCACGCCCTCGGGCCTGGACGACGTCGCCGGCTACCCGAACCTGGTCGCGGAGCTGCTGCACCGCGGCTGGTCGCACCCGGACCTGGCCAAGCTGACCTGGTCCAACGCGGTCCGCGTGCTGCGCGACGCGGAGGACGTCTCCCGCGACCTGAGGGACCGCACGGCCCCGTCGAACGCGACGATCGAGTCCCTGGACGGCGCGGAGGCCTGACGCACGGCCGTACGGGCGCCCGGGCCACGGGCGCCCGGACCGCCTACCGGTCGACGCAGAGGCAGAACGGGTGCCCGACGGGGTCGGCGTACACGCGGAAGTCGCGGTCGGGGGAGCCCGCGTCGAGCAGCTCGGCGCCGAGCGCGAGCACCTGCTCCTCGCCCCGGTCGAGGTCGTCCACGGTCAGGTCCAGGTGGAACTGCTGCTGACCCGTCTCCCCGGGCCAGTCCGGCGCCACGTACCCGGCGACCTCCTGGAAGGCGAGCTGCGTGCCGTCGTGCCCGGAGAGCACGACCCAGGAGTCCCCCTCCTCGGAGTCCTCGGAGACCCGCGGGGAGCCGCCGAGGATTCCGGCGTAGAAGCCGGCGAGGGACAGCGGGTCGGGACAGTCCAGGACGACGGACCGCAGGGTGGCGACGGGCATGGCTCTACCTCTTCGCGTGACGGGGCGCGTGCGGCGGGACGCACGCACGCGTGGGGCGTTCCCACGCCCCACCCCTACCCGGTCCGCGCCCCGGCAAAGGGGCCCGTCGGGGGCCGGCTACGCGCGCGGGCGTCCCATCGCCCGGTACGTCCAGCCCGCCCCGCGCCACCGCGCCGCGTCGAGCGCGTTGCGGCCGTCGAGGAGGATCCGGGCGGACACCGCCCCGCCCAGCTCCGCCGGGTCCAGCTCGCGGAACTCGCGCCACTCCGTCAGGTGCAGCACCACGTCCGCCCCGCGCACGGCCTCCAGGGCCGAGTCCGCGTATCCCAGGGTCGGGAAGAGGCGGCGGGCGTTCTCCATGCCCTTCGGGTCGTAGACGGTGACCTGGCCGCCCTGGAGGTGTATCTGCCCGGCCACGTTCAGGGCGGGGGAGTCGCGGACGTCGTCCGAGTCCGGCTTGAAGGTGGCGCCGAGGACGGCGACCCGGCGGCCCAGGAAGGAGTTCCCGCCCAGGGCCTCGCGGGCCATCTCGACCATCTGGCCGCGCCGCCGCATGTTGATGGAGTCGATCTCGCGGAGGAAGGTCAGGGCCTGGTCGGCGCCCAGCTCGCCCGCCCGGGCCATGAACGCCCGGATGTCCTTCGGCAGGCAGCCGCCGCCGAAGCCGATGCCGGCCCGCAGGAACTTGGCGCCGATCCGGTCGTCGTGGCCGATGGCCTCCGCCAGCTTGGCGACGTCGCCGTCCGCGGCCTCGCAGACCTCCGCCATCGCGTTGATGAAGGAGATCTTGGTGGCGAGGAAGGAGTTCGCGGCGGTCTTCACCAGCTCGGCCGTCGGGAAGTCGGTCACGACGAACGGCGAGCCCTCGCCGACCGGCACCGCGTACACCTCGCGCAGCAGCTTCTCGGCCCGCTCGCCGCGCACGCCGACCACGATCCGGTCCGGGTGCAGGGTGTCGTCCACGGCGAAGCCCTCCCGCAGGAACTCGGGGTTCCAGGCCAGCTCGACGCCGGCCGGGAGCAGGGCCGCGAGCCGCTCGGCCGAGCCGACCGGCACGGTCGACTTGCCGACGACCAGGGCCCCTTCCCGCACGACCCCGGCGAGGGAGGCGAAGGCGGCGTCCACGTAACTCATGTCACAGGCGTACTCGCCGTGCTTCTGCGGGGTGTTCACGCAGACGAAGTGCACGTCGCCGAAGGCGCCGACCTCCTCCCAGGAGGTGGTGAACCGCAGTCGGCCGCTCGACCCCTCGATGCCCGCCACGTGCTTCGCGAGCAGCTCTTCGAGCCCCGGCTCGTACATGGGGACCCGGCCGGAGGACAGCAGCTCGATCTTCTCGGGCACGACGTCGAGCCCGAGCACCTCGAAGCCCAGCTCCGCCATGGCCGCGGCGTGGGTGGCGCCGAGGTAGCCGGTGCCGATCACGGTGATCTTGAGGGCCATGCGGTACTCCAGTGGGTCGGGCGGAATGCCTGCCCGAGCATAGCCGTGCCCTGGCCGGGGGCTCGGGCACGCCCTACCCTTTGAGTTACTTAACGGTAGTTAGCCGACCTGGGAGTGAGTGAGCGTGGCGGGTTCCAAGGACTTCGATCTGTATCGGCCTTCGGAGGAGCACGACATGCTCCGGGAGTCGGTGCGTGCGCTGGCGGAGGCGAAGATCGCGCCGTTCGCGG
>NZ_JBIVSC010000028.1:0-57564 GCF_044756005.1 Streptomyces sp. NPDC092045 | reverse complement strand
CCCGCGGAGCGGGTACCCCATCGCTGCGCGATGGGCAAGCGAACCACCGGGCTGCGCCCGGTGGTTGCGCTCCCGCTCCGCGTCCGCGCCGCACCTCGCTGCGCGAGGTGCGCACCACCCGGACTGCGTCCGGGTGGTGACGGCCTGTCCGCTGCGCTCCCAGGCCGGGCCTTGCCTCGCAAGGCATGACTGGTGCTCCGCTTCGCTCCGCACCAGGTTGGGCGGGTCCGCTGCGCTCCCCCGACCAACGGCTCCTCCGGCTGCGCCTGCGGGCCTATGGCCCGCTGGCGCGGGCCGGGCTGGCTACGGAAGCGGGCTACTCGATGTGCCCGGTCGTGGGGTCTACCTGCTTCAAGAAGTCCTGCGCCAGTGCGTGGAGTTCCGGCTCGCTCAATGCCCTGGCCGGCTGTACTGCGGAAGTGAAGCCGTATCCGGGGTTGGGGCCTGATAGCCAGGTGAAGTCGTACGTGCCCAACTCGTCGGGACGTTCGGTGACGTCGAACGTCTCTCCGTCGACCACGAGTGTCGACCGCTGTGTGCTGTGCCTGTCCATGACTGGTCATTATGTCTGGTGCTCTGACATCGATCGTGCGTGTCGGCACTCTTCGTATCAGCGCTTCAGGGAAGCGCGGGCTCCGTGTGCTTCATTTTTTCATCCGAGATAAACTATGGACTCGGAGAACACAACTCCGGACCTCTCCGAAGGGTTATCGAGATCCATCCCACGGCCTTGCTGGTGCTCCGGTGAGGCAGAGCAGCCACCCGATCACGTCAGTCCAACCGTAGCCCTAGTGGCTCCTCCACGTGCAGGTTTCCCGTTTCCCGTCGCTCGAATCGACCAGATGGCACCCTAGGAGAAGGCAGGCGTTATGTCGAGCACAGAACGCGTTGATCAGCGCGAGGCGGCCCAGCGAGAAGCCGTTGACGCGGTCGCGCGTGCCCTGGAATTGCCTGCAAGATCACTTGTGCCCGAGCGGGGGCTTCGAACGCAGGTGATCATGGCGACCGGGTCCGGGAAGACTCGAGTGGCGGTCCGCAGCGCGGAGGAGCTCCACGCGGGCCGTGTGCTGGTGCTCGTGCCCTCTCTGGACCTGCTCGCCCAGACCGAGGCCGCGTGGCGCGAGGGAGGCCGTCGTGGGCCGATGATCGGGGTGTCCTCGCTGCGGGGCGAGGAAGCGTCTTTCCCCAACACCACGGACGTGGACGAGCTGGTGGAGTGGACGCGAGGGTTGGAGAAGGTCACCGTGTACGCCACGTACGCCAGCCTCGGTCTGGGCACGCTGGAGCGGGCGCACGCCGCGGGTCTCGCGGCTTGGGACCTGATCGTGGTGGACGAGGCCCACCGTGTTTCGGGCCGGATCGGGAAGCCGTGGGCGGTCGTCCACGACAACCAGAAGATCCCATCCCTGCGCCGCCTGTACATGACGGCCACGCCCCGGCTGTGGCAGCTCGGGGACGACGATGCGGCCGGCGCACCGGGCGAGCTGGTCGCGAGCATGGAAGACGACCCTGAAGGTCCCTTCGGCAGCCGCTGCTTCACTCTCACCCTCTCGGAGGCGATCGACAGGGGAATCTGTGCCCCCTACCAGGTCGTATGCGTGGACGTCACTGACACCGCGCTTCAGGCCGCGCAGCTCCTGGGCGCCGAAAGCCGGTCGGCAGAGGTCCGCGGAGCCCGGCTCGCCGCGCTCCAGACCGCTCTGGTGAAGGCGTCGGCGGAGGAGAGCTTCCGGCGCACGCTGGTCTTCCACCACGTCGTGAAGGAGGCCGAGGCTTTCGCGGTCGGCCTTCCGGACGTCGCCGCGCAGCTGCACGCATCCGACCCCGAGCTGTACCCGCGCACGGTCTGGGCGGACTGGCTGTGCGGCGATCACAAGCCCCTCTACCGGCGCCGGGTCCTGACCGAGTTCGAGGACGGCGTCGACGAGGACGGCAACGTGGTGGAGAAGGCGTTCCTGTCGTCGGTGAAGGTCCTGGGCGAAGGCGTCGACACCCGCCGGTGCGACTCGGTGTACTGGGCCGACGTGCGCGGCTCGATGCCCGACCTCGTCCAGGCCGTCGGCCGCGCGCTGCGGATGCAGCCCGGCGAGGGGAAGGTCGCCTCCCTTGTCGTGCCCGTGCTCCTGAGGCCTGGGGAGACGGCGGACAACATGCTGACCTCCCGGGCGTTCGGCGGGCTCGCCAAGCTCCTGGAAGCTCTCAGGGCGCACGATGCGCGGGTGGTGGAGGCGTTGGCGGAGCAGCAGCGGCCGAGCCGCTACACCCCCGTCAGCAAGGACGACAGCGGGTCGGGTACGCGTGGAAGCGGGAAGGGCTCCGGGGGCGTCAGCGCCCCCGCCAGAGCGTTGCTGAAGTTCTCCACGCCCCGCGACCCGGCACAGTTGGCGGCGTTCATCCGGCTGCGGGTGATCAACCCCGAGCACGAACACTGGCGGCGCGGCATCGAGGCCGCCTCCCTCTACCACCGGCTCCACGACGGCCTGCGCGTGCCGTTCACCTTCCGGGTCCCGGCCAGGGAGGAGGGTCAGGAGGTGCAGGGCGAAGGGTGGCCGGCGACGCTCGCCGGTTTCCCGCTGGGGCAGTGGATCGCCGACAACCGGCGCTTCTACGCTCGTGGGGACATGGCCCCGGATCGGGTCGAGGAGCTGGAGAAGCTCGGCATGGTCTGGTCCCACCACGACGTCGCCTGGGAAGAGGGCCTGACCGCGGCGCGCGGGTGGGCCGCCGAGAACGGGCACCTCCTGGCCCCGCTCGGCGCCGTCTACCAGGGCGCGGCGGTGGGAATCTGGCTGAAGAACGCGCGGGCCGCCGCCCGGCGCGCGGCCGAACTGGAGCAGCGCCAGGCCGAAGGGCTCCCCGTGGTGTCGTGGGCCGGGGCACTGTCAGAGGCGCGGCGCGAGCAGTTGGAAGAGATCGACCCGTCCTGGTGCCCGAGCTGGCCGGTGGAGTGGCAAAGGGCATTCCACCTCGTACGCCAGCACCTCGACGAGGGCGGAACGCTGCCGGTGGCGGCCGGGAAGGTCGTACGACAGGGCGAAGACCTCGGACGGTGGGTGCGGGCGCAGCGGATCGGGTTCGACAAGCTCACGAGCGTGCAGCAGTGGATGTGCGAGCACGCCCTCGGCATCACCCCCGCCACCGAGAAGGAAAGGCCGAAGGCCCGGGTGAGCCAGGCGGCCAAGTGGGCGATGCACTACGCCGCCGCCCGCCAGTTCTACGAACGCGAGGGGCATCTGACGGTTCCGAGGAAGCACGTCGAGACCCTCGTCTTCGACAGCGGCAACGGCGAGGGCCGGGAGCGGCGGGAGGTGTCGCTCAAGCTCGGCACGTGGATCGGCAACCAGCGCACCCGGGCCGTGACGTTGACGCCGGAGCGGATCGAGCAGCTCTCCCGGATCGGGATGAGGTGGGCGTGATGGGTGTGGGCGTCGCCGTGGTCGGGGCGCTCGCGGCCGGCTATCTCCTCGGCCGGGTGCGGCTGTGGCGGCGCCTGGGTGACTGGGCGGTCGACGAGTTCCGGTTCACCGGGCCCTGGGTGCTCGGCGGCCGGGGCCGCCAGGCCGTTCTGATCCTGCCCCACCTCCTCGCCGAGCCGCGCGCAAGCTGGCAGATCGCGCGCGCCTCGACCACGAAGACACTCCTGCGGACGCCGGTATCGGTACCCGTACGCGACCCGGAGTGGGCTGCCCGGCGGGCCCGAGACGACGAAGGAGGAGCGGCATGAGCACGAAGTCGTACGAAGCGGGCGCCTACGGACTGGAACTGGCCCGGATCCGCCGACACCAGGACGAGGCGGTGAACGCCCGCCTGGAGGTGTTCCGAGCCCTGGCCACCGCCGGGGTGCCGACCGAGCGCGCGGACGAACTCGTCGCGACGCAGCGCGTTCGTAGCCGGTCGGCGGGTCCTCCTGCCGGGCGCGCGGGCGCCGGCCCGGAATGCCGCCGCGACCGGCGCATCCTTGACGGTCTGATTCACGGCCGGCAACGAGATCCAGTACCTGTTCGCAGCACTGATCCGCCCAGTCCACGGCCCTCCCGCCTTCTGTGCTGGTCCCACTGGCAACACAGGCATCAGACCGGAGCGGGCCAGTGTCATACCGTAGGCAGGCCGCCGCCCGACCCTGAAGATCAAGTTCTAGGGCTGGAGCACTAGGGTGGCGGGAGGACAGGAGGTGTCAGGCGGTGATGACCGTGGTGCTGAGCTCGACCGACCTGACGCTGCGCCCGTGGGAGCTGGGTGACGCCGACGCGCTGGCGGCACTGGCCGATGACGAGGAACTGCGCCGTTGGACGTCGCACCGGGTGGCCGGGCCGCAGGACGCGGCGCGCTGGATCGCTACGCAGGAGGCGGGATGGGAGTCCGGGGAGCGCCTCGGTTTCGCCGTCCTCATGACTGGGCGGGTCGTGGGGCACATCGTTCTCAAGCGGCCCGCGAGTAAGGCATGTGGCGAGATCGGCTACTGGACGGGGGCTGCGGCACGGGGTCTTGGTGTCGCTTCCAGGGCCGTGGAACTGTTGACGGCCTGGGCCTTCGGCACCGGGTCGGGAGTGGTGCTCAGGCGTCTGGAACTGATCCACAGTGCGGGCAATCCTGCCTCCTGCCGGGTCGCGCAGAAGGCGGGCTACGTCCTGGAGTGTGTCCTGCCGCCTCGTGCACCGCATGAGGCCGAGAGGCACCTCCACGCGCGCGAACGCGAGGCCGTTCCTCCGCCATGACAAGCCGGGCCAGGCGATCGCACCACCGGCTCATACGGAGAGTGGGAGGCGCGACAACATCTGCGATCTCTCGGTTTCATGGCAGTGCACCACCTGCACAGGTGCCGCCCCCGTGACAGTGAGATCACCACGATCTCTCACACCTATGACAGCGCGCTCCACTCAAGAAAACCGGGTCGACCTGCGGCAATATGCCGCCCCACCACTGTCTCTCACTCTGCTGTCACGAAACCGAGAGATCGCACTTGTGCCACAGCCGGGCCGCCTCCACACGGACGCCGAGCCCGCGTATCGCCTGATCCGGGCTGAGGGGTACGTGCCGGTCCAGGAGCGCGGGCAGGTCCCGGCGGTGGGCGAGGGTGGCCACCTGGTCCGGGTGGGCGTCAGGGAACTCCGCCTCCCCACCGAGGGAGACCAGAAGACCCGCCTGCACCAGCTGCCTGACCCCTGCCGCAGTCACTCGGGGCCGACGGCGCGGCAACGGGTCCCCCAGCGCGGCTGTCAACCGGTCCGCCGGCGCCCCGGCCCAGAGCACGCCCGACAGGGCCGCCCGGATCTGTGCCCGGGCCGACTGCGGTGCGCGTACGGGAGCCGGGGCCCGGTCCTTCCCGGACCGGACCCCGGCTCCCGTACGTGTTACCGGTCAGAGGCCGCTGCCCTGGATCGCGAGGAAGGGGGCGATGCGGGGCCGGCCGGTGCTGTCGTCGTCGTCACCGTCGCCGTCCCAGATTTGCCTCAGGCTCCCGTAGACCCGCCCGTTGATGTTCACGGCAGTCACGTTCCGACCCGCTGCCGACCGGTGGGCCAGCGAGGACAGGGTGTCCCAGTTCATCTCCAGATCGGTGCCGAACTCGCCGATGTGGTCCGGGCTGCCCGGGTAGTCGGGGTCCCCGTTGTAGATGAGAGTGCTGGCGATACGATCCGCGATCCAGCCGAACCGGGTGGCCTCGGAGGTGGCGCCGATGAAGTAGGCCAGGGCCCGCCGCACCCCGCTGCTGTTCAGGTTGTTCGCGTTCGCGGCCTCCAGGGCCCGCCAGTGGAGACTGAACCTGGCCGCTGTGTACGCCTCGGCCCCACGCCACTCCTCACTGGCAGACAGCGACGCGTAGCTCCCGTTGGAGTCGATCGCACGAACCAGCGGAGCCGTCCTCAGGTTGTCGTGGACCCGGATCTCCTCCGCCAGGTGCGCACTGTAGGGGGCGTTGATGCGGTAGTGGTTTCCATGAGCCGAGAAGCCCATCAAGTAGAGGTTGTCAACGGAGTAGTACAACGCGACATCGGCCCGCTGCGCGCCGTTGGGGTTGCGGGTGGTCGCCTCGTTGTTCCAGAGCAGGATCCGGATGACCCGGTTGGTCCTGGTCCCGGGAGCGATCGTCGTGTCGTAGACACCGGGCAGACCCTGCGTACCGGCCATCTCCTGGCTGGCGAGCTGGCGCATCCGGTTCACGACGTCCTGGTAGTACCGCGACTGCCGCGCGGCGGCCGAACCGCCGCGCGGTGCGTCGTAGTCCTCCATGTGCCAGTCGATGTCCGTCCACCGCTCACTGGTATTCGCCTGGGCCTCCGGCGCAGCCGCACCGTTCACGAGACCACCCACCGCAGCCATCGCGAGCAGCAACGCACCCGCTCTCGCCCCTGCCCGGCTCCAGAGGGACTTCAACTTCATAACGACCCAAGCTCCCTGAAAATGCTTCCGCGCACAGTGCACGGCGAGTTCCCCCTGCCACGTATGCCACTGCTTCGGGGCACCGCGTTCACGCAGGACTGACAGCGAAGAAGAAGGCCACCACCCCGCCTACCGGACCCGTCCCCGCAACAGCGGACGGGCCGGTCCCCCGGCAAGGACACCGGCTTCCTCCTCAGACCCCCAAGAAAACCCGCCCCAACAGAAATGGGACACGAAATTCCACCCGCAAAACTGTGAACCGCCTACTTTTGCGCACCCCACTCGCAAGCCGTTTTCCACAGCTTGCACACACCGCACCCCCTCCGGCGTGCCCTCGCTGGCCTGGCACCAGTCGTACCGGATCGTCGTCACCGGAATGGGGTCCACCCACGCCCCTTCCCGCCAGCCTGCGACCGCCCACACGTATCAGCCCGGCCAAGGCCCGTGCCAGCCACACACGCATCCAGGGGCCCTACCGACCGTCGCCAGCTGGCACCGCGCCGACGCGCTGGAGCAAACGGCGGCTGCCTCGGCCGACGCCGTCCACCCGCCGGGGGGGGGGGGCCCCCGGGGGGGGGGGCCCCCCCCCCGGGCGCGCCCCGGGGGGGGGGGGGGGGGGGGCGGCCCCCCCCCCCCCCCCCGGGGGGGGGGGCGCGGGGGGACAGGCCCCACGGGCCCCCCCCCCCCGCCCGCGGGGGCCCCGCGGCCCCGGCGGGGCCCACCGGGGGGGGGCCCCCCCCCGCGCGCCGCCCCCGGGGGGGGGGCCCCCCCCCGGGGGGGCCCCCCCCCCCGGCCGGTGACTCACCGGTGAGTGGGCCGGTGAGTCACCGGCCCAGAGGCCCGCCTCGGGTGCAGGCGCGACGCTGGAACTGGCCCATCTGCCCGACCACGCCTGCGACTGCTGGACCTCACCGGCACCCCGGCCCTTGTTCGCCCTCACCCCCGGTAGGGGCCAGCCCCCTGGTGCGGGGTGTCAGCGTGGGCGGGACATGCCGTACGGTCACCGGGTAGATCCACAGGCGATTGAAGGGAGGTCGGTGATGGCGCCCCAGGTGACGGTAAAGACCGACCTCGACGGTGTGCGGGCGGTCATCTGCTCCGGCGAGTTCGACATGGACACCATCGGCCAGCTGAGGGAAACCTGCGCCGAGGCCGACCCGGCCGGCCTCCTGGTGGTGGACGTCACCCAGGTGTCGTTCGCCGACTCCACCTTTGTCAACCTCCTGGTCCACCTCCGCAACACCCGCCCGCTGGCCCTCCAAGGCCCGCTCCCCCACCAGCTGCACCGGGTCATGGAGCTCACCAGCGCGCTGGCCCTGTTCGAGATCCACTGACGCCACCGGCCCGGCCAGGTGAACCGGATGTGGCGGATATCCGGAATCTGCCGAAGAACCTGGGGCAGTCTCATCCTATGAGGCCCCGACCCGGCAGAACGCGGCTCCCCTCAGCAATGAGCTGTGCGCAGGCGCGGGACCCCGGCGAGCCCGGTGTCCGGGCCCGGATCTACGCCGACGTCCTGCGCCCGGGACGGGAAGCCCCATAGCCGCAGGCCCTGGGCAAGCCGCCTTCGCGGAGGGCTTGCCCAGGGTCGCCTCCGGCTTGCCCAGGTGCTCAGGCTTGCCCAGGTGCTCAGGCTTGCCCGGCCGTCGGCGCCCACAGGGGGTGAGCACGCCCGGTGCCGTGGCAGTGGGAGCACAGTCCGCCGCCGGGCGTGCTGTGCGCGTCGATGGTGGTGACGGCGTCGCGCAGGAGTTGGGTGAGACCGTCCACGTGGTCGGTGTGGAGGGCGAGCTGGTGGCGCTTGCCAAGCAGGATCTCCAGCGCGGTGCCCGGCGCGGCGGCGCCCAGTTCGTAGGTGATGCCGCGGGTGACCGTGGTGATCAGATCGTGGACGTGGCCCATCGTCTCCCCGCCGGACAGCTCCACTCGCGCGGTGAAGGCGATGTCACCGGGCCGGGTGAGGGAGAGCAGCGCGTCGGCGCGCACGAAGGGAAGGAGGGGCCCGACGGGTTCAGAGTGGGTCTGGCGGAGAGCGGCGAGGGCGTGCCACATGCCCCCCGCATCGCTGGGCACGGGCCCCAGGTTGTTCTGCTTGTTTCGTCTCATGGCTCCGGTGTACGACCGGCGAGGAGGCGTCGGCCGGCTCCAGGCATCTGCGTCCCGGAGGGTGACGCCGCGACTTCAGGAGCCGTCCCGCCCCGTGATCAGGATGCTGGGCAAGCCCTCCGCACCGAGGGCTTGCCCAGCAGAACCCGTGACCGGCCGGCAGGCCGGTCGTGACCGATCCGTCTCTCGTGATCGGTCAACCAGCACGTCAGCGCCCTGACCGGTCCATGCAACTCCCGGCCTGGGCGGTGACCGGTCATCGGTCACGTGTCATCGGTCAGCCGCGCCCTGGCCGTGAAGGCCAGCGGTGGCCGTGACCGATGCCGCCCTGCCGACGAGCGCTGGCCGGGATGGGCAAGCCGGTGTTCGGGATGGCTTGCCCAGGCTCCCCTTGGGCTTGCCCAGCGCCGGTCAGCGGCCGATGGCTTCGGGGTAGCGGGAGCGGCGCTCGTGCGGGTCGTCGACGCCGATCTCGTACCAGGGCTCGCCGCGCTGGAGACTGGGCAGGGTGTTCGCCCACACCGCGATGGTGATGCCCTGCACTGCGGCGGTGAGCGCCTGGAGGCGGTTGTCGAGGAGGTGTTCGGCCTTGCCCGCCAGGACGACGTGCAGCCGCGGGAAGGTGGTGGAGCGGGTGTAGCGGTGGCGCTGCCAGAACGGGTACGTCCCGCCGATGGTGCCGCGGGCTCCCTCCCAGACGCGGTGCCCGGCGTAGCGCTCGTAATCCCAGACCTCCTTCGCGAGGCGGGCCTGAGACAAGGTGCCGTTGTCGAGTTCGAAGAGGCGAACCTCGCTGGTCCTGGTCGGCACGGCCAGGACGGCGTCGGCATTGAAGGACAGGCCGGTCTCCTTGATCGCGTGGTTGACCTCCACCTGCCAGTCGGTCAGGTACTCCCGGCGACCGCGCAGGACGGTGTCGGTGTAGGCGAGGATCGTGTCGGTCACCGCGAGCCCGTGCGGGCCGAAGCCGGCGCGAACGGCCTTCGCTCCGGTGCCGGCCTTCGGTCGTGCCGGTAGTTCGTTGCCGTCGGCGAGAGCTTTCTGCCCTGCCGGGGTGAGGTTCCAGATCTTATGCTTGCCGTCTTTGCCGTTCGTCTCCGCCAGCCCGAGGCTCTCCAGTTCCACCATCGCCCTGCGCACGTACGACCTGCCGTCCGACTCCTCCGCCGTGATCATTTGGGCCATCTGCCGGACCGTGGCTATCCGTACACACCCCAGCATCCTCAGAGCATCGGCCCGTACCTTCCCTGCTGTGGGAGTGGACTTCTTCCCCTTCGCTGCTGTCTCAGGGTTGGGGAGAGAGGTGTCGGCGTGCCGGGCAGCCCCCTGACGGGCGGTGTGAGCTGCGGTGATGGGCACGACGTTGGAATCGTTCACGGCACTGGACGCGGCACCGGCTTCCGGACCGTCTGCGGGGTTCTCGGCACCCCTTGACCAGGTCGTGTCTCGCTCCGGCTCGGGCTGCCGGGCGCTGCTGGCGTACGTCATCGTTCAGGCTCCTCACGCGGGTGGCGCGGGACTCCGGGCAGAGTTCCGCATTCACCTGCTACAGGTGCCGCCGAAGCCGATCGTGTGACGCCCGTTATCGAGCCGTGATCATGTGGCGGGTGGGGCGCAGAGTTCGGAGGCGATCGTGAACGAGGTGGTCACCATCGGCACGGCCATGGCCGGCGGCATCGCCGCGTGGGTGGTCTGGCCGTGCGCCATGCCGTTGCGGATCTTCCGCCCGTAGTCGAGGTACTCCGCCTGCCGGGCGGTCAGGACCCCGCTCTCCGCGCCCTGCTTGATGAGCTGGTGCAGCGGCTTCTTGCCCGCGCCCGGGATGCGGTCGCGCAGCACGATCTCCACCGCGATCAGGGAGTGCATGACCGCCACGGTGGAGAACTCGTAGCAGTAATAGGACTGGCGCAACAGCTCCCGGGCCGTGCGCAGGACGGTCGCCGCGGCCTCGGGGACGCCGTCGGGCACAACCAGGTCCTCCACGAGGGCGTGCATGTCGGCGTAACTGCCGACGAAGTAGTGGGCGCGTTCGTCGGGCACCGGGAACGGGAGGCGCTGCGTGGTCATCTCCGGAGTCTCCCAGCGACGTGCCGGGTCCGGCAGCGGCTTTTCCCCGACCGTCGCTCAGCGTGCCAGGGCGGAGATTTCTCCCCTCCCGGGATGGGCGGTTTGTCGCACCTGGCGGACCCTGTCAAGGAGAAACGTGCCCGTGGAGAACGTGGTCAAGGGGTGGAGCCGCACCCGGTCAAGGGGGTCGGTGGAACCTGGTCAAGGGGTGGTGCAGAGGGTGGACAAGGGGGTTGGCCGAACCTGGACAAGGGGTGGCTAGGGGAGGGTGCGGATGGTGCACACCCGGTGCGGTGCGGGACATCGTGGTGCGCCCGAGAGTGGAGTCCACCGTCAATCGGGGTGCGCACTGCGGTGGAGTCCACCGAGTGGAGTCCACCGAGTGGAGCCCACCCGATGGAATCCACTCGGTGTCGACTTCGGGGCGGTCCACTCGGTGGACGGTGCTCGGCCTTGTCACCACAGCCAGGCGTTCGAGTGCCGCATCCGGGACAGGGCGCGGGCGTCGCGGCGGGCGGCGGCGCTGCCGATGCGGTTCTGCCGGGGCCGGGGCCGGCGCGCCTGGGCGCCGTAGAACCGTCGGACACCGGCCGCCTTGAGCCGCTTGCGCTGCTTGGCCAGCTCCGCCTTCCTCGTCTTGATGGTCTTCGGCTTCCGGGGACGCTTCCAGATCGGCTGCCAGTGCGTCGGCGGCGCGTATGCCTCGGCGCGCTTCTGCGCGGCCTCCTTCAGCCGGGCGGCAACGGCTTCGATCCTGGGGTCCGCGGGTGGCGTGGTGGTCATGCGATTCCTCCGGTGGGTGGTGTCCGGCCCGGCGCGGGCTGGACAGGCTGGTGGGAGTTCGGCGGCGGGGCCGCTGCGGACTTGAGAGGGAGGCGGCGGGCGGCGGCTCGTTCCCGGACGCCGGCCTGGAGCCGGGCGGCCATCTCGGCCGCGGCGGCCTCCAGCGTCCTGCTGGTCAGCTCCACTGCGACGACGTCTGCCATCGGCTCCAGTTCCCGACTCGTGCGCAGGCGCGGGCTCGGCGTGGTCGGCACGGTAAGGGTGCGCGGCCGGGGCCGGGAGTTCAGGCGGTCCGCGCGGCGCAGCGCGTGGACGCGGGCGGTCAGCGCCCCGGCAGCGCGACGGGCCCGCTCGTACGGGACGGCGGAGCTCTTGCGGGTCAGCGCGCGCAGCACGGCCTGGTCCTCGGTGTCGTGCGGGTACAGGGCGCGCAGGTCGGCGGTCATCCTCCGGCCGCGCCCGACGGGACGGGTGTAGTCGTCGACGGCCGCCTGCACGATCCGTTCGTCCAGGCCGGGCTCGTGGCGGCGGCCGCGCAGGGCGTAGGAAAGGTGGCGGCGGGCTTCGGCGAGCAGGTGGTGGCGTGCGAAAGCGCCGCGCATCACATACACCACGGCGACGACGTCGACGGCCGCCAGGACGATGTCGACCACCGGCCGCACCGCCGCGGCTGCCGCCCTCGCCCGCTCGGCGAGCCGGTAGACGGTGCAGGCACCGAACGCGGCGATCGCCGAATCCCGCCATCGGCTCCGCAGCTCGGTCAGCGACCACAGCTCGGTGCGCTTGGGCGGGCGGGTCTGGTCGGCGGCCTGACAGGCGAGCGCGTAGTCGGCTCGCTCCCCCGGCGGGTGCCCGTGCCGCTTCTCGTACTGGGCGGTGATGACGGGCAGCGCGTCCTCGATCTGCTGGCGGCGGGTCGACTGCCAGCCGATAAGGCGTCGGTCGATCCCGGCTATGTCCATCACGGGCCGGCGCCCCGGGGTCACCTCGCGCGGCTCCCACGCCCACCCGAGCCGGGCCGTCACCTCCTCCATGAAGTGGAGGGTGTAGAGGGTGTCGGCGGCGACGATGTGAGTCATCAGCGAGTCGGCCGACAGGTTGCCCCACTTCCCGTCGTGCGGCCGCCGGGCCCGGACCGACACCACCGCGTGAGCAGGAGTTGGTTGAGCTCATTGCTACAGACACCCCACTTGAAACCTCGGGGTCTTCCGGGTCGGGCCGGATTATGGCCTGGGCAGCGGTAGGTCGGGCAGATGCGGGTGGCTCAGGTACTGTCCGCCGCCTGTGACGTGCAGCGTGAAGGTCTCCGGGTCGGGTCGGCCTGCCTCGTCGTATGCGGACAGCACGCGCTCGATCCGCTCCCACAGTTTGACCGGCCCGCCCTCGCGAACCTCCCACCGGCCGCCAGTGAGGGTGAGGGTGGCGGCGGAGCCATCGGCGACGTCGATCAGGTGCACGATGTCGCCGACGGTCGTCATCTGTGCGTCCGGGACGGCGCATTGGGCGAGGAACCGCAGGTGGAACGCTTCCTCGGTGGCGGCCATAATCCGCTCCGGGCTGTGGTGGATGGTGCGGCCCGTTTCTGGGAGGTCGGCAGCCCAGTGGGCGGGGTTGCCGAATACCGGCGCTGCGTGTGTACGGGCGGACATGAACGACACCGTGCCAGGTAGCAGGCGACCTTCGGCAATGCCGTTTTCGCCGACGGTCAGCAGAACGCGGGCGTAGCCGTAGAGCCAGCCCGACAGGCTGAGCAGGACCTTTCCGCCGGGCCGGGTCTGCGCGAGTAGCGCTGGGGGGACGGTACGGAAGGAGCAGGCGGCCACGATCCGGTCGAAGGGCGCCTCTGGCCAGTAGCCGTACAGGCCGTCGGCCACCGCCAGGGTGGGGGTGTAGCCGCATGCGTACAGCGCGCCGGCCGCCTGCTCCAGGCGGTGGTCGTCGACCTCGATGCTCGTGACGTCGGCCGATCCGAGGAGTTCGCAGGCCAACGCGGTGGAGTAGCCGGTGCCGGTGCCGATCTCCAGCACCGTGTGTCCCTCGGCGATGTCGGCGTCGGCCCACATCCGCAGCACGAGTGAGGGCAGTGTGGATGACGAGGTCGGCGCCCCGCCGTGCCGCACTTGCGGGTTCTTCCAGTCGGGTTCGGCGCCGTCGAACTGCGTGATCAGCGTGGTGTCGGAGTACGCGGCGGCCAGCCACCGGCCATAGTCGAGCTCGGCAGTGACTGGTTCCCACACCGTCAGTCCCTGCCCGTCCGGCTCGTCGGCGGGCAGGTAGAAGCCCGGCACGAACTGGTGCCGCGGCACCCGCTCGACCGCCGCCCTCCAGCCGGGATCGGAGAGGGCACCGTCGGAGGCAAGGGCCTTTGTCATCGTCTCGCGCAGCCGGTCGGCGTCGGTCTCCAGGTCGGCGGGCATCGTCATCGCGCCCCGCCTCCTTCCGTGCTCGTACTCAAGATGTCGGTGAAGGCGGTCGTGATGTCGCCAGCGTCGGGCAGCCAGCCCCACTGGCCGTTGGGGTTGCATTCGATAAACACCCAGTCCTCCGCCGCGTCGCCGTCACCGGTCAGGGCAAAGTCGAAGCAGCCGAAGACCAGGCCGAACGCGGCCAGGTAGCGGTGCAGCGCGGTCTCGATGGGCGCCGGCACGGCGATCGGGTTGTGCAGCAGGGTGTCCCAGTTGCCGCGGCGCCAGTCCAGTGCTCCGTCCGGTGCGGCGATCTGCTGGGCGAACACCCGGCGGCCGACCACGGTGACGCGCACGTCGCCGGTCTTGGGGATCTCCGCCTGGAAGAGGTGGGCGGTCACCGCGAGGGAGTCGTCGAAGGTGCCAGGGTCGACGCGCTGAGCCCAGATCGCGCCAGTGTGCCCGTCCTCGCCCGTGGGCAGGCCGCGAAACGTCTTGTAGATCACGGGTCCGTGGTCGGCGGCGAACTTTCGGGCCTGCTCGATGTCGTTGGTGACCAGCGTCGGTGGGATCGCGAGGCCGAGCCGGATCGCTTGCTGAAGTTGAGCGGGTTTGAAGTCCGCGGCCGTCACTGCGGACGGGTGGTTGACGTAGAAGGCGTCGTGCAGGTGGTTCAGGACGCCGCCCAGCCCGTGCCGGGCCTCGGCGGTGGCGAAGTCGCGCGCTTGCGCGGGCAGATGCTCGAACCGTGTGGCGTAGGGGGTGGGGCGGCGGTAGTACACCGCCACCACCTCCCCCAGCTCCACCTCCCGGCTGCCGGTGACCAGCCGCCCGCTCCAGGCCGGCGATCCGGCGCCGATGCGGGCGTTAAAGACCAGTCCGGCGCCGATGTCGGCCGGGTCGAGACGGACCACGGGTACCTCGCGCTCGTTCAGCGCGGCGATCACCCAGTCTGCGGTGACGTCTTCCAGCGCGGTGACGACCAGGACGGTGGAGGCCATCGGGTCAGTCCGAGTTGTAGTCGGTGGTGTGGTCGTCCTGCGTCTGCGGCTGGGGCTTTTGTCCGTCGCCACCGCCGGACATCGAAGCCGTGCCGGTGGTCTTGCTCGTGCCGTGCTTACCCATCTCCACCACCTGGCCAGCGGCATCGGTGTAGCGAGCGGTCTGCGTGGCCGCATCCAGCGTTACCACGGCGTACGACGGCGGGCCGACCGGGAGCCGGTCGGTAACCAGTCTCATAGCCCACGGAACCTGGGGTGCAAGCGTCGCCATGCGTTCATCCCTTCCCCTCTGCCTCAAGCCGATAGCCGGACGGCTACCGCAGATACAGAATCCGCCCCCGCCCAGGGTCCTGACCAGTACCGTAGGAGCCGCGAACCGTGGCGAAACCACCACGCTCCGTCACGGGTGAATCGGGGAGGGAGAGACACCGGTGCCGAGCAGATCGAGCAATGCACACCTGGCGCTGTGGATCGCGGCCACCGGCCTGTCCCACGGCGAGATCGCCCGCCGGATCGCCGCGCAAGCGATCCGCCAAGGTCACCGGCAGGTCACCCCGGACACCACCCGCGTGCGCCGCTGGATCGACGGCGAACGCCCCCGCCCGCCCGCCTCGGCCCTGCTCGCCGCGGTGATCTCCGACGCGGTCGGACAGCCCCTTACACCCGGTGATATCGGACTGACGGCCGCCGGACCCACACTCAATAGCATCCAGCTCCCCCTGTTGACCGAGGCAGCCGCACAAACCCTGGCCGGATGGACCCAGAGGGACCTCTTCCTCGACCGCCGCGACACCCTCAAGCTCGCCCTCGGCGCCCCGCTCATCCTCGCCGCCGAACGGATGCTGGGCGGCACCGCCCGCCGGCTGAACCGCACGGCCAAGGGCTTCGACGCCGACACCACCGCCGCACTGGAGGAGGTGATCACCTTCTTCACCAAGGCCGACGCCTCCAAGGGCGGCGGCCTGCACCGCTCCGCGATCGTCGCCCAGCTCGCCGAAGTCGCCCGCCGCATCCAGGACGGCGTCCCCGCCTCGCTGAAGACCCGGGTCTTCGCCGCGACCGCAGACCTCGCCGCTCTGGCCGGGTGGGCCAGCCACGACAGCGGACGGTATGCCACCGCCCAGCGGTACTGGTCGTACAGCATCTACGCCGCCTCCGAGGCCGGGCTGGCGGACCGGGGCGTGGAGATCGTCACTCGCATGTCCCACCAGATGATCTATCTCGGGCATCTCCAGGACGCCCTCGGCCTCCTCGACCTCGCCGCGAAGAAGGCGACCCTGCCCGCGACGAAAGCGCTGGTCGCCTCCCAGACCGGAAGGGTCCACGCCGCCCTCGGCAACGAGCAGCATGCCGAGCGACACCTGGGCACTGCCGACGAACTGCTGGCCGCCGGCCTGGACGCCGTGCCTGGCTGGGTGGACTACTTCGACGCCGCCGAGCACGCTGGCGCCCGCGCGGTCTCCGCCCGCGACCTCGCCGGATTCCACGGCGAGCGCCGACTCGCCAGCATCTACTTCACCGACGCCCTGCGGCTACGCAGACCCGGCTTCGAACGGGTGAAGGTCATGGACCGGATCGGCCTGGCCGCCGCCCTCCTCGCCGAGGGCGAGCCCGAGCGCGGCTCCGCCGCCGCCCACCAGGCACTGGACGAAGCTGCCCGCGTCGACTCCACGCTCGTGGCCTCACGGCTCAACACCCTGCTGGACGCCGCCCGCCCCTACCGCACCGGCGCGGTGGACGAGATCCGCACCCGGGCGGCGGATCTCACCGCAGCCCGGCCGACCACCATCGCCGCCTGAGACCATCTAACCCATGGGCAAGCACTCCCGACCCGGACCACCGAACCAGCCGTCCCGCGCAACCCCCCGCGCCGACCCCAACGACCCGCTCGCGGCGTACAACAAACGCCGCCGCCCCCCGCTGGACATCCACCGCCGCCACCGCCCGCTCCACGGCGGTGGTGGACACCTCCGCCCCGACGAACCCCGGACCCTGGAGGAGTGGAACGGATTCTCCTACCAGCCCGCAGGCACCGCCGCCAACCTTGCGGACGCGGCCCGGTGGGTAAACGAACAGACACCCGGCGAGGAACCGGCGCTATAAGGACCGAGCCGCACTCCCGCACCCCCCCACCAAGCGGGCACGTAGCTTTCCGTGCCGGTCGTCACGGAAAGCGATCCTCATAGAACTCGTAACACGATCTTGTTGAGCGCCCTTGGCTGGCCGTGACCGGTGTGACGATTCGGCCGTTCGGAGGGTGTGAGTGTTCGGCCGTGGATCGTGGACGATGACCTGTGAGCGCTGATCGAGCCGCTGCTGCCGCGCTGGCCCGAGAAGGCTCCCGGCCCGCGGCCGGTGCCGGACCGGCAGTGCCTGCAGGGCATCCTGTACGTGCCGCACGATGACATCGCCTGGCAACTGCTGCCCCTGGAGCTCGGGTTAGGCTCGGGACAGACCTGCTGGCGGCGCCTTGAGGGGTGGCGGCAGGCCGGGGTCTTCGACCGGCTGTACCGGATCCTGCTCGCCAGGCTGCATGCGGCCGGCGAGCTGGACTGATCCCGAGCATGCGTGGACGGTTCCCACGTCCGCGCGAAAAAGGGGGAGCCAACACCCGTCCGTCGCCGGTCGACCGGCGCAAGACGGGCAGCAAACACCATCTGATCCGCGACGGACGCGGCACCCCGCTGAAGGTCATCACCACCGCGGCCAACGTCAACGACATCCGCCCAGACCCTCGCCCTGGTCGACGGCATCCCACCCGTCGCCGGACGTCCCGGCCGACCACGCCACCGTCCTGAGGCCCTGCTCGGCGACAAGGGCCACGACTCCGACCCCCACCGCCGCGAACTGCGAAAACGCCGGATCCTGCCGGTCATCTCCCGCAGGCGCGCCCCGAACACCAAAGGGCTGGGCAAGCTCCGCTACGTCGTCGAGCAGACCTTCGCCCCTCTCCACCAGTTCAATCGCCTCGCCGTTCGCTGGAAGCGCCGCACCGAACTCCACGACGCCTTCGTTTCCCTCCCCTGCAGCCTCATCTGCTGGAGACGCCTCAAGAAGACCCGAACATGATCGTGTTACGAGCTCAAAGCGAAGCAAGCCCGTGGAGCCCGTCTGACGCCGACGAGGGTTGGCCGAACGTAGAAGGCTCATTCCAGGCGTCACCCATCTGGCGGCAGATCGTTCCTGGGGTCAGGTATCAGCGTCTGCGGTGAGGGAGGTCCGGTGGGACCGTCGTTGGTGGTGGAGCGGCTTGAGTTCTTGAGGGATGGGATCTGGCGGGTCCGCCTTTTCACCAGTCTGGTGACTTTCCTGGTGGGACACTCGAAGGCGGGCAAGTCGACAGCGGTCGAGGCGTTGCTGTATCCGCTGGGACTGACCACCGCGAGGGTCATGCCGGAGGTCCGCGGTTGTCAGGAGGTCCGTCTGACGTTCCGCGTGGCCGGCACTCGCTGGCAGGCCACACGCAGGGGCGCGGAGGCGCAGGCCCGGGTGCTGATCAAGAATCTGGACGACGAGAAGGACATCGGCCGTCCACTGCCCGTCAGCTCCTCATCCGGGGAGAAGACCGCCGGCGCATTCATCCAGGACCTCCTGGGTCTGCCGGCCGCCTCACGCGGCACCGCCCGTCTCACGCTGGACACTCTGTACGGCACAGTCATGGCCCTGCGTCAGACCACGATCGCCTCCGAGTTCCTCGGAGGTGTAAAGGCGCAGGAACGGATTCTGACCCTGGAGGTGATTCTGGGTCTGTGGAGCGAAGCCCTTGCGAGCCTAGAGAAGAATGCCTCGGAAACCGAGTCTCAGCACCGTGCGGCGCAGACGGCTCTGAACCAGTTCAAGCGGCTGCGTGATACGGGAGCTCTCACAGACCCGGAGGCGACACGTCAGGAACACCGCCAAAAGGAACGTGAGCACAAGGCGGCAGCGGAAAGCGCCCAGGCCATGACTACGGCGCTGTCGACCGCTGTGGGTGAGAACGGCCGGCTGGTGGCCCTGCACAAGGCGGCGGAGCAGCAGCGGCGGAAGGCTTCAAAGCAGGCCGAGGACGCGCGGACCCGGTTCAACAGGACCACAGCGGATCTCGCTCGTGCCGAGGGTGTGATCTCCGGGCTACTCTCGACGTCCCCGATGGAGTGTGCGGGGTGTGGTCAGGGGCTTCCTGAGCGGGAGCCGGGGCAGTGCCGGCAGTGCGGCCAGGCGGTTCACGGTGCTGAGGACCGGAGGGAGAAGCAGGTCGCGGCGGCACGGGCGAAGGCGGACCGTCTGCGGCTGGACCTGAAGGGTCTGCAGGAGGCCATGGCCAGCGCGGAGCGGGCGGCGGGGGCCGCTGAGGAGGCGGCCGCGCACGCGCTCGCGCAGCGCGACGCCTACGAGCGGGACCATCTGGCTCCCGCCCGCCAGGCGGCACAGCAGGCGGAAAAGGAAGCCTTCGGTCTGAGCCGGGACATCGCGCAGCTGAAGAAGCAGATCGACAACGCCGACTACATCAAGGCACAGGCCCTGGCCATCACCGCGGCCAAGGAGCGGATGAAGGCCGCGCAGGCCGCCAGGGACGCGGCGAAGGCTGCTGACGAGGTGCGCCGCAAGGAGGTCACCGGCCGGTGGTCGGAGTTCTTCCTGCGCCGTCTGCAGCAGATCAACCCGGCCGTGGAGGCGGCGTTCATCGACCCGGCCGACTTCACCACCCGGGTCAAGGAGCGCAACGAGGCGGACAAGTCGTTCGACGACAGCTCCGTGGGCGGCAACCCGAAGGCCGTGACCAACATCGCGCTGCTCCTGGCGCTGCGTGACCTCGGACGCATTGATGCTCAGGTTCGCGTGCCGCCGCTGCTGATCATCGACTCGCCGTTGTCGGGTCTCGGCTCGACGGGCCTAGACCAGGAGACGAGCTTGCGCTTGATCGACACGCTGATCTCCATCGCGGCCGATCCCGCCACAGACGGATACGGCTGCCAGATCATCGCGGCCACCAATGATCCCCTCCCCCGTGACTACCCCGAAGTCAGGGAGATCCATCTCGACGCCGGCAACCGGTTCTTCGACCACGCACCGTCCGCCGCCTGACCCGTCCACCGGGCTCGACGCTTTAGCCCGGCAAGAACGCAGGCTTCGGTGCCCCGCATCGCTTGAGACGCGGGGCACCGGGCCGAACTCTTCACGCGGACTCTGCCCCTGATCCCGACGGGTGCGCCCAGGGCGGGGAAACCACCGTGGTCGAAGAATGCGGCAGACCGGTCCGGTTCGTGCCCTTGCCCGCCGGGTTCGCGTTGAGGAGATGCGGGCGCAGGAAGCGATCGCAGAGGGGTTCATCGTGACTGGGTATATGCAGGTGCTGGACCTGACGCGGCGTGACCTGGAGCAGGCGGGTGGCTTTGTCCATGAGAACGGGTTCTGGCACGAGTTCCGTGAAGCGGTCACGATTAGTAATCAGCGGGTGTTTCGAGTGCTTGGAGGATCTGTCGTACTTCCTGGCGCCACTGATCGGCTTCGGCGCTGCCCACCCAGCCGGTCGCCATCTCTGATCCGTCCTGGAGAACCCGGTCCAATGCGAGTCTCGCGGACAAGCGAAGCGAGGCCGGTAGTTCGGGCAGCGGTTCCCTGGGGCCGTCATCAGGGTCAATCACAATGGGGCTGTCGGGGAGGGTGCTGGCGACGAGAGCGCCAGCGGCAACGGCTTCGGCTCCGTCTCCGCCATCGACGCGCTCGCCCGAGTCGGTGACTCGCTGGAAGGCCCGCTCCAGCACGTCGATGACCTGCTGGTGGGTGAGTCCCTCAAGTGCATCGACGAAGTCTGCGTGTCGGCGTACTCGTTTGAGTGCTCCAGTCCGTACGGAGTTTTATGCACCAGTCAAGTGTAGACGTTGCGTCCGTACTCCTCGCGGCTCACCTGGAAGTCGTCCGGTCGGTCGCGGCGGAGTTCCTCGTATCGCGCCCCGAAGATGTCGATCGCCTCGTGGAGCGTGCAGCCGGACGCGTCCATGATCGCCTTGAGTGCCAAGACGATCCGATGGTCCAGGATGTGGCGGTCTACGCTCTCAGGCAGCTCTTCCATGGGGCGACCGTACCGAGAGGCGTTCGGCTGCGCCGGTCAATATCACCGGGCGAGCAATCAAGATCACTTTCCCGAGGACATCAGGCGACGTCGGTTTCCCGGTCGATGGCCTGGAGGCGGTTCTTGAGGCGGTAGCTGTTGCCGTTGATCGAGATCACGTCGCAGTGAGCCTTTTTCATCCTGGACTCGACATGGTCTCTCGAGCGCTGCTGACCTGCGGTGATGCTCTTGATCTTCACTCTCGGAACCCCAGGATGAAAGAGGCTCACTGTGAGGGTGATGGGGTTGATGGGGAAGCCCTCGGGCAGGACGAGCAGGGGCAGAAAGCGCCGATTGTGCGTGGGGGGCGTTCCGGTGAAGGCTGTCTCGTTGTGGCGAAGGGCGTTGATGGTCGCGTCGATCTGGTCGATTTCGTCGATGAGTTTGTCGATGTCCTTGATCTGAGAGTCGTCGGGCACGGCGGTTGCGGCTTCGCGGCGTAGTTGGGTGGTGGTGACTTCGATGACGATCCAGGTGCCCGGGTAGTCGATAGCGGCGTCGGCGATGCGCTGGCGGTGGGCGGTGTAGGCGGCTTTGAGTTGTTCGTCGTCGTAGACGCGTCGTGCGGCCGGCGAGTCTTGGGTGATGTGGTGAAGGATTTCGCTGACGTAGACCTCGCTGAAGTGCCGCAGCGTCTGCTCGGCCTGGGCGGCGGCTTTCTTGTGGCCGGGCGGCTTGGGCCGGTGATCCGGGGGCCACTTGATGTCAAGGATCGGCATCCATCCGAAGGCCCGGCTTACGAGGTGCCGCGGGTCGAGGATCAGCAGACGTTGTTCGGGCAGTCGGATGACGGGCCAGCGCTCGAAGGGGTCGAAGAACCATTCGGTGCGCTGCTCGGTCTTTGTTCGCTGGAGCTCTGTCCGCAGTCCCGGTATGTCCTGGCTGATGAGGTCGAGTACGGCGTCGAGGCGCTCTGCGGGGATGTTTAGACGTTCCAGTTCAGTGTGCTCCACGACGAAGCGGCCGTGCACTGTGTGCACCCACAGGGCGCCGGCTACGGCAGCGAGGTCGTCGAGCCGGATTCCCGTGCAGTTCTCGTATGCCTGGCTGAGGTTCACGATCGCGGGGTTCGACTGGTGTTCTGCCGGAAGCTCGATCCATCGCCGCGCGTAGCGGGCCAGTACGCCGGAGACGGACCAGGTGTGGTTGAAATGCTGGTTGGCAATGATCTCGCGGCCCAGCGGGCCAGGGCGGTCCTCGATGACGGTGGGGCCGGCCTCGGTGTGGCGGCCCATGGTCTGGTTGATGTGCAGCAGGGCTCCGACAAGATGGCCCTGCGGTGCGTCCTCGGGCACAGAGTCCGGCAATATCTCGATCGCCGACCGGGCCAGGAGCATCAGGGCCTGGGGAACGAGCAGCCGCCGGCTCGGGTCTCTGAGGAGGTTGAGCACGCGGTCACGCACTCGTTCCTTCAGTACTGCGTTGACGAAATGCTCGTCAGCCTCACGCGCGGAGGTGTCCGGCATCGCCAGCGTCGTGAGCCAGAGGGCACAGAACCGAAGGACGGTCTCGGCAGGAATGCGTCGCAGCTGATCCTCGGCATAGCCTTCGGGCGTCGCCATACCGGCGATCTCCTCAGCTGTCAGGTAGACGGCCATCAGGTCAATGGGGTCCGGGGTCCGCGCCGACGAGGTGGGGACCAGCAAGCCGCTGGGACGCTCGTTCCACACAGGCACGATGGCCGGTGCGGTGGAGCCTTGCAGGACGGCCTTGCCGCCCGACGGGTCGGCGAGGTAGCTGGTGCGCAGCGAGGCCGGCTCGTCACCTGCCAGCATCTTCCTGATCTCTTCGATCTTCCTTGCGAGGTCTTCTTCGGGCTCCATCGAGACTTCCTGTCGTACGTGGCGGCGCCGACCGAGGCCACTGCGAAGAGCGCTGCTCCGCGCATCTCTAGAGAAAAAGCCCAAAGAGCCAGGAGCGGTGTGGCGGTCACAGAGCGGACTACGAGTGACAGCCCGCTCGGCTCACGGTGGGGGCGGGTCCCGCGGGGGTGCGGGCCATGGGTATGTCAGGCGTGCGGCTCGGTAGAAGGCCCGACGGGCCGCCCGCTGTAGGCGCTGGAGAGGGCGGGCAAGTGTCGGCGGGCCTTGCCGAGCAGTTCCGACGGTTCGCGCAATGCGGGGTCGAAGAGCTGGACGCCGCCGGCGAAGTCGCGGAAGCCGATGCTGCGCCACAAGGCTGCGATCTTCTTCGTGGCCTCTTCGCGGTAGGCGCGGGGGACCTCGGTGACGCCCTCGGGCCATTCCCCGAGCCCCGGCTGGGCCGCGACCGCGCAGCAGCCGCCGGCCAGGCGCCGGATCGCCTCGGCAGCGAAGACGGGGCCGAGTCCGAACCCTCGCCATTCCTTGCTCAGGAACACTCGGTCCAGGATCAGCAGGTCACCGACGGGGCATTCGATGAACTCCTCGAATGCCTGCGAGTACTCGTCCGTGCGGACGTCGAACACGGTGGCCGCGATGGCCTCAAGGTCCCCCGACTCCGCGTCGGCCGCCTCCCACCGGTTGTCGCCGGTGTAGTCCCGCACCCGCCACAAGCGCACATAGCCGATCTCGCGTCCACTGTCGATCAGCTCCTGACACTCTGCGGTGCAACCGCCCTCACACTCCTCTTCCTCGAAGTGGTAGGTGCGGATCGACACGTGCCACGCTTCGAGGGTGTCCTCGAAGTCGTACGGCTCAGCAGGATGATCATGACTGTAGGACAGCCTCAGATGCGCGGGATCAGCGGGCAGCTCGGACACGGGACGACGCGTCTTGGTCATAGCCGTGAAGGCTACAGAGGAGCACTGACAACGCCGGTCCTTCTCCTTAACCTTGGTTACCCCTACGGACGCTGGAGGTGGCCTTGAGGCCGCAGGATGTCATAGCACCGCAACGTCTCAGCCATCTGGAACGTGACGCCCGGGGCTACCCAGTGATCGCGACAGTAGGGCGTGGCGCAGAGGGGGCAGACTTCGGAGCCGTCAATGAGCGGCGAAAGCTCGTACTGGCCACTTTCGACTGGTGCGCCGTGTGCGGCCTGCCCTTTGGGGAGGAACCCCGATGGCAGGTACTCCCCAGCCTCGGCGCCTCCCCCCTGCCCGAGGACGTCGGGCTGTCCGAGGCTCCCGTGCATGAGATCTGCGCGGTCTACTCAGCGCAGGTGTGCCCGTTTCTGTCCTCCCAGGGCGCGCGACTGGGCGACGACAAGCGCCGTGGCGAGCGTCGTGAGACGACCGTGCAGGTGGTCGGATTCAGCCGCACCAAGTCCGTCGAGGCATTTCGTTCTTCGCTCCAGGACAGCCTCTTCGTTCTCCACTTCTTCCACAGTGAGGTGGTCGACTCCTTCGCCTACAGCAGCCCCGAAGAACTCGAGGACCGCTACCGGGCCCTCTTGGCCGCGGAGCTTCCCATCAAGCCTTCTTCTGGTGAGCAGGCGCTCATTGACCGGTTCAACGCCACGAGCACTCCCGACGAGCCGACCGGCGACCCGGGTGCGGTGGTGGCGGGCGCTGCCGTCATGATCGGCGCGGCTTTCGCTCCCCATGTCTTCCGGGTGCAGGGGATGCAACACTTCAGCGATCGCCGCTCGTACGGCTTCATCGCCCGGCAGTTGCTGGACCATGACGAGCTTTCGCAGGCCGCGGTTGACTTCCCCGACGCATCCGGCCGGGCAGCCGCGCAGTGGCTGCTGGACCGGGGCGATGATCTCCCCGCAGCACTGTCCTCGTGGCGAGAGCTCGGTAAGCAGCAGGTCTCCGGTGTCACGCTTCCCAGGGAGAGGCCCGCCGGCCCAGGCCGTAGCGTCGGCAAGAACACGCCTTGCCCATGCGGTTCGGGCCGCAAGGCTCGTCGGTGCCACCCTGCAGGGGTGCCCGAGTCGCCCTGACCTGCATGGAAGCGTGTTTCTGCACGGCGGTTCGCGGATGCGGCACGCCGGCGGGTCGTCGTCTTCAGAGGCCAATGGAGACTTTGCGGCACCAGTAAGAATCTTCAGCGTCGCCTCTCGAGGGTGAGGACGGCCTTGGTGATTGACGTGAGTCGGTTGGGGCTGATCCGTGCTTTGCGGAAGATCCGCCAAGCCTTGAGCCGGGCGAAGGCCCGCTCGACGGGGAAGCGGAGTTGTGCGTATGCGCGGTTGACGGCTGCCTGTCTGGTGGTGAGGGGGCGTCCGAGGTGGCGTTTGAACGGAACCTGGAACGTTCCGCCGGCTCCGACGTAGGCCTTGTCGGCGAGGACGGGAATCCGCAGTCGTTCACAGACGGTGATGATGTGGTGGGTGCGGGCGGCGGTGATGTCGACCGTGCGGCCGGGTAGTGCCGACGAGTACCAGATCAGCTCGCCGGCAGGTCCGGTGACGGCCTGGATGTTCACTCCGTGCCGTCGGGCCTTGCCGGAGTAGTCCCGTTCACGGTCGCCGACTCGGTCGCACTCGGCGATGGTGCCGTCCACCAGGACATACTCGGGACGTGTCCGGCGCAGGGCCTGCGTCAGAGACGGTGCCCTCGAGGCGAGGAGTCTGATCACACTCTGTACATAGGCGTGGGCGGTGCCCTCACTGATCCGAAAGCCTGCGGCGAGCTTCGCGTAGGTCGTGTGTTCGCGCAGATAGATCAGGGTGATGATGGCGCGTTGCGAGGGCGGCAGCTTGCACCGGCGGTCACCTTCACGGGTGACGATCAGCATCGTCACCCACTCCACGAGCGCGTGTGGCAGGTCGAGTGCGGCAGGATAGGGGACCAACGAGGCCTCCGGTCACAGCGGTTGAGACGTCAGACATCTCGAACCACTGCCCGAAGGCCTCGCCTGCTATCCGTGGACGGCCGTCACCCGATCGGTGACCACTCTGAAGATCCTTAGTGAGCCGTTTTCATCCTGTCTCTGTGGGGTGAAATGGCAGGTCAGCGGGGGTGTGTGATGAGGCGAGGCTCCTGGTCGTTGCGGTGGTGTTCTCTACGCACCATGCATCGTCCGAGGAGCCTCGCTTGGTCCCGTATCGTGCCACGATCGATGTCCCGCATGAGCTGGTCGAGCATGTTTCCTGGCTCATCTACGCACGAAGGTGTGAACGCGGTTCGCGGTGGCGGAAGCTGGGCTGCTTCCGGCAGGCCCTGCTCGTGCTGGTGCATTTGCGGAAGAACGAGCCGCTGCCCGCTCTGGCGGCCGGCTTCGGCGTCTCGACCGCCACAGCCTGGCGCTACGTCGACGAGACTCTCGACGTCCTCGCGGCGTGGGCGCCGGGTTTGCACGAGGCCCTGACCGGCCTGGGCGAGGGCGACCACGTGATCGTCGACGGCACCCTGATCCCCATCGACCGCATCGCCGCCGACGAGCCGTACTACTCGATGAAACACCGCAAGCACGGGATGAACGTGCAGGTCATCGCCCGTCCCGACGGCACACCGCTGTGGTTCTCCCGTGCGACACCCGGGCGGACCCATGATCTGACCGCGGCCCGGGCCCATGGCATCGTCCAGGCCTGTCTGACCCGGCAGATCCTCGTTCTCGCCGACCGCGCCTACCAGGGCGCCGGCGCCACCGTCCGCACCCCGTACTACCACCACCACGAACAGCCTGAGCACTACCAGCAGTTCAACCGTGACCACGCGCGCCTGAGAGCTCTCGGGGAACGGGCCTTCGCGCAGCTGAAGTCTTGGCGCATCCTCCGCCGGGCCCGATGCTCCACCCGACGCATCGGCACCATCGTCCAAGCCGTCCATACCTTGCTGACCTGCAGCTATTCAGGATGAAAACGGCTCAGTCAGCCGAAGTCAAACATCTCCTGCACGCTGGCGGCCGGGGCAGGAGCAGTGATGCACTGTCGTGGTAGGCGGTCGCCCAACAGCTTGTGCAGCTCGTCCTTCCAACCTTGAGCGGAGGCCAGGAAACGCCCCCAGTCGGCGAGCCAGTCGCGCCCGGTCACCAGGGGGCGTATAGGCCGGCCTCGGTCTTTTCCCGTGAAGACAGGACCGCCCGGTGAAACCTGGCGGTCGCCGAGTGAAGTGCCCCGGCGGTCGAATGCAGACGTCGCCACCATCGCCGGCAACGAACCCTTCGCCGCCCAGGTCATGGCCGACGTCCTCGTGGGGTTCGTAGGCGCCGTCGGAGGCCAGCAGTAGCTATCCCGGCCAGTCAGGTCCGCCCACGTGCTCGATCGCCGGGTGCCCCCAGCGCTGTTCGGTCACCTCGTCGCCGCGGATCCCGCCGAGGCAGGCCGTGATCAGGTTGCGGCCGCCGCCGTGGCCGTCGCAGGCGCGGCGTTCGTTGTGGTCCTCGCTCAGCAGCCACAAGGGCCCACCCAGGTCGTCGAGGAGAAGGTAGGTGCGGTCGTCGCCCGACCAGGCGAAGGAGAACCAGCCGCCGGGGACGTGGACGGCGACGACAGCCGCGGCGGCGGGGAGATCGTGATCGGGGGCAGGCCCGGCGGCGTAGCGCTCGTACTCGGCGCGCAGGCCGACTTCCGCGTCGCCGTGGCCGGCGGCGGGCGGCAGGCGGCGGTACGGGTCCAGGCCCGTACCGCCGGGGTGTCGCCGACGCTGTCGAGGAGGGTGTAGGAACGGGTGCCGCACGGCCGCGTCCCCGGTAGGCCGGGTTGGTCATCGGAGGGCTCCGCGCCGCATCCGGGAAAGCTTTGAGCTTCATCCGATCGAGGGCTTCGACCCCTGTTCGGCGATCACTGCCGGCCCGCTCCATGATCATGGCGGAACAGGCCCGGGACGGGCTCAGACCGCAGAGAGGAGCAGGTTCGTGGGAACTGTGAAGGTGGGGTTCAAGGACAACTTCGGCACCGACCTCGTATTCGAAGGGGCGGTGGAGCCCCGGGGTGCCACCGGATACAAGTTCGTCGGGACGGTCAGGGGACACTGCGGGCTCAACCGCTCCCACGAGAGCTTCGACAACATGGTGCAGGTCGAGCACGGGGCCACCTCGGGCGACTGGAACACGTTGGAGTTCCGGATCACGGGCGACCCCATCAAGGTCGAGGGCGAGGGGACACGCTTGCCGAACGAGACGGTCGACTTCAGGATCGGTGCGAACGTCACGGCCATGGGCAACTACCAGTACGGGTCTGCGGCGACAGTGACTGCCGGCGGACCGCCCCAGGAGGTCGTGGCCATGTACACGAAGACGGACGGGAACGGGAACAACTCGTACTACGTCCGCTTCAGCGGCCACGCCTGGGCGGACGGGCCGACCGGGTACGTCATGCGGGGAACCCTGGATGCCGACACCCAGGGCGGCGCCCTCACCCAGCAGCATGCGACGTTCGGCCACAAGTCCGCCTCCGGGAGCTGGAAGTACGAGACCTTCAGGACCGACGACGGCCTGAAGGACATCCTGGTCCGCGGGCAGCGCAAGGCCGGGGAGAGCATCCGCCTAGTCGTCGGCGCCACCAGCAACATCGCCAACCTCTACAGCTACGGCAATGAGGTCACCGGCACCCTCCCCGACACGTTCTGATCCCGAGCACCGGGCCGGTCGCACCGCACCCGCGATCCGGCCCGATCAGTGCGGCGGGGCAGGGGCGCGAAAGTGCAGCGGGCCGGGCAGGGTGTTCCTGCCTGGTCCCGTGGTCGCCGGCCAACCGAAGCCGAGCGTCTCCTGCACGAGGTCGGCCGGCACCAGGATTGGCTGCGGGGCGAGGGCAGCGGCGCATCGTCTTGGCAGGCGACCTTCCCGCGCTCGACGAATCGCCCTTCTCGTCCGTAGGCAAAGGCCAGGAGGCACCCCCAGACGGTGAGCCGGTCGCGGCCGGCCGCCGGTGGGCGTGCGGGGCGGCCTTCGCTGGTCCGTCTCGCGCACGAAGCCGATCCCGCCAGCACTCAGGTCTTCGGGTTCGCTGGTACAGGTCGCCTGTTGGCTCCGTCGGCTGGAGCGCCGGGAGGTCCGGGTCGAGTTTCTAGCGAATGTTCCGGTCAGAACGCTTCGCTCAAGCCGCTGCCCTCCTTCGGCCTGTGGGCGTCGATGGAGGGCAGCGGTGGTGTGTGGCGCACGGTCGCGCGCCGGGTGGGTCAGGGGCAAGTGACGAGAATAAGGGAGATGGCGGTGCAGGTGGCGGTCGCGGTGTCGTTGGCGGGGTTGGGGTCGGTGGGGGCGGAGAGGATACGCGCGCCGGTGACCTTGACCTGGCCGAGGGTCAGCAGGTGCAGGGGGACGCGGAACGTCTTGTGCGCGCTGGCACCGTTGGCGATGGCGTCGTAGGCGCAGGTCACCGTGGTGGCGGCGACGGTGCATCCGGCGGACAGGTTGGTGGCAGTCGCGCCCGGGGGCAGCTTCGCGGTCAAGGTCGCGGAGGTAACGGTGCCGGGGCCGGTGCTGTGGGCGGTGAGGGTGTAGGACAGGTAGGGCACCAGGAGGCCCAGGTGCGGCTGCGCGGTGAGGCTGACGTCGATGTCTGCGGGCGGAACCAGATAGGTGTACTGGTCGGCCGACTTGGTCGCGCTGGTGCCGCCGGGGGTGGTCACCTGGACGTCGACGGTCCCGGCGGCATGGGCGGGGGACGTGGCGGTGCAGGAGGTTGCCGCGCAGCTCACGCCAGTGGCGGGGGTGCCGCCGAAGGTGACGGAGGTGGCGTCGGCCAGGTCGGTGCCGGTGATCGTCACGACGGTGCCGCCTGCGGTCGGCCCCGAGGCCGGGCTGATTGCGGTGACGGCCGGTGCGGGCGTGGCCGTGGCGACTTGGAGGACGTTGAGGGTCGCGCTGCCGTTGTTGGCGACGTAGGCGAGGGTGCCGTCCGGGCTCACCCCGACACCGTAGGGGCCGCTGCCGATGGGGGCGTTCTCGGTGACGGTGTTGGTCGCGGTGTTGATCACCGCCAGGGAGTTGCTGGAGTAGCTGGTCACGTACGCGGTCGCGCCGTCGGGGCTGAATGCGGCGCCGATCGGGTTGCCCGCGGTGGTGATCGTTGTGGTGACGGTGAGCGTGGCCGGGTCCACCACGGACAGGAAGTTGTCATTGGAGTGGTTGACGTAGGCCGTCCCGGTCACGGGGTTGACCGCGACCGCGAACGGCTGGTCGCTCAGCGCCACGGTGGCACTGACGATGAGAGCGGCGGTGTCGATGACGCTCAGCGTGTTGTTGCCGTGGTTGGTGGCGTAGGCGCGCGATCCGTCCGGGCTGAGAGCGACATCCTGCGGGAACCGGCCGACGGCGACCGACGCGACGACCGTGTTGCTGACGGTGTCGATGACGCGGACCGACCCGTTGGGGTAGCCGGAGTCGGAGACGTAGACCCGGGTGCCCGCCGCGTTGACCGCGACCCCTGTCGGGTCTGTGAACCCGCCGATGGTAGCCGTCACCGTGTTGGTGGCGGTGTCCACGACGCTGACCGTGGCGCTGTCGCGGTTGGCGACGTACAGGTGCGCGCTGTCGGGGGTGACGGCGATTCCGGTCGGGTTGTTGCCGACCGTGATGGTGGCCCCGACGGTGTTGCTGGACGTGTTCAGGACGGTGATGGTGGTTCCGGCGGGTTCGCCGTTGGGGCCGCTGCCGTTGCTGACGTAGACATGGGCGCCGTCCGGTGCCACGGCCACTTCCTGCGGGCTCGCCCCGGTCGGCACGGTGGCGATCACGGCCGGGGTGACCGTGGCGGCCGCCACGGCGTCCAGACCGGTCATGGCCAGCGCGAACACGGCGGCCACCGCCGTGCGGCGCCGCCAGAGAACACGGGGAGAACGTAACTGGGATCTCGAGGACATGGCGAAGTACTCCCTCCAAAGCCGCGGCACGACGGCGGGGACCGAAAGCCCCCCGGAAACCGCCCGTGACGCAGTCGTACAAGACGCCCCGTGCCAGCGGCGACAACCGCCCCCGTAGCCCAGGCCCGCCCCTCGCACACCCATCACGTCGGTAGCCGACCCGTGACAGCCCTGCAGCCCCCGCCCGATGAACGGACATGATGGTGCCCTGGCATCGTCTCAATGAACGCTCATCCACTACATGAAGCCTTCGCAAATGTTCGAATTCGATCAGACGATGACTGCTTTACTGATCATTTCAGAATGAGTTCGGCGTGAGGGCTAGGCGATCGGACTTGGTGACGGCAGAGTGTCGCGAGTTTCGGATGATCTTGTGTCTGATGACCTATGGGAACGTATCGCTGCGCTGCTGCCGCACCGGCCGCCGCAGCGTCATCGGTATCCGAGGCGTCTGCCGGCGGACGACCGTGCGGCTCTTCGGGGCATCTTGTACGTGCTGCGCAAGAACGTGAGCTGGAGGGACGTGCCCGCCGAGTTGACCGGGTGCAGTGGAGTGACGGCCTGGCGGCGGCTGCAGGACTGGACCGAGGCCGGCCGGAGTGTGGCCCCGCCTGCACGAAGTCCTTCTGACCGAGCTGCGCAGGGCAGGGTTGCTGGACATGGACGACTGCGCGATCGACGGCTCGCGCATCCGGGCCCTCAAGGGGGGGCTCACACCGGACCTTCGCCGGTCGACCGCGCGCGACCAGGCAGCAAGCACCACCTGATCATCGACCGGCACGGCGCACCCCTCGCTGACCGGTGAAAACAGGCATGACGCCACCCGGCTGACGCCGTTGCTGGATGCGGTCCCCCGCATCCGAAGAGTCCGCAGGCGGTCGCGGCACCGGCCGGGCCGGCTGTTCGCCGACCGCGGCTACGGCTGAGGCAAGTACCGGCGCATTCTGCGGGCCCGCGGCATCACGCCCAAGATCGTCCGACGCGGTGTCCCGCACGGCTCCAGCCTGGGCAAGACCCGCTGGGTCGTCGAGCGGACCTTCGCCTGACTCCACCAGTTAAAACGACTGCGGATCCGCTATGAGATACGCGCAGACCTCCACCTCAGCCTGCTCCAAGCTCGCCCGCAGCATCATCTGCTTGCGACGCCTATGAACCTCATTCTGAAACGATCAGTAAGAATGAGCAGAAACGGTCATTATCATTCATCCGGCGATGCGCCAACTTCCCTTATTCTAGCGTGATTTGACTAACCCGGTTGGACGGCCGGGCTTCCGCTTCCTCCGAGAGGTGAAACACGTGACGCTGGCCACTGATAGCACGGCGAGACGCCCGGGGCGGTTACGCCGCCTGCGACGCGGCGCGAAGGCCGCGCTGGCCACCGCGGTCCTCGGTGCCGCCATCGCAGTACTGCCAGCCGGGGCCGCGCATGCGGCGAGCCCGGGGCAGTTGATCTACGTCGCCAACCGGTACGACGACTCCGTCACCGCCGTCGACTCGGCGAGCGGGGCGGCGGTGGCCACCGTTCCGGTCGGTACGGGGCCGTCCGACGTGGCGCTCACCCCGGACGGCTCGCAGGCGTATGTCACCAACTACGAAGGCGACTCTGTCTCGGTGATCGATACCGCCACCCACACGGTCGCCGCGACCATTCCAGTGGGTCCCTCGCCCATGCCGGTGGTCGTCTCGCCGGACGGTGCGCGCGTCTACGTGGCCCACATGGGCAGTCCCGGCGGGGTCGAGGTGATCGACACCTCTTCCCTGACCGTCGCCGCCACCCTGCCCCTCAGTGGCTATCCGGGCATGATCGCACTGTCCCCGGACGGCGGCCGACTCTACATCGGCATCACCGACCCTCCCAACGGCTCGGTGGCGGTGGTCGACACCGCCACGCTGGCCGTCACCGCCACCATCCCCGTCGCCGACCCGGCCGGGATCGCCGTCAGTCCCGACGGCACCCGCCTCTACGTCTCCGGGTACAACAACAGCACCATCTCGGTGATCAACACCGCCACCAATACGGTCACCGCGACTATCATGGTCGGCTCTCAGCCGCAGAGGATCGCCGTCACCCCGGACGGGGGAAGTGTCTACGTCAGCAACTGGACGGCCAACACGGTTTCGGTCATCGACGCCGGGACCAACACCATGACCGCCACCGTTCCGGTGGGTGCCGGACCGGCTGCCGTCCTGGCCGACCCGGACGGCAGCCGCGTGTACGTCGCCAACGCCTTCTCCAACACCATGTCGGTGATCGACACCGCGACGCGCACCGTCATCACCACCGTCCCCACCGGCTCCCGCCCGTACGGCCTGGCGATCGGCAAGGCCGTCCTGCCCGCCGTTACCACCCTCGCCCCCGACCACGGCCCGACCGCCGGCGGCACCACCGTCACCCTCACCGGCACCCACCTCACCGGCACCACCGCCGTCACCTTCGACGGCACCCCGGCGAGCGGCGTCACCGTCGTCGACGACACCACCGTCACCGCCGTCGCCCCGCCGCACACCGCCGGCGCCGCCGACGTCACCTTGACCGCCAAGGGCCGCACCGTGCCCGCCGGCAGCTACACCTACCACGTCCCCGCGCCCACGCTGACCGGTATCGCCCCCACCACCGGACCCGTTGCGGGCGGCACCATCGTCACCCTCATCGGCAGCAACCTCGCCGGGGCCACCGCGGTCACCTTCGGCACCACGCCCGCCACCTCCTTCCACGTAGACAGCGACACGCAGATCACCGCCACCGCACCCGCCGCGAGCGCGGCCGGACCGGCCGACATCACCGTCACCACCCCGGGCGGCACCAGCGCCGTGGTGACCGCAGGCCGGTACGCCTACACCAAGGACACGGCCAAGCTCACGGCCAGCCCGCTGCTGCTGTCCATTACTCCCGGCCAGCTGAACATCAACCTCAACCTGTCGGCCACCCTCACCGACATCACCACCGGCAAGCCCGTCCCCGGCGCCCCGATCAAGTTCACCGTCGGCACCACCACCGTGTGCACCGCCACCACCAACGCCGCTGGCACCGCCACCTGCACCGGCCCCTGCCCCGTCACCGCTGTCCTGCTCAACCTCGGCTACACCGCCACCTACGCCGGCTCTCCCACCCTGGAGCCCACCAGCGTCACCGCCGGCCTGATCCGCATCGGCTGACGCTTCACCCACCACGGAAGGCCGCCGTCGAGAAGTATCGACGGCAGCCTTCCGCCCCCATCCCAGAAGCAGCGTTGTCGTCTCCGGCAGCTCTGCCTCAGCGGCAGGGCGGCTCGGGGTAGCGCCGGCGGTGCCGGTCCGGGACGTTGACGCCGATCTCCTATCAGGGCTCGCCGCGCTGGGGCCGGGGCAGGATGCCTACCCACAAACGAACGGCTTTCGCGTCTATGCCCGGACCGTGAGGAGTGGGACCCCACCCGAGCCGCCGGACGAGACCGGCCAGCCGCCTGCTGGCGCCCTGTGACGGGCCGCTTGCCCTACGACTGCAGGGCGGGGGCCGGTCCGCTGTCTGTGCCATCCCGTTTGGCCCAGGTTTCTTGACTATTGTGGGTCGGTCTAGGCCGTGTTTCAGGTGTTCAGGTTCCGCTGCGGTTGCTGAGCCGTGATGATCGCGGTGTGGGGCGTGGAGATCTCTCGGACAGGCAATAGTCAGTGCTGGAGTCGGTGTTGCCTGCGGCAGGGGTGCGTCGCAGGTCGGGGAATCGGCGACGGTTGGTCGATGGAGTTCGGTGGCGGGTGCGGACCGGTGCCCCGTGGCGTGATCTGCCATCTGAGTACGGGCCTTGGCAGACCGTGCATGGGCTGTTCCGTAGATGGCAGCGCCAGGGGGTGTGGGTGCGGATATTCACGTTGCTGCAGGCCAGGGCGGACGCGGCGGGGCGGATCGTCTGGGAGGTCAATGTCGACTCGACGGTGTGCCGGGCCCATCAGCACGCAGCCGGTGCACGGCAGGATGGGGCCGGGCAGAAAGAGCCGCCTGGCGGAGTGGTCTGCGAGCCAGATGATCACGGGTTGGGCCGGTCGCGGGACGGGTTCAGCACGAAGATCCATCTTGCGTGTGAGCAGGGCCAGAAGCCCCTGTCACTCCTGGTGGCTGCGGGGCAGAGGGGTGACGGTCCGCAGTTCGTGCCGGTACTGGAGGCGATCAGGGTGCCCCGGCTGGGCCTGGGCCGACCGCGGCGGACTCCGGTCCGGGTGCGGGCCGACAAGGCGTACTCGTCCGCTGCCAACCGCGCCTATCTGAGGAGACGCGGAATGCGGTGCTCCATCGCCGAGCCGGTCGACCAGGTCCGCAACCGCGAGCGCCGGGGCCGCTTCGGCGGTCGGCCACCGGACTTCGACCGCCAGGACTACAAAGCCCGCCACGCGGTGGAATGCGGCATCAGCCGTCTCAAGCAGCACCGGGCCGTGGCCACGCGGTACGAGAAGTTGGCCTGCCGTTTCGAGGCGGCAGTCCCGGTCGCGGCGGTGAATCTGTGGCTGTGACCCGCACGCTCGGGGCACGAGCGCCGGGCTGCCCGCTGGTACGTAGCCATCAGATGGATCGCCGATGCCGGCGTGCCGCGCCCGGCTGATTGCACCGTCAACGGTGCAATCCCGGTGTGACCCGCGGGCTTCGCGCGGAAGCGGGTGTCACTGGATCCGGTGACATCCACTAGGCAATTGATCACGCACCGCAATACCTTGATTGCGCTGCGCGTTGTGCCGCGCTTTCACAGATCGAGGTCCCATGAGCTTTCAGCAGTTCCTGTCACGGGCCGCTTCCCGGATCGGCTGGTGCGCCACCGCGCTCGGCCTGGTCCTGATCGCGGCGGTGCCGGCCCAGCCTGCCGCCGCCGACACGACACCGGCACCGCCGCTGGCGCTGGTCTCGATCGTCAAGGCGACGAAGACCGTCAACGACTACCAGCCGGTCTACGCGGAGTGCCGCGACGGGGACTGGGCCATCAGCGGCGGCGCAGAGGCGGTAGCCCCCAACACCGCGTACCACGAGGTCGGCCTGGTCGGGAGCTTCCCCGCCGTCCTCCACGGTGAAAAGGGAGCGTGGGGATGGGCGGCCAACGCCCGCAACTTCCGCGGGCAACCCACCACGGTGACCGTCTGGGCGGTCTGCGCGTCCCTGCCCAGGGGCTATGAGGTCGTGCAGGCCCCGCTCGTCCAGGTGCCGAGCGACCAGACCGTCACCGTCTCCTGCCCGGCAGGCAAGACCGCCCTCGGCGGCGGGGCCGAGATCCAGGGCACCGAAAGCTCTCTCACCAAGAGCTACCCGTCCAGCTTCACCGCCTCCGGACCGACGTCGTGGACGGTGGCCGGCCGTGTCTGGTCGAACCGCACGGTCGGCGTCGCGGGGGCCGTGACCTGTGCCGACCCGATCGCCGACAACGAGTGGACGACCTACAAGGTCAGCAAGAACACCCCGTCAGGAGGGTTCCTCACCTGCCTCAACGGACGGCGGGTCACCAGCGGCGGCGCCGCAGCGAACACCCAGGAGCCCGTACTCATCGCATCCAGGCCCGGCCTGATGAGCGAGGGAGCCGACCGCGACGGCTGGTGGATCCAGGCCGGAAGCCTCTGGGAGCCGATCGACGTGGACCTCTATGTGATGTGCAGAAGTCGATAGCGGCAGACTGCGGACACGGCCGCAAAGACAGCCGGCCGAACGCAGAAACGGGCCCGGCCGGTACCGCGCCAGCAATACCGGCCGGGCCTTTGCACCCCGCGTGCGACGCACCACTCCGACCAGTCCTCGTTCCGAGGACCCAGACCGGCACCACGATCGCCACGGCCCAACAACCCCAGTGGGCGTCGTTAGTCCCACTGTCGGATGAAGTGCACAGGGACCCCGGGATGTCATGGCTGATGCCCGGGGTCTCGTGCTGCCTACGGGGCGGCCGATCGTTCGATGCTGTGGATGTTGCGGCCGTTCTTGACAGGTCAGGGCTAGAACGTGGGCTCGGCTGGGCTCCCGCGTTGCAGGCTGGTGTTGCAGTCGTCGTGGGTCGGATGGGTGAGCGCCGGCTCTTTGGGCGTACCCAGGTTGATCGGGCTGTCGATCGTGGGCTGAGTGGAGTATTCGGCCGCGTGTGGGGCTGCCTCTAGGAAGAGGATTATGGGACGTCACAAGCAGTACAAGCTGCGCCGCCCTGTGGGGCGAGGGGTTTCAGGCGGTGGTGCGGTTGTTTTGGCGTGCGGCGAGCGCGGCGTCGGCGCTGGGAAAGGCGTGCAGGAAGGTGTCCATCCCGGTGACGCTGAGCAGGCGGCCCAGCCGGTCGGGGATGGCCGCCAGGGTCAGCGAGCCGTCGGCGTCCTTGGCGCAGCGCCAGATGCCGACGAGGGCGCCCAGCCCTGAGGAGTCACAGAAGGTGACGCCCGCCAGGTCGGCGACCAGATGGGGGTGGCCGTTCGTGATGAGCTCCAGGGCGCGGGCCCGCACGGCGGGCGCGGTGGTGATGTCGAATTCACCGGACAGTGCGATCACGGCCAGGGTGCCGTCGGTGTGCGGGACATCGATGTGGAATGCGTCGTTCATGGGCGTCGGTTCTCCTGCCCGACAGAGACATCGGCGCTCGGGGCGGCGGCGCTGTGAGCGGTGGTGGTGATACCTGCGGGAGCGGCATCGGGGGTGGGGACGGACAGGGCCAGCAGCGCCACGTCGTCACGTTCGGTGTCGGGGAGGGTGTCCAGGAGTGCGACGGTGTCGTCGATCAGGGCGCCGGCAGCGACCGGCGCCGGCCGGTGGGCCAGGAAGTCGAGCAGGCCGGTGTCGGCGAGCATGTGACCATCAGCGGTGCGGGCCTCGGTCAGACCGTCGGTATACAGCAGCAGTCCCTGGCCGGGTGCCAGGTGCAGGGTGCGTGAGGCGAAGGAGGCCTCGGCGAACGCGCCGACCAGCATCCCGCCCTTGGCACGGACCGCGTCGACCCGTACACCGCCTTCCTCGGTGGGGCTGAGGTGGTAGGCGGGCGGGTGGCCGCCGGTGGCCAGCGTGACGGTGAAACCGCCGTCCCGGTCTGGATCGAGCAGGCCGAAGATGGCGGTGCAGAAGCGGGTGCCGACCGCCGCGTCCAGCAGCAGCGCCGTGTTCAGGGCATTGAGCGCGGCCGTGGGGTCCGCGTCGACGAGGGCTGCGGCCCGCAGCGTGTAGCGGGTCAGTGAGGTGACCGAGGCGGCTTCGGCGCCCTTGCCGCACACATCGCCCAGGAAGAACGCCCACCGGCCCCCGTCGACGGGGAAGACGTCGTAGAAGTCACCGCCCACTTCCTGCGGGGAGGCGGTCTTGTAGTGGCAGGCCAGCTCCAGCCCCGGTACCGCGGGCAACGCGGGAGGCACCAGGGTGCGCTGCAGGGTGGAGGCGAACGCGGCGATGGCCGCCTTGTCCCGCTCCGCCCGCTGCCGCGCCTCTTCCTCCGCCTGGCGCCTCTCCTGCTCGACCTTGCGGCGCTCCTGCTCGGCGCGTACCGCGTGCAACGCCGACAGCCGCAGCTCAAGCTGATCGCGCACCACCGCCGCCAGGTCCGCGAGCGTGGCCGAGTCCGCCTCGCTGATCTCGCGGGGGCGGGTGTCGAGGATGTTGACCGTGCCCAGCCGGTACCCGTCGGCGGTGATGATCGGGGCGGCCGCGTAGAACCGCACCCCCATCGGGCCGGCGACCAGCGGGTTGGAACAGGCGACCGGGTCGAGCAGGGTGTCGGGGATGACGGTGGTGTCATCGGTCAGGACCGCCGAGGCGCACAGGCCCGGATCGCGGCCGATCTCGGTGACACCTTCCAGCCCGTGCGTGGCCTTGAACCAGATCCGGTCCTCGTCCACGATCGTCACCGTCGCCACCGGCACCTCGAACAGGCGCGCCGCCAGCGCCGCGACCCGGTCATAGGCGCCGTCCGGAGGGGTGTCGAGAATGTCTTAACGGCGCACCGCCGCCATCCGCGCCGCCTCGACCGACGCGGCCACGGGCCCGCTCGGTGCTATCGCAGGCGAACTCGCTTGCTCGGGCATAACCCTCGTCTCATTCATCCCCCCAGGAGGTGCCCGACCAGACAACCGGCACCCAGGCACTGTACCGACATACCTCAGCACACCCGACTCGACGACGAACTGCGCGGAAACAGCCGCAACCGGGCGCAGTGATCACCGATAGGCGAAACATGACGGCGTTCGTGGCACGCCGGTTCGTCGACCGCGGCCTCCTGGCCGACCTGAGTGCGAACCCGGACGGGACGCTGCGCCCCCCGGCCAGGTCGAGGGGGTCTGCCGCCGCGAGGACTTGGCGGACTTGGTCGCCGCCGACACCCCGCTCGGACCCGAGCAGGCCGCCGCCCGGCTCGGGGTGCGCCGTGCCGACTTCGACCACATGGTGCATCTCGGATGGGTCCGCTCCCCGCAGTCGATCGAGGTCCGCTTCGGCACCAGCCGGGCCAGAGCCGTCGACGTCGCGCTCTACGGCACCGCCTCCGTCGACGCGGTCGTCCCTGCCGGCCTCCGTCCACGGCAGCTCGGCGTGCGCTACCAGACGGTCGGCCGGCTCGCACGGAGGGCTGGTCAGGCTTCGAGTTTCGTCTGGTCGATGACCTGCTGGAGGGAAGCGGCGTAGGTGAAGTGGTCGAGGGTGCCGCTTCGGTCGAAGAGGAGACGGACCGCGCCGGTCAGGGGGCCGATGAGGTAGAAGGCGCGGCCGTCGCGCCGGTGGCGGTTGTGGGCATCCAGAAGGGCGCCGAGGGCGGCGCTGTCGGCGAAGGTGACCGCGGACAGGTCCACCGCGGTGGCGGGCAGTTGTCGTTCGTCGGCCTCGTCCCAGGAAGCCTCCAGCAGGTCCTCCTCGTCGAAGTCGAGCTCACCGGAGACGGTGACGACGAAAACACCGGCCTCTTCGCTCACCCTCACCACAGCCCTGGACTCCCACTGCATGAAGATCATTCTGATCCACACCCGCACCCACGACCAAAAGAAGCCGGCCACAAGCACCACCAGGACCAGACCGAGGACCACACCGAGCTACACAGGCGCCATCCTTCCTACCTGGGAAACGACACCGCTCTTCACCGACCGCACGACACAGGACCCAAGGAACACCCAGCTCAGACGGCGCGACACCAGTGAAGACACATGACGCCCAGGGGTGAAGAACGGGCGACGCCTATCACTCGGGGAGGCCTGAAAACAAGCGCCAGGGCGGCCGTGCAAATGCTGCGCCCCGCGCTCCGAGGCGGAGGCGGGGCGCAGTTGCGCGTGCACGCGTAACCCGCGCTGCCCGTGTGAGGGCGGGCCGGTGCGCAGGCGTGCGGGCATTGGAGCCGGGTCAGGCGAAGTGGCGGGCGGAGGCGGCCACGAAGGCCTTGGTGGCGCCTATGGCGTCCTGCCGGAGCACGGCGAGGGTGCCGGCGCCGGGGGCGCCGCGCAGAGCGTAGGAGGCCTGCGCGGCCGCATCCGCGGCCGGCGCCAGGGCGGGCAGGAGGATCGCGACCAGGACCCGCGGGGTCTCGATCGCGGCACGGCGACGACGAAGGGCCCGGCCAGGCGGCCGGGCCTTTCTGTCTGTTCCTCGTACTTCTGCGGGCGTACAGAAGAAGGAAGAATGCAGGAAAGCTGGGATCAGTGCAGCTCGCTTACGATCCAGTCAACGTTCGCGGGCATGTACTGCTTCTTCAGATAGACATGCTTCAGCCCGGCTCCAGAATAGATATCGCGCTCGGTGAGGTACCCCTCCTCGCCCTCTGCTGGCGTAATGAGCAAGATAGTATCGGAACCCCCCCTCACGAAGGACGTGCTGACCCTGTGCAGGTCCCCGGCGAAATCTCCGGTGTCGCTGCACCACAGGAGCGCGGCGTCAGCCTTTTCATTCCCGTTCAGTGAGGAAAGTTCCATCTGAATCGTCGGTTGCCCGGTCGCCGACTCGACGGCTTCCCTGAGCAGGTGACCGCCAATGAAATTGCTCTCGTCGTAAGGATTGCAGTTCAACACCTTCTGTCCGGGCGAGAAAAGACTTTCGATCTCGGAGTAAACGGCGTCGGTCATTTCAGTCTCCTGTGGCACATGTTGCGCCAGATGCGTCGGAAGCGTTCGTCCCATCCAAGTCGCATCTGTCGCCCGGCAAGCGGCATTCACTCGATTGAGGGCGCGTACAGGACATGCCCGGTCCGGGCAGGGCGCGAGGAACGACGTGTGCCTGTTCCTGAATCTCCGGGGCTCGGGCTCGGCAGCCTGAAGGTGCGACCGGAACGGGTGAATGACCGCATAGCTCCACATAAGGGTGGGAAGACCGCTTCAGTGAGCCTTTTTCATCCTGTCTCTGTAAGGTGAAATGGCAGGTCAGCAGGGGTGTGTAACGAGGCGAGGCTCTTGGTCGCTGCGGTGGTGTTCTCTACACACCACGCATCGTCCAAGGAGCCTCGCTTGGTCCCGTACCGTGCCACGGTCGATGTCCCGCATGAGCTGGTCGAGCACGTTTCCTGACTCATCTACGCACGAAGGCGTGAACGCCGCTCGCGGTGGCGGAAGCCGGACTGCTTCCGCCAGGCCCTGCTCGTGCTGGTGCACCTGCGCAAGAACGAGACGCTGCCCGCCCTGGCGGCAGGCTTCGGCGTCTCGACAGCCACGGCCTGGCGCTATGTCGACGAGACTGGCGCTACCAGATCCTGATCTTCGTGATCTTGTGTATGGGCTGACCGGGGACATTGCCGAAATGCCACTTGTCCACGGTCATGCTGGTTACAGGCGCGCCCAGCTTCGGCACGTACTCCAGCGTGACCTTGTTGTCTCCGGTCCAAATCTGGTCCACGCCGTAGATCGCCACGCTCTGCACGCCCGCGTTGGCGAAGCAGAGGGAGCCGCCTGCGTTGTGAAGTGACAGGAGGCCCAATCCATTGCAATCGGTGCGGTTGATGGCGTACGCCGACGAAGCAGGTAGCACAACGGCCATGGCTCCGGCCGCCGCGACTACTCCGAGGCGTGTGAGGAAGCGCTTCACTGGTGAGTTGTTCCTTCCATGGTGGTGTGGTGCCGCCGGAGGCCACGGCGCACGGCGGCATCGCAGGGACGCCCGCGCGTCCCATCAGCGCAACGCGAGGAACGGCGGTCCGGTTCACCACTTGAGCGCCTTACTTCGGACACGGCCGCAGCCTCCCTCCACGTTTGTTGTCCCTTCACTCGGGGGCGCGTCTCCGTGCTCGCGGCGGAGCGCCGGAGCCCATCGAACCCCGCTGGCCGGGGGCCGCCTGCCCACCCCGGCCCGAGGGTCATAAGCATCTCGGGGAACCACCCCGCAAGCCCCCACGCGGCGTGCGGCGCGAGAAACCTCAACCAGCATCCGGTAGCCCTGACACCGCGACCGAGCAAGGCTCGCCGACCTTGGACAGAGCCGACGCCCCTGCAGTTCCTGAAGTCAGGAGGCGGTGGAGTCCAAGACTTCGTAGACATGCCTGATGTAGTCGTGGGTGCGCTCCGAGCCGAGGATTCCGTCGCCCAGCCGGTTCATCGTGTATGAGAACGTGACGCGCCGGTCGAGGTCCATCATGACGATCGAACCGCCCCGGCCGACCCAGAAGCAGACCCTTCCGGTGGGCATGTGCGGCATCGTCCTCGCGTCGGCGAGTGCGAAGCCGATGCCCCAGCGCACGGGAACGCCCAGGAACAGGTCGACCCCGTCCGCCTGTACGTCGAGGACCTTCTCCGCCGTCTCCTCGGAAATGAGCCGGAGGCCGTTCACCCGGCCTCGTCGGGAGATCACGGAGAGGGCGCGGGCCATGCCTCGTGCGTTGCCGTGACCGTTGACGGCGCCGAGTTCGGCACGGCGCCACCGAGGGGTGTCGACGTGCTCGTCCCGGGCGGGGCTTCCGAGCAGTGTCTTGGTGAAGATCCCCTCGGGATCGAGGCCGGTGGGTATTCCGGAGAGCTGCGACGGTGGCACCAGTTCGGCGATGCGCGGCCAGTCGGCCTGCCGCGCGCCGATCTGGACGTCGGCCCGCGCCGGTTTGGCAATCTCCGTGTCGACGAACTCGGTCAGGGTGCGGCCGCTGACCCGCCGGACGAGTTCTCCTACGAGCTGTCCCTGGGTCTGCACGTGATAGCCCGAGGCGCTGCCCGGTTCCCACCAGGGCGCCTGCGCGGCCAGCCGGGCGCTGGCGGTGGGCCGGTCGTACAGATCGTCCATGGTGAACGGCTGCTGCCAGCCGGAGAGCCCTGAGGTGTGGGCGAGGACGTGCCGCACCTCGATGTCCTGCTTGCCCTGGGCGGCGAATTCGGGCCAGTAGTGCGCGACCGGGCGGTGGAGGTCCAGTGCCCCCCTGTCGACGAGGACGAGGGCCGCCAGACTGCTCAGGGTCTTGGTGGTCGACCAGAGGTTGACCAACGTGTCCTGATGCCACGGGGCGGTGCGCGCTTCGTCGGTGTACCCGCCCCACAGGTCGACTTCCATGACTCCGTCAACGTCCACTGCAATCGATGCTCCCAGCTCTTCGCCGGACTCCAGGTGCGCTGCCAGCGCCGCTCGGACCGGTTCGAACCGGGCGGTGCTCGTTCCTTCGACAGGGACCATGTTTTCTCTCCACTCCTGATGACGACCGTTCGCTCACTCAACGGAGCGGATGTCGTGCCGGTTCACGCGTTGTCGCAGGTGAAGGGGTACCCGTTCAAACGCACCCTGGCAGGACCTGTCCTGTGGAGATCATCTGCACCGGCCACGTGGCGGGGATGCCCGCGGGTCAGCAGGCCGGAATCCGCGACGCCTTCGCGGGGTGGCGGTTCAAGCACCCGGCCAGGATGGACCTGTTGCGGATCGCCTCACGCGCATCGTGTGCGGCACTGCGCAGGTCGGGCTCGCCTGGTCGAGGAAGGCATCCAGCGCATGGCCGCCTCCAAAGCATCCGAAGGGATTACGCCGATCGGCGCCTTGCTAATGTCCGGTGTGGTACGCAGGAGGGGGACGACGGGGTCCTTGCCGCCTCGATCACCTGAGCAGCCCCCATCTCGATGGTCGGGTCACCGCGACGAGGATCTCACGGGTCCGATTTTCGTCACGGCGGGAGTCGGGCGCCCCTGCGTCCACTGGTCATGATCATGTATGTGCTTCCGATGGTGGCGTCGGCGAGCGGGATTCCGGATGAGTACGGTGACAGGCGTGGGGCAGGATCTCGACTTCGGACTGCTGGGTCCGCTGGTGGTACGGCGGGCGGGAGCGGTACTCGATCCGGGTCGGCGCCGACAGCGGCTGCTGCTGATCCGCCTGCTGCTCGCCGACGGCCGGGCGGTCGCTCCACAGACGCTGTGCGAGGAACTGTGGCCGCAACAGCCGGGCCGGACACCGGACGGAGCGATGGGCTCCCTGCACGCCCACGTCAGCAAGGTACGCGCGGTCCTGGAACCCCAGCACCTGCGCCGGAAGGGCACCTACGAGGTGCTGGTCACCGGACCCCTGGGCTACGCCCTGCGGGTGCTGCCCGAGAGCCGTGACACCATACGCTTCGAGCGGGCCGTTGCCCGGGCACACCGGTTCATGGACCAAGGGCATCCCGAACGCGTCGTGGATGAGGCGCGAACAGCCCTGGAGATGTGGCGCGGCCCCGCCTTCGCCGACGCCGCGCACCACCTGTTCGCCGTCAACGAGGCGGCACGCCTGGAAGAACTGCGCCAGAACGCCCGTGAGATCCGTGCCACCGCCCTCCTCCTGCAAGGGCGGATCGTCGAGGCCCTGGACGCGGCACAGCAGATGACCGCAGAGCATCCCCTGAGAGAAACCGGCTGGGTCCTGCTGCTGCGCGCCCTGTACCTGGCAGGTCGGCATCCCGAGGCGCTTGAGCGCTATGCCGACTTGCATCGGCACCTCGACGAAGAGCTCGGCCTCGAACCCGGCCCTACCCTGCGCGCGCTGCACCACGGCATCCTCCACCATGACCTGCCACCCCTTCGCCCAGCCAACGAGCTGAGCAGGTTCGGCGCGGCATCCGTATCCGGAGGAAGTACTGGCCACGGGCGCGATCCGCTCGGGCCGAACGCGTCAGGGACGCCGGAGGAGGACGGGACGGCCACGTCCGTGGGCCCGGCCGACGAAGGGCCGACCAGCGCCGGCGATCGGCCCGATGCGCGTCGTGACCCGGCCGCGGATGTCGAGGGAACCGCGCCGACGCCTCGGATGCGCCCTGCACAACTGCCGCGCAGTCTGACGGTGTTCGCGGGGCGGGAGGCGGAGGGCGCGTGGCTGTCGGCCGTGAGCGGTGTGCCGGCCCGGTCCGGAACGATCGCTGCCTCCGCCGTCGTCATCAGTGGGGCTCCCGGGGTCGGCAAGACCACCTTCGCCGTCCACCACGCCCACCGCGTGGCCTCCTCTTTCCCCGATGGGCAGCTTTTCGTCGACCTGTGCGGTTTCCACCCTCACGCACCTGCCGTCGAACCCGGCCACGCTCTGCACGGCTTCCTGACCGCCCTCGGTGTTCCCGCCCAGCGCATCCCGGAGGACACCCCGGGCCGCAGCACGCTCTTCCGCAGCCTCCTCGCCGACCGGCAGGTCCTCGTCGTCCTGGACAACGCCCGCGACGAGCAACAAGTGCGTCCCCTGCTCCCCGGAGGAGCGGGCTGTCTCACGCTGGTCACCAGCCGCAACCAGCTTCCCGGGCTGATCACCACCGACGGCGCCCGGCCCCTCGCCCTCCCTCTGCCCTCACAAGCGGAGGCTCACCAAGCTCTCGAACGGCGCCTGGGTACCGAACGAGTGGCCGCCGAGCCCGCCGCGACGGCCGACATCATCCGTCTGTGCGGACGGCTTCCCTTGGCCATGGCGGTGGTCGCCGCCCGCGCCGAACTCGATCCGTCCTTCTCCCTTCACGCCATCGTCGACGACCTGCGCGACACCGACGGCCTGGACGCGTTCACCGGCTTCGACTCCACCACCGACGTACGCGCCGTCTTCTCCTGGTCCTACCAGTCCCTGGACGAGGCCACAGCCCGGCTCCTGCGCCTGCTGGCCCTGCACCCCGGCCCCCACATCACCGCCCCCGCCGCCGCCAGCCTCGCCGGGCTTCCCCTCGCCCGAACCCGCCGCGCCCTCGCCGGCCTGGTCGGCTCCTGCCTCGTGGAACAGCCGCTACCCGGCCGCTACGGTCTGCACGACCTGCTGCGCGGCTACGCCACCGAACTCGCTCACGCCCACGACACCGTCCAGGAACGCCACCACGCCACTCTCCGGGTCCTGGACCACTACATGTTCACGGCCCACGACGCGAACCAGCTCCTCAAACAAGACACGCCGCCCGACCTCGACCTCGGTGCACCCGGCCCGGGCGTCACCCCGGAGAGTCTCACCACTGTCGGGCAGGCGACCCGATGGCTGACCGCCGAGCACCGGGTGCTGACCGGCCTGCTCCACACCGCCGTCGACCAGAAGCTGGACCACCACACCACCGGCCTTGCCTGGTCCCTCAAGGAACATCTCAACCGCCAGGAATTCTGGCCCGAGGCCATCACCGCGCTGACACCCGCCCTCGAAGTGGCCCGGCGCCAGAACAACCTTCTCGAAGAAGGCCGTTGCCTGCGCCACCTCGGCCACATCCACGCCTATCTCGGCCACCAGGAACAAGCCCTTCACCATCTGCGACGCGCCACCACGATCTTCGAAGAGCTCGACGCGACCGGTGACATGGCCCGAGCCCACTACGTCAGGGCGTGCGCGCTGTTCCTGTTCGGCCGGATCCAGGAGGCCGTGACGTTCTCCGAACGGGGACTGGAGCTGTCCCGGGAGACAGGTGAGGAGTTGTGGCTGGCCGAGTGCCTCGTCGAGCTCGCCTGGTTCCACTCCAACCTCGGGAATCTCGAGAAGAGCCTCTTGTACAGCGAGGAGGGCATCGCTCTGTTCCAGCGCCTGGGCGCGCCGTGGCAGCTGGCCCAGGCCTGGGACATCCTGGGTTACAGCCTCCGTATGCTCGGCCGTCACGAGGAGTCGGTGGCCACCTACCAGCGGGCGACACGGGCGTTCGAGGAGCTGGGTGACCACAGGAACGCCGTCGGCTCACTGATGCGGCTGGGCGACACCCGGCTGGCACTGGGTGACCGGGAAGGTGCGCGGACGGACTGGGTCCACGCCCTCGAAAGGGCCGACGCGCGCGCCATGTCCCACAGCGCCCAGCAGGTCCGCGACCGGCTCACCGCCCTGGACATGGAGGCGGACCCCGCACCCGCGGTGCCGGAAAGAGCGGTCGCATGTCACGGTCATAAGCTTCCGACTCCGAGAAGCGGCCGTCCTGCGGCTTAGGCTTCTTCCATCGCCCGAAGAGTTGCGGCTGCCGAGCGGCCCGTCCGGGGCGACGTCTGGCTTCACACCGGAGGCCGGACCGGGACGCCTTCGAGGCGAGCCCGAACGCGGCGATGAGGGCGAGCTCCGGCCGCCCGGACGGCGAGGGAGCGTCTGGGAGCATGATCATCGCCGTCGGCATGGTGGTCACCGTTGTGCGTCCTTCTTCCCCGGCCTCGGCGGGCGGCCAAGACGGCGCCCCGTCACCGTTCGACGGTGACGGGGCACGTCCGGGTCGCCATGCGGCCCGTGAGAGGCCGTCGGCCTCCGGGGCTACTTGGCGAGGAAAGCGAGGAGAGCGTCGGTGACCTCTTGGGCGTGGGTCCACAGCAGGCCGTGCGGGGCGCCCTCGACGACGACGTAGTCGGCCTGCGGGAGCGCCTTGTGGAAGAGCTCGCCGGTGGCTTCGAGGGGCAGGATGCGGTCGGCGGTGCCGTGCAGGATCAGTGCCGGCACGTCGATCTTCCGGATGTCGGAACGGAAGTCGGTGGTCCACGTGGAGACGCAGGCCAGCGAGGCGTACCAGGAGGCTCCGGCGGCCACGTTCCAGCTGTTGCGGACGGCCTCCTCGCTGATCCGGGTGCCGAGGTTCTCGTCCAGGTTGTAGAAGTCCTGGTAGAACGCGCTGAAGTAGGCGTACCGGTCGGCGGTGACGGCCTGCTTGATGCCCTCGAAGACGCTCCCGTCGACACCCTCGGTGTTGTCGTCGGTCTTGAGCAGGAACGGCTCCAGCGAGGCGAGGAAGGCTGCCTTGGCGACCCGGGCCGAGCCGTAGGTGCCGAGGTAGCGGCCGACTTCGCCGGTGCCCATGGAGAATCCGACGAGGACGGCGTCGTGGAGGTCGAGGGTCTCCATGACGGTGTTCAGGTCGGCGGCGAAGGTGTCGTAGTCGTAGCCGGCGGTGGGCTGGCTGGAGCGGCCGAATCCGCGTCGGTCGTAGGTGATGACACGGTGGCCGGCCTCCAGCAGGGCCGCAGCCTGCTTCTCCCAGGAGTGGCCGTCGAGCGGGTAGCCGTGGATCAGCACGACCGGCTGCCCGGTGCCGTGGTCCTCGTAGTAGAGGTCGATGGTGGTGGAGTTCTCCTGGCCGACGGTGATGAACGGCATGGTTGGTGCTGCCTCTCGTTGCGGGTTGTGGTGCGGGGTGATGGTTCGGGTGTGGTCGGCGGTCGGTGCAGGCCGCGACCTCGGTCGACCGGCTTCGCATCCGTCACTCTGGAAACGGGGACGGGGTGGGCGCGGTTCACATCTGGACGAAGGGGATTGTTGACGCGGCCGGAATGCAAGGGACATCAGTGACCTCTGGGCATGGGTCCGCGACGGGCCCTCCGAGGCGCGCTCCGGACCGGGCGCTCTGCTGGTGGAAGCGCCCGCTGGCACGGCTCCCGTGTCTGGACCGGCAGGTCCCGGTCAGCGGACCGTACGAGCCGCCTTCTCCACGATGCGGGCGACGGCGTCGGGACGCGAGACGGACACCGCGTGCGAGGCGTCGATCTCAGTCGCACGGGCGTGCGCCCGGGCCGACATGAAGCGCTGGGCCGCCACGGGGATGTTCCGGTCCTCGGTGGTGACCAACGACCAGGAGGGAATCGTCTTCCAGGCGGCACGGGTGGAGTTCTCCTCCAGCGCGGCGGCGGCGATCGGGCGCTGTCCCGTGGCCATGAGCCTCGTCTTGTCCGCGGGGACGTCCGCGGCGAACTGCTGGTGGAACTTGTCCGGCTTGATGAAGACGTCGGCGCCCGAGGCTCCGTCGGGAAGCGTGTAGTTCACCGGAGCGATGACCTGGCCGAGGGTGCTGCCGGGAAACTTGTTCGTCAGGCCCAGCGAGTTCTCGCCCGTGTCGGGCAGGAACGCGGCGATGTAGACGAGCGCCTTGACCTTTTCCTCCAGGCCCGTGGCGGCCTGGCTGATGACGGTGCCTCCGTAAGAATGGCCGGCCAGGACCACCGGGCCGTCGACGTTCTCGACGACGCTGCGCAGGTAGGCGGCATCGGTGGCCGGTCCGCGCAGCGGGTTGGCGGCGGCCACTACCGGGTAGCCGGCCCGCTGCAGCCGCTCGACGACCCCGTCCCAACTGGAGGCGTCGGCGAACGCCCCGTGCTCCAGCACGATCGTCGGACGGACCGGCTGGCGGGGCACCGCGCCGGCCGTGCCGGGAAGGGTGATCGTCGTGACGGAGAGGCCCACGGCCGCGACGCCGAGCAGGGTGACCAGACGGGCGGCTCTGGCCGGACGGGTGATACGCATCTTCGATGTCCTTCTGTGTGAGGGCTGTAGCCCTGAGGGGGCGGGGCCGGCAAGACGAACCGGCTCCGGCGTGAAACGCGGCACAACGTCACATTGCAGTCAATTGAGTCGTGCGCGATGAAATTGGTGTGAGACTTCGTTCCGTCTGATGGGACGGCGGCTCCGGAACCTGGCCGACCCTGCCGACTGCCGCCACAACAGCCGACAGGGCTGACGCCCGGTCAGGGTTTTCATGTGACCGGACGTCACTGCTTCCTACGAACAATCCCGCACCGCGGTTCACCGACGCTGGTGACCTCGACTCCGGCCCCCTCGGGTCCCGGACCACTGCATTCGACGGTCGACGAAGCCGGCTTGTCCTGTACGAGCGGAAGTCACCACCCGGCTTCGGCCTCGGTTCCCTGCACGGGCGTCGTCCCGGCCACGTCCACCACCGTCGAACGGGCAATGCCGATGGTTCGCAGACAGGCACCGGGTACTGGCCGGATCACTGCAGACCGCCGTCGGCCGGAATCCGGCCCATCCCCCCACCGACCTCGCGTGTTCGCCGAAGGAGCAGCCGCAAGCCAGAAGTGGGGCCCGAGGCGATCACCTCACCGACCCTCGCCCTGGAAGTGCCACAGCGCAAGGCCACCGGCCCCTGCCGGGAAGCACTGGGCGTGAGGTCCAGCGCTGGGACAGCGTGGACTATGCCCTCCATCGACCCGACCGGTACGAGGAGGCAGCGGGCACCGGACGCGTTCGAGTAACTGGAAGCCCACAGGAACGCGGTCCGCGCCCCGTGAACCCCCTGTGCCGGCCCTTCTCCTCGCACGCGGGCCCGAGCGTCGTCGGCCCCGCCGGGCATCGCCTCGGCGGACACGACGACGTGCCGAGAGCCGGCGGCCTGGAACGACAAGCGGCGCGACAAGGAGACGACAAGGTTCCGCAAAGGGGTCCCGCCGAGTGTGGAACCACTCCTCCGCGCAAGCGGGAGAGCACGCCACGGAACACTCGAACAGAATTGGCACCACCCATGAACGGGACCATGAAGGCGGGGACGGCCACCCTCGCTCCGAGTCGGCCGCACCTCCGGCACGTCGCTTCGGAGACCGACCACGACGCCTTCGTACGAGACATGTACGAGCAGTACGGCCCTCTGCTCATCCGGTACGCCGCCCGACTGCTGGACGGCGACTGGCACAGAGCGGAGGACATCCTCCAGGAGACCGCGGCGCGCGCCTGGAAACACGCCCCATTCCTGAGCACCCGCAGTGAACACATCCGGCCGTGGCTGTTCACCGTGGTCAGGAACCTGGTCATCGACCATCACCGGGCCCGGCGGCTCCGGCCACTGGATCTGATGGCGGTCGAGGACCTGAACACCTTTGGGGACGCCACGGAGGCCACGATCACCTCCCACGCCGTATTGGAGGCACTGCGGGAGCTGAAGGAACAGCACCGGACCGTCATCCGCCTCATGTACTACCTGGAATGCAGCGTGGCCCAGGTGGCCGAGCACCTCGGCATCCCGCCCGGCACCGTCAAGAGCCGCGCCTTCTACGCCGTGCGGGCCCTGCGCAAGGCTTTGGAGAGGCAAGGCGTGCTCGGTATATAGCTCGTGTTCCGGCCGCGCCAAGGGGGCGTCGGTACCCGTGCGAGGGACTGACCGGGGTGGACCAGATGGTCATCTCGCTGTCCGCGAAGGGTCTGACGACCGGCGAGGTCCAGGCCCACCTCGCCGAAGTCTATGGCGCCGACGTCTCGCGCCAGACGATCTCCACGATCACCGACAAGGTCCTCGAGGGCATGGCCGAGTGGCAGAACCAGCCCCTCGACCTGGGGCGGTTTCCATCAGTGGTTGCGAATCACCAGGTCAATGGGCCTGTGAGGCATTCTCGCATGACCTCGGTGGGTGTTCTGTCACCGAGTACGATGCGAGGCCGGTGGTTGAGCTGACGGGCGACGTCGCGGAGGTCGGCAGCCGTGTGGGCCGAGAGGTCAGTGCCCTTCGGGAAGTACTGCCGCAGCAGGCCGTTCATGTTCTCGTTCGTGCCGCGCTGCCAGGGCGAGTGCGGGTCGCAGAAGTAGATCCGGAAGCCTGTGAGGGCTTCGATGTCCTCGTGCAGGGTCAGCTCGCGGCCCTGGTCCCAGGTGAGGGTCTTGCGGAGCTGGGGTGGTATGTGGGCCGTCTGGGTGATCAGCGCGTTGCGGACCTGCGGGGCCTTCCAACCGTGGGGCAGGTGGATCAGGTGAACGTATCGTGTGGTGCGCTCGACCAGGGTGCCTGAGCCCTGTCCGCGGCCGATGATGAGGTCTCCCTCCCAATGCCCGGGCTTTTTCCGGTCGTTGATCTCCGAAGGGCGCTGGTGGATCAGTGTCATATTCTTGATCTTGTTCAGGGTGGGGACACCGCGACGCTGCTTCTTACGACGGGTTCGGCTGGTGCGGAGTTTGGCGTTGCGGCGGCCGAGGAGGCCGGCGAACAAGGCCCGGTAGATCGTCTCCGGACACGCCCGCATCGCCGCGTCGTGGGCGTACTCGCGGGCCAGGTGACGCGCGATCTGCTGGGGCGACCACTTCTCGGTCAGCTTCACGCGCACGAGCGTGCGCAGGGGCTCGCTGGTGCGGATCTTCTCTTCCTTGGGGCGCCCGCGGCGCAGGAGAGCCTGGTTGTGAGCCCACCAGGGGTTGTAGCGGCCGTCTGCTTTGGCGTTCCGCTTGATTTCCCGATAGACGGTCTGAAAGCTCTTCCCGATCGAGGCCGCGATCTCCTTGACCGGCTGCTTGGCACAGAGGCCGTCGGCGATGGCGATGCGCTCGTCCTGGGTGAGGAAGCGCGGTGATATCGGACCAGGGTCGGGAACGATCATGCTTCCAGCATCGATGAACCACAACGAGCCGCAGCTGGTGGAGACCCCCACCACCCGAGCAGCGGCCGCACCCTTGTAGCCCTCTCTCAGCAACTCGAAGTACCTCTTCTTCACCGAGGCCGGCATCTTGTTGGGGGCATACGTCGGCATCCGAACACCTTCCAGCTGAGGCGTTCGCAACCACCGATAGAACCCAAGCCGGGTCGAGGGGCCGGTTCTGCCATTCGGCCATGCCGTCCAGGACCTTGTCGGTGATCGTGGAGATCGTCTGGCGGGACACGTCGGCGCCATAGACCTCCGCGAGGTGAGCCTGGACCTCGCCCGTGGTCAGACCCTTCGCGGACAACGAGATGACCATCTCGTCCACGCCGGTCAGACGCTTCTGCCGCTTCTTGATGATCTTCGGCTCGAACGAGCCGTCCCGGTCCCGGGGCACGGATATCTCCACCGGACCGACGTCCGTCAGCACGGTCTTGGCACGGGTGCCGTTGCAGGAGTTACCGCTGTTCTTCCCGGCCGCATCGTGCTTGTCATAGCCGAGGTGATCGGTGATCTCGCCCTCCAAGGCGGACTCCAGCAGCCGCTTCGTCAGCTGTTGCAGCAGCCCGCCTTCGCCGGTCAGCTGCAGACCCTCGGCCTGGGCACGGGACACCAGCTCGTCGATCAGCCGGTCATCCACCGGCTTTGCCGACTGCGGTCCAGACTGCTCGACGGTCTCGGCATCGGCCTCGGCCACGTTCTCACTGGTCATCGGTGCATCCTCCATGATCGGGAGTTACACCGAACGATTTACAGTCCCCATCCAGGCCGATCGGGACGTCACCGCCCACGAGCTCAACCACTGCCCGCGTAAGATCCACGGTTATCGCACTCCGGCAGAGTTCTACGCTGACCTTCTGAACAGCGGTGATGCGCTGACCGCTTGAGCTCGCCGTCGGCCCAGACTGAGTTCGATCGCGCCATTGCCCGCATCGGCCTCCACCTCGACGCACGGCTCCTCCCGGACGTGCGAGCTCAGCTCACCCGGACCGGACCCAGGCTCGATCCCTCCATCTCTCCCAGCACGTCCGCCAGGGCTGTGGGGCGATCGACGGCTCGAAGGCGTTACAGCGGGTGTTCCTGCTTAAATCCGGGTCCCTCGCGGATCGTGCCCTGTCACGTGAAGAACGACGACGGCTTCTACGCCGGTCCTCTCCGCCCGATCGAGCACCTCCAGGGCCGCCATCGGAGTGACCGGCGAGCGGCCCGGGGCGCCCACCCCGCGAACCGGGCCGCAGCGGCTGTCGCCAACCCGAAGCGCTGCGGGCGCCCCCGGGTCCATCGCGGAAAGCGGCACTCGAAAAGACGAGCGACTTGACGCGCGGCTTGCCCCGGGCGGAGCCGGAGCCCAGCATGGAGGAGCCCCTCGCGGCCCCTAACCACGGAGGATTCGCATGGTCTCGTATTTCGAGAACAGCGCCGACACCCTCGTGTCAGACGCGCTCGCGGGCTTCGCACGTTCCCACGCGGACCTGCTCACTCTCGATCCCGACCACGGATTCCTCCTGGCCCGCGCCACGTCCCCGCGCCGGCGTGTCGCCCTGCTGTCCGGCGGCGGCGCGGGACACGAGCCGATGCACGCCGGGTACGTCGGACGGGGCATGCTCGACGCCGCCTGCCCCGGACGCGTCTTTGCCTCACCGCACAACCGTCAGGTCTACGAAGGTTCGCTCGCTGCCGCCCGCGAGGAAGGCGTCCTGCACATCGTCAAGAACTACACCGGTGACCGCATCAACTTCGGCATCGCCGCCGAGCGCCTGGCCCACCGGGGGGTGCCGTGCGCGCGCGTCCTCGTCGACGACGACCTCGCCTCCGACTCCGAGGAGATCGTCTCCGGCCGCCGGGGAACCGGCGGTACCGTTCTTCTGGAGAAGATCCTCGGTGGCGCCGCCGACACCGGTCTCGGTCTCGCCGACCTCCAGGAGCTCGGCACGCGTCTCGCCTCCCGTTGCCGTACGCTCGCCGTCGCCTCGGCCGCCCATACCGCCCCTGTCCTGGGCGGCCCCGCCTTCGAGCTCGCCGCCGGCGAACTGGAGTACGGCGTCGGCATCCATGGGGAGCGGGCCAGGTCGACCGTCCGCCATGGCACGCTCACCTCCCTGGTCGAGCGGATGACAGGTGAACTCCTCGATGCCCTCGCCCCGGGGCCGGGCACCGCCGTCATCACCATGGTCAACGGTCTCGGTGCGGTGACTCCCCTGGAGCTGTACGCCGCTCACGGTGAGTTGGCCCGGATCCTCGACTCCCGGGGAGTCGCCCTTGCCCGCAGCCTGGTCGGCGACTACGTCACGGCCCTCGACATGCGCGGTTTCTCCCTCACCCTCCTCCTCGCCGAACCGGCCGACCTCGCCTTCTACGACGCGCCCGTGCACACCGCAACTCTGCGCTGGTGAGCAGACCCGGTCCGGCGACCCGCCGATCCGTCCGATCACGAGAACGGGAGCAGCACCTTGGCCACCGCTGACGAGGCACTCTCCGCCGATGCCTGGATACGCCGCTTCGCCGGTACCGTACGTAGTACCGAAGCCCAGCTCACCGCCCTCGACCAGCAGGTCGGCGACGGCGACTTCGGCACCAATCTGTCCGCGGGCACCACCGCCGCCCTGACGCGTCTCGACGCCCTCGGTGCTCCTGCGGACGCCGAGGCCCTGGAAGCCGCCGCCACCGCCTTCCTCAACGAGGTGGGCGGCACCAGCGGCCCCCTTTTCGGCCTGCTGCTCCAGTCACTCGCCGCTTCCGTCGCAGCCCTGAGTCTCACTACCCCCGCCCTCGCCAAGGGAGTCGCAGAGGGACTGGCCTCCATCCGTCGCGTCGGTGGGGCCGCACCCGGTGACAAAACCCTGGTCGACGCCCTCGCCCCCGCGGCCGGGGCATTGGAGGCCCTCCCCGACCGGACCCCTCCCACCACCGCTTTGAACGCCGCCGCAGAAGCCGCCTGGCAGGGCGTGCGCGACACTACCCGGCTCCGCGCCCGCATGGGCCGCTCCAGCTACGTTGGCGAACGCGCGGCGGGCGTCCCCGACCCGGGAGCCGTGGGAGTTGCTCTCCTCTTCGCCTCGGCCGCCGGGGTCGTCGGGGACCTCGCCTCATACATACACGCCTCGTAGGCTTCCGCAGGCCGGTCGTCGCAGCCCCCGGCCCCGTCTTCGGTCCACCGCCCCTAGAAAGGCATCCCGGCCCGGAATTGCGGTCCGGTTCACCCCTCCGGAGTATCCGTCCGGCGCGGCACCTGCCTTCGCACCCAGTCCAGGAGCACCGGCGAGTGCAGCGCGGTCACCCACAGATCGACGCGCGAGGCGTCCTCGTCAGGCCGTGGTCCCACTCCGAGGACCTTCAGTCCGGCCCGGCGAGCCGACTCGATCCCGGTCGCCGAGTCCTCCACCGCCAGTGCGCGCTCCGGCTCGGTACCGCAGAGCCGGGCGGCCGTCATGTAGACGTCGGGCCAGGGCTTGGGCCGCACGCCCTCCGGAGCAGTGGTGTCCGGACCGTTCGCCACCGTCTGCGAGGTGGACGAACCGAAGGGCTCCGTGGGAACCACCACGTGGGCGAAGTAGCGCAGCAGGCCGGCGCGGCCAAGGCTCTCTTCCACGACCCGCGACGGGCAGTTGCTGGCCACTGCCAGCGGTAGCCGTCCTGCGAGAAGCCGGACGAAGTCAACCGCTCCGGGCATGGTCACGGGATCGTCGGCGACCAGGGAGAGGAAGTGCTCCAACAGCGACCGGGCCAAGTCGTCGGCGAGGTCGGGCTTATGCGTCTCCTCGGCCATCAAACGCCCGCAGTCGACGTAGTGCACACCCTTCGCGCGGTCGGCGAATCCCGGCGGAGCCGTCAGCCCGAATTCGCGGAAGGCACGGGTTCGGGCGTCCTGCCAATGCCGTTCGCTGTCCATCAGGGTGCCGTCGCAATCGAGGACGACAGCTTCGGGGGACCAGCCGAGAAGGGAGTGCGCCTGGATGATCATGCGGCCTCCGGGGAGGAAGGGGTCGCGCTCGTGGCGTGACCGGATGGGGCAGATTGAGGTCTCCCGGCCAGCGGGCGGAGCACCGAACTAGGGCACCGCCCGGTGAAGTACGGACATCACGTCCATACCGCAGCAAACGGAAAACATCGTGGCGGCTACGTTATTTTTGTGATCCGAGTGACGCAATCACCGCTTCGAGTGCTGGACGCGATGACTTAAGTGGGATAAAGAACGCACTCCCACTGGTTTTGATGTATCGGCTCGAGATCCGGTTAACCTGCTGGCACGAAGCACAGTTGGCGCATATGCGCGAGGCAACGGGCGCGGGCTGAACGAGAGGCGACGCCTTCACCCGGACGGCCGGTCCACCCGCCAGAGAACAGGCAATGACCACTCTGGAGAATGAGGGATCGCACAAAAGAGCCATGCTTGCAGACGGGGTGACGAATTACCACCGGCGCACGCGGGCGCACTACCTTCTCGGTCGTCACGAAAAAACTGAGTGGAAGTGAGCGGCGCATTGCAGCAACGAGCAAGGGCGACCCGCAGAGCACTGCTGGAGGAGGCCGCCCGCCTCTTCGCCGAACGGGGATACGCCGGTACCAGCGTCAACGACATAAGCACCAGATCTGGCCGGACCAGCGGGTCCGTCTACTTCCACTACGCCAGCAAGGAAGGAATCGCCCTCGCCGTGGTGAAGGACGCATTCGCCACGTGGCCCCATCTGGGCGCACGCTATGCCGACCGTTCCGTACCGCCGCTCGACCGGCTGGTGTCCCTCAGCTTCGAGATCGCGCACGCGCTCATAGAGGACACTGTCGTGCGCGCCGGCGCACGTCTCTGGGCGGAGCGCGACACCATCGATGCTCCCCTGCCCGATCCCTTCACCCTCTGGACCGCCGCCACCACCCGTCTCCTCGCCCAGGCGCGCGCCACCGGCCATCTCGCGCACAGGGTCCGCCCCGCCATTGTCGCCCCCGCTCTGGTCCGCGCCTTCTTCGGGCTCTGCACCCTCACCGAGGCGCTGGAGGACCGCCGCCTGGTCGCCGCGCGTCTCGCCGACTGGTGGCACATCACCCTGCCCTTCCTGCAAGGCGATACCGATTCAACGGGCGTGCTGAGCCGGGCGCGGGCGCAACAAATGGTGCCGACGATGCGGAGGATTCCAGCGGCAGCCCCGGTGCAGCACTCGACCGCGATCCCGTAGCGACCGGCGAAGGTCGTAACGCGCGGGGTGCCGCTCGATCCCGGCGTCCCGGTTGTCACCCGGTCCACGTCCGTGCGCCTGCCGATCCCGGTAGCCCAGGATGCAGAGAGGGGGCGACGGACACCACGAAGACGGGCGATGGACCGTGCAGAACCGACCTTCCGGCTCTGCGTATCGCGCGCGGCGACCCGTGCCGTTTGGGTCAGGGCCAAAGCCACAGGCCGACATCGTTCGTCCTCACCCTCTGGGGTCGCCGATGTCCCCGTGCGGGAAGCCTCACGGGTCGCTGGCGGCGGCGTTCAGGACGTCCCAGGCGGTCTGCTCGGCGTGCTCAGGCAGGGCGGCGAGCGCCTTCGCCGCAGCCGCGGACAGGCGGACCGCTTACTGATCGTTTCAGAATGAGTTCGCTGTAAGGGGTTGGCGGCCGGGCTTGGCGGCGGCAGAGTGGGGCAGGTGTCGGATGATCTTGTGCCTGATG
>NZ_JBIVSC010000027.1:0-63342 GCF_044756005.1 Streptomyces sp. NPDC092045 | reverse complement strand
CCCGCGGAGCGGGTACCTCATCGCTGCGCGATGAGAAAGCGAATCATCGCGCTGCGCGCGATGATTGCGCTCCCGCTCCGCGGGAGCGCTGGTGGCTCGCTGCGCGAGCCACTCACTTCCTGTGCTGCGCACGGGAAGTGAGGCTTCGTTCGCTGCGCTCTCGAAGCCCCCGAGGGGGCTTTCGCTGCGCTTCAGCCCTCTCGGGAGGGTAGGGTTCGCCGCACTCTCCTACCTGGTGGGCCTTCCGGCTGCGCCTCCAGGCCTACCGGGGCCCACTTCGCGGGCCCGGGCTGGCTGGAGGGAGGGGTTCTATTCGGGCTGGGTGACTGTCAGGGCCCAGCGGACGGTGTCATCGGAGGCGTCGATACCGATACTGAAGGACCCGGTCACCATGCCGGGATCCATGCTCACCGTGCCCACGCCTGTAGTGCCGGCAGGACAGTCCACGGCCAGGTCGGCAACGTGGTTGCCCTGTGACTCCATCGTCGCGCGCACGGTACCGTCACCCTCGCATGCCACCGTCAACACGGTCGGCAGGCCACCCCACGCCCCGGCGGAGACCACTCCCCCGTCCCCGACCCTCTCCTGAACCCATACCAAGCCGTCCGGACCCGGGTGCGGAAGCAGAACATCAGCCGCCGCTGCCGGACCAGTACCCAGCACAGTCATCGCGCCGGCAGCCAGCAACGCCATCGTGGACGCGTTCTTCGTACGCATCGCGTATTCCCTCCCTTGAATCGACTGACATGACGAGACCCCCTGTACGTCTGGGCAAGGACACGAACAGGGACACATCAACGCATGGTGCCCTGCAAGCCCCGTGCACAACGGGCCTCCAGGGACAACGGCCAATGTCGATCTCCTCTTCGATGAGCATGCACGAGGCCACTGACAACCCATCCCGGTCAGGCCTGCGGCAACCGGCTGGCGATAGTCGTATGAACGTGCCTGCGCGGCTGCAACCCCGTCCATGATGTGCGCATGGATCGATTCATGGGCCAGGCACGTCTGGAGTGGTGGGCCAATCAGGCGACGTGCCTCGAGGCGTACACCATCGACATCACCGACACCGTGGACACGGCCGGGATGGCCGGTACGTGGCAGGCAACCGGCCGACATGCTCCTGTTCTCGACGGCACTCAGCGGGAAGGCTGGGACTTCTTGATGGAGATGGACCCCTACTTCTCTCTCGTGTTTCCCGGCAAGGACGACAATGGGACCTTCGTGAGAGTCCTCGAAGCAAAGGACGCGGCGCTCACGCTCGTAGAGGTGCCGAAGGGCGGATGGCTCGATGAGCAGCATCCCGACCTTCCCGAGCTCACCCTTTAGCCGGGGCGGAGCCGGCGCGAGTTTCCCTGCCGCACCAAGGCCCCTGCGCGGCATGGAAGCACCCGGTCTTTGCGGCGGGACCGCTGCCACTGTGTTCACCGGCCGCAACGTGGCTCGCGGGCACGGTGAGAGAGCCTGCGGCGAGACCGGAGCATACGGGCAAGGGGGCGGTCGTTGAGGAGGTTCGTCGGGCGGGACTGCATGCCGATCTGATGCAGCATGTACAGTTGGCAAAAATTGGAGATAGTCGATAGCAGGTCTTATTAGTTCGGTACTCGTTTTTTCGGCTGATGGCGTGGGTGCTGGTCGGGTTGGGTACGGTGGCGCTGTGTTCGGGGAGGAGCGGGATTGTGAGCTGGTATGTATTGGTGGAGCGGATCAGGCGTGGTGAGTGGGAGTTGGTGGAGAAGATCTCTGTCGAAGGTGGGGAGAAGGAGGCCCTTGCGCGGGCCGAGGCGGTTACTCGCACGTGCGTGCCGTTATACAGGATCGATTCCAGTCGGTGTGGCCGTTTGGTCTTCCGTACCTCACCGGTGAGCTGGCTTGTGGAGCTGCGTAGTTCGATCTGGGTCAAGGGTGACAAGTCGCCGATCACGTCTGCCGAGCATGTGAACGTTCGTGTGGCCGAGCTGGTCCACGTGCAGGAGTTGATTCCTGCCGATCCTCCCCAAAAGGGGCTCTTCGGCCGGTGAACGCATCTCCTTATCCACTTGTATAAAGTTGGCCGCTGAGGAACTTCGCGCCTATTGACTGATGAGGGAAATCTGATGTCGCCGGGGAAAGAATGGATGAATTCTACAATCGTCCTTCGAACTCGTAACACGATCTTGTTGAACGTCCCGGCATCGGCAAGGACAAGGCCGCCGCCGTCTGGTACCGCGCGCTGAGCACCTACATGACCTCCACCACCAACTACGCCGGGGCCCGCACCGCCACCCTGCAGGCCGCCCGTGACGGGTCCTGGTACGCCTGGATGATGGGCTACGGCGCCGACGCCGTCGAATCCCTCTCCCAGTCGAACATCGCGGTGCCCTCCACCGGCACCCCGAAGCTCACCTTCTGGCTGAAGGTCTCCACCCAGGAGTCCGGCTCCACCGCCTACGACACCCTCAAGGTCAAGGTCAACGGCACCACACTGGCCACCTACTCCAACGCCCACGCCGGCTCCGGATACGTCCAGAAGACCGTCGACCTGTCCGCCCACAAGGGCCAGACGGTGAAGCTGGAGTTCGCCGGCACCGAGGACACCTACCTGCCGACCATCTTCCTGCTCGACCAGATCGCCATCGGCTGACCGGTCCCCGTGCCCCTGCGACCAGAGCCCTCGCCGGGGCGCTCCGACCGCAGGGGCCGTCGTATGCCCGCGCAGCGACCGGCAGGAGGTTCCGTGATGTGCGCGCAGACGCCTCCGCTCCGCAGGTATCGTGACGTGTTCAACCGCCGTCCATCATTCAGTCGCGAACATGACAAGTTAAATCGCGAAGGTCTTCCTCATCGGGTCAAACCCGCTCATACAAGGAAGAGATATGACGATACGTCTGGCGGCTCGAGTCTCCGCACTCGCCCTCTGCACGACCCTGGCGACCTCGTTCGCCTTTTCGGCCCAGGCATCCGGGATCCACAGCGTCCACCCGAAGGCGGAGACCACACCTCTGTTCGACGACGAGGTCGGCGGCAACGCCAACGCCGACGACCCGGCGATCTGGCGCAACCCCGCCGCCCCGGGCCGCAGCCTGGTGATCGCGACGGCCAAGCAGGGCGGCCTGCGGGTCTACGACCTGGACGCGCGCCAGGTGCAGTCGATCCCCGCCCCGGCCGGACCCGGCGCCGACGACAAGCCCGGCCGTTTCAACAACGTCGACCTGGTACAGGGCCTGCGCCTGGGCGGCGTGCGCGCGGACGTCGCGGTGGTCAGCGACCGTGGCAACGACCGGCTGCGGATCTACCGCATCGACCGCGACAGGCCCGGCGGCCCGCTCACCGACGTCACCGACCCGGCCGTGCGGCCCGTCTTCTCCGCCGACCAGGCCGAGATCAACGAGCAGCAGACGGCGTACGGCCTGGCCACCTGGACCGACCGCGCCACCCACCGCTCCTACGCCCTGGTCAGCCAGCGCAACCGCACCCGGATCGCCCTGCTGGAACTGCTCCCCACCCCGGCCGGCACCGTCGACTACCGCCAGGTCCGCACCCTCGACCTGCCGTCCTCCTTCCGGATGCCGAACGGCGCCGCCTGGACGCCCTGCGCCGAGCCGGGTGAACTGCCGCAGGTCGAGGGCATGGTCGTCGACCCCGCGGACGGCACCCTGTACGCGGGACAGGAGGACGTCGGCATCTGGCGCATCGACGCGGGCCTGACCGGCACGCCGACCCTCATCGACAAGGTCCGCGAGTACGGCGTCCCGGGCACCTACGACGAGCAGACCGAGGAGTGCACGCCCGGAACCGACCCCGGCTTCGGCGGCAAGCACCTGGCGGCCGACGTCGAGGGCCTGACCCTGGTCACCGAGCCGGACGGAGACGGCTACCTGCTCGCCTCCAGCCAGGGCGACAACACCTTCGTCGCCTACGACCGCGAGCGCGACGAGGACAACGAGTACGAGAACGCCTTCCGCATCGCCGCGGCCTCCACCACCCTCGACGGCTCCGAGGTCTGCGACGGCGCCGCCGCCCTCAACGCCCCGCTCGGCACGCGCTACCCCAACGGTCTCCTCGTCGTCCAGGACGGCCAGGAGACCCCCGGTGACAGCGACCGCGAGGCCACCGGCTTCAAGTTCGTCGACCTCGGCGACGTGCTCGACGCCATCGACTGATTCGTGAACCGCAGGCGCACGGTGGCGACACCGTGCGCCTGCGGCGTTCCAGTGCCGCCGACCTCCGGGGACGACTCGACCTCCCCGTCGGCGCCGCCCACGCACCGGCCGACCACCACCTTTGACGAGGTGATGGCGTGAAAGGAATGCGTTCCTTCTCGACGCCGGGCAGGCCCACGCCGCCCCCAGGACGTTTGGCCGGCCCGTGAACGACCCGGACGGCTGAAACTGTACGGAACCAAGCGCGAGAACCACGACTCGGTTCACGCCCGCCACCGGCGCGCAGCGCGACCACAGCACACCGCTTCGCCCCTCCGCGCCGGAGCCGATCCTCGTTGAACCCGTCGGCCCATGGACACACTGGCGCCAGGGTCGTACCCCGCCTCCGGGACGAGGACCGGACGGACCTGGCCTGCTGCCCCCCCTTCGCCCGGAGCCTGACCACGCGGTAGGGCACGAAGGACTTGACAGGGAACGCGACGAACGTGGAGGAGGCCATCAGGGTCGAGCTGGTGATCAGGGCGAAGAAGTACGGCGTGCCGACGGTCGCGGTCGTCGTCTCCACGCCGCTGCCGCCGTGCCTCCAGCGGCAGCAGCCGCGCCCGGCCAAACGGCGCGTGCCCGACGACGTCGTCAGGCGCCAGCACGGGGCGACGGCCTCCTCCCACCAGAGCTTCGCCCGGGAGGGCTTCACCCAGGTCCTCTTCGCCCACGACCTGAACCGGCTGGAGCCGTACCGGCGGCGGCTCAGCGAGGCCCGCCGGGCCGACCTCGGCCCGGATGGCGGCGACCAGATCCGGTTCGGCTCCTGAACCGGTGCCGCTCCTCGCGCTTCGGGTCGCCCGCCCCGTGTGTGCCGGGCGGCGCCACCACCCCGCTGAGGTCCCACGCCGAAGAGCCCGTGCGCAAGGTCCGCACGGAGCTTTGGAACGCGGCACGCCCGGGAGTGCCCCGGTTCGTCTCCGATCCACCCGGAGCCGCCGGCCTCCCCGCTCCGGTACCGCCACGGCGCGAAGGCCCGCCCGCTCACCGACGCGCAGCGCCGGCGCGACCGCGAGCCCCTGGTGCTCGCCCGGCACCGTCCCCGACCCCGCTCCCGTCGCACCGCCGAGACCCTGGCGGAGGCTCCCCGATGATGGTGTCGAGCGGCGCTGTTTCAGCGCTTGATGGTGACGATCATCTGCGGCAGCACTCTGCCGGGGACGGAGCCCGAGGGGACGGTTCCTATGCGGACCGCGCCCATCGCGCGGTAGAAAGGTTCAGCATTCGGGTCGGCGTCGCTCGTGAGCCGGGTGAACCCGAAATCTCGTCCAGCGGCGATGGTGCGTTCGAACAGCAGGCGGCCGATTCCCCGGCCAATGGCCTGCGGGTCGACGAACATCATGCCCAGCACGCCAACGGGTAGCTCTCCCTCAAGAGTTGTGAAGCCCAGGATGCGGCCGTCTCTGTCAGCCACCATGGCTCGTCGGCGCGCGACCTCGTGCGCGGCAACGGTGAGCTCGTCTCGACACGCTTCCAGGAAGTCGGCGTCATAGCCCCCATGTGCCTGGGACCGCAGCGACAAGTCGGTGAGCGCCTCGGCCTCCGTCGCCCATGCGTGCCTGATCAGCACGTCCATCTACGTCTCCTGCTCAGGTGGAGGTCTTTCGATCTCTGCACCCTGCGGTCGTGGGAGAACAGCACGCAGTGGCCTTCGGCTGGACGGGGCGAACGTTCAGCAGGCCGTTGTCGGGGGTCCGCCTTGGTAGCACCGTCGGTCGCGGACGAGTGCCCGTAGGACGTAGATGCGTCGCCGGTGTCCCGTGGGACCTGTCGGCTGTCCGTGGACATGCGGCGGCCCGCGCGGCCCGCGGGAGGGGCGAACGGGCCGATTGCCCGCTCATCGAGACGCCTCGAACGCGAAGGAGGACCTTCAGGGGTTCTGGCGGCCTCGAAGGGAGTCCTTGACGCACCTGGTCTGCTCCCCCGCCCTGCCCCCGGCCCCTCGTGTCTTGCCCTTGGCCTGGTCCGCCATGGGTCGACTCCTTTCCGAGAGTGATATTCACCCGGAAATTAGGGCAGATGCAGTGTTTCCGCCCATCGAGTCGGGAGGGCGGGGCCGGGGGCGGGGAGCAGGTGTGCATGCAGACCTTTCTTCCGTACGAGAGTTTCTCCGCCTCCGCCGCCGTGCTGGACCCGAAGCGGCTGGGGAAGCAGCGCGTCGAGGCGCTGCAGGTGTTCCGGGGGCTGACCGTGCCGACGTACGGGTGGCGGCGGCACCCGGCGGTGCGGATGTGGGCCGGGTACGAGGAGGCGTTGGTGCGGTACGGGCTGGACGTCTGCGCCGTGTGGATCGGGCAGGGGCGGGCCGACACCTGCGCGGTGACCCTGCTGGACGACCACCGTGCCTGGCGGCCCTCGGGCACGGTACGCGAGCAGGCGGAGCTCGCACGGGCGGGCGAGCTGCCGCCATGGCTGGGGGACCCGGCGTTCCACCGCAGTCACCGTTCGGCGCTGGTGCGCAAGGACCCGGCGCACTACCGGGACCGCTTCCCCGACGTGCCGGACGATCTCCCGTACGTGTGGCCCTCGTCCGACCGCAAGGGGTGACGGACGGGGCTCGTAGAATGGGGCAAAGACATCGGAATCGGAATCGGCGGCGGAGTGGGTATGGGGCGGCCTCAGGAGACGGACGGGGAGCCCGAAGGGCTGTTCGGGGTGGCGGAGCTTGTCGCCGCGTCCGCACCGGCCGGGGCGTGCGGGGGGCGGGAGTTCCGGGACGGGCCCGAGGCGGCGCGGCTGCTGCGGGTGGCGGAGATCCACGCGGAACCGGGCGCCGCCGCCTCCTGGCGGGGGCGGCAGATCATCGCGCGGTTCCCCGGCGCCCGGCTCGTCGAGACCGGCTCGCACTGGCGCATCCCGCACCTGCACGGCAACGAAGGCAACGTCGAGCACTGGGTGCGGGTGAAGCGGGAGACGCTCGTCCTCGGTGAGCGCTCCTCCCTCACCGTCCGCCCCAACGGCCGCTCCGCCGACTGGATCGCCCCCGGGCTGTCCAACGGCTGCGCCATGGCCTGCGCATACTGCTACGTGCCGCGCCGCAAGGGCTTCGCCAACCCCATCACCGTCTTCACCAACGTCGAACGGGTCCTGGCCGCGATCGGTCGGCACATCGCCTCGGCCGGACCGAAGAAGGAACCCAACCAGTGCGACGAGCGGGCGTGGGTGTACGACGTCGGCGAGAACGGGGACTGCGCGGTCGACGACCTGATCAGCGACAACACCGCCGACCTCGTCCACGCCTTCCGCCGCTGGCCCACCGCCAAGGCCTCTTTCGCGACCAAGTTCGTCAACCCCGACCTGCTGCGGCTCGACCCCCGCGGACGTACCCGGATCCGCTTCTCCCTCATGCCGCCGGACGACTCCCGGCTCCTCGACATCCGCACCAGCCCCGTCCCCGCCCGCCTGGAGGCCGCCGGCGACTTCCTGGACGCCGGGTACGAGGTGCACTTCAACCTGTCGCCGGTGGTCGTCCGGCCCGGCTGGCGGAACGCCTGGGGCGAGCTGCTGCGGATGATGGACGACGTGCTCCCGCGGCGGGTGAAGGAACAGGCCGCGGCGGAGATCATCATGCTCACCCACAACGAGGACCTGCACGGGGTCAACCTCGACTGGCACCCGCGCGCCGAGGGCGTCCTGTGGCAACCGGACCTCCAGCAGCTCAAGAGGTCGCAGAACGGAGCGCTCAACGTCCGCTATCGCACCCCGGTCAAACACGAGGCCGTCGAAGCGCTGACCGGCATGATCGCGGAACGGACGCCGTGGCTGCGGGTGCGTTACGCCTTCTGAGACCGTGTCCTGCGTGGCTGGTCGGCCGTCGGGGCCGTCATGTCGACCTGTCCCGGGCAGTCCTCGACTCCGCTCACGTCCGCGCTGAAGAGGGGGCGGACTTGCAGGTCCGAGCCCCGTGGACCGAGATGGGCCCGGTTCCGGGACGCACGTCTTGTCCGACGTGGCCGGCCTGTCCCTACGCGTCGGACTCTCGCGGCCCACGCCCACGACAGCCAGGCCCTGAGACCGGTGCCGTCCCACTTCCACCTGGGACGCGAATCCCACGCAGCCGATTCCAAACCCCAGCGGCTGCACGCCGACGAGGCCTGCGACATCCCTGAACTGCGGGAATGGCTCTGGGGTAAGCACATCGGCGTCCGGATCGCCCGCAAAGGCATCGAGTCCAGCGAACGACTCGGACGCCGCAGGCGGGTCATCGAGGTGTCCGGGTCGGTGCCGACGGCGCCGGCCGAGTGAAGTGAACGTCCGAGGTCGCCGGTGAGGAGGCGGGGGTCTCGCCGCCACAGATCGCGGCCGGGCCGCCTGTGGAACTGGTCGAGTGCTTGGCCGTCGTCGACGGTCGCGGCCTTGTACCGGTCGTCCAGAGCTTCGATCCGCGAGGTCCAGAGCTGGACGGTGCGTTCGTCCGGCAGGAGCCGCGCCCTCGTGCCGCCGGTTCCGGCAGTAGAGGTCGTCGGTGTGCTCGTAGACGTGCTCGCCGTAGCCGCGCTCGATGGCGCAGCGCGGCCCGCGCGTTCACTCTCTCAGCGGCCGTGAACGCCGTCCGCCGGCCGCGCTGGTGCAACAGCTCCCCCACTCCGGCCCCGCAGGCGGTTCGCCAAGGACGCCGTGCCCCTCGTGGACGGCACCCTGGTCCCCACCCGGGACCACACTGTGGCCGAGCGGTCGAAGAACTGCCGGTACTCCACCGACCACCAGGTCGTCGTCGACGCCGACACACGGCGCGTCGTCGTCATCGGCCGGCCCCTCGCCGGGAACCGCAACGACTGCAAGGCGTGGGAGGAATCCGGCGCCGAAGCCGCCGTCGGCAAGACCCTGCCTATGTGGGTGAGGTTCGTGGTGGTGTCGATGTCACCGCCCACGAAACCCTTGTTGCCGGGCCAGAAGGAGGGGGCCGCCCCGCGCTGCCCGCCGTGGGGAGGGCCTTGCGGCGGTTGACCGTCAGGCCGCCGGCGGAGATGGACGGGGTGTCGGTGCCGTGGTGATCGGAGACCAGGATGCGGACGCTGTCGTCCCTGCTGGTGCGGATCACCGAGCCGCCGGGGACGTCGTAGTGGCGGGTGCCGTGGGCGAGAGCGGCGGGAGTGGTGCCGACCTCGCGGGTCGGTTCCGGTCGTGCCGCCGGTGGCGGTCACCACGCCACCGGGCCGCATGCCGGACGGGCCCGCACCGTCCGGTGCGGGCCCGTCCGACCACCCCAGAGCCCACCGAGGGGGGAATTCGGCCGAGCCCTGCCTCTACAGAGCGGTCCCATGCGCTCACCACCCCGCCTGCCCCCGATCCCCTCCTCCACACCCACGGAGTCGTCTCCGAACAGTCGCGCCGGTCACGGCGCCGCTCGGGACCGGGAACCCGGACCCGCTCACGTTTCGTCGGCGCCCTCCTGGCCACCGTGCCCGTCGAGCGCGGCAAGCCCGTCGCTCCAGCGGGTACGGCGCTCGGGCTCCTGCTGGTCCCACCAGGGCACACCGCGTTCGCCGAGGGCGACCTTCGCGGTGTGCACGCGGTCGCGGGCGGCTCGTTCGGCAGCCGTGTCCTGGGCGCGGCGGGCCGTGGCCACGGCACGACGAGCGGCCATGAGGTGGGACCGCAGCCGGGCGGCCACGTCCTCGGGCACGTCGGGGTCCGTGGCCCGCCAACGCCGACCGTCGATGATCACATACCGTCCGTCGGGGGTGCGGGCGGGCTTTGGCGCATCAGCCGTCACCTCTCCACCCTGACAGACGTCCACCCTCGCGGGCCGTCGGCGCCACGCCGCTTCCACACCGGGGGCAGGAAAGGTCAGGAAGGCCCCGGCGTGATCCCGCCGGCGCGGCGCAGCATGATGGAGGTATGCGCTCTCGGCCTGTGCTCGTCTACGACGGAGACTGCGGCTTCTGCACGACGGCGGCGAACTTCGCCGAACGGCGTGTGCGGCCGCGCTGTGAGATCGTCCCGTGGCAGTTCACGGATCTGGAGGCCCTCGGCGTCACACCCGAGCGTGCCGCGTACGAGGTGCTGTGGGTGACGCCTTCGGGAGCGGTGGACGGCGGGGCCCGGGCGGTGGCGAAAGCCCTCCTGAGCACGGGCGGCGTCTGGGCACCTCTGGGGGCGGTGCTCCTGCTGCCCGGCGTGCGGTGGGCCGCCCGAAGCGTCTACCGGCTCGTCGCGACCCACCGCCACCGGCTGCCGGGAGGGACCCCCGCCTGCACCGTGCCCCGCCGCCCCGGGTGACCGGGCCCGTCTCCGCACACCGAGGCGCCGACACCGGCGGGCGAACTCGTCGTCCCACCGGCCCGGTCGCGCCCGGCTCGGACCCGGCCCCTCACCGCACACGACCATGTGCACAAAGGTGCGGTTTTCAGAGAACTCGTATGGCGTGACCAGCGTCTTCAATGATCGTCGGAGAGTGCGTTGAAGCGTTGAGCGGAGCTTCCGCTGACCGTGCTCGCGGGACTATCGATCTCCTTGTCGGCGTGGTTGCCGCCCCGGCGACGGATGACCGGGGCGTCCTTCGCCGGACGCGCGGGCCGGGCCGTACGCGTCACCAGGGCGCTGCCCCGTCCTCGTCGACGGACAGGGCATCCCACTCACCGCGTCCCCGAGCGGCGGAAACCGCAATGACGTCACCCGGCTCCCGCCCCTGCCGGGGAAGGTTCCCTCCGCCGCCGGTCTGGTCGGCCGGCCGCGCCGCCGCCCCGACGTCCCGTTCGCCGACCAAGGCTACGACCACGACAAATACCGCCGTCCGGTCTGGGACCGGGGCATCGAACCGATGATCGCCCGCCGAGGTGTTCCGCACGGCCCCGGCCTCGGCGTCCACCGGTGGGCCGTCGAGCGGACCATCGCCCGGCTGCACGGCTTCCGGCGCCCACGCGTCCACGCGTCCACGGGGAACGACGCACGGACGGCGGACGCCGGACCGGGGAAGGTCAGGTGGCGGCCAGGGCGGCCAGGGCGGCCAGCGCGGCGTCGAGCCGGGCGGTGGCCTCGCCGGCGACGGGCTCGAGGGCGTCCAGCCCGGTGAGGGTGACCATGGTGCCCGGGTCGAGGGCCTGGACGAGCGCATGGTCGCCGTCACGGCGCACGACGACGTTGCAAGGAAGCAGCAGGCCGATGGAGCGGTCGGCTTCCAGCGCCCGGTGGGCGAGTGCCGGGTTGCAGGCGCCCAGGATCAGGTAGTCCTCCATGTCGTGGCCGAGCTTGGCCTTCAGCGTGGCCTTGACGTCGATCTCGGTGAGGATGCCGAACCCCTGATCGGCCAGGGCCTGGCGGACCGCGGCGGTGGCGGCGTCGAAGCTGACGCCGGCCAGGCGGACGGTGCGGTCGTAGGACATGATGCGCCGCTCCTTCGATGAGGCGGAAAGTCAGGTCCCTTGATACCCCGGCGGGTACCGCGGCAGTGGGAGCAATGCCGCATCTGCGGCTTTCGGGGCGCCCAGAACAACAGGAATACCCCCGGGGGTACCCCTGTTAGGGTAGGTACCAGATACCCCCCGGGGTACATCGTCGGAGAGGAGTCGCAGTCGTGTTTTTCGTTGACACCCTGGAGTTCGAGGGGCTCGGCAATCGCAGCTATCTGGCCGGCGGGGCCGCGGCCGCGGTGGTCGTCGATCCGCCGCGTGACATCGACCGGGTGATCGCCGCCGCCGCCCGGCGAGGGGTGCGCATCGCGTACGTGGCGGAGACCCACGTGCACAACGACTACGTCACCGGCGGCCTGGAGCTGGCCCGCGTCACCGGCGCCCACTACCTGGTGCCCGCGGCGGCGCACGTGTCCTTCGCCCGCACCCCGGTCGCCGACGGTGACACCGTGGACGTGGACGAGGATCTGGTGCTGCGGGCGATCGCAACCCCCGGGCACACCCCGCACCACACCTCCTACGTCCTTGAGGAGGACGGGCGTGGCGCGGCGGCGTTCACCGGCGGATCGCTGCTGATCGGCACGGTGGGCCGCCCCGACCTGGTCGAACCGAGGTTGACCGAGCGGCTGGCCCGGGCCCAGCACGCCTCCGCCCACCGCCTGGCCGCCGAGCTGGACGACGAGGTGCCGGTACTGCCCACCCACGGGTTCGGCAGCTTCTGCTCCTCCGCCCAGTCCGGGGGAGACGCGACCACGATCGGCAAGGAACGCACCAACAACGACGCGCTCACCCTGGACGTGGACACCTTCGTCCAGCGGATGCTCGCCGGGTTGGAGGACGTGCCCGCCTACTACGCGCAGATGGGCCCGGCCAACGCCGCGGGCCCCGCCCCCGTCGACCTGACCCCGCCACGGCGCGCGGACGCGGGCGAGATCGCCTCTCGGCTGGCGGCCGGTGAGTGGGTGGTGGACCTGCGCAGCCGCCTGGCTTTCGCCGAGGGGCATGTGGCCGGGTCGTTCAACTTCGAGGGCGAGGGCAAACTCGCCACCTACCTGGCCTGGCTCATCCCGTGGGGCAAGCCCGTCACCCTGCTCGCCGACACCCCGGCGCGGATCGCCGACGCGCAGCGGGAGCTGGCCCGGGTCGGCATCGACCGCCCGGCCGCCGCCGCCACCGGCGACCCGGCCACCTGGGTGGGTGAGGGCGAGCAGCTCGCTTCGTTCCCGCGGGCCCGCTTCGCCGACCTCGCCCAGGCGCGCGACCGCGGCGATGACGTGGTCGTCCTGGACGTGCGCCGGGACTCCGAGCGGGCGGGCGGCTACATCGACGGCTCGGTCCACATCCCGATCCACGAGCTGCACGGCCGCATCGGCGAGGTGCCGCACGGCACGGTGTGGGTGCACTGCGCCGGCGGGATGCGCGCGGCGATCGCCGCCTCCCTGCTCGATGCCGCCGGCCGCGACGTGGTCGCCGTCGACGACGGCTTCGACGCCGCGGCGAAGGCCGGGCTGTCCCTGACCTCCGGCTGAATTCCGGCCGTCCCCTCTCACAGAGCAAGGAAACGTGCGATGTTCCTCCTTCGCCGAAACGGGCCCCGTGTCACGGTCGACGAGGCACACAGCCGTACCAGCGGCGACCGGCCCGACGCGGTCCTGCTGGACGTCCGTGAAAAACCCGAATGGAATTCGGGCCACGCCCCGGGCGCCGTCCACGTACCGCTGACGAAGCTGGTCGCCGGCGCCGCGCTGCCCGCCGAAGCCGAGGGCCGTCCGCTGGTGGTGATCTGCCGCAGCGGTCACCGCTCCCAGCGGGCCGCGAAGCTTCTCACCCGGCGCGGAGCACAGGCGGTGGACGTCGAGGGCGGCATGAACGCGTGGGCCGCCGCCGGGCACCCGGTCGTCGACGAACGCGGGAACAGCGGCCAGACAGCGTGACCGTACTCGTTCTCGCCCTCATCGCCGGGGCCGTCGTCGGTCTCGCCCTGGGAGCCCTCGGCGGCGGTGGCAGCGTCCTTGCCGTGCCGGCACTGATCTACCTGCTCGGCTTCACCCCGGCCGCCGCCACCACCGCAAGCCTGATCATCGTCACCGCCACCTCCGCCACCGCCCTGTACGCCCACACCCGCGACGGGAACGTGGCATGGAAGACGGGGGCCCTGTTCGCCGCGGCGGGCACCGTCCCCGCCTTCCTCGCCGGCGCTGTCGCCGGGAACCTGCCCGAAGCGGTACTGACGGCGGCGTTCGCGCTCATCGCCGCGCTGGCGGCCCTGCGTATGCTGCGACCGTCCGCATCCGAGCCGCCGGACCGGATCCGTCCCGGCAAGGCGGCCGGTGCCGGTGCCGGGCTCGGCGCCGTGACGGGCTTCCTCGGGGTCGGCGGGGGATTCCTCGCCGTGCCCGCTCTGGTGAGCGTCCTGGGACTGACCATGCGGCGGGCGGTGGGCACCAGCCTGCTCGTCATCACGGTGAACTCGCTCGCCGCGCTCGCCGCTCGCACCGGCACCACGGGCGGGCTCCACTGGGAGATCATCGCCCCCTTCACCGGAGCCGCGATCCTCGGCGCCTGGGACGGCAAACGCCTCGCGACGAGGATCTCCGGCACCACCCTTCAGAAGATCTTCGCCGGCGTCCTGCTGGCGGTGGCGGCCTTCATGCTCGTCGACGCGATCGCCTGAACACGACGGCTGCCAGCGGCTCGGACCAGGGGCCGGGAGAACTTCTCCAGCCCGCCGCGCCTCCCGGGGCCGCCTCCGGCCCGCTTTCGTCAGATCAAGCTCCACCACGACTTCCGAACCGCAAGGACACCGCCATGCCCACCCCCACGGCCCTCACCACCCACCAGGCGCGCACCCGCCTGCACGAACTGACGGTCATCGACGTGCGCACCCCGGGCGAGTACGCCGGCGGCCATCTCCCCGGCGCGCTCAACATCCCCCTCGACCAGATCCGGCGCGCACTGCCCGACATCCGTCACGCCACCGCCCGCGGCGACGTCCTGGTCGTCTGCGCCTCCGGCGCACGCTCCCAGAACGCCTGCACGGTCCTCGCGGAGAACGGCATCACCGCCGCCACCCTGTCAGGAGGCACCGGCGCCTGGGCGGCCGACGGCCACGAGCTCCACCGCCCCCGGGGCGCCTCCCGCGCCACCTGGGGAATGGAGCGACAGGTGAGGCTCACCGCAGGAGTGATCGTGCTGCTCGGCCTGCTGCTCGGGCTCGTCGCCCATCCCGCCTTCCAGCTCGTATCCGCCGGCATCGCAGCCGGTCTGGTCTTCTCCGCCCTGACCAACACCTGCGGCATGGCCGCCGTCCTCGCCAAGCTCCCCCACAACCGTCCCCGCGTCGCCGACCTCGACAACACGCTGGCCGCACTGCGCAACCGCTGAACCACACGGCGAAGGGGAGGGATCCGGAGCCGGATCCCTCCCCTTCGCCGTGTGCCAGGCCGCGCGGCCGACCGCTCGAACCGGGCGGGTGGCCCGGCGTCGCGGCGCCACGGCTCGGGCCGGCGAAAGGAACAGCTTCTCCGGCCGAGTGCGCATCCGCTCCCGGTCACCGGAAGCAGCCGTGTCCCCATCGGTCAGGCAGTGCCGCAAACCGGTGGCGATGATCGCAAGCGTCGAGGCGGGAGGCGGGCCGTGGTGCACCGAGTGCCGATCGGGTGACGGCGGGACGGGGTGGCGTCGCACGAGGACCTGGCGGAGTCGCCGATGCCGGTGCCGACGCACCTCGTGCGCGGCGAGGAAGAGAGGGGGCACTCGTGCCGGCACGTTCGGCCAGGATCACCGAGCCGGCAGCATGCGCGACCCGCCCGTCGGGGCGTGCCCGCGGGTGAAGTCCTCCACGGTGACGAACCGGCGCTGCGTCACATGGCGCCCGGCGCCGCGCTTCTCCTGCTCGGCCGCCACGGCCTACGTCATTTCCTGGGGCGGTCTTGCCCGCTACGCACCTCACACGATGCGTATGGCAAGCATGGCGATGTCGTCTTCAGGGGTTTTCGCTCCATAAGCGATGACCCTCTCTTCGAGAGCGGCTACGGTCTCGGCGGCAGACGAACGGGGTAGGGATGCCAGGAGGTCACGCACGCCCTCTTCGCTGAACATCGAGGTGCCCGAACGGTGTTCGGTGACGCCGTCGGTGAAGAAGAGGAGAAGGTCGCCGGGGTACAGGTCGGTTTCGGTGGTGTGCAGCGGGGGGTCGGCGAGGACGCCCAGGAAGGTGCCCGCCGTACCGATTCGTACGACGGTTCCGTCGGCCCGGCGCAGCAGGGGGTGGGGGTGGCCGCCCAGGACGAGGCGCAGGCGCATCGGTGAGGTGCTCGTCTCCAGGTCGGCGTGGGCCGCCGTACAGAAGATGTGGGCGGAGCTGCCGGCGATGATCGCGTCGTTGACGGCTTGGAGGACGGCGCGTGGCTCGCTGTTCCAGCGTCCTGCGGCGCGTGCGGTGTGCCGTACGAGGCCGGTGAGGGCTGCGGCCGTCGGCCCTTTGCCGCAGACGTCGCCGATGGTCAGGGCCCACGACGTCGGGGTGGTGGGGACGATGTCGTAGAAGTCGCCTCCGACGAGCGTTCCCTGGTCTCCCGGGTGGTAGCAGGCAGCGATCTCCACGCCGGGCATGTGGGGCAGATCGGGGGGAAGCAGGCTCTGCTGCAGGTAGTGGGCCACCTCGCTCTGTACGGCGAGGTACCGGGCCTGCACGAGGGTCTGTGTCGCCCGGCGCGCGAGTTCCCGCGCGAAGGGGACGTCGCGCTCGGTGAAAAGGGTGTGTGCCGGAGGGCTCTGGATCAGGACCATGGCCCCGACGACGCTCTCGGGCCGCCTCAGGGGGACGGCCAGCCAGGAGGCCGCGGGCATGAGCTTGTGCAGGGCGAGGCGGTGTTGCGGACTGCGGGCGAGGCGGTCGAGTTCGGAGGGGACATCGGTGACCAGTTCGTGCCGCCCGGTGCGGATGACAGCGCCTACCCCGCCCTCGGCGTCCAGGCGCGGGGGGAACTCTTCGAGCGTGGCACGCAGCGCCTGCCGCTGTGCGGGATCCGTGTGGGCCAGGGCGGCGAGCTCGGGCTGTCCGGTCCGATCGACGGTGTAGATGAGGCAGCCGTCGGCGATCCTGGGCACGAACGCGGCCACCATGGTGTCGAAGGGGGCGATGGGGCCGGGGCCGAAGGATTCCGCCAGGACAGCGCTGATCTCGGCGAGGGCCTCGAGCTGCGCCTGCTTGCGGGCGGCTTCCTGGTGCAGGCGCACGCGTTCGATGGCCTGTGCGCACTGCCCGACGACAGCGGCCAGGAAGCCGCGTTCGGAATCGGCGAAGTCGTGCCGTACGCCGAAGTGGAAGCTGACCGCGCCGAAAAGGTGATCCTCCGTGGCAAGGGGCAGGACGGCGGTCGAGTGGTACCGCTCGGAGAAGAAGGGGGCCGCCTCGGGGAACGCCTCGGTCCGCTCGGCCGGATCGGTGAAGAAGAGGGCCTGTCCGGTCCTGGCGGTGTGGGCCATGGGGTAGGGCGCCGTGACGCTGAAGGGGGCGGGGGCCCGGGTGGGCTGTTCGGCGTCGTGGATGTGGCGCACGGTGTACCGGTCGCTGCCCGGCTCGCCGAGGACCGCGGCGCCGACCGTCGCTCCGACGGCGGGCATGACCTCCTCGGTGAGGATCGTCATGATGTGGGCGAGCGTGCCGGCCGCGGTCAGAGCCGCGGTGAGCCGAGCCAGCAGTTCCGCCCTGAGGACGCGCTCGCTGTTGTCGCGCAGTACCCACAGCAGATGGTCCGATCCCAGACGCGTGGCCTGGTACTCGTAGTCGGCCGCCCGGTAGGTGCTGGCCTGGGTCCAGTGGAACGCCCCGTGCTCGGCCCTTCCGGTGTTGAGCACGCGCATGCATGCGGCGAAGGACCCGTTGTGCGTCATCTGCGGCCACAGCTCGCCGCACAGACCGCCCAGGGGCGCGGCACCGTCCGGTTGACCTGCTCGGGCGGCCGCGTTCATGTACTCCAGACGCATGTCCACCGCCAGGCCCGCGGCGTCCCGTACGGCGCGAGAGAGCGTCACCGCATCGGGAAGGTGCTCGAGCACGTGGGCCAGTTCGATGCCGGGCAGCTCTTCGGGGATCGGAGCCGCCTCCGCAGGAGGGGGTGCCGCCGCGTCTGCACTCTGCCCTGGCGTCACCATATGCCTGTATTTCCTACCGTTCCGCATCGCGGAACAGCGGATATGTTCCGAGCCAACTTCACTGAAGACAATTATTGCCCTGAGGCAAGTGTTGCATGCGCCTCCGGCGGCCGGGCAGGGCTTGACCCTGCGCGGACACAGAGCAGTCATGGTCTTTGCCGGCCTCCCTGCGGCCTCCACCTCGGCGCGAGGGACCAGGGCCGTAGCCGTACGTGACGGTTTCGGGGCAGGGATGTCCGGAGCGTCCGGAGCCGATCGTTTTGTGCCGCGGAGCGGGCGGACATCAGCGCGGGGTCCGGCTCTTCGTGACGGAACGACCCGGTGCGGCCCGTAGCGGGATCGCCCGACGCGACCCGATCGGCCGCTCCTGCGCGAGGCCCGCCGCAAGGGCACCGCGGGGGTTCCGGCGGTCGCCCTGCCTTCCGGCGGGCATGAGAAGGCTTGTTCGGGGAAACTGGAAGAAAAACCTCCGATTGTGCGCCTGCTCATGAACGATGACCCCGACAGCACCGCTGATCTCCCGGACCGCGAGGCGGAGGTGATCGCCGCGCTGCTGAGGCTGTGGGAGAACCTGGAGATCCGGCATGATCCCGCCAGCCTCGTCTACCGGCTGCTGACCCTGCTGGAACGCTCCGGCCCGATGCCTCCGGGGCGGGCGGCCCGCCTGCTCTCCGTTCCCGACACCTCGATAAGCCGCCTGACCGCCCGGACGGCACGGGCCGGGCCGGTGGCCAGCACCGCGGCATCGGGTGACGGCAGGGGCAGAGCCCTGGCCATGACAGAGGCCGGTCGTTCGCTGCTCGGTGAACTGCGCGCCGAACGCCTGGAGACGCTGATGCGGCACGTCGTGCCGGGCGTCCTCGACGTCCGGGCCGCCGAGGACCCGCTCGCTACCGGTGACGACGCCTCGCTTCGGCAGTCGCGAAAGCCCCGCACGGACCGGCGGACCCCCTGAAGGCCCCTCGAACCGGCGGGACCGCGTCGGCTCTCCGCGCCGCCACGGCCGGAGCGGCCCCATGCCGGTACGCGAAGCCGGCCGCCGCTGGGGGAGGATCACCTTCGTGCGCCCCTGTCCGCCCTCGCGGGAGCCTGCCTCCCCTATAGTTGCCTTCAGGCAATACTTGTCGTTTGACAAGTATCTGGTGGAGGAAGGAATCGGTGACGGAGCGTGAGCCGCAGAGCCGGTCTCGGGAAGGCGGAAACCATGCACCCATCGGCGCATCCGGCGGCCTCAGGCCGATTCCGAGGCAAGGGCTCCCGGTTCGGTGCGACCCGACGCGACACCGCGGGTCATTGCCTGGACTCCGACCAGCCCCCGCATCAGCATGGTCCGCTCGGCGGTGGTCATCTTGTCCAGCAACTGCTGCAGGACTTCCTCGCGGCGGGCCCGAAGCGATTCGAGATAGCTCGCGCCCCGGCGTGACAGCCTGAGCTCCAGCGCGCGGCGGTCGGAGGGACTGTGGGTCCGTTCGATGAAGCCCACCGCGTGCAGACGGTCGCACATCCGGCTGACCGAAGGCGGCATGGAGTCGAGCTCCGCGGCGAGAGTGCGCAGGTTCATCACTCCCCCACGCTCCAGCACATAGAGCACACGGACCTGGGACGACGACAGCGGGGCCGTCGAGACCGCTTCCCCCTGATGCCACAGGATCTCCAGGAGCTCCAGAACATCACGCGCAATACTGGCGACGGATCCCTCCGTACCGCCCTGTCGCAGCGCTTCCTCCGGTCGCCCAGACATGAGAGGAGCTTCCTTTCGCATATGCTTTAAAACTAGGTGGTAACCCAACCATGCACAGATTCATCGCAGTCGAACGCGCTCTGCGCTCCGCCACTCCTGACGCCCTTTTCCAGGCCCTGGAAGAGGAGCTGAACACACAGTACGACGCCACTGACGTCACCTTGCTCATGGCCGACTACGCCATGACCATACTGCAACCGGTCACATCCCTCCCCTACACGACCGAACCAATTCCTGTCCACTCCAGCGCTCCCGGGCAGGCCTTCAACTGGCAGCAGCCCCATATCGAGGCCGAGGGAAAGAACGGCTCCGTGGTCGTGCATCTGCCGGTGAGCGTACGCGGCGATCGCATCGGGGTCCTCAGCCTGCGGCTCCCCTCCTGGCAGGACGGCTCCGAAACCGCCCACGAGCTGACGCAGATCGCGGAAATCCTCGGCCACGAGATCATCGTCAGCGAACGCGATACCGATCTCTACCTCCAGGCCCGGCGCGCCGACCGGCTCACACTCGCCGCCGAGATGCAGTGGCAGCTTCTTCCCGGACGTTCGTGTGCCCGTCCCGAGTATGAAATCGGCGCACAGCTCGAACCCGCTTACGCGATCTACGGTGACAATTTTGACTGGTCGACGACCTCTCGGGATCTCACTTTGACCGTGACCAACGGGATGGGCGAAGGCATCGAGGCGGCACTTCTGACCAACCTCGCGGTCAACGCCCTGCGCAACGCCCGCCGGGCCGGCCTGCCCCTGGCCGACCAGGCCTACCTCGCCGACCAAGCGATCTACGGACAGCACCGGGGAACCCAACACCTGGCGGTGCTGCTGCTCCGCTTCGACCTGGCCACCGGCGCCACGGAGATCGTGGACGCCGGATCACCGAAGATGTGGCGCGTGCGGCGCGGAAAGGTCGAGCAGGTCGAACTGGACGCCCAGCTTCCCCTGGGCATGTTCGAGGACACCGTCTACACGGCCGAGCGGTTCCAGACCGAGCCGGGCGACCGTCTGGTCTTCGTCAGCGACGGGGTCTACGATGTCGCCTCCCCGTCCGGGGAACGGTACAGCGAACGGGCCCTGGCCCGGGCCCTGACCAGTACCCGGCTTCTGCCCGCCTCCCAGGTCCCCCGCGCCGTCCTCCAGGAGCTCGCCGGTCACCGCGGCGTGATCGATCCCGACGACGACGCCATGGTCGTCTGCCTCGACTGGCGCGGACGACCCGACGCCCGGGAGAACGCCTCGTAGCGCGGTCCTCGGACGACCGTCCGGCCCCGGCCCCTGCGCCGCACATCGCAGCGCCTGCCTGTCCAGGGCGTGCAGAGACGGCTGGAGCAGGCGCGCTTTCCCGTTTCGAGCAGCGGAACGAGCTGGGTCACGTCATCGCGGTTGCCGCCAGGGCTGCCCGGGAGAAGTCCGGCGCGTTCACGCTGCGGAGCTTGCGGCAGCCCTTCCGTTGCGGTCGGCCATGGGCGGTCCAGCGCGCCCCGGGCGCCGGCGGGGGGCCGGGTACGGAGGGGATCAGGCCGTCCGGTCGTCTGCCGTAGTGCTCGCCCTGCGGGGGTGACCCGATCGTGAGCGCCGTGGCGCCGGAGAACGACGGACACGGGCGGCCGGTCCGCCCGGAGCTGTGCGCGGCCCGCGACACCGGTGCCATCGACCGCCCGGCCGCCGGCCCTCTCGTCCGCCAGGAGCGGCGAGCCGGCCCGGCGGGGTTGTCCCTCCACCGGACGGGAAGCAGGCGTTCAGCCGGTCTGGGCCGTGAGGTAGCGGGCGGCGGTGTTCACGAACTCGTCGTGGGCGGCCACCGCCTCCTGCCGGGCGGTGGCGAGCGCTTGGGCGTCGTCGAGTGCCTCGCGGATCGCATAGGTCAGCGTGATCATGTGGTCGGCCGCCTCCCGCACCGTCCGGTCGGTGATCAGCACGCGCATGCTCACCAGCGGGCGGGCGACCGCGGCCCGGGTCGCCCGGCTCTCGACACGCAGCGCCTGAATCAGCTCCGCGTCCGCACCTTTCAGAATGGCCTCCCCCCGGTCCCACAGGGTCCGGCGGTGGTCGCTGACGGCCACAGCCAGTGCGGTGACCGCCTCCAAGCGGTCGCGGCGGATCGTCTCGCTGTGACCGATGCGCACGGCCCGCTCGGCGGCCCGCTCTTGGAACCGGCCGGAGACGATCGCGCCGAGGAGCGTGCCGAGGATGGCCAGGGCGGCGGTGACGAAGGTGACCAGCACTGCTTTCCCTCCCTGTTGCTGAGGCCCGGGCGCGGCGGGCGAACGGGCCGGACGGATCTCCCGCACGAACAGTGCCACCACGGTCCCCGTCTCGTCCTGCTGTTCCCCGGCCTCTTCCGGAACGACGGGATCGACGTGGTCGGTGAGGCCCTGCGCGTCGCCGCGGCGGCGTCGCGAGACCTCTGCCGACACCTGCCACGTGGTGATGGTCATGGCTCGGCGGGTGGCGGTGACCAGATCGCGGACTGCGGCACCGCCCCGCCCCGGGCCGGTCGCCCCGTCACCCCTGCGCGCCAGCGCCGAGGCTCGCGCGGAGCAGCGCCGCCTCCTCGTCGAGGTGGCGCAGGAGGGCTTCGAGGGCGGGGGTACGGGTGCGGTGGGCGGCCTCGGTGACTCCTACCGTGCGGCCCACCGAGGGGAGTTCGACCGGCAGCGCGGCGAGGTGCTCGTCGTCGCGCAGGACCAGTTCGGGCAGGAGCGCGACCATGTCGGTCTGAAGGAGCAGGGCCCGCATGGTGAGGATGGAGGTGCACTCCACCCGGTCGGCGGGGAGCGGCAGGCCCCGGCCGACGAAGAGGGCGCCCAGTTCCTGGCGCAGGGCGGTCTGTTCGACCGGCAGGATCCACGGGTGGGCGAGCGCGTCGGTGAGGGCGACGGTTCCCCCGGCCGGTCCTTCCGCCAGGAGCGGATGCCCGGCGCGGACGGCGAGCCGGATCGGCTCGCGGTAGAGCATCCGTTGCCGCAGTGCCTCGCCGCACGGGGCGGGTCCCACGCGGCCGACGATGAGGTCGAGTTCGCCGCTGAGCAGGGCTGGGTGGAGGACGTCGGGGGTGCCCTCGCGGACCACGACGGTGAGCCGGGGACGCTCCTTCTTGAGGCGGGCCACGGCTCGGGGCAGCAGGACGTTGGCGCCGGCGAGCAGGGTGCCCACGGTGACCGTGCCGTCCTGGCCCCGGCGCAGTCCGGTGAGGTGTTCCCTGGCCCGTCGGATCTCGGCGACGACCGTGCGGGCGTGGCCGACGAGTGCTTCGCCGTAGACGGTGGGCCGCATGCCGCGGGGTACGCGGACGAAGAGCGGGAGTTCGGCGATGGCTTCCAGTTCCCGCAGGGTGCGGGTGGCGGCGGGCTGGGTGAGGTGGAGGCTCTCCGCCGCCCGTACGACGCTTCCGTGGTCGTACACCGCGATGAGCAGGGTCAGGTGCCGGAACTTCAGTCGGCCGTCCAGGAGGTCCATCGCAGGGGCTCCTTCCAGGGAGGCGGTGGGCCGCCCCGGAGCGGGGCCGCACTGTGACATACCAGGGTTGCTATGGCTCTCTTACCGATCGGCATTGGATCGGCATAGCTGGGTGGGCGCACTATACCGGCACGCCCCGGGGGTGAGTTTCGGACAGTCCCCGGCTCAGTAACGGAGGTCTGCAAGGTGAGTTCACCCGTGCGGCATTACGTGGGAGGCGGGTTCGACGCGTCCGGCATGCCGTTCCCGCTCGTGGACCCGGTCACCGGACGCACCGCCGGCGCGGTGCCGGAGGCGTCGCGGGAGCTGGTCGACCAGGCTGTGACGGCCGCCCGCGCGGCACTGCGCGGGCCGTGGGCCGGGTGGAGCCCGGCGGAGCGCTCGCGGCTGCTGCACCGGATCGCCGACGGGATTCAGGCCCGCTTCGAGGAGTTCACCGCCGCCGAGTGCGCCGACACCGGCAAGCCCCGCGAGCTGGCCTCGACGGTCGACATCCCGCGTGCGGTGGCCAATTTCCGCTCCTACGCGGATCTGCTGGTCGGGCGGAGCGAGCGGTCCTGGCACACCCCGACGCCCGACGGGCGGGGCGCGCTGAACTACACGGTGCACAAGCCGCTCGGCGTCGTGGCGGTGATCTCGCCGTGGAACCTGCCGCTGCTGCTGCTCACCTGGAAGGTCGCACCGGCCCTCGCCACCGGCAACACGGTCGTCGCCAAGCCGTCCGAACTCACCCCCGGCACGGCCTGCCTGCTGGCCGAGGTGATGGCCGAGGCGGGCGTCCCGGCGGGCGTGTTCAACCTGGTGCACGGGCGGGGCGCGGGCGCGGCCGGTCAGTGGCTGACCGAGCACCCCGGGGTGGACGCCGTCGCCTTCACCGGCGAGTCCCGTACCGGTTCCACGATCATGCGGGCGGCGGCGGCCCGGCTCGCGCCGGTCTCCTTCGAGCTCGGCGGCAAGAACGCCGGCCTCGTCTTCGCCGACGCGGACCTGGAGGAGGCGGTGGCGGGCACGCTGCGGTCGTCCTTCACCCACAGTGGTCAGGTCTGCCTGTGCACCGAACGGGTGTACGTGGAGCGGCCGGTGTTCGACGCGTTCGCGTCGGCGCTGGCCGCCGGGGCGAAGGAACTGTCCGGCTACGGCCCGATGGTGTCGGCCGCCCACCGCGACAAGGTCCTGGGCCACCTGGAACGGGCCGCCGCCGACGGCGGCGAGGTGCTGGCGGGCGGCGGGGTGCCGCGCTTCGGCGACGAGCGGGACGGCGGCTTCTGGGTGGAGCCGACCGTGCTGACCGGGCTGCCCGAGGACCACCCTGCGGTACGGGAGGAGATCTTCGGCCCGGTCGTGCACCTGGCGCCGTTCGACACCGAGGAGGAGGCGCTCGCCCTGGCCAACGCCGGTCCGTACGGCCTGGCCGGCACGGTGTGGACCGGTGACGTGCGCCGTGCCCACCGCGTCGCCCCGGCGCTCGACGTGGGCATCGCCTGGGTCAACACCTGGAACCTGCGCGACCTGCGCACCCCGTTCGGCGGGGTGAGGGCGTCCGGCATCGGGCGCGAGGGCGGCGAGCACTCCCTGGACTTCTTCTCCGAGCCGATGAATGTGTGCGTGAAGCTGTGACGAGCCCCGAGAACACGGTGGTGGAGGCTGCCGCCGAGCGCCTGGAGAGGGCCCGGCGCACCGGCGTGCCGTGCGCCCCGGTGCGGGACCTGCTGCCGGCCGGCGACCTGGACGCGGCCTACGCCGTGCAGTCCCTGCTGACCGAGCGCCGGCTGGCGGCGGGCCGCCGGATCACCGGCTGGAAGGTCGGTCTGACCTCGCCCACCGTGCGGCGCCAGCTCGGCGTCGACACCCCGGACTTCGGCGCCCTCCTCGATGACACCGCCGTACCGGACGGCGCGGAGCTGCCCCGGGGGGCGGTGCTCCAGCCGAGGGCCGAGGCCGAGGTGGCGCTCGTCCTGGAGCGGGACCTCGGGCACGAGCGGCACACGGTGGCCGACGTGATCCGGGCGACCGCCTTCGCGCTGCCCGCCGTCGAGGTGGTCGGCAGCCGGATCCGCGACTGGGACATCACCGCCGTGGACACGATCGCCGACAACGCCTCCAGCGGGGCGTACGTCCTCGGCACCCGTCCGGTGCTCCTGCGGGACGTGGACCTGCGGAACGCCGGGATGGTCCTGGAGCGGCGGGGCGAGCCCGTCTCCACCGGCGCGGGCGTCGCCTGCCTCGGTCACCCGCTGCACGCCGCCGTCTGGCTGGCCGACACCCTCGTCCGGCTGGGCCGGCCGCTGAGGGCCGGGGACACCGTGCTCACGGGGGCGCTCGGGCCGATGACGGCCGTGGCGCCGGGCGACGTGCTGGAGGCCCGTATCGACGGGCTCGGTTCGGTGCGCGCGGCCTTCGGACACGCCGCCGGGGAAGAGGAAGGAGACCCCCGATGAACCCGACGGACGCGCAGGCGCTGGCGGAGGAGCTGGACACGGCCGCCCGACAGGCGCGCCCGCTGCCCGGCGGCGGCAGCGGCCTGACCGGCACGGCGGAGGCGTACGCGGTGCAGGAGGCGCTGCTGGCGCGGCGGTACGCCCGGGGCGAGCGGCCCACCGGCGTGAAGCTGGGCTTCACCAGCGCCGCGAAGATGCGGCAGATGGGCGTCCGTGACCTGATCCACGGGCGGCTGACGGACCGGATGGAGATCCCGGACGGGGGTCGCTACGACGTCTCCGGTCTGATCCACCCGCGGGTGGAGCCCGAGATCGCCTTCCTGCTCGGCTCGGTCCTCGCCCCCGGCGGCGATCCGGCGGCGGCGGTCGCGGCCGTCGCCCCCGCGCTGGAGGTCATCGACTCCCGCTACGACGGCTTCCGCTTCTCGCTGCCGGAGGTGATCGCGGACAACACCTCCGCCGCCGGGTACGCGCTCGGCCCCTGGACCCCGGCGGCCGGGCCGGGCGGACTGCGGTGCCTGGCCAACCTGGGCGTGGTGCTGGAGGTGGACGGCCGCCCGGCCGAGACCGGTTCGACGGCCGCGATCCTCGGCGACCCGCTGCGCGCACTGGCCGCCGCCGCCCGGCTGGCCGGCCCGCTCGCCCCGGGGGCGGTCGTCCTGGCCGGGGCGGCGACCGCCGCCGTACCACTGCCGCCGGGGACGCACGTGCGGGCCACTGTGGCCCGGCTCGGCTCCGTCGCCCTCACCACCGGGGAGGCGGCGTGATCGTCCCCGGCGCGGCCCCGCCGCGCGGCCGTTTCCCCCACCTGCGGCGCGCGGGCGACCTGGTCTTCGTCTCCGGTACGAGCTCCCGCCGCCCCGACGGCGGCTTCACCGGGGCGAGCGCCGACCCGATGGGCGTCACCGACCTCGACATCCGGGCCCAGACCCGGGCGGTCCTGGACAACATCGCGGCCCTCCTGGCCGCCGTCGGCGGCGGTCTGGACGACCTGGTGTCGGTGACCGCCTACCTGGTCGGCATGAACGACTTCGGTGGCTACAACGAGGTCTACGCCGAGTACTTCGACGAGAGCGGGCCGGCCAGGACCACCGTCGCCGTCCACCAGCTCCCCCATCCCCACCTGCTGATCGAGATCAGCGCGGTGGCCCATCTCCCGCAGGACAAGGAACAGCAGCGATGACGATGAGACCGTTCAACCTCCAGGCGTGGATCGAGGAGCACCGCCACCTGCTGAAGCCGCCGGTCGGCAACGTGCAGATCTGGCAGGACGCCGACCTGATGGTGACGGTCGTCGGCGGCCCCAACCGCCGCACCGACTTCCACGACGACCCCATCGAGGAGTTCTTCTACCAGCTCAAGGGCGACATGGTGCTCCGCGTCATGGAGGAGGAGGGCCGGGCGCCGCACGACATCCACATCCGCGAGGGCGACGTCTTCCTCGCTCCGGCGCACCTGCGGCACTCCCCGCAGCGGCCTGAGGAGGACAGCATCGGCCTGGTCGTCGAGTTCGCGCGGCCGCAGGGCCACCGCGACGCCTTCGAGTGGTACTGCGTCCAGTGCCACCACCTGGTGCACCGCAGCGAGGTGCAGCTCACCTCGATCGTGGACGACCTGCCGCCGGTCTTCTCCGCCTTCCACGCCGACGAGGCCGCCCGCACCTGCGGGCACTGCGGCGCCCTCCACCCGGGCAGGGACTGGCCCGAGGAGCTGCGGCCCCGCACCCGGCGCGACGAGACGGGCGGCGCATGACCGTCGTCGACGTCCACGCGCACGTCTTCCCCGAGATCGGCCGCGCCGAGTCGCGCCGGATCACCGGTCGCGAGGACGGCCCATGGCTGCGCACCACGGACGGCCCCGACGCCGGGATGATGATGGCCGGGGCCTCCGAGTACCGGCCGGTGCGCCGCACCCTGTGGGACCCGGCCGCCCGCGTCGCCGACCTCGACCGGCTCGGGGTGGACGTGCAGGTGCTGTCCAGCACGCCGCTGCTGTTCGGCTACGGCCTGGAAGCGGCGCGGGCCGCCGACTGGTGCCGGAGCGTCAACGGGCACCTGCTGCGGTACGCCGCGCACGCCCCCGGCCGGCTGGCCCCGCTGTGCCAGGTGCCGCTCCAGGACACCGAGGCGGCCTGCGCGATGGTCACCGAGGCGATGCGGGAGGGCTTCCACGGCGTCCACATCGGCAACCACCTCGGCGACCGCGACCTCGACGACGGCGCCCTCCTCGAATTCCTTGCGCACTGCGCGCACGAGGACGCGGCCGTCCTGGTCCACCCGTGGGACCTGCCCGCCGGGCCGCGCCACTCCCGCTACATGCTGGCCTGGCTGGCGGGAATGGCGGGCGAGACGCACCTGACGATCCTCTCGCTGATCCTCTCCGGTGCTTTCGAGCGGCTCCCGGCGTCGCTGCGCCTGCTGTTCGCACACGGCGGCGGCAGCTTCCCCTACCTGCTGGGGCGGGCGGAGAACGCCTGGCACCGGCGGGACATCGTGCGCGCCGACAGCCCGCACCCGCCGTCGTACTACACCGGGCGCTTCGCCGTGGACTCGGCCGTCTTCGACCCGGGCGCGCTGCGGCTCCTGGTGGACGTGATGGGCGCGGAGCGGGTGCTGCTCGGCTCCGACCACCCCTTCCCGCTGGGCGAGGAGTCCATCGGCCGGCTGGTGCGGGAGAGCGCCCTGTCCCCCGCCGAGCGGGAGGCCGTCCTGGGCCGCAACGCCGTCCGCTTCTTCGGACTGACCCCCCTGTTGAAGGAGGCCGTGCGGTGAAGGCCGCCGTCATCGGATCGGGCAACATCGGCACCGATCTCCTCATCAAGATGATCCGCGGCTCGGGGCTCGTGACCGCCGCCGCGATGATCGGCATCGACCCGGACTCGGACGGGCTCGCGCGGGCCCGCCGGCTCGGCGTGCCGACCAGCTGCGACGGCGTCGCCGGGCTGATCGGCATGGACGGCTTCGACGGGATCGACGTCGTCTTCGACGCCACCTCGGCCGCCGCCCACCACCGCAACGCCGCCGCGCTCGCCCCGTACGGCAAGACCCTGATCGACCTGACCCCGGCGGCCATCGGCCCCTACGTCGTCCCGTCCGTCAACCTCGACGAGCACCTGGACGCGAAGAACCTCAACATGGTCACCTGCGGCGGGCAGGCCACCGTGCCGGTCGTCGCCGCCGTCGCCGCCGTCACCCCCGTGCACTACGCGGAGATCGTCGCCTCGATCGCCTCCCGGTCCGCCGGGCCGGGCACCCGGGCCAACATCGACGAGTTCACCGAGACGACCTCCCGCGCCCTGGAGCGGGTCGGCGGCGCGGCCCGGGGCAAGGCGATCATCGTCCTCAACCCGGCCGAACCGGCGCTGCTCATGCGGGACACCGTGCACTGCCTCGTCGACGACGCGGACACCGGCCGGATCGCCGCGTCGGTGCGCGCGACGGCCGCCGCCGTCGCCGCGTACGTCCCCGGCTACCGGCTCAAGCAGGAGCCGCAGTTCCGGACGCTCGCCGCCGACGACCCGCTGGTCCGGCTCGGCGGCGGGGCCCGGCTGCTCGTCTCCGTCTACCTGGAGGTCGAGGGCGCCGCCCACCACCTCCCCGCCTACGCGGGAAACCTCGACATCATGACCGCCGCCGCGCTGCGCACCGCCGAGCGCCTGGCCGAACGGAGCACGGGCCGATGACCCGGGTCTACGTCCAGGACGTCACCCTGCGGGACGGCATGCACGCCGTCTCCCACCGTTACACCCTCGACCAGGTACGGGCGATCGCCGCCGCGCTGGAGGCGGCCGGTGTGGACGCCGTGGAGGTCGCCCACGGCGACGGCCTCTCCGGTTCCTCCCTCACCTACGGGCCCGGCGCCCACACCGACTGGCAGTGGCTGGAGGCGGCGGCCGAGGTCCTCGACCGGGCCCGGCTCACCACTTTGCTGCTGCCCGGCATCGGTACCGCCGCCGACCTGCGCCGCGCCCACGCGCTCGGCGTCACCTCCGTCCGCGTCGCCACCCACTGCACGGAGGCGGACGTCTCCGCCCAGCACATCGCGCTCGCCCGCGAACTGGGCATGGACGTCTCCGGCTTCCTGATGATGTCCCACCTCGCCCCGCCCGCCGAACTGGCCGCGCAGGCACGGCTGATGGAGTCCTACGGCGCGCACTGCGTGTACGTCACGGACTCCGGCGGCCGGCTGACGATGGACGGTGTGCGAGACCGGGTCCGGGCCTACCGCGACGCGCTCGATCCGGCCACCGAGATCGGCATCCACGCCCATCACAACCTCGGTCTCGGCGTCGCCAACAGCATCGTCGCGGTGGAGGGAGGCGCCCACCGCGTCGACGCCTCCCTCGCCGGGCAGGGCGCGGGCGCGGGCAACGCACCGCTGGAGCCGGTGGTGGCGGTCTTCGACCTGATGGGCTGGGAGCACGGCTGCGCGCTCTTTCCTCTGATGGACGCCGCCGAGGAGCTGGTCCGGCCGACCCAGGACCGGCCCGTGCGGGTCGACCGGGAGACGCTGACGCTCGGCTACGCGGGGGTGTACTCCAGCTTCCTGCGGCACGCGGAGGCGACGGCCGCCCGCCACGGCCTGGACACCCGGGACCTGCTCGTCGAGGCGGGCCGGCGGCGCCTGGTCGGCGGGCAGGAGGACCTGCTCACCGACATCGCCCTCGACCTCGCCCACCCCGCCGCCCCTGCCCGTCCCGATCACGGAGCTCCCTCATGCTGACCGACCTCACCACCCGCGCCGCCGCCCTGGACGCCGCCGACCCGCTCGCCGCCGTCCGGGACCGCTTCCTCCTCCCCGAGGGCGTCGTCTACCTCGACGGCAACTCCCTCGGCGCCCTGCCGGCCGCCGTTCCGGCGGCCGTCGAGGACGCGGTGCACCGCCAGTGGGGCACCGACCTGATCCGCTCCTGGAACGGCAACGGCTGGTGGGAGGCGCCCGTGCGGACCGGCGACACGATCGGACGGCTGGTCGGCGCCGCCCCCGGGCAGGTCGTGGCCGGGGACTCGACCAGCGTCCAGCTCTTCAACACCCTGCTGGCCGCCGCCCGGCTGCGCCCCGGTCGCCGATTGCTGCTGACCGACCCGGACCACTTCCCCACCGACCAGTACATCGCCGACTCGGTGGGCCGGCTCCTCGGCCTCGACGTGCGCCGGGTGCCGGCCCGGGACGCCGCCGCCGTGCTCGCCGCCGAGGCGGGGAACGTCGCCGTCGCCGCGTACGCGCCGGTCGACTACCGCACCGGCGAGCTGTACGACATGGCCCCGCTCACCGCCGCCGCGCACGACGCCGGGGCCCTGGTGCACTGGGACCTGTGCCACGCGGCGGGCGCGCTGCCGGTCGAGCTGGACGCGGTGGAGGCGGACTTCGCGGTCGGCTGCGGCTACAAGTACCTGTCGGGCGGGCCGGGTGCCCCGGCGTTCGCGTACGTCGCCCACCGCCACCAGGACGCGTTCGACCAGCCGCTGACCGGCTGGCACGGGCACGCCGAACCGTTCGCCATGGCAGGCGCCTACACCCCGGCGGCAGACATCACCCGGGCACGGATCGGCACGCCCGCGCTGCTTTCCCTGATCGCCCTGGAGGCCGCGCTCACCGCCTTCGACAACGTCGCGATGGCCGACGTCAGGAAGAAGGGCCTGTCCCTGACCGGCTTCTTCCAGGAGTGCGCCGACGCCCTCCTGGACGGCCTCGGCTTCACCCCGGCCACCCCGCGCGAGCCGGAGCGCCGGGGAAGCCAGGTCGCGCTGCGCCACCCGGAGGCGTACCCGCTGGTCGCCGCGCTCACCGCACGGGGTGTGATCGGCGACATGCGCACCCCCGACCTGCTCCGCTTCGGCTTCAACGCCCTGTACGTGTCGCACGCCGACGTCCTGCGCGCGGTGGTCGAGCTGCGCGACATCGTCACCTCCGGGGCCCATCTCGCCCCGGCGTTCCAGCGGCGCCCCACCGTCACCTGAGCCCCCACCCGCCCGCTCCCCGCCCCCGCCCCCGCCCCCGAAAGGACCGTCCGATGCGCTTCACCCGCAGGAACACGGCTCTCGCCACCATCGCCGCGGCCGCCGTCACCGCCGGCCTGCTCGCCCCCGGTGCGTCCGGTGCGGACACCGCGACCGCTGCCGCCACCGACCCGAACGTCCCCGCGGTGTGCGCCGACCGCCGCCCCGGGCCGGCCGACCCGGGCGCGTACGGGATGCAGCTCGACGGCACGTTCCGCCACCCCGCCCTCACCCCGGTCGACGAGGAGTCCGAGCACCCCTTCCCGGGGCGCAGGGCGCAGTACGACACCCGCTCGTACATCAAGAACATGAAGGTCGAAGCGGCCTACGAGGGCGCCGGCTTCACCCCCGACTACTTCCACACCTGGCAGAACGTCGTCGACTTCGACGGCCGCCGCTACCTCTTCCAGTACGACCGCTCCGAAGGCCGCGTCTACGACGTCACCGACGTGCGGAAGGTGAGGGTCGTCGAGAAGCTGAGCCGCGAGGACGTCGGCGGCGACGAGAGCCGGGCCAACGGCGACTGGGCGGCGCACGACTACTGGGGCGCCTCCACCATCCAGTGGAACAGGAAGCTGAACGCCTACGTCATGGTGCAGAGCTTCGAGAGCAAGCGGCAGATCTCCGAACTCTCCGACCACCCGCCGCTCGACAAGTACAACAACCCCGAGGGCGTGCGGAAGCTGCGGGAAAAGCCGGGGCTGAAGGGCTTCAAGGTGTACCGCCTGGACGGCCCGCGCAAGAAGGACTGGAAGCTCCTGGCGACCGTCTCCACCGACTCCGCCCAGGCCGACCCGCTGCGCAGCGACCCGGCGTCGGCGCAGCAGGGCTCCGGCTCGATCGACGTGCCGTACTGGACGGGCGAGAAGTACATGTTCATCGCCACGGCGCCGGACGACACCTACTCCGGCACCGAGTACCCCACCAACCTGCACTCGGCCGGCTACCAGTCCTGGGACATGACCGACCCGGCGCGCCCCAGGCTCCTCGACACCTGGCACCTGCCGGGGCAGCGCACCGGAGAGGCCGCGGCCTACCGGAAGAACCCGCGCTGCGGCAACCGCACCAGCTGGATGGGCGCCCGGATGCCGCTCTTCCTGCCCAAGCCCGTGGAGAAGGGCGGGCGGTACGCCTTCGCCGCGATGGGCGGCTACGGCCTGACGGTCCTCGACGTCTCCGACCCCTCGAACCTGCGGACCGTGAGCCACCTCGACCTCCCGGCGTCGGTCTCGGGCACCGAGGGCGACAACATCGACGTCTCCCAGTACGAGAAGACCGGAATGATCTACTACTCCGGCTACCCGCTCACCGAGGACTGCTACGAGCCCTACAAGGACGTCTACCAGATCGACGCCAAGGACCCGAAGAACCCCCGCGTCGTCGGCGTCCTCCCCCGCCCGGTGCCGCCCAAGCCGGCCGGCTTCACGGATTACTGCCAGCGGCGCGGCAGCTTCGGCCCCAAGCGGACCGGCTACTACACCAACCCGGGCAAGCACGATGCCGGCGTCCTCGGCTATGGCTTCTACAACGCGGGCGTGCAGTTCTTCGACGTGTCCGACCCGGCCGACCCGGAGATCTCCGCGTACTTCGTGCCGAAGGCGTACGGCCGCGACACGGCGGACTACGCGTACGGCAACCAGACCCACGGGGTCTACGTGGAGTGGGATCGCAACATCGCCTGGGTCCTGACCAACCACGGCATCTACGCCCTGTCGTCGAAGGTCCTGGGCAAGCCCGACCTGGACGCCCCCGCCAAGCCGTTCCGCAACAGCGAGTTCTGACCCCTCCCCCTCCCCCTCCGTTGTCCACCCCCGTGCAGAAGGGCCCCACCGCCATGGCCTCACCCAGCGACTCCGCACCCCCCGTCCCGGTGGCCGCCGACGGAGCCAGACCCGCCCCCGGCTCCGGCTCCGGCAAGGGGCTGGTCCGCTCGCTCACCCACCGGCAGACCACCATGATCGGGCTGGGCTCCGCGCTCGGCACCGGCCTCTTCCTGGGCTCCGGCTCGGCGATGTCCGTCGCCGGTCCCGCCGTCATCGTCTCGTACGTGATCGGGGCGGTCCTGGTCGCGATCATCGCCGTGCTGCTCGGCGAGATGTCCGCCGCCCATCCCGTCCAGGGCTCGTTCGGCACCATCGCCCGCCGCTACCTGGGCCCCTGGGCCGGCTTCCTCAGCAGCTGGCTGTACTGGTTCAGCGCCGTCGTCGTCATCGGCACCGAAGTCGTCGCCTCCGCGCTCTACATCCGCTGGTGGTGGCCGGGGGTGCCGATGTCGGTGGCGATCCTCGCCGTCGCGGCGGTCGTCCTCGCGGTCAACGTGATCAGCGTGAAGTCCTTCGGCACCACCGAGTTCTGGCTCTCCAGCATCAAGGTGACAGCCCTGTGCGCCTTCATCCTCTGCGCGGCCCTGCTGGTCCTCTTCGGACTGCCGGACACCGAGGCCACCGGCTTCGCGCATCTCACCGACGACAGCGGCTTCCTTCCACACGGCTTGAGCTCGATCTGGCTGGCCATGTCCGTGGTGATGTTCGCCTACGCCGGCTTCGAAGTCGTCGCCATCGCCTCCGCCGAGGCGGCCGACCCGCAACGCACCATACGCACCGCGATGCGCCAACTGGCCTGGCGGCTCGGCTTCTTCTACCTGCTTTCCATCACCCTGGTGCTGGCCCTGATCCCGTGGCGCCGGATGGCGGACGGCGACGGCAGCATCGAGGCGAGCCCCTTCGTCCGGGTCTTCTCCGAGATCGGCGTGCCCGCCGCGGCGACCGTCACCAACGCGGTCGTGCTCATCGCCGCCATGTCCGCCGCCAACGCCCACCTGTACGGAGCCTCCCGGCTGCTCCACTCGCTCGGCGACGACGGCCTCGCGCCGAAGCCGCTCGCCCGGCTCAACCGCCGGGGCGTCCCCGCGGTCGCGATCGCCGCGTCCACCCTGGGCATCGCGGCCGCAGCCCTGCTCGCCTTCTACGACGTCAGCGGCCTCTTCGGCATCATGATGTCGATCGCGATCTTCGCGGTGATGCTGGTGTGGTTGCTGATCCTGGCCTCGTACGTCGCCTTCCGGCGCCACCGCGCCGCGCACCCCGGGGAATTCACCGGCTTCTCCGTCCGGGGCGGCGACAAGCTCGCGGTCGTCGCGGGGCTCGGCGTCCTCGCGGTCGCGGCGACGGCGGTGAAGGTGCCCGACATGCGGCAGGCGGCCGTCATCGGCATCGCCTTCACCCTCGCCCTCCTCGCCTGCTACGCCTTGACAGCACGGCGGCGCCCCTGGTGAGTTCGCGCACGAGGAGGACGGCTCGCTCGGCCTCGTCGTCGAAGCCGAGCACCGGACGGCCGTCGTCGTCCTCCGGGTCAGTCGGCACGGGTGTTGCCCGGCCGCCCGCCGATCCGGGTGTCGAGGAACAGCGGAAGCGGCGCAGGAGCGGTTGGTCCGGTAGGTGGGGGAGAGCCGGCCGACGGAGGCGTGGCGGAGAAGCACACCGCGTACGGCTGGCCGGTCACCGGCGCCGCCCGCGGAGCTCCGCCGCCTCGAACAGGAGCCTGCGAGTCTCAAGGCTCCGCGACCGTTGGTCTTCCGCGGTGAGGGTCGAGCACGACCACCTGACGCCGGTGACCGCCAGGTTCTCCCGCCGAGGGCTGAGCGGCTGCTGAAGCCTGTGGGATCAGCGCAGCCCGAAGCGCTCGGCCCAGGCGGTCACGTCGGCGGTCGTCGCATTACCGCCGCAGAGCACCAGACCGAGCCTGGCGTCCTCACCGACGCGTTCCAGCACCCGGCGCGCCGCGGGCAGCAGACAGCCGGCAGCAGGCTCGGCCCAGACCTTCGCGTGGTCGGCCAGGTCGAGGGTGCCCCGTACGGCCTCGGCGTCGGTCACCGTGAGGACATCGGTGACCAGCGCCGAGACGTGTTCGTAGGTGATCGGGGAGACGCTGGGGGCGCTCAGGGTCGAGACGATCGAGGACAGCTCGACCGGCACCGGCCCGCCTGCCTCCAAGGCCGCCGACATGGCTCTCGCACCGTCGGTTTCCACGCCCCAGATCCGTACGCCGGGACGACGCGCGCGCAGCGCGGTGGCGACTCCGGCGATCAGTCCCCCACCGCCGATGCTGACGAGCACGTCGGTGAGTTCCCCGGCGTCCTGCGCGAACTCCAGACCGACCGTGCCTTGAGCCGCGATGACGACGGGGTCGTCGAAGGGGTGGACCAGGGTGAGCCCCTTGGCCCGCAGTTCCTCCACGAGGGCGAACGCGCCGTCCATGGTGTCGACGAGGGTGACGTTCGCTCCGGAGGCCTCGGCGATGTCCACCGCACGGCCGGGGGCGGACCGCGGCATGACGACAGTCGCTTCCACACCCAGCACGCCGGCCATGACCGCCACCCCGATGCCGTGGTTGCCGCCACTCACCGCCACCACTCCGGCAGCCCGTTCGGCCTCGCTGAGCGCGAGCAGCTTCGCCGTCGCACCGCGTGCCTTGAAGGAACCGGTGCGCTGCAACAGTTCCAGTTTCGCGGTGACACGCACACCCAGGAACGCGGAGAGCCCAGGGCTCGGCACTGTCGGGGTCCGCAGCACATGTCCAGTGATCTGCTTGGCTGCGGCTTCCACGTCCGCAACGGTGATCAACACATTCGCCTCCGTCACATGATCCGGACCGCGGTGACCGGGATCCGTGCCCCCCACGGTAGAAGGGCGGCACCCACGTGAAGGCCTCGCCCGCGCACGGCGATCGACAGCGCGGCCCTCCGATCACCCCATGCCGCCCGCCTGCCGCACGTACGGGGCGATCCCCCGTGGAGGAACCCGGCCCACCACCCGGCCACACCGTTGCGTGCACCATCACGAGCACCAGCCCGGCACGTCCACGGTGAAGCACACGCGAACGCGTCCCGGGACCGGGACCCGGGGACGGCGCCTGGCGCGCGGTTCACGGTTCGATCGGGTAATCAGGAACCGTGAACGAGAACGCGACCGACCCCTTCGTGCATGTCCGTGGGGCCAGCGAGAACAATCTGCGGAACATCGATGTCGACGTTCCGCGGAACGCGCTGGTCGCCTTCACCGGCATCTCCGGTTCGGGCAAGTCCTCGCTCGCGTTCGGCACGCTCTACGCGGAGGCCCAGCGGCGCTACTTCGAGTCCGTGGCACCCTACGCTCGAAGGCTGCTGCAACAGGCCGGCGTGCCGCACGTGCAGGAGATCACCGGACTGCCACCAGCCGTGGCCCTGCAGCAACGACGCGGATCGCCCGGTTCGCGCTCGACGGTCGGCACCCTCACCACCCTGTCGAATCTGCTGCGCCTGCTGTACTCCCGAGCCGGCACCCACCCGCCCCGGGCCGCACGGCTGGAAGCCGAGTCGTTCTCCCCCAACACCGCGGCCGGCGCCTGCCCGCAGTGCCACGGACTGGGCGTCGTGCACGACGTCGCCGAGGACCTGCTCGTCCCGGATCCCTCGCTGAGCATCCGCGAGGGGGCGATCGCCGCCTGGCCGGGCGCCTGGCAGGGCGCCAACCTGCGCAGTGTCGTGAACGGCCTGGGGATCGACATCGACCGCCCGTGGCGCCGACTCAGGAAGAAGGACCGGGACTGGCTGCTGTACACGGAGGAGCAGCCCTCCGTGTACATCGAGCCGGAGGAGGACCGCGTCGACTACGGCTACCAGGGGAGGTTCTGGAGCGCCCGCAAGCACGTCATGCACGTCCTCGCCGACTCCAAGAGCGAGAAGACGCGCGAACGGGCGCTGCGGTTCGTCAGGAGTGTGCCCTGCCCCGCGTGTCACGGCAGCGGACTGCGGCCCGAGGCGCTCGCCGTGACCTTCGCCGGACGTTCCATCGCCGAGATCAACGCGATGCCGCTCACCGAGGTCGCGGCGCTGCTGCGACCCGTCGCCGAGCGGTCCGAGGCCGAGGCCACCACGTCGGCCGCCCGATCCGGGGAGACGACCGAGGCCGCGGTCCGGATCTGCGGCGATCTTGTCGCGCGGATCGAGGTGCTGCTCGACCTGGGCCTGGGATACCTCGGCCTCGGGCGCCGCTCGACGACCTTGTCACCGGGCGAGGCGCAGCGCCTGCGGATCGCCACCCAGCTGCGCTCGGGGCTGTTCGGTGTCGTCTACGTCCTCGACGAACCCTCCGCGGGCCTGCACCCGGCTGATGCGGAACCGCTGCTGAGGGTACTGGACCGGCTCAGGGCGGCGGGCAACTCGCTGTTCGTCGTGGAGCACGACATGGACGTGGTACGGCGGGCGGACTGGGTGGTCGACATCGGCCCCGGTGCGGGGGAGGACGGCGGACGCGTGCTGTACAGCGGCCCGGTCGCCGGCCTGGAGCAGGTGGGGGATTCGGCCACGGGCCACTACCTGTTCGGGCGTGCCCGGCCGCTCGATCACCGCCCGCGCGCCCCTCACGGCTGGCTGCACCTGCGCGGCGTCTCCCGCCACAACCTGCACGACGTGTCCGTCGACATACCGCTCGGCGTACTGACGGCGGTGACCGGCGTGTCCGGTTCCGGGAAGTCGACGCTGGTCACGCAGGTGCTCGCCGAAGTCGTCCGCGACCACCTCGGAGTCGCGCCCGGGGAGCCCGGCGAGGCGCAGCTGGAGGTCGACGTCCAGGACGCGTCGGGGGTCGAGTCGTTCGACCGGCTGGTCCGGGTCGACCAACGGCCCATCGGCCGAACGCCCCGGTCCAACCTGGCCACGTACACCGGGATGTTCGACGCGGTGCGCAGACTGTACGCGGCAACGGACGAAGCAAGGGCTCGCGGCTACTCGGCCGGACGGTTCTCCTTCAACGTGCCCGAGGGACGGTGCGGGACCTGCCAGGGCGAAGGATTCGTCGCGGTGGAACTGCTGTTCCTGCCCGGCACCTACGCGCCGTGCCCGACCTGCGGAGGCGCCCGGTACAACGCCGAAACGCTGGAAGTCACCCATCGCGGCAAGAACATCGCGGAAGTGCTGTCGCTGTCCGTCGACGCCGCCGCCGAGTTCCTGTCCGACCTCCCCGCCGCCTCCCGCGGCCTTGAGACGTTGCGCGAGGTGGGACTGGGGTACCTGCGGCTGGGCCAGCCCGCGACGGAACTCAGCGGCGGTGAGGCGCAACGCATCAAACTGGCCACCGAGCTGCAACGAGCCCGCCGCGGGCACGCGCTCTACCTGCTCGACGAGCCGACGGCGGGGCTGCACCCCGCGGACACCGCGCTCCTGCTGCGACAGCTGCACCGGCTCGTCGACGCCGGCAACACGGTCGTCCTCGTCGAGCACGACCTGGACGCGATCGCCACCGCCGACTGGGTCGTCGACCTCGGCCCGGGCGGCGGCGACAAGGGCGGGCGGGTGGTCGCGGCAGGCCCGCCGGCCAAAGTGGCGAAGGCCCGGCGCAGCGCCACCGCCCCCTATCTCGCGGCCCGGCTCACGCGCTCCTGACGACGGTGGGCCTTTTCCAACCCGGCCACGAGCGCAACCGGCCGTGCTCGGCAGAACGTCCGGAGAAGCAGCGGCCGGCTGCGAATCCGCCGGTGACAAGCCCCTCACCGAGCGGCCCGTCCCCTTGTCGGCACGTCCCCTTGTCGGCACGTCCGTGACCAGCGCGGCCGCGAGATCGGAAAGGCCCACCGGTGGGAGTCGTGGCGGTTCTCGGCGGTCAACAACACCGACCAGGCGTTCGTCTTCTGGAAGAGCGCCGATCGCCCGCACGGAGGCGGACACAAGCGAGTCGACGGCGGCACCATGGCGCCTCTGCCCTTCAGCGCGTTGGCATCGCCGCCGACCTGACGGGCGATCCCGGCCTTCCGCGCCGACTCCGATGCCCGGTTTCGCCCCTCCCCCGATGTCTCCCTTCCGGCCTTGCGGGCGAACAGACACCCCCAAAGGGCCGAAGGCCGTCGCCGTGCCCCACCGCCTCCACCTCCTCCACCTCCTCCACCGCCTCCACCGCCTCCACCTCCTCCAGGAAACCGTCCGAACGACCACACCGGTCGGGCAGACTGGCAGCCGACCGGGAAGCCGAGCGGAAGCCGTGGGGGACTGGAGTGAAGTACGCGATGCTGGTGGGGCCGGCCGCGGCGCCGGACGGCGCGGCACGGCTGGAGGTGCCGGACGGCGCCACCCTGGACGGCACCGCCGGCGCGCTCGACCTGCTGTTCGCGACCCGGCCGGCGTTGGACCGTGTGGTCCTCGTCGTGGACGGCACCGTCGTCGGAATCAGCACCCGGGCCCACCTGAGCACCGTGCGCGCCCTCGGGGTCGTACGGGGCGCGGGCGAGGAGGACCGCGGCCGCCAGCCGGTCGAATCCACCCAGTACACCGTGCTGACCTTCCGCTGTCCGTCCTGCGAGCGGACGGCCTGGACCGCCTTCTACGACGAGCGGTACCGGCCGAGGTGCGAGGCGGACGGCCACGGGGCGATGGAACTGCGGTGAGCCACCGATGAGCCAGACCGGCCTCGCCGCCGTCGCGACAGCGCCCGCCGGTCTCGCCTCGGGTGGCTCCGGACGGTTCTTCCTCGTCTCCTACCTCCCCACCTACGCGGGGGCGTTGAGCATCCTGTGGTTGGTCTGGGCGGGCGCCCCCGGCGCCCTGTCGATGCGCCGCGCCTGGCGCACCGCCGCCGGACTCGGTGTCGGCGAGATCGTGCTGATCGCCGCCGGTGTCACCGTCGTCGCCGTCGTCTTCCAGCCCCTGCAACTGGCCATGGTGCGGTTGCTCCAGGGCGGCTGGCCGGACGCCCTCGGCGCGGGGCTCTGCCGCGCCCGGCAGCGCCGCCGCAAGGCCCGCCTCGAACGCCGTACGGTCCTGCCCCTGGCAGCGGGTGACGGGGCGCCGCCGGAGGTGACGGCGGCAGCCGTGCAGCGGGCCGGTGCGGCCGCCGCGCGCCTGCGGCGCCGGTACCCGCTGCCCGACCACCTCGTCCGGCCCACCGCCCTGGGCAACGTCCTGACCGCCACCTTCGACACCGCAGGCCGTGACCACGGCTGGGACGCGGCGGCTGCTTGGTCCCGGCTCTACCCGGTCCTCGGCGACCGGTCCCGCGCCCTCGTCGACGACTCCCGCGACTCCCTGGACGGCGCCGTGCGGTTCGCCGTCACCGGGGGAGCCACCGCGCTTGCCACCGCCGTACTGCTGTGGTCCAGCGGGTGGTGGCTCGCCCTCGTCCTGATCCCCCTGGCCGTCGCCTGCCTCGCCTACCACGGTGCCGTCCAGGCGGCAGTCGCCCACGGAGACGCCGTCCACACCGCGTTCGACCTGCACCGCTTCGACCTGCTGCGGGCTCTGCACCTTCCGCTGCCGGCCGGCCTCGACGAGGAGCGGATCCTGGCCTCGGCCCTGTGCGCGTCCTGGCGGCAGGGGCTGCCGCCACCGAACGCGTACGAGCATCCCGAAGTACCGCCCGCCGTCTGAGCCATTGGGGCACCGGGCCGCGCCGAGGCGCCCTACGGTGGCTCCATGCCAGCGATGGGAGAGCGCCGCGGCGACGACCGCGTCCAGGCTCTGCACGACTGCGGACTGCGGGAACTCGACGACTACATCCGCTCCCGTGACCCCGCCGCCCTCGAACGGGCCCGGCTCGCGTTCCACATGACCGTGGCCTCCCTCGGCCCGCGCACCCCCGACCGACACGTCCATTTCCGGAACCTCGCCCACACCGAGGAACTGGTACACCAGAAGACCGGCGCCCCCGGCCCGCTGCAGGACGCCCTCGCCCTCTATCGCCGGGCCCTCGCCGAGGCTCCGGCCGACCACCCCTACCGGCCCGCCTACGCCTACGGACTCGGGCGCGCCCTGCGCCGGCTGTACGGAGCGACCGGTGACCCCGGTCACCTCGACGAGGCCGTCGAGTGGCAGCGGCGGGCACTGTCCGGCGGGCCGGAGGCCCGGGGGGAGGCCGCCGCCCAGCTGGCCGGTCTCGCCGAGACGCTCTTCGACCGCAACCTCCTGACCGGCGACCGGGGCGACCTGGAGGAGTGCGTGGCGCTGTACCGCCACGCCGTACGGCTCACCCCCGAGGCCGAACAGGAGGACCTCGCGATCCGGCTGGTCAACCTCGGCTCCGCACTCGGCGCCCTCCACAGGCTGACCCGGGACCCCGGCCACCGCGACGATTCCATCGACGCCCACTCCCGGGCCCTCGCCCTGCTGCCCGCCGACCGCCCGCAGCAGCGGCAGGCCCTGCTCGACGGCCTCGCACGGGCGTTGCAGGACCGCTACGACACCGTGGGCCGGCTGGAGGACCTCGACACGGTGATCGCCCTGCGCCTGCGCGCCGTCTCGAACGCCGAACCCGGCACCACCGAGCACGGCGAGGCCGCCCTGCAGGCCGCCGACGCGCTCCTGGACCGGGCTGTCGGGACCGGCCGGCCCCACTTCACGGACCAGGCGATCGCCGTGCTCCGGCACGCCATCGCCGGCCGACCCGCCGACAGCGCCGAACGCGCCGTGCTGATCGGCACGCTGGGATCGGCGTACGACACTCGGTACGACCTGACCGGGGAGGCCGGCTCCCTGGACCGGGCCATCGACCTGCTCCGGGCGGCCGTGGACGCACCCGGCATCGGGCCCCACAACGCCTGCGCCCTGCGCACCAGACTCTCCGCCGCCCTGCGGACCCGTCACGCGGCGCGCGGAGACCTCGCCGACCTCGAATCGGGGATCGCGGTCCACCGCGACGCCATGGCCACCGGGGCGGACCTGGACGCGGCGCACCGGGCCCTCCACCAAGCGAGCCTCGCCGGGTGCCTGCACCAGCGCTTCGGCGTCCACGGCGACATCACGGATCTCGACCGATGCGCCGAACTGTGCCGCCAGGCCCTGCTGGTGCTGCCCGAGGGGGACGCGAACCGTCCGGTCGTCCTCGTGCTGCTCGGCGACACCCACCTCGCCCGGTTCTTCCACACTGCCCGGCCGGAGGCGCTGGGCCCGGCGCTCGGCGCCTTCCGACAGGCCCTCGACGCCGCCCCTCCCAAGCTGCGGGCGGCCGCGATGGGCAGCCTCGCCCGCGCCCTCCTCGCCCGCTTCGACCACGCCGGAGGCACACCGACCGACCTGGACGAGGCGATCGGCCTGCAACGCCACGCCATGAGCCTGATGACCACCCAGCGGGAGGTAGCCGGATTCAGCCTCGCCCAGTCCCTGCGCAGCCGCTACGAGATCAGCCACGACCTCGCGGACCTCCAGGAGTCCGTGGACCTCCTTCGTGCCGTCGTGCGGGACCGCCCCCGGGACGACCCCGACCGGACCAAGCCCGGCACGGCGCTCGCCGAGGGCCTGTACAGCCTGCACCTGCGGACCGGGGACCGCGATCTGCTCACGGAGGCCGCCGTCGTCGCCCGCGACATCACGACGGTCGCCTCCGCCCCGGTGCGCGAACGGCTCGCCGCCCACGTCACCTGGGGCCAGGTGTCCGGCGTGCTGGAGGACTGGGAGACGGCGTGGCGCGCCCTGCGCACGGCCACGTCGCTGCTGCCCGAGCTGGCGACGCGCAGCCTCACCCGCAGCGACCAGCAGTACGCGCTCGCCCGCCTGCCGGGCATCGCGGCGGAGGCCGCCGCCTACGCCCTCCAGGCCGGGCGGCCCGAGGAAGCCCTGGAAGTCCTCGAACACGGCAGGGGAGTGCTCCTCGGACGGCTGCTGCGGACCCGGGACCTCGACCTCGACCGGCTGCGCCGGCAGGCGCCCGCCCTGGCCGACGAGTTCCTGCGGCTGCGCGAGGAGGAGACCGGCGGGCCGGCCGGACTCCCGGGGCCGGCGGCCGCGACCGAACAGGCCGCCGAACGGCGTCGCGCCCACGCCGCCGCGTGGCAGCGCCTGCTGGGCCGGATCCGGGCCCTGCGGGGGTTCAACGGCTTCCTGCGCCCGTCCTCGGCCGAGGAGATCCTGCGCCAGGCCGGCGACGGACCCGTCGTGCTCCTCAACATCAGCATCCGCTGCGACGCCGTCATCGTGGCCGACGGCACGATCGACGTCCTGCCGCTGAAGGTGCGCTCCGAGACCGTGGCCGAGCAGGTCGCCGTCTTCCTCGACGCCACCCGTGCCGCGGCCCGGCCCGGAGCCTCCCTGGAGGAGATCTGGTCCGCGCAGGAGACCCTCTCCGGCGTACTGGAATGGCTGTGGGACACCGTCACCGGCCCTGTGCTCCGACGCCTCGGTCACACCGGACCACCCGCCCCGGGGGAGCGGCCCCCGCGGATCTGGTGGTGCCCGCAGGGCACACTCGCCTTCCTGCCGCTGCACGCCGCCGGTTATCACGGCCCCCGGGCCGACCCGGACCGGCCGCGCTGCGCCCTGGACCTCGCCGTCTCCTCCTACACCCCGACCATCGGGGCCCTGCACCACGCGCGCCGACGGCCCGAACCCGCCCCGTCGGGCGCGCGGTCGCCACTGATCGTGGCCATCGGCGACACGCCGGGGGCCGCGCCCCTGCCGAGCGCCCTGCGCGAAGCGGAAGCGGTGCGGGCGCTGCTGCCCGGAACCACCCGGGCACCCCTGCTCACCGGCGCCGAGGCCACCCGCGTCCGGGTGCGGGAGGCCCTGCGTTCCAGCCCGTACGTCCATCTCGTCTGCCACGCCGTCACCGACCCGCACGACCCCTCAGCCTCGCGCATCCTCACTCACGACCACCTGGAAGGGGCGCTGACCGTTGCGGACATCTCCGCCCTGCGGCCGTCGGGAGCCTGCCTGGCCTACCTCTCCAGCTGTTCCACGTCCGGGACCCGCCCCGAGCTCGCGGACGAGGCGATCCACATCACCAGCGCCTTCCAACTCGCCGGATACCGCCATGTCGTGGGCACGCTGTGGCCCGTGACGGACCAGATCGCCCCGCGCATCGCCCAGTCCTTCTACGGCCGGCTCCCGCACGGCCCCGCGCACGCGCTGCACGCGGCCGTCCGGCAGGCGCACACGGAGCATCCGCTGCTCCCGTCGCTGTGGGGAGCGCACGTCCACATCGGTCCATGAGCCCTCCGCGGGTGCTAACCCCGGGCGATGCGGACCATGCGCAGGTTCTCCCGGGCCTTCGCCGTGCGAGGGTCGGCCGTGCCGTAGAGCCGCTCGTGGCCGGCGACGACCAGGCGGCACTCCTCCTCGGCCTGGGCGTGCCGACCCGCGTTGAAGAAGGTGGCGGCCAGGCTGGTGCGGTACTTCAGGACGTCCGGATGGTCGGGGCCGTGCAACCGTTCCATGCCCACGACGGCCGTCCGCAGCTCAGACGCGGCCTCCTCGACCTTGCCAAGCGCCTGAAGCATGGCGCCCAGGGTGGCGTGTGCGGAGAGCGTGTCCGGGTGGCCGGCGCCCTTGGTCTCCACCGACTGCCGCACCCCGTCGTGCATCGACCGCACGGCCTGGGCGACGTGCCCCAGGCGGTACTGGACGGCGGCGTGGTTGATCCGGGCCGTCAGGGTCAGCTCCGAGGTCCGGCCCAGCAGGCGCTCGGCGTCGCGCAGCACCGAGAGGTAGAGCGCTCCGGCCTCCTCCAGCGCGCCCCGGGCCCGCAGCACCCCGGCCAGGGTGTTCCGGCTGCCGAGCGTGTCCTCGTGCTCGGGCCCCAGCACCCGCGTCCGGCGTTCGAGCGCGGTGCGCGCCAGTCGCTCCGCCTCCTCGTGCCGCCCCAGGGCGAGCACGACGAGGGCCAGATCCCCCAGCGCGGCGAGCGTGTCCGGGTGGTCCGGGCCCAATGTCGTCTCGCGCTGGGCGAAGACGGAACGGCGCAGCCGCTCCGCGTCCTCAGGCCGTCCACGAGCCCGTAACAGGGAGGCGAGAGCGGCCTCCGCCGCCAGGGTATCCGGGTGCGCGGGCCCGAGGTCCGCCCTGCGCTCCGCCATGACCCAGCGGAAGACCTCCTCCGCTTCGTCGAACTCTCCTTCCTGGCGGAGTTGCTCGGCCAGTTCGAAGGAGAGCCGTACGACGTCCGGATGGTGCGGGTCGTGTTCGGCCGCGAGGTGGCTCAGCTTCAGGCGCGTCATCCCGGAAGGCGTCAGGGAGAGCTTCACATTCATCACGGGGACGCCGTCCTCGCCCTCGTACCGGGTGATCCGGTACGAGCCCAGGCCCTCCAGCTCGCCCTCGTCGGCGGCCCCGCCCGGTGCCGGTGAGGACCCGGGCACGGGAGCCGAGGGCGGCTGGGTCCGGGCGGCCGGGCTCTCCGTCCCCGGGCGCGTGCCCCGACCGCGCCGGCGGAACCGCCACCTGCCCCGACCCGCCCCGTCCGTATCGGTCATCCCCGCTCCTTCGTCGGCCGAGGGAGTCGTTCCCCGTCCACCGGCGGTTCACCCCCGCGTGTCCGCCGTCGCGGCGCACGTCCGAGGCGGAGACGCCGGACACTGCGGCGGCGCTCGCGAGGCCGAGCAGGGCCACGCGCCGGCTCCACGAGGGCCCGGACGACGTCCTGGCAATGTCTCACGTCGGCCGAGCGAGCCGGAAGGAACGACGAGCCGCCCCGCCGGCCCGTGGACGACACGGGTTGCGGTGCCGAGACCGGCGCAGCCGCCACAGGGCCGCCGTGCCGCCCGAGAACCTGACGTCCTGTCATGACCGGCCCTTCACGGAGCGGGGCACGACGTCCGCCCAAGACGCCGGGGGCGGGCCCCTCTCCCACCGGACGGCGGCGAGCACCTCACCGACCCCGGCCGTCGCCGGACGACGTGTCCCCATCGAGCAACGTGACCGGCTCTCCGCCACCACGTCGGGTCGGTCATGCACAAGATCACCACCGCGCTCGCCGCCATGCTCCTCGCCACCGGCCTTACCTCCGCCGCGGCCACCGCGCCCTCCCTCTCCCCCCAGCTCGTTCTCAACCGGAGCGCAGTCGGGCACGCAGGACTACCGCACCGTCCCCTTCCAGGTCCTGGCAGGCCGCTGCGCGGCCCGCCATCCCCATCACCAGCGAGAGGGTCGGCCCCCGGAGCAGATTCCCCGAGCCGGTGGTGAACGGTCCGTCGGTGGCTTCGAGCCGCAAGCCCGCGATCGCGGTCTTGCCCGCGACAGTGAAATCACGGCTGGCGAAGAACCGGGCCACGGCGGTCGTCGTGGCCACCGGGGGCGTCCGCACGAGTCCCAACGGCCGACGGATGTCCTCGCCGTGGACGACTGTCTCGCCCAGCCAGGCCGCAGTGTGTCCTGTCGGCCCGGCGGGCCCGGCGACCACCGCGCGAAATCGCCGCAAGGTCTCTTCAGGTGTGGCACCACGGTGCTGTGCGAGCCGTCGGTCGTTGTGCAGGTCGGGGTCGAACCGCGCGGCCAGCATGCTCAGCAGCCAGCGCCACATCCCCGTACTGGCTCCTGCCGTCAGATGGGCCACGACCTCCTCCACGGTCCAGCGTCCGCACAGTGATGCCGTCGCCCACTGGGCCTCGCTGAGCCCAGCGAGGTCTTGAACGAGCGCCAACCGCTCGACGCGGTTCGCCCGTTCCAGAGCCTCCCGGGTTTCCAGGACGTGTGATTCGGCCACAGGGCAGCCTCCAGAGATCGAGTGTTCTCCCTCAGACTTCGATCGCCGCCCACACTCATCGACCGCGCCCGCGTAGGAGCTGTCCCGTTGTCCCGTGAGGCCGATGCTCCGGATGCGGTGCGTGACGGTCCGTGGGGCAAGGTGGGGGCATGACTTCGTACGAGACGATGCCGTTCCACCTCGAGACCGAGCGGCTGTTGCTGCGGCCATGGGTCGAGTCGGACGCCGCTGAGTTCTGCGCCCTCCTCTCCGAACGCGGCAAGGGGACCCCCACGGTTGAGCACATCCGGGCGTCCATCGCGGAGCTGCTCACCGCGACGGCCGCTACGGGGATCGCCCTGTTGCCCATCCAGCGCCGTGACGAAGGTGACTTCATCGGCTACTGCGGGCTGGTCATCGGCCGCTCGACCCTGGAGGAGCCCGAAATCGCGTATGAGCTGTTCCAGCGCGCGCATGGGCGTGGCTACGCCACCGAGGCGGCCAGCGCGGTGCTCGATGCCGCTACCGCGACCGGGCGGAAACGGCTCTGGTCGACCGTCGGCGCGTGGAACGCACCGTCGCTCCGTGTCCTTGAGAAGCTCGGGTTCGAGCGGGATCACGTCTCCACGGAAGACAACGGTGAAGTGGTGTGGCTCACACGCTCGTTGCCATGACGCGAGGTCACGCCCCAGGCGCAGATCGTGATCTTCGTGTCTGGGCTGCGGCGTGTCGACGACAACGGCCGGCCTGTGATCGTGCCCGATGGCGGCGTCGCCAGCCGGCTCGTCCTCGCCGGCGCGGGGCGGTAACGGAGTCACGCTCACACGCGCCGAGCGGCCCGCACCGACCAGGTGCGGGCCGCTCGTCCACCAGGGGGTCTGCCGGAGGGGGAAGTCCGCCAGACCCTGCCATATCCAGAGCGCGGCCGAGCGCTCCACCCCCGCATGCCCCCGATGTTCCCATCCACACTCTCGGCGCCCAGAAGAAGACCGACCGGTCCGATGGCCCGGACCCTTCGGCGGCCGGGCCGTCGGTCCTACGGGGAGGTCAGGAGGGGCGCCGGGCTCTCGATCCTCTCGACGCCGTTCAGGAAGTCGAGTTCGTCGAAGGGGGTCTCGGTGTAGAAGCGCTGCCAGAGGTCGGCCACCTCGGTCGGGCGTTCCAGCAGCGAGAGGTGGTCGGTCTCCTTGACCGTGGTGAACCGGGCGCGGGGGAAGAGTTCGGCCACCCGGCGGCTGTGGGAGGGCGGGGTGAGGGTGTCGTACTCGCCGGTGAAGGCCAGGCAGGGGACGTCGGGGAGGCGGCCGGAGGCGTAGACGCCGTGGCGGAGCACGCGGTCGCTGTGCTCGGCGTCCATGCGCAGTTCGTGCGCGGTGCGGTCCATGCCCTGGCGGTGGAGCATCCGGGTCATGACGTTGCGCTTGCGCACGGGCCCGAGCTCCGCGGGTGCCGTGAACGCCGCCACCATGCCGGAGGCGTAGCCGGCGCGGTCGCCCTGCCGGAGCATGTCGGTCCACCCCGCGACCGCCGCCTTGAAGTTCTCGGGCACCACCAGGGTCGTGCCGGCCAGGATCATGCTGCGCACGGCCTCCGGGTGGCGTTGGGCGAAGCGCAGTGCCACGTTGCCCCCGTAGCAGGCTCCCATCAGGTGGACGGCGGGGTGGCCGAGACTGGTCACCATGTGGTGGACCGTGTCGGCCAGGAAGTCCAGGCCGTAGCCGGCCGGGAGGAAGTCGGCGGAGCCGTATCCGGGCAGGTCCACGGTGATCACCGGGGTCGTCGGCGTCAGCCGCGGTTCGTGCCTGACCCAGGTGTAGCGGTCCTGCGCGGATCCTCCCAGGATCACCACCGGCACCGTCCCCGGGGCCGCCGAGGACCGCACGACCCGTGCGTGGTAGGCGAAGCCCTCGTACGACAGCCGGTGCTCCACGGGCGTCCCGTCCGTGCGCGTCCTGCCGATTTCCGTTGTCACCGTGGGCCTCCTCCGGGAGCGTGTCGCCGTCGCCGGGCAACTCCCTGTGAACGACCGGGGCCCGGTTGCGTTACTCCGGTTCGGCGACGACGCCACAGCGCCCCGCGTCGTCGTGGACGCGGGGCGCTGCGGCTCGGGGGCTGCCGACCGTCAGGTGCGGTAGGCGTAGTACGCGGCGTTCGGGTAGGACGAGATGATGCTCGTCACCGAACGGCGCAGGGTGTTGGTGGAGTGGTACGTCAGGTACGGCACGCCGTTGCGGCGGGACGTGACGATCATGGTGTGGTCCTTGGACCCGTCCTTGTTGAAGTCGACCTGGAGGACGTCGCCGACGTCCAGCTGGTAGACGTTGGCGAGGCTGGTGGTGCGCTTGGAGTTCTGCGCGAACCAGGACCACTCGTTGACGCCGATGAAGGAGTGCGACTGGATGTCGGCGGTGCCGAACCAGCGCGTGTAGTCGTAGACGTAACCGGGCACGTGCTTCCAGCCGCCGGCCTTGAGGGACTGGCTGACGAAGTTGGTGCAGTCGCCGCCCGCGCCGGCCCCGTTGAAGTTGGGGTAGGCCGGGTTGTAGTTCGTCCAGTACTTCTCCGCGTACGCGGCCATCGCCTTGTAGTCGTACTCGCCGCCGGTGAGGTTCTTGGGGGCGGCCGGCGGGCGCTTGGTGATGGCGGCGCGGGGCGCCGACGGAGTGGTGGTGGTCTTGGCCGCCACGGTGGCGGTCATCGGCTGGGCGAGCTGGTTGACCGCGAGGTAGCCGTCGCCGGTCTCGCGGATCTTCGTGAGCTTCCAGGAGCCCTTCTTGTCCGCCTTGAACGTGAGTTCGTGACGGGCCTGGAAGCCGGTGGTGCCCGGCTCGCCGCCGGTGACCTTCGCGTAGGTCAGGGTGGTGTTCTCGGTGACCGTGACGACGGCGGTGCGGCCCTTGACGTCGGTGCGGCCCAGGGTGACCGTGGTGCTGCCGGCGCTGTACTTCTCGCCGTTGTCGGCCAGCCGGTTCTTGCGGTCGCCGAGCTGCCTCAGGGCGGTGTCCTCGGTGCGGCCGATGTCCGAGGAGAGCTCCACCTTGCCGGAGAAGCCCTTGGTGAGGGCCTTCTTGCCGCCGTGGCGCGGCTGGTCGACCAGGGCGTTGGTGCGGTCGGTGAAGACCGCGTCGGCCAGGCTCTGGAAGGCGGCCTTGGTCTTGGCGTCGACCTGGGGCTCGGCCGCCGTGGAGGCGCCCGCGTTCCAGTTGGGCAGCAGTGCGGCCCCCGCGACGGCCGATGCGGCGGCCGCCGTGAGTATCGTCGCCCGGCGTCGCGTGTGCTTCAGTTTTCTTGACTTCACTGGCGTTTTCCCCTCTTTCCCCGGCATAGGACCGCCGAGGTAAGCGGCATCTTCGCATGCCTTGTGCGGCTCGTGTGAAGGAGGTGGGGTGACTGATGCAAGGAGGTTTCCGGACTGTTGTCACCGGGGCGTCGACAGCCGTCGGCGGGTCACTTCACGACGGTGGACCAGTCCGGCGACTGGGCCGGGTCGAGGCTGCGCAGGCGCTCCAGAGTGGCGGGCTTCTGGGCGTCCATCCAGTCGGCGAGCTCCTTGAAGGACACGCACTTGACGTCCTTCTTGGTGCACACGTTCTCGATCATGCGGTCGACGGCCTTCATGTAGATGCCGCCGTTCCACTCCTCGAAGTGGTTGCCGATGAACAGCGGGGCGCGGCTGCCGTAGTAGACGCGGTCGAATCCGGCCATGTAGGTGTCCAGGGTCTCCTGCTGCCACTTCGGGTACATGGCCGGATCGCCGTCGGTCTTGCCCTCGGACTGGTTGTAGAGGAAGTTGAAGTCCATGGACAGGCCCTGGTACTTGCCGCCCTCGTACGGGAGCATCTGGAGCGGGAAGTCCCAGATGCCGTTCTTCTTCTTCGGCCATATCTGGAAGTCGCCGGCGGAGCTGGCGTCGTAGCGCCAGCCGTAGCCCTTGGCGGCCTGGAGGAGGTTGGCCTGGCCTTCGAGGCAGGGGGCGCGGCCGCCGGAGACCTCGCGGCGTATGTCGAACGGCAGCGGGTCGAGGTCGGTCCTGCCGGTGTTGGTCTTCCACTTCTCGACGAAGCCGTAGAACTGGTCGATCTCGCTCTTCCACTCCGGCACGCTCCAGTCGCCGCCGCCCTTCGGGCCGCAGAAGTGCCCGTTGAAGTGGGTGCCGATCTCGTTGCCGTCCTTCCAGGCCCCGGCGAGCTGCTCCAGGGTGGTGTAGACGTGCTCGTCGGTGGGGAAGCTGATGGCCGCGCTGCCGCGGGAGTGCTGCGGCGGGTCGTACAGGTCCTTCTTGCCCTTGGGCAGCAGGTAGATGCCGGTGAGGAAGAAGGTCATGTGGGCGTCGTGCCGGTTGGCCATCTCCCGGTAGTGCGCGAACAGTCCGTCGTCGCCCTGGAGGGCGCCGTCCCAGGAGAAGACGACGAACTGCGGGGGCTTCTCGCCGGGCTTGAGGGGCTCGGGCTTCAGCTGCTCCTTCTGCGGGCCGGTGTACGAGGTCGAGCCGTCGCCGATCACCTTGACCTTGCCGTCCCAGGCCGGTTCCCCCGAGGCCCCGGACACCGGCTGGCGCGGCGAGCCGTTCGTCGCGGACGCGGTCGGGGCGGTGTCGTCGGTGCCGGAGAGCACCAGGTAGCCGCCGACGGTGGAGGCGACGACGAGGAGCGCCGCCAGGGCGAGCGTTCCGGGGCGGGCGGGGAGACGGCGGGGCGCGGGGTCCTTGCGGCGTCGGCCCGACGGCTTGTTCATCTGCGGCTCAATCTCTCGGGGGCCTCAATCTCTCGGAGGCGTGGACGTGGACGGTGCGGTCGCGCCGGTGGTCAGCCGAGCGGTCTCAGGGCTTCCGACCAGATGCCGTACGGGACGCTGTCGGCGATCGTGCCGCCCAGTCCCTCCAGCGGCAGGGGTTCGAGGCTCTTGGCGAGGTCGATGCGGTAGACGACGACCGCGGTGGACACCTTCTTCTCGGTGCCGACGTACCAGGCGGCGGTGTCGTCCTCGGTGGTGCCCCTCTTGCCGGCGACCTCGCCGCCCGCCTTCGCGGCGGTCTCCGGGTAGGCGGTGCGGAAGGCGTCCGTCAGGGCGGACTGCACCTCGGCGGCGGTGTCGGCGTCCATGGCCCGGCGGGTGGCCGGGGCGTCCGTGGCGACCACGTGGCCGTTGCGGGTGACCTTGAGGATGGCGTACGGCTCGGTGTGCCGGCCCTGGGCGGCGAAGGTGGTGTAGCCGCTGGCCATCCGGATGGCGCTGGGCGTGGAGCTGCCGGCGGCCAGTGCGGGCACCTGGGCACCGAGGCTGGAGGGCAGCAGTCCGGAGGCCTGGGCGGTGGCGCGGACCTTGTCCAGGCCGGTGTCCATGCCGAGTTGCATGAAGGTGGTGTTGACGGAGGAGGCGAGGGCCCGGTGCAGGGAGATCCGCCCGTAGGACCGTCCGGCGTCGTTCTTCGCGGCGACCTTGCGGCCGCTGCGGTCCCAGTACGGCCCTTCCGGCGTGGTGACGGGCACCTTGTCGTCGCCGACGTACACCGTCTCGCCCGTCACCGGCTCGGGGGTGCCGTCCCGGCTCTTGCGCACGCCGTGCTCCAGGGCGGCGGCGTAGACGAACGGCTGGAACGCCGAGCCGGCCCGCACGGTGGTCGCGTTGGACTCGTTGTAGCCCTGCTTGCGGTGGTCGGGGCCGCCGTGGATGGCCAGGATGCGTCCGTCGACGGCGATGGAGGCGGCGCCGTAGTGGACGTGCTTCGCGGCCTCGGGGTTGGTCTTGCGGGCCTTGTCGCGGGCCGCGCCGACGGCCCGGGTGAGCTGGTCCACGCGCTTCTTGTCGAAGGTCGTGTAGATCTGGTAGCCGCCGCGGTCGAAGTCCTTGTCGGAGACGTGCGCCGACTTCTTGGCGTACTGGGTGGCGAGCTCCACCAGGTAGTCGCTCTGCTCGCCGGTGTTGTAGAGCGGGTTGCTCTCCAGCGGCTCCGGGAAGGTGCGGTAGCCGGCGCGCTCCTCCGGCGACAGCTTGCCGATCTTCACCATCCGGTCGAGCGTCCACCGCCACCGCTCCTCGGCGCGGGCGCGGTTGGCCGCGCCGAGCGTCGGGTCGTACAGTCCGGCGCCCTTGAGGAGGGCGGCGAGGAAGGCGCCCTCGCTGGCGTTGAGCCCGCTGACGTCCTTGCCGTAGTAGGCCTGGGCGGCGCGCTGGATGCCGTAGGTGCCGCGGCCGAACCAGCTGGTGTTGAGGTAGCCCTCCAGGATCTCGTCCTTGCTCATCTTGTTGTCGAGCTTGAGGGCCATCATGGCCTCGGTGAACTTGCGGCTGTAGGTCTGCTCCTGGCTGAGGTAGACGTTCTTGACGTACTGCTGGGTGATGGTCGAGCCGCCCTGGGTGCTGCCCTGTCCCACGGTGCGCAGGACGGCGCGGGTGAGGCCCTTGGCCGAGATGCCGGGGTCGCTGTAGAAGCTCTCGTTCTCGGCGGCGAGCACGGCCCAGCGCACGTCCTCGGGCACGTCCTCCAGCTCCGCCTCCTGCCGCTGCACCCAGCCGGCGCGGGCCATGGGGGTGCCGTCGGCCCAGAAGTAGACGTTGTCCTGCTGGGTGGCGTAGGAGTTGAGGTTGTCCGGAATGTCGGTGACGGCGTAGGCGACGGTCAGGGTCAGCACGCTCAGGCCGAACGCGCCGAGGACCGCTCCCCCGGTCTGCCGCCAGGAGGGCACCCAGCGCTTCCAGCCGGTCCGTCCGGGGCGGGGGTAGTGCGGTCGCACGCGGCGCAGCCGGGGGCCGGCCACGGCGACGACGACGGCGGTGGCGGCGAGGACCGCGGCGACGAGGCGGGCGGTGGGCGCCGTCCTGGGCGCCTTGCGGCGGCGCCGGGTTCCCGGGCGGCCGGGCGCGGCGGTCCTGGCGTCCGCGCGGCGGGACGCGCGGGATCCGGGGGCGGTCTCCGGGGAGTCGCCGGCCTGGGAGTCGCCGGTCGGGGCGGCGCCTCCGGCCTCCTCCGTGCCGGAGGGCGTGCCGGCGGTGTCCTCGGACGTGGCGCGCCGGCCCCCGCCGGGTATCAGCGGCCCTCCGGAGCGGGTGGTGGGTATGCCGCCCTCGGGTACGCGGAGCTGCATCGTCTCGTCGGGCACGAGCCGCTGCCCGAGGGCACGCCTGCGTGCCGAGGGACTCGGCTCCGACGGGTCTCCCTCGCCCCCCTGAGCCTGCCCTCCCTGCCCTGCCTGGGTCACGATCGGCCTCTCTCCGTACTCCCTGTCGCGCGCGCAGGCAGGCAGTACAGACGTACAAGGGCTTGACCCGGCTACCGTTATGGCGGTCGCAAACCCTGACTTCCCCCCGACCTCACGGGATCGCGGCTCTCAAATTACCAGCGCGTTTCGCACGATCTCCACATGATGTTCGGGCGAATCAGGTCACATCATGGCTGACCGGTGCCTGTCGGTCCTGCCGCACACACGTACGACCGCGTCGGGCGCCCGTCCCGACAGCGGTCCGCGGTGCACCGTCCCGGCCCCGGCCGGTGATCTTGCCCCGGCCGTCGCTCTTCGCCGGTGCGACGGGGACCGGAGGGACCGGAGGGACCGAAGAACCGATTCAGGCGACCGTCGCCTCGGTCCCCCGCTGCGAGCGGGCGGTCTTGCTGCCCACCTGGCCCGGCCGGATCGTCCGCGGGTCCACCGCCTCGCCGGGCGCCCCCGCGCGGTACAGCCCGTCGGGCTCGGCGTCGCGGTCGTGGGGCAGCAGGTAGAAGACGCGTCGTTTCTGCAGTCCGCTGTCGGGGTCGGCCTCGGCGCTGTCGTCGAGTTCGGCGAAGCCGATCATGCGCCCGTCGCGGTGGTAGCGGGGCTTGCCCCGGCGGCGGGGGGTCTTGTCCAGGGCCTGGCGCACGTAGTCGAGCTCTTCCGGGTCCTCCAGCCACACCACTCTGTTCTCGTGGGTGAGGTCGCCTGCCGTCAGGAGCGAACTCATGGCCTGGGTCCCTTCTCGGTCGTCTCGGCCCGCGGGGGGCCCGGTCTCCTCCACGCCGTGCTCGGCGCCGGTGTCGGTGTGCGGCCGGCCGTCGCGGGGCCCGGCGGCTGGATGCCTCGGCTCATTCCTCGTCCATGGTAGGTCCGTCGGTCGTCTTCGAAGGGCACGCGGTCCGGCTTCACTCCGAGGCCTACCCGTCTGCGGTACGCCGGGGCGGCTCGTCGTCCGCCAGGAGGGCGAGCCCGGGATAGAACTTCTGCCCGTTGGAGCGCAGCATCTCGCCGGGCGAGGCGACGCCGATCTCGGCCCGGATCCGCGTGGCGAACGCGCGGGTGGTGGCGGGGCGCAGTCCCTCGCCGTCCTGGCACCAGCCGCTGTAGGCGCGGTAGAGGGCGCCCTGTTCGACCTTCAGGTCGCGGGGCTCCTCCAGGTCGCCGCCGGTGGTGCAGCACTCGGAGAGGAAGCGTCCGATGTGGTCCTCGGTGGTGGCGTACGCCTGGGTGGCGGTGCGGACCACGCTGGGGCCGGCCAGGGCGGGTTTGGCGGCCAGGTAGGCCTTGGCCCCCTGGATCATCCAGTGGAGGATGCCGGGGCCCTCGTCGTGGACGAGGATCTCGGCGAGGTTGTCGATCTTGCGGTGGTCGGGGACGACGCGCTCGAAGGGGATGAGGCGGATGCGCCGCCAGAAGGCGTGTCCGCCGGTGCCGACCTCGGGGCGGTGGTTGCCCAGCAGCCACAGCTTGTGGGTGGGTTCGAAGCTGAAGAAGTCCTGGCGCATGCGCCGGGCCTTGAGGCGGTCGCCGCCGGTGAGGAGTTTGACGCGGGCCTCGTCGAACTTGTCGTGGGGCTTGAGCTCGCTGCAGACGAACAGGCGGCGGCCGTGGAGCTCGGTCAGCTCGGTGGAGTGCTCGTTGAACTTTCCGCGCTCCATGAGGAAGCCGGGGGGCGCGACGTCGGCGTAGTCGCCGAGGATCTTGATGACGACGTCGAGGAGCGCCGACTTGCCGTTGGCGCCGACTCCGTAGAGGAAGGGCAGCACCTGGCCGCCGACGTCGCCGGTGATGGAGTAGCCGAGCAGGAGGTGCAGGAAGTCGATCATCTCCCTGCCCGGGTCGTCCTCGCCGAAGGTCTGGGCGAGGAAACCGTGGAACCGGGGCGTGGGCATGGCCTCGGGCGCGAGGTGGGTGGCCCGTGAGTGCAGGTCCCGGGTGGGGTCGGGCTTGCGGAGTTCGCCGGTGCGCAGGTCCACGACGCCCGCCGGGGTGCACAGGGCGTACTTGTCGCCGTCGAGGCTGTCGGGGTCGAGGGCGAGCCCGGGCGAGGCCTTGGCCTGGGCCAGCATGGCCTTCACGCCGGAGGTGGACATGGCGCGCTTGCGGTGCTGGGTGAGTTCGCGGTCGGTGAAGACGCCGCGGGGGTCGGTGGTGGGCAGTTCCTCGGCCATGTCGCCCGCGGCCCAGATGGCGGCCTTCTCGCCGCCGGTGCGCTTCCACCGGTACTCGTCCCAGACGTACCAGCCCAGGCCTTCGACGTGCCGGAAGCGGTCGTGGTGGAGGTGGGCGAAGAGTTTGGCGTTGCCGCGGTCGCTGAGGTCGGCGAGCAGGCCGGACTGGACGAAGTCCGAGGGGTCCGGGGGGAGCGTCGTTCCGTCCTTCCGCCGGGGCGGCGGCGGCGCGGCGGGGTCGGGCGCGGACTCGTCGCCGAACGCGGCGAGCTGTTCGGCCGCCGCTTGGGCGTTGAACCCGGTGCTTCCGGCGCTGCTCATGTGCGTTCCTCGGGTCGGATGGGTCGGGCGCTGCCGGCGCGCATGCCGGTCTCGACGATGTGGGCGTTCCTGCGGAGCTGGTGGGGGCGGGCGCGCGTGGCGGTTTCGAGGAGCAGCCGCCGGGTCTCGGCGTCCCCGAGGTGGCCGCCCCGGACGAGTCCGCCGGCGGTGAAGGCCGCCCGGTTGAGCTTCTCGCTGAAGGCCGCCCCCTCGGGGACGGCGCCGCAGGCCTCCACGTCCCGGAGGAGGGCGGCGAGGACGCGCGGGGCGCCGCCGGGCCGGGGGGACGAGGCGGGCGTGGGGGAGGCCGCCGTGGAGGGGCTCGGGGGCGGCGGGTCGGCGCGGTGTCCGGTGCGGGTGAGTTCGGCGGTGAGCCAGAGCGGGAGCGGGGCGGGGGTGCGGGCGCCGGGCAGGGCGCGGTACTCGCCGGCCGTGGTGCGGGTGCCGGGGGCGACGACGTAGCCGTTGGCGGCGCGGACGTCGACCTGCCAGGCGAGGGCGGTGCGGTGGCCGGATCCGCTGGAGGACTTGAACGCGGGCGCGTGCCGGGGCGCGCGGTACCAGACGTGCATGCCGCCGGAGGGCGTCCGTACGCGCAGGGTCGAGGCGTCCGCGCAGGGGTCGGGCCTGCGCCGGTGGGCGGCCAGAAGGGCGAGGGTGTCGAACCCGCTGGCGAGCCCGGTCAGGTCGACGGAGTCGTGGACGGGGATGCCGGGCAGGAGCCGGGCCCGCTCGGGCGGGCGGTCGGTGTGGGCGTCCACGTCGATGACGACCAGGCGCGAGGGTCCGCAGGCGACGCCGACCCCGAACCGGGGCTGGGCGGCCCACCAGTGCCGGACGGTGTCGAGGTCGGTGGTGGCGGCGTGGAAGCCGTGGCACCAGCCGCGCCGCGCGTGGCAGGGGCAGCGCCCGGCCGGGTGGGTCCCCGTCGCGCACGCGCCGCAGTTGGGGGCGGGCGTCTTGGCGCCGGGGGCCAGGGGGTGCACCGCGAACCCGTGCCGGACCATCCAGGTCGCGACGTCTTCGGGACGGACGGGCACGGGTTCTTCCTTGGCGATGCGGAGGAGGCGTTCACAGGGACTCAAGGGACTGAAGATTCCCTATCGCGGATGCTAGCCCAGCGTCACGGGCGACTCACGCATGACGTCGCCCTTGTTTCGGAACTGGGTCCCTTCGGTCCCTCCGGTCCCCGGGCCGTCTCCGGACCGTCCCCGGCCCGGCGGTACGGGGACATGCGGGCGCCCGCTGCCGGGTACCCCTCCCCCGGACACCCTCCCCGGCCCGGAGGGGCTGATGCCGCACTCGGACCCTTCGGTCCCTGTCCCTTCGGTCACTGCACGAACCTGCAGGTCAGGGGGCTGAGCCGATCGGTCCAGGGACTGAAAGGGACTGAAGGGACTCAAATCTCCAGTTATCAGCGGCACAGGCTTCATGAGCAGGTGTACAAGTACGTACTCACGCCCGCGCATGCACGCACGCACGTAAAGGCCGGAAACAGGAGAATTGAGTCCCTTCAGTCCCTGGGTCCCTGCCGGGGAAGGGGCTGACCTGCGGTTTCCTACAGGGACTGAAGGGTGCAGGGACTGAACGGGGAAGAGGGACCGGGGAACGGTGAACGCGGTGGCGGATCCGCGCGTCTTCACGGCCGCATCCGGGGACTCAAGGCCGCGCACACTTCGGAAGAGACGGCGAGCAGCCTCGTGAACGCCTCCCCGCCCTCGCGCCCGTGTCCGGTACCGAGGGAAGGGCGCGGATCCTCACGGTGGTGTCCGCGCTCGTCGGCGGGCCCCTCCTCGGAGTGCCGGCCGATCCGGCCCGGGAGTGCCCACCGGGTGCCTGGAACCAGATCCCCCGTTCCGGCGCGGTCCGGTCCGTCGCCGCATTCATTGCGGGCGCGGCGGTCGCCCGGCGGGCCGGGCCGCCCGTTGCCGCCGTCGCGGGGCTGTGCGCCGGGGCCGGGCTCGTGATCGGCTCCCACGGCTCCGCGCAGGTCGCCCGCGACGGCACCGGGTCCCTGTCCGCCCCGCTCGTCGCTGATCCTGTCGCCGCTCCTCGGCCGACCGCCCCCGCGGCCGACCCGGGCCCCGCCGGTCAGCCCGTCGGGAGCGTCCGGTGGATCAGCACCCCGTGCGGCGCCCGGGAGGCGACCGCGACGGCGGCCCTGTGGCCGGGGCCGGCGGGGAGGTCGGTGAACCGCCACCCGGGGAGGTCGGCGCGGACGTCGTCGGCGCCGAGGTCGCGGCCGAGGCCGGTGCCGAGCCCCTTGAGGTAGGCCTCCTTGCGGGCCCACAGGCGGGCGAAGACCGTCGGCCTGTCGTCCGCGGGCGCCGATTCGACCTCGGCGCGCTCGGCCGGGTGCAGCATCCTCGTGAGCTCCTCCACGACCTGGGGTTCCGGCACGAGTTCCGCGTCGACGCCGATCGGGGTCGACGCGGTGCCGATGAGGACCAGGCCCCGGCTGTGGGAGAGCGAGAACTCCAGGGGCGCGGGGACGAGAACGGGTCGCCCGTGCGGCTCGCCGCAGCACGGGCAGGGGTCGCGGGCGAAGCGCAGGTCGCCCGGTGCCGCGCCGGTCAGGGCGGACAGGACCGTGCGGAGCGCCACGTGGGCGAACCCGTAGAGCGCGCGGTCCCGGTCGTGGGCGAAGGCGGCCAGGCGCCGGTGCTCGGACTCGTCCAGGACGGCGAGTTCCCGTGCGGTGCGCGGAGCCGCCGGGGCGCGCAGGACCCATACCCGTACGTCGTGGCCGTCGGGTGTCCCGGTGTCGCTTCGTAACGTCGCTGCCGCCTCCATGCCGATCATGTTCCCAGACCGGGGCTCCGGAAAGGGCGGGGGCTCCGCGGGGCGGGCCTTTGCGGGGCGGGCCTTTGCGGGGTGGGCCTTTGCGGGGTGGGTCTCTGCGGGGTGGGGTTCGCGGGGCGGAGCTGTACGGGCTGGGGTCGTACGGGTCGGGGTCGTACGGGCTGGGGTCGTACGGGTCGGGACTTCGTGGGCCGGGGGCTCTGCGGGCCGGGGCTCTACAGGCTGTGGGCGGTGATGTCGCCCTTGGCCGTGGTGGCGTGGATGTCGAGCGTGGACGTGCCGTCGTTCCTCAGGTCGTTGGCGACGCGGCCGTAGGCGGTGCCGGCGTCGAGCGAGGCGGAGACCCCCCGGGCCGCGCCGACCGAGATGTCGCCCTGCTGGGTGCGCAGGGTGACCGTGCCGCCCAGGGCCTCGGCGATCCGGATGTCGCCCCTCGTCGTGGTGATCTCGGCGGGGCCGCCCAGCCGGCCGATCTCGACGGTCCCGTCGACCGCGTCGAGGCGGACGCCCGTCGCCTCGTCGATCTTGATCCGCCGGTAGGCGCCGTCGAAGACGACCTCGCCGAGCCGTCCGACGCCCCGCAGCTCGGTGGCGGCGGCCCTGCCCTCGACCCGCGAGCCGGCGGGGAGCCGGACCGTCACCTCGACGGAGCCGGAGGAGCCGAAGTACTGGTTCTTCACCGGGATCCCGATCCGCAGGACGCCGTCGGCGTACTCCACCGAGGCCTGTTCCGCGATCTTGACGTCGCGGTTCTTCGCGGGGTTCATCGGCAGGACCTCGACCACGGTGTCGGTCCGGGTGGCGGCGATCACCTGGACGCGTCCGGCCGGGACGTCGAAGACGGCGTTGATCGGGGTGGGGGTGTCGAACTTCTGCATGGCGCCCTCCTGACGAACCGGTGTTTCGTATGATGGAAAGGCTACGTTGCGTTCGAGCGTGCGGCAATGAAGTGGTTGCGTGGTGACCGAGTCGGCCCAGTTCAGCGTCTTGAACTTGTTGCGGTGGGCTTGGGTTTAACGCAACGCCCAGCCTTTCGGGTGTTGCAATGGATTGATGGTTAACGCTACGGTGGAGACCTTGGTGGAAACCTCAGTGGACACGAAGGAGGCCGCGGTGCCGGGAGGCAGGCTCACCCAGAAGGACCGTCAGCAGATCGCGCTGGGGCTGGCCGACGGCCTCGCCTACGCGGAGATCGCCAGGGGCCTCGGCCGCCCGACCTCGACGATCACGCGCGAGGTGATGCGCAACGGCGGCCCCGTCGGGTACCGCGCGGACCTGGCCCACCGCGCCACGGAGCAGCGCACCCACCGGCGCAGGCCCGCCGCGCCCCGGGGGCCGGAGCCGGTGCACCGGCCGCGCGGGGGCGACCCCGAGGCCGTACGGGCGTACGAGGAGCTGTTCACCACCGTCATGATGCAGTCGGGCATGCCGAAGATGATGGCCCGCGTGATGGTCGCCCTCCTCATGACCGACGCCGGCAGTCTGACCGCGTCCGAGCTCGCCCGGCGCCTCCAGGTCAGCCCGGCGACCATCTCCAAGTCGATCGCCTTCCTGGAGAGCCAGGCCCTCGTCCGCAGGGAGCGGGACGAGCGCCGCCGCGAGCGCTACGTCGTCGACGACGACCTCTGGTACCAGTCGATGGTCGCCAGCGTGCGGTCCCTCGTCCAGCAGGTCGAGGTCGCGCGGCAGGGCGTCGGCGTCCTCGGGCCCGGCACCCCGGCCGCCGTCCGCCTGGAGAACGTCGCCCGCTTCCTCGACTTCGTCGCCGAGAGCCTCGCCCGCGCCGCCGAACAGGCCCGCGAGGTCCTCTTCACGGAGACCGAGGGGGAGGAGGACGAGGACGAGGACGAGGAGTGGGAGGCCCCGGAGGACACCGGCGCGCCGGGCAGCGACCTCGGATAGCACTCGCCGGGATCTACGAGGCCCAGGCGCCCGGCGCGACGAAGGCCGGCCGCCGGGGGGACGGCAGCTTGTGCACGGGGGCCTCCGGCCGCCGGTCCCGTTCCCGGGCCTCCTGCTGGAGCCGCATCCGCGCGATGAGGAGGGCGGCCAGGGTCGCGACCTCCTCCGCCGTCGGGTTGCCCTTGACGATGCGGATCGAGGCCGCCAGGGACAGGGCCGCCGCGTCGTCGGCGGAAGCGGGGGCGTCGGGGTTCTCGGCGGGGGCGGTCACAGCGGGAGGTTCCCGTGCTTGCGGCTCGGCTGCTGCGCGTGCTTGGCGCGCAGCATGTCGAGGGCGGAGACGAGCCGGGAGCGGGTCTCGGCCGGGTCGATGACGTCGTCGACAAGGCCGCGTTCGGCCGCGTAGTACGGATGCATCAGCTCGTTCCTGTACTCCTCGATCTTCTGCGCGCGGGTGGCCTCCGGGTCGTCGGAGGCGGCGATCTCGCGGCGGAAGATGACGTTGGCCGCGCCCTCCGCGCCCATCACGGCGATCTCGTTCGACGGCCAGGCCAGGGCCACGTCCGCGCCGATGGAGCGCGAGTCCATGACGATGTAGGCGCCGCCGTAGGCCTTGCGCAGGATCAGCGAGATCCGGGGCACGGTCGCGTCGCAGTACGCGTACAGCAGCTTCGCGCCGTGCCGGATGATGCCGTCGTGCTCCTGGTCGACGCCGGGCAGGAAGCCGGGCACGTCGATCAGGGTGACGAGCGGGATGCTGAAGGCGTCGCAGAACTGTACGAAGCGGGCGGCCTTCTCGGACGCCTGGATGTCGAGGACGCCCGCGAGGTGGGCCGGCTGGTTGGCGACGACGCCGACGACGTGGCCGCCGAGGCGGGTCAGCGCGCAGACGACGTTCCGGGCCCACTGGGCGTGGACCTCGAAGTAGTCCCCGTGGTCGGCGATCTCCTCGATGAGGTCGCGGATGTCGTAGCCCTGGGTGGGCTTGGCCGGCACCAGGTCGAGGAGGCCTTCGCAGCGCCGGTCCGCCGGGTCGTCGAGGTCACCGGCGGGGGCGAGCTCGCGGTTGTTGGAGGGCAGCAGCGACAGCAGGTGGCGGACGTCCTCCAGGCAGCTCTCCTCGTCGTCGTAGGCGAACGCCGCCACGCCCGACGTGCCGGCGTGGCTGTCCGCGCCGCCGAGGTGCTCCATGGTGACGGCCTCGCCGGTGACGGCCTGGACCACGTCGGGACCGGTGATGAACATCTGCGAGGTGCCGCGGACCATGAACACGAAGTCCGTGAGGGCCGGCGAGTAGGCCGCGCCGCCCGCGCACGGTCCGAGGACGACGGAGATCTGCGGGATCACGCCGGAGTTGCGGACGTTGCGCCGGAAGATGCCGCCGTAGCCGGCGAGGGCGGTGACGCCCTCCTGGATCCGGGCGCCGGCGCCGTCGCACAGCCCCACGATCGGGGCCCCGGCCGCCTCGGCCAGGTCCATCAGCTTGTGGATCTTCTCGGCGTGGGCCTCGCCCAGCGCCCCGCCGAAGATGCGGAAGTCGTGGGCGTACGCGAAGACGGTGCGGCCGTGGACCCGGCCCCAGCCCGTGACGACCCCGTCGGTGTACGGCTTCCGGTCCTCCAGGCCGAAGCCCTGGGCGCGGTGCCGGCGCAGCTGCTCGACCTCGTTGAAGGTGCCCTCGTCGAACAGGAGGTCGATGCGCTCGCGGGCGGTCAGCTTGCCCTTGGCGTGCTGGGCCTCGGTGGCGCGTTCGCCCGGCCCGGCCTCGGCCAGCGCGCGGACGGCGTGCAGCTCCGCGGTGCGCTCGCGCAGCGGGGCGAACGGGGGCTCCTCCCGGCGCGGGGGGATCGGAGCCGCGGGCCGGGGGTTCGGCGCGAGTACGGTCTCCAGTGGCGCTTCCTCGACGATGCTCATACGGGCCCTTTCGACGCGGGGGCACCGGGTCCGCCCGGTGCCGCGTCGTCCAGCTTCGTCAGGGGCGCTACATCTCCGCTCGACTCCCGCCCGGGGGCCGGTCGCGCTCCCGGGTGCCTTCCCGGGCGGGCCGGAGGGAGGGCGGGCGGGATTCCGCGCCCTCCCCCGGTGTGTCGTCGTGCCCCTCGTGTCAGTCGTTGACGGTCCAGGTGTCGTTGCCGGTGAGGAGTCGGGTGAGGTCGCCCTTGCCGTGTTGGTGGACGGCGGTGTCGAGTTGGTG
>NZ_JBIVSC010000026.1:0-63791 GCF_044756005.1 Streptomyces sp. NPDC092045 | reverse complement strand
ACAGCCGGTGCGCCAGGTGGATGGGCAGCGGCATCAGCTCGGGCGTCTCGTCCGACGCGTAGCCGAACATCAGACCCTGGTCGCCCGCGCCCTGCGCGTCCAGGCCGTCGCCGTCGGAGGCGTCCCCGACCCGCTTCTCGTACGCGGTGTCGACGCCCTGGGCGATGTCCGGGGACTGCGCCCCGATGGACACCGACACGCCGCAGGAGGCGCCGTCGAACCCCTTCTTCGAGGAGTCGTAGCCGATCTCCAGGATCTTGTTCCGGACGAGCTGGGCGATCGGCGCGTACGCCTGGGTGGTCACCTCTCCGGCGACGTGCACGAGACCGGTGGTGATCATGGTCTCCACGGCGACGCGCGAGGTCGGGTCCTGGCTCAGCAGCGCGTCGAGGATGGTGTCGCTGATCTGGTCGGCGATCTTGTCCGGATGCCCCTCGGTGACGGACTCCGAGGTGAACAGGCGGCGGGTCATGGCGAACTCCAGGTGGTGGGAGGGACGGCCGGCCGGTTCCGGTGCCGTCCGGCCGGTGCGTGGGTCATGCGAGTCCTCCGGGCCCGCCCGCCCCGCCCGCCGCGTGCGCGGCGGTGGCGGCGAGGACCGCGGCGAGGTCACGGGCGGCGGGTGCGGCCCCCGGGGCGCCGCCGATCGCGACGAGCGGGGGCGCCCAGCCGTGGGCGGCGATCCGCTGCGCCACGCCGTACGCGAGGGCGCCCGCGCCCGAGTACCCGCCGAGCAGGACGGGTTCGCGGGCGGCCAGGGCCGGGCCCAGGGCGGTGAGGCAGGCCGCCGCGTCCGCGGGCGCGGCGACGGTGGCCAGCGTCTGGGGCCCGCGGTGGTCGCGGGCCAGCACGTCGTAGCAGGTCTCCGGGGAGCCCGGCGGCGGGATCAGGCAGATCACGCCCGCGCCCGGCCCCGCGCCGGCGCGCAGCAGGCGCAGCGAGGACGGCGGCCGGTGCGCCATGCGGGGCACCGGGCGGCCCTCCAGGAGCCCGAGGGCCTCCTCGACGGTCGTGGACCCCTCGACGGCGAGGGGCAGGTCGCGCAGCAGCCGGAGCAGTTGCGCCAGGCACTCGGAGGCGTCGGCGTCCGCGACGCGGGCGCGGTCGTGGACGACGGTCAGGGCCAGGCCGCCCACGCCGTCGTGGCGGGCGGCGAGGGTCATGGGCACGCCCGTGTGCGCGCCGAACAGCTCCGGGGGCTCCACGCGCACGCCCTCGGCGGCCAGGTCCTCCCGCAGCTCGGCGGCCGGGTCGGAGAGCGGCCCGCAGAGCGGTCCGGAGTGCGCGGCCGGCAGGTCCGGGGGCTGGAAGACGACGACGGACTCGGTGAGTTCGTCGTCGGCCGCCCGGCCCGACCAGCCGTGGATCTGCCCGGCGGAGACCCATTCGTACGCGGTGGTGTCGAGGGCCCGGTCGGTCAGGGCGGCCAGCAGGTCGCGGATCCGGGTGCGGGGGCCGACGTCCACGGCCACGGGCAGCGGGTTGGCCAGGGCTCCCGGCATCCCCTCGGCCCCGTCGAGGGCAATGCCCCGGCCGGACACGGCCGCGGCGAAGGCCACCGGGACGGGGGCGGGGCGGGCGCGGTGGGCGCGGTGGAGCAGCAGCGCCCAGGCGGCCTGGACGACGGTGCTCTCGGTGGCCCCGAGGCCGGCGGCCCAGTCCCGCAGCCGGACCGTCTCGTGCGGGGTCAGGCGCTGCCAGGCCCGGCCGTGGCCCCGCCGGCGGGCGACGTCGCCGGTGGCCCGGGCGGGCAGGGTGACCGCGCCCGCCGGGGGCGCGGCGCGGGACCAGAACGCCCGGGCGGGGCCGAGGTCCTGGCCCCGCACCCAGCGGAGGTGGTCGCGCACGTCGGGGCGGCGCTCGCCGCCGCGCGCGCGCCCGTCGCCGAGGTAGGCGCGGTAGAAGGAGCGCAGCAGCAGGCCCATGCTGCGGGTGTCGATCAGGGCCTGGTGGTAGGTGGCGAGGATCCGGGTGCCCGGGGGGCCGGCGTCCCGGACCTCGTCGACGAGCACGAGGCGCAGCGGACCGCCGCGCATCAGGTCGAACTCGCGCAGCCGCTCGGCGGCGACCAGCGCGTTCCACTCCGCGGCCCCCTGCGAGCGGCGGGCGATCTGCGGGACGGCGGAGGGGCGCACGACGACGCGGGGCGGGTGGTGCGGGGCGGGGCGGGCCAGGACGGCGCGCAGCACGGCCTCCTGGTCGGTGACGCGCTGCCAGGCCGCCCGGAACCGCTCGGGGTCGAGCGGGCCGTACCAGTGCCAGTGGACCTGCTCGACGTGGAAACCGGCGCCGGGGTGGGTGAGGGAGCCGAGGAGGATGTCCTGCTGGCGGGGGGCGGCGGGGTGCCCGTGGGAGAGCGGGTACGGGCGACGGGCGGCGACGAAGGCGGCCGGGCCCCGGGGGACGGGATCGACGGAGGCGGGGGCCTCGGCGGGCTCGGCGGAGTCGGCGGGCCGGCCGGACGCGAGGCGCTCGACCGGCTCGACCGGCTCGGGGTGCTCACGACCCGAAAGCCCGTCCCGTACGTCGCGTACGTCCCGTACGTCGCCCCGGGTCCCGTCCTCCCGTACGTCGCCCCGGACGCCGTCTTGCGGGCCGTTCCGCACGTCGTCCCGTACGCCCTCCCGGTGTTCCTCCGGCGCCGCGCGGGGCGCGGTCTCCGGTCCGGTCAGGAGGTCGGCCAGCCGCCCCGCGTCGAAGGAGAGGGGCAGCCGGAGCGTGTGGTGGACCGGGGAGTGCCGGCGCAGCGCGGGCCGGGGCGGCGGGAACCGGTCGAGCAGCGGTTCGAGGGCGGCGGGCGCCAGCGGGCCGTGCAGCTCCAGCGAGCTCGGCCGGCCGGGGGCGATGACCACCGTCACGGCCTGGGGTGCGGCCACGGTCATCGGTCCCTCCCGGGTCGGTTCGGCGCGGTGCGCTGCGGTCGGTTCTGTGGGATCGGCTGCGTTCTGTACGGAATCGGCGAGGCGTCGGGAGTGTGGGCGGACGCGCCACGCGGCGCCGACGCGCCGCTGACACGGCGCTGACACGGGGGCTCCCGACCCGGTCACGGGGCCGGCCGGCGCGTCAGCCGGCCGCGAGCATCTCCTCGACGGCGCCCAGGAACCCGTCGTCGAGCATGGTGCGGACGGCGGTGTCGCGGTCGGGGTCCAGGCCCGCGTCGTGGCGGGCCACGCTGAGCAGGTAGCGGTCGAGCACCCGGTGGGTCCCGAAGGCCCACTCGCCGCGCGCGGCCGGGCTGCCGTCGGGGGCCGTCAGGTCCCCGCTCTCCAGGTCGAAGCCGAACTCGGTGAACCCCAGCCTCAGCCCCTGGCCCAGCGCCTTCGTGTAGGCCTCCTTCAGGGTCCACAGGCGCAGCAGTTCGGCGGCCCTGCGCTCCTCGGACAGACCGGCGAGCCCGGCCTGCTCGGCCGGGGTGCACATGTGGTCGTGGAGCAGTTCGAAGGACATCCGCCGGCCGGCCGGTTCCACGTCGACCCCGATGCGGCCGGTGCGGCTGACGCCGACGGCGATCAGGTCGTCCGTGTGGCTCAGGCTGACGTCGATCTGGTCGAATCCGCGGATGTAGGGCCGTCCACCGATCTTGTACGCGAGGTCGAGCGCGGCGGGATCCGTCCGCAGCGCCGCGGCGGCCGTGTACTTGACGACCATCCGCGAGGTGACGAAGCGGTAGCGGACGGCGGCGTCCTCGGTGCGCCGGTAGCGCGGCCAGTCGCGGCCGAGGAGGCGCCGCAGCTCCGGGGCGGCGAGGGCGGCCGTCAGCCACTCCCCCCAGGTCGCGTACACCACGGCGCTGCCGAGTCCGTCCAGGTCCTCGTGCAGGGTGTCCCAGGGGCCCTCGGGTCCGGTGACGTGGACGGGGGACGGGACGGCGCGGCCGTCCGGGACGCGGTGCTGCTCCGGCACGGTTCCTGACCTCCTCTGCGGCTGCTGGGGCGCACCGCCCGCGCGGGGCGGCGGTGCTCGGGGTTCGCGGCGTGCGGCTCACGGGTCGTCGGGGTCCCCGGCGTGCGGGTCGCGCGGCCCGCCGGCCGCCGGGGTCCGCCGCGTGCGGAGGGCGCGGCTCACCGGTCGGGCGACGTGCCGTCGAGGTCGTAGCTGCGGCCCGCGCGGTAGCGTCCGACGACCTCGGCGAGCAGGTGCTCCGCGCAGCCCGCGGGCGGTTCGGGCGCGGCGATGCCCAGCCGTCCGGCGAGCCGGGTCAGGGCGAGGACCGCCCAGGCGGGATCGGCGAGGAAGGGGTCGGTGCCGTCCTGCCCCTCCCAGACGCCGAGGACCGCGGCGGCGGCCAGGACCAGCGCGTACCGGTCGCCGAGGACGACGACCGCCGGGTCGGAGAGGCCCGCGTGCCCGGTGGGCAGCGCGGCGCAGGCCGTGCGCAGCGCCCGGAGTTCTCCGGCGAACCCCTCGGCCAGTTCGCCGAGCGCGGCGAGGGCGCCGCCGAGGGCGCGGTGCGCGGAGAGCCGGTCGGCGCAGGCCAGCAGGGTGGCCGGCAGGAAGTCGTTGCCCCCGGCGAAGCCGAGCAGCCGGTAGTCGAGGTCGGGCAGGCCGGCGCCCGGGCGGAAGAGCTCGGGCGGGGGCTCCTCGGTCCGGAACCAGGAGCGCGTGGCGAGGGTGCGCAGCTGGGGGACGATGACGGCCTGGCAGGCGGCGGTGCCGGCGTGGCCGAGCCCGGCGACGGGCAGGTCGCGGACGACCTTCTCCAGGGCGCCGTACTGCGGGCTGCCGTGCTCGTAGCCGTGGGCGCCGAGCACGGAGGCGAGCTCCTCCAGGTCGTCGCGCAGCAGGTCGGGCACGACGTACTTGACCGCCGCGGCGAGCACGTGGGTGCGTTCGGGCAGCAGGCTCAGGGAGCGCAGGGCGACGGTGGCCATGGCATCGCAGGCGAGCAGGTCGGCGAAGACCCCGGTGAGCGGCTTGTGCCAGCGCCGGGCCACGGGGGCGCTGCGGCCGGTGGTGACGGCGCGGACGGCCGAGTGCAGCACGGTGTCGACAGCGGAGACGGCGACGGCGGGGATGAGGCAGCGGTTGACCTGGAAGGTGCGCAGCGCGAGGGCGACGCCCTCGCCGGGGCGGCCGACCAGGGCGTCCGCGGGCACGGGGCAGCCGGCGAGCTCCAGGCCGGAGAAGAGGCCGCCGCGCATGCCGGGGGTGTGCACGCGGGGCAGGTGCCGCACCGTGTCCCCGGGCAGGTCGCCGGGGCGCAGCAGGAAGACGGAGTGGCTGCGCGGCCCGCGTTCGGCCGCGGTGCGGGCGTAGACGACGTACGCGCCCGAGCGGGCGGCGTTCATGACGACGTCCTTGCGCCCGCTGAGCAGGTGGCCGCCGGGCACGGCGCGGGCCGTGAACTCGTCGCGCAGGATGGCGTTCGCGTGGGCGAGTTCGTGGTGGACGATCGAGGCCCGGCCGCCGCCGAGGAGGAGGCCGGCGGTCTCCTCGCGCTGGCGGGGGTCGCCGGCGGCCCAGACCGCGGCGGTGGCGAACAGCGAGGTGATGCCGAAGCCGAAGCCGAGGGCGAGGTCGCGGCGGAACACCGGGCGCAGCACCTTCGCGAGCAGGTCGGCCCGGGTCAGCCGGCCGCCGAGGGCGGCGGGCACGAACTCGGCGCCGAGCCCGTGCTCGGTGAGGAGGCGCTCGGTGGCGGCGGGCGGCCTGCGCAGGTCGTCCGCGGCGACGAGGGCGGCGATGCCGTGCGGGTTGGCGGGCCGCAGCGGGTCGCCGAGCAGGGATTCGAGCCGGGCGGCCCGCTCCCGTGCCCGCGCCTCGGCCGCGGGTCCGGACGCGGGTCCGCTCACGGCTCCGGTGGCGGAGTCGCTCCCGCGTCCGGTCCCGGGTGCGCTCACGGCTCCGGCCGGGTGGTCGCGCACAGGTCCGGTCACGGCTCCGGCCGCGCGCGTTCCGGCGTACGGCGGCGTCGGTGTGCCGGGGGTCGTCGTGCCGGGGGTCGTCGTGCCGGGCGTCAGCGTGTGGGGCGTCGTGGTCATGGGCTGCCCGGTCACTGCCCCGGGCACAGCACGCGGACGGCGGACTCCGCGTGGCGGCGGGCGCGTCCGAGGGTGGCCGCTCCGACGGCGCCCAGGGTGTCGCGCACGTACCGGCGGGCCTGGTCGAGGTCGGCGCCGCGCCCCAGGACGGACTCGACGGCCTCCTCCCGCAGCAGGACGCCGTGGGTGACGGCGGCGGTGACGCCGCTCTCGTCCGGGGTGACGGTCCACTCGCCGCAGTGGGCGGCGAGCAGCGGGGAGGTGCGGGTCTCCTTGAAGACGATCCGGCCCGCGTGGGGGAAGCAGACCCGTACGGACTCGGTGGTGACGGCGGGTCCGCCGGGTGCGCGGGTGTCCGCGGTGACGACCTGGACGCCCGGCAGGTCCTCGCGCACGTCGGCCCGGACGACGTGGGCCAGGTGCTCGGGCCAGTCGCCGATCCCGTACAGGAAGTCGTAGACGAGTTCGGCGGGTCCGTTGACGCGCACCGACTCCTCGAAGGTCAGCCGGAGTCCGTCGAGCCGGGGCCACAGCTCGGCGGCCTCCTTCAGCCGGGCGAGCTCCGCGCGGCTGTTGTCGTCGGTGGCGCGGGTCAGCCACTCGGCGCCCCCGGGGTCGTCGCCCGCCACCGTGAAGTCGTGCAGCAGCGTGATCCGCGAGCGGTCCGCGCCCAGTTCCTCGACGATCCAGCGGCCGCCCATGTGCGAGGCGGGGGCCGCCGCGACCTCCTGGTGGAAGTCGATCGTGCGCCGCGCCGGGTCCAGGTGCCTGCGGGAGGTCCACGAGGTGACGGAGCCGTTGGCCGTCACCCACATGCGGAAGCGGTCCTGGACCCCGTCGAAGTCCAGCCGCTCGACGTGGATCACCGGCGGCACGAGCAGCGGCCACTCCGTGGTGTCCGCGACCAGTCCGTACAGCACGCCCGCCGGGGCGGCCACGTCCACCGTGTACGACGTGCGACGCACTCTCTCATCCGACATCGCTCCACCCCTCTCTCGCCCTTGCGTCCGACTCTGCTCCGTCCCGCCGGAGGATCGCTCGACGAGCCCTCGAACCGCCGTCCACGGCGCGTACGGGTCCCCTGGACGGGTCCGGGGCCGCCGCCGTTCCGGAGGCCCGCGCCCCGACGAACGCCACCAGGGCGCCCACGGACCGGAAGTCCTCCAGGTCCAGGTCGTCCCCGCCGGTCGCGACGCCGAACTCCTCCTCGACGAAGGCCAGCAGTTCGAGCCCGAACACGGAGCTCACGTAGCCGAGCCCGAAGATGTCCTCGTCGTCGGAGAGTCCGCGCACGGGGAGGAAACGCGCGAGGTAGGCGGTGATCCTGGCCCGCACGTCCCCGTCCCCCGCACCGCACCGCGCCGCGCCGTCGGGGCGCGCGGGGCGGGCCGGTTCGCGGCGGGTCCGGTCGGGCCGTACGGGCACGGGCATGCGGTCCTCCGGAGGGCTGCGGCGCCGGGCCGCGGGCGGGGGTCCGGGGCGGCGCGGACGCGATGTGCTCGGCACGCTCTCAGCACCCTCTGGAGAAGGCGTGGACAACGGCTCGGACTCCGGACGGCGGTCGTCGGACGCGCCGGCCGCGCCGGTGGATGCTGGAGGCGACGGTCGAACGGGAAGGGTGGGGGGATGAGCGAAAGCCCTGGTGCGGGAAGCTGGTTCAGGAGGTTCAGGCCCGCTCCGCAGGCCCCGGTCCGGCTGGTGTGCCTGCCGCACGGCGGCGGTTCCGCCGGTTTCTTCCTCCCGGTGGCGCACGCGCTCGCGCCCGCGGTGGACGTGCTGGCCGTCCAGTACCCGGGCCGCCAGGACCGGCGCGGCGAGGAGCCGGTGGCGGACCTCCAGGTGCTCGCCGACCGGATCACCGGGGCCCTGGCCCCCTACCGCGACCGGCCGCTGGCCCTCTTCGGGCACAGCATGGGCGCCACCCTCGGCTTCGAGGTGGCCCGCCGCCTGGAGGCGGCCGGCGAGGTGCCGGCCGTCCTGTTCGCGTCGGGCCGTCCGGCGCCGTCGATCCCGTTCGAGGGCGGCCTCGGCGGCGCCGGGGACGAACGGCTGCTGGCCGAGATGGACGCGCTCGGCGGCACGGACGCCGCGCTGCTGCGGGATCCCGAGCTGCTGGCGATGGTCCTGCCGGCGCTGCGCGCCGACTACCGGGCGGTGGAGACGTACGCGTACCGGCCGGCGCCCCCGCTGACGTGCCCGGTCGTCGCGCTGACCGGGGACCGGGACCCGGTGGCCGACGTCGAGGGGGTGCTGGCCTGGGAGGAGCACACCACCGGCCCGTTCACCGCCGAGGTCTTCCCCGGCGGGCACTTCTTCGTGACGGACCGCGCCGAGGAGGTGCTCGCGACGGTCGTCGCGCACCTCGGCCCCGGCCCGCGCCCAGGTGCGGGCGCGGGCGCGGGCCGGACCGTGTTCACGCGGCCCGCCACCGCTCGTCCTCCCGCCGCCACTCCTCCTCCGCGTACCGCCTGACCCGCTCCATCACCGCGGCGCTGCGCCGGCCCAGGGTCCGGCGGACGTGCCGGCGGACCGTGTCGGAGGTGGCGTCGGGGCCGAAGAGGCCGGTGACGGGCCCGGTCCCGAGCACCACCCCGTGCCGGGAGGTGAGGAGGGTGGCGCCCGTGCCGTCCTCGGCGACCGTCCAGGCCCCGGTGTGGACGGCCAGCGGTGCGGGGGTCCGCCGCTGCTTGTGGACGACGAGCCCGCGAGCGGGCAGCCGGACCCGCACGGAGTCGGGCGGGACGGCCGGGACGCGGTACGGGCGGGGGCCGGGGCCCTCCAGGAGCGCGTACACGCGCTGCGGCGGGGCGTCGACGCGCACCGCGTCCTCGAAGCAGAGGACGAGTTCGTCGAGGCGTTCCCAGTGCGCGGCCAGCCGGGCCAGGTGTCCGGCCTCCTCCAGGAGGGCGGCCACGGCGCCGTCCCGCGCGGCGGCGGCCTCCGGCGAGCGGCTTCCGGCCGGCGCGGGGGCGTCCACCTCCAGGACCAGCAGGGCGCGTTCGGCGCCCAGGTCCTCGACGGTCCAGCTCCCGGACGGCGCGCCGTCCGGGTCCGCCGGGTCCTCCTCGCGGAAGGCGATCCGGCGCCGGGCGGCGTCCGGGAGGCGCCGCAGGGTGCGCGGGCGGAGGACCCCGCCGGTGACGTCCCACCTGCGCAGCCGCTCGCCGGGCCCGTCGCACGGGAGGCGTTCCACGTGGACGGCGTCCGGCAGGTACAGGGGCCACTGCGGGGCGTCGGCGAGCAGCCCGTACACCAGTCCGGCGGGCGCCCCGACCTCGGTCCGGTGCACCGTGCCGCGGTTCCGCGCGGGTCCGGTCACCGGTGGCCCTCCAGGACCCGGGCGGGAGCGTCCGTGCCGGCGGGAGCCCCGACCTCGGCGGGAACTCGCGCGTCGGCGGGAACTCGCGCGTCGGCGGGCGCGGCGGCCCGGTCCAGCGGAGCCAGGGCCCGGTCCAGGGCGGCCCCGGTCAGTTCGGCGCCGCCCGAGGCGGTGTAGCCGTCGGGCCGGACCAGCACCCAGGCGCCCGGGGCCAGGTCCAGGTCCGCGCGCAGCCGCCCGTCCGGGTCGGGAAGCGCGCCGGGGGTTCCGGCCGGGCCGCCGAGGGTCCGCACGGACAGCCAGGAGCCGAAGGCCTCGCGGACGGCCCCGGCCGTCCGCCGGACCCGCTCGGGGCCGTCGGCGACCAGGAGCGTCCAGCGGACGTCGCGCAGTTCGTCGCGCAGCGCGTCCGCCCCGGCACCGCCCGGGTGGCGGGCCGCGGCCGCGGCGGCCCGGGTGCCGAAGGCCGGGCCCCGGCCACCGGGCCGCCCGGTGGTGAGGCTGCTGCCGGAATAGCCGAGCCGGAGCCCGGACATCGCGCCGAGGACCTTGCGCTGCACGGCGCGGCGCAGCGGACCGACGTTGCGGACCAGGGTGAAGACGACCGGCAGCGCGAACCCGGCCGCGGCGTTCTTGAACTGGACCAGGAAGGTGGCCTTGCGGGTGGAGCCGAGCAGGGCCCTGCCGACGGGCACGCGCTCCTCGCCGTAGGTGTCGAGGAGGCCGCTCCCGGCCTCGCCGCGGACGACCATGGCGAGCTTCCAGGCGAGGTTGTAGGCCTCTTGGACGCCGGTGTTCATGCCCTGGCCGGAGGCGGGGCTGTGCACGTGGGCGGCGTCCCCGCAGACGAAGACGCGGCCGTCGTGCATGCGGGGCACCATGCGCTGCTGGAAGGTGAAGACGGAGCTCCACTCGGGCTCGCCCACCCGGACCTCGCGGCCGAGCCCGGCGCTCAGCTTGGCGCCGAAGCGCTCGGCGACGGAGGGGACGCCGGTGTTCCGCCCGCCCTTCGTGCCGTTCTTCGCGCCGGTGGCGACGGGGGCGGTGTCGAGGAGCCGCCACTGCCCCTCGCGGCTGTACGGCACCATCATCAGGGCCTGGCGGCTGGTGTGGACCCAGTAGATGGTGTCCGGCGGGAGGTCGGCGGTGACGGGCGCGTCGGCGAGCTCCCAGGTCTCGCTCGACTCGCCGATCAGCGGCAGCCCGAGCTGCTTGCGCACGGTGCTGTGCCCGCCGTCGCAGCCGACCAGCCAGCCGGTGGCGTACTCCTCGGTGGTGCCGTCGGCGTGTTCGAGCCGGGCGCGGACGCCGACGCGGTCCTGCGCGAGCGAGGCGAGCCGGGTCCCCCACTCGATCCGGACGCCGAGCCGGGCGACGGCCTCGCGCAGCAGGGCCTCGGTGCGGGTCTGCTCCAGGATGACGGTGTACGGGTACCGGGTGGGCATCGAGGAGTAGTCCGCCTCCAGGCGGACGAGCCGGCTGCCGCGCGCGTACATCGTGAACGCCCGGTTCCGCCGGCCGGCGGCGACGAAGGGCTCCGCGACGCCCATCTGGTCGAGGGTCTCCAGGGTGCGCGGGTGCACGGCGACGGCGCGGCTGGTGGCGGCGGGGCCCGGGGCCCCGTCGATCAGGCGCACCCGCAGGCCGCGGCGGGCGAGTTCGTGCGCGGCGGTGAGGCCGACCGGACCGGCGCCGACGACCAGGACGTGGGAGGTCACGGATGTTTCTCCTCTCGGGGGGCGCGGTACGGCGCCGAACCTGATCGATCGGTACCGAACTGGACCGGACTGGACCGAACCGGATCGAACCGCATCGATCCAGGCTGATCCGGACCGGTCGGAACCGGTCGGTCCGATCCGGTGCCCCCACTGTCCGCAGGACCGCTTGAGGAATCTTCGAACAACTCTCGATCCGCGCCACGGATGCTGTCCGGACGCGCTGGACCGCAGGGACGGAACGGGTCCGGAAGCGTCCGACGACTCCCGAGGAGCGGCATGAGCACCTACACCACCCATCCCCAGGCGGCCTTCGCGACCTCGGTGCCCGCGCCCGCCACCGATCCGTACGTCGAGGCGCAGCGCTTCTACGCCCGGCAGGCCGAACTCCTCGACGACCTGCGGGCCGAGGCCTTCGCGGAGACCTTCACGGAGGACGGGACGCTCTCCCCGTCCCCGGTGCGGAAGAAGTCGGTGGGGCGCGGGGAGATCGCCCTGTCCCTGCGCGCCGCGCACCACGCCCGCTTCGGGACCGAGCCCGTGCGGCGCCGGCACTGGTACGGCATGCTCCAGCTCGACGAGCGGCCCGACGGCACGCTGCGCGCGCGCTTCTCCTCGATGGTGTGGGTGACGCGCCCGTGGAACCCCGTGTCGGAACCGGGCACGAGCGCGGTCGTGGAGGACGTCCTCGTGCGCGACGGCGGCCGGCTCCTTGTGCGGGAGCGCCGCGTCATTCCGGACCACCTGTCGTTCTGACCCTCCGGCCCCGTCCGACGGGGCGACACGGGCACCACGAACGCGCCGCACCGGAAGCCTTCCCGGTACGGCGCGTTCGCACGTCCGGGTGTCCGCGCGCCGGCGCGGACGGGCCGTCAGCGGGCCGCGACGGGCCTTCCGGCGCCCTGCCGTGCGGCGCCCGCGGCGGGCCCGCCGGTGAAGAGGTCGGCGCGCACCCGCACCGGATCCGTGCCGTACGCGATCCGGCGGGTGATCCGCCCGCCGACCGGGGTGTGGGCGACGAGGCCCGCGGCCACGGCCCGCAGAAGACCCGCGACGGGCCCGGTGGCGGGGCCGAGCAGGGCCCGGGCCTGCACCCGCTGCATGCGGTGGACGGCCGCGGCGACGGGCTCGCGGCGCTCCCGGTGGGCGGCGAGCCGCTCCGCCGTGGGCGCGCCGTCGTCCAGCGCCGCGACGAGCACGGGGTGCAGGGCGGCGGCGCCCTGGAGGGCGAGGTTGATGCCCTGGGCGCCGAGGGGCCCGTGGGTGTGGGCGCTGTCGCCGAGCAGGACGAGCCCGTCGCGCGCCCACTCCTCGGCGTGCGCCGCGAAGACGTCGAGGAGGGTGAGCTGCCGCAGCGCGGTGAGCTGTTCCTCCAGCAGGTCCGCGAACTGCGGCAGGATGCCCCGCAGATCACGCCGGACGGCCTCGACGCCGCCGGCCGCGACCCGGCTCCAGCCGCCGTGCGGCAGGGTCCAGCCGATGCGCAGCCGGTCCGGGTGGGTGTCGTGGACGAGGACGGCGCTGCCGTTCCCGCGGTGCACGCGCACGTGCCCGGTGGCCCGGCCGGGGGCCTTGAGGGCGAACCAGGCGACGTCCTGCCGGAAGGCGTCGACGCGGCCCGCGCCGATGCCCGCGAGGACCCGGGTGCGGGAGAACCGCCCGTCGGCCCCGACGACGACCGCGGCCCGCACGGTGGTCCGCACGCGACCGGGGCCGTGGGAGACGGCGCCGGTCACCGGGCTGCCGGGGCGCCGCTCCACCAGGGCGGCCAGGCGGTGCCCTTCGAGGAGGGTGAAGCCGGGGTGGGCCCGGCAGGCGTCGAGGAGCGCGCCGAGGAGGTGCGGCTGCGGGAGCGCGAGCAGGGTTCCGTACGGGTCGCCCAGGCGCGCGTAGTCGACGTCGAGCACCGTCCGCCCGTGCTCCACGACCTGGAACCCGCGCAACGCGCGGGCGCCCCGGGCGCGGGCGTCGGCCAGGACGCCGAGTTCGTCGAGGACGCGCTGCCCGCCGGGCTGGAGGATCTCGCCGTGGAACTCGCGGCGCAGCGCGGTGGAGCGTTCGAGGACGGTGACGCGGACGCCGGAGCGCAGCAGGAGCAGGGCGAGGGCGAGCCCGGCGGGACCGGCGCCGACGACGCAGACGTCCGCCTCCCGCTCCTCTTCCGCACGGACCGGTTCGGTGGGTTCCCCACGGTCCACGGTGCCCCTCTTCTCGGTCGTCTTCGGTCGTCTTCGGTCGGTCGTCGGTCGTCGGTCGGCCACCAGCCGCCGTCAGCCCTCAGCCCTCAGCCGTGAACCGTCAGCAGCTCGCCGCGCAGCAGGACGCGGCCCGCGCGGCCGATCAGCCGGGGCAGCGCGCGGTCCCGTACGAAGAAGTGGCCGCCGGGCACGGTGCGCCGGACGAACCGTCCGGTGGTCCACCGGGACCAGCCCGCGAGGTCGTCCGGCGTCGCCAGGGCGTCCTCGGTGCCGGCGACGGCCAGCACCGGCACGGGCGGCGGCCCGGCGGCGGACGGGACCAGGGCGGCGGCGCGCAGGTCCGCGGCGAGCCGCAGGTCGTCGCGGAGCACGGGCAGCACCTTGCGGTGCCACAGGTCGCCGGGCACGGCTCCGGGCGGCGCGGCGCCGAAGGAGTCGAGGAACCGGACGAGTTCCCCGTCGGGGGCGTCCGCGGCCCGGGGCAGGCCCAGGGGCGCGTGGGGCGGCGGGCACGCCCCGACCGCCAGCAGCCGGGGCAGCGGCGCCCCGGCCTCGTACAGGGCTCGGGTCAGGGTGTGGGCGATCATGCCGCCCAGGCTGTGCCCGTAGAGGACGTACGGGCCGGTCGGCGGGTCGTCGAGGAACGGGCGCAGGTCGTCCAGGAGCGCGGCGCGCCCGGTGACCCGGGGCTCGCGCCGGCGTCCGTCGCGGCCGGGCAGCAGCCAGGGCCGCGGCTCCAGGGCGCCGCCGCTCAGCTCCCGCCACCGCCGGAAGGCACTGACGCCGGCGCCCGCGTGCGCGAAGCACACCAGTTGCACGCCCATGCCGGTCCTCCCACGGTCGTCGGTTCTGGCCCGGACCCTCGCGCACCGCGCTGGAGGTCCGCTCGAACCCGCCGGCACGGGCGGCCGGGCCGGGGCCTTTCCGACCCGGAGGGGCCCGCCCGCCCCGGGCCGCCGGACGGGCCCTACGCCGCGTAGAGGTCGAACGTGGAGCTGCGACGCGGCCCGGAGGCCACGTCCAGGGCCGGGTCCACCATGAGCATCGCCCGGTGGAGGCGCTGGAGCTGCGGCGAGGGTTCGACGCCGAGGTCGTCGATGAGCCGGGCGCGCAGGCGCCGGTAGACGTCGAGCGCGGTCGCCTGGCGGCCGGAGCGGTAGAGCGCCACCATGGCCTGCGAGTGCAGGCCCTCGTGCTGCGGGTGGCGCGCGATCAGTTCGGCCAGCTCCACGATGAGTTCGGTGTGCCGTCCCAGGCGGAGGTCCGCGTCGATCCGGCGCTCCACGGTCACCAGCCGGCTCTCCTCCAGCCGCATGACCTCTATCTCCAGGATCGGACCGACCCGCACGTCGACCAGGGCCGGGCCCTGCCACAGGCCGAGCGCCCTGCGCAGCAGGTCGGCGGCCTGCTCGTCCTCGCCCTCCTCGAAGGCCTTCTGCCCCCGGCCGACGAGTCCTTCGTACTCGTGCACGTCGACCGACTCGGGGGCGATCTGCATCAGATAGCCGCCGTGGCGGGTGGCGAGCACCTCCTTGGCCCCGCCGGGGGCGCCCGGCCCCATGGCCGTGCCCAGCCGCCGGCGCAGCTGGAGGATGTAGGTCTGCAGGGTGGTGAGGGCGCTCTGCGGGAGCTCGGTCCCCCAGATCTCCTCCATCAGCGTCGGCACGGGGATCACCCGTCCCGGGTACAGCGCGAGAAGGGCCAGAATCTGGCGCGGCTTCCCGGCCGTCGGAACAATCGAGCCCCCGTTGACCTCGGCACTCAACGGACCCAGAACCTGAATCCTCACGGTTTCCTCCGTACGTGGTCGAGTTCGCATCGATTTTCAGCCTTCGACGTAGGAACGGTAGCGAAGCACCGGGGGCGGTCCCGGAAATCTCCAGCGCATGTCGAGCGGGTCTCTATTTCCCGTCCTTGTCGGGGGAAAATCGACTGCTAGATTTCACACGAGGGATGAACCGCGGAACAGGTGTTCCGGGTTCGGGCGGAAGTTCACACCGCTTTCCGCGAGGCCCCGGCGAATCCCCGGAAGGAGCCGTGCCACGTGAATGGCACCGTGGAGCACGAAGCGCCCCGGGACCCCGGCCACGGGCCGGTGGACTTCCGCATCCTGGGCCCGGTCGAGGTGCACGACGCGCGGACCGGCGAGCGCGCCGTGCCGTCCGGCGCGAAGCAGAGCGCCCTGCTGGGCGCCCTCGCGGCCCGGCCCGGCCAGGTGCTCGCCGCCGACCGGCTCGTCGACGAGCTGTGGGGCGACGCGCCGCCCGCGTCCCCGGCCAACGCCCTCCAGGCCCACGTGGCCCGGCTGCGCCGGCTGCTGCCCGGCGACGACGGGCCCGGATGGATCACGACCCGCCCGCCCGGCTACCTGCTGCGGCTCGGCCGGGCCACCACCGACGCCCAGCGCTTCCACCGGCTCGCCGCCGAGGGCCGGGCCGCGGCGGCGGACGAACCGGCCGTGGCCGTCACCGTGCTGCGCCGGGCGCTGGCGCTGTGGCGGGGCCCGGCGCTCGAGGGGAGCGTGCGCGGCGCCCTCTGCGCCGCCGAGGCGGACCGGCTGGAGGAGCAGCGGCTGACCGCCCTGGAGGTCCTGTACGAGGCGAGTCTGCGCAGCGGGCCCGCCGAGCCGGTCGTGTTCGAGCTGGAACGACTGACCGCCGAGCACCCGGTGCGCGAGCGGTTCCACGACCTGCTGATGGTCGCGCTGTGCCGGGCCGGGCGGCCCACCGAGGCCCTCGGCGCGTACGAGCGGGCCTGCCGTCGGCTGGCCGACGGGCTCGGGGTCGGGCCGGGTCCGGCGCTGCGCTCGCGGATGGAGGCGATCCTGCACCGGGTCCCGCTGTCCGCGACGGAGCTCTCGGTGCCGCCGGCCGCCCTCGGGGCGGACGCGGCGCTGCTCGACCTCGGGAGCGAGGTGGCCCGGCTGCGCTCCCGTATCGACGTGCTGACCCGGCAGCAGGAGGACCTGCTGCACCGCCTCCACCTGCTCACGGGCGGCCCCACCCTCGTCTGACCGCCGGCCCCTCCGCCGACCGCCGGGCCCTCGCCCGACCGCCGCGTCCCAGGGCGGACCCGCCGGGTCCGCCCTTCGGGCCCGGCGCACGCCCTAACGGCCCCAGCGCAGCAGCGCCGTCCCCACCGTCATCCCGCCGCCGAAGCCCGCGAGGAACAGCAGGTCGTCCTCGGCGAGCGCGCCGTCGCGGGCCACGTGGTCGAGGGTGACGGGGACGGACGCGGCCCCGGTGTTCCCGTGCCGGTCCACCGTCAGGTGCACGCGCGCCCGCGGCAGTCCCAGGGAGCCGGCCAGCGAGCGCAGCATCTCGCCGTTGGCCTGGTGCGGCACGAAGTGGGCCACCTCGCCCGGGTCCACCGCGAAGGCGTCCAGGGTGCCCGCGACGGCCGCCGGGAGCTCCCGTACGACGAAGTCCCGCACGTCCCGGCCCCGCATCCGGAAGTGATGGTCGCCCCGCAGCAGGGTCTTCTCCGAGGCGGGGAGCCGGCTGCCGCCCGCCTCGACCCCGATCAGCCCGTGCAGGTGCCCGTACGAGCCCATGCCGGTGCCCAGCAGTCCGCGCCCCGGGGCCACCGGGCCCAGGACCACGGCCCCCGCGCCGTCCCCGAAGAGCGGCGCGGTGCGCCGGTCCGCGCGGTCGAGGATCCGCGAGTACACCTCGGCGCCGACGACCAGGGCGCAGCGCCGCCCGCCGTCGGCCTCGGGGACGGCGAGCAGCCGCGCGCCGGTGTGCAGGGCGGTGGCGAAGCCCGCGCAGACGGCGTTGACGTCGAAGGCCATGGCCCCGGCGGCGCCGATGCGGTGCTGCACCAGGGCGGCGGTGGCCGGCTGGGGGTGGTCGGGCGTCGAGGTGGCCACGACGATCCAGCCCACGTCCCGGGCCCGCACCCCGGCGTCGTCGAGGGCGCCGACGGCCGCCTCGGCGGCCAGGTCCGAGGCGGCCTCGTGGTCGGCGGCGTAGTGGCGCTCCACGATGCCGGTCTTCCGCTCGATCCACTCGGCGGTGACCCCGGCGCGGGCGGCGACGGTGTCGTTGCCGACCGGTTCTCCGGGCAGGTACGAGCCGGTGCCGAGGATTCCGACGGATCCCGCCGGGGGCGAGTAGACGGTCATGCCGCGATTCCGTTCACGAATTCTCCCAGCGGTTTTCCAGCGGGTCCGGACGACAGCATGAGCGTTTCGCGAGCGGCGGACATCCCCTGTTCGACCCCAGGGAAAAAACAGGGGTGCGCACCGGGGGAATTAGGGGTCCCCAGGGGTCGGAAACCGGCCTAGCCTGACCGCGGAGCGTCCCCTCTACTCGCAAGGGATTTCACGTGGACGAGATCGTCAATGCCCTGCTCGCCGAGGGCGTGGCGCCGGCCGACGTCGCGGCCCTGCCACTGCCGGAGTCGTACCGGGGCAGCGTGGTGCGCCGGGACGAGACGGGCATGTTCGAGGGGATGGCCTCGGCGGACAAGGACCCCCGCAAGTCCCTGCACCTCCAGGAGGTGCCCACTCCGGAGCCCGGTCCCGGGGAGGCGCTGATCGCGGTGATGGCGAGCGCCGTCAACTACAACACCGTGTGGAGCTCCATCTTCGAACCGCTGCCCACCTTCGGGTTCCTGGAGCGCTACGGCCGCCTCTCCGAGCTGACCAGGCGCCACGACCTGCCGTACCACGTGCTGGGTTCGGACCTGGCGGGCGTGGTGCTGCGCACCGGTCCCGGGGTGAACCGCTGGAAGGCCGGCGACCGGGTCGTCGCGCACTGCCTGTCCGTGGAGCTGGAGTCCGCCGACGGACACGGCGACACGATGCTCGACCCCGAGCAGCGCATCTGGGGCTTCGAGACCAACTTCGGCGGCCTGGCGGAGCTGGCGCTCGTCAAGTCCAACCAGCTCATGCCCAAGCCCGAGCACCTGACCTGGGAGGAGGCCGCGAGCCCCGGCCTGGTCAACTCGACGGCGTACCGGCAGCTCGTCTCCCGCAACGGCGCCGGCATGAAGCAGGGCGACAACGTCCTGATCTGGGGTGCCAGCGGCGGCCTCGGCTCGTACGCCACCCAGCTCGCCCTGGCCGGCGGCGCCAACCCCGTCTGCGTGGTGTCCTCCCCGGAGAAGGCGGAGATCTGCCGGCGGATGGGCGCCGAGGCGGTCATCGACCGCAGCGCCGAGGGCTACAGGTTCTGGAAGGACGAGGAGACGCAGGACCCGAAGGAGTGGAAGCGCTTCGGCAAGCGCATCCGCGAGCTGACCGGCGGCGAGGACGTGGACATCGTCTTCGAGCACCCGGGCCGCGAGACCTTCGGCGCGAGCGTGTACGTCACCCGCAAGGGCGGCACCGTCGTCACCTGCGCCTCCACCTCCGGCTTCCGGCACGAGTACGACAACCGCTACCTGTGGATGTCGCTCAAGCGGATCATCGGCTCGCACTTCGCGAACTACCGCGAGGCCTGGGAGGCCAACCGCCTGATCGTCAAGGGCAGGATCCACCCGACCCTGTCGAAGGTCTACTCCCTGGAGGAGACCGGCCAGGCCGCCTACGACGTCCACCGCAACCTCCACCAGGGCAAGGTCGGCGTCCTCGCGCTCGCACCCCGCGAGGGGCTGGGCGTGCGGGACGAGGAGCTGCGCGCGAAGCACCTCGACGCCATCAACCGGTTCCGTACGCAGGAAGGCTGAGGGAGCCCGTCATGACCCAGGCACCGATCACCGCCGTCGTCGGCCTCGGCAGCCTCGGCGAGAGCCTGCTGCGGCTGGCCCTGGCCGCCGGACACGAGGTCGTCGCGGTCGACGCGGACCCCGACGTGCGGCACCGGGTGGCCCGCCGGGCCAAGGCCGCCGCGCCCGACGGCGCCGCGGACCGCGCCGTCTTCACCGACGACCTGACACGAGCGGGCCGGGCCTCCCTCGTGGTCGAGGCCGTGACCGAGGACCTCGGCGTCAAGACGGAGGTCCTGCGGCAGCTGGCGGCCGCGGCGCCCGGGGCCGTCCTGGTGACCACCTCCGCCGGACTCCCCCCGGCCCGGCTCGCGATCGCCTCGGGCCGGCCCGCCGACGTGGCCGGACTGCGCTTCCTGGTCCCGCCGGGCCCGGGCGGCACCGTCGAACCGGTGCGCACCGCCCTGACCTCGCCGGACGCGGCGGCGGCGGTCGACGCCCTGGTCGCCTCCCTCGGCCTGACCCCGGTGGCCCTGGGCGCCCGCCCGGCCGCCGACGCCACCGCCCTGGTCCTCGCCCACCTCAACCGGGCCGTCGCCTTCCTCGACGAGGGCCACGCCTCCCGCGACGACATCGACACCGCGATGCGGCTGGGCTGCGGGCTGCCGCAGGGCCCCTTCGAACTCCTCGACGCCATCGGCCTGGACACCGCGCACGCCGCGCTGACGCGGCTGCGCGAGCGCACCGGCGACGCCTCCTTCGAGCCCGCCGCGCTGCTGACCCGCACGGTCGGCGCCGGACTGCTCGGCCGCAAGACCGGCGAGGGCTTCCACCGCTACGACGACGAGGGCCGCGCGCCGCGCCCGCCCGCCGCCTCCCCCGGCGCCGCCGGGGCCCGGCCGGTGGGCACGGTCGGCGTCCTCGGCTCGGGCGCGATGGCCCGCGGCATCGCGGAGGTGACGGCGGCGGCCGGGCACCCGACGGTGCTCGTCGCCCGGAGCCCGGAGAAGGCGGCGGACGCCCTCGCGGCCGTCGGGGCCTCCCTGGACCGCTCCGTCGAGCGCGGCCGGACCAGCGCCGGGGCCCGGGACGCCGCCCTGGCCCGGCTCGCGGGCGCCGTCGGCGTCGCGGCCGTCGCCGGGTGCGACCTGGTCGTCGAGGCCGTGGCGGAGGACGAGGAGGTCAAGCGGGAGCTGTTCGCCGCCCTGGGCCGCACGGCGAAGCCGGGCGCGCTGCTGGCGACCACCACCTCCAGCCTGTCGGTCGCGGACTGCGCCGCCGCCTCCGGCCGCCCGGCCGACGTCGTCGGACTGCACTTCTTCAACCCGGCGCCGCTGATGCGGCTGGTCGAGGTCACGCGGACCGCCGGGACCTCCGACGGCGCGGCGGCGACCGCCCGCGCCTTCACCGAGGGCCTCGGCAAGACCGCCGTCGCCTGCCCCGACCGGGCCGGCTTCATCGTGAACGCCCTGCTCTTCCCGTACCTGGGCGCGGCCGTCGCCCTGCTCGAACGCCACGGCACCGACATCGAGGAGACCGACGAGGCGGTCCGGCGCGGATTCGGCTTCCCCATGGGGCCGTTCGCCCTGCTCGACACCATCGGCCTCGACGTGTCCCTCGCGATCCAGAAGCGGCTGTACGAGCAGCTGGGGTCGCCCGAGCACGCACCGGCCCCGCTCCTTGCCGACCTGGTCGCCACCGGGGCGCTCGGCCGCAAGAACCGCCGGGGGTTCCGTACGGCCGCCCGGCGCGGCTGACGGGACGGCGGTCACTCCCCCACCACCGCGCCCCGGTCCTCGCGGGGCGCCGCGTCCCCGTCGGCGGCGGCCCGCCACAGGGCCGCGAGGTCGGCGCGGGAGCGCACGCCGAGCTTGCGGTAGACGCGGGTCAGGTGCTGTTCGACGGTGCTCGGGGTGACGAACAGGCGGGCCGCGACGGCCCGGTTGGTGCAGCCCTCGGCGACCAGCTCCACCACCCGGCGCTCGGCCCGGCTGAGCGCGGTCAGGGGGGCCCCGTCCGGGGAACTCCCCTCTCCGACGGAGGAGTCACCGGTCCGGGTCCCGGCGGGCCCGGTGGCCTCCCGGCTCCCGGTCAGGGGGACCACCGCCCCGCGCCCGCCCTCCCCCGGCCGGAACGCGCCGACCGGACCGGTCCGCCGGTCCAGCGCCCCGGCCGGTTCGAGACCCCAGGCGGCCATCAGGTCCCGGCAGGTGTGGAAGTCGTCGCGGGCCGCCGCGAACCGGCCCGCGGCGAGCTGGTGCCGGCCGCGCGCGAGCAGGTACGGCAGCCCCGCGGTGGTGCGGAACGTCTCCTCCGGCACGGGGACCCGCAGCAGTTCCGCCGCCTCGCCGTGGGCGGCGCGGGCCGTGGCGGCGTCGACGGCGGCGGCCAGCGGGACCCCGGCCGCGACGCCCCAGGCCGCCGGGTCCACCAGCTCCAGGGCGCTCGCCGCGTGCCGGGAGGCGGCCCGGTGCTCCCCGGTCCGCTGGTAGAGGACGGCCGCCGCCGCTTCGAGCACGGCCCGGCGGGCGGGCGAGCCCTGGGTCCACGCGGCCCCCTCGGCGAGCAGCGCGGACCAGGCCCGGGGGCGCGGGAGCCGCCAGGTGTGCAGGAGGGCGCCGAGGAGTTCGGCGACGGAGGGCCGGGGCGCGTGGCCGAGCGCGAGGGCCCGCAGGACCCGCTCGGGCGTGCCCGTCACGGCGGTCGCGGACCCGGCGCCGTCGGCCCAGGGGCCGCCGGTCCCGGAGACGGGGGCCCCGCCGGCGTGGACGCCGTCCGGCCGGGGCCAGATCCGCCCGGTCAGCGCGCGCAGCGCGATCGCGGCGGCGGCCGGCGCCTCCGGCCGCCCGTGCCACAGCAGGGGCCCGGCGGCGGCGAGGGCCTGCCGGGGGTCGAGCCGGCCCCGTTCCAGGGCGTGGGCCAGGGCGGGCAGGTGCCGGGTGACGGAGCCGGGGTCGGTCTCCCACTCCGCGCAGGCGAGGTCCACGAGGACCGCGTCGGCGTGCCGCGCGTCCGGGCCCGACCGGTGGGCGGTGCGCAGGAGTTCGGCGGCGCGCCACGGGTCGCCCGTGCGCAGGGCCGCCCCGGCGGCCTCGGCCAGGACGGGCACGGCCCAGGGCGGGCGGGCGGCGGGGGCGTCCGGGGCGGCGGCGTGGGCGGCGGCCAGGTGCCGGGCGACGGCGGCGGGCGGAGCCCCGTCCTCGTGCAGGAGCCGGGCGGCGCGCTCGTGGAGCCGGGCGCAGTCGTCGGGCGCCAGTTCCTCCAGCACGGCGGCCCGGACGCCCTCGTGGCGCAGCCGGCCGGAGGCGAGCAGCCCCATGGCGTCGAGTTCGGCCAGGGCGGGCACGGCGGCCCGGTCGTGGGTGCCGAGGAGCCCGCCGACGAGCGCGAGGGTGGCGCCGTCCCCGAGGACGGCGAGCGCCCGGGCGGCCTCGCCCGCGGCGGGCCCGGCGGCGCGCAGGCAGCGGCCGACGGCCCGTTTGACGGCGGTGCCGACGACCGGGCGGGCCGGACGCAGGGGGGCGCAGGCCGCGTGGTCCTCCAGGAGGGCGCGCAGCAGGCGCGGGTTGCCGCCGGTGACGCGGTGCCAGGCGGGGGCGAGTCGCCGTGCGGCGTCCGCGTCCAGGGCGCCGGGCCCGGCGAGGAGGGCGGCGGTCCGCTCCGGGGTGAGGGTGGTGAGGGACGTCCGGTGCGCGGCGGGGTGGCGCAGGAGCTGGGCCAGGGCGGGCGGCGGCGCGGTACGGGCCCACTGCTGTCCGGCGACCAGGAGCAGCAGCCGGTGGGGGCCGAGCCGGCCGGCGAGGTAGAGCAGGGCGCGGGCGGAGGGTTCGTCGGCGTGCTGGACGTCGTCCACGGTGACCAGCACGGGCCGGCGCGCGGCCCGGTCCCGCAGCCTGCGGAAGCCCTCCTCGAAGGCCGCCGTCCGGGCGTCGCCGGGGAGTGCGGGCGGTACGGCGCCGCCGAGGAGCTGGCCGAGGACGCCGAGCGGGAGGTCCTGCTCGGCGGGCGAGGCCGTGGCGGCGAGGACGGCGGCCCCGGCGCCGCAGGCCCGCCGGGCGGCGGCGGCGAGCAGGGCGGTCTTGCCCGTGCCGGAGCTTCCGGTGACGACGGCGAGCGCTCCGGCAGCCGGGCTTCCGGGGTCGGTCAGGCGGCGCAGCAGGGCCGCCACCGGCGCGCCCGCGGGACCGTCGAGCGGCCCGTCCGGGCCTCCCGCACCGCCCGTGCCCACCCGCACCGCCGGGTCCACCGGCTCCCCCGCCGGATCCACCGCGTCCACCGGGCCCTCCACGCCGGCCGGCCCCTCAGCCGTGTCGACCCAGCAGGACGAGCGCCTCGTCCACGGTGAGCCTGTCGTCGCGCACCGCGTCGAGCAGCACGTCGAGTTCGGTGCCGTGCGCCGCCGCCCCGACGGCGGGCGCGGCCGGGGCGGGCGCGGGCGCGGCCCCGGTGCGGACGGCGATGTGGGCGGCCAGTGCCGCGAGGTTCGGGTGGTCGTGGAGCGCGGCGGCCCGCTCCCGCAGCCCGTAGGTGCGGTTGAGGACGGTGACGAGCTCGGTGCCGATGATCGAGTCCACGCCGAGGAGCGGGAAGGACGCGGAGGGGTCGATCTGCCGGGCGTCGCAGCCCAGGATCGCCGCCAGCCGCTCGCGCAGGACGTCGAGGATCGCGCCGCCGTCGGCGGGGACGCGGCTTGCGGACTCCGGGCGGAGTTCCCCGTACGGGGCGGTGTGCGGGTCGGAGGCGTACGGCGTGCCGGCCCGTACCGTCGCGGAGGCGGACCCGGCTCGGGCGGCCGTCCCTTCTCCGGGCGCGGGCCCCGCTCCGGAAGCGGTCACCGTCCCCTCGGTCAGCCCCTCCTCCCGGGCGAGCCGGCGGACGAAGGCCGCGGGCGACGGGTGGTCGTAGAGCTCCGTGGGCAGGATCTGGAGCCCGTACCGCGCGTTGAGGACGGCGACGAACTCGACGGTCAGGAGCGAGTCGAAGCCGAGGGACTGGAACGTCTGTTCCGGGTCGATCCTCTCCGGCCGCACGCGCAGCACGTCGGCGAGGACGGTGAGGACGTCCGTCAGGAGGTCGCCGGGAGGAACGGTTCGGTCACTGGTCATCGGTGCCTTCTCCAGGAGGTCGGCGGCGCGGCCGGTCGCGTGCGCGAGGTGTGCGCACGGCCCGGCTCAGCCCACGCGGACGAGCCGGTCGTCGGCGTTCTCGACCGCCTCGACGACGCTCTCGGGACCGGCCATGAGGATCGCGCGCTGGAGCCGGCGCAGGGCGGCGGAGGGCTCCAGGCCCAGTTCGCGCACGAGGGTGCCGCGCAGCCGCTGGTAGACGTCGAGGGCCTCGCCGCGGCGCCCGGAGCGGTGCAGGGCGAGCATGAACTGCCCGTGCAGGTTCTCGTGGGTGCGGTAGCGGCTGGCCAGGACGGTGAGTTCGGCGAGCAGCTCGCGGTGGCGGCCGAGCCGGAGGTCGGCGTCGATGCGCTGGTCGAGCGCGCAGAGCCGGGTCTCCTCCAGGCGCCGGGCCTCCATGTCGAGCTGCACCCCGCCCTGCACGTCGGAGAAGGCGGGACCGGACCACAGCGACAGCGCCTCGCGCAGCAGCCGGGCCGCGCCCGGGAAGTCGCCCGAGTCCATCGCCCGGTAGCCCATGCCGGCGAGCCGGTCGAACTCGCGGACGTCGGTGGTGCCGCCGCCGCTGTCGAGCAGGTAGCCGCCCGGCAGCGTCACGAGCACGTCCTTGGCGGTGCGCCGCCCGGCGGGGTTCTCCTCGCCGTCGGACGCGGTCCGTTCCAGGGCGGTCGCGATGAGGGCCCGCAGCTGCAGCACGTAGGTCTGCAGCGTGGTGCGGGCGCTGCGCGGCGGTGCGCCCGCCCACAGCTCCTCGATCAGCGCCGACACCGGGACGACCTGGTCGGCATGGAGCGCCAGCAGCGCCAGTACCTGCCGTGGTTTGGGGGCCGTCGGCGTGATGGAGATCCCTTGCTCCCGCACCGCCAGTGCGCCCAGTACTTCGATGTCCACGCGTACTCCCCTGTCCGCAGATGAAGCCTGGCTCAGTAAAAAACAGGACACGCGGTTTGTCAATACGAAACCGACCGCGCTGTTTTAACTGGAAAGAAGATCCGAAGCCCCCTCAAGGAGCACCCCTGACCTGCGGGTTCATCGATCCACCGCACCCGCTCGGCGCGCCCTGTCCGATCCCGGAAGCCGGCTCCGGACAGGGCGAAACAGACTGGCGGGGTCCTACCGGGACCGGGACCCCTCCGCCTTGATGCCGGTCAGGGCGGCCTGCGGCACGAGCGTCGGCAGCAGCAGCCGCCAGAACCGGCCGACCGTGGCCGTCGAGAGCCACTCCGCGTCCCGTACGCCCAGCACCTCGAAGCCCACGGTCGCGGCCACCACGGCGGTCACCACGTCCTGCGCCGCCACCTCGGGGCGCAGCTCGCCCTCCGACTCGGCGTGCTTCACCGCCTCCTCGACCCAGCGCCGCCAGTGTTCCCGCAGGTCGACGCGGATCGTGCGGACCGGCTCGCCGCTCAGCGAGAAGCCTGCCCGCAGCACCACGTCGCGGCGCAGCGCGGCGGTGAGCCCCTGGGTGGCGTCGACCAGGAGCTGCACGCGGCCCGCCCGGGGCGGAGGGTCGGCGTCGCTGACGGCCCGCAGCCTTATCAGCGCCTCCGCCTCGACGACGTCGGCGAGGGCCGCCTTGTTCTCGAAGTGGAAGTGCAGCGCCCCGTTGCTGACCCCGGCCCGTGAGCTGATCACCGAGAGCGATGCCGCGGAGAAGCCCTCCCGGTCGAACACCTCGGCCGCGGACCGGATCAGGGTTTCGCGCGTGCGCGCCGCGCGCTCCTGTTTGACCATCGACTGCTCCGTCGTTGCAGAGGGGCCGCACCCGCCGAGGGGCGGGCCGGAAGGACGTGCTTGCTCCGGGGCTCCGCGGAGGAGGCGGGCCGGTGTCGCTCGGGCACCTTCACCGCCACGACCCGGCCCTTCCCCGGTGGGCCCCGCGCCACTCTAACAAACCGCTCGCGCGGTTTCTATCGCGCGGTAGCGCGCAACCAGGCAGAAGAGGGCGCGCGACGTCCCGCGTCGGGCCTCCGGAGGCAGTCGGAGCGGCCGCGGTGAAGGCACCTTCCCCGCGGCGGACCGGTCAATGACGCTCCATCAGAAAAAGGCCGGATCTCCCGGTGCGACGTCCGGACCCGCCGCCGTCACACCGTCACGATCCGGCCGCCGTCACGCCGTCACGGGCCTTCCGGGGCGGGTCCGGAAGCGCCCCGCGAGCGCTCCGTCCTGCGCCCCCTGTCGCCCGGCGCCAGGGTCCGGACGTCCACGGCCTCGGCGGGCGAGCCCGTGGCGTACGGCCCGTCGGGGGCGGTGTCCCGGTCGTGCGGCAGCAGCCAGAACACCCGCCGCCTGAAGGTGCCCGAGGGCCGCGAGGGCTTGGCCTCCGGCCCCAGCAGGGCGTACCCGACCATCCGTCCGTCACGGTGGTAGGCGGGCCTGCCGCACCGGGTCGGGAGGCGGTCCAGGCTCTGCCGGACGTAGTCGAGCCGGCCGGTGTCCTCCAGCCAGACGAGGCCCGCCTCGTGGGCGATCTCGTCGTCTGCGATGAGGGCGCTCATGCCGTCTCCTCGTCCGCGAGCGGGTGGGCCCGACCCTGGCACCGGCCCCTGGAGCGCGCGTGGAGCCGCAGGTCAACGGCCTTGTGCGCCTCCCCTGCAACCGCGCTCGACCTCTGCCGACGGGCCCCCTGCGCGCCCCTCTCCACAGGTCGCGGGCCCCGTCGGCAACCGGCCGCCGGGGCCTCTGCCGCACCGCCCGAGGATCGCTGGAAGACCGCTCGGAACACCCTGGAGGACCCTTGCGGCCGTCCCGGCCCGGCGTCCGGAAAAGGCGGTATGCACACCGGGAGAGCGCGCCTCGTTCCCTCCTGTAGGCAGTTGCCACAGGCACATTTCCGCATGTCAAACACGTTGCCGAGGTGTCCGGTAGGGAAACTCGGGTGCATTCGCGAAGGGAGTGTGACGACCCCGTAGAAAATAAACCGGTTGGTCTGTATCTTCGCTGCCTGAGGGGACGTCACACACGTTCGAGCCAAACACACCTCAGGGGGAACCATGTCCACCAGCACCTTCCGCCCGGCCGACACAACTTGCCCCGAGAACCACGCGACGGCCTGGACGGCCGCCCTGCGCTACCCGTCGCTCACCACGACGGTGCCCAAGGAGTTCGTCCACCGCGCGAGCGTCGCCGAGGTGATGCTCACCGACTGGAAGCGCACGGGCGACGACCGCTTCGTCGTCTCCGCCCAGTGGCCCCGCGGCCACAGCTTCTTCACCGCGGTGGACGGTCACCACGACCCGCTCATATCCGCCGAGACCATCCGCCAGGCCGGCTGCCTCCTGGCCCACGCCGAGTACGGCGTCCCGCTCGGCCACAGCTTCCTCATGTGGTCGCTCGACTTCGCGGTGTGCCCGGACGGCCTGCTGGTCGACGACGCCCCGGCCTCGCTCGACATCGAGATCACCTGCTCCGACGTCAGGCGCCGCGGCCGTTCCGTCGCCGGGTTCCGCTACGACGCGGTGGTCCGCCGCAACGGCCGGATCGCGGCGACCGGCTCCGCCGACTTCACCTGTGTGCCGTCCAAGGTCTACACGCGCATGCGCGCGGAGCGGCTGGCCCCCGGACGGCCGCGGATCCCCCTCACCGCCCCCACGGCCCCGCAGACCGTCGGGCGCATCTCGCCCACGGACGTCGTCCTGTCGCCCACCGGCGAGCAGAACAGCTGGCAGCTGCGCGTGGACACCCGCCACCCCATCCTCTTCGACCACCCCGTCGACCACGTACCCGGCATGATGCTGCTCGAAGCGGCTCGCCAGGCCACGGTCGCGACCCTGGACCGCCCGGCTCTCGCCCTCGGTCTGACCAGCACGTTCACCCGGTACGCGGAGCTGGACGCGCCCTGCCTCATCACGGCCCGCCGGCTGCCCGGCACGAGCGCCGGGGACTCCGTCCTGGTGACCGGCCACCAGGAGGGCGAGCCCGTCTTCAGCACCACCGTGACCGCGGCCGCGCCCCGCCCCGAGTAGTCCGGCACGGCCCCCGCACCGCACGGCGACACACCGGGCCGGTCTCCCCGGGGCGCACGCCCCGGCCCCGAGGAGACCGGCCCGCACCACCGCGGCGGCCCCCGCCGCCGATCTCCCTCCCGCGCTTCCGCCTCCCCCTCGCGCCGCGTTCCCGATTGTTCACGTGTTGATCAAATCGGGTTCGGAGAGCTGCGCCGAGCACCGCTCGATGTAAGATACATACTGGGCGGTTTTTTTATGGCGCCCTAGGGTTCACCGCAAGAAAGAGGCGAAAGTGGTCAAGCAGGACCGGTCAGTCCGTACACGACAGACGATCCTCTCGGCAGCGGCCAAGGTCTTCGAGGAACGTGGCTACCAGATGGCGACGATCAGCGAGATCCTCAACACCGCCGGAGTGACCAAGGGGGCCTTGTACTTCCATTTCCCCTCGAAGGAGGACCTCGCCCAGGGGGTCATCCACGAGCAGGACCAGCTGGTTCCCGTCCCGTCCCGGAACTACAAGATCCAGGAGCTCGCGGACACCGTGATGCTGCACGCCTACCGGCTGCAGACCGAGCCGATGGTCCGGGCCGGCGTACGGCTCTCGCTCGACCAGCAGGCCCACGGCCTCGACCGCAGCGGCCCGTTCGCGTACTGGGCCGAGGTCGTCGGCGCCCTCCTCGACGAGGCCCGGATCAAGGGCGAGCTGCTCCCCCACGTCGTGCCCTCCGAAGCCGCCGACGTCCTGGTGGGCTCCTTCGCCGGGGTCCAGGCCATGTCCCAGGCCGTGTGCGACTACCAGGACCTGCTGTCCCGGGCCTCCAGCCTGCTGCGGTACGTGCTGCCCAGCGTGGCCGTCTCCTCGGTCCTGGCCTCCGTCGACCTCACGGAGGGCCGCGGCGAGACGATCGCGGCCGAGATGCGCCTCCGGACGACCGCCGCGGACGCCACGGTCGGCTGACGGGCCGACACGGCACGGAAACGCACCCCCGAAGACAGACGCCCCCGCCCGGCCTTCGTGGCGATCAAAAATATACCGGGCGGGCGGTTCCCTTTGCAACGCGGGTCCCTCTCCCGCTCCCCCGCTCGCGTCACGGGCGAGCACGCGGGTGCAGCGGTCGCGCGGCACCCGCCGCCAGGCCGCCCCTGACGATCCGGTCGATCCTCGCCTCCTGGCCGGGGCGGGCCGCTTCGGCGGTCCGGCGGAGCGCCTCGTACGCCTCCTCGGAGGGCAGGTGGCCGGCGGCGACCAGGCCCCCGGCGGTGTAGGCGGCCCGGTTCAGTCGGTCGGTGAAGCCCGCTCCCTCGGCGACCGCGCCGCAGGCGGCGACCTCGGCGAGGACTCCCGCGAGGACCCGCCCGGCCCGGTCGTGCCCGCCGCCCGCCGCGACGACGGCCTGTCGGGCCCGGGGCGGTACGACCTGCCGTACGGGGACGGTCCGTTCGGCGGGAACGTGACCGGTGCGTTCGAGCTCGGCGGCCAGCCACCCGGGCAGCGGCGCGGGCCTGCGGGCCTCCCCGAGCGCCGTGTAGGTGCCCGCGGTCGTGGTGGTGCCCGGGACGATGATGTAGCCGCCGTGGGCCCGTACGTCGACCTGCCAGGCCAGGGCGCGGCCTCCCGTCGAGCCGGTCGAACACTGCCAGCGGCGCCCGTCGGTGACCCGGTACCAGATGTGCATCCCGCCCGAGGGCGTCCGTACGCGCAGGGTCGTCGCGTCCTCCGCCGGGCTGGGACGGCCCCGGAGCGCGGCGAGCACCGCGAGGGTGTGGAACCCGGTGGCGATGCCGGCCACGTCGACCCGCCCGTCGATCCCGACGCCCGGCAGCAGGCGGTCCCGGGGCGGCGGTTCACGGTCCGGATGCGCGTCGACGTCGATCACGACGAGGCCCGCGGGACCACAGGCGACGCCGACGCCGAAGCGCGCGTCGGAGCCCCACCAGCGGTCGATGCGCGCGGCGTCGAGGGTCGCGGCCCGGAAGCCGTGGCACCAGCGGCCGGCCTCGGGGCAGGGGCAGTCGTCGTAGCGGTGGCCCGGCTCGCGGCAGGCCTCGCAGTTGGCCGCGGGCGTCTTGCGGCCGGGGGCCAGCGGCAGGACCGGCCAGCCCTGCCGGGCGCACCACCGCGCAGTGACCGAAGGAGCGGGCGGCACGGGCGCCGGAGCCGCGGCTCCTGAGTCACTGCGGGAAAAGCCCAGTTCAGCGGGCACGCCGCCTCCTGGCAGCGACCGAAGCGACCGGACGTCGTGCACAGGACGTTCCGAACACCCGTGGAGCGGGTGAACTCCTCGGGAAAAACGCCTCCTCGCTCATGTCCTGAGAGGGAACCAGCTACCGGGGACGGGGTCAAGCGACCCGGGCCTCTCCGTCGTACGACTCGGGTCGCCAAGAAAACCACAGGTCAGAGGGGAAGAGGCCACCGGAGAGCGACTGAAGCGACTGAGTCTCCCTATATATGACGCGCACACGCACACAGGGAACCCTCATATACCCGAAGGTTCGGTCGCTTGAGTCGCCGAGCAGTCGAGATCAAGCCTCTGACCTGGGCTTTTCTCTCCCACCGCAGGAGCTGCCCGAAGAATTCCGGTCGCTCGCCCACGGTCGCTGGCCCACGGTCGCTCCCCCGTCCCCGCCCCGCGCCGGGCCTCTCCTCGGGGCCGCTTCGGGCCGGACGTACGGGCCTGGGTCTCTTGGGTCGCTGCAAGCCCCTCCCTCAGCGGGTTGCGTCGACCGGGGTGGCAATGATTGGCTCGAACTTGATTCTGACAGACCGGACGGTTTTTTTCTGTAGGATCCCGGACGGCGTGATCCGCCTTCGGTACTGTTCATGTCATAGATGAGTCGCTTCGGTCGCTGGTGGGGGAAGAACATGGCCGGTGAACTGCGTTTTCCGCGCAGCGACTTAAGGCAGCCCTGGCACGGTCGGTTCTCTCCCGGAGGCTGTCCGGCCCCGGGCCGGCGGGGAACCGAACCGGATCAGCGGGTTCCCTCTTCACGCGCGCCCCGGTCCGGATCCGTTCCCCCTCCGGCGGGATCAGTCGCCCACGACTGTTCCCCACGCATCGGACACCAACGCCCGAGGGGCTCCAGGGGGAACGTATGACTGTCGGTCCCGACGACAAACTTTTCGACGCCCAGGCGGTGGCCGCGCAGATCCTGGCCCACTTCTCCGACACCCCTCCCCAGCAGGCGCCCCCCGGGACGTCCGGTGCGCCCGGGGAGCACGCCAGTGCGGCGGGCCTGCTGCCCGACACCCTCAGCGACCGCGGCAACGCCAAGCTCTTCGCCCGGCTCTACTCCCACGACTACCGCCACGTGCCCGGCCTGGGCTGGTACCGGTGGGACACCACCCGCTGGCAGATCGACGAGGACGACACCGTCCTGTGGGCCGCCGGCGACCTGGCGGAGAACATCGCCGTCACCGACCCGCGGGGCGTGCACACGGACACGGCCATGCGCCAGCACCGCCGCCGCGCCCTGAGCACCGGCGGCATGAACGCGATGCTGGCGCAGGCGAAGTCGGCCCCGGGCATGGTCCTCAACGCCGCCTCCCTGGACGCCGACCCCTACGCCCTGTGCACCCCGGCGGGGATCGTGGACCTGCGCACCGGCGCGGTCCGGCCGGCCGCCTCGGACAAGGACTTCCACTCCCGTTCCACCTCGGTCAGCCCCCGGACGATGCCCACCCCGCGCTGGCTCCGGTTCCTCACCGACACCTTCGGCGAGGGCGCCGAGGGCGCGGAGATGATCGACTTCCTCCAGGTGCTCCTCGGGTACTCGATCACCGGCGACGTGGGCGGACAGGTGATGCCGTTCCTCTTCGGCTCCGGCAAGAACGGAAAATCGGTTCTGCTGGATGTGCTCCTGAAGCTCCTGGGCGACTACGCCGACGCGGCGCCGCCCGGCTTCCTGATGGCCCGTCCGTACGAGGGCCATCCCACGGACCTGGCCGAACTGCACGGGCGGCGCGTCATCGTGTGCAGCGAGGTGAAGCCCGGCGACCGCTTCGACGAGGCCCGGGTCAAACTCCTGACGGGCGGCGACCGCATCAAGGCCCGCCGGATGCGCCAGGACTTCTTCAGCTTCGAGCCGACCCACAAGCTCTGGCTCCTGGGCAACCACCGCCCCGAGGTCAACACCGGCGGCTTCGCCTTCTGGCGCCGCATCCGCCTGCTCCCCTTCGAGAGGGTCGTCTCCGACGACCGGAAGATCGACAACCTGGCCGATCTGCTCGTCACCGAGGAGGGCCCCGGGATCCTCAACTGGCTCATCGACGGCTCCCGCCGCTACCTCGCCGGAGACCGGGACCTCACCGGCCCCGAGCGCGTCCGCGTCGCCACCACCGCGTACGCCGAGACGGAGGACCACACCGGCCGCTTCTTCGAGGAGTGCTGCCTGCTCGACCCGGGCCACCGGGCGGAACAGGCGAGCCTGTACGCCGCCTATCGGAGCTGGTGCCACAATGAGGGCGCGCCCGCCATCTCCTCCCGGGCCTTCGCCGCACGGGCCCGGGAGCTCGTCGGACTGGCCTCGCCCAAGGAAATGATCCTGTCCAACTCCCGCAAGTACTACCCAGGCATCGGCATGGCGGTGCTCGCGGACGAGGAGACCACATGAGCTCCCTCATCACCGACGAGGAGATCCGCGACGAATCCGAGCTCGTCTGGCTCGAGAACGTCGAGGACCTCGACTACGTCCGGCAGAGCCTGGACCGCCTCCCGACCCGGCGGGGCAGGCCCGCCTACCACCGCGACGGGCGGATGATCGGCTACGCCCAGCTCAGCCCGCAGGCCAAGGCCTCCCGCTCCTCGGGGACGTTCCGCCGCCGCGTCTTCTGGCTGCTCCCCCACGACCGGGACAACGACCCCGAGGGCCTGTACGCGACGGGGGCACCGGCCGAAGCGGTCGACCCCCGCACGCTCGCGCCCGGCACCAAGGGCAGCAAGACCCAGCGCTCCAAGGGCACCGACGTCCCCCGCCTGCTCACGTAAGGACGGGTACGCCCCGCCCGGACCGACGCCGGCGATGCCCCTCCCCCACCGGGGAACGAAGGCATCGCCGGTTCGGCGGTCCCGCTCTACGTGCCTTCGCGGAGACCCGAGGCCACCTGCTCCAGGATGGCCGCCAGCGAGTTCCGGTCCTGCACGGCGAGGTCCCCCCGCATGTCCGCGATGACGGCCCCCACCCCCGTACTGCGCTTGAAGTAGTGCTGGATGAACGCGCTGCGCTGCCCGGGGTCGAGGCGGTCGAAGGCCAGGTCCATCAGGGCGACGCCGTCGTGCAGCGGCACCTCGGGAACGGCCGGGGTCGCCGGAGCGGCCGTGCTCCACGACGCCCCGGACCGCTCCCCCACCGGCGCCTCCACGGCGGCCGTTCCCCCGTCCACCGAGAGCGGCTCGGCGACACGGACCGGTGCGGGGCCCTGGGCCACCGAAGGGGCCGCCTTCGCACTCCTGGGCGCGGGCACCTCGTCCCCAAGGGATCCGTGACCGTCACCCCCCGGGTTATCACGGCGTGATAGGTCGCCGACTCCTCCTCCGACGCCTTCCCCGCCCGAGATGCCTCCTCCCGGGACGCCCTCCCCCGGAACGCCCTCCCCCGGGGTGCTCCCGCCCGAGGCGCTCCCGTCCGTGACTCCGGCCTCGCCCGGGACCGGCGCCTCGTGAACGACCGGCGGGTTATCACGGCGTGATAGGTCGCGCTTGGCTGCGGACCGCTGCTCCGCCGCCTCCGCCCGGGCGTCGGCCTTCGCACGCTGTTGCTCGGGCGGGAGCTTGGACAGGTTGCGGACGTGTTCGATCGTCCGGCGCCCCTCGACGAGATCCGCCTGGAGGCCGTGGTCCAGGTCGAGGATCGACAGCTTGGAGGAGATGGTCGACTGACCGATCCCGAGGCGCTTCGCGGCCTTGTTCTGCGAGCCGTAGAACTCCACGAGCTTCTTCAGCGCGTGGGCCTGCTCGATCGGGTTCATGTCGTCGCGGTGGACGTTGGCCACGAACGCGGCTTCGAGCAGGGCCTCGTCGGTGGCGACGAGGTGGTTGTTGACGCTGACCCGGATCACGGTGGCACCGGCGAGCCGTGCCGCTTCGAGCCGGCGGTGGCCGTCGACGACGATGTACCGCGCCCCCTCGTCCACGTCCTCGGCCCGCTCGGGCCGCTCGGCCAGATAGGAGTCGACGGTGGCGACGGTGATGGAGTTGACGAGACCGATCTCGCGGATGCTGTCGGCCAGCCCTTCGAGATCGCGGAGCTCCTCGCGCGGGTTGTCGGGGTTCTGGCTGATGAGGCCGAGCGGAAGCTCCGTGGGGTCGGGAACGCCCTCGGTGGGCGCGGCCGTGGCCGCACCGATCGCGGCCCGGCGGGCACTGATGGGGCGGGCCTGCGCGAAGGAGGACCCGGCCCCGAGGTTCTTGGCCTTGCTCACTTGCTGATCTCCCGGGCGAGGGCGCGGAGCGCGACGGACTGCTCGCACCGGGGTGCGTAGGCGAGGAGGGGCCGCTTGGCGCGGACGGCCTCCTTCTGCTCCTTGAGGTCACCGATGACGCCGACGACGCGCGGATCCTTTATGTCCATCCAGGACTGGAGGGAGGACGTCGCGATGTATCCGCGGCGGGCGTCGTAGTGGTTGACGACGAGACCGAGGTAGTCGATGTCGAGGGCGAGGTCGCCGCGCATGTCCTCGATCTGCGCGGTCAGCAGGCCGTAGGCGTCGGCGCTGCTGTCCTCTGCCTGGACGATGATGAGGACGCCGGAGTTGCCCGTCTCCTCGTTGTCGCGGCGGCGTCCGTAGTACGACGCGGCGTCCATGCTGAGGCCGAGGCTCGGCGGGCAGTCGACGACGATGACGTCGTACTCGGCCTCGACGGCCCGCAGGGCACGTTCGAGGGCGGCCTCGCGGGCGCGTACGGAGGCGAGGCGGACGTCGAGGAGGAAGGCGTCGGTGCAGGCGGGCAGGAGGTCCAGCCGGTTGCCGAAGCGGTCCTCCTCGACGGAGACGACCAAGTCGGCCAGTTCGCCCTTGCCCTCGCCCGCCATGTGGTTGGTCAGGGAGTCCCCGCCCATGGGCAGCAGTTCGTGACCGAGCTGCTTGGTGAGGTGCCCCTGCGGGTCGAAGTCGACGAGGAGAACACGCTGCCCGAGCCCGGGAAGGTCCTCCAGGGCAAGGGGGTCCTCGGGGCGGTCGCCGTCTCCGAGCAGTGCGGCGAAGTGCCTGGAGACCCGGACGGGGACGAGTTCGGCCGAGTTCTCGGCGAGGGCCTCGCCGAGACCGGCGGTGATGGCGGTCTTGCCCACACCGCCCTTCTGGTTGCAGACGATGATGCGCCGGACCATCGCGGGCCGCTTCGCCTCGGGCGCGGGGTTGTTGTCGAGCCAGAGGGCGACGGCCTGGGCGATGCCCTGGGTGAGGGAGACCCCCCGGTTCTTGCAGTCGTCGCGGAAGCCGTCCCACAGTCCGGTGGGAAGGAAGGTCGAGTAGGTCTCCGCGCCGGCGGTGTCGACGGCGGCCAGGTTCGACCCCAGACCGCGCCAGGCGGTGATCCCGGCCTCGACGGCGTTCTGCATGTCGAGACCGTGGAGAGCGGCCCGGACCTTGAGGTCCTGCCGGAGGGTGCTGGTGAGCTTGGTGACGACCTTCTCCCGGTCGCCGCCCGTTTCGAGTGACGTCATGGACGTCACCCTACTAACGACTGAGATCAACTTCCGCCATTGACGCGTTAGAAAGGTTACGAACTCCTCTCGGGTTATCACGCCGTGATAACCCCTCACCCCGTTCGGACCGCCTCCGACCTATCACGCCGTGATAACCCCTCAGCCACCTCGACACCGGCCGACCCGTCACGAGCCACGGTCCCCGCCCGCCTCCACGCCGACCGACCTATCACGCCGTGATAACCCTCCGCCCGCTCCGACCCCTCCTCGACCTATCACGCCGTGATGACTCCGGCGTCCCACAGAACACACCCGCTCCCCCCATGCACGCGTTTCGTACGCCGAACGTACGCGATATGTACGTTTCACCAGGTAGGGTGTCGGCCCGGAGGTGTTCCATGTCCGAGTTGTTCGACGCGGTCGACGCCCTGCTCGCGTCCCGCGCCCCGCTCCCGCCGCCGGCGGAGCGCAAGCGCCTGCGCAGCGCGCACGGTCTGACGATCGACGAGGTGGCGAGCGCACTCCAGGTACGCCGGGCCACGGTCAGCGCCTGGGAGTCCGGCAGGACCGAACCGCGCCCGCCGGAGCGCGACGCGTACGCACGCCTCCTCGACGGCCTCGCGAAGCTCTACCCCGCCGACACCGACACGGACACCGAGGCCGCCGCCCCCTCCACGGAAACTCCGGAGCCGGCCCCGGAGGCGGAGGCGACCCCCATGCCCGCAACCCGGGAAACGCAGCCCCGACCCGGCCCCGCCCTCACCGACCCTCCTCCGGCCCCCCGGAGGACACCCCCGACCGACACCCCCGCGCCCCGCACCCCCGGCACACCCGACAGGACCGACGCGCGGTTCGCGAACGGTCCGCTCGCCGTCGTCGACGTCGACGAGACCGGCCAGGCACTGGCGTACTGCCCGGGCGGCCTCCTCTTGGAGGTGCCGGCCAAGACGCTCCCCTCACTGGTGGAGTGGACGCTGCGCGAGGGCCGGCTCGGCCAGCCCAAGCTGTCCGGACCGGGCAAGGACGCCGATCCGCTCCTCGTCCTCACCGAGGCCGCGCTGAAGCGCTACGGCCTCCCCGTCGCCCTCACCGAGGAGGAGCGGCTCGCCGGCCGGATCCCCGAGAGCCACAAGGTCGTCAAGCAGCTGGCCCGCGCGGAGTGGAAGCTGACGAAACGCGGCTTCGGGCCGTGGGCACGGATCTACCGCCCGGCCACCGGCTCGGAGCGGGCCTGCGTACAGCTCTGCATCCCGTCCTGGCACGCCCTCGACACCCGGCACTGGGGGAGGGTCGGACAGCTCCCGCCGGCGGAGCTCGCCCGCGTCCTGGGCGTGTACGCCTCCCGTGTGATGACGCCGCGCGGTTCGACCGCGGTGACCGGCCTGGAGCTGATGACCGCCCTGCACCCGCCGACCCGCGCCTCGGAGCCCGACGCCGACGGCAAGCGGCACTCCGAACACAACCCCACCTCCCTGGGCAAGGACCCGGTGGACTGCGCGCCCTGCGAGGCCCCGGACGGGCACCCGCTCCTCAGGGACCTCCCGCGCTTCCACGTGCGCGGCCCGGCGGAGAAGCTCTTCGAGGAGGCGTACGACTGGGCGCGGCCGATGACGGACGCCGAGTGCACCCTGCGCCACCTGGTCGGCATCGACGTCAACATGGCCTTCGCGGCCGGAGCCAACGGCCTGGTCGTCGGCCTCGGAGCACCCACCCACGTCAAGAACCCCGTGTTCGACCCGAAGCTGCCGGGAAGCTGGCTGGTCGACCTCTCCCACGTCGACCTGTCGCACGTGAAGGTCGCCAGGGACAGGTGGGTGGAGCTGGACGGCGGCCTGCTGCCCAGCCCGTTCACGCCGAAGGGCGACCGCCCGGAGGGACCGGCCTGGTACGCGACGCCGACCGTCGCGTACGCGGTGGAGCTCGGGTACGACGTGGCCCCGCTGGAGGCGTACGTCCGGTACGAGAACGGCCGGTACCTGGACGGCTGGTACAACCGGCTGCGCGACGCCCACCTCGCGACGATGGCCGACCTCGGCGTCGGTGCCGACCTGTCGCCGGAGGACTTCCTCGCCGCGATGGACGGCTACCGCGGCCGCGATCCGGAACTGGCCGTCGTCGCCTCGGCGATCAAGGCGACGGTCAAGGGCGGCCTGGGCAAGCTGCGCGAGCGCCCGCGGGGCGAGGGCTGGCGGCCGGGCGAGCCGTGGCGCGCCCTGTCCCGCCCGACGTGGCGGCCGGACATCCGCGCGGCCGTCATCTCCCGCACCCGGATCAACCTGCACCGCAAGATCGTCAAGCACGCGTCGTTCACCGGGCAGTACCCGATCGCGATCCTGTCCGACTGCGTCGTGTACGCGGCCGACGGCGAGTCGCCGCTCGACTTCCTGCCCTACCGTCAGGGCAAGCCGCTGCCCGGCGGCTTCAAGCTCGGCATCAACCCCGGCCTGGTGAAGCACGAGGGCACCCAGACCGTTCTGTGGGGCGAGGAGGTCCGCGAGCGGTTCGACGCCCCGGACCTCAACCTCGCCCGGTACATCAAGGACGGCGCCGTCACCGATGCCGACAACGGAGAGTAGGAGAGGGCGATGAGCCTGTTCGGGGACGGCCTGGACGCGGCGGTGGAGAAGGCGTTCACCCGCCCGGTGCCCAAGACCGCGGGCGCGCAGATGCGCTACCTGGTCAAGCGCATGGGCGGCACCAAGGCGGTCGCCCAGCTGCTGCGGGTCTCCCAGCGCACCGTGGAGCGGTACGTGAAGGGCCAGATCAAGAAGCCCCGCCCGGACCTCGCCGCGCGCCTGGAGCGCGAGGTGAAGAAGCGGTGGCAGCCCCAGGTCCGGGCCAGGGCCCGGCAGAAGGCGGCCACGACCGGCGGCATCGTCATCGACACCCGTGCCCGCATGGGCTACACCGCCCCGATCGGCACGACGGACGAGGACCGCATCCGCCACCTGACCGTGGCACTGCCGCCCCACTACGCCGCCCGCCTCTTCGACGCCCAGGCCTCCGGCGCCGGCGACCAGCGCCTCCAGGAGATCACCGCCGAAGGGATCAGGGAGGTGTACTTCCAGGACGGCGGCCGCCGCGCGGGCAGCCTGGAGGAGGTCCGCTTCACGAACGTCGAGCACCTGGAGTTCGACCTGTAGGGGCCGCGGCGATGCCGGCAGGGATCGCCGGACCCATTGTCGGGTATTCAGCTCGTCTGCTGAATACCCGACATGACAGAAGCTCAGGACGAGGCGGGGGCCTTCCGCGCCCTCGCTGATCCCACGGGGCGCCAGATCCTTGAAGACCTCAGAGGCGGCGAGCTCGCGGCAGGTGAGATCGCGAGCCGGCTCGCGATCAGCGCGCCGTCCGTTTCACGGCACCTGCGGCTCAACGTCTGGGCCGGAGGCCGTGTCTTCCCCGGCGAACACGGCCGCGCCGGTTTCGAGGTGCACGAGACACCCGGCCAGGTGCGTGTCGCCTTCACGACGCGGGACGACGACACCCGGGATCATGCGCAATGTCCCCGCCAACTGGCGCCCCCTCCCCACCATGGCCGCCAACCGAAACGCCCGACCCGCCAAGTGAAGTGCTCAGCCGTGCTCGGTGAGGCCCGTGGAAGTCTCCACCTCGTCCGGGCGGTGACTGCGACGACGGTGGTCGACGCGGTGTCGCACGCGGCCCGGGGGTGTTGTGGATCGGGTCCGGCGAAGCGCGAGCCGGGTCAGCCGGGCAGAGACCAAGCGGGCCGACCGGGATCATGCCGGGGCACGTACGAACCGGGACACGTCCATGGCCGGGTTTCCCCCAGGCGGGTCGTTCGGACACGGATGGTCGAAGATCGAGATGGTGCTATCGCGGGGGAGGCAGTATTCTGACGGCGATATCTAGACGCATTGAGGCCCCTGCTCAGGCAGGGGCCTCAATGTTTTCCGTGTTACTTCTTGCCGCTCCTGCGCCGTGTCCTTCTGGCTGCGGCGAAGTCGAGGACCGCGGGGTCCTCGACGGAGTCGGTCTCGGCAGATTCCGCCGGGGCCGTGTCCTGGGACTTCTTGCGGGCGGCGGCACGGCGGCGGCGTTCTTCCTCCGCCTCGGCGACGGCCTGGTCGTAGCGTTCTTGGTAGTCGTCGATGTCGAGCCGGTCTTCGGGGTCCATCTCGTTGATGGCCGCGAGCTGGTCGGCGACGGTGCGGTAGCCGCTGATCATGGGATTGAGGCGGTAGACGCCCTTGGCCTGCCGGAAGACGAGTCGGGCGTAACCGAGGCACTGGAACCCGCGTCCGACCAGCGACCGATGGACGTTGAGCATCTCGGCGAGCTCGTTCTCGGTGATGATGCAGCGTCCGCCGGGCTCCTGGATGCCCACGACCTTGGTCAGGACGCGGTACGCGATGCCCGGCATGGCCGGCAGGTAAGCGAAGCCGTTCAGCGAGCCGTAGGTCAGCTCGGGTGGTTCGGGGCTCACAGAGGTTGCCGGGATCATCTCACTCCTCCGGCTGCTGGGTACTGGGGCTGGTCTTGGGTTCCTTGGAGGGGCGGGGAGACGGCGGTGGGAGCGTGGCGTCGGGCATCGCCATCTCCCGGAACGCCTCCGGGACCTGATCGTCGAGGACCAGCTCGTTGAGCAGGCTGAGCTGTTCGATCCTGACGGTCGTCCGCTTCGCGGCGGCTCCCCGAACAGGGGTGTCGACGGTCACGTAGCCGCCGCGGAGGGTCACGGTGGGCTGGAGCTGGTGGCGTCCGCGAGAGACCGTGTGGACGAGACCCATCTTCCGGGCTTTGGTCATGGCGCGGGAAACCGCTTCGTCGGACAGCTTCAGATCAGTGGCGATCTTGCGCTGGGTGCGCTTGACGATGCCGCCGACTTCCTGGCTGCCCATCAGGTAGAGCACGACTCGCAGGCCTGTGAGGTCGTTCCAGTAGTACTGGGCGAGCCACATCAGGAAGTCGAGGCTGTCCTGGGCGAAGTACTTGCCGAGGAACTGGGCAGAGACGCGTTCCTGGGTGATCTCTGCCCGGTGGCCCGGCGGGAGTTCGACGGTGTTGGCGCGCGGGCGGAGCGCGCCGACCGCGAAGGGGCTGTTGGCGCTGGGGGCGCGCGGTGCTGTCCGCGGAGAACGCCGTGGGTCTCCGGGAGCGGATGCGGGCATGGGTTCCTGACACTCCTGATGATCGATACCTAGACGAAGCGCACAGTATCGATTGCGCACATGCATAGCAACGAAGCGACCCATGTGCGCGTTGCGCGTGTGCTTTATGACTGGAGAGGCAAGGTTCTTCCGGCGTCGCAAGATTGCGCATAGAGGTCGCAATTTTCACGGGCCACTTTGCCTCCACAGGCATGTCAGTGGGGGGTGTTTTGACCCCGAGACATAAGTTTTTCCCAGCCAGCAAGGCTCTGACCAGCGGAAACGTGGTCGGTCAACATCTAGAACGTCCTCTGTGCCTGCCACCCCGTGAACCGGAAGCCACACGGGTACGACTCGCAGACACCGACTCCCTCACGTTCCCGCGCACTGGTACAGGCCCACTACCAGCAGGTTTTCCCCGAGGTCAGCGCTCTCCCGCCCTCCTGAACCCGCACCACCGACAGTCCGCCACGACGATGCGTGCACGTGGGCAGGCGTGCGCCACGTGTGCAGGGCAACCACCTCCGGGCATCAACCACGCTGCACTGGTCCCAGCTTGCTGGGACCCACCCGGACGGAGGTGTCACCTCCTCGTTCACCGCGAGGTGCCCCTTGGTCGAAGGGTCGTAGCGCTTTGGCGAGATCATCCCGCAGCGCCGTGTGCAGCCTGCTCCGGCAGTCGACCGGGCGCAGTGCCCACCAGCGAGAAGCACAGCCGTCGTGTCGGTCGCGGTGTGGCGACGGCATCCGCGGTTCGCCCGGAGGCGGGGATGTCGGTGGAACGGGACGCTACGGACGCCGGTCGTGGTCCTCGTCGTTGTCCGCCGGCGGGAAGCCCATGGTTCGGGTGAGCGCCTGGCGGAAGACGGGGACGAGTTCCTGGTCCATCCGGTAGGCGATGTTCTGGTGCCAGGAGGGGTTGGCGGGGTTGGACACGGGGGTGATGGGGGCCGGGGTCCCCTCCGGCCACCAGTCCTTGCGGACGCCGCGATCAACGGCTCGTTTCAGGGAGTTGGACGGGCCGTTGAGCTTGCCGAGCTCGCTGCGCAGCTTGTCGGCTTCGAGGTAGCCGTTGCCGTCGACGATGACCATCTGGGCCATCCGACGCCCGCTGGCGGTCAGGGAGCGGAGATAACGCTCGGCCCGGTCGACGGTCCAGCCCGGCTGGACGGTGCTGATGGACAGCTCCGCGTGGTGCTGAGCGGCGAGCGCGACGAGCTTCTCGGCGAACTCTTCGCTTGCTCCCTTGACGATGATCTCCATGGAGGCCTTCCGTCAGATCCTTACCTGTTTCTCCCCGGTCTCCATGCAGGATGCCCGTCCCCGGACCTCACTGTCCAGACCGGGGAAAGGATTGACAGAATTCTGCACTCCTCGTGGATGGGCGATCGCCTTGATGGACTGCGCTGACTCCGGGTCGGCACCCGGTCCCGCGCCGCCGACGCGATCTGCGGCTTTCCGGAGTCCAGACCGATCGCGACCGGGGGACCCGGCTGAGGTCGGCTGTCGGGACGCGGTCCGTTCAAGGAGAGACCGAAGAATGGAGCGCGGCCGGCCGACGGCGGTCGGGATGAATCTGTTCAGGGTTGGCCGGGTGCCGATCCCCTCGGATCGGCACGGACCCGACCGTGACCCCGGCGGTCAGACCGGTGCGCTGCTCCTGCTCGACGAGGCCCCTAGTGTGTTGCCGCGCGACGGCGTTGTCGAGACCCAGGCCGGCGCGTCCAGTTCCACCCAGCCGTCGAAGGAGACCGACATCCCGGTCACCACGCGGCCCTTACCGGGTGAGTCGGGGTGCGCGGCCTGACGAACGAACTCGCACCGCTGGCTCGTGAACTGGACGCGTTGGGCGGGGACCGCCACCGGCTGGGAGTGCGCGAGTTCCTCGGCATAGGCCTTCACCTCAGGCTCCCCGTCCCCGCGGACACCGGATTCCACGAGGGGGAGCGGTGGACCGCGCGACTGGGCCGCGCCTTCCTCCTCGAACACCGCGGAGTCGGTCCGGCGGGATTCGTCGACTTCGAGATCGACCGGTACCGGGGGCGTCCCGGGCGGGCCATCGCGTACAAGCCGGGGGAGAAGGTCTGGCTGGAGTCGCGGGACGCGGCCCGCCGCCGCGACGGCGCCGGCTTCGACCTCAAGCGGTTCCACCAGCAGGCCCTGGACCTGGGGCCGATGGGTCTGGACCTGCTGCGCGAGGCGGGACGGAGCCTGGAGGTGTGCCTCCCGGAACGCTCGGAGGTCCTCGGGGGAGCCTCGCTCCAGGAGCGGGAGGCGCAGCGGGAACTCCTGGCACCGGCCGAGGTGATACGAGTGCTGCCCTTCGCTCCGCTGGACCGGGACGCCCGCGTCAGTGCGGACGAGCGACTCGTCCGCGGCTGCGCCAGGCTGTTGGCGGTCCGGGACGGTCCTCTGTCCTGCGGCCACGACGCCACCGCTCACATGGTGGCGTGTGCCCGCGCCCACGGCATTGCGGTGGAGGTCGTCTGGCCCACCGGAGCTGCTCGTCGACCGTTCGATCGCGGGTTGCGGCTCGGCACGCGCGGGCCGGGGCGCTGACATCGGCTCCGCTCGTGCGTCATCGGCTTCTGCCGGTCTTCCGCACGTGGGTGGAGTCGGCCGTGAGGGGGGCGCCGTCGGCTCCGGTCGGTGTGAGGTCGGGGACGCGGGTGCCGTGTTCGTCGACCAGGGTGGAGTGGGGCTCGTCGGGATCGAAGGCGTGGCGTTCTCCCCACTGGCGCAGGGTGAGGAGGACGGGGAAGAGGTCGCGGCCCTTGTCGGTGAGTGCGTATTCCAGGCGGCGGCCCGTGGGTGCGGTCCGCTGGACGAGGAGGCCGTGGGCGCCGAGTTTGCGGAGCCGGTCGCTGAGGATGTTGCGGGCGATGCCGGTGCGTCGCTGGAACTCGGTGAAGGAGCGGGCCCCGTCCATCGCGTCCCGGACGACCAGGAGGCTCCAGCGGTCGCCGACGAGGTCGAGCGTGCGGGCGACGGGGCAGTCGGGGTCGGTCCAGGCGTCGTTCGGGGCGCCGGGGGAGGGACGCGGCATGACGCCTCCTGGATGAGTTGCAGATCGAGACCATTGTGCCCTAGCCTCGATTAAGTTTCATTCTGCTACCAATTTTCTGATCGGAGAGCGATGGACGCCTGGCGACGGTTGCTTCTCGCAGTCGTGTGCGGTGTCGCGGTGGCGGGCGTCTACGCCGCGCAACCGGTACTGGCACCGATGGGGGAAAGCCTCGGCGTCCCGGCCGGAGGACTGGGATGGATCGTCTCGATCGGCCAGTTCGGCTACCTGGTCGGCCTGGTCCTGCTGGTCCCCCTCGGCGACGTGGTCACCGACAGGCGCCGGCTCATCGCCGTGCACCTCGCCATCACCGCGGTCGGCCTGCTCCTGACCTCCACGGCCGCGACCGCCTGGACGGCCTTCACGGGACTCGCACTGGCCGGGATGTTCGCGGTCGTGGTACAGACCACCGTGGCCTACGCGGCATCGGTCTCACCGCCCGCCGAACGCGGGCGGAACATCGGGATCGTCACCTCCGGCGTGGTGATCGGCATCCTCGGCGCCCGGATCGTCACCGGCCTGCTCGCCGAGCGGTGGGGCTGGCGGAGCATCTACGTACTGCTCGGCGTGCTGGCACTCGGACTCGCCGCCCTCGTCCCGCGCGCCCTGCCCCCGGAGGACCGGACCCGCCGGCCCGCAGGATACCGCCAGGCCCTCACCTCCCTCGGCGCCTTGTTCGGCGAGCGTCTCTTCCTGACACGCGGCTTCATCGCGTTCTTCCTCTTCGCGTCCTTCGGAACGCTGTGGAGCGGACTGTCGCTGCCGCTGGCGGACGCACCGTGGCACTTCAGCGAAGGCCAGATCGGAATGTTCGGGATCGCCGGGCTGGCAGGCGCACTGGGCGCCGCGCGCGCGGGACGCTGGGCGGACGCGGGACGGGCGGTGCCGATGGCGGGCTCCGCGCTGGCCCTGCTCATCCTCTCCTGGGCCGCGATCGCCCGGCTGTCCTGGTCCCTGTGGCTCCTCGTCATCGGCGTCGTGCTGCTCGACTTCGCCGTCCAGGTCGTGCACGTGAGCAACCAGCACACACTCACCAGCGCCCACGCGGAACGCACCAGCAGCGTCATCGGCGCCTACATGGTCTTCTACTCCCTCGGCTCCGCCCTCGGAGCCGCCGCCACCACCTCCGTCCTCACCTCCCACGGATGGACCGGATCCAGCGTTCTGGGAGCCGCATTCGCAGCCTGCGCCCTGATCACCTGGGCGGTCGGCAAAGGCCTGTCCACCAGCGCGCCCGGGCCCCTGCTCGGTGCAGAGGCCCGAGCCCAGGAGAAGAAGCAGGAGGCGGGAACCGCCCAGACCCCTCGGTCGGGCAGGTGAACGAAACCGCATGACTCGGTTCCCGCCCGCACTTCGCGAGAACACCCCCGACCCCGGACACACGTCGAGGAGCACCACGTCCCTCCCGAATCCCGCACGCCCGCCCTCGACCGCAGAGACCTTCACGGTCGGTGTGGATTCGGTTGCCGCGGTGACCTCCTCGGTTGTTGCCGCGCACCCCGTTCCTCCATGGTCGCCCCGCATGCGGGCCGGCCGGATGCCGAGCGCGGTCAGAAGCGGGGCGACTCCCCGGCCGGCAACCGTGCGCGGAGCGTGGAGGCGAAGTCCTCGGCACGGGCGAGCTGGACCCTCAGCTTTTCCACTTGCTCCGTCGCGGCCCGCTCGTACTCGCGCACGCGCTCCAGGAGCGCCTCGTACTCGTCCGGACCGATCTCACCGTCGCCGTCGAGCCGGTCGGTGGCGTCCAGCAGGTCGCGCATCCGGTCCAGGGTGAAGCCGAGGGGCTTCATGCGGCGGATGACCATGAGGCGGGCGACGTCGGTCTCGGTGTAGAGGCGGAAGCCGCCCCGGGAGCGGGCCGAGGGAACGACGAGACCGGTCTCCTCGTAGTGACGGATGGTGCGCAGGGACAGCCCGGTGCGCGCGGCGACCTCGCCGATCTGCATGTGCTTGCCGTCCACGTCTCTGCTCCAGGCCTTCGCGTCATGAACGTCACCCGCCGGGGCCCGCCGATGTCCACTCTAACGTCAGGGTAGGGTTGACCGTGGCGGGAGCGGCGTACCGCTGCCCCCCTCCGCCGTGCCGGGGCCGTCGCCGCCCCCGGCGAAGATCCGGTTCCTGTCCTTGCGGGAGAGACGCGTGCGCGAGTTCGTGACGCCCGGCGCCGCCTGTCCGCCGTGACGCTTCGCCCCCGGACGTGAGCCCCGGCGCCTTCGTGTCCGCCCGCTTCGTTCCGTCAGGTCCTCCGGCTCGCGCGCTCGTGCCGACGGGGCCGTCCGCGGGGTGCCGACCCGGCGCCTCCGCGTCTTCCCGCACGTCCCTGTCGTCCGTGAGACGGGGCGTGCCCGAGTACGACAGGTCTCCTTCCCCTTGTCTCCCGTTGCCACCGCCGTGTCCCCGGCCGCGCGCCCGCGCGGTCCGAAGCCCGACTGGATCTCCGACCCGAAGGTCTGGCGCACCGAGGTGCTGGCCGGCCTGGTCGTCGCGCTCGCGCTGATTCCCGAGGCGATCTCGTTCTCGATCATCGCCGGCGTCGACCCGGCGCTCGGTCTGTTCGCCTCCTTCACCATGGCCGTGACGATCTCGATCGTCGGCGGTCGACGGGCGATGATCTCCGCCGCGACCGGAGCGGTCGCGCTGGTGATCGCTCCGCTGAACCGGGAGCACGGCCTGGGCCACCTGATCGCCGCCGTCATCCTCGCCGGCGTCTTCCAGATCGTCCTGGGCGCGCTCGGGGTGGCGAAGCTGATGCGGTTCGTCCCGCGCTCGGTGATGGTCGGCTTCGTCAACTCGCTGGCGATCCTGATCTTCATGGCCCAGGTCCCCGAGATGCGGAACGTGCCCTGGGCCGTCTACCCGCTGATCGCAGCCGGACTGGCGCTGATGGTGTTCTTCCCGAAGGTCACCAAGGTGGTCCCCGCCCCGCTGGTCTCCATCGCCGTCCTGACCGTCGTCACGGTCGCCGCCGGGATCGCGGTGCCCACCGTGGGGGACAAGGGCGCCCTGCCGTCCTCCCTGCCCGTACCGGGCCTGCCGGACGTGCCCCTCACCCTGGACACCCTGACGACGATCGCGCCGTACGCGCTCGCGATGGCGCTGGTCGGTCTGATGGAGTCGCTCATGACGGCGAAGCTGGTCGACGAGATCACCGACACCCACTCCTCCAAGACGCGTGAGTCCGTCGGCCAGGGCATCGCCAACATCGTCACCGGTTTCTTCGGTGGCATGGGCGGCTGCGCCATGATCGGCCAGACGATGATCAACGTGAAGGTCTCCGGTGCCCGCACCCGCGTCTCGACCTTCCTCGCCGGTGTGTTCCTGATGGTGCTGTGTGTCGTCTTCGGCCCGGTCGTCTCCGACATCCCCATGGCCGCCCTCGTGGCCGTCATGGTCATGGTGTCCTTCGCGACGTTCGACTGGCACTCGATCGCCCCGAAGACCCTCAGGCGCATGCCCACCGGTGAGATCGCCGTCATGGCCGTCACCGTCGCGGCCGTCGTGACGACCCACAACCTCGCCGTCGGCGTCGTCGTCGGCTCGATCACCGCCATGGTCGTCTTCGCCCGGCGCGTCGCCGATCTCGCCGACGTCACCAGGAGCACCGGCCCGGACGGCACCGGAGTCCTCTACACCGTGACGGGAGAGCTCTTCTTCGCCTCTTCCAACGACCTCGTCGGCCGGTTCGACTACGCCGGTGACCCGGAGAGGGTCGTCATCGACCTGTCCGCCGCCCACCTCTGGGACGCCTCCTCCGTCGCCGTCCTCGACGCGATCGAGACCAAGTACGCCCGGCGCGGCAAGACCGTCGAGATCACCGGCCTCAACACCCCCAGCGCCGACCTCCACGGCAGGCTCAGCGGCGAGCTCGCCGCCGGGCACTGAGGACCGGTCCGGTCGACACGGGTCGCGTACCGCGAAGCCTCCGCTCCCGACCCGCTCCGGCGCCCCTGTGCGCCGAGCGGGGCTCCGTGCGAGTGGGACGACGCGTCTTCCTCAACAGGGGCGGACGAACGCGGTCGAGTCGGTGAACGCGCGCATCCGCCGGGCCGTCAAGGCCGCGGCCACTTCGCCGACGACCAGACCGCCCCGAAGCGCGTCCACGTGGCGATCATGTCCCCCGACCCCACCAGCAAGGGACGGGCCCGCTGGACCACGCGCCGGAAGACCGCATTGAACGCCTTCGACGACCGCCTCCCGGCAGCCCGTCAGTGGCTCCCACCACCCGAATCGCACCGTTCGTTCGACAGACCCACAGGGGTGCCACCCTGCGGCGTCCCCGGGCGCGGGGACCCTCCTGTGCGTCGTCCTCGGGGTTATGGCGTTCCGCCCTCGTTTCGGCCTCGTCGACCAGACCGCCGCCATCGCCTCTCGGTGGCGACATCGCCGCGGCCGCTGTTTTCCACGCGCCGCCGCCAATGAGCCCGCCTCGGGGCGGGGCGGGGCGGCACGGCCACCGCGCCGCCCCACACCTGCCGACCGAGGCACGGGATTCCCTCCGGCCTGCGGCACGGAGGCCGGAGGCACCCGCGCCGGCGCCCCGCGGCCGCGCCGAAAGCAACGCCTTACGTCTTTGATCTCGGACCGGTGGACAGAGCTCACACAGGAGACGTCGTAGAGGAAGGGGGGCCGTCCGGCTCGGCGCATGACAGCCCCCTTGAAAATGTTCCGAGCCGGCCCTCCGCCTCAGCGGGAGATCCACCCCTGCACCCGGTTCAACGCCCCCTCCTTCTCCGCCCGCTTCTCCATCTGCCTCCTGTCGAACTCCATCGCTTCCTCGATGTCCTCCTCGGGCACTTCCAGCGCCGACGCGTACTCGGCGATCGTAGGTATCCGGTTCGTGCCTGGAAGGAACTCCTGCGCTACCCGCTCCATCCGGTCCAAGAGCGCCCGGTAGCGTTCCTTCCTCTTCACGGCGACAGCGTCCCTCCAGAGGTAGAACGCCAACGCCAGGACGAGTACCGCGTTGAACACCCACATCTGGTACGGCAACCCGAGAAGGCTCTCGACGCCGTCTTCGAACTCGTCCGTCAGCTCGCGGCGGCCGGCGGGAGGGATGTTCTTCCACGTGACGGTGCCGGAGGCGCACAGGAACACGAGCAGGGCGAGGCCCGCGGCGCCGACGCCGGTCTGCATCAGGACGGCGAGCCTGCTGGTTCCCCTGCGGACGTGCTGGGCCACGGTGCCCGCGTGCAGTCCCGTGATCGTGGCGATCTCCGTGTGGGTGTAGCCCAGGCCCTTCGCCAGGGTGACCATGCGCTTTTGCTGCTCGGGCAGCTTGCCGAGCGCGGCCTCCAGGTCGACCCTGTCCGCGACGCCTTCGGGGGTGACCTCCTCCAGGTCGGAGACGTGCAGGTAGCGGGCCTGGCCCAGGGAGGGGTCCGAGGTGTCGACGGGGGTTGCGGTGCCGATCCGCCGCCGCTCGTCGCCGACCCTGTGGGTGATGACCGAGTACATGTAGCCGGCGAGGTTGTGAATGGGCTCGCGCGCCTGGTTGGCCATGGTCACGACGACCGCCTCGTGCAGGAGGTCGTCGGGATCGAGCCGTGACTCGGGGATGCCCGCCCTGGCCAGGCAGAAGCGAGCATGGCGCAGGAGGTCCTGTCGTTTCTCCCGGTAGACGTCCGCCACGTCGCTGTCCGGTGTCCGCCCCTGCTCAGTCCCCATGCAGCACCCGGTTTCCTCGCTTCGATGCCTTGCTCTTGCTCTGAGGTTGACCGACGGGGCTGCCGGCGCGCTCGGTTTCGCCCGCCTTGGCGCGGATGACTTCCGCCTTCGCCCTGGCCCGGTTCCCGTCCGCCCACCCCTTGGCCACTATCACCACCGCCTGCGCCTCGGCCCGGTTGCGCTCCGCCATGCTGCGGACGACCTTCTTGACGACCGGCACGACGACCAGCACCACCACCAGCACCACGATCTCCATCGCCCTTGCTCTCCTCTCGGTCCCGCCGCTGTCGGGACGGGGCCGCGGCCCCTCTCGCCCCTACTCAGGAAGGGGAGCGAACCGGAGAAACGCATGACTGCTCCGTGCGCCTGTCATAAAGCCCCACACCGCAGCTGCCCCCGCATCCGGTTGGATGGATGCGGGCGGCCGTGCGAAGCGGCTTGATCCGATGAGGCAGCGCTGGCCGGACCTCTTGCGAGCGAAGATCGTCCCGGAACTCTCCTGCGCCCTCATGAATGACGTTCACCCAGGTCAGGGGCACATTCGCGCGACGAATGCACAAGATCGGCATCCCTTCGCAAAGACCACTGAACGCGACCCAGGCCATCCGGCCGTCGCGGATGCTTAACTCTCGGCAGAAGTCGTGAAAGGGCGGCGTGCATGGCCACATGGCGGGAGCAGTTAGACCAGGCGCAGGACTGGAAGGGGTACCGGCAGGCACTGCGCACCCTGCGGGAGACCGCGGGGATCCCCTTCGGCAAGCTCCCGGAGCGGAGCCGGGAGATAGCCAGGCGGCATCCCCATCTTCGCTCCTACGACAGCACCAACACCTTCAGTCAGCTGCTCGACAAGCGGCTGCCCGACATGCGGCCGGAGTGGCACAAGGTCGAGCTCGTCGTCCGTATCTGCGCCGAACACCACGGCGTCGAGAACACCACCGCTCTCGTGCAGAAGTGGGCGGACGCCTACCGCCGATGCGGGGGAGACCCCGGCGAGCGATTCCCGCTCCGGCCACACGACGACTCCACCACGACCGCACTGCCGACCGTCCGAGATGCCGGCGTTTCCCAGAAGCGGCAGAGCCCGCTCCGCCGACGCGCGGCCCTGACGGGCTGCGTCGTCTGCCTTTCCGTTCTTGCCGCTGGAGGCGTCTGGCTCATCGATCACCACCCCGACCACCCCACGTCCCCCACACCCACCACGACCGCTGCCCGCCCGACCGTCGCTCCCATGCCCAGCAGCCCGGCAAAGGAAAACGCCGCTGCGAAGCGGCTCCGTGAAGCCCGAGACAAAAAAACAACCTGGAAGATCGGAGTGAAAAGAAACCAGCCCGGCCTGAGTGAAGAAGTCGCTGATAATGTTTGGGTCGGGATCGAAATTGATTACGCGAGAAGAATTACCAAGGCCCTGGGGATAGAAGAAGAACCGGAATTCGTGGAACAGGGCACAAGCGGGCGGGACAAGATGCTGGAGAACGATGAAGCCGACATGTTCATCGGGACCTACGGGATCTCTGAAGCCCGCAAGAAAGGAACTGGAGGTCACACGCCGGTCCTGTTCGCCGGACCGTACTTCAAAACGCGTGAGCGGATCATGATGCAGGCTTCCAAGGGACCCCACAACGCCCAGATAAGAGGAAAGAGCGTCCAGGTGAACGCTCTCGTGGACCTCCCTGCAGACACACGCGTCTGTGTAGTAAAGGATTCGACCGCAGATATATTCATCACCAAGGAGAAAAAATTCACACATGTCGACAGGAAGAGCGACTACAGCCTCTGCACCGACGAACTCGACACCATCTATGATGCGGTCCTCACGGACTCTGTGATCTTGCAGAATTATGTGGAGAGGCATCCCGGGGAATTTGTCATCGCCTCTGATCCGTTCGGATTCCCAGAATTCTACGGAATCGGACTCAGGCGGGATTCCTTCAGTCTCAAGGCTGAAGTCTGCAAGGCGATGAAGGATGTGGGGAAAGAGGTCCTCAAGCCCTACAAAAAGCTGGCTGGCGATGAAGTGATCTTGAATGAGCAGATGACGGAGTGCTCTCCGCCGCTGCGCCCGTGACGGCGGACCTCCTCGGCAGCGGACTTCTGCGACCGACTTCACTTGCGGCACCAGACGGGGGATGAACGGCCCGCACCATCCAGTGCGGGCCGTTCGGCGTGACGGTGGTCCGAGGCGGCCGGCCGGTTACAGCAGGCCGAGCTTCTCCTCGATGCTCTTGACGATGCCCAGGGCCGCGCCGAAGCTGACGCCGGCGCAGCCCACGCCCACGAGCGGGGTGCCGCCGAGGTGACGGGTGATCATGTAGGCGATGAGGGCGGTGGTGATGCCCGAAAGGACGGCGATGACGATCGCCATGACCTTCTCGGTCTGCGTCGCTTCCCGGGCGGGCGGGTCGATGCTCATCGGCGGCTGTTCCTCTCTGGCCCCCGGTCTCACCTTTCAACGGCTCGGTAGGGGCCTGCGCGAAGTGGCTTGGTCCGATGAGACAGGGCCGGCCGTGACACTCTCCACCCAAGATCGTTCCCATATTTTTCTGATTGCCGGTGAAGGACGTTCACCCAGCTCACAGGCGTGCCCGCACCCGCTCGTGGACAAGACCGGCATCCTGGCGTACGGCCGTTGAACACGGTCGGCCCCGGGCTCGCGACGACAGGGCGTCTGGACGAGGTTGTCGTAAAGGCCGCGCAGGGCCCGGTCGAGATCGAGCGAGCGCGCACGGCCCGCATCGTGCTGGAGGACGGTGACATCACTATTGGCCGCCTCGAGGGGACGGGGAGCTGACCACGGCCCGCGGTGACATACGCGTCACCGAGGCCACCGCCGGCGCGGTCGTCCTGTCCACGCAGTCCGGCTCGATCACCATCGGCGCCGCCCCCCGAGACGGCTGCCACCCTGGACGCCCACACCTCCTACGGCCGCGTCTCCAACGCTCTGCGCAACACCGAGGGCAAGGGTGCGGGTCTGCGGATCCAGGCGACTATCTCCCACGGCGACATCTCCGCCCACAGCAACTGGCCCCGCCTGACCGGCCCGTATCACCGCCGACGGCGGGCAGGCGTGGTGACCGCGGGACGAACGCTGCTTAGCGGGCGTTCTTTCCGCTTCCCGGGTACCGGCCCGGTGCCCGGGAAGGCCGGGGATGTGGATCACGGTGCTGGGGCATGCGGGTGGGAAGTGCTTGGGGTGCTTTGGATATACAGGGCTCACCTGGCTTTCCCTTCCGGTGGGTTCTTGGGTGGACGAGCGGCCCGCACCACGTGGTGTGGGCCGCTCGGCGTGTGCCGGCAGGTCGTATGCGTGCGCCGTGGTGGGGCGGGGCCGTTCAGGCGGTGTCGGGGTGCGGGGCTTGTTCGGTGTTGATGCCGCTGCTGTCCTCGGCGGTGTCGGTGAGCAGGGGCGCGGCTGCGGGTGCCGACAGGGGGGTGGTCGTGGTCACGGGCGCGGGCGTAGGTGTGGCCGGGGTGGTGTCGTGGGGGTGTGCGGGGACGCGGTGGGTGTTGAAGGCGGCGTAGAGCTGGGCGAGGCCGGCGGTGACGACGATCAGGGAGGCGGCGGGGATGCCGGCGGTGAGCAGGACGACGCCGAAGACGAGGACCGCGACGAAGGCGATGAGGTTGGTCCGTTCGCGGTGGTGGGGGTGTATGCGGGGCATGTCTTCCTCCTGACAGACCACACCTGAGGGACCGGATGGTCCTGGGTGGTGTCTTCAGTGAAAGCGGCCGGGGGGTGCTGCCGGGCGGGTCGCACCGTTGCCGTCGTATTCGGCAGCGCCGTTGCCACCCGGCAACACCCCAGGCCAGGGAGCACTAGGAGGGGGACGGTTGTGAGCAGTGGCCAGGGCGGAGCGGGGGATCTGGATCCGCTCGATGAGAACCTGCCCGAGCCGGTCAGGGTGTTCGCCGGCGAGCTGCGGGTCCTCTTCCGCGGCCTGGACACCAGCGTGCGCCGCTACGCGCAGACGCATCACATGAACAGTGCCACCCTCTCGCGCTACCTCTCCGGCCGGCGTATCCCGCAATGGGCGTTCGTCGTCCAGCTCATGCAGGACAACGCCGCCACCTCCGGCTCCTTCGCCGCCGAGGTCCCCGGCCATCTCAAGGCCCTGTACGACGCGGCGCTCAGGGCCGCCAAGCCCAAGGACACCGCCCACCTTCTGCGTGACGAACTCGATCGCGCCTTGGCCGACCTTGAGCGGGCGCGCACCCATGAGCAGGTCCTGACCGAGGCTCTGCACTTACGCGAGACACGCATCAGGGAATTGCAGGGCCGGCTGGCCCTGGAGCAGGCCCAGCGCAGCCAGGACCGCATCACCCACGCGGCCGAGCTGGAGATCCGGGACACCGAGATCACCAACCTGCGCCGCCAGGTGGCCGATCTGAAGGCCGACCTGGAGCGGGTGCACTCCCACACCGCCGACCTCGAACAGCGTGCCACCACGGTCGAGGAGAACCTCGCCCTGGTCGAAGCCGATGCCGATGCCGATGCCGATGCCGATGCCGATGCCGATGCCACAGGCGGCGCCGGTGAGGAGGCCAGCGGCGGGCAGAGCGTGGCGATCACCGGTACTTCGCCCAGCAAGCGCACGGTCGAGCAGACCCAGACTCTGCAGGAAGACCTGATGGCGATCCGCAGGCTCGTCCATATCGCAAACGGCACCCAGATGATGACCAAGCTCGTCGGCCCGGCCGGCCCGCACATCGAAGCACTCCTCCAGCGCGCCCCCCAAGATCCGGTTCCCGACGCCGATCTGGACCGTCTGACCGAGCTGTTCCAGATGGCTCTGGCCCGCCAGGAGCAGACGACCACCAAGCCCCACACCCTGTCCCGCATGATCGGCCGACGCCCCTACGACACCGCCCGCGCCGACCTGTATGCCAGCGCCTTCTCCCTCATGCTTGCCGCACTCCATAAAAGCCGGGGCCAGTACGAACTCCAACAGTCCTATCTCAGCCGGGCCAGAGAGCACTTCAACCGCGGCCACCCCCACTTCATGGGCAGGCCCACCCCCACGGGCAGCAGGCACAACTACCGGGCCGGCAACGTCAACTACCTCACCGACGCCGACAAAGCCGACCACGCCTTCAGCGTCCGACAAGTCAAAGACGTGTTCGACACCTGCCAGGAACGACTCAAACCGTCTGTGCCACCCGGCACTCCCACACTCGCCCTCGACTGACCGCACTGCCCATCCCACCAGCTCCGGCGGCCAGGTGGGCACTCTGCTCCATCGTGGCCCGCCCGGACACGTAGGCCAGTGCCCGAGCGCGGTCCCCAGGGTTTCGATGCGCGTCTTCTTTGACGCCGTCTTTCTGGTCTTATTCACCCTCATCATTAGGACGGGACCGCATAAGGGCGCATGACGTCGGTGAGCGGGCACATCGCCTCGGTCTCGGTCCGCGTCCTCCGGGTGCGCTTGCGGCTCGTGCCCGGAGGATGCGGGAAAGACCTTCACCGAGTGGGAGAGGCGGTTACAGCAGTCCCATCAGTTCGGCCGGCCACCGGCCCCAGGGTTCGATGAACGGGATCAGAGGCAGGAAGAGTCCGAGGAGGATCGCGAGCAGCAGACCGGCGAAGGGGAAGTTCATTACCAGCGGCCGGTGCCTCCATGTCGAGGTCACTATTGTCTCCAGCAGGGCCAGACTGCAGGCAAGGGCGACGCACAGGCCGTAGAGGGTCATCTGGTAGGCGGAGGGGCCGGGATCTGCCTGTACGCACGCGGTGAGGACCGCACACAGGGTTGCCACGACCAGGAAGACGAGCAGCCGTGTCCCGGCGCCGATGACACGCGGCTTCCTGGACGCCGGAACAGTGGCGGTGTTGTTCGTTGGCGACGGTGGTGCCGGTGCGTCCTTGATCGGCCGGTCCGCAGACGAACGGGAATGCAGCCCGCCCGCGGACGCCGCCGGGAAAGGCTGGCCTTTGGGAGATTTCGAAGACGGCCGAGCCGGTGTCTTGGCGGGGACGCTCGGCGCCTGAGCGTTTCGGGCGCGGTGCAGGACCTTGTCCCGGGCCCGCAGAAGGACGGCTTCGTCCTCTGGACTGACGAGCAGCGCCCTGATCAGCAGGGTGAAGTGGTGTTCGGTGGGCAGGGCGGTGCCGGACAGCCACTTCGCCACGGTCGTGACGTGCCGGTCCTGGGCGGAGGCGAACACGCTCAGGGCCAGGTCCTCCGTGGAGAGCGTCGCCCGGATCTGCAACCGTTCCAGCAGCCGTGCCAGGTCCTTGATGTCGGAGATCCGGTTCACCTCGTTGTCGAGCCGTTCGGGCCGGTGGCCGCGGGTGCTCTCGCGGATCTCCTGGTGGCGGGGCGCCTCTGCTTCCCTTCTGGTTTTTCTCTCCTGCTTGGCCTGCTTGTCCCTTTCGGCCTTCTCCCGGGCCGCCATCGCCTGCGCCGCCTGTTCACGTACCGCGCGTTCCTTCTCCCGCCCCGCTCTGAGAGAAGCCTCCTCGAAGGACTCGTCCGCCTCCCGCGTGATCTCCGGGTGCGCATCCTCGAACGCCTTGGACTGCCTGGTGGCGACACGCAGATACGCCGCGGAGAAGGCGGACCTCTCCTCAGGGGTGGCGCCCAGCGCCTCGACCAGTTCCTTCAGCGACCACAGCTGCCGGGGAAACCTGCTGCCATCGAGCCATCCGGCGACCGAGCTTTCCGTGTACCGCTCCTCGTGTCTGGAGAGGGCGGTGTTGGCCTTCGCAGCCATCCGGTCCAGGGGCCACCACTTGGTGCCGGAGCGGGCTCGCAGCGCTTCGAGCGCCTGCCCGAGATCGGCCGGGGACGACGCGGCGGACAAAGCCGCGACAAACGTGTTCCGTTCCGTGGAGGATGCGTTGTCTGTGCTGGTCACAGGGTTGTCCGCGTTGTCCGCGCTGTCGTCGCGGACAATCTCGTCATCCCCGGGCCGGGCGTTCTGGCGCCCGATGACCTGGCCCACGATCACACTCGGCGCCGCCCCGTCCTCGACGTCGGAGCCGGGGAGGCCGAGGCTTGAACGCAGCTCGTCGAGCCCCTCATCCTGTTGCTCAAGCTCGTCCCGCATCGTCTGCAGCGCTTCCCCGATGTACTCCGCAGGCAGCATCTCCAGCCCGGCATCTGCCTGCTGCGGCAGCAGATGCTCCGGGCCGGTCACCGCGCCGATGGTCGTGCCGACTTCGACCTGTGCACGCACCACACTCGCTTCCGCTGCCAGAGACAGCTCGAAAGCCTGCTCGTTGGCCTTGCGAGCGTGCCGAAGATGGGCTTCCGCCTGCGCGTGATTGGTCTCCGTCTGCTCAAGAGCCGCCTGCAGCTTCCGCGCATCCTGCGCCTCCAGACGGGCGCGCTTGAGCTCCTCGGTCAGATGTACGTGCTGGGCCTGTAACTGCGACACCATCTTCTTCAGCCGAGCGCAGTACTGCTCGGAATCGGCGAGCTTGCGCTCCGCTTCGAACTGCCGAAGCCGGGCATCGTCGAGACGTAACACGACATCGGCGAACTCGGCCGGCAGCGCCACTGTCCTGTGCAGACCTGCCGACGCCTTGGCCTTCTGCTGCCCGATCTTCCGGCGCCCCGCCTCCTGCGCAGCCTTGAGCAGACGGCGCCCCTTGTCACGCTGACGCGCACACGTATCAGGCACCGGGACGAGGCTGATGACGACCTCGTCCAGCAGTTTCTCGGGAATGAGCTTGCTGCCGTTGCGGTACTCGCCCCACAACGTGGCCGAACAGTGGAAGTCCGCAGCAAGCCTGCGCACCGTGATGCCGGCGGTGATCTGGCGGAGCCACGCGGCAAGGGCATTGGCTTCCTCGGTGCGGCCCCTGAGCTCGCTCAACGGCCGCCCTGGTTGAGGCATCTCATCCCCCTGTGCTGCTTTGTCCACCGGGACAACCGCCCGGTTGTACTCGATTCAACGCCGCCACCAGGGCATTCACCGAGGACCCCAGGCGGACATTCTTCCTCCCCTGCAGCGTGGTCTCCACCCAATCACCGAACTCGGGAGACCCACATGCCTGCCCCGCACCTGCCCCGCCGCACTTGGGCGGCCGCGTTCACCGCCGTCCTCGTCCTCGCCCTGAACCAGGGCTGGCCCGCCCAGGACATCATCAAGCTCGCCAGCGCCCTGCTCGTCCTCATCGCCCTCGTCATCGGCGCCGGCTCCGACAGCGAGTAACACCGTGGCCGTGCAGCGCAACGGGTCCGGCCCGCACCCTGGCGGAAGGCGCGGGCCTACCCGCAAAGCCCAGACCCGAGGTGGGCAAGCCCCGGCCAGCCCTGGGCAAGCTTTCTGGAAGGGGGCTTGCCCAGCACCACCCCAGGCTTGCCCACCCGCATGAAGGGCCAGGTCCGAGCCCTCTGCTTATTGAATGGACGTCTGCGGACGGGAAAAGCGGGCAGAGTGCGCGGCTTGCCCTGCCCTCGGTTATCGTCCGGATCGGCAGCAGCCGTCCGCCCGCGGCTGCAAGGCTGGGCGGAGGGACCTCGACCCTTCCCTTCCTGCCGGCCGTCGTGTCTACGGCAGCGCGCATGCCGATCCTGACCCCGGCCCAGCACCCGGCCACCGCTACGTCGAGCTGGTGGGCGAGCCGTCGGACGGGCAGTTGCTCGGCATCACCGGCTGGAGTGAGGATCAGATCGACGGAGGCGTCGCCCTGATCACCGAGGCCGGCTCCTACGGGCCGGGCGGGCGTGCGCTCTACGATCCGCGTCCGGGTGTTCTGGGCCACTGGGGCTGGGACGGCGCCCTTCCCTAACCAGCCGGCCCCTCCCCGGAAAGTCGGGGGGATGGGCGCGGGGTTCGGGGGCAGGAGCGTGTTGAGTCCATGGGACCCCCTGTGAAGGAAGGGCCCGCCGGTACCCCCCCCTTCCGGCTGGCTCTTGGGTTGGCGAACGGCTCGCACCGCGTGGTGACTGGTGCGAGCCGTTCGTCATGTTCCGGCTTCTTCGGAATCCATTGAATAGGCCTTCGGAGTTGGTGAGTCTGCCGGGGTTGCGCGGCTAGCTTCCCGCCGGGTCAGGGTGCAGACCGCCGCATCGACCGACCGGCATCCCATACCTCGAAGGGGACCTCTCATGTCCACGACCACCACCCTGGTCCTACTGCTCCTGTTCATCACCGGCTTCGCCGTGCTGTCGGCGCCTGCCTACCTGGTCTGGCGCCACCCTCGCCTCGCCACTCCGCTGAGCCTCTCCGTCGCCTTCGGCGCCCTGTTCGTGGCCGCAGTGGGCGCTGCCTTGAAGCTCTGACAGCCGGCCCGCCGCCCTCAGCCCGGCTCCTGGGACGTCGTGTCGCCAACGGGCTTGCCCACGGGGCGGGCAAGCTCCTCGTCTCCCGACTCGGATCCAGCCCGGGAGGGTTGCACCGGAGGGTGTCTGGAGGGTTGCACGCAGAGGCGCACTAGACGTTGCACCGGAGGTGTGACCGTGATTGGGACCCCCACCTTTTCGATCTTGAGGGTTATGCCTGGTCAGACCCTGTGGGCAAGCCTGTTCCCCGCGAGGACACCTCTTTCTCCGCGACAACCGGAGGAAGAGGCCGGATGCTCAAGGGCTGGGCGGGCGGTATCCCGCCCTGCGTGGTGAGCAGCGCCGGCCCCGCTTACCACCGAGGGGCGTGGTGAGTGCCATCTGTGAGGCTCACAGTCCGTTTTCCCAGGTGGACGCGCGACTGTGTGACGGTGAGGGACTTTCCACGGGGCTCGGCGCCGCGGCGGCTGTCCTCTGCCACGTGATCTTGACCGATTGCCAAGTGACCTTGACCGGCTCCGATATCAGGAAGATGCCCTGGTGTGCCCTTCGGTCGGGCCGGGCTCGGCAGGTTGTCCGCCAGGGGCGCGGAGCGTCATGATCTGCGGGTGGCTGAGGAGACAACGGTTGAGAGGACCTGGCGGCTGATGCTGGCGGGCGATCCGACGGTGCGACGGGGAGATCCGGCGGTGGTGGAGGCCGCCTACGCCGAACCGCGCCTGCGGGCCCTGTTCCCGTTCCCGAGCCACGGGTGCCTCACCTTCCACCGGAACTCGCAGTTCCCATGGAGCAACGACCTCCCGTTCATCGCGGGCAGCACGTCGTGCTCGGTATACGGGCCGTCCTATTCGTCGGTTCTGGGCGAAGGACTCACACCCCGGGCGGCGGCCGCGTTGGTGGTCGTCAACCTGCCCTCCGACTGCGGGCCGGCCTACGAGGGTCCCTGGCCCCCGTCGGACAGCCACACCGCCTGAACCCCGGGCCCTCGCCCAGGAAGCCGGAGCCGACCAAAGCCACTTGGCAATCGGTCAAGAACACCTGCCAGAGGACAGCGGCGGCCTGGGCGGATAGGGTCCCGTTCAGCCCGTGCCGATATGGCGTGCACGGGTGAGGCCCGGCGCCCGGACGCTGTTCTGGGACGCAGTACCGCCGGGCCGCCCTACCCTTCACCCCTCCGCTGTGCACGGCCAGGAGCACGCCCACGCCCCGCGTCCCGGCGCCCCTCGCCGCGCCGCGTCCGGCCCCGTCCAAGTCGACGGATCTTTGGGTTGAACTTCCTGAAGCTCTCCCAGAGAGTCCTGTAAAGAAGTAGTCGGCGGCGCCGGCCCCCTCCTAGCACCCTTGACATGCAGGTCACAGCCTCGCGCGGGCGCCCGGCGCAGGGACCTGGGGGCAACTTGTAGGGCAAGCCGTAAGGCGACCTACAGGGCAATCTGTCCCTACCCTCGCCCTCGCCGTGTGACGTGGGCCAATTCCGCGTAACAAACGATTGCTACCCCCAAATAACTAAAGAGGCAAGGCCGTCTGGCTGGGCTCTTAGCAGTACCTCAGGCCGCATTCAATACGCCGACCGTCCGGGAAAGCCGCAGGTCATCTATTGAATGCGGCCTTCGTCGTACCCATCGTGGACTGAGGTTGCGGGGCTAGGCGTGCCGCGTCGCAAGGTGCTCTCACCAACCCGACGGACCGTACTCGCGGCGCCCGTCAAGCGTCCGCGAATCCCCTCCGCTCCAGGGCCCGCAGGGGCGTCGGGCGGATTTTCGCGAGAACTCGATCCATCGCCCGCCACGCCGGACTGTTGCCACGGCGCTCACCCGGAGCGCTTCCAAGCACCCGAAGGGGAACCACCGTGTCCACGCTCGCCCTGCTCGTCGTCCTGCTCCTGGCCTTTGTCCTCCCGCTCTACATCGGCGCCCTCGGCTACGTGGTCCTGCGCCACCCGCGCTTCGCCCAGCCGCTGACCGTCTGCGGAACCTGGGCCCCCACCCTCGTCGCCCTGGTCGTGGCGCTCCGGTGACCCGCCGAACCGGAGCCGCCGCCAGTAACACAAGCGCTAACACGACCTGTTATTCACACGGGCTGACCTGGGACGATCCCCAAAACCCTCACCTGGCGCCACGTGTTACTCCGCCTTATGTGACCGCCTGTCGGCGTACACGCGAACGTGCACAGCCGAGTACGGATGAACGTGCCCAGCCTCGGGGCGTGGCCAGGCGTCTCCTTGACCTGAAGCATGATTGAGGTTCTAGCGTGTCGCCCACTCGATTATCTAGCGACGGGAGACACGCTCGTGATCCTCGTGACCGGAGCCACCGGGAATATAGGCAGTGCCCTGCTGAAGGAGCTGCACGTACGCGGTGTCGGGCCGCTGAGAGGGTTCACTCGTGATGCCGCACGGGCCGTCTTACCTCAGGGGGTTGAGGCTGTGGAGGGCGACTTCGCAGATCCGGCGTCGCTGAAGCCCGCGCTGAAGGGGGTGCGCTCGCTGTTTCTTGTGTCGCGTCTGGGCTCGGACGCCGACATCCTCGAAGCGGCTCGGCAGGCGGGAGTGGAGCACGTCGTGCTGGTGTCGTCCATCACCGTCCAGACCCACCCGCACCTCGGCCCCGCCGACGAGAACCTGGCGGTGGAGCGTCTGCTCAAGGAAACCGACATGGCCTGGACGATCCTGCGGCCGACGCAGTTCGCGTCGAACGCCCTGATGTGGGCTGCGTCCATCCGCAGCCGCGAGACCGTCCGCGCGCCGTACGCCGAGACCGCGCTGCCGACCATCCACCCCGCGGACATCGCATCGGTGGCACGGGTGGCTCTGACCGAGCCCGGCCACCGCAGACGCACCCATGCTTTGACCGGGCCAGAGCCGATAACCGTCCGACAGCAGGTCGAGGCCATCGCGGCAGTACTGGGCCGGGAGGTGCCCTTCGTCGAGATCAGCCGTCGGCAGGCCCACGCGCAGATGGTCGCGGTCTTCGGGACCGAGGCCGCGGACGCGGTGCTCGACGTCACTGGTGGAGACGTGAACCCCGAGCTACTGATGGTGCGCGACACGGTTTCTCAGGTCACCGGAACGCCGGCTCGCTCGTTCCGGCAGTGGGCTTCGGAGAACGCCGACGCCTTCCGTTGAATCACCAGGGCCTGAGCACCTTCGTCCGTACCCCGGTGCGCATTTTCACGAGTACGCCGACACCGCCCCGCCTGGCGGCGGCTGGCCCGCTCGGATCGAAGGCGAGCACCCCCTTGACCACCTTGCACTTGATGGGCGTCGTGTGTTTTTCAGTGTGTGGCGTCAGTTGTCTGCACTGGGTGTGTGAGCTGTCTTTGCTGGTGGTTGGGGTGGGTGGGCTTGTGGGGGTGTCATTTTCTTGGTGAAGGTCGCTGTCGTTTTCCAGTGCAGGTTGGCTGTCGTTCGTGTAGTGCGTGGGGTTAATCCTGTTGCAGGTTTTTGGCCGTGTCGTTGATGCGTTGTACCTGGGCGGTGGTTAGGGATCGGATGTCCCAGATCAGCTCGGCCACGTCGGCTGCCGCTGGGTTGTGTGAGGGGGTCTGGTCGGGTGGGTCGATGCTGGTCAGAGCTGCCAGGTCGTGGGCAGGGACGCCGAGCAGGGTTGCGAAGTCGGCCAGGAGGCCGGGGGTTACTTCTTTGCGGCCGTGGCCGATTGCTCCGATGGTGGCTGCGGCCAGGAGCCGGCCGGTGAGGTGGTAGAGGGTCTTGGCGGAGGCCGTCCAGTTCAGGTTCCGGTTGCCGAGTATGCCGACGAGCAGCGAGCCGGGACCGGGCGGGTACCACTGATGTGCGGGCACGGGCGGGGCCGGCTGTGCCCGGTGGTGCCGGGGCAGTGACTGGGCGAGCTGGCGGAGTTGCTGCCGGCGGTCCGATGGGAGGGCCAAGGCGTGCCTGGCGAGCGGGGGGATCTGACTACCGGCTTTCGCGTCGAAGGCAGCCAGGTCACCTGGGACCGGGGCGCCTGCGATGACGAAGAGGTCCGCAGCGCGTAGATTCAGCACAGGTGCGAGTTCCCGGAGCACTGGCAGACGGGGTGGAGCGCCCTCGAGCACTGCCCGCAGCTCGGATCCGGGCACCCCAGCTCGCGTGGACAGATCACCGATGTCGAGTGCCCGGAGATCCAACAGCCGTGCCAGCAGTGCACCGAAGCCTGAATTTTCTGTCACGCTGTCAGCGTAGTGCGGTCATCACCAAGCACGTTTCAGAAAATCCTGCGGACCTATCCTGCTTCCGCCACTCCTACATGCTACATCACTTCTAATACACTCCCCGCTGACTCTCACGGGAACCCTCTTGGCCGACATCTGAAACCCGTGTCATGATCCGCACATGACTATCTTCCGAAAGGTTCATGCCGCGTAGGCGGCCTGGCGTGCTTCGCGCGCTGAACACGACACCCCGTCACGCGTACCGTGCCGTCCATCTCTGGAGGCACGCTCCTCCCGCCATGCCCCAGCCGGCCCGTATCCGTGGCCTGTCCAGCCGTATGGTGGCTGCGTTCCACCGCGCGGAGTTCTATGGCATTGACAAGGGGCTGCTGCCTGGTGACACCTGGACCGCGTTGCACTGCTACCGGTCTTTCCTGGCCCGTCCGGGCCGCTACCTGTATCTGACCGCGACCGTATGCGGCTGTTACGAGTGCGGCCTGAAAGAAGACGTGGCCATGGCCCGTGATCTCCTCGAATTGGTCCTGACGCGTCTCTCTCCCCGCCCCCACCGGGAACTGGCAGCCGTTCTGGCAGTCCTGGACGACCAGCTGGAGCATAGAACCCTGCCGGACCCCCTCGCCCACCGCCGGCCCTGGAGCCCAGGAGAACACTGGTGGCACCACAGGCTCTGCGACGAATCCCACCACCTCTAACCCCGTACCCCTCGTAGCCAGCCAGGCCCGCGAAGCGGGCCTCCGCGGTGAGGGAGCGCAGCGAACCCACCACCTCAAAGGGAGCTGAAGCGCAGCGCAAGCCCCCGAAGGCTTCGAGAGCGCAGCGAACGAAGCCTCACTTGCCGCGCGCAGCGCGGCAAGTGAGTGGCTCGCGCAGCGAGCCACCAGCGCTCCCGCGAAGCGGGAGCGCAACCACCGTGCGCAGCACGGTGGTTCGCTTTCCCATCGCGCAGCGATGGGGGTACCCGCTCCGCGGG
>NZ_JBIVSC010000025.1:2485-70590 GCF_044756005.1 Streptomyces sp. NPDC092045 | reverse complement strand
TGAAATGGCAGGTCAAACGCCATTCAGGCCTGTCCGAACCCGACCTTCTGCAACACCCTTTAGGGCGTGTGTCGAAAGTCCCGCCTGCCCGGCGGTGTCCGGCACGCACTCCCCCGTAGCCCTGCGGGCACGGGGGCACCCCCGGCCGCGTCGTCGGGATCACCCCGATACCACCGGTATCGGGGCGACCCTCCGCCTTGCGATCGCACGCACCGGACACCGCCGGGCCTGCCCTCCGGGCAGACGGCGCCACTTTCGACACACGCCCTAGGCGTCCGCGAACCAGGAGCGGCCCTGGGCCCAGTGGGCCGCCCACCCCGCGAACCCGGGCGGGCCCGGCATCGGTGAGTCACCCGGCCGGGTGCCGAAGGGCATCGCGCCGTTCTCGTCGATCAGCCAGACGTGACCGCGCTGCGGGCCGGTGACAACCAGGTGCCAGTACATGCCGCAGCCGTCGGTGCCCAGGACCAGTGAGCCGTGGTCGTACACGGGGTCCGTCCGGGCGTCGAACTCCTCCTCGGAGAGCTCCTCCTCGTCCTCCGCCCACAGCCACGCCCCCGTGAGCGGAAAGGGCTCGGCGAGCAGCCGCTCGGGGCGGCCCGCCCCCCAGTCCGAGGGCATCCGGGCGAAGGGCAGCAGACCGTAGGAGGGCGGCCCCGCGCGCAGGCCGTCGCAGACCTCCGCCACGAAGGTGCGGTACGGCTCCGGGAGCACGATGCCGTGCTCCGCCTCGAAGGCCCGCACCGCCTCCCACCCGGCCGGCGGCACCGTCTCGGGGCGTGACGCGAAGATCTCGCGGAGGGCGGCCGACTCGGCCGGGTCACAGGTTTCCGTGTTCATGACGGTCATCGTGCAAGACCCGGGAGGGACGGCCCGATCCGGCCCTCGGTACGGGACGCCGGGGGCCATGGGGCCCGACGCGTGCGACGGCACGGGGGCCCGTTCGCCGCGCCGGCCGTACGGGCGCGCCCGGGTTCCGCCGCGCCCCCGGTGCGCGACGAAGCGGCTCGGGGCCGCAGAACGTCGGACGTCGCCCCGGACGAGCGCGTGCGGGTGCTCGCCGTGCCGTCCGTCCGCGTGCGGCGGCGCCCCCGGCGTCGCGTGGTTCCGGAGGCCGTTCCCGTGCTCCCGATGCGGCCTCATGCGTGAAACTCGATGATTGTTGCGCGATCCTGCTTACAACAGGCCCTCATTGAGCACCTATTGACACGCACCTGATCGCCCCGTCAGAGTCGTCACGCGTCCGCTGCCGTATGTCCTGAGGAGCGTCGAACCCATGTCAGAACTCCCCGCAGTCTCGCGCCGCCTGCTCCTGGGAGGCGCCCTGGCCACCACCGGAGCGCTCGCGGCCGGGGTGGGATCCGCCCCCGACGCGGCCGCCGCAGTGGTGGCGGCGCCCTCGCCGCGCCGCAGGCCGGGCCAGAAGTCCATGGTCGACGTGCCCTACGACGTCCACCGGACGGTGCGCGTCGGCGTGATCGGTCTGGGCAACCGCGGTGCCGGCATGACCACGGGCTGGTCCGTCGTCCCCGGCTGCACGGTCACCGCCGTCTGCGACGTGCGCGCCGACCGCGCCAAGCGGGTCGCCGACGGCCTGGCCGCCGCCGGGAAGCCGCGCCCCGCCGAGTACGGCGGCTCGGCCGACTCGTACACGCAGATGCTGCGGCGCGACGACGTCGACCTCGTCTACATCGCCACGCCCTGGGAGTTCCACTACGCGCAGGGCAGGGCCGCGCTCCTCGCTGGCAAGCACGTCGTCGTCGAACTGCCCATCGCCACGGAGCTGGACGAGCTGTGGGACCTCGTCGACACCTCCGAGCGCACCCGCAGGCACCTCATGCTCTCGGAGAACTGCAGCTACGGCCGCAACGAGCTGGCCATGCTGAAGATGGCGCACGAAGGCCTGTTCGGCGACGTCACCAACGGTCACGGCGGCTACCTGCACGACCTGCGCGAGCTGCTGTTCTCCGACACGTACTACACCGACGCGTGGCGGCGGCGGTGGCACACCCGCAGCACCGCCTCCTTCTACGCCATGCACGGCCTCGCGCCGATCGCCGCCGCCATGGACATCAACCGGGGCGACCGCATGACCACGCTGCGCGCCACGGCGACCGAGCCGAAGGGCCTGGCCGACTACCGGGAGCGGTTCGTGCCCAGGAGCCACCCCTCGTGGAAGGAGACGTACGTCAACGGCGACCTGGTCACCTGTCTGATCGAGACGGCCAAGGGCCGGATCATCCGCGCCGAGCACGACGTGAGCTCCCCGCGGCCCTACAGCCGGATCAACTCCCTGGCGGGCAGCCGGGGGATCTTCGAGGACTACGCGGGCGTGCTGTCCTCCGGGGGCGGCCGCGTCTACGTGGAGCCGGACCACGGCGGGCACTCCTGGCGGGACTTCGGCTCCTACCGCAAGGAGTTCGACCACTGGCTGTGGAAGAAGATCGGCGACGACGCGGAGAACAACGGCGGGCACGGCGGCATGGACTACGTCCTCCAGTGGCGGACGGTGCAGCTCATGCGGGCGGGCCTCGTGCCCGACATCGACGTCTACGACTCGGCGGCCTGGTGCGCCCCCGTCCCGCTGAGTGTCATGTCCCTGGCGGCCAAGGGGCGTCCCGTGCAGATACCGGACTTCACCCGGGGCGCCTGGGTCAACCTCCGCACGGGCCTCGACTCGCGCGCCACCGAGATGCCCCCCGTCGTCTGAGGCCGTCCCCGTCCCCGTTTCCGCCCCGCCCCTCCCCTCCCTGCCCGCGCCACCGCCGTGAAGGAGCAGTACGTGAGACCAGCAGGACTGATCCGATCGCTCGGGGCCGTCGTCGCGGCGGGCGCGCTCGCGCTCCTCCCGGCCACGGCTTCGGCCGCGCCCCCGTCCGCGACCGCAGCCACAGCCACAGCCACAGCCACAGCCACAGCCACAACGGTGACCATCTCCCCCGTCGACCTGGACGGCCCGGCGATCTCGACGGTGAAGGTGACCGTCACCAATCCCGGACCGGAGCGCATGCGCTCGCTGAAGGTGTCCTTCGGAGGGCCGGTCGGCTGGGCCGTGCAGCCCTCCGTCCTCCAGGTGGACGGCTCCCTGGCCGAGGGCGCCTCCGCCGAGGCCACCTTCCGGATCCGGGTGCCGGAGCGGCGCCCCGGCTTCACCGTCCGCGCGTTCACCGCGACCGCGGCCTACCGGGGCGGCGACGGAGCCGGATCCGCCACCGGCACCAGGACGCAGCACAGCGGCACTCCCCTGGCGAACCTGGCCGCCGCGTACAACAACGTGGGGGTGACCGACGAGGGCGACACGAAGCCCGGGAACTACGACGGCGAGGGCAACAGCTTCTCCGCGCAGAAGCTCGCCGACGCCGGGCTGCGTCCCGGCGGGACCGTCAGCGCCCTGGGCGCCGCACTGCGCTGGCCGGACGTGCCGAGCGGGACCCCGGACAACGTCTCCGCCGCCGGCCAGGCCGTCGCCCTGAGGGGTACGGGCAGCAGGCTCGTCCTCCTCGGTTCGGGCGTCACGAGCGGGGCCTCGGGCACCGCGACCGTGTACTACGCGGACGGAACGAGCAGCAGCGGCTCGTTCGGCTTCCCGAACTGGTCGTTCGACCCGGCGAACGCCCACGGGGCGACCCTGGTGGCGTCGAGCGACGGGCGCAACCGGCCGACCGGGTACGGCAACGCGGGCATCGCGTACCGCGTGTTCGCCCACTCGATCCCGCTCGACCCCGCCAAGCGGGTGGAGTTCGTGGTGCTGCCGGGCAACGGCGGCATCCACCTCTTCGACCTGGCCCTCGCCCCCTGATCCCCACCCCCGCTCCCGCCCCGGACGTGCCCGGCGTCCGGGGCGGAAGCGGCGGCGGTGACGGGAGGGAGGAGAGGGGAGGAGGGGGACGGTGGTTCATTAGGGTGAGCCCCATGCCTGCCACGTTGAGTTCAACGAAGACCGCCGCCGCACTGCGCACGGCAGCACGCGTCTCCGCCGAGTCGCTGCTGGTGCTGCTGATGGCCGCGGTGTCCCTGTGGATCCTGGGCCGCATGTGGTCGGTCGTCTGGCCGCTCATAGTGGCCCTGTTCCTCACCACCATGACCTGGCCCTTCGCCCGCTTCCTGCGGAGGCGCGGCTGGCCCCCCGCCCTGGCCGCGGCCGTGGTCACCGTCCTCTTCCTGGTCGCCGTCGCGGGCATCGTCGCCCTGATCGCGGTGCCGGTCGCCTCCCAGTCCGGGGAGCTGGCGGACGGGGTGGTCGAGGGCATCCAGAAACTGCGCGAGTGGGCCGCCGGGCCGCCGCTCAACATCGGGGACGACCAGATCTCCAGCGCCTTCGACGCGGCGGTCGCGCGGGTCCAGGACAGCGTCGGCAGCATGGTCACCACCGTCGTCACGGGGGTGAGCACGGTGTTCAACGGCCTCGTCACCGCCGTCCTCGCGCTCTTCCTGATGTTCTTCTTCCTCAAGGACGGCCCGCGCTTCCTGCCCTGGCTGACCCGTCAGCTTCCCGGCCGTCTGGCCACCGACGTCCCCGTCGTGGCGGAGCGCGGCTGGGAGACCCTGGGCGCGTTCGTGCGCTCGCAGGCGTTCGTCGGTCTGCTCGACGCCGTGTTCATCGGCCTGGGCCTGTGGTTCCTCGACGTGCCCCTGGTGCTCCCCCTGGCCGTGCTGACCTTCGTCTCCGCGTTCGTGCCGATCGTGGGAGCCCTGTTCGCGGGTCTGGTCGCGGTCCTCATCGCGCTGGTGTCGAACGGCCTGACGGACGCGCTGCTCGTGCTCGCGATCATCGTCGTGGTGCAGCAGCTGGAGGGCAACGTGTTCCAGCCCATGATCCAGAGCCGCGGCCTCGGCCTGCACGCGGCGGTCGTCCTCCTCGCGGTGACGCTGGGCGGCAGCCTGGCCGGCATCGTGGGCAGTCTCCTCGCGGTGCCCGCGGCCGCGCTGGTCTCGGTGGCCTGGAACTACCTCCGCGAGCAGCTCGCCCTTCCCCCGGCCGATCCGGAGCCCGAGCCGGACACCGACGGGCCGGACGCCGGCGAACCGCACACCGCCGCCGTACCGTCGTAGGGCCCGCTCCCGCCGGTCCCCCGGCCCGCGCGGGGGTACGGGCGGGGCCGGCCGGAGCCGGACCGGCGCCCTCGCTGCGGGGGAGACCGCGCGCGTCGGCCTCCGCTCCACGGCCCCGCCCGACGGCCACCCCACGGGCCGGGCGGCTCGCGGCCGGTCCCGACACCGGCCGAAAGGCGTCTGCGGTGACTCGAAACGCTTTCTTCCGTCACCCGTAAGTTGAGCCGATGGGCCGATCACCGGACCGCACACCGGGTCGGGCACCACAATGCGCGCATGGACGAACACTGGAAGCGACGCCTGGACGAGATGCGTGCGGGGCTGGTGCGGGAGGGCGATCCCGTCGCCTGGGTGACCGAGGCCGACGCCGCCGAGGCCGCCGTGCGGTATCCGGGGCTCGCCGTGCGCGGCTCGCTGTTCGGGGTGGCGGCGCGGGAGGCCGGGGCGGACTCCCCGTGGCGGGTGGTGATGCCGCTGCTGGACGGGATGCCGCAGCAGTCCCGTGACGGCCTGCAGTCGAAGTTCTTCTTCCGGGCCAAGGACGACACCGACGACCCGGAGGTGCGGCGCGAACTCCTCGCGGCCGTGCGTGTCCTCGAACGGGAACCGGTCGACGAACTCGTCGTGCTGGGGACGACGTACCGGATCGTGCGCGGCGACGAGGTGGCGCGCACCGGCCCCGACGGCCTGGAGCCGCCGCGCCCCACCGATCCCGAGCCGGTCTTCCGGGTCTGGGAGCGGCAGACCGGCGCCGACCGCTGCCTCGACACCGGCACCGTGCTCGACCCGGAGAGGACGCGCGGGCTGATGGCCGAGGCCCTGCGGCTCGGGCTGCGGGAGTTCCACTACGTCGGCGAGCGCTACCCCTCCGCCGTCCGGGCCGACTCCCGGAAGGCGGTCACCACCCATCCGGACATCGCCATGCTGCCCGTCGGCTTCGGCGTCGTGGAACGGGCCGGCGACGTCTGGCAGCCGCAGGGCTCGCCGGCGCCGACCCCGCACGAGGCCCGTCGGGGCCTGTACGACTGCCTCACCGATCTGTGGGCCCGCCTGTACCAGTGGGACGACGAGCGGCGGGAGCGGTACCGGCGGGCCGGCGAGCTGTTCCGGGCCGCCGAACGCTCCGACGAAGTGCGGGTGGACGGGAGGGAGTTCCGGATCTGCCGCGTCGAGCGGATGGTCCGGTTCGGCCCCGACGGCCCCGAGGGGCCGCGCCCCTCGGACATCGACGAGTACGGGCCGACGAAGATGCACCCGCGCATGGACGAGGACGGCACCCTGCACTACGACGAGGACCAGTAGGCGCGGAGGACGGGCCCGCGCCGGCCGCCCGGCCGTTCCCTACCCCGGCCCGGTGCCGCCGTCCGGAGCGGCGGCACCGGGCCGGGGCGCGTCCGGCGCCTCCGCCGCCACCACGACCTGGTGCTCGTCCTCGTAGAGGATCCTGCCGGGGTCCCAGGACTCCAGGCGGCGGCACTCGACGCCGTGGGCGGCGAGGAGTTCCAGGTAGCCGTCCACGCGCTCGATCAGGTGCCGGGCGGACGTCTTGAACCAGGCGACGGCGCCCGGGTGCACCCGGGGGTCGTACACGGAGGGGTCCACCCGGGTCGGATTGGTGTAGTGGGCGTCGTACCAGTCGTTGCCGGCCCTCCAGAACCGGTACTGCTCCTCGGTCAGCCGGCCCTGCGCCGCCAGTTCGTTGGCGAGTACGAAGACACCGGGGAAGTGTCCTCGCGGATGCCTCACCACTCCTTGGAACCGGACGAACGGGGCGTGCCGCTCCACGGCGTTCCTCCTTCGCGTCGCCGGCGCGCGCCGGTCCGTCAGCGGGGCGTGACGCAGGAGCCCGGCCGTCCGGGCGAGCCGGTCACGTACTCGGGGTACAGCAGGTAGTCGCCGGGGCCGCAGGACGCCTCGTCCAGCACCAGGTACTCGGCCAGCGGGGACCCGCAGTCCACCTTCTGCAACCGCTGCTCGGGCCAGTCGGCCTCGTTGCGCACGCAATCGCCCACCGACAGCGCGACGGGACCGCCGCCGCTCGTGAGCAGCCCCAGGAGCAGCAGGGCGGGGACCGCCAGGGCGAGCAGGGCGACCGGGGTGAGGATCAGCATCGCGGGGGCCCGGCGCAGGACGCGTCGGCCCGGGTGGAGCGGGGGCCGCACGGCGCCGTACGGCTCGGGCAGCCGGCGCAGGGCGGCCCGGGCGCCGAAGGCGTTCCCCAGGACCACGAAGGGCGTGACGAAGAAGGAGAAGAGGCCCCACCAGCCGGTCAGCAGGGTGTCGGAGGTCATCTGCCGGTAGACGGCGAGTCCGCACGTGCGGCAGAAGGCGCCGCGCCGCGTGACCGTGCGCATGATGACGATCATGCCCTGGTGGGCGCGGACCGTCACGGGGATCGCGGGCTGCGCTCCGCAGACCTCGCAGCCGGCCGCCACCGGGTGTCCGGGCCCGTACGGCTGCTGGTGCGCGTACGGGTACGGCTGTGGAGGCGGGTACTGCTGCGGATGGTGCGGCGGGTGCGGTTGCGCCTGCGGATGCGGAAACGTCATGGAGCCGGCTCCCCCTTCGTCGTCGACCAGCACCCTAGCCGCAACCTCGCCATGCCCATGTCGGTGCTCCCGCCGACGGGGACGGCCCGTCAGAAGCCTTTCAACGTTCAGGCTTTGAACACAAGGGGAATGCCGCCGGGAAGGCATGGCCGGAGCACCCCGTGTTTCGGTCGTTGTCGGTGTTAACTCTTGACGACGTGACGGGCTGACGGTTGACTCGCCCGCACCGCGCTGAGAGCGCTTCCAGAGCGGTTCCGACAGCGATGTCGTCCCTCGACGCGGAGGCCCCGATGCCGTGCCACGATCGCCGACTTCCCATGTGGGGAGGGACGACGGCGCCCCCGCTCCCCGGGCCCCGGACGCCGGGGCCGAGACGGGCTCCACGGTCCCGCACCGCGTTCGTGAAGTGATCGAAGGACTTCGTCCGGCCCGCCCCTCCGCGCCACCGCACCCGCACCGCTCCGCACCACCGCACCCCGCACCGAAGGAGCCGCAATGCCACGCACCAGACACCAGAACCGCTTCGGGAACCGCGTCCGGGGCAGAACCGCGACCGCGGTGGTCGCCGCCGGCGCCGTGCTCGGCGGGCTGCTCGCCGGGGCGCTGCCGAGCGCCGCCGCCGACGAGCCCGTGCCGGTGGCCGTCGACCGGTTCGAGGGCGAGGTCCCCTTCGGCAGTCCGCCGGCCGAGGGCATCTTCACCTGGGGCGGCGACGCCGACGACCACCCGGCGCTGCGGCTCGCCGAGCGCGCCGACGCGCCCGAGGGCTCCAAGGTCCTGGAGGGCACGTTCGACATCAGCGGCTGGGGCGGGTTCACCCACGACTTCGCCTTCGACCGGCCGGCCCACGACTGGACCGCCTTCAAGGGCATCCGCTTCTGGTGGTACGGCCAGAACACCGCGCCCCTGCCGCCCGGTTCGGGCAAGCGGATCAACTTCGAGCTCAAGGACGGCGGCGCCAACGGCGAGGCGTCCGAGCTGTGGACCACGTCCTTCACCGACGACTGGGAGGGCTGGCACCTCGTCGAGATCCCGTTCTCCGAGTTCCAGTACCGGGCCGACTACCAGCCCGTCGGAGGCATCGACCAGGTCCTCGGGCTCAGCGAGATGTGGGGCTACGCCCTGACCCTGCCGCCCGGCTCCCCCGGCGAGTTCGCCCTCGACGGGGTGGAGCTGTACGGCAGGGCCGAGCCCGCGCTGAACACCAGGGTGATCACCGACGCCGCCGTGTACCCGGTGGCCGAGGGCGGCGGCGCGCGGGTGAAGGTGACGGTGGCCACCACCGGTTCGGGCCCCATCGGCGAGCCCGTCACCGTCGCGTACGCCACCGGGAAGGGGACCGCCGAGGCCGGCAAGGACTACGCGCCGGTCAGCGGCACCCTGACCTTCCCGGCCGGCACTCCGTCCGGCACCTCGCGGACCGTCACCGTGGCGACGAAGAAGGACGGTTCGGCCGAGGAGGCCGAGACGATACCGCTCGCGCTCGACGTGACCGGAGCCAAGGCGCCCGCCGAGACGCCGCAGGTCGTCGTGGACGCGCACGGCCTCCCGTACCTCGACAAGCGGCTGCCGGTGAAGAAGCGGGTCGCGGACCTCCTCGGGCGGATGACGCTGGAGGAGAAGGTCGGGCAGATGACGCAGGCCGAGCGCAACGCGCTGCGGTCGCAGGGCGACATCGCCTCCTACCGACTCGGCTCGCTGCTCTCCGGCGGCGGCTCGGTGCCGACGCCCAACACGCCCGAGGCGTGGGCGAAGATGATCGACGCCTACCAGCTCCGGGCGCGGGCCACCCGCTTCCAGGTCCCGCTGATCTACGGCGTGGACGCGGTGCACGGGCACAACAACGTCATCGGCGCGACGATCATGCCGCACAACATCGGCATCGGCGCCGGGCGCGACCCCAAGGTCGCGGAGCGGACCGGGGCGGTCACCGCCAAGGAGGTCCGGGCCACCGGCATCCCGTGGGACTTCGCGCCCTGCGTGTGCGTCACCCGGGACGAGCGCTGGGGCCGTTCGTACGAGGCGTTCGGCGAGGACCCGGCCCTGGTGAAGGCCATGGAGACGGTCATCGACGGCATGCAGGGCGCGAGCAGCGGCGCGGACCTGCACCGCAACGACAAGGTCCTCACCAGCGCCAAGCACTTCGTCGGCGACGGCGGCACGGAGTTCGGGTCGTCGACGACGGGTTCGTACACGATCGACCAGGGCGTCACCAGGGTGACCCGGCAGGAGCTGGAGGCGGTGCACCTGGCGCCGTTCGCCGAGGCGGTGAAGCGCGGGGCGGGCACGGTGATGCCCTCGTACTCCTCGCTCGACGTCATCGGGGACGACAAGGGCCCGGTGAAGATGCACGCCAACGCCGAGATGATCAACGGCGTCCTCAAGGACCGCATGGGCTTCGAGGGCTTCGTCATCAGCGACTGGCAGGCGATCGACCAGATCCCCGGCGACTACGCGAGCGACGTGCGGACCTCGGTCAACGCCGGCCTCGACATGATCATGGTGCCGACCAACTACCAGGACTTCACCCGGATCCTGGCGGAGGAGGTCACGGCCGGGCGGGTCTCCCGGGCGCGCGTGGACGACGCGGTCGCGCGGATCCTGACCCAGAAGTTCCGGCTCGGCCTGTTCGAGAAGCCGTACGCCGACACCACCCACCTCGGTTCGGTCGGCTCGGCCGCGCACCGCGCCGTGGCGCGGGAGGCGGTCGCCAAGTCGCAGGTGCTGCTGAAGAACGACGGCGGCGTGCTGCCGCTGAAGAAGTCGCAGAAGGTGTACGTCGCCGGTTCCAACGCCGACGACCTGGGCAACCAGGCCGGTGGCTGGACCATCAGCTGGCAGGGCTCGTCCGGCCGGAACACGACCGGCACGACGATCCTCGAAGGCATGCGCAAGGCGGCCCCGGACGCCGGGATCGCCTACTCGAAGGACGCCTCCGCCGCGACCGGGGGGTACGACGTCGGGGTCGTGGTGGTCGGCGAGACGCCGTACGCCGAGGGCATCGGCGACGTGGGCAACGGCCACGACCTGGAGCTGACGGCGGCGGACAAGGCCGCGGTGGACAAGGTCTGCGCGGCGATGCCGTGCGCGGTCCTGGTCGTCTCCGGGCGGCCGCAGCTGATCGGCGACCGGCTCGGGGCGATCGACGCCCTGGTGGCCTCCTGGCTGCCCGGCACCGAGGGCGACGGCGTGGCGGACGTCCTCTACGGGACCCGGCCGTTCACCGGCCAGCTCCCGGTGACCTGGCCGAAGTCGGAGGCGCAGCTGCCGATCAACGTCGGTGACGCCTCGTACGATCCGCAGTTCCCGTTCGGCTGGGGTCTGACGACCCGGCCGGTCCCGCAGGTCGGGGGCGAGCTGACGCTCAAGGCGATCGGGGTCGCGGCCAGGGTGCTCCAGGCGGCCGGGCGCGGGACGTCGCCGGAGGGCCGCGAGCTGCTGTCCCGGGCGCGGGACGTCGTGCAGAAGGAGATCGGCCAGGACGTCACCCCGGCGACGGCCGAGCCGTTCGCGGAGGCGGACCGGCTGCTGCTCACGGGTGACCTGACGGGCGCGGTCGCGCGGCTGACCACGGCGTACCGGGCGGCGGCGGCCTGAGCCGGCGGTCACGACGTGTGCGAGGGGCCCTTCCCGGGTGCGGGGAGGGCCCCTTCCCCGTGGAGGGCGCGCCGGTCGGCTCCCGGTGTCCGCCCGGCGGACCGTACGATCGGTGCGGTCCGGAGGCATGCGGGAGAGGCACGGGGTAGGAGAGCGGTATGGACAGCTCCTTCTGGATCGTGGTGGTCGCGGTTCTCGCGCTCGTGGTGGCGGGGTACGCGGCCGTTCTGCTCGTACGCGTCTTCCGGGCCCGGAAGCTGCTCCTCGACGCCGGTGTCCCGTTGCAGTCCAAGGCCCTGTTCTGGGCGGCCGTGGTGTACACGGTGTCGCCGGTCGACCTGATCCCCGACCCCGTCTACCTGGACGACGTCGGCGTCCTCCTGCTGGCCCTGCGGGCGCTGCACTCGGCGGCGGCCAGGGGCAGGACGGGCGGCGAGGAGCTGAAGGGCTGACACGACGGGGTGGCCCCCGCCCTGAGGGCGGGGGCCACCCCGTCGTGTCCGGTCCGGGTCAGACGAGGGTCGGACCGCCGCCGAGCGGTCCGCCGCCGAAGGGCCCGCCCGTCCGGTAGTGCACGGCGATCTCCTCGCGGTACTGCTGGTCGGCGAGGTGCTTGTCGGAGTGGAACTCCGGCGCGTTCTTGATCTGCTCCTTGGTCAGGCCGAGGTGCACCGCGTGGCCCTCCAGGTCGATCCGGGTGACCGCGCTCGCCGGGATCAGCACCTCCTTGCCGAAGATCCACACTCCGGTGTCGACGACCAGGTAGGCGTCGCCGACCTCGTCGGAGTGCTTGTCGACCTTGCCGATGTGCCCGTCGGTCGCCTCGACCCGCCAGCCGCTCAGGTCCGTGCCCACCAGGTGGCCGAACGCCTGCCCGTAGCTCCACACGTTCTCCGCCATGTCGCTCACTCCCTCGTCTCGGACGTGCCGTTCCGGCCTCAGGAGGACCGCCTGCCCCGCGGATCGGGACGCACACCCGTGGGACCGGGGTCCGTGATCACTCGGGCGGGGAGAGCCGCGCGCGGACCCACCGGGGATCCGGATTGACGTACGGCCGGCCCGCGAGGAGGACGGTCGGCACCGTCTCGTCGCCGTCGTTGACGGCCCTCACCTCGGCCGCGCCCTCGGGGTCGCGCCAGATGTCGACCCAGTGCAGCCGGCGGGCGTCGCGGCCCAGCCGGGCGCGCAGGCGCAGGCAGTACCGGCAGCCCGGCCGCCAGAAGACGATCGGCCGTCCGTCGACCGCGCCGAGGCGCCGCGCCTCCTCCGCGGAGACCGACCGGGGGAAGACCAGGGACGAGTGCGCCACCGCGAGGAACACGAAGAGCAGCAGGACGGCCGCGGCCCGGCCGGGCCTCTCCCGGAGGACCGCGCCGGCGACGGCGGAGCCGCAGAGCAGGAACAGCAGCGGGAGGGTCCAGGGGCGCGTCATGGTGACGCAGGCTATCGGGAGGCGCCCGACGGCTCGGCGGCGGTGTCTCCCGCCGGTGCGTCCCGGAGGTGCCGGGCGGCCTCGGCGGCGGTGTGGGAGGAGGCGAAGGTGAAGGCGCGGGGGGACGGGCCGTGCGCGCGCAGGTCCGCCAGCCGCCCCAGGGCCTCGTCGACGGTCGGGAGGTGGCCGGCGGGGATCCACCAGAGCACCAGGTGGGCCTCGACGTGCCGCGCGAACCATTCGCGGCGCCGCCGCATCGCCTCCAGGTGCCCGCTGCGGTAGGCGAAGTCCCACAGGGCCTCCTGGTTCTCCCACACCGACAGGTTGACGATGACGTCCTCGCCCGCCGGGCGCAGACCGGTGGCGTCGGCCGCGCCCTCCTCCACGAGTCGCCACACGAAGCCGGGGGCGCCGTCGGCGGCGGCGTTGACCGGGTCGAGCAGGTCGACGAAGGGCTGGACGCGCGGGTCGCCGAAGGGGTGGAGGAGCGTGGCGACGTTGAGCTGGGCGAGGTGGGCGGCGTGCGGGGAGGCGGTCATGGCCTCATCTCAGCACGGCCCGCTTTTCTATGTCAATGATCGTTGTTTTTAGAATCCTCGACCACCACGCAGCACTCCCCCGGCCGGGCGTCCATGCGGGCGCGCACCGGGCCGTCCGCGCCGAGCAGCCCTTCGAGGAGGGCGAGGTTCATGCCGCAGACGAGCGGCGGGAAGCTCTCGGCGACGGCGTGGAAGGGACAGTTGCGCATGCGGACGACACGGGCGTCCGCCCCGGCCGCGCCCTCGGCGTCCTCGGGGATCTCCAGGTGCGGTTCGTAGCCACGGGCGGCCAGCACCTCCATGGCCTCTTCGAGGGCTCCGCAGGGTGCCGCCGGGCCGCGCAGGGCCTCGCCCCGGCGGCGCGCGGCCGCACGGAGCCCGGCGTCGAGACCGGCCTGCTCGGCGGCCTCGGCGAGGAGTTCGGCGGCGGTGCGGTAGTCGCGCGCGGGCAGCGACACCGACCGCTCGCCCGGCGCCCGGGTGTACACCTTGGCCGGGCGGCCCGCCCCCGGACCCGAACGGCCCGTCAGGCGGCGGCTGCCGCTCTCCAGGAGTCCGGCCTCGGTCAGCCTGTCCAGGTGGTGCGCGGCGAGCGTGCGCGCCACCCCGGCGGCCTCGGCGGCCTCGTTGCGGCCGACCTCGCGGCCCTGGGCCGCCACGTATTCGTACAGGCGGCGGCGCACCGGATCCTGCAACGCCGCGATCGCATCGATGTCTTCCACCCGCCCATTCTATGAACAACGCTGATGGGAGATAGAAAAGCGGACTCCGTACCGGGGAGTGGTGCCGCCCGACCGGGAAGCGGTGCCGCCCGGCGGTCACGGGTCCGGCAGGAGTCGGGCCCGGCTGCTCGTCGGGGGTGCTCACGGAATCGTCAGGAGGCCGGGCGCCGGCTGCTCGCCGGAGGATCGCTCACGGACTCGCCGGGAGGCCGGACGCCGACTGCTCATCGGGGGCGCGCTCACGGACTGGCCGGGAGGCCCCTCACAGACTCGTCAGGAGGTCGTCGAGGGGGCTCGGCACCCGTCCGGCGTCGAGGGCCTCCACCAGGAGGTGGCCGTAGCGGATCTTGCGGTCCTTCTTCGTGCCGAGGAAGCGCCGCAGCTGCTGCCGCCGGGGCCGGCCGTGCTGCGCGGGCTGGTTCGGGAAGGTCTGCCAGGCCCGCTGGTCGCCCTCCGCCCGGATGATCTCCTCGACCCGCTCCGGGCCGAGCGCGCGGACGAGTCCGTCCTCCAGGTCCGCCACGCAGACGAAGACGCCGTCCAGCGGCGCCCCGGCCCTCCGCAGACCCCGGTCGCAGAAGCTCCGCTCGCGCTCGTCGCACAGTCCCGTCAGGCGCGGGCCCAGACCGGGCGGCCCGAGGAGACCGGCGTAGCGTGCGATGTTCATCGCCCCGCCCATCGACACCGCGCACACGCCGTCCGCGGCGAGGTCCCGGCCGCGCCGTGCGGCCAGCGTCTCGACGGCCGCGAGGTCGCTCGGCGTCGCCAGGAGCACCGCCGTCCGCACTCCCAGGGACGCAGCCGGCTCCCCCGCCGCGCCGCCGGGGCCGCCCGCGGCCCAGCGGCCGACCTCGTCCCGGAACGCGTCCCTGTCCGCCATGGGACGAGTCTGCACTTCCGCCGGCCGGTACGGCACCGAATGTCCGGGCCCCGGCACGGCGCGGCCCGGTCCCCGCGCGGGGACCGGGCCGTCCTCGTCGCCGTGGTCACGCCTCCCTGGGGATGAGGCGACAGCGGGCCGGGCCCGCCGCCTGGAGGGTGATCGCGGAGGTGAGGGGCACCTCGGTGTCGACGGCCTCGAAGCCGTACCGCTGGAGGATCATCGCCAGGGCGATCACCGACTCCAGCATCGAGAAGTGCTGGCCGATGCAGGCGCGCGGGCCGCCGCCGAAGGGGAACCAGGCGTACCGGGGCCGGGCCGCCTCCGCCTCGGGGGTGAAGCGGTCGGGGTCGAAGCGCTCCGCGTCCTCCCAGTAGTCCGGGTGGCGGTGGGTGACCCAGGGGGCGACGACGACGTCCGCGCCCGCCGGAACGGCGACGCCTCCGATCTCGGTGGCGGCGACGGCGCGGCGGCCGATGACCGGGGCGGCGGGGAAGAGGCGCATGGCCTCCTTGAGGACCTGGGTGACGTAGGGCAGCGCGTCGAGGTCGGCGGCGCCGGGGGTGCGGCCGGCGAGGACCCGGTCGACCTCCTCCCGGGCCCGCTTCTGCGCCTCCGGGTGGAGGCCGAGCAGGTGGAGGGCGAAGCCGAGGGAGGTGGCGGTGGTCTCGTGCCCGGCGAGCAGGAAGACGAGGACCTGCTCGCGCAGTTCGGTGGCGTCGAAGCTGCCGTCCTCGGCGCTCTCGGCGCCGATGAGGAGGGTGAGGAGGTCGTCGCCCTCGTCCGACGCCCGGCCCGAGGCGCGGCGCTCGGCGATGATGCGGTCGCAGACCTCGTACAGCGCCCGGTGGACGGTGGCGGCCCGGCGGTTGCCGGGGGTGGGCCAGTTGCGGGGGACGTTGAGGGGGGAGAAGCCGCGGCGCAGCACGTAGGCGCCGAGTTCGGGGAAGCTGCGCTCGACGATCCGCACGGCCGCGTCGACGTCCGTGCCGAAGAGGATGCGGGCGACGGCGCGCAGGGCGAGCCGGGCCATCTCCTGGAGGACGTCGACGGACCCGTCGCCGTCCTCCCGCCACTCCGCGGTGAGGGCGGCGACCTCGGCGGCGACGGCCGCGGCGTAGCCGTCGACCCGGCGGCGGGTGAAGAGGGGCTGGACGAGCCGGCGCTGGCGGAGGTAGTCCTCGTCCTGGCTGGTGAGGAGGCCGTTGCCGAAGGACTCGCGGACCTCCTGGTAGAAGGCGTTGTCCTTGCGGAAGTTGGCCGACTCCCCGGCGAGGACCTGTTGCGCTCCCTCGGCGGAGAAGACTCCGTAGACGGTGGCGCGGATGCCGGGCGGCCCCGCGGTGATCCGCACGACGTCCCCGTGCTCGCGCCGGGCGCGCAGGAAGGTCGCCAGGGAGTCGTTCTTGAGGTCGAACAGGGAGCCGAGCAGCGGGAGTCCCGCGAGCTCGGGCGCTTCGGTGCCGGCGGTGATGGTCATGGACGGTTCCCCCTCGGTCGTCGCCTGCGGTGATTCTCCACCAGGAAGTGACCGACGGGTAGGGATCGTCGAACAGTGGTCCACATCTGGCCTGTTGGCGTGAAACGGTCGGCTGTCGGTGGTGTCTGGGAAGCTCGTGCCATGGACCGAACCGCACCGCCGGAGCCCTCCGGGCGTTCCGAGCGCCCCGAGATGACCCTGCAACTGACCATCGACTGCGCGGACCCCCAGCGCCTCGTGCCCTTCTGGCTGGAGGCCCTGCGGTACGTCCCCGATCCGCCGCCCGCGGGCCACGCCACCTGGCGGGCGTACTGGGAGGCCGTCGGCGTTCCCGAGGAGGAGCTGGGCGGGGACGCCGGGGAACTCCCGGAGTCGATCGTGGACCCGGGGGGAACGGGGCCGCGGGTCTGGTTCCAGCGCGTCCCGGAGCCGAAGACGGTCAAGAACCGCGTCCACCTCGACCTCAAGGTGGGCGGCGGCCGCGAGGTCCCGCTCGCGCTGCGCCGCGAGCGGGTGGACGGCGAGGTGTCCCGGCTGACGGCGCTCGGCGCCACCGTCCTGTACGCCATGGACCGGCCGAACGGCATGGACTACTACGCGGTGGTCCTCCAAGACCCGGAGGGCAACGAGTTCTGTCTCGTCTGACCGTTCCGTACCCTGGCGGCATGCGCATGCGCCCCACTCTGAGCTGGATCCCCGCCGAGGACCTGCCGCCGGGCACCACCGACCCGGCGCCGGTGGTCGACGCGCTGGGCGCCGGCGGCGTGCTGGTGCTCAGCGGGGCGGGCCTCTCCACGGAGTCGGGGATCCCCGACTACCGGGGCGAGGGCGGGAGCCTGAGCCGGCACACCCCGATGACCTACCAGGACTTCACCGCGAGCGCCCGGGCCCGGCGCCGCTACTGGGCGCGCAGCCACCTCGGCCGGCGCACGTTCGCCCGGGCCCGCCCCAACGCCGGGCACCGGTCCGTGGCCGCCTTCGGGCGGCACGGCCTGCTCGCGGGCGTGATCACCCAGAACGTGGACGGTCTGCACCAGGCCGGCGGCAGCGAGGGCGTCGTGGAACTCCACGGAAGCCTGGACCGGGTCGTCTGCCTCTCCTGCGGCGCCCTCAGCCCGCGCCGCGACCTCGCTCGGCGGCTGGAGGAGGCCAACCCGGGCTTCGATCCGGTGGCGGCCGGGATCAACCCGGACGGCGACGCCGACCTCACGGACGAGCAGGTCGGGGACTTCCGCGTGCTGCCCTGCGCGAGCTGCGGCGGCGTCCTCAAGCCGGACGTGGTGTTCTTCGGCGAAGCGGTTCCGGCGCGGCGGGTCGAGCACTGCCGCGAGCTGGTGCGCGGGGCGTCCTCGCTCCTGGTCCTGGGCTCCTCCCTGACGGTGATGTCCGGGCTCCGGTTCGTCCGCCAGGCGGCCCTGGCCGGAAAGCCGGTACTGATCGTCAACCGGGATCCGACCCGGGGCGACCGGCACGCGGCCGCCCGCGTCGCCCTCCCCCTGGGGACGACCCTCACCACCGTGGCCGCCCGCCTGGGCGTCCCCGTCGACGACGGGGACGGGGCGCATGACGGCACATAGGGCCGGGGGGCGAACCCGGGATTGAGGAACGGGCCCGGGGCGAGGAACGAGGCCGAGGCTGAGGAACGGGCCCGGGGCGAGGAACGGGCCCGGGGCGAGGAACGGACCCGGGGCGAGGAACGGGCCCGGGGCTGAGGAGCGGCCCGGGCGAACCGGCTCCGACGGCTTCGACAAGACCGCCGCGGGCGAGAGCGACGAAGCCTGCTCCGTCCACCTCCTGCCCCGCCGACGAGGGCGACGGCGCGGCGCCGTCCGAGGCGAGGCAGGCCGAGGGCGACCGGCGCGAGGAGGTCGCCCTCTGGAAGCGACCGCGCCGCCGGCCGACGGCAGCACCGCTGATCAGCCCTCGCGGCGCGCGGCCCAGACCGTGCGCTCGGTCCGTACGCCGAGGTCGTCGCGGCACAGGATGCTGTGGGGCCCGTCGGTGTCGAGCAGCCGGTCGAGCGCGGCGAGGTCCTCGGCCGGGAGGACGTCGGCGACGCTGCGGCGGATGCGCCGCAGACCGCCGAGGGCGTACGCGCCGACCGTCTCGTCGCGGGAGGCCTCGATGTTCACCGTGATCGTGCGTTCGCCGTCGAGGGCGAACCCGGCGCCGGTGAGCAACGGTCCCCAGTCGGCACCGCGGTGGGGCACGTGCTCGGCGTGGAAGCGCTCGCTCGCGGCGTGACAGCGCTCCTCCAGGCCGGGCCGGTCCTCCGGAGCGCCCTCGGGCAGGAAGCGGGGGAAGCCGGCCAGTTCGACCACCGCGAGCAGGCCGTCGGGGGCGAGGAGGCCGTGGACCTCGCGCAGGGCGCGGTCGGGCTGGCGCAGGTGGTGGAGGGAGGCCGAGGCCCACACCAGGTCCGGGGTGCCGAGGTCGGGCCAGTCGGCCCGGTCGAGGTCGGCCTGCACGGTGCGGACGCGCCCCTCCACGCCCCGGGCGCACGCCTTCTCCCGCAGCCGCTGGAGGTGTCCGGCCGAGGAGTCGACGGCGGTGACGTGGGCCTCGGGGAAGCGGTCGAGGAGGGCGAAGGTGCCCGCCCCCGTGCCGCAGCCCAGGTCCACGATCGCGCGCGGGGGCGTGCGGACGGGCAGCCAGGAGACGAGGTCGGCGATGTGCTCGGCGAGGACTTCCGCGTCCAGGTCGAGGATCTCGGCCTGGACGTTCTGGTCGTCCGCGTCGTGGGAGTGGGAGTGACCGTGGTGGCCGGGGCCGTGGTGGCCGGCGGCATGGCGGTCGGTGCCGCGGTGGTCGGCGGCATGGTCGTGGTGGCCGGGAGCGCGGCCGCTGCCGTGGGGAGCGGAGGCGTGGTCGTGGGGAGCGGAGGCGTGGTCGTGGGGGTGTGCGTGGGTCATGTCTCCACGCTAGGACGCTCATGCGCCTGCGGCACGACTCCATCCTGTTTGCGCAAGACAATCGTCCCGTCCGCTGCCCGAGGCGCAAGACGCGGCTCCGTGCCGCCTCACCGGCCGGGCGGCACCTGGGGGTCGCGGTCGCCGCCGTCGCGCTGGTGGCCCCGGCGGGCGTCGCGGTCGAAGATGCCCAGGATCTCGCACGGCCCTCCTTCCGCGCCGATCGCGTGCGGCATCATCGTGGGGAACTCCGCCGCCTGGTTGGTCTCGACGCGGAAGCGGCGGTGACCCAGCACGAGGGTCGCGGTGCCCGACAGGACGACGAGCCATTCCCGTCCCGGGTGCGCGCGCATGCGGGACGGGCTGTCCGGCGGAGGGTCGGTCACCCGCTGGCGCACGACGGTCATGCCGGGCTCGCCCTTGATGGGCCAGCGCATCTGCCCGCGCGCGCCGTCGATCATCGGGCTGATGACGACGTCGTCGGCGGCGGTCTCCACGAGCTGGTCGAGCGTGGTGTCCAGGGCGCGGGCGAGGATCACCAACTGGTCGAGCGCCAGGCGGCGCCGGCCGTTCTCGATGCGGCTGAGGGACGACTGACTGAGCCGGGCACGGGTGGCCAGCTCCTCCAGGGACCAGCCCTGCGCCAGCCGCAGGGCACGGATCCGCTTGCGCACCAGACCGTCCAGGTCCTCGTCGTCTTGCTGCATGAGCAGCATCGTATGCGCCTGCCGCAAAGTCCGCCCGACGGCGTCGACCGGGACCCGACCGCTACGGCGGCCCGGATCCGCGTCACTGCTGCGGGGGGCCGGAGCGGCGCTGGTCGCTCTCCTCCCGGAGGGCCGCGGCGCGGTGGGTGAGGGTGCTGACGCGTTCGGCCAGGTCCGGGTGGAGGGGGCCGAGGTGGCGGTGGGCACGGGCGAGGGGTTCGAGGAGGAGGGCCGGGTCGCTGTCCGCGAGGGCTTCGCCGAGGTCGTGCCGGAGCGCGGCGGGGAGGGCGTCGAGGGCGGTGATCCGCCCGGCGAGTCCGCGCAGGTCGGCCGCGTTGCCCCGGGCCCAGGTGGTGACAGTGCGGTCGGCGGCGCGGCGGTCGCGGGTGGCCCGGACCCGCTGCTCACCGGTGGCGCCGGGACTGCCGGGGCGCACCCGCAGGTAGCGGCGTTCGGCCGCCTGGCGGCTGGTGACCCCGAGGGGACGGGCGAGCTCGGCCCAGCTCGCGCCCGCGTCCCGCGCGGCCTCGATGAGACCGGGCTCCCAGCCGGCGAGCCGCTCCCGCAGTTCGCGCAGGAGGAGGAGCGCGGCGAGCGCCTCTTCGGAGGAGGTGCGCGCGGTGGCTCCCGACGCGCCCGGGACGTCCGGGCCGTCCGGGCCGTCCGGGACATCGGCGGCTCCCGGGCCGCCCGGGGCCTTCGCCGACCCGGCCTCCCGCACGGTTTCGCCCATCGCGGCGAGCGCCGCGAGGGCCGCGTGGAGGCTGACGGGAAGGTCGGCTCCTGCCATGGGATGACATCCTCTCCGCTCGTCATCCGTCCGTTGACGTCTGACTTGTCGTCCATCCGTTGACATGTTACAACGGTGTCAGCCGACGCGCATCGGCAGTCACTGCCCGAACCGACTGGAGGTGTTTCGCGATGTTGATGCGCACCGACCCGTTCCGCGAACTCGACCGCCTCACCCAGCAGATGCTGGGGACGACCGGCACGTGGTCCCGTCCTTCCGCGGTCCCGATGGACGCCTACCGCGAGGGCGACGCATATGTGATCGTCATGGATCTGCCCGGGGTGTCGACGGACGCGATCGACATCGACGTCGAGCGGAACATGCTGACGGTCAAGGCCGAGCGACGGCCCGTCGTCAGGGCCGAGGACGTCCAGATGGAGCTGTCCGAGCGGCCTCTCGGCGTCTTCTCCCGGCAGCTCGTACTGGCCGACACGCTCGACACCGAGAAGATCACGGCCGACTACGAGGCGGGCGTCCTCACCCTGAGGATTCCGATCGCCGAGCGCGCGAAGCCCCGCAAGATCGCCATCGGCCGCGGCGACGACCGCAGGCAGATCAGCGGCTAGGGCGTGTCCTGTCGATCGGGCCGGATCGGGGAGCGGTGTCCGGTGCCGTGCGTCGCGAGGCGGAGGAGGGAGTCGACGCAGAGCGTCGGCGACCGACGACGACGCGGCGGGGTGCGGTGCCGGACACCGCGAGCCCGGCATGATCGGCGAGACACCCCCGGGGGCTGCCCGGCCCCGGTCCGCCGGACAGGCCCCGGCCGTCCACGGGGCGGGGGCGGAGGCCCGTCTCCCCTCCCCCGCTCCCCGTCACTCCGCCTCCCCGAAGGAAGGGGCCGTGATGAGACCGCGATGGCACGCGTTCCTCGACAACGTCCGGGAACGCGGCGACTACGACACGCCCGAGGAGGCCGAGCGAGCCGCCCGCGTCGTACTGGCGCTGCTCGGCGCCCATCTGGTCGGCGACGTGCGGGCCGAGCTCGCCGCGCGCCTCCCGGAGACCTTCGCCGTCGTCCTGCTCAACCCCCTCCAGGCCGCCGAACCGCTCTCGCCGGAACGCTTCGTGCGCGCGACGGCCGCCTGGATCGAGGGGGCCACCGAGCGGACCGCGGCCTGGGACGTCAGCGCCGTCCTCAGCGTCGTCGCCGACGTCACGGGCGAGGAGCTGACCGGACGGATGCTCCTTCAGCTGCCGCCCGGCTACGACCTCCTCTTCGGCCGGCCGTACCTTTCCCGGTGATCCCGGCCCGCCCCGCCCTGCCCTCCCCCCTTGATCGGCCACCTTGATCCGCCCCAGCTTGTCGAACCCCGTCCACTCCGCCCGGCCCCACCGGCCGGGCCCGACAGAGAACGGCGATACGCACCCCCATGACCCTCCGCACCGAGACGACGACCTCCACCGCCCCCGTGACCCCCGTGGCCCGCACGGCCTCCGTGCCCTCCGCCGCCGGACCCGCGCCGGCCCACGGCGGGGCGTCCTACTCCGACCTGCTCGAACGGGTCCGCTACGAAGGCGCCTACCCCACCCGCGAGCGGGCCGAGGAGGCCGTGCGGTCCGTACTGGCGGCCCTCGGACGGCAGCTCGTCGGTGACGAGCGGGTCGACCTCGCGGCCCGCCTCCCCGTCGAGGCCGCCCTGGTCTTCACCGCCCAGGTGCCCGCCACCACCCCCCTCACCGGCTGGGAGTTCGTCAAGGACCTCGCCCGGCGCACCGGCGGCAGCCCCGCCACCACGCGCTGGGACGTCGGCGCCGTCCTCGCCCCCGTCGCCCGGCTGGCCGGCCCCGAGCTCGCCGACCGCATCGTCGACCGGCTTCCCTCCGGCTACGCCCTTCTCTTCGGCAGGGCCGAACTCCGCCCGCACCGGCGCGCGGGCGACACGGCCGGTGGGGCCCGTGCGGCCCGTGCCTCCCGTCCCTTCGCGGGCCGGGGAGCCGCATAGGGGTTCGCCGGAAACGTCACTCGAACGAGGGGTGTGGACTTCCTGCCCCGTTCCGCTGGAGGCGACCGGGTAAGTATGATCAAGCGATGTCTGATATGACCGAGACCACGCCCGGCTGGCTGTCCACGGACGAGCTGGAGATGGCCAGGGCCCACATGCCCATCCTGTACGTCGAGGCCGTGCCCGTACGCGTGGACGACAGCGGCGAAGTCACCAGCGTCGGACTGCTCCTGCGCATCGGCGCGGACGGAACGATCAGCCGCACCCTGGTGTCCGGCCGTGTCATGCACCACGAGCGGGTCCGCGACGCGCTGCTGCGTCATCTGGAGAAGGACCTCGGCCCCGTGGCCCTGCCCCGCGTCCCCGCCTCCCTCCAGCCCTTCACCGTCGCCGAGTACTTCCCCACGGCGGGCATCACCCCGTACCACGATCCCCGTCAGCACGCGGTGTCCCTCGCCTACATCGTGCCGGTGACCGGTGACTGCCGTCCCCGTCAGGACGCCCTCGACCTCGTGTGGTTCAGCCCCCAGGAGGCGGCCTCCCCCACCGTGCAGGACGAGATGCCGGGCGGCCGGGGAGCACTCCTGAAGCAGGCCCTCGCGCACGTCGGACACACCTACTGAGAGCGGCCCCGCGCGGGAGCGGCGACCGTGCGGGTCGGCGTCCGGGCCAACCGGGGCGGGCGCACTGCGTGGCGCCCGCCCGGTGGCGGCCCCGCGCGCTTACGGTGCCCGCATGACGACAGAACCGGAAGGGGCCCCGGCCGAGTCGGCCGACGTCCGTGCGGCGCGCGCGGCCATCGAGGCCCACCTGAGCCGTACGGATCCGGAGCGGGAGCCGCGCGCCGCCGGCTCCTCCGCTTCCCCGGAGCGGCCGGAGCGGCCGGACGGGGGCGCCCCGGACGGCGGGCGCCGCATCGACGACGCCACGGCGGAGCGCATCGCCCGCGAGGCCTGGGACGCGGTGCTCGCGGCCACGCCGCCCCCGCCCGACCCCGGCACCGACCCGGCCCCCGCACGGGGCGCCCGGGAACCGGCGGAGGTCACCGAACTCCGCAGACGGGCGATCGCCGTCACCCGCGGCCTGCGGGAGCTGGGCCACCACCTCGACGAGACGCTCCTGCCCGGTCCCGACATGGCCGCCGGTTAGCCCGAACCCGGCACCCCGTGCGGACCGCGGGCCCGCGGGTGCCGGGCGATGAGTTTCCGCCGTCCCCCCGGTCCTCACTGTCGGAACACCGCGACCGACCGAGGAGGAACCGTGGTGGACGACGTCTGGCCGATGGTGCACGCGGAGCGCGCCGCGCTCGTCGGGGACCTCGCGCGGATCGACGGGGAGCAGTGGGACGCGCCGTCGCTCTGCGCGGGGTGGAGCGTGCACGACGTGGCCGCCCATCTGGTCGACACGGCCCGCACGACACGTCTGGGATTCGTGGCCGGCCTCGTCCGGGCGCGGTTCGACTTCGACCGCCAGAACGCCCTGGGCGTGGCCCGGGAGCGCGGTGCCACGCCCGGGGAGACGCTGGAGCGGCTGCGCCGGGTGGCGTCACGGAGGTCGACTCCCCCGGCGCCCCTCGACAGCCGGCTCGTCGAGGAGGTCGTCCACGGCGAGGACGTCCGCCGGCCCCTGGGGCTCGCCCGCGCCTATCCGTCCCGGGCCGTCGTGCGGTCGCTCCGTCTGCAGGCGCGGACCCCGGCGTCGTTCGGCGGGGCCAGGGAGTTGCTGACCCGCGTCCGTCTCTCCGCGACCGACGCCGACGCCGACATGGGCACCGGGCCGGAGGTCACCGGGCCTGCGCTCTCGCTGCTCCTGGCCGTCTGCGGCCGGACGGCGGCCTTCGACGACCTGGACGGACCGGGCGTCGCCCTGCTGTCGAACGTCCGCTGAACCCGTCGGTCGCAGAACCTTCACACGAGCCGTCGCGCGTCGGACGCGGATCCGGGCACCCGCACGGGGAGCGAGGAAACGCGGTTCGGCGAGGCCGACGCGTTCGACGAGGAGGAAAAGTGCCGTGGTTGCGATCGCCGTTCTCCTGCTGCCCCTGCTGGGACTGCTCCTGTTCCTCATGGACCGGGTCGAGGACCGGGTGACGACTCCGCCGAAGGCCTCGCGCCACGCCGGCCGCCGCCACCTCCGGCTGGTGACGGCCCCCGGGCGGGCGGCCGCCGAGCGCCGCCCGGCGCGGCACCGGTCGGTCCGGGGCGGGTCCGCGCGCGGCGGGGACCGGCCGGGCGCGGACGCCGGACGCGCCGACGCGGCCTGAACGACGTGGGCTTATGCCCGCCGAGCGGGGGCACCCGCAGGGGCATGGCCACATCTCACCACGCAGGAGACGAAGAACGCGGCGACGAGGCCGCGGAGCGGGATACGCCGACGCCCGAGGAGGTCGGGCCGGGGCCCGAAGTCGAGCGGCGCGCGCCGGACGCCCCGACCCAGTTGAAGGGCCGGTCCTGGCTCGGGGTCCTCAAGGGCTCGGTGCGGGAGTTCAAGGACGACGAGCTGACGGACCGCGCGGCGGCCCTCACGTACTACGGCATCCTGGCGCTCTTCCCCGCGGTCCTGGTGCTCCTGTCGCTGCTCGGCATCAGCGGGAAGTCGACCACCGACCGGGTGATGGAGAACCTGCGGCAGCTCACCCCCGGGCCGGCTCGCGACATGCTGAACAACGCCGTGGAGCAGCTCCAGGGCCAGGCCGGCACGGGCTCGGTCATGGCGGTCGTCGGCGTGGTGCTCGCCCTCTGGTCGGCGTCCGGCTACGTGGGGGCGTTCATCAGGGCGGCCAACCAGGTGTACGACATGCCGGAGGGCCGCCCGGTGTGGAAGCTCCTCCCCGTACGGGTAGGGATGACGGCCGTCCTGATGGTCCTCGCGGTGGTCAGCGCCCTGATCGTGGTGTTCACCGGCACCCTGGCGCGCCAGGCCGGGACCGCGCTCGGCATCGGGGACACCGCGCTGACCGTGTGGTCGATCGCCAAGTGGCCGGTCCTGGTCCTGCTGGTGTCGGCCATGATCGCGCTGCTGTACGGGGCCAGCCCCAACGCCAAGGTCAAGGGGTGGAAGTGGATCACCCCCGGCAGTTTCCTGGCCCTGCTGATCTGGATGCTCGCCTCCGCCGGGTTCGCGCTGTACGTCAGCCAGTTCGCCTCGTACAACAAGACGTACGGCACGATGGCCGGCGTCATCGTGTTCCTGGTCTGGCTGTGGATCAGCAACCTCGCCCTGCTCCTGGGACTGGAGTTCGACGCGGAGGCGGTGCGGCAGCGGGCCGTGCTCGGCGGGATGCCGCCGGACCGGGAGCCGTACACGGAGCCGCGGGACACGCGCGCCTGGGACGAGGAGGACGTGCGCCGGTTCGAGGAGAGCGGACGGGAGCGGGACGCCGGGGAGCGGCGGCCCGGTGACGCGCCGGAGAAGCGGGCGTAGGGCCCCGGCCCCGGTCCCGCTCCGATGGACCACCCCGGGTGCATGAACCCCTCGAAACAGGTCAGATGCGACGCATGAGGACAGGAAAGCGGGCGCTCGCGCCCGGCACGGTCGTCGTGGTCACGGGCGCGTCGAGCGGGATCGGGCGCGCCGTGGCGCGGGCGTTCGCCGCGCGCGGCGCGCGCCTGGTCGTCACCGCCCGCAGCGCGGACGTCCTGGACGAGGTGGCGCGGGAGTGCGCGGCCGCCCACGCCCTCGCCGAGGCGGTGGCCGTCCCCGCCGACGTCACGGACGCGGTCGCGACGGCCCGGGTCGCCGAGGTGGCGCTCGACCGGTTCGGCCGTGTCGACGTCTGGGTGAACGCGGCCGGGGTCGGCGTCATGGGCCGCCTCGACCAGGTGCCGCCGGACGACGTGCGGCGGCTGTGGGAGGTCAACGTACTCGGCGTGTTGCACGGGATGCGGGCGGCGCTCTCCGCGATGCGCCGCCGGGGCCGGGGCGTGATCGTCGACCTCTCGTCCCTGCTGGGGGGCGCCGTCGAAGCGCCTTACCAGGGCCCCTACGCGGCCTCGAAGGCCGCCCTGATCAGCCTCGACGAGGTCCTGCGCCAGGAGCTGGCGCTCTCCGGGGACTACGGGATCTCCGTGTGCACCGTCCTCCCGACCGGCGTCGACACCCCGTTCTTCCTGCACGCGGCCAACCGCACGGGCCGCCGCGTGCGGTCCCTGCCGGCCGTCGCCACTCCCGAGCGGGTGGCGAGGGCCGTCGTGGGCGCGGCGGTCCGCCCCCGGCGGCGCGTGGTCGTCGGACCGGGCGCGCGGCTCCTGCCGGCCGCCCACGCCCTGGCGCCCGGCCTCGTGCGGCGCCTGATCCGGCGGCGTACCGAGGACGTCTACTTCGACGCCCCGGGCACGGCACCGGACACCGCCGGCATCCTGCACGACCCGTCCGGGGACACCGCGGCGGTGTCCGGCGGCCGGCACGCGCGGATCCGTACGGCCGGCCGGCGGGCCGCCGGCCTGGCCGTCCTGACCGCCGGGGCCGGTGCGGTCGTCGGCGCCCTCCGCGCCCGTTCCCGCCTCCCCTCCCGACTCCCGTCCCGACCTTCCTACTGAGGAGATCACAGTCATGGCACGGTGGAACCGTCTCGTCGAAGCCCCTCCCGAGGACGTCTGGTCCGTCCTGAGCGACGGCCGGCTGTACTCGCGGTTCGTGGTCGGCACCCACGACACGTGGGAGGAGGACGGGCAGTGGCCCGCCCCGGGGGCGGAGCTGGGGTACGTGCTGAAGATCGGGCCGAAGTCGTACCGGGGCCACACCACCTCCCGGATCTGCGAGCCGGGCCGTCGTCTCGAACTGGAGGCGAAGACCGACCTGGGCACCGCCCGCATCGCCTTCCGTCTGATGCCGTGGGGCGACGACACGCTCGTCATCGTCGACGAACACCCCCTGCGGGGGCCCGCGGCGCGCTGGCACAACACCGCCGTGGACGTGCTGACGCGCTGGCGGCACCGCAGCATGCTGGCGCGCCTGGAGAAGGTCGCCGTCGCCCGGGGACGGGAAGCCGGCCGGGAGCGGGGGGCCCGGTCGTGACGGCGCCCGACGCGGTGGTCATCGGCGCCGGGCCCAACGGCCTGGTGGCGGCCAACCTCCTCGCCGACGCCGGATGGCACGTCGTCGTCCTGGAGGCCCGGGACGAACCGGGCGGGGCCGTGCGCAGCGACCGGGGCGTCCACCCCGACTACGTCCACGACCTCTTCAGCTCCTTCTATCCGCTCGCCGCCGCGTCGCCGGTGATCCGGGACCTCGCGCTCGACCGGTACGGGCTGCGCTGGAGCCACGCCCCCGCCGTCCTGGCCCATCCGCTCGCCGACGGGCGCTGCGCGGTCCTCAGCCGTGACGTCCACGAGACCGCCGCCTCGACGGAGGGGTTCGCCGCCGGCGACGGCGCGGCCTGGGAGCGGCTGCACCGGCTCTGGCGCGGTGTCGCCGACGATCTCATCGGCTGCCTGTTCACCCCGTTCCCACCGGTACGGGCGGGGGCCCGGCTCCTCGCCCGGACCGGTCCCGGCGACGCGCTGCGCCTGCTGCGCACCATGCTCCTGCCCGCCCGCCGCTTCGGCGAGGAGAACTTCGCGGGCGACGGGGGGAAGCTGCTGGTCGCGGGGAACGCGCTCCACGCCGACCTGGGACCCGAGTCGGCCCTCGGCGGCGGTTTCGGCTGGCTCATGAGCATGCTCGGGCAGGACCACGGCTTCCCCGTGCCCGTCGGCGGAGCGGGCGGGCTCACCGACGCGCTCGTGGCGCGGCTGCTCGACCGGGGCGGCGAGCTGCGCTGCGGGCACCCGGTGACGCGGATCGTGGTCCGGGGCGGCCGGGCGGTCGCCGTCCGCACCGGCGACGGCACCGAGGTCCCCGCGCGGCGGGCGGTCCTCGCCGACGTCCCGGCACCCCAGCTGTACGAACGCCTCGTCGGCGAGGAGCACCTGCCGCCGCGGTTCCGCGCCGACCTGCGCCGCTTCCAGTGGGACTTCTCCACGGTGAAGGTGGACTGGGCCCTCGACCGCCCGATCCCCTGGACCTCCGAGGGCGCGCGCCGCGCCGGGACCGTCCACGTCGCCGAAGGCGTCGACGCGCTCACCCGCTTCGCCGGGCAGCTCGCCATGCGGCAGGTGCCCGAGGTGCCGTTCACCGTGCTCGGGCAGATGACCACGGCGGACCCGAGCCGCTCCCCCGCCGGTACGGAATCGGCGTGGGGCTACACGCACGTCCCCCAGCACATCCGGTCCGACGCCGGGGAGGACGGCATCAGCGGGCGCTGGGACGAGCGGGAGAAGGAGGCGATCGCGGACCGCGTCGAGGCGGGCATCGAGCGCCTGGCGCCCGGGTTCCGCGCCGCCGTCCGCGCCCGGCGGATCCTGGCGCCGCCCGATCTGGAACGGCTGAACCCGTCCCTGGTGGGCGGAGCCATCAACCAGGGCACCACCAACATGCACCAGCAGCTGGTCTTCCGTCCCGTGCCGGGCACCGGACGGCCGCGCACGCCGGTCCGGGGCCTCTACCTCGCCTCCGCGACGGCGCACCCCGGCGGCGGCGTCCACGGTGCCCCCGGCGCCAACGCGGCCCGCGCCGCGCTCAGGGGCCCGCACCTCCCCCGGCGCCGGTAAAGGCCCCGCCGCCGCCGGAGGGGCGGCCCCGGACGGGGGCCGCCCCCTCTCGTGGGCCCGGGGAAAGGGCGTGTGGAAAGGTCCCGTGGAGGGGCTCGCAGAAAGGGCTCGTGGCGAGGGCTCGTGGAAAAGGCGGAAAAATTCGGCCGGCGATGTCGAGAACCCGCGCCCCGCTCCGTCCCGGGGGTGAACGCGACCACAATGGGCCGCACCCCCTCCGAGGAGAGACACCATGGCCAAGTACCTGCTGCTGAAGCACTACCGGGGCGCTCCGGCCGCCGTCAACGACGTGCCCATGGAGCGGTGGACGCCGGAGGAGATCTCGGCGCACATGCGGTACATGAACGACTTCGCGGCCCGGCTGCGGGAGAGCGGCGAGTTCGTCGACGGTCAGGCGCTCGCCCCCGAGGGGGCGTGGGTCCGCTACGACGGCGAGGGCCGCCCGCCGGTCACCGACGGCCCCTTCGCCGAGACCAAGGACCTGATCGCCGGCTGGATGGTGATCGACGTCGACGGCCACGAGCGCGCCGTCGAGCTGGCGGGCGAACTGTCGGCCGCCCCCGGGGCCGGCGGGAAGCCGATCCACGAATGGCTTGAGGTCCGCCCCTTCCTGACCGCGCCGCCCACCGCCACGGAGTGGTGCCACTGATGGACGAAGCCCTGCTCAGGGGCCTCGTGCCGGGCGTCCTCGGGATCCTCGTCCGCCGCGGAGCCGACTTCGCGGCGGCCGAGGACGCCGTGCAGGAGGCGCTGGTCGAGGCGGTCCGCGTCTGGCCGGCGGACCCGCCGAGGGATCCGAAGGGCTGGCTGGTCACCGTGGCCTGGCGCCGGTTCCTCGACGCGGCCCGGGCGGACACCGCCCGTCGCCGGCGCGAGGACCTCGTCGACGAGGAGCCGGCTCCGGGGCCCGTGCCCTCGGTGGACGACACGCTCCGGCTCTACTTCCTGTGCGCCCACCCGTCGCTGACGCCGTCGTCCGCGGTCGCGCTCACGCTGCGCGCCGTGGGCGGGCTGACCACCCGGCAGATCGCCGAGGCCTACCTGGTGCCCGAGGCGACCATGGCGCAGCGCATCAGCCGGGCCAAGCGGACGGTCTCCGGCGTGCGCCTCGACCGGCCCGGCGACGTGGCCACCGTGCTGCGCGTCCTCTACCTGGTCTTCAACGAGGGGTACTCGGGCGACGTCGACCTCGCCGCCGAGGCCGTCCGGCTCACCCGGCAGCTCGCGGCCGTGATCGACCACCCCGAGGTGGCGGGACTGCTCGCCCTCATGCTGCTCCACCACGCCCGGCGCGCGGCGCGGACCGCGCCCGACGGCGGTCTGGTGCCGCTCGCCGAGCAGGACCGGAGCCGGTGGGACACGGGGGCGATCGCCGAGGGCGTCGGGATCCTGCAGGCGGCCCTCGCCCGCGACCGGCCGGGCGAGTTCCAGGCCCAGGCCGCCGTCGCGGCGCTGCACGCCGACGCGCCCACCGCCGAGGAGACGGACTGGGTGCAGATCGTCGAGTGGTACGACGAGCTCGCGCGCCTGACGGACAGCCCGGTCGTCCGGCTCAACCGGGCGGTGGCCGTCGGCGAGGCGGACGGGCCCCGGGCCGGTCTCGCGGCGCTCGCGGCCCTGGACGGTTCGCTGCCCCGGTACGCGGCGGTGGCGGCGTACCTCCACGAGCGGGCCGGTGACACGGCGACGGCGGCGCGGCTGTACGCGGAGGCGGCCCGCAAGGCGCCCAACCTCGCGGAGCGGGACCACCTGACGCGCCGGGCGGCCCGGCTCAACGCGGGCCGGAGCCTCTGAGGGGGCTGCCGGGGACCGCGGGGGCTGCCGGGACCGGAGCCGTCGCGGTCCCGCCGGTCCGCCCGGTCCGCCCGGTCCGGCCCGGTCCGCCTCCGTGCATGAATCGGCCGGGGTCGGGCAGCCGCCCCCGTGGCGGCCGGGGCCCTGGCGGCCGTGCGGGTCGCCGTCGGGCGAGCGGCCGGCGGAGCCGAAGGAGGCGCCGCCGGGGCTCGGCGGCGAGCGGCACGTCGTGCGGTTCGCGGAGGCGGACGATGAGCTTTCCCCTGCCCGACAGCGTCGATGCCCTCAAGGACATGATCGGCCGGGAGGTCGCCTCCCTGCGCGCCGCGGTGCGCCGGAGCACGGAGCGCCCCCTGGGGGCTCCGGCCGGCACCGAGCGGGCGTCGCCGGTGCGGTCCCTCGCGGTGCTGCCGCCCTCGGCGGAGACGGGCGAGGCCTCGCCGTGCCTGTGCGGCAACCACGAGCCGGGGACCCACGGGGCCTGTTCGATACTCACCGCGATCCCGGCCTCGGCCGTGCTGCTCGAACCGCTGTGGAACGAGTCGGGCGGCATTCCGGACTTCCGGATCGTCGCCGGCAACCGCGTCCGGTCGGCGGACTGGCTGGAAGAGCCGGACCACCAGGTCGGACAGCGTTTCCTGGAGGCGCGGCCGGGCGCGGCGGACTCCGGTCTGCTGGCCGCCCTGACGGACGTGGTGAGCACCGGCCGGCCCCTGAACGGCCAGGTGGTGGACTACACGGAGCAGCGGCTCGGCCGGATCCACCGGACCCCGCTGCTGTACACCGCCGCCCGGTGCGGCGAGCAGCTCCTCGTGACCTGGCGGCCCCTGCAGAGCCCGGCCGAGCTGATGACCATCGACGCGCAGTTCATCGCCTCGATGGGGTGGGGGAACTGGGACCTGCTCTCCGGGAAGGTGACCTGGTCGGAGGGGCTCAGCCGGATCCTCCACGCCGACGTGCGGATGCCGTGGTCGCTCGACCAGCTGTGCGACGCGCTGCTGCCGGACGACCTGACGGCGTTCGCCGAGTTCCTCACGTCGGTCCTCGCGGGCGAGGAGCCCGCCTGGACCCGGATCCGCTTCGTGGTGCTCGGCGAGGTCCGCACGCTCGACCTGCTGGGCCGGCCGGCCACCGGGACGGACGGCAGGGCGTGGGCCCTCAACCTGGTGGCCCGCGACCTCACGCCGCAGATCCGCAGCCGGCGGAGGCTGGCCGAGACGGAGCGGGAGACGGACCGGCTGCGGCGGCAGACGGAGGCGGAGCGGAGGATCGCGGACACGCTGCGCGAGGCGATCCTGCCGACGCATTCCGAGGCGCTCGCGGCGGTCGGCCTCACGGTGGCGGCCTCCTACCGGCCGGCCGAGCCGGACGCGGCGGTGGGCGGTGACTGGTACAAGTGCCGGCTGCTGCCGGACGGCCGGGTGCTCGTGGCGATCGGCGACGCGTCGGGCCACGGTCTGGAGGCCGTGGCGCGGATGGCCCAGCAGCGGCACGCCCTGGCGGGCCTGGCGCAGACGGGCGCGTCCGCCGGGGAGATCACGACCTGGCTGAACGAGCTGGTGTGCAGCGATCCGACGGGGCAGACGGCCACGGTGGTGGCCGGCCACCTCGACGAGGAGAAGGTCCTGCACTGGGCCGACGCCGGTCATCCCGCGCCGCTGCTGCTGCGCGACGGACGCGCCGAGCCGCTGGAGGCCAAGCAGCGCGGTCCGCTCCTCGGCGCGCTGCCGGGGTACGCGTACGAGACGTCGTCGACGCCGCTGCGCCCGGGCGACCTGCTGGTCCTCTACACCGACGGCATGGTCGAGCACCGGGGCGAGGACGTGACCGTGGGGATCGCGCGGCTGGCGGACGCGCTGGAGGCCTCGGCCCTCCTGGAGCCGCGGGAGGTGGTCGACGCGCTGCTGGCCGACCCCGGGCTCGCGGGCCACGAGGACGACGCGTGCGTCCTGGGGATCCGGGTGGACTGAACGCACCCGACGGGCGGTCGGCACGACCGCCGCTGTCGTACGAGGTGCGCCGCGACGACGGGCGGACCGGGGCGGGTGCGCCGGTCGACCGGGGTGCGGGCGGGGTGGTGCACCGGGGCGCGGGCGGGGCGGTCGTGCCGGTCGGTCGGCGGCACGGGGGGTGAACGGTCGTGCGGTCCGCTCCTCCGCAGGGGGCGTGACGCTCCGCTCCCCCCGTCCGTTGAGCGGACCGGGGCGGGTGTGTGGCCGTCGGACCACCGGGGAACGAGACGATGTTCGCGGCGCGATCACCCCACCCCACCGCCCGCGCCACGGCACCCTTCTTCGCCGCCCCGCCGGGGCGCCGCACCGATCGGAGAGAGATGACGACGCCTTCCGCCCCCGACGAGTCTCCCGGCACGTCGATGACCGACGAGGAGTACGGGGCCCTGCGCGCGTCCGCCGCCCTGTGGGCCGGTACGTCCGTGCTGATCACCGACGCGCGCGGGCGGGTCCTGGTCCAGCGCGTCGACTACCGCCCCTCGTGCCTCCTGCCGGGCGGGGCCGTCGACAAGGGCGAGTCCCCCGCCCGCGCCGCCGCCCGGGAGCTGTGGGAGGAGCTCGGCGTCACGGCGGTCGTCGACCGGGGCCTCGCCGTCGACTGGGTCTCCGCCGAGAGCTTCGGCGCTCCCGGGGTGATGCGGTTCCCCGGCGAGATCCTGCACGTCTACGACGGGGGCGTCTGGGACGGGGAGCGGATCGCCTCGATCCGGCTGCCCGGGCACGAGGTCGAGGCCGTGGAGTTCGTCGAACCCGCCGACCTGCCCGGTCTGATGATCCCGGGCGACGCCCGCCGCGTCCTGTCCGCGCTGCGCGCCCGCGTCGAGGGGGCCGGACCCGCGCTCCTGGAGAACGGCGTCCCGATCGCGCCCGGCGTCCTCGACCGGGTCGGCGCCCTGCGCACCGCCCGGGTCCCCCGCCACCACCCCTTCGACCCCGCCCCGGTCCCGGACGGTCTTCCGGTGCGCCAGTCGCGTGGCTGGCTGTTCGCCCCGGACGGGCGGGTCCTCGTCCTCCTCGACCCCGGCACCGGCGCGGTCCGCCTGCCCGGCGGCGCGCCCGGCCCGGCGGACCGCGGCGACCCCTGGGCCGCCCTGGTCCGCGAGGCGGACGGGGAGGCCGCGGCCACGGCCGCCCGCCCCCTGTACCTCGGACACCTCGTCGGCCCGAACGGCCCGGAGGGGCCGGGCTGTCCGGACGGCCCGTACGCGCTCGTCCGCCACGCCGCCGTCCTCACCCGCGTCGGCCCGCCGCCCGGCGGTCCGGCCGCCGATCGCGCCCCCGTCCGGGCGCTGGCCACCCCCGAGCAGGTGCTGGAGCTCTCCGACTGGGGCCCGCACGGGGCCGCGCAGCTCGCGGCCGTCCACCGGGCCCGCGATCTCCTCGGCGTCCCCCGGGCCGACCGCCGTCCCCTCACCGAGCTCACCGGTCCCGTCGCCTTCTAGGGCGTGTGTCGAAAGTGGCGCCGTCTGCCCGGAGGGCAGGCGGGACTTTCGACACACGCCCTAGGGCGTGTCCGGCACCCCTGTCCGAAAGTGTGCGGGGGACGGCACTTCCGGTTCTGGTGCCGACCGCCCGCCCCCGCCAAGATTGTTCACAGTTGAACAATCAAGGCGGCGGGAGAAGAGACGTGATGGGTGCGGGGCGGGTCGTGACGGTCTTCGGGGCGTACGGGCACACCGGGCGGTTCGTGGTGGCGGAGCTCCTGGAGCGGGGGTTCGTCCCGGTCCTGGCCGGGCGCGACGAGAACAAGCTGCGGGCGTACGCGGACACCCGGCCGGGACTGGACGCGCGGACGGCCACGGTCGACGACCCGGCCTCGCTGGACCGCGCGCTGGCCGGCGCGAGCGCCGTGGTCAACTGCGCCGGCCCCTTCGCCACGACCGCGGGGCCGGTGATCGAGGCGGCGCTCCGGGCCGGGATCCCGTACGTGGACGTGGCGGCGGAGATCGAGGCCAACCTCGACACGTTCGCGCGGTACGCGGAGCGCGCCGCCGCGGCGGGCACCCTCGTGGTCCCCGCGGCGGCGTTCTTCGGCGGCCTCGGCGACCTGCTGGTCACGGCGGCGATGGGCGACTGGACGGAGGCCGACGAGGCGCACGTCGCGTACGGGCTGAGCGGCTGGCACCCCACCCCGGGGACCCGCACGGCGGGCGCGGTCTCCCGGGAGCGCAGGGACGGGCGGCGCGTGGTGTTCGGCGGTGGGCGGCTGGAGTACCGCGACGACGCCCCGCAGGCCCTGGAGTGGAGCTTTCCCGAACCGCTGGGGGTGCGGTCCGTGATCGGGGAGTTCACCATGGCCGACGTCGTCACCGTCCCCAGCCACCTGGCCGTTCCCGAGGTCCGCACCTACATGACGGTCGAGGCGGCCCGGGACCTGGCCGCCCCCGACACCCCGGCGCCGGCCGCGGTCGACGCGCACGGGCGGTCCGACCAGACGTTCCTCGTCGACGTCCTCGTGCGCTCCGGCGGGGAGGAGCGGCGGGCCGTGGCGCGCGGCCGGGACATCTACGCCGTCAGCGCGCCGCTCGCCGTGGAGGCGCTGGACCGCGTCCTCTCGGGCCGGACCGCGACGGTCGGCGTCGCCTCCGCCGGCGCGGCCTTCGACGCGCCCGCCTTCCTGCGCGCCCTCTCCCCGCACGTCTCGTTCGAACTGCCCCGGTGACGCGCGGACTTCCGCGCCGGGGAGGACCGCCGCAGGGACACGGCGACGTGTTTTCCGAACCCGGGCGTTTCGAGGTGGCCTTTGCGGCCAGACGCGACATTGGAGGCATTCACGAACTGATTCGAGGAGGACGACCGGGATGGCCAAGGTGTCGCATCTGCCCGGGCGGGCGGAGCACCAGTGGAACTGGCAGACGGCGGCGGCGTGCCGTGGCGTGGGCACCGAGGTGTTCTTCCACCCCGAGGGCGAACGGGGGCAGGACCGGGCGGCGCGCGAGGAGGCGGCCAAGGCCGTCTGCGCGACGTGTCCCGTGCGCGCCCGCTGCCTGGAGCACGCCCTCAGCGTGGCGGAGCCCTACGGGGTCTGGGGCGGGTTGACGGAGCAGGAGCGCGAGGCGGCCCTCCGCCTCCGTACCGCGGCCGCCGCGTAGGAACCTTCCGGTGCCCCTCCGGTGGGGTGGGGGCCGGGAAGGAACGAGGGGCGGGGGCCCCCCCCGGGGGGGGGGGCCCCCCCCCCGGGCCCCCCCCCCCCCCCGGCGGCGCACCCGGCGCCCCCAGGTGCCCCCCGGGCGGGGGGGGCGCCGGCCTGCACGGGGGGGCGGCCCCCACCGGGTGGGGGGGGCCCCGCCCCTCGTTCCTTCCCTCCGGCGCGTCAGACGACGCGGCCGCCGAAAGGTCCGCCCGGGCCGTAGTAGATGCCCAGCTGGTCGCGGTAGGCCGGGTCGTCGAGGTGCTGGTCGCGGTAGAACTCCGGGGCGTCCTTGATCTGCTCCTTGGTGCGGTCCACGAAGATCTTCCGCTCCTCCGGATCGATCCGGGTCACGGTGCTCGCCGGCAGGAGGACCTCCTTGCCGAAGATCCAGACTCCGGTGTCCACGACCAGGTAGGAGTCGTCGACCTCGTCGGAGTGCTTGTCCACCTTGCCGATGCCGCCGTCGGTCGCCTCGACCTTGTAGCCGGTCAGGTCGGCGCCGGCCAGGTGCCCCGCGGTCGACCTGTAACTCCACGCGTGCTCGGTCATGCGTCCCCACTCCTCGGGTCGGGGAAGGACGGTCGTCGGTGTCCGCCGTCCCTCCGTCTGCGTGCGCCGTGCGTGGCGGAGCGTGTTCTCCGCCCGGAATCCGCCTGCCCCGGCCCACGCGACCCATTCGCGCCCGCCGATCCGCCGCGTTCGTCACGCCCGCCGTGCCGCCACGCCCGCCGCGTTCGTCACGCCTGCCGCGTCCGCCGAGAAGGCAGCGTCCCCCGAGGAGACCGCCGGATGGCTCCTGTCCTGCGAAAAGGCGGGATGCGGGGCGGGCGTCCGGGTAGCCGAACCCCATGGACACCACCGAGAACACCCCGCACCACCCCGTCCCCCCGTTCCCCGACCAGCAGCAGGAGCACCCCGGGTCGACCGAGCGGATGGACCCCCGGCCCGACCACGGGGAGGACTCCTATCAGGGGCACGGCCTGCTCCCCGACCGGGCGGCGGTCGTCACCGGCGGCGACTCCGGGATCGGCAGGGCCGTGTGCCTGGCGTTCGCCCGCGAGGGCGCGGACATCGTCTTCACCCACCTCCCCGAGGAGGCGGACGAGGCGGCCGAGACGGCCCGGCTGATCCGCGGGGCGGGCCGCAGGGCGGTGCCCGTCGAGTGCGACGTCCGCGACGAGGAGCAGTGCACGGCCCTGATCGACCGGGCGGTGGACGAGTTCGGACGCGTGGACGTCCTCGTCAACAACGCCGCCTACCAGATGGCCCAGCCCGACGGGATCGAGGCCATCACCACGGAGCAGTTCGACCGGGTGATGAAGACCAACCTGTACGGGATGTTCTGGCTCTCCCGCGCGGTCCTCCCCCACATGCCGCGCGGCGGGTCCGTCATCAACACCACCTCGGTGCAGGGCTACCAACCGAGCCCGCCGCTCCTCGACTACGCGATGACGAAGGCCGCGATCGTCTCCTTCACCCACAGCATGGCGCAGCTGCTCGCCGAGCGCGGCATCCGCGTCAACGGGGTCGCCCCCGGGCCCGTGTGGACCCCGCTGATCCCCGCGACGATGCCGGACGTGGAGGACTTCGGCAAGCAGTCGCCCCTGGGGCGCCCCGCCCAGCCGGCGGAGATGGCGCCCGCGTACGTCTTCCTCGCCTCGCCCGGGGCGAGCTACATCACCGGGGAGATCGTCAACGCCACCGGCGGCACGCCCCTGCCGTGAGGCCGCCCCGGAGACCGTGACGAGGGAGCCGCACGACCTCCGGGTCGTGCGGCTCCCTCGTCGTACGGGGCGGTGGCCGGCGTGTCACATGGGGGCGCCGGCCGCCGGGGGCCGCCCGGCCCTCCCGGGCGCCTCCCCGGCCCCGGAGTGCTCCGGCGTCCGGGCGAGGGGCAGGTGGTAGAGGGCGAACGCCTTGCCGATGACGGGCTGGGCGACGTTGCGGACGCGCACCCCGCCCGCCGTCATGCCGTGCTCGGTGCCCAGGTGGGCGTGGCCGTGCACCGCGAGGTCGGCGCCCGCCCCGTCGATCGCCTCGGCCAGGAGGTAGCTGCCCAGGAAGGGGTAGATCTCGACCGGCTCGCCCGCGAGCGTGTCGGGGACCGGGGAGAAGTGGGTGAGGGCGATCCGCGCCTCGCAGTCGGCCAGGCCGGACAGGGCCTCGTGGAGCCCCTCGGCGGCGCGGCGCGTGGTGCGGACGAAGTCCTTCATCTCGCGTTCGCCGAACTCCCCGGCGCTGCGGCCCGCGAAGCCGCCGCAGAAGCCCTTCGTACCGGCGATGCCGAGCCGGCCGCCCTCCACCGGCAGGACCGTCCGGTCGCCCTCCAGGACGGTGACCCCCGCGTCGGTGAGGACGCGCGCGATGTCCGCCTCCCGGTCGGAGTGGTAGTCGTGGTTGCCGAGGACGGCCACCACGGGGACGCCGAGGTCGCGCACCTCGTCCGCGACCACCTCCGCCTCGGAGACCGTTCCGTGCCGGGTGAGGTCCCCCGCCAGGAGGAGGACGTCCGCGCAGAGCGGGAGGGTCTCGAAGGAGGGGCGCAGCAGGCCCCGGCAGTCCGGGCTCAGATGGATGTCGCCGACGGCCGCCACCCGGACGACGGCCCCGTCCTCCTGTCGTTCCGGTGCGGTCACAGCAGCTCCTCCGGTCGCTCGGGGGGATCGACGCCGACGACCACGAGGTCCGCGCGGACGGGAAGGCCGGCCAGTTCCGTCCCGGCGAGCCGGAGGATCTCCTCCCGGTGCTCCGCCGTCGGCACGGTGCCCGTCAGGAGCACGGCGGTGCCGCGCGTCTCGATGCGCACCCCCAGTTCGGCCGTGTCGTCGCGTGCGAGCCGCTCCCTGAACCGGGCGATCCGGTACTCGTCCTCGCCGGTGTCCATCGCGGTCCTCCGTCCTGTCGTCCTGCCGCCGTGCGGTTGCCGGAGGCGACCCGCCCCGTCCGGGGCGGCCGTCCTCCACCGTCGCGTCTCCCCCGTCCCGTACGTACCATTCCTCCCCTGTCGCGCGGCGCGGGCGGGAGGAGCCGGGGCGCGCGGCCGTCCGCGCGGTGTCCGGAAGCCCTGGCGGGTGGAGTCCCGGCGGGCTACCCCTCCTCGGTCCCGGCCTCGCCCCTGCGCCCGTGCGGGCGGCGCTGCTCCTCGCGGCCCAGGCCCGGGGACTGGCGCTTGGCGTTCATGCCGTCCTCGTCCTCCGGGGACCCGCCCCGGCCGTCCCGGGTGGCCTTCTCGGCCTCCCGGCGCGCCTCGACGTCGCCACTCTCGCCGACGGCCTCCGAGGGCGTGGTGCGCGGCGGGGCGTCCGCGGGCAGGGTGCGGCGGCGCTCGTGGTGGCTCATGGTCGTCCTCCTCTGTCGTGCGGGCGGGCACGTGGGCGGCTGCCCCCGGGCGTCAGGCGGAAACACCGCCGGTGGGGGCGAGCACGAAGGCGTGGCCGGCCGGGTCCGTGTAGCGGCGCGTGTCGGTGCGCCGGTCGAGGCGGGTGCCGTTCTGGTCGGCGGAGACGGGGCGCGCGCCCAGGGAGACGGCTTCCCGCTCGGCCTCGTCGAGCGCGTCGGGCGCCACGAGGATGAGCAGGTGGGCCTGCTGGGAGTCGTCCGGGCGGGGCCAGCTCGGCGGTGCCTGGCCGGGGTCGCGGCGGATGCCCAGGACGAGGCCCGAGGCGCTGGAGAGCAGCAGCAGGTCGGGGTCGCCGCCGCTCGGTTCGACGGTGGCGTCGAGCAGGGCGGCGTAGAAGCGGGCGAGGGGCTCGGGATCGGTGCTGTCGAGGACGAGGACGCCGGTCTTGGAAACGGTCATGGGGTGCGTGTGCCCCGCCAAAGGCCTTTCAGGCAGGGGGAGTCGGCGTCGGCCGACCGCGCTCCGGTGCGGTGCCCGGCGAGGCGCCGGCCGCCAAGTCCCTTTGGAGTGCGCGGAGCTGACGGGCCGTCGCGTGTCCGGGCGCATCGGGGGTACACGGAGTCCGTGGCGTCCCCGCCGCCCGGCGCCCTTCCGCCGGGCTCCTCGCGGTCGACGCGCTCGAACGACGTACGCGTCACGAGTACAGGAGGTTCCATGTCCGCACTGTTGAACCGCATCAAGCGCTTCGGCCGCAGCCCTCAGGGACGGCGGACGATCGCGTCGGTACGGCGCGCCGCCGCCGACCCCCGGAACCGGGCCCGGGCGCGCCGCTTCCTCGGCAGACTGCGGGGCGGCCGTCGCTGACGGCCCGTTCCGGCGGTTGTCGTGGGCCCGGCCGATGCCGGGCCCACGGTCATGTCCGCGGGGAGGCTCACGGCGGCGCGTCGGACGGGCGGACCTCGCGCAGCCGGTCGAGCCGGCGGATGACCGGGGTCGCGCTCATCCCGTGGAGCAGGACGGAGAGGGCCACCGTGGTGGCGGTCAGGACCCACAACTCGTGGGCCCTTTCCTCGAATCCGTGGTGGCCGAGCGCGTAGGCGAGGTAGAAGAGGGAACCGATGCCGCGCAGTCCGAAGGCGGCGGTGACGACGCGTTCCCGGGGGCCGGTGACGAAGCCGAGCTGGGCGATCCAGCCCGTCACCGGGCGGACGACCACGATCAGGGCCAGCGCGAGCACCACCATCGGCCAGGTCAGCGATGCGAGGCCGGTGGCGACGAGGTAGTGACCGAGGAGGAAGAGCAGCGCCGCCGTCAGGAGGCGTTCGATCTGCTCGGTGAAGCCGTGCAGCACCTTGTGGTAGCCGTGGCCGCGCTCGGCGGCCCGGATGGCGCAGGCGGTGACGAAGACGGCCACGAAGCCGTAGCCGTGGGCGAGTTCGGTGAGTCCGTACGCGAGGAAGGTGGCGGCGAGCGCGACGAAGCCCTCCATGTGCTCGGACAGCCTGAGCGACTCGGCCTCGGCCCGGAAGAACATCCATCCGAGCAGCCGTCCGAGGACGATCCCGATCACGACGGCGATCACCGCCTTGGCCACCAGGTCGACGCCGAACCAGCTCCCCCAGTCGGCCTCCGCCCAGACCCCGCCGGCCCCGGCGAGCGCGACGGCGGCGAGGACGAAGGGGAAGGCCAGTCCGTCGTTGAGGCCGGCCTCGGCCGTGAGCGTGAAGCGGACCTCGTCCTCGTCGTCGTCCTCGTCGGTCGGCTCCCCCACCCGCACCTCCGCGGCCAGCACCGGGTCGGTCGGCGCGAGGAGGGCTCCCACGAGGAGCGCGGTGGCCACGGGCCAGTCGAAGAGCCACCAGGTGAGCGCGGTGGTCGCGAGGACGGTCAGCGGCAGGGTGATGCCGAGGAGCCGCCACGGTCCGGCCCAGGAGCGCAGTCCGAAGCGCCGGTTCAGCGCGAGTCCGGCGCCCATGAGGGAGACGATCACGCAGATCTCGGTGACGTGCTCCACCCAGGCCCGGTCCGCCACGGGGTCGAGTTCGGGCATCGGGAGGGGCAGCAGCCCGGTCAGGGCCCCGACCGCCAGGAACACCATGGGCATCGAGAACGGCATGCGCCGTACGAGTCTGGGCAGCACGGCCGCCGCCAGGGCTCCGAGGCCCAGGGCCGTGAACACGAGATCTGCGGGGCTCACGGGCGGGGCTCCGTTTCCATGGCGGCGGCGGTGACGGTGGTGTGGGCGGTGACGGTGGTGCCGGTGGCGGTGCCCCGGTCAGTCGGCCGGTTCGTCGGGGGCGGGGTGCTCCGGGTTGACGGTCCCGCTCTCGGCGCGCCCTTGGGGCCCCGTCCCGGACACGTCGGTGTCCGGGAGCTCCTCCTCGCCGGGGTCCCGCGTGACGGGGATGGCCAGGGGGTCCTCGCCCTCCGCCGCCTGCTGGTCCTCGCGGTCGCGGGGTATCGGGTCCTCCGAGTCCCCCGGGGTGTGCGCGTCGCTCATTCCGCTCTCCTCTCGCTCGTCACGGTCTTCTCTCTCACGGTCTTCTCTCGAAACGTGGGGTGGTGCGACGTCCGGCGGCAGGGCGGTCAGCCCGCCGCGGCCGGGGACACCGGGCGTACGCGCTCCATGACGTATCCGCTGCGCGGGAGCGTCGGTACGCGGTGCAGGGGGATCGACAGGTCCTGCTCGTCGGGCGCGCCGTGGGACAGGCGGGCGAGGCGCGGCACCAGGGAGGCCAGGAGGGCGAGGGTGATGTCCTCGCCGGGGCACCGGTGGCCGGCCGCCGGATCGCCGCCGCCCTGCGGCACGAGGTCGTCGCGGCCGATCGTCGCGCCCGGACGGGTGAACCGGGTCGGGTCGAAGGCGTACGGCTCCGGCCACAGGTCGGGGTCGTGGTCGTGCCCGTACAGGTCGAGGAGGACCAGGCTGCCCTTCTCGATCGGGACGCCGCCCCACTGGGTGTCGGCCGCCGCGAGGCCGCCGGTGAACGGGGCGAAGGGGTAGAAGCGGCGCACCTCCTGGGCGAAGCCCCAGGCGTGTCGCTCGTCCGTCCCCAGGAGGTCGCGGTGCTCCGGCCAGCGGTGCAGGGCGTGGGCGGCGAAGACGAGGAACCAGGTGACCGCGACGGTGGGGCGCAGGACGTTCAGGAGTTCGACGGCCGCGGTGTGCGGGTCCAGCTGCCGGCCGTTCGCGTCGGTGTGCGCGGCCACCGCCTGCGCGACCGTCGCCTGCCCGGACGGGGCGCCCGCGTACCGCAGCTCCTCGATCAGCGGGGCGAGCCGCTCCTCCTGCCGCTTCCTCGCCCGCCGCGCGCGCAGGTGCCGGGGCCCGACGGCGGCGAAGCCGTCCACCATGGCCACGAGGTCCCGCGCGGCGCTCTCCTCCTCGCCCACGGACAGCGGGACGCCGGCCCATTCGTGGACGGCCGCGGTCAGGACGCGGGCGGCCTCGTCGAAGAGCACCACCCGCTCCCGGCCCTGCCACTCGGCCTCGGCCCGGTCCCACGCCCGCCGGGCGTGCTCCACCAGGGAGGCGATCCGCTCCGGGTCCTTCAGCAGCGTCAGGAACAGCGCCTTCCGCCCGCGGTGCGGCCCCCCGTCGAGGGTGTGGACGGCGCCGCGGCCGAACAGGGTGTCCAGGACGGGCCCGGGCAGGGCGTCGTGCCGGCGGACGTTCCGTTCGTCGTAGAAGAAGTCCACCGCCTCCTTGCCGTGCAGCGCGACCCCGCGCCGGCCGAGGATCCGCACGGGCACGGCCGGGGCGTTTCCGGCGCGGCGGCGCAGGTCGGGCAGCCAGCCGTAGCCCTTCGTCAGGAGGGCGGCGGTGCTGTCGAGCAGAGGGGTGCGGAGGGGGTCGGACATGTCCCGGGGGGTCGCTTTCATGAGAGACGGGTTCCACGAAGTGGTGATTTCACACCGGTTCGCGTCTCCCGGCCGGGGAGCGGAGGCGGCCCGGCCGGGAGACGGGGCGCTGCGGGGCCGCTCAGCGGCCGGGGGTCAGCACCGCCTTGATCATGCCGTCCTCCTTGGCCTGGAACGTCTTGTACGCCTGCGGGGCGTCCTCCAGGGGGAGGGTGTGGGTGGCGAAGTCGTCGACGCCGAGCGGGTCGGCGTCGTCCAGGAGCGGGAGGATGTCCTCGACCCACCGCCAGACGTTGGCCTGGCCCATGCGGAGCTGGATCTGCTTGTCGAAGAGGCTGAACATCGGAACGGGGTCGACGGCGCCGCCGTAGACGCCGGACAGGCTGATGGTGCCGCCGCGGCGGACCACGTCCACCGCCGTGTCGAAGGCGGTCATGCTGTCCACGCCGACCCTGGTCATCATCTTCTGGGCGAGGGCGTCGGGCAGGAAGCCGGGGATCTTCTGGGCGGCCTTGGTGAGCGGGGCGCCGTGGGCCTCCATGCCGACGGCGTCGACGACCGCGTCGGTGCCCCGGCCGTCCGTGAGGTCCCGCACCCGGTCTCCGAGGTCCTTGCCGTGCTCCTTGAGGTTCAGGACCTCGACGCCGCGGTCCCGGGCGCGGCGGAGCCGCTCGGGGACGAGGTCCACGCCGATGACCTTGCTCGCGCCCCTGTGGAGCGCGATGCGGGCGGCCATGTCGCCGATGGGGCCGAGCCCGAGGACGGTCAGGGTGCCGCCGGGCGGGACGTCGGCGTACGCCACGGCCTGCCAGGCGGTCGGCAGCACGTCGGAGAGGTAGAGGTAGCGCTGGTCGGGGGCGTCCTGGCCGACCTTGACGGGCAGGGTGTCGCCGAAGGGGACGCGCAGGAACTCCGCCTGTCCGCCGGGGACCTGTCCGTAGAGCTTGGTGTAGCCGAACAGCGAGGCGCCCGTCCCGTACTCCCTGACCTGGGTGGTCTCGCACTGGGACTGCAGGCCCTGACCGCACGTCCAGCACGTGCCGCAGGAGACGTTGAACGGCACCACCACCCGGTCGCCGACCTTGAGGTTCCGCACCTCGGGGCCGACCTCCTCCACGATCCCCATGGGCTCGTGGCCAAGGATGTCACCCGGGTCGAGGAAGGGGCCGAACACCTCGTACAGGTGCAGGTCGGAGCCGCAGATCCCGCTGGAGGTGACGCGGACGATCACATCCGTCGGATCGACGATCCGGGGGTCGGGCACGGTGTCCACACGAACGTCCCGGTGTCCGTGCCAGGTCAACGCCCTCATGGTCGAGCTCCTCACGTGCGGCTTTCGGGGTTCACGGCGCGAGTGCCCCGGACCGCGGGGTCGTATGCCTCCCTCCGGGCAGCCGGGGGCCGCGCGGCCCGGCGGGGACATCGCGATAGGCCCGCGCCTTCGCGGGTAGCGGCCCCGTAGGAGGCGTCCGGGCGGTGCCCGGAAACGCGCACGGAGAGGGAGGACGCGATGACGGACACCCTGAAGGTGCGGGCGGGCAGGCGCACCGTCACGGTCAGCCGGCCGGAGAAGGTGCTCTTCCCCGAGGACGGCATCACCAAGGCCGACCTCGCGGAGTACTACCGCGCCGTGGCCCCGCGGATGCTGCCGCACCTGCGCGGCCGGCCGCTGACCCTGGAGCGCCATCCGGGCGGCATCGGCGAGCGGGGATTCTTCCAGAAGGACGCGCCGGACCACTTCCCGGACTGGGTGGGGCGCGCCGGGATGCCGAAGGAGGGCGGCACCGTCACGTACGTCCTGGCCGAGGACGCGGCCACCCTGGTCCTCCTCGCCGACCAGGGCTCCGTCACCCTGCACCGGTGGCTGTCGAAGGTCGACCGCCCGCACCACCCGGACCGGCTGGTCTTCGACCTCGACCCGTCCGGGGAGGGCTTCGGGCCGGTGCGGGACGCGGCCCGTTGGCTCCGCGACCTCCTCGACGCGCTGGAGCTGCCGTCGCTGCTCATGACCACCGGCTCACGGGGGCTGCACGTCCTGGTGCCGCTGGACCGGAAGGCCCCCTACGACGACGTGCGGGCCTTCGCCGCCGACGTCACCGGGGTGCTCGCCGCCCGGCATCCCGACCGGCTCACCACCGAGGTGCGCAAGAAGGCCCGGGAGGGGCGGCTCTACCTCGACATCCAGCGCAACGCGTACGGGCAGACCGCCGTGGCCCCGTACACGGTGCGGGCCAGGGCCGGGGCACCCGTCGCGGCCCCGCTCGCCTGGGACGACCTGGACGACCCGGCGGTCGACGCGCGCGCCCGGCGCCTCGCGGACGCGGACCTGCTCCTGGAGGAGGACCCGTGGAGCCCGGCTCCGCGCGGCCGCTCCCTCAGGGCTGCGGCGGACCGCCTCCGTCGTACGGGTCTCCGTGCTCGTCCCTGAGGGGGTCCTCGCCGTCGAAGCGTCCTCCGTCGCCGAACGGGCGGCCCTCGTCGAACGGGCTCCCCTCGTTGAGGGGGGTGTCCTCGTCGAACGGGCCGCCGTCGTCGGGCGCGTCCTCCTCGCCGTTCCCGTCGGTGAACGGCCTCTCCTGGTCGAACGGGTCCTCGTCGCCGTGCGGCGCGAGCGCGATGCACTCCACGTCGATCCGGTCGGCGACCTCCGTCAGCGCTCCCGCCAGGGCCACCACCGTCTCCGGCGCGAGATCGAGGTCGTCCTCGCCGGTCGACTCCAGCCACCCGGCCGCGAGGTGCCGGAGCAGGCCCGTCACCTCGTCGGCGGGGAGCACGAGGTGGCCGTCCGGCAGAAGCACCAGGGACATGGATGCGTTCATGATGGTCCGACCTCCGTGTCGCCGACGCGCATCAGGGGGTGTCGCCCGCGGGCGGGGTGCCGTCGGCCGTCTCCGGACGGACGATGACGACGGGGCAGGAGGCGTGTGCGGCGCACTGCTGGCTCACCGAGCCGAGGAGCAGGCTCGCGAAGCCTCCCCGGCCCCGGCTCCCCACGACGAGCAGTTCGGCGCCGTCCGACTCCTCGATCAGCACCCGGGCGGGGTTTCCGCGCACCACGTGCTGGACCAGGGGGACGTCGTCGCCCGGAGCGAGGACCGCCGTGAGTTCCTCGGAGAGCGACCGCCGGGCCTGTTCCTCGTCGAAGAGCACGTCCACGGCCGGCGCGGACCACCCCTCGGCCCCGGGGAGGTCGTAGACCCCCACGGCGTGCACGGTCGCTCCGGTGCGCCGCGCGTACCGGAGCGCCCAGCGCAGGGCGGCGTGGGACGCGGGCGAGCCGTCCACGCCCACGACCACGCGGGAAGTGCCGTCATCGGTACTCATGTCATGCCCCTTCTCGCTCACGCCGGGAAAGGCGGTCCGGGCCCGGTCGGCGGGTTTCGGCTCCGTCTCCTCCGCGTCCGCCGCCGGAACAGGGTCCTCCTGCCGACCGACTACCCGGCACCACGTGCCGTACGCGCGGGCGGTCCGGCGTAGGGGCGGTCGCCCCTCCGTACCAATGTGCCCCGGGAGGGCCCGGACCGCCCGGCAGCCGCCCTCGTACGCGTCCGTCCCGGGGGGGCACCGGGTCCGTGCTCCCGTGGTTCGCCGGGGCGCGCACGGCCGGGGGCCGGTCGCGGGACGTGGTTCCGTCCGCGCGACCGGCCCCCGGCCGTGATGAGTGCCGTCCGCCGTTCTCGGGTGCCCTCAGAGGTCCGTCGGTGTCCCCGGGAGGGATCCGTCCGTCTCCTCGGGCGTCCTCAGGGGCGGTCGGCGGGCGGCCAGGCGCCCGCACCGTGCGCGGACCTGTCGACCTGGCCCGGGATGACGGGGACGTCACCGGTCGTGCCCGTCGGCCCGGTCGTGGCCGGGGCACCGCCCGTCGTGCCCGTCGTGGCCGGGGTGCCGCCGGGGGCGCTCCGCGTGCCGTCGGCCGGGAGCGGGTTCATGCCGTCCGAGGGGCGGATGCGGCCGCGCCAGCCGCCGGTCGCCTGCCCGCGCTCCTCGATGAAGCCCTTGAACCTCTTCAGGTCGCCCTTGACCCGCAGGTCGAGGATCCCGAGGGCGTCACCGGTCTTCTCCACCACGCCCTCCGGCTCCACCTCCATCGCGAGCCGGACCCTGGTGTGGCCCTCGTCGAGCGGCTGGAAGGTCACGACGCCCTTCTGCCGGACCTCTCCGCCCACGGTCCGCCACGCGACGCGCTCGTCGGGCAGCTGGTCGACGATCTCGGTGTCGAACTCGCGCCGCACGCCCGCCACCTTGGTCCGCCAGTGGCAGTGGCGGTCGTCGACCTGCCGCACCTCCTCCACGCCTTCCATGAAGTGGGGGAACTCCTCGAACTGCGTCCACTGGTCGTAGGCGCTCCGCACCGGGACGTCCACATCGATGGTCTTCTCGACCGTACTCACCGGTTTGCCTCCTTCGTTCCGTTGTGGTCGTTCCCCGCGTACCCGGCCGCTCCCGCCTCAATCAGGCCCTTGAAGTCCCGTGTGCGGGGCCGGAACGGGAAAGGTGCAGGCAGGCGCGTTCCTTGCATAATGGAGGGTGGCAGCCACCTGTCGAGCTGCTTCAGGCTGGACACAGAGCGTCCTGCGGCGGAGAAGGGCCCCGGCGGCCGGCTCGCGCCGAGGATGCGGCGCTCGCGGTGTTCCCGTCGAGCTCCACGAACCGCTCACCGTGCGCCGCACCGGGACCGCTCGCCGGTCCCTCCCACCGATCGACTGATCACCGCCTCGTGCCGCTCCGGCGGCGCCCACCCGGTCCGGGAGGTAGACCATGCTCTTGAGCCATGCCTTCGAAGACGGCGTCCTGCACCTGAGGCTCCTCCGCGAGCTCGACGTCACCAGCCGAGCCGCGGCGGCCCTGGAGATCGAGGCGGTCGTCTCCGCCTACCGTCCGGACCGGGTGCTCCTCGAGTTCCCGTCCCCCTGCCCGTCCCCGGCGTCCTTCAGCGCGCTCGCCCGGGCCCGCAGGATGTGCGCGGGCCTCGGCGTCGTCCTGGTGGTGAGCGGTCCCGGCTCCGTACCGCTCCAGGCACCGGGGAGCGCGCCCCGGGCCAGAACCGCCTGAGAGGCCCTCCCGGGAACCCTCCGCACCGACGTACGACGCCGGGGCGGGCCGTGAACTCCTCACGGCCCGCCCCGGCGTCGCGGTCACGCGGAGTCCGCGTCGTCCCGGTCGTCCTCGTCGTCGCCCGCCTCGCCGACGACCGCCTCCTCCGCCTCCTCGCGCGCCTCCTCGTCACCGCTCTCCCCCGGGGCCTCGGAGGGAGGAGTGGTGCGCGGCTCCGTGTCGTCGTTCCTGTGCTGGGTCATGCCTGTCGCTCCTCGGTCTGGATCTGGGTCTGGGTCTGGGTCTGGGTCTGGATCCGGGTCTCGATCCGGGACGGGATCCCGATCTGGGACGGGGTCCGGATCGGTCAGGACGGCGGATACGGGGCGGACTTGAGGCGGCGGGCCAGGTGGGCCGTGTTGGCGGCGAGGGTCGCGGTGGTGCCGGCCGTGGACTCGGGGGTCTTGTCCAGGTCCTGGTAGTCGGTGCCCTGCATGGCCTCGCCCACCCAGTAGGTGACGGCGTTGGGGGCGAGGGAGAAGCCGACGTCGTTGAGGCCCTGGAAGAGGTCCGCGCTCACCTTGTGCGCGCCGTCCTCGTTCCCGACCACGCAGACGGCCGCCACCTTGCCGTAGGTCAGCATCCGGCCCTCGTCGTCCGTCTCGGAGATCTCGGCGTCCAGCCGCTCCAGGACGCGCTGGGCGATGCTGGAGGGGTGGCCGAGCCAGATGGGGGTCGACAGGACCAGGATGTCCGCGCCCAGGACGGCGTCGCGGATCTCCGGCCAGTCGTCCCCCTCCCCCATGTCGGTCTCGACGCCGGGCAGGACGTTGCGGTCGGCGATCCTGATGGTCTCGCCGGTGACGCCGTGCTCGCCCAGTGCCGCCATGACCTGCTCGGCCAGGAGCTGGGAGCTGGAACGCGCGGGTGACGGGGACAGGGTGCAGACGAGGGCGACGGCGCGCAGGGGTGTCGTATCCATGCGTGTGCCGCTACCCCGCCGAGGGGTCCTTATGTCGCACAAGCGGCTCATGTCGCGCGTTTGCCGGGCAGCCATTGCGACCATCGCGGTCTTCACCGCACCGCTGTGATCGCCGCGATCGTCACGGTTGTCGCGTTTGTCGTGGTTGTCGCGGGCGCGTATCGCGGTCGCGGCCGAAAGAAGGAGGCGTCAGCGGGCCGGGGCGTCCCGCTCGGGCTCGCCCGCGGCGGGGACGATCCCCTCGGAGCCACGGGAGGGCCCGGCCGGGCCGCCGGTCCCCCGGTAGTGCCACTGGCGTTCGGCGGCGGTGCCGAGCAGCGTTCCGAAGACCACGCCGATGCCGATGGCGGCCACCGACGCCATCGTGGAGACCAGATAGGCCCCCGCGCCCTCCACGTGCAGCAGCCATTGCAGCAGGCTCCGGTACAGGTCGGGCCCCGGCAGCACGCCGCCGGCGATGCCGGGGATCACGAACGCGCGGACCGGGATGCCCGTACGCGGCGACAGCACCGCGGCGGCGAGGCCCATCGCCACCGTCGCGAGGCCGGTCGCCGGGGGCGCGGACCAGCCGAACGCGCCGACGCAGGCCAGTTTGACCCCCGCGCCCAGGACCGCGGTGGCGACCGCGGGCGGGACGATGCGCAGCCCTCCGCCCATGAACACGGTGTTCCCGAGGGCGCCGATCGCGCTGGTGAGCAGCGAGAGGACGACCGGGAGCGGGATCAGGGCGGTGGAGCGGGCGTCCGCGTCGGCGCCCCGAAGCAGGAAGCCGACCGCGAGGAAGCCGCAGGCCAGCGCGGTGAAGAAGGCGAGGAGACTCACCGTGCGGCCCGCCGCCATGGAGCGGAAGCCGTCGATCGCGTCCTCGGTCAGCGAGATGATCGTGAAGATCGGCAGCAGCAGGATCACGTTCGCCGCGATCACGCTGGCCGCCTCCGTGTGGCTCAGCCCCCCGGCCGCCGCGAGCCCCGTGACCGCGACCAGGAGCAGGGCGGTCTGGGCTGCGGTGACGAAGAACGACGGCAGCCCGCCCCGGGACAGGACCCAGGCGCCCCGGTCGGCGAGCAGGAAGACGAGGGGCGACACCAGGGCCGCGCGCGTGGTCCCGGAGGCCAGGACGCACAGCATCGCCGCCAGGACCGCGCCGCCGCCCAGGCCGAACCACCAGGGCCAGCGGGAGGCCCCGGTCTCGATCCGGTCCAGGGCCCCGGCGGCGACCTCCCGGTCCAGCCGGCCGGAGGCGACATGGGTGGTGAGGCGTTCGAGCGCGGCGAGTCGGTCCAGGTCCCGGGTGTCCTCCGAGCCCATCACCTTCAGCATGACGACGGGCCGCCGGCCCTCGGGGGCGTACTGGACCTGCATCGACCGGGCGTTGATGTCGACCTCCTGGCTGCCCATCCCCCAGGCGGCGGTGACCGCCACGACGGACGACTCGATCCGCCGGGTCTCCGCCCCGGCCAGGAAGAGCGCCCGGCCGAGGCGCAGCGCGAACCCCAGGATCTCCACCGCCTCGGCGTCGTCCAGGGCGCGGGGCGGCGGGAGGGCGATGTCCTCGTACGGAGTCCCGTACAGGCGGTCGAGCAGCGTCCGGTCGTCCCGGCGGAGCCGTTCGAGCCGCTCCTGACGCGCCCGTGCTGCCTCCCGCCGCCTCCGCAGCACATGTCGCATTCCCTCGTCCCGCCCTCGTGTCCGCCCGTCGCACGGTCTGGGACGTACCGTTCCCTGCTCCGACCGGGGTCTCCGTCCGCCGAGCGGGTGACACCGGACGGACACCACCGGCGCACGCGCCCCCACTGCCGACCCGCGCGCCGGGAGTCTCTGGTCCTTCCGGGGGAGCGGAAGAGCAGTGAACGGCCCACGGGAAAGCGGCCCTTCTACGGTGAGCGCCATGCGAAGCACCACTGCCCCCACGCCCGCGTCCGCCTCCGTGCCGACGCGTCGGCCGGCGTCCCTGCGCCGGAGGGCGGCCTCCGTCCTCGCCACCCTCGCGGCCACCGCCGGTCTCCTCTCGACGGGCACGGCCCCCGCGTCGGCGATCAACTTCGTCGACCCGTTCACCTGCAACTTCTCGTTCGACGACTACTTCAGGGTGCACTTCCAGAACTCCGCGAGCGGAGGCACGGTCTACCAGCTGTGCCTGGCGAACGCGGGTGAGATGAACATCAACCAGCGCTACACCGTCCGCGTCGACAGCGGGAACAACGCGGGCTGGTTCGTCTACGCGCCGGGCGACGGCTACGAGTACCGCCACACCTTCCCGAAGTTCGAGAACATCGCCCGGCAGTGGGGCACGGTCTACGAGGTCCACATCAACTGACCGGGTGCGGAAAGGACATGGGAACGAACATGGACACGGGCACGGGCGTGGACGTGGATGTGGATGTGGATGTGGACATCGTGCGCGGACCTCGCGTGCAAGGCGGATCCGTGCCCGGGCCCGCCCGGGTCGCCCCGTTCCTCTTCCTCCCCCTCGGGTTCCTCGGTGTCCTCGGGCTGCTCCTCACCGGCTGCGCGCCGCCGCCCGTCGCGCCCGGACCCGGCGGGCCCTCGTCGCGTCCGGCCGTGTCCCCGGCGGACGGGCCGCTCCCCGGTCCACGGGTGACCGAGGAGCGGTACCGGGCCGCGTTCGCCGCCTACGCGGACTGCATGGGCGAGCGGGGCTTCCCGCTGCGGATCGTCCCGGGCGACGGCCCGCTCGTGCGGTACGGGATTCCCGAGGGCGCGACGAAGTCCGGCGCCGACGAGGCGTGTTACGCCCCGTTCCTGCCCGTCGACCGGGCGTGGCAGGCGGCGAACGAACCGCCCGGGGAGCGGGACGCGCGGCTCCGCGCCTGCCTCCGGGCCCACGGCGTCGAGCCCACCGGCCCGCCCCGGGCGGTCGTGGCGCTCGTGGAGGAGCACCGTCTCACCCGGGTCTGCACCTACGCGTAGGCCGCCCGCGCCCTCTCCGGGCGCGGGCCCGGTCCTCCGGCTCCCGTCAGGACCAGGACGCCACCACCAACGACCTCTCGGCCGCCGCCAGATGGACCGCCGAGGCGAGCCAGGCCCGGGCGTAGCCGTCGGCCGAGGCGTCGGTGAGGCGGCCGAAGGCGTCACGGGGACGACGGTCCGCCTCCGCCGTCAGGGCCGCCGCGAGCTGCGCCGCCCCGCCGAGGCCCGCCCGGCGCAGCGGGGCCAGGAGCCCGACCGCGTCCGTCCCCCGGCCGGCCTCGGCCACGGCCCGCCGCCCGCCCGCGACCCCGGTCTCGAGGAGCCGGCGCACCCGCCACAGCGGAGCGTCCGCCAGCGGATCCGGTACGGCGGCGGCCGGGGCGGTCGTGCCCGAGTCCCCGGCACCGCGCGGGAAGTGGCTTCCCTGGAGGCGGTCGTACCCCAGGTCGGCCCGGCCGAGCCACTCCTCCGGCAACCGCAGCGTGTGCGCCTCCCCCGGCACCGGGCCGACCGCCAGCGGCCGGAGCGTCGCCGCCCGGTCCAGGTCCGGACGCCCCAGGACGCGCAGGGCGAGCCCGGGGTGTTCCGCGATCCTGCGCAGGTTCGCGGTGTGCGGGAGCTCCGGATGGGGATGGGCCGCGCCCAGCCGCAGCAGCGGCCCGCCCCCGGCGACACGGACCACCAGGTACTCGCCCGCCGGACCGACCACCTCCACGTCACAGCCGAGGAGGGCCGCCCCGGGGCCGCCGGCCTCCGGCGAACCGGCGTCGAGCGCCGCGGCCACCGCCTCGCCCACCGGCCCGGCGAACAGCGCCGACGCGGGCTCCTCGGACCAGTCCACGCCGCGCAGCGGGGTCGCGTTCACCCCCCGGCCCGCCCCGAGCCGTCCGTCCGGCGAGACGGTGGCGCCGACGATCCGCAGCCCCCCGCGCGCGAGCCCCGCGTGGTCGAGGACGGCCCCGCCGAGCGCCACGGACGCGGAACCCGCTCCCCTGGCACGGGCGAGGCCGCCGGGGCGCACGTCCGAGATCGTGTAGCGGGAACCGTCCGGGCCCACCAGGTGGGTGGACACGCCGCCGTACCCGGTGGCGGAGAGCACCGGCTCCCGGCACAGGCCGTACGCCCTGAGGCTGCCGCCCTGTCCGTAGGCGCGGCGCGCGGTGCCGGCCTCGCCGGGTCCCGCCGTCCCCGAGGCGAGCAGGGCGGCACCGGACAGGAGGTCCCGGAAGGCACCCGTGAGGTCGCCGAGACGCTGTCCCCGACCGCGCTCGCGCGCCGCGCGCAGTCCCCGTACGACGCGCAGCGCGGCCGCTTCGGCACGGGGCAGCCCGGTCAGGCGCGCGGTGTGGGCGGCGCGCAGCAGTTCGGCCTGGACCACGGCCCCACCGGCCGTGACCCCCGCGGACAGGGCTTCGGCGGCCACCTCCCACAGGGCGGTGGCGGCCCGGACCTGGGCGGGGGTGAGCGGGGGCGTGGTGCTCGCGGAGGGTCCGGGGACGGGAACGGAAGCGGGGGTGGAGGCGGCGACGGAGTCGGCCCGGGGCGGGGCCGCGGGGTCCGCCGTCGGTTCCGGGGCCTCCGGCGCCGTGTCCGTGCCCGTATCTCTGTCCGTATCCGCACACCCGTCCGCGTCCGCGATCGGTGCCGCGCCCAGGACCGCCGCGCGGTGCAGGCAGCGCGGGGCCAGCAGACAGGTGCAGACGGCCTGCCCCGCTTCGGTGACCGTGCCCGACGGGCCGGGGCGCAGGGTGACGAGGGCGTCCTCGCCGAAGCGCACGTCGAGGGAGCCGTCGGCGGCCCGGACGGCGTGCTCGGCGCAGCCCGCGATCGCGGCGTCGAGCTTCTTGCGCAGCCGCGCGCTGAGCTGCTCCACGGCCTCGGCGAGGACGTCGGGGGCGACGGGCGGCAGGGGTTCGGGGCTCAACGGGGTTCTCCACGGAGGCGGTCGCCCACCCAGCGGGCGAGGGCGAGCGGGCTGAGGGCGGCCACCGGCATTCCGGCGGCGACGAGTCGGCGCGCCACCGGCACCGAGTAGCGGGGCGCTCCGGCGTCGTCGAGCGCCGCGCAGCCGAGGAGGTGCGCGCCGGAGGCGGCCAGGGCGCGGACCTCGCCGAGGAGGCCGGCGAGCGGGGCCCCCTCCTCGAAGTCGCTGACCACGACGACGAGGGTGCGGCTCGGCACGGTGATCAGCGAGCGGGCGTGCGCGAGCCCCGCCGCGATGTGCGTGCCGCCGCCGACCCGTACCTCCAGGAGCAGCGACAGGGGGTCCTCGACCCGGTCGGTCAGGTCCACCACCTGGGTGGAGAAGGCCAGGAAGTGGGTGGACAGGGTCGGTACGCCGCCCAGCACCGCGGCGGTCAGCGCCGACCAGATGACCGAGGCCTCCATCGAGCCGGAGACGTCGACCACGAGGATCAGGCGCCAGTCCGACTCCTTGCTCGCCCGGGTGCTGAACACCGGCCGCTCCGGCACGACCACGACCCGGCCGTCGTCCGTGCGCCGGGTGTGGGCGAGGTTGGCGCGCAGGGTGCGGGCGAGGTCGAGGCGTCCACCGGGCCGGCGGGTGGGGCGCGGGGTGGCGAGTCCGGAGAGCGTCGGGCGCAGACGGGTGGCCAGCTCCCGGGCGAGCTCGTCGACGAGCCGCTTCACCAGCGGTCGCAGCCGGGCGAGTTGGGCCTCGGGCATGCCGCCGACCAGGGAGAGCACCGAGCCGAGGAGCTCCACCGAGGGGCGTACCGCCGCCGGGTCGAGCTGGGCGAGCACGTCGACGCGGCCCGCGTCGGCGGCCTCGGCCAGGACCTCTTCGCGCACGTCGGCGCCGAAGAGGGCCTCCAGTTCCCGGGACCACTCGCGCGCGGTGGGGAAGGAGGCCTCCTGTCCCCCGCCCCCGCCGGATCCGGCGTCCAGGTCGTCGGCGCCCTCGCCGCGTCCGCTGCCGTACAGCTCGTCCAGGGCGCGGGCGTAGCGGCGCGCGTCGGCGGACAGCCGGTCCTTGTGGCGGCCGAGGAGGAGCCGCCAGCGGTCGGCGGCGGCGAGCCGCCGGTCCGGTGCTTCGGCGGGGGGCGTGTCGGTTTCCGTGTCGGGTGCGGCTTCCGCCTCGGGTGCGGCTTCTGCCGTGGGCTCGGCTTCCGCTTCGGGTGCGGGACGCGGGTCGGCCGGAGCCTCCGGGGCGGCCGGGGCCAGGGACTTCAGTGCGGCGAGGCCGGCCGCGTCGGCCGCCGCCCACAGGGCGAGCAGTTCGGGCGGGGCGTCGAGGGAGAGGTCGAGCCGGTCGCCGAGCCGCTCGGTGACCGTGGTCAGGAGCCGGTCCCGGGCGGCCGGGGCGAGGGCGTCGAAGCCGCCGCGCAGGGCCGGGAGCCGGTCGAGGAAGTCCTGGTCGGCCAGGGCGTCGATCCGGTCGAGGAGCGGGGCGAGCGCTTCCGGGGACGCCTGGAGCAGCGGGCCGGCGGCCGTGAGCAGTCCCGCGAGGCGCTTCGTCAGGGACCGCCGGGTGTCGGGCGAGGTCGCGCCGTCGATCCAGCCGGCCGCCCGCTCGCCGAGGTCCGCGGCCGGGTCCAGGTCGAGCAGGACCCGTACGGCCAGGGCGGCGCCCTGGATCAACGGCGAGCTGTCGGAGGCGAGTTCGGCGAGGGCCCGGTCCATCCGGAGGCCCAGGTGCCGGGCGGCCGACCGGTCCGCGAGCGCCACGAGGGCACCGGCGTCCGCGGGGGTGTCGCTGCCGGACAGGCCGGGCAGCGACCGCACGGCGGCCTCCAGGAGTTCGCCGGTGAGCGCGCCGGCCGTGGCACGGGCGTCCTCGGTGGCGCCGGGGTGGTGGCCGCGCCGGATGCCCTCCAGGAGGTCCAGTGCTTCGAGGAGTTCGGGCAGGCTCGCGGTGTCCGGCAGGACGGCGGAGGCCTCGCGCAGCCGCGCGTCGACCAGGTCGGGCAGGTCGCAGCGGGCGGCGGCGGTGAGCCCGGTCAGGATCTGGGCCGGGGTGGGGCCGCCCTCGGCGGCCGCGCGGCGCGCGGTCTCGGCCAGGGTGCCGGCGGCGGCCTGGGCCGCGGTGACTCCCCGGACCCCGGCGAGGTCGAGCCGCGCGGGCACGGACGGGTTCCAGGTCAGGCGCCACTTGGTGCCGAGGGCGGTGCCGTCGCCGGTGGCCGCCACGGCGAGGGGTTCGCCGTAGGAGGCTCCGATGACGAGGAGGCGTTGCAGCAGGACCTCGCGGCGTCCGTCGAGCGGGGAGCGGAGCGGGTCGAGGCGCACCTCCCGGGGCTCGGGCTCCTCCGGGCGGGGCAGCCGCAGCCGGGTGAGCTCCTCCTCGACCGAGGGACCCAGGCCGGAGCGGGGGGCGTGCGGGCTGATCCGGCCGCGCGCGGTGCCGACGAGGACGGCTTCCAGGGCGCGGGCCAGCGCCCGGCCCCGGCCGAGGGGTTCGCCCTGTCCGAGGACGGTGGTGACGGCCTCCAGGAGTTCGCCGCGCCCGGGGGCGGGCAGTCCGCGCAGCACGGCCAGGTCGCAGGCGAGGCGCAGCGTCTCGGCGGCCTCGCCGGTGCCGGCGGTGTGACCGGCGCGGCGCATCTCCCGGCACAGGCCGGTCACCGCGACGGCGGCCGCCTCGCGGATCCGCTCGGGGTCTCCGGCCGCGGCGAGCACGGCCTGCTGCCACAGCGGGTCGCGGATTCCGGCGGGGTAGCCGGACCGGGAGTCGAGCAGGTCGAAGGAGTACGGGACGAACGAGGTCACCGCGACGGCCGGGTCCGGGGTCGTGGCCGGGGTTTCCGGGAGTGCGTCCGGGGCCTCCGGGACGGTTCGGCTCTCGGCGCCTTCGCCGTCCGCCGGTGCGAGCAGCGCGGGGGCGTGGAAGGCGCCGATCACGGCGGCGACGCGGCGGCCCCCGGCCGAGGCCGCGGCGATCACCTGCCGCATCCGGGCCTCGCGGGCGAGGTCGGTGGCGGGCACGGCGCCGTCGTTCCGCAGGGCCCAGCCCACGCCCAGGGCGGCGCGGCGCACCGCTTCCGGGGAGCAGCCGGGGGCCAGCACCTCCACGGCGCGGTCCCACATGTCCTCGCCGTCCCGGCCGGTGCCGGCCGCGGCGAGCGCCCCGGCGAAGGAGTCGCGCCCCCGTGTCTCCCCGCTGTCCGGGCCGGCGGGACGGACAGCGGTGCCGGCGCCCTCGTCCGTACCTCCGGAGGCGACACCGTCGACGGCTCCACCATCGGAGGCACCACCGTCCGGGGCACCACCACCGGAGGCACCACCGTCAGCCGCACCACCACCGGGGGCACCAGCGTCGGTGGCGTCGCCGTCGGCGGTGTCGACGCCCGGGAACCCTTCCGTGTCCGTCAGGGACCAGCCGGGGTCGGACAGGGGGAGGTCGCAGCAGACGACCTCCGCGCCGTGGTCCCGGGCCCATCGCACCGCCGCGAGCTCCGGGGAGAAGTCCGCGAAGGGGTAGAACGCCAGGCGTCCGCCCCCGCCCGCCCCGGCCAGGGCGACGGGGGCGACGGTCTCCGGGTCCGCCAGGTGCTCCAGCCAGGGCCGGAAGTCGGCCGGGAGCTCCACGCAGACCACCTCGGCGCCCGCCTCGTCGAGCAGGGCGGGCACCACGGCGGCCAGGGCCGGGCTGTGGTGGCGCACCCCGAGGAGGTACGGGGAGCGGGACGCGGCGAGCGCGTCCACGGCCGCCCGCGGGTCGAGGGTCGTCACCGCAGGCTCCCGCGCAGGTCCCAGAGGCGGCGCCACATCGCCGAGCCGTTCTCGGCCCGGCGGCGGACGGGACCGTCCCAGTAGCCGAGGAGGCGCGCGTGGTCGGCCGGGTCGTCCTTGCGGACGACGCCGAGGAGGTGGCCGGGCAGGAGGTCGAGGACGTCCCCGCCCGGGAGGTACGCGGCCGCGACCCCGAGGGACGCCGCGACCTGGACGGCCTCGGCGGTGGACATGACCGTGCCGGGGCGTTCCACGTCCCAGCCCTCGGTGGAGCGGCCGGAGCGCAGGTCTCGGAAGACGGTGACGAGGGCGTCGAGGACGGCGTCGTCGACGCCGAAGGGCGCGCCCGCGCGCTGGACCGCCGCGACGGCCTGGCGGCGGATCAGGACGGCCTCGGCGTCGGCGTCGGCGATCGGGTCGACGGTCTCGAAGTTGAAGCGGCGCTTGAGCGCGGCGGACATCTCGGAGACGCCGCGGTCGCGCAGGTTGGCGGTGGCGATGACGGTGAAGCCGGGCGCGGCGGCGACCACCGCGTCCTCGGTGGCGGTCAGTTCGGGGACGGTGATCCGGCGGTCGGACAGGATCGAGACCAGGGCGTCCTGCACCTCGGGCAGGCAGCGGGTGATCTCCTCGACCCGCACCACCCGGCCGGTGCGCATGGCGGCGAGCACCGGGGAGTCGACGAGGGCCTGCGGGGTGGGGCCCTGGGCGAGCAGCAGGGCGTAGTTCCAGCCGTAGCGGAAGGCGTCCTCGGTGGTGCCGGCGGTGCCCTGCACGGTGAGGGAGCTGGTGCCGCTGACGGCGGCCGCGAGCAGTTCCGACAGCATCGACTTGGCGGTGCCGGGCTCGCCGGTGAGGAGCAGTCCGCGCTCTCCGGCGAGGGTGACCACGCAGCGTTCCACCAGGGCGCGTTCGCCGACGAACTTCGGGGCGATCACCAGCTTCGGCGGCAGGCCCGCGCGGCGCTTCGGCAGGGCCAGTTCCGCGCCGTCGCTGCCGCAGACGAACGTGACGACCGCGCGGGGGGTGAGGGCCCAGCCGGGCGGGCGCGGGCCGGGGTCCTGGGCGGCGAGGAAGGCCAGTTCGGCGGCGTGGCGCTCCTCGGCCGGCTGGACCTGCCGGGCGGGGGCGGGCTGTTCGGTGACGGTCATGCGGGGTTCCTCCGGAAGGGGGTACGGGTGGGGCGGCGCGGCGCACCCGGGAGGGGGTGCGCCGCGCCGTCGCCGCGTGCGGCGGATGATCGGCGGTGCGCCGGGCCGTGGCGGACCGCCGGCCGGCCGGGGCCGACCGGGCGGTGCCGGCCCGGCGGGCGGTCGGCCGGGCGAGGCTGCCCGGGCGGTGGTGGCCGGCCGGCGGCGGTCGGTCAGCGGCGGCGCCTGGTGCGCCGGACCTTCAGCTCCTCGAAGCGGGGGACGTCGCCGTCGAGGGTCCGCCGCCACGCCCGGGCGAACAGTTCGGCGACCGGTTCGACCGGCACCAGGGCGCACAGGAACGGCCCGTACATCGGCAGCTTCCACTGCTCGACCGGCGGTCCGAGCCGCTTCTGCTCGGACCAGGCGCCGGGCAGGAACAGCGAGCGTCCCGCCCTGGCCCGTACGGCCGTCACCACCAGGTCGGTGGCGGCCAGTTCGGCGCGGGCCGCCTTGAGGCGGGCCGGCTTCCAGCCCGTCCACCGGGCGGTGTCGCGATCGGTGGGGTCGGGCAGCGCGAGGAGCATCAGGTACAGCGCCGCCGCGTCGGCTCCCAGGCCGTGGGTCCCGGCGACCTCCGCGACCAGATCGGGCACGGAGCGCGAGGGGTCCTGCGGCCACCAGGTGCCGTCCTGGTCCGTCTCCCCCGCGGCGGGCGCGCCCGGGTCGGCGAGGAGCCGTGCGAACGCCGGGTCGTGGGCCCGCCGCAGGGCCGTCTCGACCCCGATCGGATGCTGGTCGGCGCCGCGCAGCACCGCGAGGTACGGGTCGGAGCCGGTGGAGTCGAGCAGCGCGGTCCGCAGGGCCGGCTGGGGCTGGCCGTCGTGCGTGGCCATGAGGACCGCGCCGTACCGCTCGTGGTCCGGTGCCGTCTCGGTCGGCGTGCCCGCCACCTTCCGGAACTCCGCGAGGCTGGTGTAGCCCCCGGCGGAGACGAGCAGGTCGGGCGAGGCGAGGCGCTGCCGCACGGCGGTGAGGACACCGGGCAGCGCGGCCCGCGCGGGGTCGCCGGCGGGGAGCCGGTGGGCGAGCCAGGCCGACATGCCCATCGAGGCGACCAGTACCGATTCGGTGAACGGCCGGTCGACCGGCCGCACGGGCGCCGGGCGGTCCTCCGCGATGTGCCACGCCACGTCGGTGGAGAGCTCGGGCGACGAGGCGGGGTCGAGGAGCGCCGGGAGGGCCCGGTGGACGGACCAGTCGGTGAGGACCCCGCGGGTGGCCTCCGCGATCAGCCGGTCCGGGACGCGGGTGCGCCGTCCCACGTACGCGTTCCAGGCCGTGGCCGCCGACGCCACGTCGGGGCCCTCGGTCCACAGCAGCGCCGGGTCCTCGGGGAGGAGCGCCGCCACCACGGCCCGGCGCACCTCGACGGAGAGCGAGCGCAGTTCGTCGCGCGCCTGGGCGGCCTCGGCCACCTTCAGGCCGAGGAACGTGCGCAGCTCCGTCGGCAGGAAGCCGTTCCCCCAGTCGTCGACCTTGGGCATGCCGGCGAGGACGAGCCGGGCCAGTGCTCCGGGGACGCCGGTGAGCCTGCTGAACTCCTCGGCCGCCTCCGGGAGGAAGGGGGCCGCCGCCCGGTTCTCCGCCTCCCGCAGGAAGGCGGTCAGCCAGTCGGCGCCGCGCGTCCGGTCGCCCACCGGGGTCGCGGTGAGCAGGGTGTACGGGGCGGGTGCCTCGAACCGGCCGTCGGGGGCGTGGAGGAGCGCCTCGAACTCCCGTCCGTCGTCGACGCCCCGGTCGTTCTCGGTGATCCCGAGGGCCGCTCCCCCGCCGAACGGGAGGACGGTGCGGCGGGAGGTGTCGCGCTCCTGGCCGTCGGGGGTGTGCAGGTGCGGGGTGGTGAGGTGGAGCGTCACCTGCCGCCAGTGGTCGGTCGAGCCCTCCGTCGAGGCGAGGCCCAGGGCGTCGACCCGGCCGAGCAGGTCGAGCAGTGCGGCCCGGTGCTCGTCACTGCTGCCGGGCGCGACGGCCCGGTAGGCGACCGCCGCCGGTTCGTTCAGGAGGGGGACGAGGGAGAACGGGGAGTACGGCAGGGAGGGCAGGTCGTAGTGGAGCGTCCCCGGAGGGGCCGCGGCGGAGGTGCCGGACCGTGCCTCGGCCAGTTCGCCCAGGAAGCGGTGGGCCACGTCCGAGGCGGCGCCCCGGCTGTAGTAGCCGGAGCCGGTGAGTCCGTCGAGCGCCTCGGCGAGCAGGCTGTCGTGGGGGCCCTCGACCCGCGCCTCCTCGGGTTCGGTCGCCGGGTCGAGCCGGGCGGCCACGGCGTCCAGGGCGTTCTGCTGCGCCACGGCGAAGCGCAGCGCCTTCGTCACGCCCGCGACCAGCTCGGGCGCGGTGATCCCCGGCAGCGCGGCGGTCACCAGGTCCGGTACGTCCGCGGCCCGTTCCGCCAGGACGGCCGCCTTCAGGAGGGTGCCGGCCGTCTCCGCGTCGGCGGCGCGCAGCACGTCCGAGCCCCGCGGGTCGCGCGGGCGGAGGGCGTAGAAGTGGGTGAGCGGCGGCAGGGGCGTGGCGGCGGTGCCGTAGATGTCGTTCCGGTCGCCGTCGGACGTCGTGGTGATCACGCCGTCGGGGTCGGTGAGGAGCAGTTCCCGCCACTGGCGGGTCAGGGCCCTGGGCCGGTCGTCGCCCGGGAACGCCAGGGCGGCGACGGGCATGTCGGAGCCCTCGGGCAGGGAGACGCTGCGGCCGGAGGTGTCGTCGGCGCACCATCCGTCGCCGGGGATCCGCAGGACCCGCCAGCCGAGCAGGCCGTCGACGGGGGTGCCGAGGGCCGAGCCGTCGACGGCGGGGGCGGGGCGCAGCCACGAGGACTGCGCGGCCAGTTCGGCGCCGGGGGCGTGGGAGCGGGTCGCGTCGGCGAGGAAGCCGGGCAGGGAGCGCCGGCCCCGGGCGTTCTCCGCGGGGTCGTACTCGGTCCAGCCGCTGTCGTCGTACCGCACGTCGTTCTCGTACCGCTCGACGCGCTCCCACACCCAGTACGAGGTGCCGTCGGAGAGCAGCGACCGTTCGCCGGGCAGCTTCGTGTCGCCGGCGTGCAGGACTCCGGCGCCGGTGGTGCGGCCGCCGCCGGGCAGCGGCAGGCTGGGGCGGTCGGAGCGGAGGGACCAGTAGCTGATGTCGGCGTCCAGGGTGAACACGCGGTCGGGCGCGGTGTGCCAGTAGCCCTGCACGTCGCTGGTGCCGTGGCCGGTCCAGAACACGAGGAGGGCGCCGTCGACGTAGTGGAAGCCGTACCGGTGGGAGGACCGGCCGGTGGGGACGCGCAGGTCGTGGGTGAGGACGGTGGATTCGGCGTCGATGACCCGCACCCGGGTGGCATTGGCCACGATCAGGTGGGGCCAGGCCTCGAAGACGACGAGGTCGTCGAGCTTGTTGCGCCCGGGGGTGAGGTCCGCGACGGCCTCCTCCCAGGCCGGCCAGTGGAGTTCCTCCCACAGGCCGCCGCGCAGGGTGCGCGCCAGGGTCTCGCCGAGGTCGGCGCCGGCGGCGGCCGCGACCTCCTCCGGTGCGAGCGCGAGGGCTTCGGAGGGCAGCCACGACAGGCGCGCGAGCGCCTTGGGCAGTCCGGGGAGTCCGGCGGCCACCGAGTCGCGGGCGACGTCGCGCATCCACTCGGTGAGCATCGGCCGGCCGCCGGCCGCGGCGGCGAGCCGGCGCATCACGTCCGCTCCGGAGGAGGCGTCGTGGTAGGCGTTCGCGGCGCGCCGGAAAGCGGGGCGGAAGCGGGGGTCGGCGGCGACCGCGGCCAGGTCGCGGGGGTTCTTCCCGCGCGCCCAGTCCGACAGGTTGAGGGCGGCGGCGTTCGTCCGGGGGCCGTCGACCGCCGGGTCGGCGACCGGGACGTCCAGCGAGAGCAGCAGGTCGAGCAGGTCGAGGTCCTCGACGCCGATCCGCAGGGCGTCCCGGCCGTCGGGGCGGGCCGCGAGGTCGGCGCGCAGCCGCCCGGCGGCGCGCTCCACCAGGTCGAGGAGGGCGGGCAGGGTGGGGCGGCTGCCCCAGCCCCGGTGCCGGGCGGTGTGGAAGCGCTCCAGCCAGCCGGCCGCGCCGTCGGCGCAGCGCTCCTCCGGCGGCACGTCCGCGCCGGTCAGTCCGGCGTCCGCCCCGGACTCCGTGAGGATCCCCAGCCACAGGTCGCTGAACTCGCCGCCGTCGGAGGGCGGCACCATCTCCAGGAGCGTGCCCCGTACGGCCGGGACGCGGCGGGCCAGGGCGACCAGGGAGGACCGGTGGGTCTTCCACCAGCCCTCGGCCGCCCGCAGGGTGGCCGGCAGCGGGAGGAGCTCGGCGAGGTAGTCCTGCTCCGCCTCGGGGGCGGACAGGCCGGCGGCGCGGGCCAGGCGCCGCAGTTCGACGGTGGCCTGGGCGGAGGGGGCGAGGCCGCCGGCGGTGCGGCGCACGCACAGGCGCCGGAAGCGCTCGTACGCCTCGGCGGGCGCGAGCCGGGCGGCGAGCTCCTTGCCGTAACCGGTCAGGACCTTCACCGGAAGCGCGCCGGCCAGGGCGAACTCGAGGAAGACGGCGTCGAGCCGGTCCTCGTCGACGACGAGGCCGTGCTCGGCCTCGCTGGTGCGGGCGCGGGCGAAGAGCTGTCCCGCGTACGTGGTGTTCTCGACGCCGAGGAAGATCCGGGCGGCCTGCTCGTGGAAGACGGGCAGGAAGTGCGGGACCGAGGAGGCGAGCCGGCCGGCGAGTTCGAGGCAGGCGTCCAGGGCGGCCTTGGGCTTGGTCTTGGCCTGCCGGGCGAGGCGGTCGAGCTCCGGTACGACCGCGAGGGCGTGGTGGCCGTCCTCGGGGTGGTGGACCAGGACCCATTCGGGGAAGCCCAGTTCCTGGCGGCGGCCGAGGCCGACGACGGCCGGTTCCCCGTGGGGTTCGAGGCCGAGGAAGCCGGCGGCGAGGTCCTCGGCGGGGCCGAGTTCGGCCGCGGCGAGGCGGACGACGACGCGGTCCTCGCCGAGGACGGGGTGGCGGTAGGTCCGGGCGGTCAGCTCGACCGCCGAGGCCCCCGCGTCGCGGACGCCGGCCGGGAGCACGGCGCCGGCCGCGAGCAGTTCCGCGTTGTCGCGGGCCCCTCCGGGAGCGCCGTCCGTGGTCCTGTCGGAAGCGGTCGTGCCGGTCACGCGTCCCCACCCTCTTCGATCGTGCGGCCGGCGTAGAGCGCAGCGGCCATGCGCATTCCCTCGGACCAGGCCACCGGTCCGACCTCGTTCAGCCGCACGGCGCGGCCCCCGTCGTCGTGCCAGCCGAGCCCGCCGGTCTCCGACTCCCCGTCCCAGTAGGGCTCGCCGATCCAGACGGACGCCTCCGTGGCGCGGCCGCCGTCGCGGACCTTGCAGGTGGCGTAGCCGCCGGAGACGCGGTAGCCGAGCGAGGTGGCGCGGGCCGCGAGGCCGAAGCGGGAGGTGAACCTGCCGCCCGCGTAGTCCCGTACCTCCGTGGCCGTCTCCGGGTGGGCCGTGGCCGGCCGGGCCCAGGTGGCCCGGTGGATCTGCTCCACCCGCTGGGTGATGCCGAGCTCGGCCGCGAAGTCCCGCACGTCGTCCAGGTCGGGGAGGAGCACGGGGTGCGGGAGGGTCACGGTGCGCGGGGAGAGCCGTACGGTCTCGCCGTCGAGGTCGACCACCTTCAGCTCGCCGTCGGCGGTGACGTCCCGCAGGAAGCCGACCTCGTCCGGGTCGTCGCCCACCACGGCCATGTCGCGGAGGGCGGCCTGCCAGGCCTCGTCCGGCCACACGCGGGCGATCAGCCCGGTGGGCACGGGGAGCGAGGAGACCATCCAGGTGTCGACCTGGGCCACGCACGCGTCCGCGTGCCGGTCCAGCCATTCGGCGAGGCGCCGCAGCCGGTCCGCCTCGGGATGGTCCCGGAGCGCCTTCGGCAGGGTCTTCAACTGCCGTCCCCCCGCGCGCCGTGCGACCACGCGCCCCTCATCGAGGGTGATCTCGTACCCCTCGTCCACCGTCAGCCACGCCATCGGCCGTGCCCCCTCCGCCTGTTCGTCAGAAACCACGCAGCTCGAACCAAGGGGTCGAAAGCCCCTGGAACCGCAATATGAGGGGAGACTAACCAGGGTCACTGACAACGCGTGTTCGGGGCCCGGACAGGCGGTCCCCGCCCGGCCGGCCTGCCTTCGCACAGCCCTTCGCCGCACAGTCCTTCGCCGCGCGGTGCCTCTCGCCGTACGGTGCCTCTCGCCGTACGGCACCTCTCGCCGTACGGTGCCTCTCGCCGTACGGCACCTCTCGCCGTACGGTGCCTCTCGCCGTACGGCACCTTCCCGTCCCACGGGCGTGGCGGGGCGGGGAACGGGTGTCGGCGGGGTCCTGGGCCTCCGGGCCCTTCCTCTCCTGTTCTCCTCCTGCTCTGTTCCTCTTCCCGTTCGAAACCGCTGCCCGGGCAGGAGGGGAAGCGCCCGGACAGCGGCACCCGGCCCCTGCCCGATCGAACGGGGTCCACTCGTCGCAACGCCCCGACGCCCCGACGGTCAGAACCGTCGGGGCGCCGGGAGGTGCGGGGGGTCGCAGGCGGTCAGCGCTCCGTTCCGGGTTCCTCGCGCCACCCGGACGGCTGCTCGGTCTCGTCCACCGTGGCGTCCGCCCCGGTGTCCACGTGCATCGCGGCCTCCTCGGCCGGTGCGGCCCAGTCGTCGGGGCCGACGTCCCGGGCGACCGTGCGGTTTCCCGTCTCCCTCGGGGTGTCGACCGGGGCGAGGCGGCCCGCCCGGGTGCTGCCGGCCTGCTCGTCGACCGGCTCGCCCGCGCCGCCCGGGAGGTCGCCGATGCTGTCGCCCTCCGGCAGCGGCTCCTCGGGGACCTCCTGGGAGAGGCGGTCGTCCAGGGACTCGCCCTCGCGCTGCTCCCGCTGGGTGGTGCCGTGGCGGGTCACGCCTCGCGGGCGCTCGGGAGGCGAGTAGCCGGGGTTGGCCATGTCCTCCAGCGGGTCCGTCACGATCGCGTTGTCCGGATCGAGCGCGTCGCTGGGGCGGTTGTCCACGTCGGAGTGGGTGGGCTGGTAGACGTCGTCGCCGCGGGCCTCGTCCGTGCCGGGCTCGTTGCGGTCCATGGTCGGTTTCCTTTCGAAGATCAGAGGTCGTTGTCGGGGCCGGTGGGCGAAGGCCGGGGTCCGCGCTCAGGAGCCCGGGCCGGGAGAAGGCGCCCCGGGACCGGTCGTCCTCACGGCCCGGGGACCGGCGGTCGCCCGCTCAGCCGGTGGCCAGGATGATCGCGTACACCAGGAAGAACAGCGCGCACAGGGTGACGACGATCCACAGGGCGAGGAGCGGGCCGGCCGCCCATCCGCGCCGGAGCGGCCGGTAGGGCCCGGTCCCCGTGCTCGTTCCGGACTCGGCCGGTGGCGTCTCGCCGGGCGCGGTTCCGCCCCCGGGGCCGACGCGGGGCGTGTCGCCTCCCTCCCCGGTGCCGACGCCGGGTGTGTCCCGGGGGTCCGGGTCGGGATTGCTCGGTCCGGTCATGGCGTGTCTCCCTCCGGAATCCGGATGCCGCACGGCCGGTACGCGAGGACGCGGCCATCCGCTCGTGCCCGCCCTGTCCGGCGTGCGACGGGCCCGGCGTACGGGGCCGGCCTCCGCGCGGCCGGGCGGTGTCCCGGCCCGCCGGTCAGTGGGCGGCGGCACCGAACTCGGCGTGCTGGGTGCGCAGGGCGAAGTCGGGCTCCGCCCCGGGTGGTTCGCCGAGCGACAGGCGCCGCGCCTCGTCCGAGGCCTCCCGCATCAGGGCGTGGAACTCCTCGTCCGTGAGCCGGCGCCGTTCTCTTCTCGTCCGCTGCTCCGTGGTCCGCACGGCCGGTCTCCTCGTGGTCGGTTCTGTTCGTGCTCTCTCGCCCCGGCGACTACCCGGAACGGCACCGGACAGACAGTTCTCCGGTGGCCGATTCTCGCCGTTCGCGGCCGATCACCGGGGCGTATGAGCGAGCCCGCTCTGGGTAGACGCGGTTCCACCCCTCGGGGGCCGTCCCTTCGGGGAGGGGCCGTCGCGATCAGTGGCAAGGACAGGAGCAGGCGATGAACCTCACGGAAGACCCGGCCCCGCGCCGGCCGGCGAACGGGGAGGCGTACCCCGCGTCCGCCGCTCACGACCACGTGTTCGCGGGCACCGGATCTCCCGAGCCCCGGAAGGCCCCGCGGGAGGACCACGGAGCGGGAGGATCCCGTGAGGGCGACGCGACCGCGCTGCCCCCGGACCACACCCAGGCGATCCTGGAGACGACGAAGCAGGTCGGAGCGGTGCTGAAGGCGTCGGGATGCCCGTTCGCCCTGATCGGCGGCGTCGCCGCCTACGCGCACGGCATCCCGGTCCGGCTCCAGCACGACACGGACTTCGCGGTACGCCGGGAGGACGCCGGGGCCGTCACGGACGCGCTGCGGGAGCACGGCATCCGGATCGTCGATCCGCCCGAGGACTGGCTGGTCAAGGCGCGTTCTGGCGGCGAGGAGATCGATCTGATCTTCTCGCTCGCGGGGCGGCCGGTCACGACCGAGCTCCTGGAACGGGCCCAGACGCTCCCGGTGGACTCGGTGCACATGCCGGTGATCGCGCCGACCGACCTCCTGGTCTCGCGGCTGATGGCGTTCTCGGAGCACCACTGCGACTTCGGCACCCTGCTGCCGGTGGCACGAGGCCTGCGCGAACGGGTCGACTGGGCGCGCGTGCGCCAGGAGACGGAGGGCGCCCCGATGGCCGAGGCCTTCCTCCACCTGCTCGAACTGCTCCACGTACTGCCCACCTACGGCCCCACCACCCCCGGCGGAGCCGGTCCCTCCTAGGGCCGCGCCGTCGGAGCCACACGAAGAGAGCGGAGGGGGGGGGGGGCCGCGGGGGGCCGGGGGCCCCCCCCCCGCCCCCCCGCCCCCCCCGCCCCCCCCCCCCCCCCCCGCGGCCCCGGAGCCGCGCCGGCGCACGCGTAACCCAAAAGAAAACCCAACCCC
>NZ_JBIVSC010000025.1:0-2475 GCF_044756005.1 Streptomyces sp. NPDC092045 | reverse complement strand
TCCCCCCCCCCCCCCCCCCCCCCCCCCCGGGGGGGCCGGGCCCCCCCGGGGGGCCGGGCGGGCCCCCCCCCCCCCGGGGGGGGGGGGGGGGGCCCCGGGGGGGGGGCGGCCCCCCCCGCCCTCTCGCGGAAGGCCCTCTCGGCCGTTCCGACCGCGCGCGTGCGCACGTACGGCGCGGAGAGACGGCTTTCCCACATGATCACGCCATACGACCCATACGTCCCCTACGGCGCCGCCGGCATCCGAGCCTCGCCGACCCGGGCCGGCAGGGGCTTGCAGTAGCGGATGAGGACGCCCAGTACCACGTCCGTCCAGGTCAGAAGCCCGGCGATGTCGAAATCCCGGTGCGGGAGAGCGGTCGCGCTGCGATACTGCGCCGATGATCAACGTGCCTGTCGCCGCGCTGGATTCGCTGCACGGACTCGCGTTCGGCGACGCCTTCGGCGATCGCTGGTTCGGCATCCTGCGCAAGAACGGTTCCGAGGCCCTGGAGGCGCGGACTCCTCCCCCGGAGCCGCTGTGGCGGTGGAGCGACGACACCGCCCAGGCGCTGGTTCTCGTCGGGGAGCTGGTCGAGGGCGGGGGCACCGTCGACCAGGACCGCCTGGCCCTGCGCCTCGCGGCGGCCTACGCCGAGGACACGCAGCGCGGCTACGGAGCCTCGATGCACGACGTGCTGCGCCGGATCGACACGGGCGAGCCCTGGCGGGAGGTGGTCGCCGGACAGTTCGGCGGCCAGGGCTCCTGGGGCAACGGCGCGGCGATGCGGGCCGCCCCGCTCGGCGCCTGGCACAGCGCCGACCTCGACGTGGTCGCCGAGCAGGCCGCCCGCCAGAGCGCGGTCTCGCACCACCACCCGGAGGCGGTCACCGGAGCGGTGGCGGTCGCCCTGGCCGCGGCGCTGGCGACCCGCAGCCGGGGCGGGCCCGCGCCGGCCAGGGCGGACTTCCTCCAGGAGGTCGCCGCGCGCCTCCCCGACAGCGACGTGCGGTCGGGAGTGCGGATCGCGGCCCGGATGCCGGAGCGCACCTCGGTTCGGCACGCCGCCGAGGTCCTGGGCTCCGGCTACCGGATGTCGGGGCCCGACACCGTCCCGTACGCCCTGTGGTGTGCGGCGGGGCACCTCGACGACCTGCACGAGGGCCTGTGGGTCACGGTCGCCGGGCGCGGCGACATCGACACCACCTGCGCCATCGCGGGCGGGGTCGTCGCCGCCCGCACCGGTGTCGCGGCCCTTCCCTCCGCGTGGCACGCGGCCCGTGAGCCACTGCCCCCGGTCGCGCACGGCCCGGTGGCCTGACAGCGCGCCGCGCAGGCCACCCGCAGACCGCCCGCAGACCGCCCGCAGACCGCCCGCAGCCGAACGTGTCCGGCCCCGACGACGTTCGTCGGGGCCGGACACGTTTTTCCTGTGCGGGTGCGAGTGCAGGTGCGAGTACCTGCGCGCCTGTGGGCAGCAGCTCGTCCCGCCCGCCTAGGCCGCCGCCTCGCCCTTCAGGCTGCGGACGATCGCCGCCGAGAAGGCGTCGAGGTCGCCCGGGTTGCGGGAGGTGATCAGGGGGTGGCCCCCGGAGGTGTCGACGACGACCTCCTCGTCCACCCAGGTGGCCCCCGCGTTCTCGAGGTCCGGGCGGAGCGAGGGGTACGAGGTCAGTCGGCGTCCCTTGGTCAGCTCGCTGTCCACGAGGAGCCACGGTCCGTGGCAGATGGCGGCCACCGGCCTGCCCGATCCCGCGAAGGCGGCCACGAGACGGCGGGCGTCGTCGTCGGTGCGGAGCTGGTCGGCGTTCAGGGTGCCTCCCGGGACGACCACGGCGTCGAATCCGTCCGCGGAGGCCTCGGCGAGCGTCGTGTCCGGCTGGACCACGGAACCCGGGTCCTTGTCCGAGACGAGGGTCTGGACGCCCTCGTCCTTCTGCGCGGCGACCGTGACGCGGGCTCCCGCCTCGCGGAGGGCGGCCACCGGCTTCTCCAGCTCGTCCTGCTCCGTGCCGTAGTTCGTCGTGAGGACGAGAACGTTCTTTCCGTCGAGCGACACTGTGCGTTCCTCTCTGGTGCGGATTTCCCTCGTTTTCTGCGCCTCACCCTCCCCCGGGAACCTCAAACCTCGCATAGCAGGCAAATGTCAGGCAAAAAGCGCAAGTCACTCCCCCGCTCCACCTCTCCGTCGTCACGTCATCCGCTCGCGACTACCCAGAAAATCGTGTCAAATCACTCGAAACGGGAATCCTCCTGGAAGGAAGCTCGACAGACGGACCCCCTCCGCCACCTATGGCACGGCAGCGGCGCAGGCCCATCGCCACCGTCGAAGGAGCCCCATGTCCACCGTCGGAAACCGTTCCGCCCGCCCCCCGGCCGCCGAACCGGCCCCCGGTCCCGGGGCCGCCGGGAATCCGGGGGCTTCGATGCGCCGGGCCGCCCTGGACGGACTGCCCGAGCTCGCCCGCCCCACCACCGTCTCCACCGACGACGCCC
>NZ_JBIVSC010000024.1:0-78300 GCF_044756005.1 Streptomyces sp. NPDC092045 | reverse complement strand
GAAAGTAGCGCCGTCTGCCCGGAGGGCAGGCCCGGCGGTGTCCGGTGCGTGCGATCGCAAGGCGGAGGGTCGCCCCGATACTGGTGGTATCGGGGTGATCCCGACAACGCGGCGAGCGTGCGTGCCGGGCGCCGCCGGGCAGGCGGGACTTTCGACACACGCCCTAGGGGCGGACCGCGCGCAGGACCACGAACTTCGGGTCGCTGGCGACCAGTTCGGCGTTGCCGAAGATGCGGCGGAGGGCGACGTGGTAGCCGAGGTGCCGGTTGCCGACGACCCACAGTTCGCCGCCGGGGCGCAGGGCGCGCCGGGCGTCGGCGAACATGCGGCGGGCGGTGCGGTCGGTGGTGGCCTGGTGGCTGTGGAACGGCGGGTTGTTGAGGACCAGGTCCACCGAGCCGGGCGCCAGGTCCGCGAGCCCGTCGCCGACGAGGAACTCGGCCGCGCGCCCGTCGCCCGCGTGGGCGCGGAAGTTCTCCCGGGCCGAGGCGACGGCCTGGTGCGACTCGTCGGTGAAGACCAGCTCCGCCCCGGGTTCGGCGAGGGCGACCGCGAGGCCGACCACGCCGTTGCCGCAGCCGAGGTCCGCGACGCGGGCCCGGCCGAGGTCGCGGGGCAGGTGCGCGAGGAGGAACCGGGTGCCGATGTCGAGGCGGTCGGCGCAGAAGACGCCGGCGTGGTTGGTGACGGTCCGGCCGGGGAGGCCGGACGCGGGGGCGTCGGCGGGGAGGGCGTACCGGTGCGGCCAGGGGTTCGGGCCGGGGGCGGCGGCGGGGTCGGGGGTGGTGTGGATCAGCCGGGCCTTCTTCACCGCGAGGGAGGTGCGGGTGGGGCCGAGGATCCGCTCGAAGAGCTTCAGCGTGGAGGTGTGGATCTCCTTGACCATGCCGGTGCCGACGACGACGGTGCCCTCGTGGACGGCGGGCGCGAGGCGGTGCAGCTGGTCCTCCAGGAGCGCGAGGCTCTTGGGGACGCGGACGAGGAGCACGTCGATCCGCTCGGGCGGCGGGTCCTGGGTGGTGAGCAGCCGGACGGCATCCGGGGCGGCGCCGGCGCGGGCGAGGTTGGTCCGGGTCGCCCGCCCGCCGAGGTACGAGTCGGTGATCTGGACGAGTGCGCCGGGGCCCGCGGCCTGGAGGGCGGTGACGAGGGCGCCCCAGCGGTCGCCGAGGACGGCGACGGTGCCGGAGAGGTCGGTGCCGGTCTCGGCCAGGTGGCCCAGGAGGTATTCGTCGGACGCGTCCCAGGCGCGCAGCGGGTCGCGCGGGTCCTCGGGGTGGCGGGTCAGCGCGAAGGCGCCCCATGACGTGCTCAAACGGTTCATCGTGGGTTCAGGCTAGCCGGTCGCGGGGCCGGGCCGCCCTCCTCCGCCGCACACCCCGCTCCGTCCCGGTGGCGCGCGGGGCCGTCAGCGCGGGACCGTCAGCGCGGGACCGCGTCGAGCTGGAGGTGCCAGAGGCCGGGGCGGCCGGTGAGGGTGACGGTGGAGAGGGGACGGACGTCGACGTTCCAGTACGTGGCGGGCGGCGCCTTCAGGGCGTACACGAGGGCGGCCCGTACGACGGAGGGCTCGGCGACGGCGACGATGGCGCCGTCCTCGGCGGGGCGGGTGTCGAGCCAGTTCCCTATCCGGGTGATGAAGGCGAGGAGCGGTTCGCCGCCGTGCGGGGCGGTGCGGGCGTCGGTGAGCCAGGCGTCGACGGCGAACGGGTCGAGGGCGGCGACCTCGGCGAGGGTCAGACCGCGCCAGCGGCCCATGTCGCAGTCGCGCAGCGCGGGCTGGACGAGGGGCGCGTAGCCGAGGGCGGTGCCGGTGGCGCGGCTGCGCGGGGTCGGGGAGCAGTAGCGCAGTTCGGCCGCGCCGAGCGGGATGAGCGCGGGCGCGGCCTGCTGCACCTCGTACCAGCCGGCCTCGTCGAGCGGCCGGTCGTCGTCGAATCGTTCGGCGAGGAGGGAGGAGCTGCGTCCCGCCGTGACGAGCGTCACACGAAGACTCATGGCCGCGATCGTGAGGCCGGGGGCGCCGCTGGTCAAGGGGTCGTTTCGAGGGGCGGAGGGGGTCCGCCTCACTGCCGCCCGAGAGCCATCCACTTGTCCGGATTTTGCAGTGGCGCGAAACCCACCTTCTCGTACACGCCGTGCGCGTCGGCGGTGGCGAGCATGATGCGGCTCAGCCCGTGCGGCTCCAGGAGGTCCCGGACGGCGGTGACGAGCGCGGTGCCGAGGCCGGTGCCCCGGGCCGGGGGGTCGACGTAGACGTCGCAGAGCCAGGCGAAGGTGGCGTAGTCGGTGACGACGCGCGCGTAGGCGCTCATCTCGCCGGTCTCGCGGTGGTAGGCGCCGAGGTTGAGCGAGCCGGCGATGGCCCGGTCCTGCTTCTCCCGAGGTCGGCCCCGGGCCCAGTAGGAGTCGGTGGAGATCCAGTGGTGGACGCGGGCGGCGTCGATCCGGGCGGGGTCGGACGAGATCTCGTACGCCCCGTGCATGACGGGGTCCTGCGGGAGGCTGCTGTCGGTCATGGACGCAGGCTTCCAGGAGTGCGGGCCCTTGTCAGGCGGATGTGTCGGGTGACGTTGCGGGGCCGGGAGCCGGGCGGAGCGCCCGGCGGCCCGGTCCCGGGGTCAGGCGGTGAGTTCGTCCACCGCCGTCCGCAGGCGGCGCACGCCCTCCGCGATCTCCGTGGGGCCCGCGACACCCGCGAAACTCAGCCGGATGTGCCCGGCGGGCGGTTCGGCGCAGAAGTAGGGGCGGCCGGGGGCCGCGGCGACCCCGGTGCGCAGGGCGGTGGCGTGGAGGGAGGCCTCGGGCAGGGCGTCGGGGAGGCGCAGCCAGAGGTGGTGGCCGCCGTGGGGCACGTGGGGCAGGGCGAGTTCGGGGAGGTGGCGGGCGAGGGCGCCGGTCATGGCGTCCCGGCGGCTCCTGAGCTCCTGGGAGACGGCGCGGAGGTGGCGGGGCCAGGCCGGGGAGCCGACGAGTTCGAGCGCGGCCTCCTGGAGGGGGCGGGGGACGAAGAAGCTGTCGACGACCTGGATGGCGCGCAGCCGTTCCAGGACGGGGCCGCGGGCGGCGAGGGCGCCGACCCGGAGGCTGGGCGAGGTGGGCTTGGTGAGGGAGCGGACGTGGACGACGACGCCGTCCGGGTCCTGGGCGGCGAGGGGTTCGGGGAGCGGCGGGGCGTCCTCGTGGACGAGGAGGCGGGCGAAGTCGTCCTCGACGACGAAGGCCCCGGCGGCGCGGGCGATCCGGACGACCTCCCGGCGCCGCTCCGGTCCGAGGACGGCCCCCGTCGGGTTCTGGAAGAGCGGCTGGCAGACGAGGGCGCGGGCGCCGGTGGCGCGGAACGCGGCTTCGAGGAGTTCGGGGCGGACTCCCCCGGCGTCGGCGGGGACGGGGACGGGCCGGAGCCCGGCGGCGCGGGCGACGGCGAGCATGCCCGGGTAGGTGGGCGACTCGACGAGGACGGGGGTGCCGGGCGTGGCGAGGGCGTGCAGGGCGGTGGTGATCGCGGACTGGCCGCCGGCGGTGACGAGGACCTCGGCCGCGGTGGTGCCGCCGCCGATCTCCCGGGCGAACCACTCGCGCAGTTCGGGCAGGCCGTCGACGGGCGGCCGGCCCCAGGCGCCGGGGCGGCGGCCGGCCCGGGCGAGGGCGGCGGCGAGGGCCCGCTCGGGCTGGAGGGAGGGGTGGAGGTAGCCGCCGTTGAACTCGATCACGCCGGTCGGGGGCGCGGAGAGGGTGACGAGGACGCCGGAGGCGTCGACGGCCCGGGGCACGAGTCCGGTGGCGGTGTCGGCGCTGAGGGCGACCTCCTGCCAGGAGGTGTCGCCGGTGACCGGGTCGGCGGTGCGGGGCTCCGCGCGGAAGGCTCCGGCGCCGGGGCGGGTGACGACGAGCCCCTCGGCGGCGAGCCGGGCGAGGGCGCGGGTGACGGTGACCGGGGAGACGTGGTGGCGCTCGACGAGCGCACGGCTTGACGGGAGCTTTCCACCGGGAGAGTAGCGGTCGAGCTCCCTCCGCAGGATGTCCGCCAGCTCCGTGACACTGCTACGCTCATACATGAGGACACAGGATAGCGCTACTGCCCCCACCGCGATAGCGGTCACCGCCCCGGAGACCACCGCGGGCGCCCGTACCGCCGGCGTCGGCACCGGGCGTACGGCCGCCCCCTCCGGCACCGAATCCGACGCCGACGCCGGTCACTCGAACGCCCACCGGACCCTCCGGTCCGAGACCGGACACGCGACCGCCCGCCGGACCTCCCGGACCGGCGCCGGACACGCGACCGCTCGCGACGCCTCCGCGCCCGGTTCCCCGGCTGGAACCGCCGCCCCGGCCCGGACGCCCGCCTCCGATCCCCGGCCCCGCGGCACCCTGCTCGCCGGGCTCGGCGTCGTCGCGTTCTCGCTCACCTTCCCGTCGACCGTCTGGGGCCTGGAGAGCTTCGGCCCCTGGTCGCTGGTGGCCGTGCGGTCCACCCTCGCCGCGCTCGTCGCCGGGGTCTTCCTGCTCGTCGGCCGGGTGCCGCTGCCGGAGCGGCGCCACTGGGCGGGGCTCGCGGTGGTCGGCGGCGGGGTCGTCGTCGGCTTCCCGCTCCTGACGAGCCTGGCCCTGCGGACCTCCACCACCTCCCACGCCGCCGTGGTGGTGGGCCTCCTGCCGCTCACCACGGCGGCCTTCGCGGCCCTGCGGACGGGCCGGCGCCCCTCCCGCACCTTCTGGATCGCGGCCGTCTCCGGCGCCGTGGTGGTGCTCGGCTTCACGCTCGGGGAGAGCGGCGGGTCGCTCTCCACCGGCGACCTGTACCTCTTCGGGGCGCTGCTCGTGTGCGCGGCCGGCTACACCGAGGGCGGCCGGCTCGCCGCGCTGATGCCGGGCTGGCAGGTGATCGGCTGGGCCCTGATCCTGTGCCTGCCGCTGATGCTGGCCGCCTCGGCCGTCGCCCTGTCCCTGGAACCGGTCCGCCTCAACGCCCACGGCGTCGTCGGCCTGCTGTGGGTCGCCCTCGGCTCCACCTTCTTCGGCCTGTACGTCTGGTACCGGGGCATGGCCGCGATCGGCATCCCGAAGGCCAGCCAGCTCCAGCTCGCCCAGCCGCTCCTCACCCTCGTCTGGTCCGTCACCCTGCTCGGCGAGACCCTGTCGCCGGCCGCCCCCGCCGCGGCGGTCGCGGTGCTGGTCTGCATCGCGGTCACCCAGCGGTCGAAGTCGTGATGGGGTGACCGAGTGACGGGGTGACCGGGTGACGGGGTGACGGAGTGACGGAGTGATCAGGGAGTCCGGCGCGACGGAGGCGGACGAAAAGGGCGACAATGACAAGCAGAGGCTCCGAAGAGCGGAGAACCGGCACGGGCCGGATCGCGAGGAGGTCACCCCGATGCAGGCGAGCGTGGGCGACACACTGCTGGTGCACGGACGGACCGTCGGCCACCACGACCGCACGGCCGAGGTCCTTCAGGTACTGGGGGAGAACGGCACTCCCCCGTACCGCGTGAAGTTCGACGACGACGGACACGAGGCCCTGATGTCGCCCGGCCCCGACACCGTCGTGCGCCACCACCCGGAGGCGGGGACCGGCTGAGAGGCCGTCACCCCGGCGGACGGACCCTGGTCGGGTAGTGGTCGGCCACCACGGCGGCCATCGCCCCGATCCGGTCCCGCGCGACCTCCTTCGCCGAGAAGAAGCAGTGGCCGCCGACCCCGGCGTACCCCTTGGCCAGCTCCAGGTGGCGCGAGAGCTCCTCCGGGTCCTGCCAGGCGGCCGGCTGGGCGGGATCGCCCGCCTTGTGGAGCGCCTCGCCGACGTAGAGGCCGACGCCGGTGCCCCGCACCGTCCCGTCCCACCAGGGCAGCAGCTTGGCGTAGTCCGCCGCGGCCAGGCCGATGTGCCAGTAGACCTGCGGCACGACGTGGTCGAGCCAGCCCTCCCGCACCCACTTGCGGGTGTCGGCGTACAGGTCGTCGTAGGTCTGGACGCCCGCGGCGGTGTCCGAGCCCTCCGGGTCGGTGGCGGCGTTCCGCCAGACCCCGAAGGGGCTCACGCCGAAGGCCACGCCCGGCCTGGCCTCCTTGATCCGGGCGGACATCTCGGAGACCAGCAGGTCGGTGTTGTGCCGCCGCCAGGACGCCTTGTCGGGGAAGCCGCCGCCGTGGCGCGCGTACGTCCCGTCGTCGGCGAAGACCTGCCCGGCGACCGGGTACGGATAGAAGTAGTCGTCCCAGTGCACGGCGTCGACGTCGTAGCGGCGCACCGCGTCCAGCATGGCGTCCTGGACGAAGCGCCGGACCTCGGGGAGGCCCGGGTCGTAGTAGAGCTTCCCGCCGTAGGGCAGCACCCACTCCGGGTGCCGCCGCGCCGGGTGGGAGGCGACGAGCCGGGCCGGATCGGTGTGGTTCGCCACCCGGTACGGGTTGAACCAGGCGTGCAGCTGGAGGTCCCGCGCGTGGGCCTCGGCGACGGCCGTGCCCAGCGGGTCCCAGCCGGGGTCGCGGCCCTGGGTGCCGGTGAGGCACTCGGCCCACGGCTCGTACGGCGAGGGCCACAGGGCGTCGGCGGTCGGCCGGACCTGGAGGACCACGGCGTTGAGGCGCCGCTCGGCCGCCGTGTCGAGGTGGACGAGGAGCTCGGAGCGCTGCCGCGCGGCGGTCAGACCGGGCCGGGAGGGCCAGTCGATGTTGTTGACCGTCGCCATCCACATGCCGCGGAACTCCCGGCGGCGGTACGGCCTGCCCCGCGCCCGGCTCCCCGCCCCGGGTGCCGCGCCCGGCTCCACGGGCCCCCGGTCCGCGGCGGAGGGCCTCCCGGCCTCCGCCGGCCCTGTCGTTCCCGTCACGGCGAGCACCGCTCCGGTGGCTCCGGCGACGAACCCTCTTCTCCCGATAGGCCGCACTTGTACCCCTCCTCTGTCGGATACGTCACACTCACCGGGAGAGCATGCCCACGCTCCGGGCGATCGATCATCGGTTAATGAGCGGTAACGTCGTGGGATCGAGGCGGACGCACCGGAATCGCACGGACCCGCCGCCGGCAGAAGAGCGAAAGGCACGAGGTGACGGACTCCATGGCCGACATTGAGCGCGTCGGAGTGGTCGGCTGCGGCCAGATGGGCGCGGGCATCGCGGAGGTGTGCGCCCGGAGCGGCCTTGAGGTGAAGGTCGCCGAGACCACCGGCGAGGCGCTGGAGATCGGCCGCACGCGGCTCTACAACTCGCTGGCGAAGGCCGCCGAACGCGGCAAGATCAGCGAGGAGGAGCGGGACTCTACGCTCGCGCGCCTCAGCTTCACCACCGACCTGGGCGAGTTCGCCGACCGCGACCTCGTCATCGAGGCCGTGGTGGAGAACGAGCAGGTCAAGACCGAGATCTTCCAGGTCCTCGACCAGGTGATGACCCGGCCGGACGCCATCCTGGCCTCGAACACCTCCTCCATCCCGCTGGTGAAGCTGGCCGTGGCGACCTCCCGCCCCGACCAGGTCATCGGCATCCACTTCTTCAACCCGGCCCCGGTGCAGAAGCTCGTCGAGCTGATCCCGGCCCTCACCACCTCCGAGGGCACGATCAGCCGGGCCCAGGCCTTCGCCGAGAAGGCGCTCGGCAAGCACGCGATCCGCGCCCAGGACCGCTCCGGCTTCGTGGTGAACGCACTGCTCGTGCCGTACCTGCTCTCCGCGATCCGGATGTTCGAGTCGGGCATCGCGAGCCGCGAGGACATCGACAACGGCATGGAGTTCGGCTGCGCCCACCCGATGGGCCCGCTGAAGCTGTCCGACCTGATCGGCCTGGACACGATCGCCTCGATCGCCGACTCGATGTACTCGGAGTTCAAGGAGCCGCTGTACGCCGCTCCCCCGCTGCTCCAGCGCATGGTGGACGCGGGCCGGCTCGGCCGGAAGACGGGCTCGGGCTTCTACCCGTACGCCTGACGCGTCCCCTCACAGACCACTCTCCGCACCACCCGGACGGCCCGTACTCCCGCACAGGTACGGGCCGTCCGGCCTTTCTCCGCCCGCGGTCGCCGCTTCCGGCTCAGCCGAGGCGCAGGTGGTGGAGCATCAGCAGACCGGCGGCCATGTTGGCGGCCGGGACCTCGCCCCGGGCGATCATGCCGGGGATCTGCTTCAGCGGGATCCAGGCCCGCCGCGAGGACTCGAACGCGTCCTCGGGCGGCCCGGTGTAGGTGGCCCGCTCCGCCCAGTAGAGGTGGTGGCGGGCGTCGGTGAGGCCGTTGGAGGGCTCGACGGTGAGGAGGTGGCGCAGTGGCCCCGGCCGCCAGCCGGTCTCCTCCTCCATCTCGCGGGCGGCGGCGGACTCGACGTCCTCGCCGTCCTCGACCACGCCGGCGGCCAGTTCCCAGCCCCAGCTGTCGGTGATGAAGCGGTGGCGCCAGAGCATCAGGACTTCGTCGGCCTCGTTGACGGCGGTCGCGACGGCGACCGGACGGAGCCGGATCAGATAGTGGTCCAGGTGGCGGCCGTCCGGGAGTTCGACGTCCGCGAGGTTCACTCGGAACCAACGGTTCTCATAGACAGAGCGTTCGCTCAGTTTCGTCCACTGCACGTTCTTGCCACCTTCCGACTGATCGGTGCTTGTTCGGTGGCAATATCGCAGCACTGTGCGGGCCGAAGGGGATCAGAGAGGATCGGACAGGACCGCAGGGGATCGGTAAAGACCAGAACGGGTCAGAGGGGAACGCGCAGCGCCCCGTCGATGAGGTCCGCCGCCTCCCGCGCGTCCGCCGCGCCGCTCGCGAGCAGGTGCTCCCGCGCCTCCCGCAGCCGGTCCCGCAGCCGCCGCGACTCCACCCCGCGCGCCAGCTCCGTCATCTCCACGGCCGTGCGCGCCGCCCCGTCGGCCTCCCCCCGCCGCAGCTGGACCTGGCACAGCATGGCGAGCCGGTGCACCCGCCCCCGGTCGTGCGAGGGCGCCCCGACCGCCGCCGAGGCGTGCTCGTGGGCCGCCGGGAGGTCGCCCAGACCGAGCAGGGCCTCCGCGATCTGCACGTTGACGAGCCCCGGCTGCACATAGCCCGTCTCGGCCGGCTCCTCGCCCGGACTGATCCGCTCCGCCGCCGCCTCGGCCCGCCGGATGCAGGCGAGCGCGGTCGTGCGGTCGCCCAGGTGCGCGTACGCCTTCGCCTGCATCGCCGTGAGGTCGGCGGCGAGCGCCGGGGTGATGTGGGGTCCGGCCGCCCGCAGCGCCGCCTCCGCGAACGCCACCGCCTGCCGGTGCTCCCCCGTGAACAGCGACTGGTTGACCAGGAGCGCGATCACGTACGCGCCGAGCCCCCGGTCCCCGCTCGCCTTCGCGAGCCGCAGCGCCTGGTGGAAGTAGCGCTGGGCCAGGCCGTGCGCGTCGGCGTCGTAGGCGCAGATCCCGGCCACCGCCACCAGGCCGCCGGCGGCGCGATGCAGCCGCCGCCCGAGGGCGTCGCCGTACGTGCCCCGGAGCAGCGGCGCCGTCTCGGCGGTGAGGAAGCCGACGATCCTGGCCCGGGTCGCGATGCCCCCGGCCTTGCGGTACATCTGCTCGTAGTGGGCCCGGGCGGCGACCAGGACGGCGATGTCGGCGGCCGAGACCGCGGTCCGGCCGGTGCGGGAGACGTCCGTGTCCTCCGGCGGGTTCTCCCACTCCCACACGGGGATCACCGCGGGGGTGCCGGTCAGGGCGGGGGCGGTGACGACGTGCGCCCGCTGCTGTTCGTCGGAGCGCCAGAGGGCGGCGGCCCGCTCGACGAAGCCGGAGAGCGGCGAACCGGACGCCGGGGCCGGGCCGCCCGGCACTCCGAGGCCGATGTCGTCCAGGGTCACCTGCCGGTGCAGCCGGGCGGCGAGCACCTCGCAGATCAGGTCGGGCACCTGGCCGCGCGGCCGCTGGCCCTTCAACCAGCGGGCCACGGCGGTGTGTTCGTAGCGCAGGGCGAGTCCCCTGGCCCGGCCGGCCCGGTTCACCCGGGTGGCGAGGCCGGCGTGCGAGACGCCCGCTTCGTCGAGCAGGGCGTCGAGCAAGGTGTTGGGCTGCATGGCCGCTCCGGTCCGCTCGGTGAACTCAGCGTAGCGGTGGCCGATTTCGTACGGGGCGAAGTGGCGCGGAGTGGCCCCGTACGGGGGGAATCGCGTGCACGGGGTGTACGCGCGGAGGGGCATCGAGGTCTCCGGCGGAACCCTCCGGCGGGGTTTTCGCACGGGGTGTGAACGAAGCACCCGTTCTCGCGGCCCGCGTGCTCTGCCGCGCCCGTCCCGGCCCCGGTTGACTGTGCTTCTCGCCGCAAGGCGACGACCGGGCCGCCGGCTCCCCCTCGTACAGTGCGGCCGCCCGGTCCGCGCCGCCCGCCCCGCCGATCTGCCCGACACTCCGTGGCGGGGCGGGCGGCGCCGGCCCCGGCCCCTCCTCTCAGCAGTGGGAGGAGGGGGCGGGCCGGGGGCGGCGCAGCCCGGGTTCGGCGGGCTGCGCCGGCACCCTGGCCCGGTCGTTCCGCACGACGAGGAGCGCGACGTCGTCGGCGGGCCGGCCGCCCGTGTGGCGCAGCAGCTCCGCGTGGACCCGGCGGACGAGCGCCGCGGGCGCCTCGCCGGGCGGCCCGGTGAGGGCGGAGTCGAGCGCGAAGAACCGGCCCCGGTGGTCCCGGGCCTCCTCCGCGCCGTCGGTGTGCAGGACGAGGGTCTCGCCGGGCAGCAGCCGGGCCGCCGTGTACGGCGCGAGGCCGGCGGGCAGCGGCAGCACCCCGAGCGGGGGCAGCGGGTCCCCCACGGGAAGGCGCTCCGCCTTCCGGCCGAGGCGGTACGGGCCGGGGTGGCCGCAGTTGAACACGGAGAGCCGCCCGTCGGGCCCGATCTCCAGGAGCAGCAGGGTCACGAACTCCTCCGCCGCCGGGTGTTCGGGGTCCGTTCCGGCCCGTGCCGGGTGCTCGTCGCGGGCCCGCTCCCGCAGGTGCCGTTCGAGCGCCCGCTCCAACCTCCGCAGCACTCCGGCGAGTTCGAGCTCGTCGTGGGCGGCCTCGCGGAAGCTGCCGAGCACCGCGACCACGGCGCCGAGCGCGGCGAGCCCGTGGCCCCGGACGTCCCCGACGACGATCCGCACCCCGTGGGGGGTGGCCACCGCCTCGTACAGGTCCCCGCCGACGGACGCGCCCCGGGAGGCGGAGAGCTGTCCGGCGGCCAGGGTCAGCCCTTCGATGCGGCCCGGCGGCGGTCGCAGCAGCACCCGCTGGGTGGCGGCCGCGACGGCCCGCGCCCGGGCCAGCTCGCGTATGAGCCCGCGCCGGACGCCGAGGACGAGTCCGATGCCGACGGAGAGGAGGACCACGCCGGCGGCGATCCGTATCGGCAGCCCCGGCTCCCTGGCCGGCGGACAGGCGAACCTCCACGCCACGGCCATCGCGCCCCAGGCGACGGGAAGAGCGAGCGGGGCCAGCCGGCGGAGCCGGGAGCCATCGGAGTCCAGCGACCTCGTACGGATCATGCACGGCCCTTCCCGAGCCCCGACGGCGCCCGAAGGCGCCGCGGCACGCAGGTCCGCCCCTGCGGCCGCGTCGATTCTCCCGACCGCGCGCGCCCCCGCGGAACACCCCCCGGCGATCTCACCCGAAGGAGTGAGCACCCCCGGCGCGCCGCCCTTCGCCAGGGCCGCGCCATCGGAACGGGCGCGCGAGGCCCGCAAGGACGTGCGCGACGCGGACCTTCCGGAAACGGCGGAGGGCCGCCCCGGAGAAGGTCTCCGGGGCGGCCCTCCTGGTGCCGCCGGGCGCCGCCGCGGGGTCAGGCGCCGCGCAGGACGGCGCCGGTGCGCTCGGTGGCCAGGGCGACGGCCGCGTCGCGGGCCGCGGAGGCCTCGTCGACCGTCAGGGTGCGGTCCGGGGCGCGGAACTTCAGGGCGTACGCCAGGGACTTGGCGCCCTCGCCGAGCTGGTCGCCGGTGTAGACGTCGAACAGCCGGATGGACTCCAGGAGTTCGCCCGCGCCCTCGCGCAGGGCGGCCTCGACCTCGGCGGCCGGGACGCCGTCGTCGACGACCAGGGCCACGTCCTGGGTGGCGACCGGGAAGGAGGAGATCCGGGGGGCCTTGAGGGGGCCCTCGGACGCCGCCTCGACCAGGTCGAGGTCGAGCTCCATCGCGCTGGTCCGGGCCGGCAGGCCGAAGGACTTCACCACGCGCGGGTGCAGCTCGCCCGCGTGGCCCGCCGTGCGCTCCTCGCCGTCGACGACGACGCGCAGCTCGGCACAGCGGCCCGGGTGCCAGGGGCCGTACTGGCCCTGGCGCACGATCAGTTCGGCGCCGGCCTCGCGGGCGACCGTGCGGGCGGCCTCGATCGCGTCCGCCCAGTCGGACGGGCGGCCCCTGCCCCACCAGCCGGCCTGCTCGCGCGCGCCGGCGAGGACGACGGCGGCGTGCCGGGGCTGCGCGGGCAGGGCCGCGTTGACCTCGGCGATCTCCTCGTCCGTGGGGCGCCGGTCGACGCCGAGGCGGACGGCGACGCCCGGACGCTCGCCGACCAGGAAGACCAGGCCGGTCTCGAAGAGCGCCAGGTCGTGGCTGCCGCGGCTGTCGTTGCGGCGCAGCGCCCCGAGCAGGCCCGGGAGCAGCGTCGTGCGGAGCGCGGGCTCCTCGTCCGAGAGCGGGTTGACCAGCTTCACCACGCGGCGGGAGGCGTCGTCCGCGTCCAGGCCGAGCTGGTCGAAGACCTGCTCGCCGAGGAACGGGTAGTTCAGCGCCTCGACGTAGCCGGCGCCGGCCAGGGCGCGGCCCACGCGGCGGTGGGCGCGCTGGCGCTCGGTGAGCCCGCGGCCGGCCGGGGGCTTCGGCAGCGTGGAGGGCAGGTTCTCGTAGCCCTCCAGGCGGATGACCTCTTCGGCCAGGTCGTTCGGCTCGTTGAGGTCGGGCCGCCACGAGGGGACGGTGACGATCAGCTCGTCCTGGCCGTAGACGTCGCAGCCGACCTCCTGGAGGCGGCGGACGACGGTCTCGCGGCCGTAGGCGACGCCCGCGACCCTGTCCGGGTGGTCCGCCGGGACGACGATCGTCCGGGGCGCGGACGGGGCGACGACCTCGGTGACGCCGGCCTCGGCCGTGCCGCCCGCGAGCAGCACGAGCAGGTCGACGGTGCGCTGCGCGGCAGCGGCGGCGGCCTGCGGGTCGACGCCGCGCTCGAAGCGCTTGGACGCCTCGGAGGACAGCTTGTGGCGGCGGGCCGTGCGGGCGATCGAGATCGGGTCGAAGTGCGCGGCCTCGACGACGACCTCGGAGGTGCCGGTGACGACGCCGGTCTCCGGGTCGAGGACCGGGTCGGCGATCTCCGTGTGGGCGCCGCCCATGACGCCCGCGATGCCGATCGGGCCGCGGTTGTCGGTGATGACCAGGTCCGCGGCGTCCAGGACGCGCACGGTGCCGTCGAGGGTGGTGATCTTCTCGCCGGCCTCGGCGCGGCGGACCCCGATGGGGCCGTCGAGCCGGGTGCGGTCGTAGGCGTGGAGCGGCTGGCCGAGCTCCAGCATCACGTAGTTGGTGACGTCGACGGCCAGCGAGATCGGGCGCATGCCGGCCTTCTGGAGGCGGCGCTGGAGCCAGATCGGGGAGCGGGCCTCGGGCGCCAGGCCGACGACGGTGCGCGCGGTGAAGCGGTCGCAGCCGATCGGGTCGGTGATCTGGACCGGGTAGCCGTACGAGTTCGGCGCGGGCACGTCGAGCAGCGCCGGGTCGCGCAGCGGCAGGCCGTAGGCGGTGGCCGTCTCGCGGGCGACGCCGCGCATCGAGAGGCAGTAGCCGCGGTCCGGGGTGACGGCGATGTCGAGGACCTCGTCGAACAGCTCCAGGAGGACCGTGGCATCGGTGCCGACCTCGTGCTCCGGCGGCAGCACGATGATGCCGTGCGAGCCGTCGTCCCCCATGCCGAGCTCGTCGCCGGAGCAGATCATGCCCCGGGAGACGCGGCCGTACGTCTTGCGCTCGGCGATCCGGAAGTCGCCGGGGAGGACGGCGCCGGGCAGCGCCACGACGACCTTGTCGCCCTCGGCGAAGTTCCGGGCGCCGCAGATGATCTCCTGGGGCTCGCCGGTGCCGTTGGCGTCGCCGACGTCGACGGTGCAGAAGCGGATGGGCTTCTTGAACTCCGTCAGCTCCTCGATGGTGAGGACCCTGCCGACCACCAGGGGGCCGGACAGGCCGGCGCCGAGCCGCTCGACGGTCTCGACCTCCAGGCCTGCCGAAACGAGTTTGGCCTGGACGTCTCGGCCGGTCTCCGTCGCCGGCAGGTCGACGTACTCCCGCAGCCAAGAAAGCGGGACCCGCATCAGATCTCCATCCCGAACGGCCGGGTGAACCGGACGTCACCCTCGACCATGTCTCGCATGTCTTCGACGTTGTGGCGGAACATCAGCATCCGCTCGATGCCGAACCCGAAGGCGAATCCGCTGTACTTCTCGGGGTCCACGCCGCAGGCGACGAGCACCTTCGGGTTGACCATGCCGCAGCCGCCGAGCTCGATCCAGCCCTCGCTGCCGCAGGTGCGGCAGGGGCGGTCCGGGTTGCCGACGGACTCGCCGCGGCAGACGTAGCAGAGCATGTCCATCTCGGCGGACGGCTCGGTGAACGGGAAGAAGTTCGGGCGCAGCCGGGTCTTCATGTCCGGGCCGAAGAGCGCCCGGACCATGTGGTCGAGGGTGCCCTTGAGGTCGGCCATGGTGAGGCCCTCGTCGACGGCGAGCAGCTCGATCTGGTGGAAGACCGGGGTGTGCGTGGCGTCGAGCTCGTCGGTGCGGTAGACGCGGCCGGGGCACACGACGTAGACCGGGGGCTCCCGGTCGATGAGCGTGCGGGCCTGCACCGGGGAGGTGTGGGTGCGCAGGACGACGCCGGACTCGTCACCGGTGGTGGCCGTCCCCTCGACGGACGTCCCCTCGACGAAGAAGGTGTCCTGCATCTGGCGCGCCGGGTGGTCCGGGACGAAGTTGAGGGCGTCGAAGTTGAACCACTCCGCCTCGACCTCGGGACCCTCCGCGATCTCGTACCCCATGGAGACGAAGACGTCGGAGACGCGCTCCATGAGGGTGGTCAGCGGGTGGCGGGCGCCGGCCGGGACGCGGTCGTACGGCAGCGTGACGTCGACGGCCTCCTCGACGAGGACGCGGGCGTCCCGCTCGGCCTCCAGCTCGCCCTGGCGGGCGGCGAGGGCCTTGGAGACGGCGCCGCGGGCCTGGCCCACGAGCTTGCCCGCGGCGGCCTTGGCCTGCGGGGGCAGTGCGCCGATCTCGCGGTTGGCGAGCGCCAGCGGCGAGGTGCCACCGGTGTGCGCGGTCTTCGCGTGCGCGAGCGCGTCGAGGTCGCCCGCGGCGGCGAAGGCGGCGAGCGCCTCGTCCCGCATGCGCTCGATCTCTTCCGGTTTCAGTGCCTCGACCTCAACCGGGTCGTACGACTTATTGGGTGCGGACATCTCTTCCCGTGCTTCCGTTGGCTTGGCTGGGCGGCCCCGCTCGACGTCAAGGGCGCAAACGTGCCAAAGGTCGAGTCTAACGGGGTGGGGGGACGCGAATGGGCCCGTGGGCGGGCCGGGCGGCTCCTGGTCGTCCGCGGTCTCGCGGGACGGGACGTCAGAGGAGGTGGGCCGGCGTGCCGACGGGCAGGGTAAATCGGAACTCGGCCCCGCCGCGGGGGCCCCGTCCGACGGTGATGGTTCCGCCGTGGGCCTCGACGACGCCCTTGACGATGTAGAGGCCGAGACCGGTGCCGCCGCGCTTGCTGCCCCGCCAGAAGCGGGTGAAGACGCGGCTCATGGACTCCTCGGGGATGCCGGGGCCCTCGTCGCTCACGGTGACCACCGTCCCCTCTTCTCCGTCGTCGCCCGCCGTGGTGGGTGCCACCTCGATGGTGACGGTTCCCTCGCCGTGGCGCACCGCATTTTCGAGGAGGTTGCCGAGGATCTGGTCGATCTTGTCGGGGTCGGCCCAGAGCGGCGGGAGCTGTGGCCTGATCCGCACGAAGAAGCGGTCCGGGGACTGGCCGCCGGTGGTGTGGGCGTGGACGTGCCGGCCGACGGCCGCCGCGATGTCGACGGGCTGGCGGCGGACCTCCAGGCGGCCGGAGTCGATCCGGGAGATGTCGAGGAGCTCGGCGATGAGCCGCTTGATGCGGCCGGCGTCGGCGTCGACGGTCTCCAGCATCAGCCGCTTCTGCTCGTCGGTGAACCGCTCCCACTTGTGGAGGAGGGTGGCGGTGAAGCCCTTGACGGAGGTGAGCGGGGAGCGGAGCTCGTGGGCGACGGTGGCGATGAGCTCGGCGTGGCTGCGCTCGGTGCGGCGGCGGGCCTCGGTGCCGCGCAGGGAGACGACGACCCGGTGGACGGGGCCCGTGGGGTGCTCGCGGACGTAGCGGGCGGAGACGAGGACCTCGCGTCCGCCGGGGAGCAGCAGGTTGCGCTCGGGCTGCCCGCTGCGGGTGGCGAGTCCGCCGTACGGGTCGGTCAGCGGCCACCAGCGGCGGCCCTTGAGGTCCTCCAGGGGCAGCGCCAGGTCGAGGGGGAGGCCGAGGGCCCGGTCGGCGGGGACGGCGGTGATGCGGGCGGCGGCGGCGTTGAAGCAGACGACGCGGCCGGTCCCGTCGGCGACGACGAGCCCGTCGGGCAGGTCGTCGGGCAGGAGGCCGGCGAAGCCGGCGTCGGCACGGGCGGCGCCCGGGGGCTCGTCCCGTTCCGGGGCGCGCGGGCCGTCGCTCCGTGCCTGTGCGGGACTGTCCGTGCCGGCCGTCATCCCCGTACCCCACCCCTCCGTGTAGCGCAGTGGGCCACCCGAGTGCGCCACTCTACTGGGCGGGCGGGGCGGAACGGTCCCTTCCGGGTCCTCTCAGGCGGAGGGCCGGGGGCGCTGGGCGCGCGCGGAGGCGTACAGGCAGACCGCGGCGGCGGTGGCGAGGTTGAGGCTCTCGGCCTTGCCGTGGATCGGGACGCGGACGACGGCGTCGGCGAGGGCCCGGGTCTCCTCGGGCAGTCCCCAGGCCTCGTTGCCGAAGATCCAGGCGGTGGGCCCGCCCATGGTGCCGGCGTCCAGCTCGTCGTCGAGGTCGTCCCGCCCGGCCCCGTCGGCGGCGAGGATCCGCACGCCCGCGGCCTTGAGTCCGGCGACGGCCTGCTCGACGGGAACGCCGACGGCCACCGGCAGGTGGAAGAGCGAGCCGACGGAGGCGCGTACGGACTTGGGGTTGTAGAGGTCGACGGAGGCGTCGGTGAGGACGACGGCGTCGGCTCCGGCCGCGTCGGCGCAGCGCAGCACGGTGCCGGCGTTCCCGGGGTCGCGCACGTGGGCGAGGACGGCGACCAGCTTGGGGCGGGCCGCGACGATCTCCTCGAACGGCGAGTCGAGGAACCGGCAGACGCCGACGAGCCCCTGCGGGGTGACGGTCTGGGAGACCTCGGCGAGGACGGCGTCGGAGGCGTGGTGGACGCGGGCCCCGGCAGCGCGGGCCGCGTCGACGATGGCGGCATGGCGCTCGGCGGCCTCGACGGTGGTGAAGAGCTCGACGAGGGTGGGCTCCCCGCCGGGTCCCCGGTGCTCGACGGCCTCGCGGACGGCCTGGGGGCCCTCGGCGATGAAGAGGCGGTCCTTGCCCCGGAAGGTGCGCTTGGCGAGCCGCCGGGCGGCGACGACGCGCGGGGAACGCGGGGAGATCAGCTCGGGGGTGACCATGGCGTGCGGCGGTTCTCTCTTCGGGGCCGGGGGCTGCGGGGGCCGGGTGGTTCAGGGGGCCGACGCACCCGGACCCGCAGGCGCGTGAGCGTCTGCGGGTCCGGGCGGAGGTACTGCGGCCTGGAAGATCAGGCGGCGGCCTTCGGGGCGTTGACGTCGGCCGGGAGGGCCTTCTGCGCGACCTCGACGAGGGCGGCGAACGCGTTGGCGTCGTTGACGGCCAGCTCGGCGAGGATCTTGCGGTCCACCTCGATGTTGGCGGCCTTCAGACCCTGGATGAGGCGGTTGTACGTCATGCCGTTCAGGCGGGCAGCGGCGTTGATGCGCTGGATCCACAGCTGACGGAAGTCGCCCTTGCGCTTCTTGCGGTCGTTGTAGTTGTAGACCAGCGAGTGGGTGACCTGCTCCTTGGCCTTGCGGTACAGGCGCGAACGCTGACCGCGGTAGCCGGAGGCCTGCTCGAGGATCGCCCGGCGCTTCTTGTGGGCGTTGACTGCCCGCTTGACGCGTGCCACTTGTTAACTCCTTGTAGCGGGGTCGTGGTTGGACTCACACGACCCGAAAAACGAATGGGTCCCGGACCTGGCCGGTGGCCCTCGTCGCCGAGGGCGGGTGATCAGATCAGATGCCCAGCATCTTCTTGATCTTGGCCGCGTCGCCCGGGGCCATCTCCGCGTTGCCGGTGAGGCGACGGGTCAGCTTGGACGACTTGTGCTCGAGCAGGTGGCGCTTGCCGGCGCGCTCGCGCAGGATCTTGCCGGAGCCGGTGACCTTGAAGCGCTTCTTGGCACCGGAGTGCGTCTTGTTCTTCGGCATCGCGCCGTATCTCCTCGTCAGTGGCGCTCCCCCCGGTGCGGGCACCGGACGTCCGGGAGCGTCAATTCTTTGTTCGGTGGGTCCGGGCGGGGCCCGGGGCCGCCTGGGTGGCAGCCCCTCGGGTCACGCCTCGGGGGTCTCGGCCGGAGCCTCGGCCTCGGGTGCCGGAGCCCCGGAGGTCTCCTCGGCGGCGACGCCCTGGCGCTCGGCCTTGCGTGCGGCCTGGGCCTCACGCGCCTCGGCCATGGCCTCGGTCTTCTTCTTGTGCGGACCGAGAACCATGATCATGTTCCGGCCGTCCTGCTTCGGGTTGGACTCGATGAAGCCAAGCTCCTCGACGTCCGACGCCAGCCGCTGCAGCAGCCGGAAGCCGAGCTCGGGGCGGGACTGCTCACGACCACGGAACATGATCGTGATCTTGACCTTGTCGCCCTGCTTGAGGAACCGGACGACGTGACCCTTCTTGGTGTCGTAGTCGTGCGGGTCGATCTTCGGCCGGAGCTTCATCTCCTTGATGACCGTGTGCGCCTGGTTCTTGCGCGCCTCACGGGCCTTCATGGCCGACTCGTACTTGAACTTCCCGTAGTCCATGAGCTTGCACACGGGCGGACGGGCGTTCGCCGCGACCTCGACCAGGTCGAGGTCGTACTCCTGTGCGAGCTCCAGGGCCTTGGCAAGCGGAACAATCCCGACCTGCTCGCCGCTGGGTCCGACAAGTCGCACCTCGGGAACGCGAATCCTGTCGTTGATGCGGGGCTCGGCGCTGATGGATCCTCCTCGGTAGCACCACACGACCGCCTGGCGGACGGACGCGCAACGTCTGTTTCTGAGACCAACCGAGCCGGTACATGAAAAATGCCCCGGACGGGACACAGGCGGGGCTCCATGGAAATACCGGAGCACCGCCGCGGTCAACCGCGGGGCGCACATCGGGCGGCTCCATCGTCCGTACGGAACGATGGGCGCCACCTGACCGGTGACCCGCCACCCGTGAGGGCGGTCAGGTGGGAGTACGGAGCCTCCACTTGTGGGCCGGGCACACACGTGTCCAGCCGGTCGTTACACAAGGTTAGCAGGACCCGCCGGTCTCCGCTAACCGGCGACCGGCATATCGTGTGGGGCATGAGCGAGACGCCCCAGAACGAGTCCCCCGACTCCTCCGACACCCCCGACTTCGAAGCCATGACCCGCGACATCGCCGAGGTCCCGGCGGTCGAGGTGATCGTGACCGTCGCCGTCAACCTGATGAGCGCCGCCGCGGTGAAGCTCGGTCTCACCGAGGAGGGCGACAAGCACAAGGACCTCGACGAGGCCCGCAAGCTGGTGCACGCGCTCGCGGGCCTGCTCGACGCCGGCGCGACGGAGGTCTCCTCCTTCCACGCGGCGCCCCTGCGGGACGGCCTGAAGTCCCTCCAGCTCGCCTTCCGCGAGGCCTCCCTGATCCCGGACGAGCCGGGCCAGGGACCGGGCGAGAAGTACACGGGGCCGGTGTACGGCTAGGACCTGCCGCGGGGGTACGGGGGTCGACCCCCGGAAGACAACCGCCACGGGGCCGGTGTGCGGCCAGGACCTGCCGCGGGGGTACGGGGGCCGCCCCCGGAAGACAACCGCCACGGGGCCGGTGTGCGGCCGGGGCGCGCCCAGGCGTTCCGTACCCGGAGGCGTTCAGGCGTTCCGTACGTAGAAGGGCTCGCCCGGAGGCGTGGCCGAGGCCGGCAGGAGTGCCAGGTCGAGGCCCCGCACCAGGCGGGCCCTCAGTGTCTCATCGGCGGCCAGGGCGCGCGCCACGCTCCGGGCGGCCTCCGCCGGGGAGGCGTCCCCGGCGAGGACCAGGGCGAGGGTGCCGTCGGCGGCGCCGGGGCCCAGGTGGGCCCGGAGCACGGCGGGCTCGGCGGCGACGGCGGCCCGGACCGCCTCCCGCACGGCGGGGTCGTCGAGCGGGTCGGCGCTGGCGCGGCCCTCGGCGAGGGCGAGCAGCGCCGGTCCGGTGACCTGGTACGACACGGGGCCCGCGAGGTCGAGGAGGAGCGTGTCCGCCTTCTCGTGCGCGACGGCCTGGAGCGCCTGGTGCAGCGGGACGGCCACGGGCCGGGCCTGCGGGTCCCAGAGGGCGAGCGAGGCGGTCGAGGTGAAGGCGGGCAGGGCCCGCCGGTCGCCGGCCGTGAGGGTGGGGACCGCCATGTCGCTGGTCTTCTCCCGGCGCAGGCCGTTCTCGTCGGTCTCGACCTCGCCGAGGACGGCCACCACGGGGACGAGCAGCCGGGCCTCCCGCAGCGCTTCGAGGACGGGGCCGTGGGCGGTCCCGTCCTCCGCCCAGGCCGCGAGGGCCGCGGTGAGCCGCGGGTCGGCGGTGCCGTCGTCGTCGGAGAAACCGGGGTCCGGGATGTTCTTGAGCGCCACGCCCCGAGCCTAGTACCCGGTCCCCGGGGTCCGGCCCGCCGGGTGCCGGGCGGGGCGGTCGGCGCGCCGGAGCACCACGGCGGTGAGGAGCAGCAGGGCGCCGAGGCCGCCGAGGAGCGGGGCGAGCAGGCCGAAGGGGCGGGGCTCCTCGGCGGGGACGGTGGGGCCGGGGCCGAAGTGGCTGCCCCGGTAGCCGGCGGCGGCGTTCTTCGGGTCGCCGCCCTTCAGACGGGCGCCCGCCTCGATCGCGGCGGCCGGGTCGACCGTCCCGTACCCCTTGGCGTCGCTGCGGCCGCCCTCGGGCCGGCTGCGCGCGGTGTCGATGAGCAGGGTCTTGATCTGGGCCGGGGTGAGGTCGGGGTGGGCGGCCCGGACGAGGGCGACCGCGCCCGAGACGAACGCGGCGGCGGCGCTGGTGCCCCAGCCCTCGTAGTAGCGCCGGTCGGGGTCGGCGATGACGATGTCGACGCCGGGGGCGCTGACGGTGGCGTACCAGCGGCGGGTGGAGAAGGAGGCGCGGGTCCCGTAGCGGTCGACGGCCGTGACGGCGATGACGCCGGGGTAGGCGGCGGGGTACGAGACGTGGTCGCCCTTCTCGCCGCCGTTCCCGGCGGAGGCGACGACGGCGACGCCCTTGGACAGGGCGTACTGGACGGCGGCGTCCTCGCCCGCGTCGGGGTGGGCGGACTCGGAGTCGTCGCCGAGGGAGAGGTTGATGACGTCGGCGCCGTGGTCGGCGGCCCAGCGGATGCCCTGGGCGAGGGCGGTGCCGCGGCTCTTGCGGGCCTTGTCGCGGGCCTTGTCGGAGGACTCCAGGATGACCCGCACGGGCAGGATCCCGGCCTCGGGGGCGATGCCGAGGACGCCGTCCCCGCCGTCGGGGCCGTGGCCGTGCCCGGCGATGATCCCGGCCATGGCGGTGCCGTGCCGGGCCCAGGCGCGGTCGCCCCGCTCGGCGCCGAAGCCGATGAGGTCGTGTCCGGGCAGGACGGAGCCTTCGAGGTCGGGGTGGTCGGCGTCGACGCCGGTGTCGAGGACGGCGACGGTGACGCCCTCGCCCTTGGTGGTGCGCCAGGCCTCGGCAGTGTGGAGGGCTTCGAGGCCCCACTGCCGGGCCCGGATGGTGTCGGCGTGCGCGGGCGCGGTGGTGGCGGGCAGCACGGAGAAGGCGGCGGCGAGCAGGACGGCCGCGCCGCCGCGGGCGCGCCGGCGGACGGACCGGTTCACCGGGCCTTCTCCTGGGCCGCCGTGACGGCGGTCGTGCGCAGCAGGCGTTCCAGGCGCTCGGTGATGCCCCTGGCCTCGTGGCCGAGGCCGGACTGGGCGACGGCGTCGGTGCGGCCCTTGGCCGTGGCCCGGTCGGCGGGCTGGGGGGCGTCGACGGTCCGGCCGTCGGCGAAGCCGGAGACGGCGGTGACGACGACGGGGAGGTCGGCGGGGGCGCTGGTCCACCAGCTCGCGCGCTGCCGGTCGCCGAAGCGGGCGGCGACGGTGGAGGGGCCGGAGAGGGCCGGGGGGACGTCCTGGCCGAGGCGGGCGGTGAGGCCCTGGCCCAGGGTGCGCTGCGCGGTGGCGTCGGCGCGGGTGAAGACGAGGCCGACGGTGATCACGCTGCTGGCGGTGGCGTCGGTGTACGTGGCGCGCAGGACGCGTTCGCAGCCGAGCGGCTCGACGGTGGCGAGCAGCCCCTTCGCGAGGACGGCGGGCGAGCAGGCTGCGTCCGGGGCGACGACGATCCGGGTCCAGGTGCGGGCGGCGGAGCCGGGGCCCGCGCCGGGGCCCGCGAGGGTGCGGGGGAAGAGGGTGTCGACGGGGGCGTTGTGCCACAGGTCCCGGGCCTCTGCGTACCCGGCGGGTTCGGCGGGCTTGCCGGGCTCGGAGGCCGCCAGCCAGACCCCGGCGAGGGCGCCGCCGATGAGCCCGAGGCCGAGCACGGCGCAGGCGGCGACCGCGGCCGTCCGCCCGGCGCTCCGCCGCTCCCGGACGGGCCGCAGCCGCGTGGTGGTCTCGACGGGCGCCTCGGGCGGCAGGACGTGGCCGGTGGGGTGACCGGGGGCACGGCCGTACGGCGCCGGTGCGGGCGCCGGCGGCGCGAAGGCGGTGGGAGCGGCGGGGGCGGTCGGTCGTGCCCCCGGAAGCACCGGTCCCGGCGAGGGCCGGGACGGTACGGGCCGCCGGGATACGACCGGTCCGGGGGCCGGACGTGCCGGGGCGGACGCCGGACGTGCCGGGGCCGGGAACGCGGAGGGCGGGCCGGGCCGGTCGGCGGGCCGGGGCGGCACGGGCTGCCCGGACGCCGGGCGGGCGGACCGTACGGACGCGGAGGGGGCCGACGACGGGCGGGGCGGGACGGCCCGGGGGTCCGGCGGCGTGCGGTCCGTGGGGCGGATCGGGCGGAGGCGGGCCGTCGTCTCGACGGCGGGCGGGTCGGCGTCGCCGGGCGCCGGGCGGCGGGGGGCGGCGGGAGCCGGCACCCCCGGGCGGGCCTCGGGGACGCCGGCCCGTCCCACCGGCGTCGCCGAGCGGGCTGCGGCGGGGTTTCCGGCCGTGTCGTGCGCCGCGGGGCGGGGCGCGGTGGTCACGGCGGGGTCCGGTGACGCCGGACGGGCCGCGGCGGGGGCCGGCGGCGCGGGGCGGCCGGGAGCGGAGGTGTTCGGGGGCGCCGGGTGGCCGGGCGCGGCCGTGCTCGGAGGATCCGGACGGGCGGGATCGACCGTGCTCAGAAGCTCCGGACGGGCGGGATCGGCCGGCTTCGGACGGGCGGGATCGGCCGTGCTCAGAAGCTCCGGGCGGGCGGGATCGGCCGGCTTCGGACGGGCGGGAACAGCCGTGTTCGGAGGTTCCGGGTGGCCGGGATCGGCCGTCTTCGGGGGTGCCTGGTGGGGCGGGAGGAGGAGCTCGGTGATGCGGGAGGAGGTGGGGCGGTGCTCGCTGGTCATCCCCGTCTCCCGCTCGTGTCGGCAATGCCCGTCACTCTACGGGCTGTTCCCCGCCCCGCGGGAACTCAGGGGCTACCCACCCGTAAACCTGTCTGGCAAGCTCGGGCCATGACTCCCCGTGCCGGCGACCGGGCCCGTTACGACCGGGCCACCGCTCACCTCGACGCGCCCGTGGCGATCGTCGACCTCGAAGCCTTCGACGCCAACGCGGCGGACCTCGTGCGCCGGGCCGGGGGCAAGCCCGTCCGGGTGGCGAGCAAGTCCGTGCGGTGTCGGGCGCTCCTGGAGCGGGCGCTCGCCCGGGAGGGCTTCGCCGGGATCATGTCGTTCACGCTCGAGGAGTCGCTGTGGCTGGCCCGTGCCGGGTTCGAGGACGTGCTGCTCGCGTATCCGTCGGCGGACCGCTCCGGGTTCGGGGAGCTGGCGCGTGACCCGAAGCTGGCCGCCGCCGTGACCGTGATGGTGGACGACGTGGCACAGCTCGACCTGATCGACGCCTCCCGCGCGGGCGGGACCGAGGAGGTCCGGGTCTGCCTGGAGCTGGACACGGCGCTCAGCCTGCTCGGCGGCCGGATCCGGGTCGGCGCCCGCCGCTCCCCGCTGCGCGAACCCGCCGAGCTGGCGGAGCTGGCCCGCTCGGTGGTGCGGCGGCCGGGGTTCCGGCTGGTCGGGATCATGGCGTACGAGGGGCACGTCGCGGGGGTCGGGGACGCGGTCGCGGGCCGGCCGCTGCGTTCGCGGGCGATCCGGCTGATGCAGACCGCCGCCCGCAGGGAGCTGGCGGAGCGCAGGGCGGCCGTGGTGCGGGCCGTGCGGGCGGTGGCGCCGGACCTGGAGTTCGTGAACGGCGGCGGCACCGGCAGCGTGCAGCACACGGCCGCCGAGGAAGCGGTGACGGAGATCGCCGCCGGTTCGGGGTTCTTCGTGCCGCGCCTCTTCGACAACTACACGTCCTTCAGCGGCCGGCCCGCCGCGCTCTTCGCGCATCCGGTGGTCCGGCGGCCGGGGATGGGCGTGGTGACCGTGCTCGGCGGCGGCTACCCGGCCTCCGGGGCGGCGGGCCGGGACCGGCTGCCCGTGCCGTACCTGCCGGAGGGGCTGCGGTACGACCCGCAGGAGGGGGCCGGCGAGGTGCAGACCCCGCTGCTCGGCTCGCCGGCCGACGACCTGCGGATCGGCGACAAGGTGTGGTTCCGGCACGCGAAGGCCGGCGAGATGTGCGAGCGGTTCGAGAACCTGCACCTGGTCGAGGGCGACCGGATCACGGCGACCGTGCCGACGTACCGGGGCGAGGGCCGGACCTTCCTCTAGCCCCTCCGGGACGGATACGCGAACGGCCGGGCGTCCCGGGGCGCCCGGCCGTTCGCGTGGGCGGGGCCTACAGCGGGGTCACGTACGCGCCCGCGATGCCGCCGTCCACGAGGAAGTCGGTGGCGTTGACGAAGGAGGAGTCGTCGCTGGCGAGGAAGGCGACGGCGGCGGCGATCTCGTCGGCCTCGGCGAAGCGGCCGACGGGGATGTGGACGAGGCGGCGCGCGGCCCGCTCGGGGTCCTTGGCGAACAGCTCCTGGAGGAGCGGGGTGTTGACGGGCCCCGGGCAGAGCGCGTTGACGCGGATGCCCTCGCGGGCGAACTGGACGCCCAGCTCGCGGGACATGGCGAGGACGCCGCCCTTGGAGGCGGTGTAGGAGATCTGGCTGGTGGCGGCGCCCATGATCGCGACGAAGGAGGCGGTGTTGATGATGGATCCCCGGCCCTGGCGGCGCATGTAGGGCAGGGCGGCCTTGCAGCAGAGGTAGACGGAGGTGAGGTTGACGTCCTGGACGCGCTTCCAGGCCTCCAGGCCGGTCTCCAGGATGGAGTCGTCGTCGGGCGGCGAGATGCCGGCGTTGTTGAAGGCGATGTCCACGGAGCCGTAGGTGTCGAAGGCCGTCCTGAAGAGCGCCTCGACCTGCTCGGGGTCGGTGACGTCGACCCGTACGAAGGTGCCGCCGACCTCCTCGGCGGCGGCCTTGCCGGCGGTCTCGTCGATGTCGCCGCAGACGACGTGCGCGCCCTCGGAGGCGAGGCGGCGGGCGGTGGCGAGGCCGATGCCGCTGCCGGCGCCGGTGATGACGGCGGTGCGGCCGACGAGCCGGCGGCAGATGATCTCTTCGGTGGTCATGCGGTTCGGGCCTCCGTGCTGATGAAGACGTTCTTGGTTTCGGTGAAGGCGGTCAGGGCGTCGGGGCCGAGTTCGCGGCCGAGGCCGGACTGCTGGTAGCCGCCGAACGGGGTCCAGTAGCGGACGCTGGAGTGGGAGTTGACGGAGAGGTTGCCGGCGCGGACGGCGCGGGAGACGCGCAGGGCGCGGCCGACGTCCCGGGTCCAGATCGAGCCGGACAGGCCGTACTCGGTGGCGTTGGCGAGGCGGACCGCGTCGGCCTCGTCCTCGAAGGGGAGGACGACGGCGACGGGTCCGAAGACCTCCTCGACGGCGCAGGGGGCGTCCTCGGGCAGGCCGGTGAGGACGGTGGGCGGGAACCAGAAGCCGGGTCCCTCGGGCGCCTTGCCACGGATGCCTTCGAGGGTGTCGGGGACGTAGGAGCGGACGCGGTCGAGCTGGACGCGGGAGATCAGCGGGCCCATCTGCGTGCGCTCGTCGGCGGGGTCGCCGACGACGATCTCCTCGACGGCGGGGGCGAGCAGTTCCAGGAAGCGGTCGTAGGCGCCGCGCTGGACGAGGATGCGGGTGCGGGCGCAGCAGTCCTGGCCGCTGTTGTCGAGGAAGGACATCGGGGCGGCGGCCGCGGCGGCTTCCAGGTCGGCGTCGGCGAAGACGACGTTGGGGCTCTTGCCGCCGAGTTCGAGGGTGACCCGCTTCACGCGCTCGGCGCACCTGGCCATGACGGCCTTGCCGACCCGGGTGGAGCCGGTGAAGACGATCTTGGCGACGCCGGGGTGTTCGACGAGGGCGTTCCCGGCGACCGGGCCGGTGCCGGGTAGGACCTGGAAGAGGCCTTCGGGCAGGCCCGCCCCCAGGGCGAGTTCGGCGAGGCGGAGCGCGGTGAGCGGGGTGGTCTCGGCCGGTTTGAGGACGACGGCGTTGCCGGCGGCGAGGGCGGGCGCGGCGGCCCAGGCGGCGATCGGCATGGGGAAGTTCCAGGGCGCGATGACGCCGACGACCCCGAGGGGTTCGAGGATCGTGACGTCGAGGCCGCCGGCCACCGGGATCTGGCGCCCGTTGAGGCGTTCCACTCCCCCGGCGGAGAATTCGAGCAGGTCGCGGACGTTGCCGGCCTCCCAGCGGGCGTTGCCGATGGTGTGGCCCGCCTCGGTGACTTCGAGCCGGGCGAGTTCCTCCACGTGGTCGTCGACGGCGGCGGCGAAGCGGCGGAGCAGCCGGGCGCGGTCGGCGGGCGCGGCGGCGGCCCAGCCGCGCTGGGCGGCGGCGGCCCGGGTGACGGCGGCGTCGACGTCGGCGGGGGTGGCGGCCGGGACGGTGGCGACCTCTTCCCCGGTCGCCGGGTTCAGTACCTGGAGCAACTCTTTCCTCACAAGCGTTCGAAGGAGCGGCGCAGTTCCCAGTCGGTCACCGCGGCGTCGAAGGCGTCGAGTTCGACGCGGGCCATGTTGCGGTAGTGGGAGACGACCTCGGGGCCGAAGGCGGCCTTGGCGATCTCGCTGGTCTCCCAGAGTTCGGCGGCCTCGCGCAGGGTGGTGGGGACGTGGGCGTAGTCGGCGGCGTAGGCGTTCCCCGTGCAGGGCTCGGGCAGTTCGAGGCGCTGCTCGATGCCGTGGAGGCCGGCGGCGACCAGGCCCGCGACGGCGAGGTAGGGGTTGACGTCGCCGCCGGGGAGGCGGTTCTCGAAGCGGGTGGAGCGTCCGTGGCCGACGACCCGGAGGGAGCAGGTGCGGTTGTCGTGGCCCCAGGCGACGGCGGTGGGCGCGAAGGAGCCGGGCTGGAACCGCTTGTAGGAGTTGATGTTGGGGGCGTAGAGGAGGGAGAAGTCGCGGAGGGCGGCGAGCTGTCCGGCGAGGAAGTGGCGCATCGTCCCGGACATGCCGTGCTCGTCGTCCCCGGCCATCACGTTCTCCCCGGCGGCGTTCTGGAGGGAGAGGTGGATGTGGCAGGAGTTGCCCTCGCGCTCGTTGTACTTGGCCATGAAGGTGAGCGAGCAGCCCTCCTGGGCGGCGATCTCCTTGGCGCCCGTCTTGTAGACGGCGTGCTGGTCGCAGGTGACGAGGGCCTCGTCGTACTTGAAGGCGATCTCGTGCTGGCCGGGGTTGCACTCTCCCTTGGCGGACTCGACGGTGAGTCCGGCGGCGGTCATCTCGTTGCGGATGCGGCGCAGGAGGGGTTCGACGCGTCCGGTGCCGAGGACGGAGTAGTCGACGTTGTACTGGTTGACGGGGGTGAGGCCGCGGTAGTTGGCGTCCCAGGCCCGCTCGTAGCTGTCCTTGAAGACGATGAACTCCAGCTCGGTGCCGACGTGGGCGGTGAGGCCGTGTTCCGCGAGGCGTTCGAGCTGGCGGCGGAGGATCTGGCGGGGCGCGGCGGCGACGGGGGTGCCGTCGGCCCAGGCGAGGTCGGCCGTCACCATGGCGGTGGCCTCGTTCCAGGGGAGGCGGCGCAGGGTGGTGAGGTCGGGGCGCATGGCGAAGTCGCCGTAGCCGCGGTCCCAGGAGGACATCTCGTAGCCGTCGACGGTGTTCATCTCGGTGTCGACGGCCAGCAGGTAGTTGCAGCCCTCGGTGCCGTGTCCGAGGACGTCGTCCAGGAAGAACCGCGCGGCGAACCGCTTGCCCTGGAGCCGCCCCTGCATGTCGGGGAAGGCGAGGACTACGGTGTCGATCTCGCCGCTCGCGACGAGGGCGCGCAGCTCCTCGACGCGGAGCGGGGGTGTGCGGTCTGCCACGGGATTGCTCCTCCTTCGGCCTGCCGGGAGCCATAAGGTATTGCGCGAGACCATTGCTTGGGAAGTGCCGGCGGAAAGGAAACGAGAACGTGGCCAGTACGAGTGAATCGGCGGACCGGTTGACGCCCGTGCTGCGGCCGGTGCGGGCGGGCAACGGGTTCGAGGAGGCCCTGGAGCAGATCCTCCAGGTGGTGCGGCTCGGCCTGGTGCCGGACGGGGAGCGGCTGCCCGCCGAGCGGGAGCTGGCCGACCGGATGGGGATCAGCCGGGTGACCCTGCGCGAGGTCCTGAAGGTGCTCCAGGAGCAGGGGCTCGTGGAGAGCCGGCGCGGCCGGTACGGCGGGACGTTCGTGCTGCCCCGGGCCCGGACGGGCGACGAGGACGAGCTGCGCCGCCGGATCGCCTCGGTCGACGTGGAGGACACCCTGCGCTTCCGGGAGGTCCTGGAGGTGGGGGCCGCGGGCCTGTGCGCGGCCCACGGCCTGGACGCGGCGGGCGCCGAACGGCTGCGGTCCGCCCTCGCGGCGACCCACGACGCCCCGCTCGGCGACTACCGGCGCCAGGACACCCTGCTCCACCTCACCCTTGCGGAGCTGTCCGGGTCGCCGAGCCTGACGGCGCGGTACGCGGCGGTCCGGGCGACGGTGAACGACCTGCTCGACTGCATCCCGCTGCTCGTGCGGAACCTGGAGCACTCCCAGCACCAGCACACCGCGCTCGTGGAGGCGGTCCTCGACGGGGACGCGGACGCGGCGCGCGAGGTGATGCGGGAGCACTGCGCGGGCACGGCGGCGCTGCTGCGGGGCTTCCTGACGTGAGCGGGGCCCGTGCGGCGGGGGTCCCGTGACCCGAAAGTAACGCACGGGGGTTGCGCTCCCGCAGGACCGGCGCAAAGGTATGGCCTCAATCCATTGGGTCCGTTGCGGGGAGCTGACGCTGCCATGACGCTCGAAGACACCACCGGGAGCACGTCCGGGAAGGCACCCGGGGGCGGCCCGCCGGAGGACGACTACCTGAAGCGGCGGGCGCTGCGCCGCGGCAGCGCCGGCTGGCTGCTGCTCACCGGCCTCGGCGTCGCCTACGTCGTCTCCGGGGACTTCTCCGGCTGGAACATCGGCCTGTCGAAGGGCGGCTTCGGCGGGCTCGCCGTCGCCACCGTCCTGATGGGCGCGATGTACGCCTGTCTGGTCTTCGCGCTCGCCGAGCTCTCCGCCATCCTGCCCACGGCGGGCGGCGGCTACGGCTTCGCCCGACGGGCGCTCGGCACCTGGGGCGGCTTCCTCACCGGCACCGCGATCCTGATCGAGTACGTCCTCGCCCCCGCCGCGATCTCGATCTTCATCGGCGACTACGTCGAGTCCCTGGGGCTCTTCGGCCTGGAGTCCGGCTGGCCCGTCTATCTGGTCTGCTTCGCGCTCTTCATCGGGATCCACCTGTGGGGCGTGGGCGAGGCGCTGCGGTTCAGCCTGGTCGTGACGGCGGTCGCGGTCGCGGCCCTGGTCGTCTTCGCGCTCGGCGCGTTCACCGACTTCCACGTGGACGGCCTGAACGACATCCCGGTGGACGGCGAGGCCTTCGGCTCGAACTCCTGGCTGCCGTTCGGGTTGCTCGGGATCTGGGCCGCGTTCCCCTTCGGCATGTGGTTCTTCCTCGGCGTCGAGGGGGTGCCGCTGGCCGCCGAGGAGGCGAAGGACCCGGTCAGGTCGATGCCGAAGGCGCTGGCGATCTCGCTCGGCGTGCTGGTGCTGCTCGCCGTCATGACCTTCTTCGCCGCCACCGGAGCGCGCGGCGCGGCCGCCGTCCAGGAGGCGGGGAACCCGCTGGTCGTGGCGCTCCAGGGCGACGGGGAGCCGACGGCGCTCAGCCGGTTCGTGAACTACGCGGGCCTGGCCGGTCTGGTCGCCTCCTTCTTCTCCCTCATCTACGCCGGATCGCGCCAGCTCTTCGCCCTCTCCCGGGCGGGGTACCTGCCCCGCTTCCTCTCCCTGACCAGCCGCCGCAAGTCGCCCTACCTGGGGCTCCTCATCCCGGGCGCGATCGGCTTCGCCCTGGCGGCCGGGACGGGCAACGGGGCCCGGATGCTGAACATCGCGGTCTTCGGCGCCACCATCTCGTACGCCCTGATGGCGCTCTCGCACATCGTGCTGCGCCGCCGCGAGCCGCACCTGCACCGGCCGTACCGCACGCCCGGCGGGATCGCGACCTCGTCCACCGCCTTCGTCCTCGCCCTGTCGGCCCTGGTGGCGACCTTCCTGGTGGACCGGGCGGCGGCGTTCACGGCGCTCGGGGTGTACGTGATCGCCCTCGCCTACTTCGCGTTCTACAGTCGGCACCACTTGGTCGCCAAGGCGCCCGAGGAGGAGTTCGCGGCGCTCGCCGCGGCCGAGGCCGAACTCGAACGCGGCTGACGCCGTCCCGATCCCCCTGGAGGAATCCGCGTGTCCGAGCCGCTCATCGGCGTGACCACCTATCTGGACCGGGCCCGCTGGGGGGTGTGGGACATGGAGGCGGCGCTGCTGCCCGCCCCGTACCCCCGGCTGGTGCGGGAGAGCGGGGGCATCGCGGTGATGCTCCCGCCGGACCGGCCGGCCGTCGCGGCGGCGGTCGTGGCCCGGCTCGACGGGCTCGTCGTCGCGGGCGGGGCGGACGTCGAGCCCGTGCGGTACGGGGCCGAGCCCGACCCCCGCACCGGCCCTCCGGCCAGGGAGCGGGACTCCTGGGAGCTGGCCCTGATCGACGCGGCCCTCGCCTCCGGCACCCCGCTCCTGGGCATCTGCCGGGGGATGCAGCTCCTGAACGTGGCCCTCGGGGGCACGCTGGTCCAGCACCTGGACGGGCACGTGGAGGCGGTCGGGGTGATCGGCCGGCACAAGGTCGAGCCGGTGCCGGGCACCCGCTACGCCTCCCTGGTGCCGGAGACGGCCGAGGTCCCGACCTACCACCACCAGGCCGTGGACCGGCTGGGCGCGGGACTGGCGGTCTCGGCCCGCGCGGAGGACGGCACGGTGGAGGCGGTGGAGGCGGCCGGTCCGGTCTGGGCCCTCGGGGTGCAGTGGCACCCGGAGATGGGCGAGGACCGGCGCGTGATGCGGGGGCTGATCGAAGCGGCGGCAGCGGCGGCCGGCGGACGTACCTGATCAGCCGGCCGCGCGGGCGGCGAGCAGCGTGCGGTCGCCCCGCATCAGGAGGGCGTAGAGGGCGGCGGAGACGCCCATGCCGACGGGCAGGGAGAGGTCGACGCCGCCGAGGGCCGAGGCCACCGGCCCGGTGTAGAGGGTGTTGACGCAGAGGGCCGCGGCGGCGACGCCGCAGACGAGGGCGAGCGCCCCGGCCCGGTTGACGCCCGCGGTGTACCAGAAGGGGCTGCCGGGGGTCTCGTCGGAGAGCGCGGCGCCGTCGTAGCGGCAGCGGCGCAGCAGGACGTCGGTGGCGTAGAGGGCCATCAGGGGGCCGACCAGGACCGTGATCACCTGGAGGGCGTTGCTGACGGTGTCCAGGAAGTCGGAGACGAGGACGCCGTACAGGGTCAGGGCGACGGCCACCGCGCCGTCGAGGAGGACGCTGGCGGAGCGGCGGACGCGCAGGCCGACGGCCTGGAGGGCGAGCCCGGCGCTGTAGGCGGTCAGGGCGTTGATCGCGACGGTGCCGAGGACCAGGGCGAGCAGGAAGACCGGCACGAACCAGCCGGGCAGGAGCTCCTGGAGCGCGGTCTGCGGGTCGGTCATGTCGACGGTGGTGGCCGCGAGGGCGCCGAGCGAGGAGACGACGACGCTGGGCAGGAAGGCGCCGAGGGCGGTCCAGCCGACGATCGCCCGCTTCGGGGCGGTGCGGGGCAGGTAGCGGGAGAAGTCGGCGCTCGTGGTGTACGAGAGCGGGCCCGAGGCGATCATCGTGGTGCCCGCGAGGAGCAGGGACCACAGCTCGACGCCGGAGAGGCGCGCGGCGGGGGCGTACGAGAGGTCGGCGTGGAGCAGGACGGCGAACGCGACGACGGCGAAGGCCCCGGTGAGGACGAGCGTGATCGGCAGGTACAGCCTGATGATCAGGCCGTGGCCGTAGACGCTGATGACCAGCGTGAGGGCGGCGATCGCCACGATGACGGCCACCTCGACGGGGACGGTGACGGCGAGGCCGGTCTTCTCCACGAGCGCGAAGGCGGCGGTGGCCGCGGCGGCCAGGTTGAGGGCGAAGTAGCAGACGGAGACCAGCCAGCCGCCGACCGCGTTGTTCACGCGGTTGCCGAGGACGCCGTACACGGCCCGGGTGATCACCTCGCTGGGCGCGCCGGCGGCCGGGCCCGAGGTGGCGAGCAGGCCGGTGAGCACCCAGAAGAGGTTGCCGACGACGATCACGCCGAGGGCCTGCCAGAGGGTCAGGCCCATGAGGATCAGGGCGCCGCCGATGACCAGGCTCAGGTAGTTGACGTTCGCCGCGGCCCACACGGAGAAGAGTTCGCGGGGGTGTCCGTGGCGTTCCTCGTCGGGGATGCGGTCGATGCCGTGGGCCTCGACGCGGCCGGGCCGGTCGGCGGCCGGAGGGGTGACCCGAGCGGCCTCGGGGGCCGGGTTCTGGTCGGGGATCGTGGAAGCCATGCGGCCCTCCGGAAGCGTGTGGTGCCCACCTGGTTGCTTATTGGTCGCACACTCAATAGCATCCCCGGTATGTCGTCAAGCGTTGAGCGCAAGCGCGTTCGGAAAACTCCGGAAGCCCGGCGCGCGGAGATCGTGGAGACCGCGGCCCGGGTCGCCCTGACCGAGGGCCTGGAGTGCGTCACCCTGCGCCGGATCGCCGAGGAGCTGGCCGTGCGGCCGGGTCTGATCAGCCACTACTTCCCCTCCGCGGAGGAGCTGGTGGCCGAGGCGTTCGCCGTGGCCTCCACCGGTGAGCTCGACTCCCTGCTGCCCGCCGAACGGCCGCACGGCACCCCCGCGCAGTACCTCGCGCGCTACTTCGCCCTCTCGGCCGGAGAGGCGTACGACGACATCAGCCGCCTGTGGATCAACGCCCGGCACCTCAGCCGCTACCGGCCCGTCCTGCGCGACCGGGTCGCCGAGCAGGAGCGCGCCTCCGACGACCGCCTCGCAGGTCTCATCCGCGAGGGCGTCGAGCGGGGCGAGTTCCGCACGGACGACCCGCGCACGACGGCCATCCAGATCCTGGTGGTCCTCGACGGCCTCGGCGCCCATACCAACACCGACCGGGGGAACCGGCCGGAGGCGGTGACCCGCATGGCCGTCACCACGGCGGAACGCGAACTCGGCCTGGCGGCCGGGGCGCTGACGGGGACGCCACTGCCGGCGGCGCCGAGCTGATCCGTACGGGCGGGCCGTGCGGCACGGCGTCCCGGCGGGCGGGGGCGCTCCGTACAGGGTGATCCGTGCGGGCCGCTCGCGGCACGCCGTCACGCCGGACGGGGCCGGCCCGTGCGGGCCGCTCCCCGCGGTCCCCGCCGCTCTTCGCGGACCGGGTCGCAGGGCCCGGTCCGCGCGGGCGCCGTCCGTACGCGTGCCCGCCCTCCGCCCGCACCACCCCCGCATCCGTACCGCCGAAGAACACCCCGCGACCCTCCCTGGAGCCACCGTGCGCACCCGTCTCGTCCTGCTCTCCGCCCGTCTGCTCGATCCCGGCACGGGGGCGTTCCTGCCGGAGACCGCGCTCGCCGTCTCCGACGACGGCCGGATCGCGGCCCTGGGCGACGACCGCGAGATCCGGGCGCTCGCCGGTCCCGCCACCACCGTGGTCGACCTCAAGGGGGCCGTCGTCACTCCCGGGCTCGTCGACGGGCACGTGCACCTGGTCACCGGCGCCGAGCTGACGCACGGCCTGGACCTGTCGTACTGCGCCGACCTCGACGACGTCCGGGAGGCGCTCGCCCGCGAGGTGCGGACCCTGGAGCGCGGGGCGTGGCTCTTCGGCTGGGGCCTCGACCCGAACGTCTTCGGCGACCGCCCCATGGGCACCGCCCCCTTCGACTCCGTCCTCGACGGGGTGCCCGCCTTCCTGCTGCTCTTCGACGCCCACTCGGCCCTCGCCAGCCGCCGGGCCCTCGAACTCGCCGGGGTCGACGGCCCCCGCACCTTCGACCAGGCCTCCGCCGAGGTCGTCTGCGACGCCGACGGGCGCCCGACCGGCCTCCTCCAGGAGGACGCGGCCTGCGAGCTGGTCGAGCGGGTCGCCCCGGGGCCGACGCGCGAGGAGAGCCGGGAGCGGCTCGCGGCCGCGCTGCGCGCCATGGCCGCCACGGGCCTGACCGGCGGCCACGCCATGGACGCCAACGGCGACAGCCTCGCCCTGTACGGGGAGCTCGACGCGGCCGGTGAGCTGCCGCTGCGGCTGCGGGTCGCGCCCTGGTGCCAGCCCGGCACCGACGCCGACGGCGTACGGGACCTGATCGGGCGGCAGGGCACCGGCGGAGCGCTGTGGCGGGTCGCCGGCGTGAAGCTCTTCATGGACGGGACCATCGACAACGGCACCGCGTGGCTGGAGCGGCCGGACTGCCACGGCGAGTCCACGCACGCGTTCTGGCCGGACCCCGAGGTCTACACCCGGATCGTCGGCGAGCTGCACCGGGCGGGCGTGCCCACCGCGACGCACGCCATCGGGGACGCGGCCGTCCGGCACGTCCTCGACTCCGTCGAGAAGGCGCGCGCCTCGGGCGGCGGCGAGGTGCGGCACCGGGTCGAGCACATCGAGACCGTCCCGGACGACACCCTGCGCCGCTTCGCCGGACTGGGCGTCCTCGCCTCCATGCAGCCCACCCACTGCTGCGACTTCACCCGGGCCGACCACACCGACAACTGGTCGCGCCGGCTCGGCGAGGAGCGCGCCTCGCGCGCGTGGCGCTGCCGGGACCTGCTGGAGTCCGGGGCCACCGTGGTCCTCGGCTCGGACTGGCCGATCGCGCCGTTCCCGCCGCTCGGCGTGATGGCCGGGGCGCGGCACCGGCGCCCGAGCCGCGACCTCGACCGGGCGCCGCACGGGCCCGAGCAGGCGCTGACGCCGCTGGAGGCGCTGCGGGGCCTGACGACGGCTCCGGCGTACGCGGCGGGCGAGGAGCACGAGGCGGGCCGGATCGCCCTCGGCCACCGCGCCGACCTGGCCGTCTTCGGCGGCGACCCGCTGACCACGGCGGCGACGGAACTGCCGGACCTGCCGGTCCTGCTGACGGTCCTGGACGGGCGGATCACCCACCGCGCGGCGAACGTCTGATCAGCGGCCCCCGGTCACCGGGGCCGGTCGCGGGTCAGGGAGAGCAGGTCCCGGGCCGGGCCCGTGGGGCGGTGGCCGGCGGGCCAGACGGCCCGCAGGTCCCGGCGGAGCAGCACCCCGTCGACGGGAACGGCGACCAGCCGGCGGGAGGCCAGCTCCTCGGTGATCGCGAGTTCGCTGAGGACGGCCGGGCCCGCCCCGCTGACGGCGGCGGCCTTCACCGCCGTCGTGGAGGCGAGTTCGAGGAGCGGCCGCGCGAGGCCGCCGTGGGCGGAGAGGGCCGCGTCGAGGACCTGCCGGGTGCCCGAGCCGCGTTCCCGCAGCACCAGCGGGGTCGCGGCCAGCTCCGCCGGGTCCAGCGGGGCGCGGCGGCGGGCCCACGGGTGCGAGGGGGCGGCGACGATCGCGAGGCGGTCGTGCGCGACGACCACGCCGTCGAGGCCGTCCGGCACCGCGAGGCCCTCCACGAAGCCGACGTCCGCCTCGCCCGTGAAGAGGCGTTCCGCGACGGCCGCCGAGTTCCCGGCCTGGAGGGACACGGCGGTGTCGGGGCGTTCGGCGCGCAGGGCGATCAGCCAGCCCGGCAGCAGGTACTCGGCGATCGTCATGGACGCGGCCACCCGCAGCCGGGAGTCGCGCCGTCCGCGCAGGGCCTGCGCCCCGGCGTCGAAGGCCTCCGCCGCCTCCACGACCCGCCGCGCCCAGTCCGTGACGAGGGCGCCCGCGTCGGTGAGCCGGGAGCCGCGCGGCGAGCGGTCGACCAGGGCCATCCCGAGCTGCCGTTCCATGGAGCGGATCCGGCTGCTCGCGGCGGGCTGGGTGATCCCGACCTCGCGGGCGGCGGCCCCGAGGCTGCCGTGCCGGGCGACGGCGAGGAGCAGTTCGAGCGCGCCGAGATCGGGGACGCGGTGGGAGAGGTGGGGGCGGGGGGCGCCGGCCACTGCCGGAGCGCTGCCCGTCGCCGGACCTCCGCCGGGTGCCGGACCACTACCGCCCGCCGGACCACCGCCCGTCACCGGCCCACCGCCGGATGCCGGACCACTGCCGTCCGCCCGACCACTGCCCGTCATCGGACCGCCAGCGGACGCCGGGCCTCCACCGGACGCCGTTCCGTCACGGGACACCGGGCCGCCGCCACGGGACACGGGACCACCGCCCGGAGCCGCCCCGCCCCGGGACGTACCGCCCCGTGCCCCGACCCCGTGCGCACCGTCGTCCGCGCGGGCGCCACCGTCCCGCGTTCCCTTACCCATAAACCCAGCTTATGGCGTCATAGCCCCATGATCCCTGGTCCGGGCCCGGGAACGGGACGAGGGTGGAGCCATGGCAAGCGTCGCACCCCTCCGCCCGGCCCCCCTTCCGGCCCCCCGCGCCACCACCCCCGGCGCCCGGCCGGACCTCCGGGGCCGTTCCGTCCGTCACCTCGGACCCAACTGGTACGCCTCCGTGATGGGCACGGCGATCGTCGCCACCGCGGGCGCCGCCCTCCCGGTGCACGTCCCCGGTCTCCGTACCGCCTGCGCGGCGGTCTGGGCGCTGTCGCTCGCGATGCTGCTCGTGCTGCTCCCGGCCCGCGCGCTGCACTGGATCCACCACCGCGACCGGGCCCGCGCCCACCTCATGGACCCGGCCGTGGCCCCGTTCTACGGCTGCCTGTCGATGGCGCTGCTCGCGGTCGGCGGCGGAGCGCTCGTCGTGGGCCGGGACTGGATCGGGCTCCCGGCGGCCGTCGCGCTCGACACCGTCCTGTTCGCCGCCGGCACCCTGATCGGCCTGGTGGCGGCCGTGGCCGTGCCGTACCTGATGGTGGTGCACCACCGGATCGAGGGCGCGTCCCCGGTGTGGCTGCTGCCGCTGGTCGCCCCCATGGTCTCCGCCGCCCTCGGCCCCCTGCTCGTCCCCCACCTGCCGGCCGGACAGGCCCGGCAGACGCTCCTGATCGCCTGCTACGCCCTGTTCGGCCTCAGCCTGCTCGCCACCCTGGTCGTGCTGCCCCTGGTCTTCGGGCGGCTCGTCACCGGCGGCCCGCTCCCGCTCGCGCTCACCCCCACCCTCTTCCTGGTCCTCGGCCCCCTCGGCCAGTCGACGACCGCCGCGAACAAGTTCGCCGACGCGGCCCCGGGCGTGCTGCCCGAACCGTACGCGCACGGCTTCACCGCCTTCGCCGTCCTCTACGGGGTGCCCGTCATGGGCTTCGCGCTGCTGTGGCTGGCGCTCGCGGGCGCGATGGTGCTGCGGGCGCGGCGCCGGGGCATGGGCTTCGCGATGACCTTCTGGGCGTTCACCTTCCCGGTCGGCACCTGTGTGACCGGCGCCGAGGGGCTGGCGCAGCACACCGGCCTGGCCGCCTTCCGGTGGCTGGCGGTCGGCCTGTACGCGCTCCTCGTGGCGGCCTGGCTGGTGGCCGCCCTCCACACCGCGCGCGGGCTCGTCAGCGGCGCGCTGCTCGCAGGGCCCGGGACAGCCGCTCCGGAGCCTCGGCCAGCGACGGCCCGTACCAGGTGAGCATGCGCCCGTCGACGAGGGCGGCGGCGGTCCCGGGGAACGCCTCGGGGCCGTCGTCGCGCGTGAAGCGGTAGGGCTCGTCGGGCAGGACGACCAGGTCGGGCGCGGTGGCGCGCAGCCCGTCGAGCGGGAGGCGGGGATAGCGCTCGGGATGGCCGGCGTACGCGTTGCGGACGCCGAGGCGGGCGAGCAGGTCCCCGGCGAAGGTGTCGCGGCCCAGGACCATCCAGGGGCGGCGCCAGATCGGCACGACGGCGGTGAGCGGCGCCTCCGGGCGCAGGGGCTCGACCGCCGCCCAGGCCTCCTCGGCCTCCGCCAGCCAGCGGGGGCGGCGGGACGCGCCGCAGGCGGCGAGGACCCGTTCCAGCTCCCGCAGCCCCTGGTCGAGGGTGCGCACCTCGGTGACGAGGACGCCGAGCCCGGCGGCGCGCAGGGCGTCGAGGTCGGGGGCGCGGTTCTCCTCCTCGTTGGCGAGGACGAGGTCGGGGCGGAGGGCGGTGATCGCGGGGACGTCGGGGTTCTTGGTGCCGCCGATCCGGACGACGTCGAGGCCCTCGGGGCGCGCGCACCAGTCGGTCGCGCCGACGAGGGCGCCGGGCAGGGTGACGGCGACGGCCTCGGTGAGGGAGGGCACGAGGGAGACGATCCTCATCGCCGCGCCTCCGGAGTCTCCCGGTCCCTCACTCCTCCTCCGCCTCGACGTGCTCCCCGATCGCCACGATCAGGAGCCGGGTGCCGGGCTCGGTGGCGCGCCAGCGGTGCCGTACCCCGCCGGAGAGGTAGAGGGTGTCCCCCCGGTCGAGCCGGTAGGCGCGGCCCTCGGCCTCGACCTCGGCGGCGCCGTCGGCCACGTAGAGCAGCTCGTCGTTGCGGTGCTGGAACTCGCGGCCCGCGTCCTGCTCGCCGGTGAACTCCAGGGCGTGGAGCTGGTGGCGGCCCCGGACCAGGGAGCGGACGCCCTCGGGCAGGTCGGGGGAGGTCTCCCCGGACCGTACGACGTCGACGGTGCGGGAGGCCTCGGCGACGGCGAGGAGTTCGCCGGCCGTGGTCTCCAGGGCCCCGGCGACGAGTTCGAGGGAGCGGCGGCTGGGGCGGGCCCGGTCGTTCTCGACCTGGCTGAGGAAGGGCACGGAGAGGCCGCTGCGGGAGGCGACGACGGCCAGGGTGAGCCGGAGCGCTCTGCGGCGCCTCTTGACGGCCGCGCCCACGCGGGGTGATTCCTTCTCGTCCATGTCGGCTCCCTCCCTCGTGCCCGTCGCGATCCTCGTACCGGTCGGTTACCTGAACCTTACGCAGCTTTGGGGCGGTGTTTCGCGTCGTGCGGAAAAGGGGTGGTCGCCGAACACGTTCGGCGACCACCCCTTTTCGGACAGGAACCGTTCCGGTCCCGTCGGGCGGCTACTGCGGGGTGAGCTTCTCCGCGAGGCCGGGGTTCCGGTCGAGCCAGGTGCGGACGGCCTGCTGCTCCTTGCCCTTGCCGGTCTCCTGGATGACGGCTTCGAGGTCCGTGAGCTGCTTCTCGGACAGCTCGAAGTCCTTCAGCCAGGCGCCGACCTCGGGGTTCTCCTCGGTGAAGCCCTTGCGGGCGAGGGTGTGGACCCCGTCGCCCCTGCCCCAGCTCCCCTTGGGGTCCTTGAGCTTCTTCAGCTCGTGGGCGGAGTAGGCCCAGTGCGGGGACCAGAGGGTGACGACGACGGGCTCCTTGCGCTCGTAGGCGCGCTTCAGCTCGGCGAGCATGCCGGGGGTGGAGCCGTCGACGACCTTGTACTCGCCCTCCAGGCCGTACTCCTTGAGCACCTTGTCCTTGAGGATGCCCATCATTCCGGCGCTGGGCTCGATGCCGACGATCCGGCCCTTGAACTGCCCGGCCTTGCCCTTGAGGTCGGCGAGGGAGTCGACGCCCTTCACGTACGAGGGGACGGAGAGCTCCAGGGAGGTGGGGCCGTACCAGGAGCCGAGGTCCTCCAGGTCGTTCTCGTACTTCTCCCAGTACTGGGCGTGGGTGACGGGGAGCCAGGAGTCGGTCTGGAAGTCGAGCTGTCCGCCGGCCAGGCCGGTGTAGAGCGCGCCGGCCTCCAGCTGCTTGGTGTCGACCTCGTAGCCGCGCCGCTCCAGGAGTTCCTTCCACAGGTACGTGGAGGCGATGCCCTCGTCCCAGGGGATGTAGCCGATGCTGACCTTCTTGCCGTTGCCGCCGGCGCTTCCGGAGCCGGTGCCGAGGAAGCCGGTGCCTCCCGCCACGAGGGCGAGGACGACGACGCCGACGAGGGCGGTGACGGGCTGCGGCCGGTGGGCCCAGAGCTTGGCGCCGGGGCGCCTGGCGGTCGCGGCGCGCGCCTTGGCGGCGGCGCGGCGGCCCAGCGGGGAGACCTGGCGGCCGAGGGCGCCGGTCATCCGGTCGAGGTACATGGCGAGGACGACGATGGAGACGCCGGCCTCGAAGCCGAGGCCGATGTCGACGTTGCCGATGGCGCGGTAGACGGCGCCGCCGAGTCCGCCGCCGCCGACCATGCCGGCGATGACGACCATGGACAGGCCCAGCATGATGACCTGGTTGACGCCGGCCATGATGGTCGGGAGGGCGAGCGGGAGCTGCACGCGCAGCAGGGTGTTGCGCGGGGTGGTGCCGAAGGCCTCGGCGGCCTCGACGAGTTCGCCGTCGACCTGGCGGATGCCGAGCTCGGTCATGCGGACGCCCGGGGGCAGCGCGAAGACGATGGTGGCGATGATGCCGGGGACGACGCCGACGCCGAAGAAGATGATGCCGGGGATCAGGTAGACCATCGCCGGCATGGTCTGCATGAAGTCGAGGACCGGGCGCAGGACGGCGCTGACGGTCTTCGAGCGGGCCGCCCAGATGCCGAGCGGCACGGCGATCACCAGGGTGACCAGGGTGGCGACGAGGACGAGCGAGAGCGTCGCCATGGCCTCGTCCCAGAGCTGGACGGAGTCGACGAGCGCGAAGCCCGCGAAGGCGAGGAGGCCGGCGGCGAAGCCGCGCAGCCACCAGGCGACGACGGCGAGGATACCGGCGAACAGCAGCGGCTGCGGCGCGGACAGGACGGCGTCGATGCCGTCGTAGAGGCCGGTGACGCCGGTGGTGACGGCGTCGAAGAGCCAGGAGAACTGGGACTGGAGCCAGTCGACGGAGCTGTCGACCCACTGCCCGAGGGGGAGCCTAGGCACCGGCGGTCACCTCCCGCCCGCTCTTCGCCGGGACGTTTCCGCCGCCGTCCCTGGGGTCGGGGCGCTTCGGGCCGGAGTCCTTCGTGACGGCCGTATCGGCGCTCCGCGCGTCCTTCGCTCCGAGGCCCTTCGTGGCCGCGCGCCTGTCCTCGACGCCCTTCGTGGTCACGTCGTTCACGGTGGCGTCGTGCGTGCCGAGGCCGCCCATCACGCCGAGGAGGCGCTCCGGGGACACGACGCCGAGGACGGTGCCGTCGGCGTCCTCCACGGTGACGGGGTGCGGGGCGCCGGCGGCGACGGCGCACAGGTCCGCGACGAGGGTGTCGGGCCCGACGGGCCGGCAGGCGCAGCCGTCGGGGCAGTCGGCCGCGGGGGCGCCCGGCGCCATGACGGCGGAGGCGGTGAGCACCCGGGAGCGGTCGACGTCCTGGATGAAGGAGGCCACGTAGTCGTCGGCGGGGCGGACGAGGATGTCCTCGGCGGTGCCGAGCTGGACGATCCTGCCGTCGCGCATGACGGCGATCCGGTCGCCGAGGCGCATGGCCTCGTTGAGGTCGTGGGTGATGAAGACGACGGTCTTCTTCAACTGCTTCTGGAGGACGAGGAGCTGGTCCTGCATGTCGCGGCGGATCAGCGGGTCGAGCGCGCTGAACGACTCGTCCATGAGGAGCAGGTCGGCGTCGGTGGCGAGCGCCCGGGCCAGGCCGACGCGCTGCTGCATGCCGCCGGAGAGCTCGTCGGGCCAGGACTTCTCCCAGCCGGCGAGGCCGCACAGTTCGAGGGCCTCGGCGGCGCGGGTCTCGCGCTCGGCGCGGGGCACGCCCTGGACCTCCAGGCCGTAGGCGGCGTTCTCCAGGACGTTCCGGTGCGGGAAGAGCGCGAAGTGCTGGAAGACCATGCTGATCCGGCGGGAGCGGACCGCGCGCAGGTCGCGGGGGGAGAGGGCGGTGAGGTCGTCGCCGTCGAAGAGGACCCGGCCCGCGGTGGGTTCGAGCAGGCCGTTGAGCATGCGCAGGAGGGTGGACTTCCCGGAACCGGACAGGCCCATCACGACGAAGATCTGGCCGGGCTCGACGACGAATCCGGCGTCCACGACGGCCGCCGTCGTCCCCTCGGCGCGCAGCTCGTCGCGGTCGGCGCCGTCCACCAGCCTGCGGACGGCTTCGTCGGGTCGTCTGCCGAACACCTTGTACAGGTGGTCGGCCTGGAGCCTGGACACATACACCTCACGGGTAGCAACGAAGAACGGCCCCGCCACCCCCGCGAGGCCGGACCGCGGAGCCCGCGGGATCGGCCCGCGCCCCGTCGCGCACGCAATCCTTTCGTCGGATTTCCGTACCGGGGTTGACTCCGGGCACGCGCATGCCCGGGGCCGAAGGTCGCAAACGCAAAGGTGACACGGGTCACGGAAGAACGGCCCGGAAGACCCGTTCGAGGTGCTCCCCCGGCGCACCGCGCCGCGCCATAGGATCGGCCGGGTGACGCGACGTTTGATGCTCCTCGACACCGCCAGCCTCTACTTCCGCGCGTACTTCGGCGTGCCGGACTCCGTGCGGGCCCCCGACGGCACTCCGGTGAACGCCGTGCGCGGGCTGCTCGACTTCATCGGCCGGCTCGTCCAGGACCACCGCCCGGACGACCTGGTGGCCTGCTGGGACGAGGACTGGCGCCCGCAGTGGCGGGTGGACCTGATCCCGTCGTACAAGGCGCACCGGGTGGCCGTGGAGACGGAGGCGGGCCCGGACGAGGAGGAGGTCCCGGACACCCTGTCCCCGCAGGTGCCGGTGATCGAGGAGGTCCTGGCGGCGCTCGGCATCGCGCGGATCGGGGCGGCCGGGTACGAGGCGGACGACGTGATCGGGACGCTGGCGGGCCGGGCCACCGGTCCGGTGGACATCGTCACGGGCGACCGGGACCTGTTCCAGCTGGTGGACGACGCCCGGGAGGTGCGGGTGCTGTACCCGCGCAAGGGCGTCGGCGACTGCGACCTGGTGGACGGGGAGCTGATCCGCGTGAAGTACGGGGTGCGCCCCGACCGGTACGCGGACTTCGCCGCGCTGCGCGGGGACGCCAGCGACGGGCTGCCGGGCGTCAAGGGCATCGGCGAGAAGACGGCGGCGCAGCTGATCACGGAGTACGGGGACCTGGCGGGGGTGCGGGCGGCGGCGGAGGACCCGGCGTCGAAGCTGACCCCGGCCAAGCGGCGCGGGATCCTGGAGGCGGCCGCGTACCTGGACGTGGCGCCGACGGTGGTGCGGGTCGCCGCCGACGTGCCGCTGCCGGAGTTCGACCCGGCCCTGCCCCCGGGTCCCCGCGACCCGGCGGCCCTGGACGCGCTGGTGAAGCGGTGGGGCCTCGCCGGCGCCGTGGGACGGCTGCTGCCGGTCCTGGAACGCTGATCCGGTCCGGCCGGAACAGGACCGTCCTCGCCGCGAAGTGTTAGCTTAGGCATGCCTAAGTACGCAGAAGTCAGGGGAGCACGTCGTGGCAGAGCAGCCGGCCCGCAGGTCACCGAAGGCCACCGAAGCGCGTGTGGTGCACACGGAGCGGATCACTCCGCACATGGTGCGGCTCGTCCTCGGAGGCCCGGGCCTCGACGGCTTCGAGGTCGGCGAGTACACCGACCACTACGTGAAGCTGCTCTTCGCCCCCGACGGCGTGGCCTACCCGGAGCCCTTCGACATGGAGCGGATCCGGGAGGAGTTCCCCCGGGAGGAGTGGCCGACGACGCGGACGTACACGGTACGGGCCTGGGACCCGGAGCGGCGCGAGCTGACCATCGACTTCGTGGTCCACGGCGACGAGGGCCTGGCGGGCCCGTGGGCGGCGCGCGCCGAGGCGGGCGACACCGTGCGCTTCCTCGGCCCCGGCGGCGGCTACGCGCCGGACGAGGCGGCGGACTGGCACCTGCTCGCGGGCGACGAGAGCGCGCTTCCGGCGATCGCGGCGGCCCTGGAGCGGCTGCCCGCCGGGGCGCGGGCGCACGCCTTCGTGGAGATCGCGGACGCGGCGGAGGAGCAGAAGCTGGAGACGGCGGCGGGCGTCGACGTCACCTGGCTCCACCGGGGCGACCGCCCGGTGGGCGAGGCGCTGGTCGAGGCGGTCCGGGCGCTGGAGTTCCCGGCGGGCGACGTCCACGCCTTCGTCCACGGCGAGGCGGGCTTCGTGAAGGAGCTCCGCCGCCATCTGCGCCTGGAGCGGGAGGTGCCGCGCGAGCGCCTGTCGATCTCGGGCTACTGGCGCCTGGGCAAGTCGGACGAGGCCTGGCGCGCGATCAAGCGCGAGTGGAACGACCAGGTGGAGCGCGAACAGGAGAGCTGAGCGGCTCCTCCGACGGGGGTGGCCGGGGCGTTCCGCCCCGGCCACCCCCGTTCGCATGAGCACGACCGGGCCGCCGGACCGGTGGACGGCCGGGCCGCAACGCCGCCGGACCGCCGGTCCTTCCGGGGTCGTCAGCCCCTCCCGGACCGCCGGACCGCAGGACCGCAGGACCGCCGGACCGCCGGACCACCCCAGGGCATCGGACCACCCCGGGCGTCGGGCCACCCCAGGCCGTCAGACCGTCGGCCGCACAGGTCCGTCGGTCGGTCAGCCCATCAGTCCGTCAGCCCGCCGGCCCGCCGGCCCGCCGGCCCGCCGGCCCGCCGGCCCGTCACGTCGTCTCCCCGAAGACCCGCCCCGACTCCTCCACGTGGGCGATCCGGCGCATCGCGGCGAAGACGGCGTCGCCGATGACCGTGCCGACCACCACGCTCTCCACCAGTCCCTCCCGCGCCACTTGGTGCGCCACGTACTCCAGGTCGACCCGCGCCACCCGCTCCGCCGCGTCCGCGTACGCGTCCAGGACCTCGACGAACCGGCCGTGGCCGAGGTCGTCGAGCGCGGCGATCGCCGTCGCCAGGGCCTCGGCCGCCGGGTTCCCCTCGTAGGTGTGCCATCCGCGCGCCCGGATCAGCTCGGCGACCCTCTTCCTCGCCTCGGCGATCCCGGACCCGTCCCCGCGCTCGTACCGCGGCACCACGCGGTTCGCCGCCTCTCCGAGCACCATGTGCAGCGGCCGCTCCGAATCGTCGATCGCCACGAGCACCTCGCGGATCCCCGCCACCGACAGGCCGCCCACATCGAGGAGCGCCCGGATCAGGCGGAGCCGCCGCACGTGCGTCTCTCCGTACGAGGCCTGGTTCGGGCTCGTCAGTTCTCCGGCCGGAAGCAGTCCTTCCCGTACGTAGAACTTGATCGTCGGCACGGACACCCCGGTCCTGCGACTCAACTCTCCGATGCGCACTGCCTGTTCACCTTTCCGGTCCCTCTTCTGCCTTGCCGACCGACACCCACATCATAGATAGTGGCGCTATCGGATAGCGGCGAGTGCCACTATCCATACTTTCCCACGGGGGGATTCACATGTCTTCGCCGAGCCCGCGCACCTCGCCCCATCCGCTCGCCCCACCCGTCCGGTTACACCGGCCCCTGGTCTGGTTCGCCGCCTCGATGGTCGCCCTCGCGCTCGTCTCCGCCGCCGGCCTGGTGGTCGACGACCGGGTCCTGGTCGGCGCGCCGATCTGGGCCAAGCCGTTCAAGTTCTCGGTCTCGTTCGTCGCCTACTCCCTCTCGCTCGCCTGGATGCTCTCGCTGCTCCCCCGGGGCCGCCGGGCCGGCTGGTGGGCCGGAACCGTGGTCGCCGCCGCGAGCGCGGTGGAGATGGTCCTCATCACCCTCCAGGTGGTACGGGGCACCCGGAGCCACTTCAACCAGGCGACCCCGTTCGACAACACCGTCTTCCAGATCATGGGCGGCACCGTCGTCCTGCTGTGGCTCGGCGCCCTGGTCATCGCCCTCCTCCTGCTGCGCGCCCGGATCCTGGACCGTGCCATGGCCTGGGCCGTCCGGCTCTCCTCCCTGATCGCCCTGGCGGGCGCCGCCGTCGGCTTCCTGATGGTGCGCCCGACGCCGGAACAGCTCGCGGCCGACAACCCGCCGATCGTCGGCGCGCACAGCGTCGGCGTTCCGGACGGCGGCCCGTCCCTGCCGGTGACCGGCTGGGCCACCACCGGCGGCGACCTGCGCGTGGCGCACTTCTTCGGCATGCACGCGCTCCAACTGCTCCCGCTGGTCCTGCTCGTCCTGGCCGCCCTCGCCGCCCGCTCGTCCCGTTCGCCCCGCCTCGCCGGCCTCGCCCGTCTCGCCGACGACCGGGTCCGGCTGTGCCTCGCCCTCACCTCCTCGGCGGTCTACGCGGCGTTCTTCGTCCTGCTGACCTGGCAGGCACTGCGGGGCCAGGCCCTGTTCGCCCCGGACGGCGCGACGCTGGCGAGCGCGGGGGCGATCGTGGTGCTGGGCGCGGCCGCCGGCGCCCTCTCCCTCCGCACCTCTCCCGGGGCCTCCTTCCCCTCCACTCCCGACTCCCCGCTCACGAGAGTCTCCGCCCCCCTCTCCGAACCGACCGGATGACGAACACCGACCTCGCCATGGGCGCCGTTCTGGCCTCCGCCGTCGGCGACGCCCTGGGCGCGCCGTTCGGGTTCGGCCTCTCCGGCGTCTTCCGAGAGCGCTTCCCGGACGACGTCGGCGAGCTGTGCGGGGCGGGCGGTGACCATGGACGCCGCCCGCCGCATCGCCGCCCTGACGCACGGCGACGGCGCGGCCTGGGAGGGTACGGCGGTCCTCCACGAACTGGTCCGGTTCCCCCCTCCTCGGCGAAGGCCCTGGCCTCGGCCGACCGAAGACGCCCGTCGGCCCCGGCCCCAATCCCGGCCCTGGCCCCGGCCGCCCCGGCCCCGGTACCAGCAGCAGCACCAACACCAGCCCTGGACTCGCTCGCGCAGCCCCGCCCCCGACCCCCCTCAGCCCCGGGAGCCTCTGGCCCGGATCGTCGCCAGGACGTCGCGGTCCGGCTGGAGGGTGAGGCTGGGGACCGGGCGTATGCCGTCGGCGGTGACGTCCAGATGGAAGCGGCGGGCGAGGACCGCCAGGACGAGGACCGCCTCGACGAGGGCGAAGCGGGTGCCGAGGCACACGCGGGGACCGCCGCCGAACGGGAACCAGGCGTACTCCGGTATCTCCCCCGCCGCCCCCTCGGGCGGTTCGCCGTCCTTCCTCCCCTCCTGCTCCCCGGTCAGCCAGCGCTCGGGGCGGAAGGCCTCGGGGTCGCCGTACCAGCGGGGATCGCGGTGGGTGGCCCACTGGCTGGACCAGACGCGGGTGCCGACGGGGACGGGTGTGCCTCCGACGGTGGCGCCCTCCTTCGCGAGGCCGGTGATGAGCCAGATGGTGGGGTAGAGCCGGAGGGTCTCCTTGACGACGGCCTGGGTGTAGGTCAGGGAGGCGTAGTCGTCGTATCCCGGTTCGTGGTCGGCGAGGACCCGGTCGAGTTCCCCGGCGAGGGCGTCCCGGACCCGGGGGTTGCGGGAGAGCAGGTGCCAGGCCCAGACGAGGGTGGAGCTGGTGGTCTCGTGGCCGCCGATGTAGAGGGTGACCGTCTCGTCGCGTATCTCCCGGTCGGAGAGGCGGGCGCCGGTCTCGTCCCGGGCGGCGAGGAGCCGGCTGAGCAGGTCGGGGCGTTCGGTGTCGCCGTCGCGGTGGCGGGAGACGATCCGGGAGACCTCGGCGTCGATGACGGCCGTGGCGCGCTTGATGCGGGCGCGTCCGGGGGTGGGGATCCAGTCGGGCAGCAGGGCTCCGATGCCGCTGAACTCGGCCCCGATCTCCTTCTGGGCGATGTCCATCGCCCGGCCGATGGACTCGGCGTCGGCGGCCGTGTCGACGCCGAAGATGGTGCGGACGGCGATGAGCTGGGTGAGGGCGGCCATCTCCCTCTTGATGTCGATCCGCTGTCCGTCGGTCCACCGGTCGGCGAGGTCGACGGCGCATTCGGCCATGGTCGCCGCGTAGGAGCGGACCTGTTTGGGGCGGACGGAGGGCTGGACGAGGGAGCGCTTGCGCCGCCAGTCGGCGCCCTTGGCGACGACGACGCCGTTGCCGAGGAGGGTGCGGAAGGCGATGCCGAGGTCGGGCTGGTCGAAGGTGCGCTCGATCTCGGTGAGGAGTTCGCCGATGTCGTCGGGGTGGGCGATGAAGAGGGCGCGGCTGCGGCCGAAGCGCCACCGGACGAAGTCCCCCCGGTCCCGGAGCTGTTCGAAGAAGGCGAGGGGGTCCTTGCCGAAGGCGGGCAGGTTCCCGAGGAGGGGGGCGCCCCGTGGTCCTTCCGCGAAGACCGCCGGCCTCCGGGCCGGCGTTCCCGTCGGTCGTTCCCCGTGGTGCGTCCCGGCATCCGGACCGGCGTGCGTGGTCATCCGTTCCCCTCCCCAACTGCCCTTCCCTGCATGTGAGTCCATGCAAGCGGAAGGGCCGGGCTCCGCGCCACCCCTGTGGACGACGGCCTGTGGACAACGGCGGTGAGAACACGACAGAGGCCGGGGCCCATGGCGTGATCGCCATGGGCCCCGGCCGGAACTCACCCGATGGGGCGAGGAGGGTCAGCCCACGGAGCTGTAGGCGACGACGCCCCGCAGCAGCGAGTCGACGGCCTTGCGGGCGTTCTTGGCGACGGTGCTGTCCTCCTTGGGCGCGGCGGCGGCGATCTGCCCGAGGACGTCGATCACCTGCTTGCACCAGCGGACGAAGTCCCCGGCGGGCATCTCCGCCTCGCGGAGCACCTGGTCGAGGCTCTTGTCGGAGGCCCACTGGTAGGCGGCCCAGGCGAATCCGAGGTCGGGCTCGCGCTGGCCGACCCCCTCCGCCTGGTTGATCTTGAACTCCTCTTCGAGTGCGTCGAGGCGTCCCCAGATCCGGACCATCTCGCCGAGGGCCGCCTTGGCGTTGCCGGTGGGCAGCTTGGGCGCGACGGCGTCGTCGGCCTGACGGGACTCGTACACGAGGGCGGAGACGCAGGCGGCGAGTTCGGGCGGGGTGAGGCCCTCCCAGACCCGGTCGCGGAGGCATTCGCTCGCCAGCAGGTCGAGTTCGCCGTAGAGCCGGGCGAGCCGCTTGCCGTTGTCCGTGACCTCGTCGCCGCGCAGGTAGTCGAGCTCGGTGAGGAGCGCGACGATCCGGTCGAAGGTGCGGGCGATGGTGTTGGTGCGGCCCTCGATGCGCCGCTCCAGCTGCCGGGTGTCGCGCTGGAGGCGGTGGTAGCGCTCGGCCCAGCGGGCGTGGTCCTCGCGCTCGTCGCAGCCGTGGCAGGGGTGCGCGCGGATCGCGGTGCGCAGCCGGGCGATCTCGCGGTCGTCGGCGGCGGCCGCGCGGTTCTTGCGGTGCCGCTCGGGGTTGATGTGGCCGGCCTTGCTGCGCAGCGCGGAGGCGAGGTCGCGGCGGGACTGCGGGGAGCGCGGGTTGAAGGACTTGGGGATCCTCATGCGTTCCAGCGCCTCGACCGGGACGGGGAAGTCGATGGAGGCGAGCCTCTTGACCTGCCGTTCGGCGGTGAGGACGAGCGGGCGGGGTCCGTCGTGGTGCTCGAAGCCGCGGTGCCCGTTGGTGCGGCCCGCGGGGATGCCGGGGTCGAGGACGAGGGCGAGGCCGGCGAACTTGCCGGTGGGGACGTGGATGACGTCGCCGGGCTTCAGCTTCTCCAGGGAGTTCGCGGCCTGGGCGCGGCGCTGGGCGGCGCCCTGCTTCGCCAGTTCCGTCTCGCGGTCCTTGAGGTCGCGGCGGAGCAGCGCGTACTCCTCGAAGTCCCCGAGGTGGCAGGTCATGCCCTCGCGGTAGCCCTCCAGGCCCTCTTCGTTCTTCTGGACCTGGCGGGAGATCCCGACGACGGAGCGGTCGGCCTGGAACTGCGCGAACGAGGTTTCGAGGAGTTCGCGGGACCGGTGCCGGCCGAACTGGTCGACGAGGTTGACCGCCATGTTGTACGAGGGCTTGAAGCTGGAGCGCAGCGGGTACGTGCGCGTGCCGGCGAGTCCGGCGAGGTGGCCGGGGTCGAGGCCGCGCTGCCAGAGGACGACGGCGTGTCCCTCGACGTCGATGCCCCGGCGGCCGGCGCGGCCGGTGAGCTGCGTGTACTCGCCGGGGGTGATGTCGGCGTGCTGCTCGCCGTTCCACTTGACCAGCTTTTCGAGCACGACGGACCGGGCGGGCATGTTGATGCCGAGGGCGAGGGTCTCGGTGGCGAAGACCGCCTTGACGAGGCCGCGGACGAACAGCTCCTCGACGACCTCCTTGAAGGTGGGGAGCATGCCGGCGTGGTGGGCGGCGATGCCGCGCTCCAGGGCTTCGAGCCACTCGTAGTAGCCGAGGACGTGGAGGTCCTCGGTGGGGATGGAGGCGGTGCGCGCCTCGACGATCTCGCGGACCCGCTGGCGGCCCTCGTCGTCGTTGAGGCGGAGTCCCGCGTAGAGGCACTGCTGGACGGCGGCCTCGCAGCCTGCGCGGCTGAAGATGAAGGTGATGGCGGGCAGGAGCCCCTCGGCGTCGAGGCGGTCGATGACCTCGGGCCGGCCGGGGGTCCAGATGCGGGAGCGCTGGCGGCGCTCGCGCTCGCGGTCGGCCTCGCGGACCATCTTGCCGCGCCGCCGGTCGCGCGGGTTGTACGTGCGCGTGTTCTCGGTGCGGGCGAGGCGGAGGAGGTCGGGGTTGACCTCGCGGCGGGAGGCGCCGCGGCCGCCGTGGTCGGTCTCCTCCTCGAAGAGGTCGTACATCCGGCGTCCGGCGAGGACGTGCTGCCAGAGCGGCACGGGGCGGCTCTCGGAGACGATGACCTCGGTGTCTCCGCGGACGGTGTCGAGCCAGTCGCCGAACTCCTCGGCGTTGGAGACGGTCGCGGAGAGTGAGACGAGGGTGACGGACTCGGGGAGGTGGATGATCACTTCCTCCCAGACGGCGCCGCGGAAGCGGTCCGAGAGGTAGTGCACCTCGTCCATGACGACGTACCCGAGGCCGGAGAGGGCCTGGGAGCCCGCGTAGAGCATGTTGCGGAGGACTTCGGTGGTCATGACGACGATCGGGGCGTCGCCGTTGACGCTGTTGTCCCCGGTGAGCAGGCCGACCTTGTCGGCTCCGTACCGCTTGACGAGGTCGGCGTACTTCTGGTTCGACAGCGCCTTGATGGGGGTCGTGTAGAAGCACTTGCGGCCCTGGGCGAGGGCGAGGTGGACGGCGAACTCGCCGACGATGGTCTTGCCGGAGCCCGTGGGCGCGGCGACGAGCACCCCCTTGCCCGCTTCGAGGGCCTTGCACGCCTCGATCTGGAAGGGGTCCAGGTCGAAGTCGTACATCTCGCGGAAGGGGTACAGCGCGGTGGCCCGCTCGGCGTTGCGGGCACGGGCGGCCGCGTACGCCTCGGCTGGTGTGAGGTCCTCTGTCATCTTGTCTTCGAGCCTACCCGCCACGTCTGACAGTGACGCGATCTTTATCGCGCGATGTGGACCGGTTCGCGCGGGCCGCCCGGGGGCCGCGGAGCCGGCGGAGGGGGTGCTGCCGCCGGTCTCCGGAGGTCCCCCGGGCGGTGTCCGGGGGACCCTGCGGGGTCAGGTGATGTCGTCGTAGCCGTTGAGGCGTCGCACTCCGGTGCCGGGCTCCCCGGTGGACTGCTCGGGCAGGGCGCGGGGGGCTCTCACGGCCTCGACGGCGCCGACCGTCTCGGGGGTGAGGTCGAGCGCGGAGGCCTCGTCGTCGTCGAGCTCGGCGTCGGGGTTGTTGCGCCTGCGCCGCCGGTCGTTGAGGAGGGAGAAGCCGACGGCCCCGAAGTACAGGACGGTGATGGGCCCGGCGAGGGCGATCATGCCGATGGGGTCGGTGGTGGGGGTGATGACGGCGCCGAAGACAAAGACGCCCATGATCACGCCGCGCCACCAGCCGGCCATGCGGCGGCCGGTGAGGACCCCGGTGAGGTTGAGCATCACCAGGACGAGCGGGAGCTCGAAGGCGAGGCCGAAGACGAGCACCATGCGCAGGGTGAAGTCGAGGACGTCACCGAGCGAGAGGATGTTCGCGGAGCCCTCGGGCGTGAGGCTGATGAGGACCTTCACGCTGATGGGGAGGATGAGGTACGCGAGGTAGGCGCCGGCGGTGAAGAGCGGCACGGCCGCGCCGACGAAGGCGTACGTGTACTTCTTCTCGTTCTTGTGCAGTCCGGGCGCGACGAAGGCCCACAGCTGGTACAGCCAGATCGGGCTGGCGACGACGAGGCCCGTCGTCAGCGACAGCTGGATCGTCGTGCTGAACGGGGCCATCAGCGTGTTGAAGGAGACGATCGCGCAGTTTCCGCCGTTGCTGACGACGTCCTTCGGGCAGGTGGGCACCGACTGCGTCAGGAACTGCATCAGCTCCTCGCTGTACACGAGGGCGACGATCGTCACCGCTGCGACGGCGAGGAGGCCCTTCGCCAGTCGGTTGCGGAGTTCGCGGAGGTGCTCCACGAGGGGCATCCGGCCCTCGGGATCCTTCTCCTGTTTGCGGGCAGACTTGGGCAACCCACGTCCTCATCTCGTGCGGCAGGCCGCCGCCCGGTGCGGCGGCCGCGGCGGACCGGGTCAGCGCTTGGTGGTGTCCGTGGGCTCGGTCACGGGACGCGCGCTGGTCACGTCGCCGGGAGCGGCCTGGATGGTGCGCGGGGCGGCGGGCTGGTCGGGCGCGGCGGTGCCGGCGTGCGGCGGGTCGGCGGGCGCGCTCTGCTGGTCGTCGGACTTCATCGCCTTGGCCTCGCTCTTGAGGATGCGGGCCGACTTGCCGAGCGAGCGGGCCATGTCCGGGAGCTTCTTGGCGCCGAACAGCAGGATGATGACGACGAGGATGAGGATGATCTCGGTGGGGCCGAGCCTACCCATAGCTGTTTACCTTCTTCACCGAGGCGACATGGTGTGCGTGCCCGGCGGGTCGGACAGGTGTCCGGCCACCGCGCTGTCTGCGATCGTAACCCGCAGGAGTAAACGGGGGGCAATGCCCGTGCGTACTCCCGATTGCGTCCCGCGCGCCCCGGCCGGGGCCGCTTCCCGCAGCGTACGGCACGGGTTCAGCGAAGGGTCTCGCCGGTTCGGGCGAGGCCGGTGGCGGCGTTTTCGAGCTCTTCGGCGGCCCGGGTGATCCGCTCGGTGGTGCGGGCCACTTGGCGGCCGAGGCGCCGGACCTCCAGGAAGACCTTGACGGCGAGGACCCCGAGGACGGCGATGCCGAGGAAGCCGAGGGCGATGGCGAGCATGGGCCAGAACATGGGACGAGCCTAGACCTTGGGCGGCGGGCGGTTCAGACGGTGGTGTGGAGGCGCAGGGTCCGGACGCCGCCGCCGGTGAGGAGTTCGACGATGCGCTCGCCGGCGGGCTTGCGGACGGAGCTTCCGCACTCGGGGCAGGTGAAGGAGTAGAAGGTGGTCCGGCGGCTGGCTCCGATGGCGAGGCGCAGGGCGTTCGCCGAGAGCTCGAAGCGGGACCGGCAGTCGGGGCAGGCCGCCTTGAAGAGGACCGGGGCCACCGTCGCCGCAAAACCATGCATCACGGACATCTCCCTCATCTCTCCCACTCCTGGCCGCTCACTTCCGCGGCCTGCGGCGATCCGTCCCGCCGTGCCCGACCGTCCGTCTCTCCGCCCCCCCGGCGGCCCGTCGCGCCTCACTCGCTCTCGTACGCGGCGAGCGCGGCCGCGGCCGCCGTCCTGGCGCTGTCGGCGAGCTCGGCCGGCACGACGATGCGCCCGTCGCTGCCCAGCCGGAGCGCGAGCCTGCGCAGCGAGGCGGGATCCGGCGTCCGCAGGGTGATCCGCAGACCGCCGTCGGGCAGCTCGTCGGCCCTGTCGTGCGGGTAGTACTCGGCGACCCAGCGGCCGCCGGGGCCGACCTCGACCACGACCTCGGGGTCGTCGGCGGAGGGCTGGACCAGGTTCTCGGAGAGGTCCCGCAGCTCCAGCTCCGGCGGCGCGGCCGGCTCGTCGAGGAGGCGGATCTCCGCGACGCGGTCGAGCCGGAAGGTGCGGCGCGCCTCGGAGAGGCGGCACCACGCCTCCATGTAGGTGTGGCCGACGGCGAAGAGCCGGATCGGGTCGACCTCGCGCTCGGTGAGCTCGTCGCGCGCGGGCGAGTAGTAGCGCACCCAGAGCCGGCGGCGCTCGGAGATCGCCCGGTCGACCTCGGCGAACACCCCGCCCTCGGCCTCGAAGGTCACCGAGAGCCGGGAGCTGGCCCCGGCGGCCTCGCCCGCCGCGGCCTCCAGCTTGGCGGTGGCGCGGAGCAGGGCCTCCCGGTCGCTCTCGCGGAGCCCCGGCAGGGTGGCGACGGCGCGGGCGGCGACGAGCAGGGCGGTGGCCTCGTCGGCGGCGAGCCGCAGCGGGGCGGCGACGTCGTCGGGGTTGTGCCACCAGATCCGGTCGCCGTCGGTGTCGATGTCGAGGAGGTCCCCGCCCCGGAAGCTGGTGCCGCACATGGGCAGCACGTCCAGGTCGGAGATCAGCTCGTCCTCGGTGATGCCGAAGGCGCGCGCCACGTCGGCGACGTGGGCGCCGGGGCGCTCGCGGAGGTAGGTGACGAGGGAGAGCATCCGCCTCGTCTGGTCGATCGCGTTGGCAGCCATGCGTCCGTCTCCCCCTCAGCCCTTGGCCACGGCGCGCAGCCGGTCCACCACGTCGGCCCGCAGATCGGCCGGTTCCAGTACGACGACGTCGGGGCCGAACTCGACGAGCCAGGCGTCGAGGCCGTGCCCGTACGGGATCTCCAGCTCGTCCCAGCCGTCGGCGCCCTCCCGTACGGACTGGGCGCGGGCCCGCAGCGGGTAGCCGGCGCCGGTGCGGAGCCGGATGCGGGCGGAGCGGGTGGCGGTCTCGCCGGCCCAGCTCTCGACGGTCTCCCGGACGGTGACGACGTCGGGCACGGGCGCGGTGAAGGCGCCGGCCCGGGAGCGGACCTTGCCGGTGATCCGGGAGAGGCGGAAGACGCGCTCGGCGCCGCGGTCGCGGTCCCAGCCCGCGAGGTACCAGTGGCCGCGCCAGCACTCCAGGGTCCAGGGCTCGACGTGACGGGTCCCGGGCCGGGCGGCGTTGGCCTTGCGGTAGTCGAAGACGACGGGCCGCCGGTCGCGGCAGGCCAGCATGAGGGGCTCGAAGGCGGCCTCGCGGACCGGGATGCGCGGTTCCAGGGCGCTGGGCTGGACGTCGTACGAGTCCTCCGCCTCCGGCATGCCGGCGGCGCGGAGCTTCTGGAGGGCGCCGCTGGCGGCCCCGGCGAGGCGGGCCTGCTGCCAGACCTTGGCGGCGAGGCCGAGCGCGGCGGCCTCCTCGGCGTCGAGGGTGATGGGCGGCAGCCGGTTGGAGTCGCGGCGGGCCAGGTAGCCGGTCTCGCCCTCCAGGTTCTCGACGGTCTCGATGACGAGGCCGAGTTCGCGGAGGTCGTCCTTGTCGCGCTCGAACATGCGGTTGAAGGCGTCCTCGCCGCTCGCTTCGAGGTACGCCTCGATGGAGCCGCGGAGTTCGCGCTTGCTGAGCGGGCGGCGCGTCCCGAGCAGGCACAGCGCGAGATTCATCAGCCGCTCGGACTTGGCAATCGCCATCGACGCCCTGCACCTCTTCCGCCTGTTCCACTTCCCCGGACGTCCGACCGTACCGTCCCGGGGTCCGGGGACAAAAGCCGAGGGCCCCCGCCGTGGACGGCGGGGGCCCTCGGGGCCTGACCGGTCGGGACCGCGCCCGTCCGGACGGCGGGTCAGCGCTTGCCGACGGCCACGAGGTCGCAGACGAAGATCAGCGACTCGCCCGGGGCGATGGCGCTGCCGGCGCCGCGGTCGCCGTAGGCGAGGTGCGCGGGGATGACGAGCTGGCGGCGGCCGCCGACCTTCATGCCCTGGACGCCCTGGTCCCAGCCCGCGATGACCTGGCCGATGCCGAGCTGGAAGCCGAGCGGGGTGCCGCGGTTCCAGGAGGCGTCGAACTCCTCGCCGGTGGAGAAGGCCACGCCCACGTAGTGGACCTGCACGGCGTCGCCGGCCTCGGCGATCTCGCCGTCGCCCTCCCAGATGTCCTTGATCTCCAGGTCCTTCGGCGGCTCGCCACCCGGGAAGTCGACCTCGGGCTTCTCGATGCTCACTGCTGTGTGCTCCTTCTTGTGGTGCGTCGATCCGGAACAGTCTCACAGATCGGCGATCGGGACGGGGATCAGGCGACGCCGAGGATGTCGACGGAGAAGACCAGCGTGTTCTTCGCCAGCTCGCTGCTCGGGTTGGTCCCGTAGCCCAGGGCCGGCGGGATCACCAGGAGCACGCGGTCGCCGACGTTCTTGCCGACCAGGCCCTTGTCCCAGCCCTGGACCACCGATCCGGTGCCGATCTGGAAGGCGGTGGCGCCGCCGTGGTCCCAGGAGGAGTCGAACTTCTTGCCGTCCTCCCACTTCACACCGGTGTACTGGGCGATGAGTCCCTGCCCCGCCTCGACCTTGGGGCCGGTGCCCTTGATGAGCACCTGCTCCTTGAGCTCCGTGGGGGCCTTCTCGCCCTTGGGGATGGTGATCGTCGCGGCGGCCTGGGAGGGGGCCTTCACCTCCGGCATTCCGGCCGCGGGCGCCGCCTGGGTGCCCTTGGCCTCGGCCTTGGAGTCGACCGTGGCGGCTCCCGCGACGTCGACGACCCAGACCAGGGTGTCGGTGGCCTTCAGGCCCGACTGCGGGTTCAGGTTCTCGCCGACCAGATCGCCCGCGGTGCCCTGGACGAGGAGGCGGGAGCCGGCCTTCTTGCCCTCCACCGCGTTGAGGACCTTCTCCGGAAGCTGCTGGCTCGGCTGGCCGAGCCGCTCGACGGACTGCGGGTGCGCTCCCTTGGCGGCGGGCGTCTGCTGCTGGGCCCACGTGCCGCCGAGCGGCTTGTCGTCCTGCCACTTCTCGACGGTCCAGTCCAGCCTGACGAAGTCGCCCTTCTTGACCGCCGCCCCGCTGCCCTCCGTGACGGTCTCGATCACCGTCTTGCCGGCGGCCTTGGCGTCCTTGGGGACGACGACGTCGGGCTGGGCGCCGAACTCCCCCTTGACCTCGGCCACCGCGCCGTCCGAGGAGCCGCCCTTCTCCGAGTCCGAACCGCACGCGGCGGTGATCAGCAGGACGGGCACGGCGAGGAGCGCGGCGATACGTCGCTTCGTGTTGTAGTTCATCAGTCCAACTGGGAGTCGGGGCCATGGGAACGTCCACACTCTACGGTGCGGCCCATGTCCCGCAGGGGTTCCGCCGTACTCGGCGGGAGGAACCGGGGCCGCGCCCCCGGAGGGTCGCGGCCTTCGGCGTACGGGGCGGGCCCGGGGTGCGGGTCAGCCCGCGTACGCCGTGTTCACCCGTGCGGTGGTCCCGTCACATTCCGGCGATCAGCTTCTCCACCCGGTCGTCGACGGAGCGGAACGGGTCCTTGCACAGGACCGTGCGCTGCGCCTGGTCGTTGAGCTTGAGGTGGACCCAGTCGACGGTGAAGTCCCGCCGCTGCTCCTGGGCCCGGCGGATGAAGTCGCCGCGGAGGCGGGCCCGGGTGGTCTGCGGGGGCACGGACTTGCCCTCGAAGATCTTCAGGTCGTTGCAGATCCGGGCCGCCTGCCCGTTCTTCTGCAGCAGGTAGTACAGCCCGCGGCGGCGGTGGATGTCGTGGTAGGCGAGGTCTATCTGCGCGACCCTCGGGTTCGACATGGTCATGTTGTGCTTGGCCCGGTACCGCTCGATGAGCCTGTACTTCATGACCCAGTCGATCTCGGTCTCGATGCGGTCCAGCTGCTCGGCCTCGATCGCGTCGAGCGTGCGGCCCCAGAGCTCCAGGACCTGGGCGACGGTGCCGCTGCGGATGCCGCGGCGGTCGACGAAGTCCACGGCCTTCTCGTAGTACTCGCGCTGGACCTCCAGGGCGGAGGCCTCGCGGCCGCTGGCGAGGCGGACCTTGCGCTGGCCGGTGACGTCGTGGCTGACCTCGCGGATGGCCCGGATCGGGTTCTCCAGGGTCAGGTCGCGCATCACGGTGCCGGCCTCGATCATGCGGAGCACGAGGTCGGTGGCGCCGACCTTGAGCAGCATGGTCGTCTCGGACATGTTCGAGTCGCCGACGATGACGTGGAGCCTGCGGTAGCGCTCGGCGTCGGCGTGCGGCTCGTCCCTGGTGTTGATGATGGGCCGCGAGCGGGTGGTGGCGGAGCTGACGCCCTCCCAGATGTGCTCGGCGCGCTGGGAGACGCAGTAGACCGCGCCGCGCGGGGTCTGGAGCACCTTCCCCGCACCGCAGATGAGCTGCCGGGTGACGAGGAACGGAATGAGGATGTCCGCGAGCCGGGAGAACTCCCCGTGGCGGGCGACGAGATAGTTCTCGTGGCAGCCGTAGGAGTTTCCGGCCGAGTCGGTGTTGTTCTTGAAGAGGTAGACGTCGCCCGCGATTCCCTCCTCGTGCAGGCGGCGTTCGGCGTCGACGAGCAGGCCTTCGAGAATGCGCTCGCCGGCCTTGTCGTGGGTGACCAGTTCGGTCACGTTGTCGCATTCCGGTGTTGCGTATTCCGGATGCGAGCCCACGTCGAGGTACAGGCGGGCGCCGTTCCGCAGGAAGACGTTGCTGCTGCGGCCCCATGACACGACACGGCGGAAGAGGTAGCGCGCCACTTCGTCAGGAGACAGTCGGCGCTGTCCCCTGAACGTGCACGTGACGCCGTACTCGTTCTCCAGCCCGAAAATGCGGCGGTCCATGACTGAACATTACGCCTGACGGCCTGTGCTGAAACCGGGTTGGACACTCACGTTCGGATCATTTTCCGATCAGGGCGTGTTCTTTTCGGCGTGCGCGGCGGCGGGAGCGTCCGCGCCGGCGGTGTGTCGCGCCTCCTCCGCGGGGGCCCCGGGGGCCGTCGGGGCGTCCAGGACGCGGGTGGTGGCGAGGAGGACGACGAAGGCGACGAGGCCGCCGGCTCCGGCGACGGCGAAGCCGGACGCCGTCCCGGCGAGTTCGACGGCGGGGCCGGCGGCGGCGGAGCCGAGGGCCGAGCCGACGCCGAAGGTGGTGACGAGCCAGGAGAAGGCCTCGGTGACGGTGCCGCGCGGCGCGTGCCGGTCGACGACGAGGAAGGCGCAGGCGAGGGCGGGGGCCAGGAAGACGCCCGAGAGGACCGAGAGGCCCGTCATGGCCGCGGGGCCCGGCACGAGGACCAGCGGCAGGTAGCAGACCGCGAGGAGGAGCACGAGGACGCGCAGCCGCCGTTCGGGCGCCCCGGCCCACTGCCGGGCACCGTAGGCGACGCCGCCGAGGAGGGCGCCGAGGCCGAGGGCGGCCATCAGCCAGCCGTAGACGGAGGGCGCGCCCCGGTCGTCCGCGTAGGCGACGGCGGCGACGGTGATGGAGCCGAGGGCGAGGCCGACGAAGAAGAAGGAGCCGAGGAGGGCGAGGAGTCCGGGCGAGCGCAGGGCGCCCAGCCAGTGGGCCTCGCGGGGCGCGGAGCGCCAGGTGCGGGAGGGCTCGGAGAGGACGACGGCGAGGGCGCCGAGGACGCCGAGGCCGTTGACGACGACGAGCGCGGCGGCGGGCGACCACAGGGCGACCAGGAGGGTCAGGAGCAGGGGCCCGACGGTGAACATGACCTCCTGGGCGACCGCGTCGAGGGCGTACGCGCGGTGGACCCGGTCCTCGCGGCCGAGGACGCTCGGCCACAGGGCCCGCAGCCCGCCCTCCAGGGGCGGGGTGAAGAGGCCCGCGAGGACGACGGCCGCGTAGGCGAGGCCGAGGTGGCCGGTGCCCGTGAGGGCGAGCAGGGTCGCGCCGAGGGCGGAGAGGACCGCGGCGGGCAGCTGCACCCGGGGCTGGCCCTTGAGGTCGACGGCCCGGCCGAGGAGGGGCTGGCCGAGGGCGGTGGCGACACCGTACGCGGCGATGAGGCCGCCGGCGAGGGTGTAGCTGCCGCCCTGGTCGCGGACGAAGAGGGTGAGGGCGACGGGGCCGACGGCGTTGGGCAGGCGCCCCACGAGGGTTCCGGCGAGCAGCCGGGCCGCGTGCGGTGCCCGGAGTATGTCGAGATAGCCCCCGCCTGTCGGTGCCTCGGTGGCCATGCCGGTCTCCCCTCGCCCGGATCCAGCCGGGGTTTTACGTATAACTTCCGACGTCATACGTACCATGTCGGCTGTGCGCGGGTCCACCCCGCGCCCCTGGGACCGTTCGAAGCGGAGGCTTGTGTGCAGACCCCGGAGCCGCTCGGCGGCACCCGCCCGACCAGCCGGGACGTCGCCCGGGTCGCGGGCGTCTCGCAGGCCACCGTCTCCCTGGTGCTCGGCGACAAGTGGCGCGGCCGGGTCTCCGAGCGCACCGCGGGCGCCGTGCGGGAGGCCGCCCGGGACCTCGGCTACCGGCCGAACCTGGCCGCCCGCAACCTCCGGCTCGGCCGCACCAGGACGGCCCTGCTCGTCGTCCCGGCCCTCACCAACGAGTTCTTCGCCCACGTCTACACGGGCGCGGCCGCCGCGGCGGCCCGGCACGGCTTCGGCGTGGTCCTCTACCCCTCCCCCGACGGCGTGGGACCGGCCCGGGACCCCTTCGCCTCGGCGCAGGCCGCCCTCGACGGCGTGATCGCCTCCTCCATGGCGACCGAAGCCCTGGAGGCGTTCCGGGGCACCGACCTCCCGCTCGTCATGCTCGACAGCGACCCGGCCGGCACCGGCGCCGCCGCCCACGTGAACCTCGACGTCGCGGACGGGATGCGCCGGGTGACCGAGCACCTGCTCGGCCTCGGCCACCGCCGCTTCCTGCACCTGGCGTCCGGGGCGCCGTCCTGGACCTTCGACGTCCGGGCCGGCGCGCTCGGCCGGGCCCTGCGCGGGACGGAGGTCCGCACCGTGCGGTCGCCCCTGAACGTCGCGGACGCGCGGGAGGCCGCGCACCGGGCCCTCGCCGCGCCCGGGCCCCGCCCCACGGCGGTGGTCTGCGACGACGACATCCTCGCGGCCGGGGCCTACAAGGCCGCGCGCCGGCTCGGACTGCGCGTCCCCGAGGACCTGTCGGTCACCGGCTTCGACGACATGGCCCTGGCCACGGTGGTCGAGCCCGAGCTCACCACCGTCCGGCTGCCCGCCGAGGAGTTCGGCCGACGGGGCATGGAGGCCCTCCTCGCCGTCCTCGCGGGCGAACCGCCCCGCCCGGAGACGCTTCCCGTCGCCCTGGTTCTCCGGGGCTCCTCGGGACCCGCACCGGCCTCCTGAGGCCCCTCCGGGCTCCCCCGGAGGAAGACGCGCCGAGGGGCCCCGGCCGCTCGCGCGCGCCGGGGCCCCTCGGACCGGTCCGTCCTACTCCTCGGGAGCCTCGTCCGAAGGCTCGTCCGTCTTGGTCACCGCCGCGTCGTCCGCCTCCAGGAGGCGGGAGAGCTGCCGGCCGACGATCCGCTTGAACTTGCGCTGCTGCGGGCGCGTGCGGTCCAGGACCGCCACCTCCAGGCGCTCGGCGGGGATGTCCCGCTCGCTGCCGTTGGTGTCCCGCGAGAGCGCCTGCACGGCCAGCTTCAGGGCCTCGGCCAGGGACATGCCGTCCCGGTGCCGCTGGTCGAGGAAGGAGCTGATCTGCTCCGCGTTCCCGCCGACCGCGACCGAGCCGTGCTCGTCGACGATCGAGCCGTCGTGGGGCAGCCGGTAGATCTGGTCGCCCTCCGGCTCGGTGCCGACCTCGGCGACGACCAGCTCCACCTCGTACGGCTTCTCCCCCGCGCTGGAGAAGATGGTGCCGAGCGTCTGCGCGTAGACGTTGGCCAGGCCGCGCGCGGTGACGTCGTCCCGGTCGTAGGTGTAGCCCCGCAGGTCGGCGTAGCGCACGCCGCCGATGCGCAGGTTCTCGTACTCGTTGTACTTGCCGGCGGCGGCGAAGCCGATCCGGTCGTAGATCTCGCTGAACTTGTGGAGGGCGCGGGACGGGTTCTCGCCGACGAAGACGATGCCGTCGGCGTACTGGAGGACGACGAGGCTGCGGCCCCGGGCGATGCCCTTGCGGGCGTACTCGGCCCGGTCGGCCATGGCCTGCTGGGGTGAGACGTAGAACGGAGTGGACACCGGCGGTCCGTCCCTTTCTTCTGGGCTTCTGGAGCGACGAGTGGTCAGAGCAGGGCGGCGCGCGGCCCGTCGGGCTGCTCGAGCCGTCGCTCGGTGACCGACCGGGCGAGCTCGGAGGACTCGGCCTCGGTGAGCCTGCGGAAGCCCTCGTCGGTGATGACGGTGACGATCGGGAAGATCCGCCGGGCCATGTCCGGGCCGCCGGTCGCAGAGTCGTCGTCCGCCGCGTCGTACAGCGCCTGCACGACCAGCGTGGTGGCCTGCTGCTCGGTCAGGTCGTCGCGGTAGAGCTTCTTCATCGAGCCGCGCGCGAAGATCGACCCCGACCCGGTGGCGGCGAAGCCGTGCTCCTCGGAGCGACCGCCGGTCACGTCGTAGGAGAAGATCCGGCCCTTCTCCTTGCCCTCGTCCCATCCCGCGAAGAGCGGCACGACGGCGAGGCCCTGCATGGCCATGCCGAGGTTGCCGCGGATCATGGTGGACAGGCGGTTCGCCTTGCCCTCCAGGGAGAGCGTCGCGCCCTCCACCTTCTCGAAGTGCTCCAGCTCCAGCTGGAACAGCTTGACCATCTCCACCGCCAGGCCGGCGGTGCCGGCGATGCCGACCGCGGAGTACTCGTCGGCCGGGAACACCTTCTCGATGTCCCGCTGCGCGATCATGTTTCCCATGGTGGCGCGGCGGTCACCGGCGAGGACGACTCCCCCGGGGAACGTGGCGGCCACGATGGTCGTGCCGTGGGGGGCCTCGACGACGCCCTCCGGAAGCTTCCGGCGGCCGGGGAGCAGATCCGGCGAGTGCGCGGACAGGAAGTCCAGGAACGAGGACGAGCCCGGCGTCAGGAAGGCCGCCGGCAGACGCCCGGTGCTACGAGGGTTGGCTTCCACGCGATTCCTTCCGGGTGGGAGAGTCGGCCCGCCGTGCGGAGCGCGGGCCGATCTTGCTTGCTGTGCACGGACCTTACCCGTGCCACGGCCTGTCACCCGTCCCCGGGCCCGCGGCTTTCTCCGGGGCTCCGGGGACGGAGGACGACAGGTGCGGGAGGCGGCTACTCGCCGCCCTTCTGCACGAACGACCGAACGAAGTCCTCGGCGTTCTCCTCCAGGACGTCGTCGATCTCGTCCAGGACGGAGTCCACGTCCTCGCTCAGCTTCTCCTGGCGCTCCTGGAGGTCGGAGTTCGCCTCCGTGGTGGTCTCCTCGACCTCCTCCGTGGAGCGCGTCGCCTTCTGCTGTCCGCCGCCGGTGTCCTTGGTCGCCATATCCCTCACCCCGCTCGAATCGGCCCGCTCGGTTGAGTCCTTGCAAGATCAGACCCTATAGGTCGGGTCCGACTTCGGCCTCGTGGTTTCCACAACGCCCGGGCGCTGATTCCATGATTCCCAGCGCCGGGGCATTTCAGGCTTGTGCCGGGCTCCCGGTTCAGTCGCCCGAGAGCACGCGCACCAGCTCCTCCGCCGTCCGACAGCGGTCCAGGAGCGATTTCACGTGCGCCTTGGTGCCCCGGAGGGGCTCCAGGGTCGGGACCCGCTGGAGCGAGTCCCGGCCCGGCAGGTCGAAGATCACCGAGTCCCAGGAGGCCGCGGCGACGTCGTCGGCGTACTGCTCCAGACAGCGGCCCCGGAAGTAGGCCCGGGTGTCCTCCGGAGGCGTCGTCTCGGCCCGCTCCACCTCGGCCTCGTCCAGGAGCCGCTTCATGCGCCCGCGGGCCGCCAGACGGTTGTAGAGGCCCTTGTCGGGCCGCACGTCCGCGTACTGGAGGTCCACCAGGTGCAGCCGGGCGGCGTCCCAGTCCAGGCCGTCGCGGCGACGGTAGCCCTCCATGAGCTCCCGCTTGGCGATCCAGTCGAGCTCGCCGGCCAGGCTCATGGGGTCGTTCTCCAGCCGGTTGAGGGTGTCCTCCCAGCGCGCCAGGACGTCCTTGGTCTGCTCGTCCGCGTCGGTGCCGTACCGCTCGTCGACGTACTTCCTGGCCAGCTCGAAGTACTCCATCTGGAGCTGCACCGCGGTGAGCGTCCGGCCGCTGCGGAGCGTGACCAGGTACTGGAGGGAGGGGTCGTGCGAGACGTGGTGGAGGGTGCGCACCGGCTGGTCGACGGCGAGGTCGACGGTGATGAAGCCGTCCTCGATCATCGACAGGACCAGCGCGGTGGTGCCCAGCTTGAGGTAGGTCGAGATCTCCGAGAGGTTCGCGTCGCCGATGATGACGTGCAGCCGGCGGTAGCGCTCGGCGTCGGCGTGCGGCTCGTCCCGGGTGTTGATGATGGGCCGTTTGAGGGTGGTCTCCAGGCCCACCTCGACCTCGAAGTAGTCGGCGCGCTGGCTGATCTGGAAGCCGTGCTCCCGCCCGTCCTGGCCGATGCCGACCCGTCCCGCGCCGGTCACGACCTGGCGGGAGACGAAGAAGGGGGTGAGGTGGCGCACGATGTCCGAGAAGGGGGTCTCCCGCTTCATCAGGTAGTTCTCGTGCGTGCCGTAGGACGCGCCCTTGTTGTCGGTGTTGTTCTTGTACAGGTGGATGGGCTGGGCCCCGGGGAGCTGGGCGGCGCGCTCGGCGGCCTCCGCCATGATCCGCTCGCCGGCCTTGTCCCAGAGGACGGCGTCGCGCGGGTTGGTGATTTCCGGGGAGCTGTACTCCGGGTGGGCGTGGTCCACGTAGAGGCGGGCCCCGTTGGTGAGGATCACGTTGGCGAGGCCGATGTCCTCGTCGGTGAGCTGGCTGGAGTCGGCCACCTCGCGGGCGAGGTCGAAGCCGCGGGCGTCCCGCAGCGGGTTCTCCTCCTCGAAGTCCCAGCGGGCGCGGCGCGCCCGGTGCATCGCCGCCGCGTAGGCGTTGACGATCTGGGACGAGGTGAGCATGGCATTGGCGTTCGGGTGTCCCGGGACGGAGATCCCGTACTCCGTCTCGATGCCCATTACTCGCCGTACGGTCATGCGGCCCTCCTTGCCCGGCGGCGCTCACTGTGCGCGACTCGGCGGTACCGAAGAGCCTAGATCGGCTCCACGCTGGTGGGGAGACAAGATGCGGTATTTCCCCGTGGTGCCGGGAGAAATTCCGGGTGGAATGCGTCGGCTGCGGACGCCCGGTTTCCGGACATCCGCAGCCGGCGGGCGTTCTACAGGTACTGACCGGTATTGGCCACCGTGTCGATGGAGCGTCCGGTGTCCGCGCCCTGCTTTCCGGTGACGAGGGTGCGGATGAACACGATCCGCTCGCCCTTCTTTCCGGAGATCCGGGCCCAGTCGTCCGGGTTGGTGGTGTTGGGCAGGTCCTCGTTCTCCTTGAACTCGTCCACGCAGGCCTGGAGGAGGTGGGAGACCCGGATGCCCTTCTGGTTGTGGTCGAGGAAGGCCTTGATGGCCATCTTCTTCGCCCGGTCGACGATGTTCTGGATCATCGCGCCGGAGTTGAAGTCCTTGAAGTAAAGGACTTCCTTGTCGCCGTTGGCGTACGTGACTTCGAGGAAGCGGTTCTCCTCGGATTCCGCGTACATCTGCTCGACGACGGACTGGATCATTCCGTGGGCGGCGGCGGCCTTGGAGCCGGCGTGCTCGGAGACGTCGTCCTCGTGCAGCGGCAGGTTGCCCGTGAGGTACTTCGCGAAGATGTCCTTCGCCGCCTCCGCGTCCGGACGCTCGATCTTGATCTTGACGTCGAGCCGACCGGGCCGCAGGATCGCGGGGTCGATCATGTCCTCGCGGTTGGAGGCGCCGATGACGATGACGTTCTCCAGGCCCTCCACGCCGTCGATCTCGGCGAGGAGCTGCGGGACGATGGTGTTCTCCACGTCCGAGCTGACACCGGATCCGCGGGTGCGGAAGAGGGATTCCATCTCGTCGAAGAAGACGATGACGGGGGTGCCCTCGCTCGCCTTCTCCCGCGCGCGCTGGAAGACGAGGCGGATGTGCCGCTCGGTCTCGCCGACGTACTTGTTGAGGAGCTCGGGGCCCTTGATGTTGAGGAAGTAGGACTTCCCCGCGGGCTGACCGGTCACCTCGGCGACCTTCTTGGCCAGGGAGTTGGCCACGGCCTTGGCGATCAGCGTCTTGCCACAGCCGGGCGGGCCGTAGAGCAGGATGCCCTTCGGCGGCCGCAGCTCGTGCTCCTTGAAGAGGTCCGGGTAGAGGTACGGGAGCTCGACCGCGTCGCGGATCAGCTCGATCTGGTTGCCCAGGCCGCCGATCTTCTCGTAGTCGACGTCCGGGACCTCTTCGAGGACGAGCTCTTCGACCTCGCTCTTGGGGACCACCTCGTAGACGTAGCCGGACCTGGGGTCGAGCAGCAGGGCGTCGCCGGAGCGGATGGTGACGTCCAGCAGGGGCTCGGCGAGCCTCACCACCCTCTCCTCGTCCGTGTGCCCGACCACCAGGGCGCGCTCGCCGTCCTCGAGGATCTCCTTGAGGGTGACGATGTCGCCGGCGCGCTCGAACTCCATGGCCTCGACCACGTTGAGCGCTTCGTTGAGCATGACCTCCTGGCCTCGCCTGAGCTCTTCGAGCTCGATGCTCGGGCTGACGTTCACCCGGAGCTTGCGGCCACCTGTGAAGATGTCGCACGTGCCGTCCTCGTTGGCCTGCAGGAAGACACCGAAGCCGGCCGGCGGCTGCGCGAGCCGGTCGACCTCCTCCTTGAGGGCCACGATCTGGTCGCGGGCCTCACGGAGCGTGTTCGCCAGACGTTCGTTCTGCGCGGACACGCCGGCCAGGTTGGTCTGCAGCTCGACGATCCGCTCTTCGAGAATCCTCGTGTGGCGCGGAGAGTCGGCGAGCTTGCGGCGCAGGACGGCGATTTCCTGCTCGAGATAGGCAACCTGACCGGCGGGGTCCTCAGACCCTCGTCCCGGCCGGATGCCGCGGTTGATGTCGTCGTCGTGGGCTGCCACGGTCCTCACCTCCTCCAAGGGGAGCTGGACGCTTCCTGACCCTACCTGCGTGGGTGGTGATTGAAACCCCTAGATCAAAAAGACTCCGAGGTGTGTCCGATCTTCACCCTTGCGCTTCCCCTCTCGCCAGGTGAATACCCACCCTTCACCGTCTGAAAGCGGGCGGTTGTATCGTCGTCATTGGCCAACACCCGCCACGGGTGGCCCGACTTAACGCGCGAAGCAGAAACGGCAGGAGATATGACCGTGCAGGACGAGGCCCCGGCGACGGGCGCCGGCGAGGCCCTGGAGGTCTGGATCGACCAGGACCTGTGCACCGGGGACGGGATCTGCGCGCAGTACGCTCCCGAGGTCTTCGAGCTGGACATCGACGGGCTCGCTTATGTGAAGAGCCCCGACGACGAACTCCTCCAGGACACCGGCGCCACCACCCCGGTGCCGCTGCCGCTGCTCCAGGACGTCGTGGACTCCGCGAAGGAGTGCCCGGGCGACTGCATCCACGTGCGCCGGGTCGCGGACAAGGTCGAGGTGTACGGCCCCGACGCGGAGTGACGGGTCAGGCGCTCCGCGCCGCCTCCTGGCCGGCTCGGACGAAGGCTCCGCCCCGCCAGCGCCAGCTGACCTGCTCCTTCTCGTCCGGGCAGCAGCGGGGCACGTCGAAGGACGAGTAGCCGAGGAGGGTGGCGAGCACCGCCCCGTCGCGCACGGCGAGCTCGGTGACGCTCTTGTGCTGCTCCGGTGCGACGAGCGTGGCGACCACGCGCGCGGGTGCGCCCGCCCCCTCGCCGCGGGTGAGGACGTAGATGCCGCTCGGCGGGGTGCCGGAGCCGGCTTCGCAGTGCACGACCGCAACGGTCTCGGGGTTCCCGTCGCCGTCGAGGTCCCCGGAGACCCGCCTGGCGACCGTGTGGGGGCCTCCCGCGCACTCCAGGGGATAGGCGGCCGAAGCGGCCTCGGGGGCGGCCGCCGGGCGCGGGGCGGCGGCGGTCGCGGTGGTGGCGGTTCCGGCGGGGCCGGGCTGGAGGAGACCCGCGAGGGCGACGACCGCGGCGGTCGCGGTGGCGGTGGCCAGCCAGTGCATCGGCCCGGCGTGGGTGTGCGCGAGGTCGGTGAGGTCCGGGGCGGCGGGGAGCTGCACGCGAGACGTCTCCTACGGGGTGGTGCGGCGGCGGAGGTTTCCGGCATCGTGCCACACGTCACAGGGGGACGGAACACGTGGGGGTGAGCGGCGGACGGCCGCCCCTCCGGGGCCCCGGGCCGTTTCCCGCGCGCGCCGAACGCCTTCCCGGTGGACCCGAACGCCTCGAACGCGAGGACGCCGCCGCCGAGTTCCTCCCGCGGGCGGGAACTCGGCGGCGGCGTGCCGCGGATGTCGGGACGTCAGCCCTTGTTGGGGCCCTCGTAGTCCTCGCCGTAGGCGCCCTTGGCGGGGCGGCGGCGGCGCATCGGGGGCTCGACCCCGTCCGCGAGGCGGCGGGCGGTGACGAGGAAGCCGGTGTGGCCGATCATGCGGTGGTCCGGGCGGACGGCGAGGCCCTCCACGTGCCAGTTGCGGATCATGGACTCCCAGGGCTGCGGCTCGGCGTAGCAGCCGAACTCGCGGATGGACTCCACGGTGCGCGCGAGCTGGGTGGTCGTCGCCACGTAGCAGCAGAGGATGCCGCCGGGGACGAGGGCCTTGGAGACGGCCTCCAGGCACTCCCAGGGGGCCAGCATGTCCAGGATGACGCGGTCGACGTCGGTGTCGGACAGGTTGTCCTGGAGGTCGCCGACGGTGAGCTGCCACGCGGGGTGGGGGCCGCCGAAGTAGCGCTCGACGTTGCCCTTCGCGATCTCGGCGAAGTCCTCGCGGCGCTCGTAGGAGTGCAGCATGCCGCTGTCGCCGATGGCGCGCAGGAGGAAGCTGCTCAGCGATCCCGAGCCCACCCCGGCCTCCACGACGCGTGCGCCGGGGAAGATGTCGGCGAAGGCCAGGATCTGCCCCGCGTCCTTGGGGTAGACCACGGCGGCGCCGCGGGGCATGGACAGGACGTAGTCGGGGAGCAGGGGGCGCAGCGCGAGGTAGGCGACGTTTCCGGTGGTGCGGACAACGCTGCCCTCGGGGGCGCCGATCAGTTCGTCGTGCGGGAAAGAACCCTTGTGGGTGTGGAAGTTCTTTCCCTCTTCGAGCGTGAACGTGTAGTGACGGCCCTTGGGGTCGGTCAGCTGAACCTGGTCCCCGACCTTGAAGGGCCCGCGTCGGCGGGCGGCACCGGTCGGTTCGGACATACGAGCACCTTATCAAGGGCTTCCGGGCCGGAGAGCCGCGTACCGGGGTCAGGAACCGGGGCGGGCCATGGCCTTCACGAAGGCCCGTTCGACATCCGCCGTGGAGAGGACGCCGTAGATCTCGCCGGTCTCCTCGACGACCAGGTACTCGGTGGCCGGGCTGGCGCGGAGGTGGTCGAGGAGGGGCTGTCCGGTGAGCTCGGCCGGGACCCGCATGCCGTCGGCGAGGTCCTGGGCGAGGGTGCTGACCGCGACCCAGGGGCGCCGGTGCTGGGGCACGGCGGCGATGGCGGCCTCGCGGACGATGCCGGTGGGCTCGCCGGTGCCGTCGACGACGACCAGCGCGCGGGCGCCCGACTCGTTGGCGCGGCGGAGGGCCTCGGAGAGCGGGGTGACGGGCTCCACGGGGATGGCGCGCCGGGTGAGGGAGCGGGCGCCGAGCTGGGGCAGGTGCTCGCGCAGCCGGGCCATGCGGAGGCTGTTGCCGGCGCCGGTCCAGATGATCGCGGCGAGGATCGCGGCGAGCAGGGCGTCGGTGACGGTGTCGAAGCCGCTGATGTCCTCGGTGGAGTTGCCGAGGAGCCCGGTGCGGGTCAGCAGGGGCAGGCCGACGAGGACGAGGACGGCGAGGGCGCGGCCGACCCAGGCGGCGGCGACGGTGCCGCTCATGGGCTTGCCGGTGATCTTCCAGATGACGGCGCGGAGCATCCGGCCGCCGTCGAGCGGGAGGCCGGGGAGCAGGTTGAAGACGGCGACGATCAGGTTGGAGATCATCAGGCCGGCGAGGAGGACGCCGGGGACGGTGCCGGGTTCGACGGCGTACAGGGAGAGGTAGAACAGGCCGGCGAGGACGAGGGAGAGGAGGGGGCCGACGAAGGCGAGGACGAACTCGCGTCCGGGGGTCTCGCTCTCCTTCTCGATCTCGGAGACGCCGCCGAAGAACTGGAGCTGGATGCGGCGCACGGGCAGCTTGAAGCGGAGCGCGGCGATCGTGTGGGCCAGCTCGTGGACGAGCACGGAGGCGTAGAAGGCCACCGCGAAGAAGAGCGAGACGAGGTAGCGGGCGGCGCCGAGCTCGGGCAGGACGCGTTCGATCTGGTCGCCGAAGACCCAGGTGATGAGGGCTGCGACCAGGAACCAGCTGGGGGCGACGTAGACGGGCACGCCGAAGGGGCGGCCCATGAGGATGCCTCCGCCGGGCTCCTCGGTCCGCTGCGGCTTGGGCTCGTCCTGGTTCACGGGTTCCTTTCGTCGCGCCGGTGTGACCCGCGTCGGTGCGTCACGGTTCGATCATGCAGTGCGACGGGGTCCCGGGTCGATGGTATTCGGCCGGTTGTCGGTCGCGGGTCGTAGGGTCGGGGTCATGAGTACGAGCGAGCGGGTGCCGGTGGAGCCGAGGCCGCCCATGTCGTTGTCGCCCTCGCGGGCGAGCGATTTCATGCAGTGTCCGCTGCTGTACCGGTTCCGGGTGATCGACCGGCTGCCGGAGAAGCCGAGTCCGGCGGCGACCCGGGGCACGCTGGTGCACGCCGTGCTCGAGCGGCTCTTCGACGATCCGGCGGCGGAGCGGACGGCGCCGAAGGCGAAGGCGATGGTGCCGGGGCAGTGGGAGCGGCTCCTGGCGTCGAAGCCGGAGCTGGGCGAGCTGTTCGCGGAGGATCCGGACGGGGAGCGGCTGGCGGGCTGGCTGGGCGAGGCGGAGCGGCTGGTCGAGCGGTGGTTCACGCTGGAGGACCCGACGCGCCTGGAGCCGGCCGAGCGCGAGCTGTTCGTGGAGACGGAGCTGGACTCGGGGCTGCGGCTGCGCGGGGTGATCGACCGGATCGACGTGGCGCCCTCGGGCGACGTGCGGATCGTCGACTACAAGACGGGCAAGGCGCCCCGGCCGGAGTACCGGGACGGCGCGCTGTTCCAGATGACCTTCTACGCGCTCGTGGTCCGGCGGCTGAGGGGCGTGGTCCCGAGGCGGCTCCAGCTGGTGTACCTGGGCAGCGGGGAGGTGCTGACGTACGACCCGGTGGAGGCGGACCTGCTGCGGGTGGAGCGGAGGCTGCTCGCGCTGTGGGAGGCGATCCGGCTGGCGACGGAGACGGGCGACTGGCGGCCGCGGCCGACGAAGCTGTGCGGCTGGTGCGACCACCGGGCGGTCTGTCCGGAGTTCGGCGGCACTCCCCCGGCCTATCCGCTGGAGATCGTCTCGGTGCGGCCGCCGGAGTCGGGCGAATCCGGGCAGGGCAGAATGGACCCGGCCCCGCCCGCGCCGTAGGGGTCCGCCCGCATCCCGGGGGCCGGTCCGCTCCGCGCGGTCCGGCCCGTGAACACCGTGAGCCCAGCCCCGTGAAGGAGCCCTTGTGACGATCCGCGTCCTCCTGGTCGACGATCAGCCGCTGCTGCGCACCGGCTTCCGGATGATTCTGGAGGCGGAGCAGGACATCGCGGTGGTGGGTGAGGCCGGGGACGGTCTCCAGGCGCAGGAGCAGGTGCGCGCCCTCCAGCCGGACGTGGTGCTGATGGACATCCGGATGCCGCGGATGGACGGGGTGGAGGCGACCCGGCAGATCACGGGGCCGGGGCGGGACGGTCCGGCGAAGGTGCTGGTCCTGACCACCTTCGACCTGGACGAGTACGTGGTGGAGGCGCTGCGGGCCGGTGCGAGCGGCTTCCTCCTGAAGGACGCCCCGGCGAACGAGCTGGTGCAGGCGATCCGGGTGGTGGCCGCGGGCGAGGCGATGCTGGCGCCGTCGATCACGCGCCGGCTGCTCGACAAGTACTCGGCGCACCTGCCGACGGGCGAGGAGCAGGTTCCGGACACGCTCGGCACCCTGACCGACCGCGAGGTGGAGGTGCTGAAGCTGGTGGCGCGCGGCCTGTCGAACGCGGAGATCGCCGCTGACCTGTTCGTCAGCGAGACGACGGTGAAGACCCACGTGGGGCACGTGCTGACGAAGCTGCGGCTGCGGGACCGGGTGCAGGCGGCGGTGTACGCGTACGAGAGCGGTCTGGTGCGGCCCGGCGGCAACCAGTAGCGGTCCCGGGAGCGACAGAGGGGCCCGGCGCGGGTGCGCCGGGCCCCTCTCGTCGTGGGGGAGGGACGTCGTCCGCGTCAGCTCTTGCGGAGCTCCCAGAAGCGGAAGACGGTCGAGGCGTCGAGGGTCCATTCGAGGCCGGTGACGCCGGTGCGGGAGACGGCGTACTGCTTGCCCTGCCAGAGGGGGAGCAGGGGCAGTTCCCCGGCGACGATGTTCTGGATCCTCACGTACTCGTCGGCGGTGCCGGCGCGGTCGGCCGCGGCGGCCGTCTTCGGGAGGAGGTCGCCGGTGACGGTCTTGTTCTCGTAGTGGTTGCCGAGGACGTTGCCCTCGCCGAAGAAGGGGGCGGTGAAGTTGTCGGCGTCGGGGTAGTCGGGGACCCAGCCCTTGACGTAGACGCCGTACTTGCCGGCCGCGATGTCCTTCTCGTACTCCTCGAAGGCTACGGACTTGACGTCGGCGTCGAAGAGGCCGCTGGCGTTGAGCTGGCCGGCGATGGCCTTGAGCTCCTGGTCGGTGGCCGGGCCGTAGCGGCTGGGGGTGGACCAGAGGGTGAGCTTCACCTTGTCGGTGACGCCGGCCCCGCGCAGGGCCTTCTTCGCCTTGGCCACGTCGGGGGAGCCGTAGGTGTCGTAGAAGGCGGTGTTGTGGCCGTTGATGCCCGCCGGGACGATCGAGTAGAGCGGGGTGGCGGTCGACTTGTAGACGTCCTCGACGAGCGCCTCGCGGTCGACGAGGTGGGCGATGGCCTGCCGGACGCCGAGCTTGCCGACGACCGGGTCCTTCATGTTGAAGACGAGGTGCTGGACCTCGGCGCTGCTGCCCTGGACGACCTCGATGCCCCGGTCTCCGGTGGTGTCGGAGGTCTCCAGGGTGGCGATGTCGTCGGCGGAGAGGCCTCGGTAGGCCACGTCGATCTGGCCGTCGGCGAAGGCCTTGGCGAGGGCGGAGCGGTCGCCGCGGTAGAGCTTGAGGGTGACCGCGTCGCTCTTGGGCTTGGCGTTGCCGTGGTAGCCGGAGTTGGCGGAGAAGGTGGCCTCGGTGTCGCTGAGGGTGTCCAGCCTGTACGGGCCGGAGCCGGTCGCCTTGCCGTCGGTGCGCAGGGCGTCGGCGGGGTACTCGCGGTGGTCGACGATGGAGCCGGCACCGGAGGCGATCTTGCTGGGGAAGGTGGCGTCGGGGACCTTGAGGCGGAAGACGACGGTCTTCTCGTCGGGGGTCTCGATGGCGGCGATGGTGGAGAGCAGGGGCGCCGGGCCGTTCGGGTCGGCGATCCTGATGGCCCGCTCGAAGGAGTACTTGACGTCCTCCGAGGTGAGCTTGTTGCCGTTGGAGAAGGTCAGGCCGTCCCGCAGGGTGCAGGTGTAGACCTTGCTGCCGGCGGAGAAGGCGCACTCGTCGGCGGCCTCGGGCTCGGGTTCGAGGCCGCCCTTGGGGAAGGCGAGGAGCGACTGGAAGACGTTGTTGAAGAGCAGCCAGGAGCCGGGGTCGTAGCCGGCCGCCGGGTCGGTGGCGAGGATCTCGTCGGACATGCCGACGCGTATGCCGTCACCGGTGCCGCCGGAGCCGCCGCCCTGTTCGGTGCCGCAGCCGCTGAGGAGGGCGGCGGACAGGCCGGCGGCGAGCGGTGCCGTCAGCCACTTGTTGTGTGCCTTCACAGTCGTGCCTCTTGATCTCTTGCCATGACCGGCCGCGCGGGCGCGCGGCCGGGACAACGAAGGGGTCAGGCGGTGCCGCGACCCAGTTCCCAGAGCAGCAGGTCGGAGGAGGTGTTGAGCGCGTACTCGACTCCGCTGAGGTCGTTGCGGGCGGCAACGTACTGCTTGCCCTGCCACAGGGGCAGGACGGGGACGTCCTCGGCGACGATCTTCTGGATCTGCGCGTAGACGGGGGCCGCGGCGGTGCGGTCGGCCTGGCGGCGCGAGCGCGGGATGAGCTGGTCGCGGACGACCTTGTTCACGTACGGGGTGTTGAGGAAGTTGTCGCTGTCCAGGAAGGGCGCGATGTAGTTGTCCGGGTCCGGGTAGTCGGGGAACCAGCCGAGGCCGTAGACGGCGTAGTCGCCGCGCTTCTGGGCGGTGCGGAAGGTGGACCACTCGGCGCCCTTGAGGGTGACGTCGAAGAGCTCGCTGGCGGTGAGCTGCTTGCCGAGCGCCTCGAATTCCTGGGCGGTCTCGGCGCCGTAGTGGTCGGTGGTGTAGTTCAGGGTCACCTTGACCGGGGTCTTGATGCCCGCCTTCTTGAGGATCTGGGCGGCCCGGTCGGCGTCGGGCTCCCCGTAGGCGTCGAAGAAGGGGGTGGCGTGGCCGGTGATGCTGGAGGGGATCAGCGAGTAGAGCGGCTGGGCGGTGGGGCCGTAGACGAGGTTGACCAGGGCGCCCCGGTCGACGACGGCGGCCATCGCCTGGCGCACGGCCTTCTGCTCGACGGAGGGGGCCTTGGTGTTGAAGCCGAGGTAGCGGATCTCCAGACCGGGGACCTCGACCGTCTTGATGCCCTCCTTGGGCGTCTCGGCGAGGTCCTTGATCTGCTTCTGCGACAGGGAGCGGGCCATCATGTCGATGTCCTTGCTCTCCAGGGCCTTGCCCATCGCGGTCGAGTCGGCGAAGGGGCGCAGTTCGACCCTGTCGTTGCGCAGGGTGATGTCGCCCTTGTACTTCGGGTTCTTGGTGAAGACGAAGCGGCCGACCTTCTCGCCCTCGCGCTCGACCTTCATGGTGTATGGGCCCGAGCCGTCGACGTCGAAGCCGTCGCGGAGCCCGTCGGCGGCGTACTTGTCCTTGCTGAGGATGCCGGCGACCGGGGTGGAGAGCTTGTACGGGAAGGTGGCGTCGGGGGTCTTGAGGTGGAAGACGATCCCGTCGGCGCCCTGGGTCTCGACGGTGTCGACGTTCGAGAGGAGGGCGGCCGTTCCGTTGTCCGACTTGATCTTCAGGACGCGCTCGATGGAGTACTTGACGTCCTCGGCGGTGATCGGGGTGCCGTCGGCGAAGGTGAGGCCGGCGCGGAGCGTGCAGCGGTAGCTCTCGCTGGCCTTGTCGGAGAAGCCGCAGCTCTCGGCCGCCTCGGGGACGGGCTCGCCGCCCTCGCGGGGCACGTGCAGCAGGGTCTGGACGGTCTGCCGCAGGATGTTCCAGGCGCCGGTGTCGTAGGCGTAGGCAGGGTCGAGGGGGGCGGGGGCGTCCTCGGTCGCGATGAACTGGTCCGTGGTGCCGACCACGATGGCCCGGTCGCCCTCGGATCCGCCGCAGGCGGCGAGAAGGGGGGCGAGCAGGCCGGCCACGGCCGGGAGCACCAGGGTCTTGCGGTTCATCAGGGACGATCTCCTCATCCGGCACTGGGTTGCAGCGGTCAGTGACACTCCGCCGCCTGCCGCCCGGTCGGGGCGGGAGCGATCGGGCCGGGTGTTGCGATCGGTCCTGTGTTCACGGCGACTTGGGTGTGCGCCGGTGCACGCGGTTATGCGGCGAAGTACTCGCGAAAGATTAGTGGGCCGCGCCCCTATTGCCGGACCACCGCCGGGGGGAGGGGTAATCGCACAGTGATCATGAATGCGTGCGGCTCGATAGTCATGCGCCGGACGATGCGGACGGTCGCGAGCGAATCGGGGCACATGGGGATACCGAAACGCACGCATTCCGGACGGGGAACGAAGACGGGCCACCCGCCGTTCGGCACTCTGGGTGACCAAGGTCACGCGGAGGCCTTTTCGGCAAATGGCCTGATCGTTTTCCTGCGGGAAAGCTCAGTGAAAGCTCAGATTCCCGTGATCAATGTGCGGAGAAAGGGCACGTCGACCTCTTCGAGCGAGCGCACGACGACCCGGCCCGGGGAGGGGGCGATCGGGGTGACGGAGGGCACGGCGACGACCCGGCAGCCCGCCGCCTCCGCCGCCGCGACACCGGTCGCCGTGTCCTCGACGACGGCGCAGAGCGTGGGATCGGCCCCGACTCCCCGGGCGGCCGTCAGGTACGGCTCGGGGTGCGGCTTGGTCCGTACGACCTCGTCGCCCGCGACGGTGAGGGAGAAGCGGTCGCGGCCCAGCGAGGCGAGGACCCGGTCGATGATCCGGCGGTGCGAGGCGGAGACCAGGGCCGTGGGGATGGAGTGCCGGGCCAGCTCGGCGAGGAGCCGCTCGGCGCCGGGCATGAGCGGGACGCCCCGCTCGATGCGCTGCTCGAACTTCTCGTTGAGGAGGACGGTCAGCTCCGGAAGGGTGATGTCGGCGCCGGTGGACTCGATGAGGTAGCCGGCGCTGCGGGTCATCGGCCCGCCGACCACCACGTCCCGCCAGGCCTCGTCGAGCCGGTGTCCGAGGTCGGCGAAGACCTCGACCTCCGCGTCCCACCAGAAGCCCTCCGTGTCGACGAGGGTCCCGTCCATGTCGAGGAAGACCGCCTGCAGGGCGGAGCTGCCGTTCGTACGGAACAGGGACGCGGGAACCGTACTGGTCATCCGGCACACCTCCATGAAGGGACGAGAAGGCCGGCCTTCCTCGCCGTACGGGAGGATGGCCGGCCTGCTGGACGGACAAGTGTACGTCCCGATCACCGGAAACGCGCCCCTTTACGCGCCGGTCGACGACGCCGGGTCAGCTCGCGGTCACCGCGCGTTGAAGTACTTCGCCTCCGGGTGGTGGAGGACGATGGCGTCGGTGGACTGTTCGGGGTGGAGCTGGAACTCCTCGGAGAGGTGGACGCCGATGCGTTCGGGCTTGAGGAGGTCCGCGATCTTGGCGCGGTCCTCCAGGTCGGGGCAGGCCCCGTATCCCAGGGAGAAGCGGGCGCCGCGGTACTTCAGCGCGAACATGTCCTCGACGTCCGTGGGGTCTTCGCCGGCGTAGCCGAGTTCGGCGCGGACGCGGGCGTGCCAGTACTCGGCGAGGGCCTCGGCGAGCTGGACGGAGAGGCCGTGGAGTTCGAGGTAGTCGCGGTAGGAGTCGGAGGCGAAGAGCTTGGCGGTGGCCTCGCCGATCTTCGAGCCGACGGTGACGACCTGGAGGCCGACGACGTCGGTCTCGCCGGACTCCTCGGGGCGGAAGAAGTCCGCCAGGCACAGGCGGCGGCCCCGGCGCTGGCGCGGGAAGGAGAAGCGGGTACGTTCGTTGCCGTCCTCGTCGAGGATGATCAGGTCGTCGCCCTTGGCCACGCAGGGGAAGTAGCCGTGCACGACGGCCGCCTCCAGGAGGTTGTCGGTGTGCAGCTTTTGCAGCCAGCCGCGCAGCCGGGGCCGGCCCTCGCTCTCCACCAGCTCCTCGTAGGCCGGTCCGTCGCCGGCCCGGTTCTGCTTCAGCCCCCACTGGCCCTTGAACAGGGCGTCCTCGTCCAGCCAGGACGCGTAGTCCTTGAGCGGGATGCCCTTGACCACGCGGGTGCCCCAGAACGGCGGGGTCGGGACCGGGTTGTCGACGGCGACATCACTGCGCCCGCCGCTCTCCTGGGGCTCGGTGACCTGGAGGGCGGCCGTGTCCCGCTGGGGGACCCGGCGCTGCTTGAGCTCGGGCAGGCTCGCGCCGGGGACGCCGCGTTTGACGGCGATGAGGGCGTCCATCAGGCGCAGGCCCTCGAAGG
>NZ_JBIVSC010000023.1:0-83453 GCF_044756005.1 Streptomyces sp. NPDC092045 | reverse complement strand
CACCAACTCGACACCGCCGTCCACCAACACGGCAAGGGCGACCTCACCCGACTCCTCACCGGCAACGACACCTGGACCGTCAACGACTGACACGAAGGTGCGGAAGGAGGGCGGGTCCTCGCGGGCCCGCCCCCCTCACGTCCTCTTCGTCCTCTTCGCCTCCGCCACCGCCGCGTCCGCGAAATCCCCCAGGAAGTGCGGCTTCCCGTTCCTCACCTGCCAGAGGAAGAGGCCGACGAGGCTCGCGGCGACGCTCTCCCTGCCCGCCGAGGAGTAGGTCTTGGCGAGACCCTTGTAGGGGGTCTGCCGGAGGCCGTTGGAGACGCCGGAGGCCACCGACTCGGAGTGGTTGCCGACCGTCGTGCCCAGTGCCTGGAGCGTCCAGTTGACGGCGTCGTACGCCTCCGTGGCGTACGGGTCGACGGGGATGGTGGCGGGCAGTCCCCAGCGCTTCCGGTAGGCGGCGGCGAAGGCCTTCGCCTTCGGGAGGCCGTCCGGGTCGACGTGGGACGTGCCGAAGTACCAGCCCTCGGCCGCCGGGCCCGCGAGGTCGAGGAACTCCTGCGCGAAGGGCTGTTCGATGCTGCCGCAGGGGCCCCGGAAGCCCTGGTCGCGCAGGGCCAGGGCGCAGAGGGCGGCCCGGCGCGGTGAGGTCCCCACGTACATCACGCCCTGCGGGTCCGTCGCGAGGGCGTCCCGTACGGCGGCGGCGAAGTCCTCGCTGTCCGCCTCGACCGGGTGGGAGGTCGCCCGTCCGCCCTGGGCCTGCGAGGGCGGGGTCTTCTTGAGGCTGTTGACCGCGAACCAGGTGGACCGGCCGCCGTCGCGGTCCTCCACGACGGCGGTGCGGACGACCTCGCGCTCGGAGAGGTAGCGGGCGAACGGGACGACCATCGAGTCCGGCGAGGGGCGGGGTTCGAAGTAGGTGCGCTTGGTGGTCTGGCCGTCCACCGAGATGCCGTTCGGGACGGCGGCGAGGACGCTCACCAGGGGGACGGAGTGGTCGACGAGTTCGGCCACGGCGGCGGTGACGCTCGGGACGGTCGTCGGGCCGACGACGCCGACGAGCCTCTCGTCCTTGAGGAGGGTGCGGGCGGCGGCCGTGGCGCGCGCGCCCTGACCGCCGTCGTCCAGCGTCCGCAGGACCACGTCGAAGGTGCGGTCCGGGCGGGCGTTGAAGGTCTCCACGGCCAGCCGGGCGCCGCGTTCCTGCGCCCGCCCGGCCGCCCTGGTGGGGCCGCTCAGATCGGTGAGGACGCCGATCGTGTACGCGGGGAGGGCGGCGCCCGTCCCCGTGCCCTTCCCGGCGGGGCCCCGGCCGAGGAGCCAGGCGGTCAGGCCGCCCGCTCCGACGACGGCCGCCGCCGAGCCGGCCGCCAGGACGCGGCGGCGCGAGACCCCCGTGGGGGCTTCGGGGGCCGCGAGCAGGGTCGGTTCGGGGGCCGGCAGGTCGAGGACGCGCGAGGACCGCTGCGCGATGAGCGCGGGCAGGCCGGGCGGCAGCCAGTCCCCCGCCGGTCCGCCGGCCTCCCCGAGGGCGGCTCGCACCTGCGCGGCCGTGGGGCGGGCCGCCGGGTCCTTCGCCAGGCAGGCCGCGACCAGGGGCAGGATCGTGTCCGGGACCCCGCGGAGGTCCGGCTCCTCGTGGACGGTGCGGTAGACGACGGCGGCCACCGCGCCCGTGCCGAAGGGGCGTTCCCCGGTGAGGGCGTACGCGAGGACGCAGCCGAGCGAGAAGACGTCGGCGGCCGGGCCGACCTCGTCCGCGGCGCCGACGCGGGCCTGTTCGGGGGCGAGGAAGCCGGGGGTGCCGATCATCGCGTCCGTGGCGGTCAGCGCGGTCGCCCCGGCGGAGCGGGCGATGCCGAAGTCGATGAGGCGGGGGCCGTCGAGGGCGAGGAGGACGTTCCCCGGCTTGACGTCCCGGTGGACGAGGCCCGCCGCGTGCACGTCGGCGAGCGCGGCGGCGAGCCGGGCGCCCAGGGCCCGTACGGTCGGCTCGGGCAGGGCTCCGTGCAGCCCGACGGCCTCGGCGAGCGAGGGCCCGGGGACGAACTCGGTCGCCAGCCACGGCTCCCGGGCCTCCGGGTCGGCGCCGAGGACGCGGACCACCCAGCGGCCGGTGATCCGCCCGGCGACCCGGGTCTCGCGGCGGAACCGCTCCCGGAATCCGGGGTCGGCGGCGTGCTCGGCGCGGATGATCTTGAGCGCGGCGAGCGTTCCGCCGGCGGTACGGGCGAGGTAGACCACGCCCATGCCGCCGGCGCCGAGGCGGCCGAGGAGCCGGTGGCCCCCGATCGAGGACGGGTCGGTCCTGCGGAGCGGCTGCACGGGCGGTCAGGCCTTCGGCCGGTTCTGCGGGGTGGAGGGCGCGACGCCGAGCGACTTGTAGGCGCCGTTCTGCACGCCGTGCACGAACGTGCCGACGCCGGCGAGGTCGCCGTACTCGTCGAAGGAGTAGCCGCCCATGGCGCCCACGTACCTCTTCGCCCGGAGCTGCGCCCAGAGGCCCTTGCGGGCCGGGGGCCTGCCCGCCTTCGCGTTCGCGGCGAGCTGGTCGAGGACCATGTTGACGACGTCGTACGACTCGCCCGTGTAGTACGCGGGAGGGGCGCCGTAGCGCTTGCGGTGCGCGGCGACGAACGCGACGGCCTTCTGCCGCTCCCCGGCGTCGATCTTGGTGTCCTTCTCGCGGGTCAGGGGGTCGAGGACGGGCGCGCCGAAGAACCAGTTCTCGGCGGCGGGCCCGGCCTCCTTCAGGAAGGCGGGCCCGAAGGGGTGCTGGCCGCCGAACCGGGGCCCGGTGAAGCCGAGTTCGAGGAGGGCGCGGGCGGCGAGGACGGCGGTCCCGCGGACCCCGCAGTGCACGTACGCGTCCATGCCCGCGTCGATCATCTCGCCGAGGATCCGGCGGTAGTCCCGGGCGCGGGCGGGCACGACCCGGTAGAGCGGCTCGATCTTCGCCTGTCCGAAGCCGAACTGGACGCCGCGCACGAGGAGCCAGCTGTACTGGTCGTCCGTGCGCTCCTGGAGGACTCCGGGCTTCCTGATGGTGGGCAGGAGCGTGACGGTGTACGCGAGGTACGTGCCGCCCATGGGGTGGTTGGGGACGGCCCGGAGGACCGTGACGTTGGGCGGGCTCTGCTTGTCCCGCAGGGTGAACAGGTTGAAACCGGCCGAGGTGGTGAGCAGCGGGAGGCCGGCCTCCTCGAAGGCGGGGAGCGCGGCCTGTCCGGTGGCGTCGGAGGTGGGGCCGAGGACGGCGACGACGCCGGGGTCGGTGGTGAGCCTGCGGGCCGCTTCGAGGGCGGCGTTCCGGTCGCCCCGGTCGTCGGAGACCGCGAGTTCGAGGGCGAACGGCTTGTCCTCGCGGGCGTTGAACTGCTCGACCGCGAGGCGGGCGCCGCGCTCCTGGGCCCGGCCGATCTCCCTGGCGGGGCCGGAGAGGTCGGCGAGGACGCCGATCTTCCAGGCGGTGCGGGGAGGGGGGTTCTTGCCGTCGTTCCCGCCCCCGTCGCCCCGGAGGGCCGACCAGGCGGCGACGGAGCCGCCGCCGACGGCGAGGGCGGCGGCGCCGGAGGCGAGGAGCAGGAAGCCGCGTCTACTGTGCTTCGGCGGCCGGGCCGGGCCGGTGCCGGACGCGGTCGCGTCGATCTCGGGCAGGGCGAGCATCCGGGCGGAGCGTTCGGCGATGGTCCGGACGACGGGGGCGGGCAGCCACTCGGCGGCGTCGCCGGGGGCGTCCTCGACGAGCCGTACGCCGATCCCGGCGGCGGTCGGCCGGGCGGCGGGATCCTTGGCGAGGCAGGCCCGGACGAGGTCGAGCAGCCCCTCGGGCACGCCGGTGAGGTCGGGCTCGTCGTGGACGGTCCGGTACAGGAGGGCGTCCGGGGCGCCGGTGCCGAAGGGCGGGCGTCCGGTCGCCGCGTACGCGAGGAGGCAGCCGAGGGCGAAGACGTCGGCGGCGGGGCCGACGGCGTCGGCGCGGGCCTCGGCCTGCTCGGGGGCGAGGAAGCCGGGGGTGCCGACGACCATGTCGGTGGCGGTGAGGGCGGTCTCGCCGGTGGAGCGGGCGATGCCGAAGTCGATGAGGCGGGGGCCGTCGACGGCGAGGAGGACGTTCCCCGGTTTCACGTCCCGGTGGACGAGGCCGGCCGCGTGCACGGCGGCGAGGGCGCGGGCGACGGACCGGCCGAGGAGGCGGACGCTGCGCTCGGGCAGCGCGCCGTGCGCGGTGACGGCCTCGCCGAGGGAGGGTCCGGCGACGAAGGCGGTGGCCATCCAGGGCTCGGGGGCGTCCGGGTCGGCGCCGGTGACGGGGACGGCCCAGGGGCTGGAGACCCGGCGGGCGGCCTCGACCTCGCGGCGGAACCGGGCCCGGAAGTCGGGCTGGTCGGCCTGGTCGGCGTGGGTGACCTTGACGGCGGCGAGCTCGCCGTTGGCCGTACGGCCCAGGTAGACGACCCCCATGCCACCGGCTCCGAGCCGCCCGAGCAGCCGGTAGCCGGCGATGAGGGAGGGGTCGGAGGGGAGGAGGGGGTGGAGGTCGCCGGGGGTGGCCCTTGCGGGGTTCCCCGCGGGGGGCCCGGCCGGGTGCGGGGGCCGGTGTTCCTGGTGCCCGGCCCCGGGCGGGGTCGGCCGCCCGACACCGGAGGGGGTTCCGCCGTGGGCTCCGTCCCCGGTCCCGGGCGGGTTCCGGGGGTCGGCGGCGAAGGGGGCTCCGCCGTGGGCTCCGTCCCCGGTCCCGGGCGGGTTCCGGGGGCCGGCGGCGGGCGGGGCCTGGTGGCCGGGCCCGGACTCGGCCGTGCCCTGGGGGCGCCGCCTGGGTCCCGGCCGGGCCGGGACGCTCGGCAGGGGTCCGATCCGGGGATCGCGCGGCGGCCGGGGCCCGGCCCCGTCCCCCGGCTCACGACCGTCCTGCGACTCCTGGCCGACGCCCGGCTCCGCCCCTCGGGCGCCTTCCGGTTCGCCGGTGTTCTCCGGCGCGCGGCCGGTCTCCGACGCGCGGCCGGTCTCTGGCCCGCGGTCGTCGTCCACCTCCCGGGCGTCCTGCGGCCCGTGTCCGACACCCGGCCCTGCCGCACGGCCGTCCTCCGGCGCGCGGCCGGTCTCCGGCCCCCGGGCATCCGTCGACGCACGGCCGTCGTCCGCCTCCCGGGCATCCTGCGGCCCGTGGCCGACACCCGGCTCCGGCACCCGGGCGCCTTCCGGCGCGCGGCCGGTCTCCGGCCCCCGGGCATCCGTCGACGGACGGTCGTCGTCCGCCTCCCGGGCATCCTGCGGCCCGTGGCCGGCGCCCCGCTCCGCCCCCCGGGCGCCTTCCGGCGCGCCGGCATCCTCCGGCGCGCGGCCGGTCTCCGGCCCCCGGTCGCCCTCCGGCCCCGGGCGGGCGCTCGGCTCCGCCACACGGTCGCCCTCCGGCCCCCGGCCGGCCCCCGGCTGCCGGTCGTCCCTCGGGTTCACAGGGCTCATGACTGGACCTCCAGCTCGTCCTTGACGCGTTCGAGCATGGTGACGAGGGCCTGGACCTGGGCGGAGACGGTGCCGATCGTCGTGTCGGTCGTCTCCTCGCTGTAGCCCGGGGCGCCCTTGACGACGGTGGCGACGGTGACCTGGCCGATCCTCGACTGGTACCAGCCGTAGAACTGCTTCCCGGGGAACTCGTCGTTGTAGTAGCCGCCGCGCTCGCCGAGGGAGTCGGCGGCGGTGTAGTTGCCGCCGAGGCCGAAGGGGTTGCCGAGGGAGATGAGCTCCTTGATGCTCTCGCCGTCGCGGAGCCTCTGGTCCGGGCAGCGGAGCGCCTCCTCCAGGGTCCCGGCCATCTCCCAGTCGGCGTCGTCCTCGGTGCGGTGGACGGTGACGGTGGCGGCGACCCGGAGGGTGCCCCGGCCGTCGACGGCGGGGACCTCGCTGTAGGCAGTGACGCTGTGCAGGACGGTGGGGGGCCGGGTGCCGGTCTCCCACGAGCAGCCGTCCCCGAGCACGGGCCAGTAGTCGGGGTCGCTCAGGTGCGGGGTGCGCTTCACGTAGTCCGGGCCCCAGGCGTCGGGCCCCGCGACGACGGCGAGGGCCAGTCGCCGGGCGTCGGCGGCGGTCTTCGGCGCGCGTTTCGGGTCGGGGGTGAAGTCGAGCGCGGTGGGGGTGGGGGTGGGGGTGGGGGCCGGGGCCGTACTTCCCGGGGCCGACGCCCCGCCCGTACTCGCCCTGCCGCCGGGTTTCGCCCCGTCGTCGCGTCCGTCGGCGCACCCGGTCGCGATCAGCCCGCCCACCAGCACGGCACAGCAGGCGCGCAGCAGTCTTCGGTCCCCGTACGCCACAGTTCCCCCACGGTCCCTACCGGATTGCCCGAACGGCGATCAGATCGTACGACCTGACGGGTCAACCCACCGTGGCTACTACCTCATTGGGACAGAGCGGTGGCACTTTCGCGACGCGCCTCGTCGTACCGCTCGCGGGCCTCCTGGACCGCGGCGACCTGCCGCTCGCTCCAGTGGGCGAGCTCCCAGACCTGGCGGGCGGCCTCGGTGCCGAGCGGGGTGAGGGCGTAGTCGACGCGGGGCGGGATGACGGGCTTGGCGTCGCGGTGGACGAAGCCGTCCCGCTCCAGGGTCCGGAGGGTCTGGGCGAGCATCTTCTCGCTGACGCCCCCGATGCGGCGGCGCAGCTCGCTGAAGCGGTACGGCCGCTCCAGGAGGGACGCGAGGACGAGCACGCCCCAGCGGCTGGTGACGTGCTCCAGGACGGCGCGCGAGGGGCACATCTGCGCGAACACGTCGGGCAGCGGGGGCACCACACCCGCCTCTTCACTTACTCCCATGCCAGTACCTTACTTCAAAGTGGGCACTATCGAAAAGTTAGTGCCCGTCGTACGGTGAGCGCACAGCCCACCGCACCCCACGCAGAAGGAAGCACCATGAGCATCGTCGTCACCGGAGCCACCGGACAGCTCGGCCGCCTCGTCGTCGACGCCCTCCTCGGCTCCGTCCCCGCCGAGCGGATCGTCGCCGTCGTCCGGGACGAGGAGAAGGCGGCGGACCTGGCCGAGCGCGGGGTCGAGCTGCGGATCGCCGACTACGGCCGCCCGGAGACCCTCGCGGACGTCTTCGGGGCCGGCGACCGGGTACTGCTGATCTCCGGCAGCGAGGTCGGGCAGCGCGTCGCCCAGCACGCCGCCGTGATCGACGCGGCCGGCGCGGCGGGCGTGGCCCAGCTCGCGTACACCGGAATCCTCGGCGGCGACGACGCCAACTTCGAGCTGGCCGCCGAGCACAAGGAGACCGAGAAGCTGATCCTCGCCTCGGGCCTGCCGTACACCCTGCTCCGCAACGGCTGGTACAGCGAGAACTACACCGCCAACCTCGCCCCCGTCCTCGCCCACGGCGCCGTCGTCTCCAACGCGGGCGAGGGCCGGATCGCCTCCGCCTCCCGCGCCGACTACGCCGCCGCCGCGGCCGCCGTCCTGACCGGCCCGGCCGAGGAGCACCTGGGCAAGGCGTACGAGCTGAGCGGCGACACCGCCTGGTCCTTCGCCGAGTACGCGGCCGAGGTCTCCGCCCGGTCCGGCCGCGAGGTGACGTACACCCCCGTCTCCGCCGGGGCGCACCTGGAGATCCTCACCGGCGCCGGGCTCCCCCGCGCCTTCGCCGAGATCCTGGTCGACGTCGACCGGGCCGCCGAGCACGGCGCGCTCGCCCTGCGGACCGGTGACCTGACCCGGCTGATCGGCCGCCCGACCACCCCGGTCGGCGTCTCGGTCCAGGAGGCCCTGGACGCTTCCTGAACGCCGGAGGGCGCCTCCCGGGCCCTTCGCGGAACGGTGCGTGACCGTCATGACCGTATAGCGGTACGGGCATGACAACCCGCCCCGTGCGGCGCTACCGTCGACGCAACGGCCGGCAGGACGGCGCGGCACAGGGCGGGAGGTCCGGTGAAGACGGAGAACGAGGGACGAGCAGGCCTGCTCCACGGGATCGGCGCCTATGCCATGTGGGGGCTGGTCCCCCTCTTCTGGCCGCTCCTCAAACCCGCCGGGGCGATCGAGATCCTCGCCCACCGGATGGTGTGGTCCCTGGCCTTCGTGGGGCTCGCCCTGCTCGTCCTGCGCCGCTGGGGCTGGATGCGGGAGCTGGTGCGCAGCCCGCGCAAGCTCGGCCTGATCGCCCTCGCCGCCACCGTCATCACCGTGAACTGGGGCCTCTACATCTGGTCCGTGAACACGGGCCACGTGGTCGAGGCCTCCCTCGGCTACTTCATCAACCCGCTCGTCACCATCGCCCTCGGCGTCCTCGTCCTCCAGGAGCGGCTGCGCCCGGCGCAGTGGGCGGCGGTCGGCATCGGCTTCGCGGCCGTGCTCGTCCTCGCGGTCGGGTACGGGCAGCCGCCCTGGATCTCGCTCGTCCTCGCCTTCTCCTTCGCGCTCTACGGCCTGGTGAAGAAGAAGGTCAACATCGGGGGCCTGGAGTCGCTGGCCGCCGAGACCGCCGTCCAGTTCCTGCCGGCCCTCGCGTACCTGGCCTGGCTCGGCGGGCGGGGGACCCTGGCGTTCGGCTCGCACGGCGCCGGCCACACCGCGCTGCTCGCCGCCACCGGCCTGGTCACGGCGATCCCGCTGGTCTGCTTCGGCGCGGCGGCGATCCGCGTCCCGCTGTCGACGCTCGGCCTGCTCCAGTACCTCGCGCCGACCTTCCAGTTCCTCCTCGGCGTCCTCTACTTCCACGAGGCGATGCCGCCGGAGCGCTGGGCGGGCTTCTCCCTCGTCTGGCTGGCCCTGACGATCCTCACCTGGGACGCCCTGCGGACGAACCGGCGCAGCCGGGCGGCGATCGCGGCGGCGACGGCGGCGGGAGCGGCCGGGGCGGCGGGGACGGCGGGAGCGGCCGGGGCGGCGGGGACGGTCGGGGCCGCGGGGACGGTCGAAACCTCGCCCGCGACCGGACGCTGACCGCCGACGACCGCGCGCCCCGGCCCCCCGGACGAGAACTCCGGGGGGCCGGGGCGCACCCGGGGCGTTCAGACCACGGCGTCGGCCGGGGCCTCCGGGGCCGGGGCGGCCCCGGGGCCACGGGATCGCCGCACCCCCGTGGCGGTGATCACCGTCCCGACGCCGACCATCACCAGCGGGACGACGAGCGCCGCCCGGAAGCCGTCGAGGCCGCCGCCGGAGAGTCCGTGCACCGCCGTCACCGCCGAGATGCCGACGGCCGAGCCGAACTGGGTGGCGGTCGTGAGCAGCCCGCTCGCGAGCCCCTGCTCCTCCCCCGCGATCCCCTCCGTGCCCACGATGGTGAGCGGCCCGTACGCGAGGGCGAAGGCGAGGCCGGTGAGCAGCAGGGTCGGGAACATCGCGGCGTACGACCAGTCCGGGCCGACCGGCAGGAACAGCGCGTACGAGACGACGGCGAGGACGAATCCGCCGAGGATCACCCGGGCGTTGCCGAAGCGGGCCACCAGGCGCGGGGTGAGGGTCGGGGCGAGGATCGCGTCGCAGCCCATGACGACCAGGGCGAGCGCGGTCTCCAGGGGCGACCAGCCGCGCAGCTCCTGGAGGTAGAGGGTCGCGACGAACTGGAAGCCGAAGAAGGAGCCGACGAAGAACAGGGCGCCCAGGTCGGCACGGAGGACCGAGGCCTCGCGGAGGATGCCGAGGCGGACGAGGGGGGCGGCGGCCCGGCGCTCGACGGCGACGAAGACCCCGGCGAGGCCGAGCCCGGCGGCGAGCACGGCGGCCGTGAGCGTCCAGCCGTCGAGGCCGTGCTCCAGACGGACGACGCCGTACGCGAGGAGGAGCATCGCACCGGCGGCGGTGAGCGCCCCGGGGAGGTCGAAACCGTCCTGCGGGCGGGCCGGGCGCGGCTCCTTCGGGATCAGCCGGAAGGCGGCGGCGAGGACCCCGGCGGCCAGCAGGACGGGGGCGAAGAAGACCCACCGCCAGCCGAGCTGGGTGAGCAGCCCGCCGATGACCAGACCGAGCGAGAAGCCGCCGGCGGCGGTGCCCGCGAAGATGAGCAGGGCCTGGTTGCGCTGCGGCCCCTCCTCGTACGAGGTGGTGATGACGGACAGGGCTGCCGGGGTCATGAAGGCGGCGGCGACACCGGTCACGAAGCGGGCCAGGATCAGGGTCCAGCCCTGGTCGGTGAGGCCGCCGAGGCCGGAGAAGAGCAGGAAGACGGTGAGCCAGCCGAGGAACATCCGGCGCCGCCCGAGCAGGTCGGCGGCTCTGCCGCCGAGGAGGGTGAAGCCGGCGTAGCCGAGGACGTAGGCGGACATCACCCAGGCGGCGGTTCCGGTGGTGAGGCCGAGGTCGGCGCGGATGGCGGGCACGGCGACGGCGAGCATGGCGACGTCGATGCCTTCGAGGAAGATCGTCCCGCAGAGGACGAGGAGCAGGCTCCGGGCGCGGAAGGACACAACTGTCTCCAGGGCAGGGCGGGTTGGAGGGGCCGGTTACGTTCGGGAGGGCCGGTTCCCTCTTGTAACCACCTGCATCCTGCGGGAGCATCGGGTGCCATGGAAGAAGGCACTTCGAAGTCACCGAGTCACTGCGAGGGAACCCACGGGCCCGCGGGGGACACCGACCCCTTCCAGTGGGACACCCGCGAGGACTGCGAGGTCCGGCAGATCCTCGACCGGGTCGCGGACAAGTGGTCCCTGCTCGTCATCGCCCTCCTCGACCGCCGCGTGCTGCGCTTCACGGAGCTGAAGCGCGAGATCGACGGCGTCAGCCAGCGCATGCTGACCGTCACCCTGCGCCAGCTGGAGCGCGACGGTCTGGTGAAGCGCACGGTCCACCCGGTGGTCCCGCCCCGCGTGGAGTACGAACTGACGCCCCTGGGCGGCACGTTGCACGTCACGATCCGTTCCCTGGTGACCTGGACCGAGCAGCACCAGAACGAGATCGCGGCGGCGCGGGAGGAGTACGACGCGAGGGAGTCCCCGGTGTAGGGCGCCGGGGCACCGGTAATCGGGTGGCGGGCGGCGGTCCGTCTCCGCAGACTGGCCCGCATGGAACGCCTGAGGGAGATCGCGACCCGCCTGTCCGGGGTCGAGGGGGTCGTCGGGGTGTGCCTGGGCGGCAGCCGGGCGCGGGGGACGCACACCACGGACTCCGACTACGACCTCGGCCTGTACTACCGGGCGCCGCTGGACACCGCCGCCCTGCGCCGGCTGGCGGCCGAGCTGACCGGCGGCCCGGTGGAGGTGACCGAGCCGGGCGGCTGGGGGCCGTGGGTGGACGGCGGCGGCTGGCTGACCGTCGACGGGCACCACGTGGACTGGATCTACCGCGACGTGGACCGGGTGGACCGGATCCGGCGGGAGTGCGAGGAGGGCCGCTTCGAGATCGGCACCCAGCCCGGCCACCCCCTGGGCTTCTACTCGCCCTCCTACGTGGGCGAGTTGGCGCTCGGCCGCGTCCTGGCCGATCCCTCCGGCGAGCTCCGGGACCTCCGGGAGCGGTGCCGCGCCCACCCGGACGCGCTGCGGGTGGCGCTCGTCGAGAACGCGCGCTGGGAGGCGCCGTTCGTCCTGGCCTGCGCCCGGAAGGGAGCGGTGCGCGGGGACTCCTTCTACGTGGCGGGCTGCCTCTTCCGCGCGGTCGGCCTCCTCGTCCAGGCCCTGCACGCGCACGCGGGGAGCTGGGTGCTGAACGAGAAGGGGGCGGTGCGGGAGGCGGGCGGACTGCCCTCGGCACCACCGGACTTCGCGGACCGGGCCCACTCCCTCCTCGCCTCCCTCGGCACCGCCCCGGACACGCTGGCGGCGGCGCTGGACGCGGCGGACGCCCTGACCGCCGAGGTGTGCGGGGCGCTGGCGGAGCGGCCGTTCCGGCGGGACCCCGCCCCGGTGGAGAAGAAGGACGTTGCGGCGGAAAGGGCCGTTCCGGTGGCACCGGGGAGGCGGGGGCGTTAGAACCGGTGGCATGAGACCCCTGCACTGGAAGCTCGTCGTCGACGCCACGGACCCGCACGCGCAGGCCGCCTTCTGGGCCGCCGCCCTGCGCTACCGGGAGGAGGACCACAGTCCGCTCGTGCGGCGGCTGCTCGGGACGGGGGCCGTGCCCGAGGAGGTGACGACCACCGTGCGCGGGGGCACGGAGGACGAGCGGCTCGGCTGGCGCGACCTCGCCGCCGTGCGGCACCCGGACGAGCCGTACGACGAGGACACCGACGCGGGCCTGGGCCACCGCATCCTCTTCCAGCGGGTCCCGGAGGCGAAGACCGTCAAGAACCGCCTCCACCTGGACCTCCACGCGGAGGAGGGCGCCCGGGAGAAGGAGGTCGCCCGCCTGATCGAGCTCGGCGCGACGGTCCTGCGCGAGGTGGACGAGCCGTCGGGGTCGTGGGTGGTCATGGCGGACCCGGAGCGGAACGAGTTCTGCGTGCAGTGAGGGCCCTTCCGGCCCGGCCCGCGCCGCGCGTGACCGTCCCCGGGGTGCCCCGCGCACCCCGGGGACGTCGCCGTGCCACCGGGGTGCGCGGGGACCGGCCCGAGGGCCGTTCCGCCGTGAACGGGCTTCTCCGTCAGGCGTGTCGGCGCCCCGGGCTCATCGGCCCGCCCCTCCCCCGGGGGAACCCTCGGGAAGGCCCCCGGGAGAGGCCCCGGGAGGGGCCAGCGCCCGGTCGGTGAGGACGCCCGCGGCGCCGGTGTAGGCCGCCGGGTCGAGCAGGCGGGTCAGCCGCTCCTCGCCCAGGCCCGCCGACGCGACCCGGTCGTCCGCCGCCAGGACGGCGACCAGCGGCCGTCCACCGGTCCGGGCCGTCTTCGCGGCCTCGGTCAGCACCTCCTTGGCCACCGCCTTGCCCAGCGCGCCGGCCAGATGGGCGGTGAGGCGTTCGGTGACGAGCTGCCCCCCGGTCAGCGCGAGGTTCGCCCGCATCCGCTCCGGGTCGGGCCGCAGCCCTCCGGCCAGCTCCACGGCGCACTCCGCGGCCCCGCCGACCAGCCGCAGCGCCTCGCGGAGCGGCTGCCACTCGGCGTGCCAGGCCCCGGCCGACCGCTCGTCCTCCGACACCAGGGACTGGGTGAGGCCGGCCGCCAGGTGCGGGACCTGGAGCGCCGCGCTGCGCATCAGCGTGGCCAGCACCGGGTTGGCCTTGTGCGGCATCGCCGAGGACACCCCGCGTCCCGCCGGGGCCGGCTCGGCCACCTCTCCGGTCTCGGTCCTGGCGAGCAGCTGGACGTCCACGGCGAACTTGCCGAGCGCGCCGGCGGCGAAGCCGAGCGCCGCCGCCAGGTCCGCGAGCGGCGTCCGCAGCACGTGCCACGGGAGGGCGGGCTCGACGAGTCCCGTCTCCTCCGCGTACGCGGCCACCAGCCGCCGCACGTACTCCTCCACGTCGGTCATCCCGGCGTCCACGGCGGCGTACTCCAGGTACCCGGCCAGGGTGCCCGCGGCGCCGCCCAGCGCGACGGGCAGGCCCTGGTCCCGCACCCGCCCGAGGCGGTCGCGGGCGTCCAGGACCAGCCGCCGCCAGCCGGCCGCCTTGAGGCCGAACGTCGTCGGGACCGCCTGGAGCGCCAGGGTCCGTCCCGCCATCGGCGTGTCCCGGTGCTCGCCCGCCAGCCGCGCCAGCGCGCCGGCGCAGGCGTCCAGGTCGTCGCAGACCACGGTCAGCGCGCGCCGGGCCACCAGCATCGCCCCCGTGTCGAAGACGTCCTGGCTGGTCGACCCCCGGTGGACGTACTCGGCGGCGGCCGGGTCCTGCCGCGCCACCACCGCGGTGAAGGCCGACACCAGGGCCACCACGGGGTTCGCGGTCTCCCGCGCCGCCAGTGCGACGGCCCGCACGTCGAGCTCCTCCGCGCGCGCCAGGCGCGTGATGGCGGACGCCGCGCCGTGGGGCACGGTGCCGAGCCGCGCCTGCGCCCGCGCGAGCGCGGCCTCCGCGTCCAGCATCGCCTGGAGCCAGGCCACGTCGCCGACGACGGCCTCCACCGCGCTGCCCGCCCGCACGGGCGAGAGCAGCCCCAGGTCCGCCACCCCGTGGGTGGCCCCGTCCGGCGTCACGCCGGCACCTCCGTCAGCGCGTCGTCCGAGGGGTCGTGGGTGCGGGCGTGTCCCAGGGTCAGCGCCGCGCGGGCGATGGCGTCGGAGTCGCCCAGCGTCACCGAGTCCACGCCGGGCCTGATCCCGGCGGCGGTCACCCAGTGGACGCCCTCCGTCGGCACCCCGTACGCGAAGCGGCGCGGATGGGCCGCGCCCCGGAGGTCCACCACCCGGTAGGGGCGGTCCGTCACGGCGAGTCCGCCCGTCTCGTGGTCGCCGGACGCCGAGGGCACCCGGTGCGGCCGGGCCTGGCCGACGGCGAGGAGCCGGCGCAGCAGCGGGTCGGCGGTGCGCCGCAGGTCGTGCTCGGGGAGCCGGGCCTCGACCAGCGTCGTGGCCCGCACCACGGGTCCGGGCACCGCGTCCGACCAGGCCGTGAAGGCCGGTTCGGGGCCGGCGTCGTCCAACTCCACCCGCAGCCGCGGGCCGAGCACGTCGAGGACGCCCGCCTCCATCAGGGCGCGCATCTCCTCGATCCGGGAGGGCGGCGGCCCGATCGACAGGAAGGCGTTGAGCGGCGTGTACCAGCCGTCCAGGTCGTCGCGGTGCGAGGCGCCGTCCAGGCCGCGGTGGTCGACGGCCAGCCGGATCTCGTTGCGCAGGTCGCGCAGGACGTCCAGCGCCGCCTTCACCGGGCCGTCGACGTTGCCCTGCCGGGCCGACGCCAGGTCGTCGGCCAGGTGCCGGAGCAGCCAGGCCCTGAAGGCGGTCCGGTCGGCGAACGCCGCCCGGTCGTAGGGTCTGGCCACGCGGTCCCAGTCCCAGCGCAGTTCCCCGGGGACGGCGTGGCGGTCCAGGACGCCGGCCTCCTCGCCGGGGCCGCTCGCGGCCAGGTAGGCGTCGGTCAGCGCCGCCCGCTCACCGGCGCGTCCGAGGGTCGCGATCAGCGCGCCGTAGTAGACGCTCTCCACCTCCTTCGCGATCAGGGGCCAGAGCTGCCGGCGGAAGTCCAGGCCCCGGTCGCCGCTCTCCTTGCGCAACTGCTTGATCATCTGTTCGGTGAGCAGGCGGGGCATGTACCGGCCGTGGGCCCCCTTCTGGTTCTCGCCGCGCGCCGAGTACGGGACGCCGCGCCGGGATCCGGCGTACAGCCGCGGCTCGTCGCCGGAGGGCACGTACACCAGGGAGTCCGTCGCGTCGCGGACGAAGCGTCCGCCCCGGCCGGTCGTGAACAGGGCCGTGTAGTCGAAGAAGTTGAGGCCGAGGCCGCGCAGGACCACCGCCGAGCCGGGCGCGACGCCCGTCAGGTCGACGTCCGCCGGGTTCGCGGGCCGCAGGTAGCGCAGCCCGTGCCGCTCCGCCGCCCGCGCCGTGTCGTCCTCCTCGCGGGAGGGGCGCGCCTCCACGTGTCCCTGGGCGCTGATCACGGCGTCCAGGCCGTCGAGGACGGTGCCGTCCTCCAGCCACACGCGCTGCGGGCCGCCCGGCACCACGGCGTCGTCCAGGGACAGCGCCAGGCAGCGGTGCACCCGCACGGTCACGTGGCCGGGCGCGCGGGCGACGACGCGGTCGAACGCCTCGCATAAATAAGCCCCGTACAGCGCCCGTGTCGGGTAGCTGTCGGGGCCGAGGGCCGCCGCCTCCTCCCGTATCGGATCCTCGACGTCGTCCCGGCCGGCGCCGTGGGCGAGCGCGCGCGCCCACTCGTAGAGGCTGGGTCCGGTCTCGATCGGGCCGGCGACGTCGACGCTCTCGTCGGTGTAGACCGTCACCTGCGAGGCCACGGTGTTCATGAGCAGGTGCCGGGGCTGGTCGGTGCGCCACACCCGGCCGGCCCCCGCCGGGTACGGGTCGACGACGTGGACGGTCACCGCGGCGTGGCGGGGCGCGACGCGCTCGTTGGCGCAGATCCGTTCGAGGACGGACAGGCCGCGCGGCCCGGCGCCGATGACGCACAGGTGTGTCTCGCTGGCAGCGAATGCCATGGAAGGGACCTCCGGAGCAGGGAAGGGTGACAGGGGCGGAGGGACGAGGCGTCCCCGCCCTCGCGGAGAAGCGGCCCGCCACGGGTCACGCCCGTGGCACGCCGCCTTCCGACGAGCCTGCTCCGACAGGTGGGACGTGGTCCCGTCCGCGACGAACAGCTCGGTCACCGACACCGGTTGCCTCCCCCTGCCGGGACCGCCGTCGGATCCCGCTACCGCCGATCATCGATCGGGACGGCGCGCGGTCCGCCTCCGGAGCCCCGGCATGCCCGATTCGGCACCCGCAACGTCCGAGAAGGCGCTGTTGCGCGACCGGTGGGAACCGTGAACGGCGCTTCCCGGCCGCCGGGCCCGCGGTCCCCGCGTCAGGGGCGCCGGACCTCGAAGTGGAAGCAGCCGTACTCGACGGCCCGGACGTGGACCAGGGCGACGGCGGGGTCCGCGAAGGCCTCGTCGAGGGCCCGGTCGAAGCCCTCCGCGGGGTTCCCGGGGAGTTCCAGGAGCCGGCCGCCGACGATCCGGCCCTCCGCGTCGTACCGGCGGAGGGCGCGCAGCGCCCCGGGCCGCGCGAAGGGGTACTCCTCCGAGGGCGCGGGGCCCCCGCACTCCCCGGCGTGCACGAAGACGGGTCCCTGCTCGTCGTACGCGCCGGGTTCGGCGCCCGTCTCCGCCGCCCAGCGCCGCAGCGGCGCGTACGAGACGAGCGCGATCCGCTCGCCGGGGGCGGCGGGGCGCAGACAGCAGCGGAGGGGCTCCCCGCCCCCGGTGGCCGGGTACGGGGCGCAGGGGCGTCCGGCGTCGTCGACGGCGCGCAGTTCGGCGAGGGCGGCGGGCGGGACGGCCCGGGGGACGTGGGTGGTGGCGGAGGTGCGCATGCCTCCAGCGTCGTCGCGGCCCGGCCCGTCCACCGGCGGTATTCGGACCTGGAGTCCGGACCTCGACGGTGCGCGCACCCTCGCGGACCGGCGCGCGGAAGGGAGTCGGCGAAGGCCGCGGCAGACGTCCCCGTCCGGTGAGCGAACGCTCCTGACCGGTTTCCGCTCTTGACGTGAACACATCGCGTCACTGAACATTCAGCACGCACAACAGAACGCACGTGCCACGGAACACCCGCACGGCGGAACACCCGTGCGCCGCACAACCGAACACCGCACACGCACACGTACAGCTCCAACGCCTCGCGGCTCCCGAGCCCGGGGCGTCTCGCACGTTCCGTCCCATCCCCGTTCGGAATCCGGAGCCCCCACATGAACATCTCCGTGCCCAGACGCGTCACCGCGGTCGCCGCCCTCGCGGCGCTCGCCCTCGGCGGCCTCACCGGGACCAGCGCCACCGCCCGTCCCGCCGAGGCCGCCGGTGCCGCCGCCGCGCCCGACATCTCGCTCACCGCCGTCAAGCAGCACTTGACGGACCTCCAGTCCATCGCCACCGCCAACGGCGGCAACCGGGCCCACGGCCGCACCGGTTACAAGGCGTCGATCGACTTCGTGAAGGCGAAGCTGGACGCCGCCGGATACACCACCAGCCTCCAGACGTTCACCTCCAGCGGTGCCACCGGCTACAACCTGATAGCCGACTGGCCGGGCGGCGACCCGAACCAGGTCCTGATGGCCGGCTCGCACCTCGACTCGGTCTCCTCGGGCCCCGGCATCAACGACAACGGCTCCGGCTCCGCCGCGATCCTGGAGACCGCGCTCGCCGTGTCCCGCGCCGGCTACCAGCCCTCCAAGCACCTGCGGTTCGCCTGGTGGGGCGCCGAGGAGCTGGGCCTCGTCGGCTCGAAGTACTACGTCAACAACCTTCCGACGACCGAGCGTTCGAAGATCAAGGGCTATCTGAACTTCGACATGATCGGCTCGCCGAACCCGGGCTACTTCGTCTACGACGACGACCCGACGATCGAGCAGACCTTCAAGGGCTACTTCGCCGGCCTCGGCGTCCCGACCGAGATCGAGACCGAGGGCGACGGCCGCTCCGACCACGCCCCCTTCAAGAGCGCGGGCGTCCCGGTCGGCGGTCTCTTCACCGGCGCGAGCCGCGTGAAGACCAGCGCGCAGGTCTCCAAGTGGGGCGGCACGGCGACGGCGTTCGACCGCTGCTACCACTCCTCCTGCGACACCACGTCGAACATCAACGACACCGCCCTGGACCGCAACAGCGACGCCGTCGCCCACGCGATCTGGACGCTGTCCGCCGGTTCCACGAACCCGCCCACCGGCAAGGTCTTCGAGAACACCGCCGACGTGGCCGTCCCGGACAACGGCGCCGCGGTCACCTCGACGGTCAACGTCACCGGGATCACCGGCAACGCCCCCAGCGACCTCTCCGTCGGCGTGGACATCGTCCACACCTACAAGGGCGACCTGATCGTCGACCTCGTCGCCCCCGACGGCTCGGTCTACAACCTGCACAACCGCGCCGGCGGCAGCGCCGACAACATCGTCCAGACCTACACCGTGAACGCCTCCTCGGAGGTCGCCAACGGCGCCTGGAAGCTCCGCGTCCAGGACAAGGCCTCGGCCGACACCGGCTACATCAACGCCTTCAAGCTGACCTTCCCGTAACCACCGCGGGAAAGGCGGAGAAACGCCCGGGCGGGCCGGTGACCACAGCCCCCGACCCGCCCGGGGTCCCAACCGGGCCCGTGCCCGGCCGCGTCGCCGCCCGCCGGCCCGCTACTCGCCGGCGTTCGCCGCGTCCACCAGCGCGTCCTTCGTGACCGCGCCGACGTAGACCTTGCCGTCGTCGGTGAGCAGCGCGTTCACCAGCTTCGTCCGGAAGACGGTGCCCGAGCCGAACTTCCCGGTGACCTCGTCGCCGAAGGAGTCCAGGAAGCCCTGGATCTCCTTCGGCGCCCCGTCCGTCCCGGGCACCGGGGCGCCGGTGTCGAACTTCGCGACGGCCGTCCAGCCCTCGCCGATGACGTTCAGGCCCTCGCCGAAGTCCTCGAAGCCCTTGCCGAACTCCTTCTCGAAGTCCTTCCCGAAGTCCTCGGGCAGCTTCTCCGGCTTCCGCGCCTCCTCCGCGCCCTCCGTCACCTTCGCGCCCTTCGGCGCCTCGAAGGCGAAGACCGAGGCGTCCGGCCGGGCGAAGTCGACCTTCGTGAAGCCCGCGTCCACGACCGGCTTGCCGCCCTCCACCGAGGAGAGCGTGAACTTCAGCGGGGTGCCGTTCGCCGCGTCCACCGCGATCTTCACCGACGCGACCGTCGAACCGGCCTGCTTCGGCTTGATCAGGAGCTGGTACGCGTCCCGGCCCGCCACCTTCGCCGTGCCGTCGACCGTGATCGACGTGGTGTCGCCGGCCGCCTTCAGGACCTCGTCCGCGAGCTCCTTGGGCGTCGCGGGCAGCTCCTCCCTCCCGGCCTCCGGGCCCCCGGACGCGCCCTTCTCGTGGAAGACCTCGTTCGACTTGCTGTCGTAGGCCCAGACGTCGTCGCCGTTGTGGATCAGGCTGTACTCGTCGGAGCCGTCGAGCAGGGTGAGCCTCTGGCGCTCGGGGCCGTCCGCCGCCAGGCGCAGCGTGTGGGTGCCCGAGGCGAGTTCGGTGAGCTTCTGCGAGGGGTCCGCCGTGGAGGAGGCCGCCCCGCCGCCCAGGCCCCCGAGACCGGACGCCAGGCCGCCGAGGGACGGCAGGCCCAGGTCGGTGGAGACCTTGAAGGTGCCGGAGAGGGTCTGGGTCTCCGAGCCCGCGATCTTCTCGATGAGCTGCTGGGCCGTGATTCCGGGAAGGTCCGGGTCGCCGGACGCCGCGAGCGCCGGGACCAGGCCGATGGTCGCCGCGGCCACCCCGGCCACCGCGACGGGGACGACGTACCGGCCCGCCCTGCGACGGACCCCGCCGCGGGTCTCGTCGCGGATCTCGTCGACGGTCTCGCCGGGGACTTCGTTCGCTGCCATGGTCTCCGCTACCTCCGTGCGCCCTGGAGAGGCCCCGAGCGGCCTCATGTGGTCGATGTACCCCATCTCACCAAACGGGGGAACGGAACGCGTCAGCCCCCGGGATCAACCTCGCCTACCCCTTGGGGATGACCCGACCCCGAGACCGACGGGGACCCCCACATGCGGAGCTCCCGGTTCCGCGAAGGCGGGGCCCGCGCTCCCGGGCGAGACTGGCTGGAGGGGGCGGGGCGAGAGGAGCCGTCATGGCCGAGGGGCTCTCCGCGGTGGCGCGCACCGGGCGCCACGCCGCGCACGTCACGGCCGCGACGGCCGCCGGGTTCTATCCGGCGCTGTACCTCCTGGACCGGCCGGTGGCCGGGATCTACGCCCTGTTCACCCCCATCGCGTTCGGCATCCTCTCGCCGCTGCCCGGAGCGGGCCGGGACCGCGCCGCGACCGTGCTGCGGGCGGTGCCGGCCGCCGCCGTGCTCGTCGCCCTCGGGACCGTCCTCGCGGTCGGGACCTGGCCGGCCGTCGCGGGCATGCTGGCGGTCGGGTTCGCGCTGGCCTTCGGGGCGGCCTGCGGGCCCCGGACCGCGGGCGCCGCCCCCGGGCTCCAGCTCTTCTACATCCTGGCCTGCTTCCCGCCGTACGAGCCGGGGACCCTGCCGCAGCGCCTCGTCGGGCTCGTCGTCGGCGGGGCGCTCCTGGCCCTGGCCGAGGCGGTGCTCTTCCCGGACGCGCCGGAGCCCTCGTACCGCGGGCGGATCGCGGACGCCCTGGACGCGGCGGCCCGTGCCGCCTCGGGGGTCGTGCGCGGGCGGGTGCCGGACCCGGAGGCCGCCGGGCGGCTCGGGGCGGCCGGGCGGGGGCTGCGCCTGTCGCGGCTGCCCGCCGGGGCCCGGCCGACGGGCGCGGGCCGGACGGACCGGGCCCTGGCCCAGGCGGGGGCCGCGACCCGCCGGCTCCTCGACCAGCTCGCCCTGCTCGCCGCGCACGTCCCGGCGCCCGGGGACACGGTCTCGGCGGACCTGCTGCGGGGGATCGCGGCGAGCTGCACGGAGACGGCGACGGCGCTGCGGAAGGGTGGCCGGGCGCGCCGGGGCCGGGTCCTCCCCGGCCCGCAGCTCCTCGAAGAGATGGTGGCGGACTTCCTGAAGGCGCGCGGCGGGGCCGCCGCCGGGCCGGAGCCCGTCCCGCGCGCCGTCCTGGTCCGGCGGTCGACGGTCCTGACGGCGGCGGTGTCGGCGGTGACCGTCCGCACGGCCGCCTCCCTCGCGCTCGGCGGCCGGGAGCGGCTCCACGGGCTGCCCCGCGAGCAGTTCTGGTACGCGGCGGCGGGGCCGGTCCGGCTGGTGGCCGTCCGCGTCAGGGGCAATCTGACCCGGCGCTCCGTCGTCTTCCAGAACGCGCTGCGCACCGCGCTCGGCCTGGCGCTGGCCCGGCTGGTGGCCGGGTCGCTCGACCTGTCGCACGGCTTCTGGGTGCTGCTCGCCGTCCTGACGCTGGGGCGGACCACGGCGGGCGCCACCTGGTCGGCCGTGCGGTCGGCCGCCGCCGGGACGCTGGCGGGGGCGTTCGCGGCCGGGCTGCTGATCGTGGGGGCCGGGGGCGCGTCCGACGTGTACGCGGCGCTGCTCGTGCCGATGATGCTGGTGGCCTTCGCGCTGGGCCCGCTCGGCGGCCCGGCGCGGGGCCAGGGGCTGTTCACGCTGGTCGTCGCCACGGCCTTCGCCCAGATCGCGCCGGTGACCTGGCGGCTCGCGGAGGCCCGGCTGGTCGACGTGCTCACCGGCAGCGCGATCGGCCTGCTGTGCGGCCTGCTGGCCTGGCCCGCCGGGGCCCGCGCCGAGATCCGGTACGCGATGTCGGCCCTGCTGCGGTCCGCCGCACCGGTGGTGCGGGCCACGGCGGCGGCGGTGACGGACGGGAGCGGGGAGGGCGGGAGCAGGGAGGAGAGGGACGGGAGCGCGGCGGACGGGAGCGGGGAGGAGGAGATCGGGAGCGCGGCGGACGGGAGCGGACGGGACGGGAGCGGGAAGGACAGGGCTCCGGCCGGACCACCCGCGCCCCCCTCGGCCCCCGGGAACCCCTCCCCCGGCGTGCGGCTCACCCTGCACCGGCTCCGGATCGCCGAGGCGGCCTACGCGCAGTACCGGACGGAGCCCGCCGCGTCCGGTCCCGAGGCCGCCCACGACTGGCTCGCGGTGCTCGACCACGGGTCGCGCACGCTGGTCGGCGCCTACTGGCTGCCCCGTACGGACGGCATGCCGGGGCTGCCGCCGGAGGCCCGGCGCTGGGCGCGGGAGGCGGCCGAGGAGGTGGTCGCGGCGACCGTGCGGGCGGCGGGATTCCCCCCGGACGGCGTACGGGCCGAACCCGCGCCCCTGCCGCCGGAGGTGGCGGAGCGGGTCCCCGCGCCGCTCCTGGCCCCGCTCACGGACGTGGAGGTCTGGCTCCGGGCACTCGCCCGGGACCTGGAGACGGGCACGGGCCCGCAGGCCCCGCAGGCCCCGCAGGCCCCACAGGCCCCGCAGGCACAGGACGCCCCCTAGCCCGCCCGGTGCACCACCGCGTCGCACAGCTCCGCGAGCGCCGACTTGGCGTAGCCGTCGGGCAGCGGGGCCAGCATCGCGCGGGCCTCCTCCGCGTAGCGCACGGTGTCCCGGCGGGCCTGCTCCAGGGCCGGATGGGCGCGCAGCCGGCGCAGGACCTCGGCGTGCCGGGCGTCGTCGGTGAGGTCGCCGTCGACGAGGGCGACGAGTTCGACGTCCTCGGGGCGCCCGTGCGCGGCGGCCGCGGCCCGCAGGTGCAGGACGGGCAGGGTCGGGATGCCCTCGCGCAGGTCGGTGCCGGGGGTCTTGCCGGACTCGTGGGAGTCGGAGGCGATGTCGAGGACGTCGTCGGCGAGCTGGAAGGCGACGCCGAGCCGCTCGCCGTACTGGGTGAGGGTGTCGACGACGCCCTCGTCGGCGCCGGCCATCATGGCGCCGAAGCGGCAGGCGACGGCGACGAGGGAGCCGGTCTTGCCGCCGAGGACGTCGAGGTAGTGGTCGACGGGGTCGCGGCCGTCGGTGGGTCCGGCCGTCTCCAGGATCTGGCCGGTCACCAGGCGCTCGAACGCCTCGGACTGGATGCGGACGGCCTCCGGGCCGAGGTCCGCGAGCGTGTGGGAGGCGCGGGCGAAGAGGAAGTCGCCGGTGAGGACGGCGATCGAGTTGCCCCAGCGGGTGTTGGCGCTGGGGACGCCGCGTCGGACGTCGGCCTCGTCCATGACGTCGTCGTGGTAGAGCGTGGCGAGGTGAGTCAGCTCGACGACCACGGCGGCGGGCACGATGCCGGGCGCGTGGGGGTCGCCGAACTGGGCGGCGAGCATCACGAGCAGCGGGCGGAAGCGCTTCCCGCCGGCCAGGACGAGGTGCTGCGCGGCCTCCGTGATGAAGGGGACGTCGCTCTTGGTGGCGTCCAGGAGGCCCGCCTCCACGGCCGCCAGACCGGTCTGGACATCGGCCTCAAGAGCCTGGTCCCGCACGCTGAGGCCGAACGGCCCGACGACGGTCACGAAGGGGTCTCCTGTCTGCTGACGCCTGCTGTCGATCACATGGTCGGCAGCGATCACACGGAACGATCAGGCGGATTGTCGATGTGTCGCTGGATTCACTCAAGCCAGCGTATCCGGTCACCTTTCGATCACCGTGGGCGCCTTCCCGTCACCCCCGGTATGTTCGTGATCAGACGATACGAGCAGGAGTAGGCGCTTTGTCCCGAACAAGCATCCGCACCGACTTCCCGTACGAGACCCGCCGCGAGGACGTCCGCATCCCGATGCCGGACGGCGTCCCGCTGTACGCGCGCGTGTGGCGCCCGGTCACCGAGGAGCCCGTACCGGCGCTCCTGGAGTACCTGCCGTACCGCCTGACCGACTGGACCGCGCCCCGCGACCAGCAGCGCCACCCCTGGTACGCGGGCCACGGCTACGCCTCCGTACGGGTGGACGTGCGCGGCCACGGCAACAGCGGGGGCCTGCCGGGCGACGAGTACGACGCGACCGAGCTGGCGGACGGCGTGGCCGTGGTGAACTGGCTCGCCGAGCAGCCCTGGTGCACGGGGAGCGTCGGCATGTTCGGGATCTCCTGGGGCGGCTGCAACGCGCTCCAGGTCGCCGCCCTCGCCCCCGAGCCGCTGAAGGCGGTCGTCACCGTCTGCTCCACCGACGACCGGTACGACAACGACGTGCACTACATGGGCGGCTCGGTCCTCGGCGTGGGCACGCACGCCTGGGGCGCCGCCGTGCTCGCCTTCTCCTGCCGGCCGCCGGACCCGGAGCACGTCGGCGACGAGTGGCGGGCGATGTGGCTGCGGCGCCTGGAGGCCGTGGAGCCGCTCGTCGACACCTGGCTCTCGCACCAGACCCGGGACGCGTACTGGAGGCACGGCAGCGTCTGCGAGGACTACGGCGCGATCGGGGCCGCCGTCCTCGCCGTGGGCGGCTGGCACGACCCGTACCGGGACACCGTGCTGCGGCTCGTCCGGCACCTGCCGGCGGACCGGGTGCGCGGGATCGTCGGGCCCTGGTCGCACCAGTACCCGGACCGGGGGCTTCCGCCCGGGCCCGCGATCGGCTTCCTCCAGGAGACCCTGCGCTGGTGGGACCACCACCTCAAGGGGGCCGCGAACGGCGTGATGGACGGGCCCCTGCTGCGGTCCTGGATCAGCGACTCGCACCCGCCGGCCACCGTCTACGAGGAGCTGCCGGGCCGCTGGGTCGCCGACCCCGCCTGGCCGTCCCCGAACGTCACCCCCGTGACGTACGGCTTCCAGGGCTCCCCGGTGGTCGTCGACTCGCCCCAGCAGACCGGGATCGACGCGGGCCGCTTCCTCCCCTTCGGCAACGACGCCGACCTGCCGCCCGACCAGCGCGAGGAGGACGCCCACTCGGCCTGCTTCGACTTCCCCGTGCCCGAGGACGGCGACCCCGTCGAGATCCTGGGCCGCCCGTCCGTGACCCTGTCCCTGCGCGCGGCCGCGCCCACCGGGCAGGTGATCGCCCGGCTCTGCGACATCGCCCCGGACGGCTCCTCCACCCTCGTCACCCGGGGCGCCCTGAACTTCTCCGCCCGCCACGGCCGCGACCGGGCCGAACCGGCCCTGATCGGGGAGACGGAGGCGTTCGTCTTCGAACTGAACGGCATCGGCCACGCCTTCGCGCCCGGCCACCGGGTGCGGCTCGCGGTCTCCTCCACGTACTGGCCGTGGATCTGGCCCCGGCCCGACGCGGCGGGCTTCACGCTCGACCCGGCGGGCTCCTCCCTCACCCTGCCGGTCCGCCGCCGCACCGAGGACGCGGTCGCGTGGGAGGAGCCGGAGCAGGCCGCGCCGCTGGAGGTCGCGCACCCGGCCGCGCCGGAGGAGCGGCGCCCGGAGCGGGTGGTGGTCCGGGACGTGGCCAAGGGCGAGTGGCGCCTCGAAGTCGATCCGAAGTACGGCGGCACGCGCGTGTACCCGGACGGCCTGGAGTGCACCGAGGACGCCCTGGAGACCTGCACGATCGAGGAGAGCGGCCCGTTGACCGCCCGCACCCGCTCGGACTGGACGATCCGGCTGCGCCGGCCCGACCGGGACTGGGACGCCGGCGTGGAGACCCGCTCGGAGATCACCTGCGACGCGGAGGCCTTCCACACCTGGAACGAGGTGGTGTGCCGGGAGGGCGGCGAGGTCGTCTTCCGGCGCACCTGGAACAAGCGGATCCCCCGCACGGCGGGCTGAGCGCCGCCGCACGGGGGATCCGGGCCTGCTTACGCCTGCGAACCGGCCTTGCGGCGGCGGGCGACGAACACCGCGCCGGCACCGAGGGCGACGGCCCCGGCGGCGGCGAGGCCGATCATCGGCAGGGCGTCGTTCGAGCCGGTGGCGGCGAGGCTGCCGTTGGTCACCGGGGTGCTGGACGAACCGCCCTGCTGGGTGGTGCCGGTGTTGCCGGTGGTGCCGGTGGTGGGCACCGGGGCGGGCGTCGTGGTCGACGGCGACGGGGTCGGCTTCGGCTTCGGCTTGTCGCCCTTGGCGGCGAGGATGTCGAACTGGGCGGTCGCGGGCTCCTGGCCGATCCCGCAGGAGCGGTCCTCGTTCTCGTACGCGCCGATGGCGAAGACGACGCCGGGGCCCGCCGGGGTCTCGGGGTCGACCGTGAGGCGCAGCTTCACGTCGTAGTGGCCGCCCTTGACCAGCTTGCCGACCTCGATGGCGTCCTTGTCCTCGGTCACCGGCGTCCACTCCAGGACGTCCGCGGAGGACCACTCGACGGTGATGTACTCCTTGAAGAAGTCCTCCTCCTCGATGCTGTCGGGGAGGGCGGCGGCGAAGGCGTAGGCCTCGACCTCGTCCAGGGTCTTCTTCGAGGTGTTGGAGACGCGCAGCGAGAAGACGGCGCTGGTGCCGGCGGTGACCTTCTTCGGACCGCCGAGGACGACCTTGACGGTCTTGCTCTCCGCGCACTCCTGACCGATCGCCTCGAAGGCCGCCAGGTCCGCCCTGGCCTTCTCGAGGGCCATGATCGCCACTTCCTCGTTGCTCAGGGCGATGTCGATGGCGTTATCGGCCTCGTGGATCGCGTTGCGGAGGGCGGTGCCGGTCCGCTCCTTGTCCGCGACGACGCCGGGGACGAGGGCCTCGATCTCGGCCAGGGCCTTCTTCGCCAGCTCGACGGCCGCGGCGGCGGCCTCCCTCTGCTCGGGGGTGGCGTCCTCGGTCAGCTCCCGCTGGGCCTTCTCGGCCTCGCTGAGCTTCTCTCCGGCGGCCTCCCTGTCCTGGCCGACCTTGTTGACGGCCTTGACGGCGGCCTTGTACGCGATCACGAGGGGGTGGTCGGCCTTGTCGAGGGCCTTCCGGTCCGCCTTGGCCTTGTCGAGGACGGCGACGGCCGCGACGTGTGCCTTCTGCGCCTCGGTGACGGCGTCCTGCAGTTCCTTGTGCGTCGGCGGCTTGGCGTCCTTGCCGGCCGCCGGCTTCTGCGGGGAGGCGGACGACGGCTCGGTGCCGGCGAAGGCGGGGGCGGCGGACAGGAGCACGACCGGCGTGGTGACGGCGGCGGCCACTGCGGTCGCGAGAATGCGGCGGATCTTCACGTTGTGGACCTTTTCCTGGTCAGGGGGTCGAAAAAAGAGCGGGGCGTGCTCCTGCGGCTACTTCACGCGGCGCGACGCCACCGCGATCGTAGGTCCCGGCGCCCCGCCCCGGGAGACCCGTTTTCGCGGCCCGGATACGGGAGGAGGCACCATCGGGCACCCAAAGGGAACGAACGCGGACAGTTGCCCACGGAGGCCGCGCTTTCCGTGTGATCCATGTCATCCGCGCCCGGCGGCACGACCCGTAACGTGTCCCCCAACACCCGTGGAAAGCGAGGCAAGCACCGATGTCCGAGCACAGCCCGCTCGACCTGGCCGAGGGCGATCCCTTCGGCCCGCACAACCTCCCGTACGGCGTCTTCTCCACCGCCGAGGAGCCCGACCGGCGCCGGCTCGGCGTCCGGATCGGCGGGTACGTGCTGGACGCGGGGGCCGCGGCGCACGCGCTCGGCTCCCCCTACGCGTCACTGCTCGCACAGCCGAGCCTGAACCCGCTCCTCGCCGCCGGGCGGACCGCCTGGCGCGACGTCCGCCGGGCGCTCACGGCGTGGGTGACGGTCCCCGCGCACCGGGCGGACGTCGAGCCGCTCCTCCACCCGCTGGACGCGGTGACGCTGCACCTGCCGTACGAGGTCGCGGACTACGTCGACTTCTACGCGAGCGAGCACCACGCGACCAACGTGGGCCGGATCTTCCGCCCCGACGGCGAGCCGCTGACCCCCAACTGGAAGCACCTGCCGATCGGTTACCACGGACGGGCGGGCACGGTGGTGGTCTCCGGGACCGACGTCGTACGGCCCTCCGGGCAGCGCAGGGCGCCCTCCGACCCGGCCCCGGTCTTCGGGCCGTCGGTGAAGCTGGACATCGAGGCGGAGGTCGGCTTCCTGGTCGGCACCCCCTCGGAGCTGGGCCGGCCGGTGGCGCTCGGCGACTTCCGGGAGCACGTCTTCGGCCTGACGCTGCTCAACGACTGGTCGGCGCGGGACGTGCAGGCCTGGGAGTACGTGCCGCTCGGCCCGTTCCTCGGCAAGTCGTTCCAGACGTCGGTCTCGGCGTGGGTGACGCCCCTGGAGGCCCTGGACGCGGCCCGCACCGCCCCGCCCGCGCGGGACTTCCCGCTCCTGCCCTACCTGGACGACGCGGACGAGGAGGAGCAGGGCGGCTTCGACCTGCGGATCACGGTCGAGATCAACGGCGAGGTGGTGGCCGAGCCGCCGTTCTCCTCGATGTACTGGACGGCGGCCCAGCAGCTCGCCCACATGACGGTGAACGGCGCGTCGCTGCGCACGGGCGACCTGTACGGCTCCGGGACGGTCTCCGGTCCCGAGGTGGACCAGCGCGGTTCGCTCCTGGAGCTGACCTGGAACGGCCGCGACGCGCTCGAACTGTCCGGCGGGAAGCGGACGTTCCTGGAGGACGGCGACGAGGTCGTCCTGACGGCGTGGGCTCCGGGCCCGGACGGCACCCGGGTCGCCCTGGGCGAGGTCCGGGGCCGGATCGCCCCCGCCGTCGGCTGAGCCGCCCCCGGGGCGCGGGCCGCGGGCCGCGGCACGCGCCCGGGGTCTCAGACGGCCCGCCAGAGGGCGGGGGCGTTCGGCGGCTGCCAGCCGGGCTGGGCGGTGTGCGCCTGGAGGCAGACGTAACCCGTCCCGCCGTAGGTGGCGACGTCCCCGGCCCGGTAGGAGGTGCCCACCGCCCAGCTGCCCCCCGGCGGCTGGGTGGTCTGGGTGGGCGTCGGCGTCGGGCCGGGGTTCTGCGGCACGTCGAGGACGAAGTCGAAGGCGGCCTCGCGCGCGCCGCCCGCGTCCCGGACGGTCATGAGCAGCCGCGGGTCGAAGAGGCTGTCGGTGTTGTTGCGGGGCTCGCCCGGGAAGTACAGCTGCGTGGTGAGCACCGGGCGGCCGGGGGCCTGCGCCTTGACGTGGATGTGCCGGGTGCGGCCCGGGTAGAGGCCGGGCACGATCGTGGTGAGCTTGAAGGAGCCGTCGGCGCCGGTGAACTGGTGGCCGCGGAAGCGGAACCCGGTGTTGTCGTAGGCGCCGTTGGTGTCGGCCTGCCAGAAGTCCAGCAGTACGCCGGATATCGGCCGGCAGGCGCGCCCGAAGACGTATCCGCTGACGGTGAGCCGGACGCCGGGGGTGTTGGACTCCAGCAGGCTGGAGCGCAGCGGGGAGTTGGGCTTGAAGTACGGGCCCTCCATCTGCGCCGGGGTGGGGTCGTCGCCGTCGTCGCACGTGGGGGTGAGGGCGGGCGCCTCCTCGCCGCCGGTCAGGGTGCGGGCGAGCGCGGGGACGCCCATGAGCACCGCGGGGGCCGCCATGCCGGCCGCGAGCGCGGCCCGCAGGACGGTCTTGCGGCTGACGTGCCCGGTGCTGGTCTCGTGGTCCATGTGCCTGGCTCCTCGGGTGGGGGGCTGGGATCGGCAATGAACCTAGGGGCCCGCGGCACCGGGTTCGATGGACGGAACGCGGCGGTCGTGGTCTTTTCGGAAGCGCCCGGGGCTGCGGCCGACCTCCCTCCGGAAGAACCGGCAGAAGTAGGCGGCGTCGTCGAACCCGACCCGGGCGGCCACCTGCCGCACGGGCAGCCCGGTGGCGACGAGCAGCCGCTGCGCCTCCCGCACCCGCTCCTGGCGCAGCAGCGCGGCCGGCGTGCGGCCGGTGGCCGCCCGCACCACCTCGGTGAGGTGTCCGGGGGTCACCCCGATCCGATCGGCGCACTCCCGCACGGAGAGGCCGGCGGTCCCGGCGGTGCGGGCGAGCCGCAGGAACTCCTCGGCCAGGCCGCGCGGCGGCGGCAGGTCCCCGCCCGCGCCGCCGGGCAGCCGGGAGGCCCGGACGAGGAGCACGTGGAGCAGGGACCGCAGCACCCCGGCGAATCCGTCGGCCCCGTGCCGGTACTCCTCGGCCAGGTCGCCCATCAGCAGGCTCGTGCGCGCGTGGGTGGCGGCGTCGAGGTCGACCCAGGGCCGTTCCCCGAGCCGCCGCAGCAGTTCCTCGTCGTCGGGCCCGCCGACCAGGAACTCGGGCGTGAAGAGGACGAGCGACCCTTCGAGTCCGCGCACGCCCTCCCACTGGTGCACCTGTCCGGGCAGGATCACCCCGAGCTGCGGCGGCCGCACCTCGTACCGGTCCAGGTCGAGCACGTGGACGCCGCTGCCCTCGGTGACGTGCACGATCTCGTAGAAGGTGTGCCGGTGCGGGTACGCGGCCCGGGACATCGGTCCCATCGCGTCGAATCCCCCGGCCGCGAAGGGCACCCGGTCGGGCAGGCGGAGTTCGAGGCGGTGCACGGGCGGGTCGCCGGCCCTCGGGGCGTCGCAGGGGGTGCCTGGTAAGACGGTGGTGCCGCGCATCGTGCCGCTTCCCTTCCGAGGACTGGTACAGACCATTCGGGGCGGCTTCCACGATGGCACGGCGGCTGCCGGGGGTGAAGTGCGCGGAAGGGCCCGGCTCCTGGAGGAGCCGGGCCCTTCGCGCGCGTCCGTCCGGGGCTACCGCACGAACACGCTCGCCTGGTTCGCCAGGTCCAGGAAGTACTGCGGCGCGAGGCCGAGGACCAGGGTGACCGCCACGCCCGCCGTGATGGCGACGGTGGTGAAGGCCGAGGGGACGGCGACCGTGGGGCCGTCCGTCCTGGGCTCGCTGAAGAACATGAGCACGATGACCCGGACGTAGAAGAAGGCCGCGATCGCCGAGGAGATCACGCCGACCACCACGAGGGCGCCCGCGCCGCCCTCCGCCGCCGCCTTGAAGACCGCGAACTTCCCGGAGAAGCCGGAGGTCAGCGGGATGCCGGCGAAGGCGAGGAGGAAGACCGCGAAGACCGCCGCGACGAGCGGCGAGCGGCGCCCGAGACCGGCCCACTGGGAGAGGTGGGTGGCCTCGCCGCCCGCGTCCCGGACCAGGGTGACGACGGCGAAGGCGCCGATCGTCACGAAGGAGTACGCGCCCAGGTAGAACAGGACGGAGGAGATGCCGTCGGGGGTGGCGGCGATGACGCCCGCGAGCAGGAAGCCCGCGTGCGCGATGGACGAGTACGCCAGGAGCCGCTTGATGTCGGTCTGGGTGATGGCGACGATCGCGCCGCCCAGCATGGTGAGGATCGCGACGCCCCACATGACCGGCCGCCAGTCCCAGGTGAGGCCCGGGAGCACCACGTAGAGCAGGCGGAGCAGCGCGCCGAAGGCGGCGACCTTGGTTGCGGCGGCCATGAAGCCGGTGACCGGGGTCGGGGCGCCCTGGTAGACGTCCGGGGTCCACATGTGGAACGGCACGGCGCCGACCTTGAAGAGGAGTCCCATGAGGACCATGGCGAAGCCGATGAGGAGCAGCGCGTCGTTCCCCATGGTGTCGGCGAGCGCCGGGTTCACCGAGGCGACCGTCCCGTCGACGACGTCGGCGATCGTGGCGTACGAGACGGAGCCCGCGTAGCCGTAGAGCAGGGCGATCCCGAAGAGCAGGAAGGCCGAGGAGAAGGCGCCGAGCAGGAAGTACTTGACGGCCGCCTCCTGCGACATCAGCCGCTTGCGGCGGGCGAGGGCGCACAGCAGGTACAGCGGGAGGGAGAAGACCTCCAGGGCGATGAAGAGCGTCAGGAGGTCGTTGGCCGCCGGGAAGACCAGCATGCCCGCGACGGCGAAGAGGGCGAACGGGAACACCTCGGTGGTGGTGAACCCGGCCTTGACCGCCGCCTTCTCGTGGTCGCTGCCGGGCACGGCGGCGGCCTCGGCGGCGAAGGAGTCGACCCGGTGGCCGTGGTCGGCCGGATCGAGCCTGCGCTCGGCGAAGGTGAAGACCGCCACGATCGACGCGAGCAGGATGGTGCCCTGGAGGAAGAGGGCGGGCCCGTCGACCGCGATGGCGCCCATGGCCGCGATGTGGGCCTTGGTGGAGCCGTAGCCGCCGGCCGCCAGGCCGACGACGGCGGCGAAGGAGGCGGCGAGCGCGAGGACGCTCAGGAAGACCTGGGCGGTGTAGCGGCCCCTGCGGGGCACGAAGGCCTCGACGAGGACGCTGAGGACCGCGGCGCCGACCACGATGAGGACGGGCGCGAGCTGCGTGTACTCGATGTGGGGCGCCGGGATCTTCTCCAGCGGCTCGGCTGCGGTCGCCCACAGGGTGTGGACGGAGGATGCGACAGCGGGAGTGCTCACTTGGCCGCCTCCACTTCTGGCTGGGGGTCCTTCTGCTGGACGTCGGACATGGTGTGCCGCACCGCCGGGTTGACGACGTCCGTCAGCGGCTTCGGGAACACCCCGAGGAAGATCAGGACGGCGATCAGCGGGACGACCACGGCCAGTTCGCGCGGCCGCAGGTCGGGCAGCTTCCGGACCTCCTCCTTCACCGGCCCGGTCATCGTCCGCTGGTACAGGACGAGGGTGTAGAGCGCGGCGAGGACGATGCCGGTGGTGGCGATGACGCCGGCCACCGGGTAGCGGGCGTAGGTGCCGACCAGGACCAGGAACTCGCTGACGAACGGCGCGAGTCCGGGCAGCGACAGGGTCGCGAGGCCGCCGATCAGGAAGGTGCCGGCGAGCACCGGCGCGACCTTCTGCACGCCGCCGTAGTCGGCGATGAGCCGCGAGCCGCGCCGGGAGATCAGGAATCCGGCGACCAGCATCAGGGCGGCGGTCGAGATGCCGTGGTTGACCATGTAGAGCGTGGCGCCGGACTGGCCCTGGCTGGTCATCGCGAAGATGCCCAGGACGATGAAGCCGAAGTGCGAGATGGACGCGTAGGCGACCAGGCGCTTGATGTCCCGCTGGCCGACGGCGACGAGCGCCCCGTAGACGATGCTGATCAGGGCGAGGACGACGATCGCGGGCGTGGCCCACTTCGAGGCCTCGGGGAAGAGCCCCAGGCAGAAGCGGAGCATCGCGAAGGTGCCGACCTTGTCGACGACGGCGGTGATGAGGACGGCGACCGGGGCGGTGGCCTCCCCCATCGCGTTCGGCAGCCAGGTGTGCAGCGGCCACAGCGGCGCCTTCACCGCGAAGGCGAAGAAGAAGCCGAGGAACAGCCAGCGCTCGGTGCTGGTGGCGATCTCCAGGGAGCCGTTGGCCCGGGCCCCGGCGATCTCGGTGAGCGAGAAGTTCCCCGCGACCACGTACAGGCCGATGACGGCGGCCAGCATGATCAGGCCGCCGACCAGGTTGTAGAGGAGGAACTTGACGGCCGCGTAGGAGCGCTGGGCCGCCGCGTTCTCGTCGGAGCCCGCGTGGGCCCGGTCGCCGAAGCCGCCGATGAGGAAGTACATCGGGATGAGCATGGCTTCGAACAGGATGTAGAAGAGGAAGACGTCGGTGGCCTCGAAGGAGAGGATCACCATCGCCTCGACCATGAGGATCAGGGCGAAGAAGCCCTGCGTCGGCCGCCACCGCTTCGACGAGGTCTCCAGGGGGTCGGCGTCGTGCCAGCCGGCCAGGATGACGAACGGGATCAGCAGCGCGGTGAGCGCGATCAGCGCCACCCCGATGCCGTCCACGCCCAGCTCGTACCGGACCCCGAAGTCCTTGATCCAGGCGTACGACTCGGTGAGCTGGTACCGCTCGCCGCCGGGCTCGAACCGTGCGAAGACGATTCCGGCGAGGACGAGCGTGGCGAGCGAGACGAGCAGCGCCAGCCACTTGGCGGCGGTGCGGCGGGCGGCGGGCACGGCGGCGGTCAGGATCGCACCGACCGCCGGCACCGCTGCCGTCACCGTAAGGAGCGGGAAAGACATGGGAGTTACACCGCCCTCATCAGCAGGGTCGCGGCGATCAGCACCGCCGTACCTCCGAACATGGAGACCGCGTACGAGCGGGCGTAGCCGTTCTGGAGCTTGCGCAGCCGGCCGGAGAGCCCGCCGACGCCCGCCGCGGTGCCGTTGACCACGCCGTCCACCAGGGAGTGGTCGACGTAGACGAGCGAGCGGGTGAGGTGCGTGCCGCCCGTGACGAAGACGGCGTGGTTGAAGTCGTCCTGGAGCAGGTCGCGGCGGGCCGCCCGGGTGAGCAGCGAGCCGCGCGGGGCGACCGCCGGGACGGGCCGGCGCCCGTACTGGAGGTAGGCCAGGCCGACGCCGATCACCATGACGGCGACGGTGCAGGCGGTGACGGCGGCGGCGCCGATCGGCGGGTGGCCGTGCTCGTAGCCGGTGACCGGCTCCAGCCACTCGACGAACCCGGCGAACTCGAAGACCGCGCCTCCGGCGACCGAGCCGACGGCGAGCAGCACCATCGGGATCACCATGGACCTGGGCGACTCGTGCGGGTGCGGCGGGTTGCCGTTCTCGTCGGGCTGCCAGCGCTTCTCGCCGAAGAAGGTCATCAGCATCACGCGGGTCATGTAGTACGCGGTGATGGCCGCGCCGAGCAGGGTGACCGCGCCGAGGATCCAGCCCTCGGCGCCGCCCTTCGCGAACGCCGCCTCGATGATCTTGTCCTTGGAGAAGAAGCCGGACAGGCCGGGGAAGCCGATGATCGCCAGGTAGCCGAGGCCGAAGGTGACGAAGGTGACCGGCATGTACTTCCGCAGGCCGCCGTACTTCCTCATGTCGACCTCGTCGTTCATGCCGTGCATGACCGAACCGGCGCCGAGGAAGAGCCCGGCCTTGAAGAAGCCGTGCGTCACCAGGTGCATGATCGCGAAGACGTAGCCGATCGGGCCGAGGCCGGCCGCCAGGATCATGTAGCCGATCTGCGACATCGTCGAGCCGGCCAGCGCCTTCTTGATGTCGTCCTTGGCGCAACCGACGATCGCACCGAAGAGGAGCGTGACCGCGCCGACGATGGTGACGACGAGCTGCGCGTCCGGGGCGGCGTTGAAGATGTCGGCGGAGCGGACGATCAGATAGACACCGGCGGTCACCATCGTGGCCGCGTGGATGAGGGCCGAGACCGGGGTCGGGCCCTCCATCGCGTCCCCGAGCCAGGACTGCAGCGGCACCTGGGCCGACTTGCCGCAGGCCGCGAGGAGCAGCATCAGGCCGATCGCGGTCAGCGTCCCCTGCGAGGCCTGGCCGGTCGCCTCCAGGACCGGCCCGAAGGCGAAGGTCCCGAAGGTGGTGAACATGATCATGATGGCGATCGAGAGGCCGATGTCACCGACCCGGTTGACCAGGAACGCCTTCTTCGCGGCGGTGGCCGCGCTGGGCTTGTGCTGCCAGAACCCGATGAGGAGGTACGAGGCGAGGCCGACGCCCTCCCAGCCGAAGTACAGGAGCAGGTAGTTGTCGGCGAGGACGAGCAGCAGCATCGCCGCGACGAACAGGTTCAGGTAGCCGAAGAACCGGCGGCGCCGCTCGTCGTGCTCCATGTATCCGATGGAGTACACGTGGATGAGGGTGCCGACCCCGCTGATCAGCAGGACGAACGTCATGGAGAGCTGGTCGAGCTGGAAGGCCACGTCCGCCTGGAAGCCCTCGACGGGGATCCAGGTGAAGAGCCGCTGGTGCAGGGCCCGCTCCTCGGCCCCCTTGCCGAGCATGTCGGCGAAGAGCGCCAGGCCGATCGCGAAGGAGACGGCCGCGAGGAGCGTGCCGATCCAGTGGCCGACCCGGTCGAGCCGGCGGCCGCCGCAGAGCAGCACGGCCGCCCCGAGCAGGGGCGCCCCGACGAGCAGAGCGATGAGATTTTCCACGGTCAGCCCCTCACAGCTTCATCAGGCTTGCGTCGTCGACCGAGGCCGAGTGGCGGGCACGGAAGACGGACACGATGATCGCGAGCCCGACGACGACCTCCGCGGCGGCGACGACCATCGTGAAGAAGGCGACGATCTGGCCGTCGAGGTTGCCGTGCATGCGGGAGAAGGTGACGAACGCGAGGTTGCAGGCGTTGAGCATCAGCTCCACGCACATGAAGACCACGATCGCGTTGCGCCGGATCAGCACCCCGGCCGCGCCGATGGTGAACAGCAGGGCGGAGAGGTACAGGTAGTTGACGGGATTCACCGGTTGGCCTCCTCTTCGTCCCGGTCCCGGCCGAGCCGCTCCTCGGAGCGCTGCTCCAGGGCCTTGAGGTCGGCCATGGCCCCGGCGGACACGTCCCGGATCTGGCCCCGCTTGCGCAGGGTCCCCATGACGGTGAGCTCCGCCGGGGTGCCGTCGGGCAGCAGGCCCGGGACGTCCACGGCGTTGTGCCGGGCGTAGACGCCGGGCGCGGGCAGCGGCGGCACGTGCTTCCCCTCCCGGACGCGCTGCTCGGCGAGCTCGCGCTGGGTGCGGGCGCGTTCGGTGCGCTCGCGGTGGGTGAGGACCATCGCGCCGACGGAGGCGGTGATGAGGAGCGCGCCGGTGATCTCGAAGGCGAAGACGTACTTGGTGAAGATGAGGGCGGCGAGGCCCTCGACGTTTCCGCCGCGCGCGGCGTTGGCGGCGCCGAGGCCGGCGAACTCGGTGATCGAGGCGTTCCCGATGCCGGCGCAGAGCAGGACGCCGAAGCCGAGGCCGCAGGCGGCGGCCCACCAGCGCTGGCCCTTGAGCGTCTCCTTCAGCGAGTCCGCGGCCGTGACGCCGACCAGCATGACGACGAAGAGGAAGAGCATCATGATCGCGCCGGTGTAGACGACGATCTGGACGACGCCGAGGAAGTACGCGCCGTTGGCCAGGTAGAAGACCGCCAGGATGATCATGGTTCCGGCGAGGCAGAGCGCGGAGTGGACGGCCCTGCGCATCAGGATCGTGCACAGCGCGCCGACGACGGCGACGGTGCCGAGGATCCAGAACTGGACGGCCTCGCCGGTGGAGGTGGTGTACGCCGCGAGGGTCTCGGCGGCGAGGTGCGCGCTCACGCGTCCACCTCCTCGTCGGCGTCGTCCTTCTCCCCCTTGGAGACGGCGGTCTGGCGGACGGTGCCGGGCGCCGCGGTGGTGACGAGGCCCCGGTAGTAGTCCTGCTCGGTCATGCCGGGGAAGATCGCGTGCGGGGTGTCGACCATCTCCTCCTCCAGTCCCGCGAGGAGCTGTTCCTTGGTGTAGATCAGGTTCGCCCGGGAGGAGTCGGCCAGTTCGAACTCGTTGGTCATCGTCAGCGCGCGCGTGGGGCAGGCCTCGATGCACAGGCCGCACAGGATGCAGCGGGCGTAGTTGATCTGGTAGACGCGGCCGTAGCGCTCGCCGGGCGAGTAGCGCTCCTCCTCCGTGTTGTCCGCGCCCTCCACGTAGATGGCGTCGGCGGGACAGGCCCAGGCGCACAGCTCGCAGCCGACGCACTTCTCCAGGCCGTCGGGGTGGCGGTTGAGCTGGTGCCGGCCGTGGAAGCGGGGCGCCGTCGTCTTCTGCTGCTCCGGGTACTGCTCGGTCAGCCGCTTCTTGAACATGGCCTTGAAGGTCACGCCGAAGCCGGCCACCGGATTCTGGAAGTCAGACACCGTCCGTCTCCTTTCCATCACTCGCAGTAGCGGTATCGGGGGCGCCACTGGCAACGAGGTCCCGCTGGTGCCGCGGTCGGCGCCGGGGCACGGGCGGCAGGGTCTGTCCGGGCTTGGGCGGTACGGGGAAGCCTCCGGCCATCGGGTCGAAGTCCCGGTCCTCCTCGGGCGCGGGCGCCGCCGCCTTCGCCTTCCGGTCGCGGAAGAGGTCCACCACGAAGGAGAGGAGGAGCAGGGCGAGCACCGCCCCGGCCACGTACAGGACGATGTTCGTGAACGCGATGTTCTCGTTGCGCAGCGCCCGGACGGTGGCGACCAGCATCAGCCAGACCACGGAGACCGGGATGAGCACCTTCCAGCCGAGCTTCATCAGCTGGTCGTAGCGGACGCGGGGCAGGGTGCCGCGCAGCCAGATGAAGAAGAACAGCAGCAGCTGCACCTTGATCACGAACCAGAGCATCGGCCACCAGCCGTGGTTCGCGCCCTCCCAGAAGGTGGAGACGGGGTACGGGGCCCGCCAGCCGCCCAGGAAGAGGGTCACCGTCACGGCCGAGACCGTCACCATGTTCACGTACTCGGCGAGCATGAACATCGCGAACTTGATGGACGAGTACTCGGTGTTGAAGCCGCCGACGAGGTCGCCCTCGGACTCCGGCATGTCGAAGGGGGCGCGGTTGGTCTCGCCGACCATCGTGACGACGTAGATGATGAAGGAGACCGGCAGCAGGATCACGAACCAGCGGTCCGCCTGCGCCTCGACGATCGCCGAGGTCGACATCGACCCGGAGTAGAGGAAGACGGAGGCGAAGGCCGCGCCCATGGCGATCTCGTAGGAGATCATCTGCGCGCAGGAGCGCAGTCCGCCGAGGAGCGGGTACGTGGAGCCGGAGGACCAGCCGGCGAGGACGATGCCGTAGATGCCGACGGAGGCGACCGCGAGGACGTAGAGCATCGCGATCGGCAGGTCGGTGAGCTGCATCGTGGTGCGGTGGCCGAAGATCGAGACCTCGTTGCCCGCCGGGCCGAAGGGGATCACGGCGATCGCCATGAAGGCGGGGATCGCGGCGACGATCGGGGCGAGGACGTAGACGACCTTGTCGGCCTTCTTGACGATCACGTCCTCCTTGAGCATCAGCTTGACGCCGTCCGCGAGGGACTGGAGGAGGCCCCAGGGGCCGTGCCGGTTGGGGCCGACGCGGAGCTGCATCCAGGCGACGACCTTGCGCTCCCACACGATGGAGAAGAGCACGGTCACCATCAGGAAGGCGAAGCAGAAGACGGCCTTGACCGCCACGAGCCACCAGGGGTCCGTGCCGAACATGGACAGGTCTTCAGCGGCGAGCGGCACGCTCATGCCTGCACCTCCGTGACGTCGGCGGGGCGCGGGGTCGCCGGGCCGATGCGGACCAGGTCGCCCGGGCGGGCGCCGGTGTCGGAGAGGACGCCGTGCCCGGTCGAGTTCAGCGGGAGCCAGACGACGCGGTCGGGCATCTCGGTGACCAGGAGCGGGAGGGCGACCGAGCCGGCCGGGCCGGTGACCTCCAGGAGGTCGCCGTCCTTGACTCCGGTGTCGGCGGCGGTGTCGGCGGAGAGCCGGGCGACGGCCGCGTGCCGGGTGCCGGCGAGGGCGGTGTCGCCCTCCTGGAGGCGTCCGAGGTCGAGCAGGAGCCGGTGGCCGGCGAGGACGGCCTCGCCGTCGCCGGTGCGGGGCGCGGGCCGGCCGGGCTCGGCGGGCTCGGTGGCCCGCTCGTGGCTCCAGCCGCCGAGCCGGTCCAGCTCCCGCCGCACGGCCCTGAGGTCGGGCAGGGCCAGGTGGGCGTCGAGGGCGTCGGCCAGCATGTGCAGGACGCGGGTGTCGGTCGGGGCGAGCGGCCGGGTCATCTGCTCCGGCTTGAGCGCGGCCTCGAACATCCGGGCCCGGCCCTCCCAGTTGAGGAAGGTGCCGGACTTCTCGGCGACGGCGGCGACCGGCAGGACGACGTCGGCGCGGTCGGTGACCTCGCCGGGCCGCAGCTCCAGGGAGACGACGAAGGCCGCGTCGAGCGCCTCGCGCGCGCGTGCCGGGTCCGGCAGGTCGGCGACCTCGACGCCGCCGACGAGCAGGGCGGCGATCTCGCCGGTGGCGGCGGCCTCGACGATCTGGCCGGTGTCGCGGCCGTGGCGGACGGGGAGTTCGCGGACGCCCCAGGCGGCGGCGACCTCCTCGCGGGCGCGGGGGTGGGTCGCGGGCCGGCCGCCGGGGAGGAGCGCCGGGAGCGCGCCGGCCTCGACGGCGCCGCGTTCGCCGGAGCGGCGCGGGATCCAGACGAGCCGGGCGCCGGTGGCGGTGGCGGCGCGCAGGGCGGCGGTGAGCGCGCCGGGCACGCCCGCGAGGCGTTCGCCGACGGCGAGGACGGCGCCCTCCTGGCGGAGGGCCTCGGCGGCGGCGAGTCCGTCGCCGGTGAGGCCGACCCGGGAGGTGAGGGCGTCGAGCCACTCGGTCTCGGTGCCGGGGGCGGCGGGCAGCAGGGTGCCGCCGGTCTTCTCCAGGCCCCGGGTGGCGAACGCGGCGACGGCGTAGGTCTTCTGGCCGTGCTTGCGCCAGGCCTTGCGCAGCCGCAGGAAGACGCCGGGGGCCTCCTCCTCGGACTCCAGACCGACGAGGAGGACGGCCGGGGCGGCTTCGAGCGAGGTGTACGTGACGCCCGACCCGTCCAGGTCGCGGCCGTGTCCGGCGACGGCGGAGGCCAGGAAGTCGGCCTCCTCGCCGGAGTGCGTCCGGGCCCGGAAGTCGACGTCGTTGGTGTCGAGGGCGACCCGGGCGAACTTGGCGTACGCGTAGGAGTCCTCGACGGTCAGCCGGCCGCCGGCCAGGACGCCGGTGCGGCCTCGGACGAGCCCGCGGGCGGCGGCCTCCAGGGCCTCGGGCCAGGAGGCGGGCTCCAGTTCACCGGTCGCGGCGTTCCGCACGAGCGGGGTGGTGAGCCGGTCGCGCTGCTGCGCGTACCGGAAGCCGAAGCGGCCCTTGTCGCAGATCCACTCCTCGTTGACCTCCGGGTCCTCGGCGGCGAGCCGCCGCATGACCTTGCCGCGCCGGTGGTCGGTGCGGGTGGCGCAGCCGCCGGAGCACTGCTCGCACACCGACGGCGAGGAGACCAGGTCGAAGGGGCGGGAGCGGAAGCGGTAGGCGGCGGAGGTGAGGGCGCCGACCGGGCAGATCTGGATGGTGTTGCCGGAGAAGTACGACTCGAAGGGGTCGCCCTCGCCGGTGCCGACCTGCTGGAGCGCGCCGCGCTCGATCAGCTCGATCATCGGGTCGCCCGCGACCTGGTTGGAGAAGCGGGTGCAGCGGGCGCAGAGCACGCAGCGCTCGCGGTCGAGGAGGACCTGGGTGGAGATCGGGACGGGCTTCTCGTAGGTGCGCTTGACGCCCTCGAAGCGGGACTCGGCCTGTCCGTGGGACATGGCCTGGTTCTGGAGGGGGCACTCGCCGCCCTTGTCGCAGACGGGGCAGTCGAGCGGGTGGTTGACGAGCAGCAGCTCCATCACGCCGTGCTGGGCCTTCTCGGCGACGGGGCTGGTGAGCTGCGACTTCACCACCATGCCGTCGGTGCACGTGATGGTGCAGGAGGCCATCGGCTTGCGCTGGCCCTCGACCTCGACGATGCACTGGCGGCAGGCGCCGGCGGGGTCGAGGAGGGGGTGGTCGCAGAAGCGCGGGATCTCGATGCCGAGCTGTTCGGCGGCGCGGATGACCAGGGTCCCCTTGGGGACGGAGACCTCGATGCCGTCGATGGTCAGCGTGACGAGGTCCTCCGGCGGTACCGCCGCGCTGCCGCCTCCTGCCGGTCCGGACTCGGTGACGGTCATGCGGTCACCTCCTTGTGGTTGTCCGCCCAGGCGGTCGACTTGGCCGGGTCGAAGGGGCAGCCCTTGCCCGTGATGTGCTGCTCGTACTCCTCGCGGAAGTACTTCAGGGAGGAGAAGATCGGCGAGGCGGCGCCGTCGCCGAGGGCGCAGAACGACTTGCCGTTGATGTTGTCGGCGATGTCGTTGAGCTTGTCGAGGTCGGACAGTTGCCCCTTGCCGGCCTCGATGGCACGAAGGAGCTGGACGAGCCAGTACGTGCCCTCGCGGCAGGGGGTGCACTTGCCGCAGGACTCGTGGGCGTAGAACTCGGTCCAGCGGGTGACGGCCCGGACCACGCAGGTGGTCTCGTCGAAGCACTGGAGCGCCTTGGTGCCGAGCATGGAGCCGGCGGCGCCGACGCCCTCGTAGTCGAGGGGCACGTCGAGGTGCTCGTCGGTGAACATCGGGGTGGAGGAGCCGCCGGGGGTCCAGAACTTGAGGCGGTGGCCGGGGCGCATCCCGCCGCTCATGTCGAGGAGCTGGCGCAGGGTGATGCCGAGCGGGGCCTCGTACTGGCCGGGCGAGGCGACGTGTCCGGAGAGCGAGTACAGCGTGAAGCCCGGGGACTTCTCGCTGCCCATGGAGGTGAACCAGTCCTTGCCCCTGTTGAGGATCGCGGGAACGGACGCGATGGACTCGACGTTGTTCACCACGGTGGGGCAGGCGTAGAGGCCGGCGACCGCGGGGAAGGGGGGCCGCAGCCGGGGCTGGCCGCGGCGGCCTTCGAGCGAGTCGAGGAGCGCGGTCTCCTCGCCGCAGATGTACGCGCCGGCGCCGGCGTGCACGGTGAGTTCGAGGTCCAGTCCGCTGCCCAGGACGTTCTGCCCGAGGTATCCGGCGGCGTAGGCCTCGCGGACGGCCTCGTGGAGGCGGCGCAGGACGGGGACGACCTCGCCGCGCAGGTAGATGAAGGCGTGGCTGGAGCGGATCGCGTAGCAGGCGATCACGATGCCCTCGATGAGGGAGTGCGGGTTGGCGAAGAGGAGCGGGATGTCCTTGCAGGTGCCGGGCTCGGACTCGTCGGCGTTGACGACGAGGTAGTGCGGCTTGCCGTCGCCCTGCGGGATGAACTGCCACTTCATGCCGGTGGGGAAGCCGGCGCCGCCGCGGCCGCGGAGGCCGGACTCCTTGACGTACGCGATGAGGTCGTCGGGGCTCATCGCGAGGGCCTTGCGGAGGCCCCGGTAGCCCTCGTGGCGCTCGTAGGTCTCCAGGGTCCAGGAGTCGGGCTGGTCCCAGAAGGCCGAGAGGACGGGGGCGAGGAGCTTCTCCGGGCTGCTGTGGTTGATCTCGGTGGCCAAGGTCATCACTCCCCCTCCTGACCGGAGGTCTCACCGCGCGGGTGGACGATTCGACGGTGCGGCTGCTCGCCCTTGGCCAGTCGGAGGCCGACGAGCGAGGCGGGGCCCGCGCCGCCGGTGGCCTCGACGGCGCCGGGGCGCTCGTCGGGGAAGCCGGCGAGGATGCGGGCGGTCTCCTTGAAGGTGCAGAGCGGGGCGCCGCGGGTGGGTTCGACGGTCCGTCCGGCCCGCAGGTCGTCCACCATCTTCTTGGCGGACTCGGGGGTCTGGTTGTCGAAGAACTCCCAGTTGACCATCACGACGGGCGCGAAGTCGCAGGCCGCGTTGCACTCGATGTGTTCGAGGGTGACCTTGCCGTCCTCGGTGGTCTCGCCGTTGCCGACGCCGAGGTGCTCCTTCAGCTCGTCGAAGATGGCGTCGCCGCCCATGACCGCGCACAGCGTGTTGGTGCAGACGCCGACCTGGTAGTCGCCGGAGGGCTTGCGCCGGTACATGGTGTAGAAGGTGGCGACGGCGGTGACCTCGGCGGTGGTGAGGCCGAGGACGTCGGCGCAGAACGCCATGCCGGTGCGGGTGACGTGGCCCTCCTCGGCCTGCACGAGGTGCAGCAGCGGCAGGAGCGCGGAGCGGGAGTCCGGGTAGCGGGCGACGACGGCCCGCGCGTCCTCCTCCAGGCGGGCGCGGACGTCCGCCGGGTAGCCGGGGGCGGGGAGCTGGGGCATGCCCAGGCTGATCTGCTCGGTCATCGGTCGACGCCTCCCATCACGGGGTCGATGGAGGCGACGGCGACGATGACGTCGGCGACCTGGCCGCCCTCGCACATCGCCGCCATGGCCTGGAGGTTGGTGAAGGACGGGTCGCGGAAGTGGACCCGGTAGGGGCGGGTGCCGCCGTCGGAGACGACGTGCGCGCCGAGTTCGCCCTTGGGGGACTCGACGGCCGCGTAGGCCTGGCCGGGCGGGACCCGGAAGCCCTCGGTGACCAGCTTGAAGTGGTGGATCAGGGCCTCCATGGAGGTGCCCATGATCTTCTTGATGTGTTCGAGGGAGTTGCCGAGGCCGTCGGTGCCGAGCGCGAGCTGCGCGGGCCAGGCGATCTTCTTGTCGGCGACCATGACCTCGCCGGGCTCCAGGCGGTCGAGGCACTGCTCGACGATCCGCAGCGACTGGCGCATCTCCTCCAGGCGGATCAGGAACCGCCCGTAGGAGTCGCAGGTGTCGGCGGTGGGGACCTCGAAGTCGTAGTCCTCGTAGCCGCAGTACGGGTCGGTCTTGCGCAGGTCGTGCGGGAGGCCCGCGGAGCGCAGGATCGGTCCGGTGGCGCCGAGGGCCATGCAGCCGGCGAGGTCGAGGTAGCCGACGTCCTGCATGCGGGCCTTGAAGATGGGGTTGCCGGTGGCGAGCTTGTCGTACTCCGGCAGGTTCTTCTTCATGGTCTTCACAAACTCGCGCACGGCGTCGACGGCGCCGGGCGGGAGGTCCTGGGCGAGGCCGCCGGGGCGGATGTACGCGTGGTTCATGCGCAGGCCGGTGATCAGCTCGTACAGGTCCAGGATCATCTCGCGGTCCCGGAAGCCGTAGATCATGATCGTGGTGGCGCCGAGCTCCATGCCGCCGGTGGCGATGCAGACCAGGTGCGAGGAGAGCCGGTTGAGCTCCATGAGCAGGACGCGGACGACGCTGGCCCGGTCCGGGATCCGGTCGGTGATGCCGAGGAGCTTCTCCACGCCGAGGCAGTACGCCGTCTCGTTGTAGAACGAGGTGAGGTAGTCCATGCGCGTGACGAAGGTGGTGCCCTGCGTCCAGGTCCGGTATTCGAGGTTCTTCTCGATGCCGGTGTGGAGGTAGCCGATGCCGCAGCGGGCCTCGGTGACGGTCTCGCCGTCGATCTCCAGGATGAGGCGGAGCACGCCGTGGGTGGAGGGGTGCTGGGGCCCCATGTTGACGACGATCCGCTCGTCGTCGGCCTTGGCGGCGGACCGGGCGACCTCGTCCCAGTCGCCGCCGGTCACCGTGTAGACGGAGCCTTCGGTGGTCTCTCGCGGAGACGCGTGGGGAGTGGTCACGAGTAGGACCTCCGCTGGTCCGGAGCCGGGATCTGGGCGCCCTTGTACTCGACGGCGATGCCGCCGAGGGGGTAGTCCTTGCGCTGCGGGTGGCCCTGCCAGTCGTCCGGCATCATGATCCGGGTGAGGGCGGGGTGGCCGTCGAAGACGATGCCGAAGAAGTCGTACGTCTCGCGCTCGTGCCAGTCGTTCGTCGGGTAGACGGCGACGAGGGACGGGATCCTCGGGTCGGTGTCCGGGGCCGAGACCTCCAGCCGGATCATCCGGCCGTGGGTGAGCGAGCGCAGGTGGTAGACGGCGTGCAGCTCGCGGCCCTTGTCGTGCGGGTAGTGCACGCCGGAGACGCCGGTGCAGAGCTCGAAGCGGAGCGCCGGGTCGTCGCGCAGGGTGCGGGCCGTGCGGACCAGGTGCTCGCGCTCGACGTGGAAGGTGAGCTCGCCGCGGTCGACGACCGTCTTCTCGATGGCGCTCGAAGGGAGGAGGCCCTGCTCCTCCAGGGCGCCCTCGAGTTCGTCGGCGACCTCGTCGAACCATCCGCCGTAGGGGCGGGCGGCCGGGCCGGGGAGCCGGATCGAGCGGACGAGGCCGCCGTAGCCGGAGGTGTCGGCGCCGCTCTGGGCGCCGAACATGCCGCGCTGGACGCGGACCTCCTCGCCGTGGTCCCCGCGCTGGCCCGGCAGGTTCTGCGCGCTGAGGTCCTTCTCGGGGTTGGGTGTCTCGTCGCTCACCGGAGCAGACCCTTCAATTCGATGGTCGGCAGTGCCTTGAGCGCCGCCTCCTCCGCCTCGCGCGCCGCCTCCTCGGCGTTCACGCCGAGCTTGGAGGCCTGGATCTTCTGGTGGAGCTTGAGGATCGCGTCGATCAGCATCTCGGGGCGCGGCGGGCAGCCGGGCAGGTAGATGTCGACCGGCACGATGTGGTCGACGCCCTGGACGATCGCGTAGTTGTTGAACATGCCGCCCGAGGAGGCGCAGACGCCCATGGAGATGACCCACTTGGGGTCGGGCATCTGGTCGTAGACCTGCCGCAGGACGGGCGCCATCTTCTGGCTGACCCGGCCGGCCACGATCATCAGGTCGGCCTGGCGCGGCGAGCCGCGGAAGACCTCCATGCCGAAGCGGGCCAGGTCGTACCGGCCGGCTCCGGTGGTCATCATCTCGATGGCGCAGCAGGCGAGGCCGAAGGTCGCGGGGAAGACGGACGCCTTGCGCACCCAGCCCGCGGCCTGTTCGACCGTCGTCAGCAGAAAGCCGCTCGGGAGTTTCTCTTCGAGTCCCATAGGTGCCCCTCAGCCCCTCAGTCCCATTCCAGGCCGCCGCGCCGCCACACGTAGGCGTAGGCGACGAAGACGGTGAGCACGAAGAGCAGCATCTCCACGAGCCCGAAAAGCCCCAGGGCGTCGAAGGTGACGGCCCAGGGGTAGAGGAAGACGATCTCGATGTCGAAGACGATGAAGAGCATCGCCGTCAGGTAGTACTTGATCGGGAAGCGGCCGCCTCCGGCGGGCGTGGGTGTCGGCTCGATGCCGCACTCGTACGCCTCAAGTTTTGCCCTGTTGTACCGCTTTGGCCCGATGAGCGTGGCCATGACCACGGAGAAGATCGCAAACCCCGCACCCAGGGCACCGAGCACGAGGACGGGCGCGTACGCATTCACGCTCCTCGCTCCTTCCAGTCGTCCTTGACCGTTGGACCGCACCGCCGCGCCGTGAAAGATCGCCCCCATGTGAGGCAGTTCACAAGCCCGGCTGCCCCGCATCTTATGCCTGCCCATCTGTGATCTGCGACACGGGGTGCAGCAAGTAGTTTGTGATCTCCACCACCTGACGAAGGATCATGAAGCCGGATGAGCGGTGATCTTGTCGCGCGAAGCGCCCAGGTGATCACCAGATGTGACATCCGTACCGGAAATCGCTGCTCGGAGGGGGTGTCGCACTATCAAGTGTTGGCCCCTACAAGCAAATTGGCGATGGATGCGGACGGGTGATAAAGGGCCCGTCCGTCGCCCGGTCGGGGGGCCTCGCGTACGGAGGTGGACACGTGCGCGTTTTCACGAGCTCGAATGTGAGCTGCGTCACAACATGACGGTTCGAAAAGAAGGGGGCTTGGCCAAGGGCGTCAAGGAGTGGTAAGCGTCGGGCAATTCGGGCGTTTCAACGAAAACCCTTGATCAAGGCCCGGATGACCCATGCCCGATTTGCCCGTTACGGCGTCAATAAAGGCGCTACAGAAGCGGATTCACAGGTTCCGAACGTAACTGTGGCGCAACCCACGTTTCTTGAAGGAAACCATCGCGCCCTGATAGCGGTTGTTCCCATGTCCCAGACCGCTCACATACCCAGCCACCGGAAGCCCCGCCGCAGCGCTTCGAAGCTCGCGCTCCGCGCCGGAGTCGCCGGTGGCGTCCTCGGCACCATCGCGGTGGCCGGTGCCGCCGGACCGGCGAACGCCGAGCCGGTGACCGAGACCATCGAAATGCCCACCCTGGGCTCGCTCGACGTCGGCACGAACCTCGCGAGCGCGGTCGCCGCCTCCGCCGAGGCGTCCCAGCAGGAGGCCCTCGACCAGAGCCTCCAGAGCCTGGAGCAGGCCGCCTTCCAGAAGGCCTCCCAGGAGGCCAGGAAGGCCAAGGCCGAAGCGGACCGCAAGGCCGCGGCCGAGCGCGCCGAGCAGGCCCGCCTGAAGGCCGAGAAGGAGCGCCAGGAGGCCGAGGAGGCCGCCGAGCGCGCCTCCCGCACCAGCACGCGCACCCAGCTCGCCACGAAGTCCTCGGGCTCCTCGAACGACGGCGGCTCGTCCTCGTCGTCCTCCGACGGCGGTTCGAGCGCCTCGGACAGCGGCAGCCGCTCCGAGGCCCCCAGCGGCTCCGCCGCCTCGATCGTGGCCTTCGCCCGCGCCCAGGTCGGCGACTCCTACGTCACCGGCGGCACCGGCCCCAACTCGTGGGACTGCTCCGGCCTCGTCCAGGCCGCCTACCGCGCGGCCGGCATCGACCTGCCCCGCATCTCGTACCAGCAGTCGAGCATGGGCAGCTCCGTCTCCCTGGGCAACCTCCAGCCGGGCGACATCCTGTACTGGGGCAGCCGCAGCGGCTCGTACCACGTCGCCGTCTACGTCGGCGGCGGCAAGTACGTCGGCGCGCAGAACTCCTCCACCGGCGTCGTCGAGCGCTCCCTGGACTGGGACCCGCCGTCGGGCGCCGTGCGCATCCTCTGAGCGCTCGCGCTCGAAGCGCTCGCGCGCTCACGCGGAAGGGCCGCCACTCCTCGGGGGAGTGACGGCCCTTCGCCGTGCGCGGGGCCCGGTCAGGCCTTCGGGGCCACCTTCGACAGGCCGTTGATGATGCGGTCCATCGCGTCGCCGCCCGTCGGGTCGGTCAGGTTCGCCAGCATCTTCAGGGTGAACTTCATCAGGAGCGGGTGGGTCAGGCCGCGCTGGGTCGCGATCTTCATGACCTTCGGGTTGCCGATGAGCTTCACGAAGGCGCGGCCGAGCGTGTAGTAGCCGCCGTAGGTGTCCTTGAGGACCTGCGGGTAGTTCCGCAGGGCCAGTTCGCGCTGGGCCGGGGTCGCGCGGGCGTGCGCCTGGACGATGACGTCGGCCGCGATCTGGCCCGACTCCATGGCGTACGCGATGCCCTCGCCGTTGAACGGGTTGACCAGGCCGCCCGCGTCGCCGACGAGCAGCAGGCCCTTGGTGTAGTGCGGCTGCCGGTTGAACGCCATCGGCAGGGCGGCGCCCCGGATGGTGGTCGTCATGTTCTCCGGGGTGAAGCCCCAGTCCTCCGGCATCGACGCGCACCAGGCCTTGAGCACCTCGCGCCAGTCCAGCTCCTTGAACGCGGAGGAGGAGTCGAGGATGCCGAGGCCGACGTTCGAGGTGCCGTCGCCCATGCCGAAGATCCAGCCGTACCCGGGCAGCAGCCGGTCCTGCGGGCCGCGCCGGTCCCACAGCTCCAGCCAGGACTCCAGGTAGTCGTCCTCGTGCCGCGGGGTGGTGAAGTACGTGCGGACCGCGACGCCCATCGGCCGGTCGTCGCGCCGGTGCAGGCCCATGGCGAGGGAGATGCGGCTGGAGTTGCCGTCGGCGGCGACGACCAGCGGGGCGTGGAAGGTGACCTCGCGCTTCTCCTCGCCCAGCTTGGCGTGGACTCCGGTGATCCGGCCCGTGCGGTCGTCGATCACCGGAGCGCCGACGTTGCAGCGCTCGTACAGGCGGGCGCCGGCCTTCTGCGCCTGCCGGGCGAGCTGCTCGTCGAAGTCGTCGCGCTTGCGGACGAGTCCGTAGTCCGGGTACGAGGCGAGCTCCGGCCAGTCCAGCTCCAGGCGGACGCCGCCGCCGATGATCCGCAGGCCCTTGTTCCGCAGCCAGCCGGCCTCTTCGGAGATGTCGATGCCCATGGCGACGAGCTGCTTGGTGGCGCGGGGGGTGAGGCCGTCGCCGCAGACCTTCTCGCGCGGGAACGCGGTCTTCTCCAGGAGGAGGACGTCCAGGCCCGCCTTCGCCAGGTAGTAGGCGGTGGTCGAGCCGGCCGGGCCCGCTCCGACGACGATCACATCTGCGCTGTGCTCGGAGAGGGGCTGCTCGGTCACGACGGATCTCCCTAAGGGGTCGAGGGAAGGACGGGGGAAGTCTAGGGCGGAAGGACGGCGGGGGTTACGGCTTGAAGCCCCGGTGCAGGGCCACGATGCCGCCCGACAGGTTCCGCCAGGCGACCTTCGACCAGCCGGCCTTCCGGAGCAGGCCCGCCAGGGCCGGCTGGTCCGGCCAGGACCGGATGGACTCGGCCAGGTACACGTACGCGTCGGGGTTGGAGGAGACGGCGCGGGCCACCGGCGGCAGCGCGCGCATCAGGTACTCCTCGTACACCGTGCGCAGCGGCGCCCAGGTCGGGTGCGAGAACTCGCAGATGACGACCCGGCCGCCGGGCTTCGTCACCCGGTACAGCTCGCGCAGCGCCCGCTCGGTGTCCTGGATGTTCCGCAGCCCGAAGGAGATCGTGACCGCGTCGAACACGTCGTCGCGGAAGGGCAGCCTCGTGCCGTCGCCCGCCGTGAACGGCATCCACGGGTGGTTCTTCTTGCCGACCCGCAGCATCCCGAGGGAGAAGTCGCACGGGACGACGTACGCGCCCGCCCGCGCGAAGGGCTGCGAGGAGGTGGCCGTGCCGGCGGCGAGGTCGAGGACCTTCTGCGCGGGGCGGGCGTCGACCGCCTTCGCGACCTCCTTGCGCCAGCGGCGGTCCTGGCCGAGCGAGAGCACGTCGTTGGTGAGGTCGTAGTTGGCCGCCACGTCGTCGAACATCGACGCGACTTCGTGCGGCTGCTTGTCCAGGGTGGCGCGGGTCACGGGTGTTCGGCCTCGCAGAATCGGAGACGGGCGGGCGGTCCCATTGTCTCAGGACCCCTCGCGCCCCGGTCGGCAGGGCGCGCTCGGCGGCGCCGGGCGCGCCGGGCGTTCAGCGGGCCCGGTGGACCAGGCGCCCGCCGAGGACGGTGGCGACGCAGGTCGACGCGCCGAGGCGGACCAGGGAGGCCCGGTCGGGGACGTCGAAGACGGCGAAGCGGGCGGGGCCGCCCGGGACCGGCGCGGGCAGGAGGACCAGCGGGGCCGGGGAGAACGACGGCGGGCCGGGCAGCCGCTCCGGGCGGCGGCCGACGGCGAGGCCGGCCCGGCGCACGGCGTCCGCGGCGGCCCGGCCGCGCAGCTCGCCCGCGACCGCGACCGTCCCGTGGGCCAGGAGCCGCTGCACGCCCCGGCGCGCGGAGGCGCCCCGGCGCGCGGGGTCGGCCCGGAAGATCCGCTGCGCCCGCTCCCCCGTGATCGGCTCGGTGCCGAACCCCTCGGCCTCCCGGGGGTCCGGGTGGTACGTGCCTTCGAGCAGCTCGGGGGCGTACGGGTTGAGCAGGCCCGGGGTGAGGATGCCGGGCCAGCGCCGGACCCGCGCCCCGGGGCGGACGGCGGCCAGGTCCTCGTACGGGCCGACGGCGGCGACGAGGGCGCCGTCGACCAGGACGGCGCTCTCGGGGGTCGCCTCGGCGACGTGGATCGTCAGCACGGATCTCAGTTCGCGTCGAGGAGCTTCAGCTCCGGGTGGGCCGTGCCGCCCTCGATCGCGACGGACGAGATGTGGGAGACGACGCGCTCGTCGACCGGGTCGTTCGCCGGGTCGTCGTGGACGACCAGGTGCTCGTAGGTGGTGGCGCGCTGGGCCGGGACCCGGCCCGCCTTGCGGATCAGGTCGATGATCTCCAGGCGGTTGGAGCGGTGCTTGGCGCCGGCGGAGGAGACGACGTTCTCCTCCAGCATGATCGAGCCGAGGTCGTCGGCGCCGTAGTGCAGGGAGAGCTGGCCGACCTCCTTGCCCGTGGTCAGCCAGGAGCCCTGGATGTGGGCGACGTTGTCGAGGAACAGCCGGGCGATCGCGATCATGCGCAGGTACTCGAAGAGCGTGGCCTGCGTGCGGCCCTTGAGGTGGTTGTTCTCGGGCTGGTACGTGTACGGGATGAAGGCCCGGAAGCCGCCCGTCCGGTCCTGCGTGTCGCGGATCATGCGCAGGTGCTCGATGCGCTCGGCATTGGTCTCGCCGGTGCCCATGAGCATGGTGGAGGTGGACTCCACGCCCAGGCCGTGGGCGATCTCCATGATCTCCAGCCAGCGCTCGCCGGACTCCTTCAGGGGCGCGATGGCCTTGCGGGGGCGCTCGGGCAGCAGCTCGGCGCCCGCGCCGGCGAAGGAGTCGAGGCCGGCGGCGTGGATGCGGCCGATCGCCTCCTCGACGGAGACGCCGGAGATGCGGGCCATGTGCTCGATCTCGGAGGCGCCGAGGGAGTGGATGACCAGCTGCGGGAACGCGGCCTTGATCGCGGCGAAGTGCTCCTCGTAGTACTCGACGCCGTAGTCCGGGTGGTGGCCGCCCTGGAACATGATCTGGGTGCCGCCGAGCTCCACGGTCTCCGCGCAGCGGCGCAGGATGTCGTCGAGGTCCCGGGTCCAGCCCTTCCCGGTGTCCTTCGGCGCGGCGTAGAACGCGCAGAACCGGCACGCCGTCACGCAGACGTTCGTGTAGTTGATGTTCCGCTCGATGATGTACGTCGCGATGTGCTCGGTCCCCGCGTACCGGCGGCGGCGCACGGCGTCGGCGGCGGCGCCGAGGGCGTGCAGGGGCGCCGAGCGGTAGAGGTCGAGCGCCTCCTCGGGGGTGATCCGGCCGCCCGCGGCGGCGCGGTCCAGAACGGACTGCAGTTCGGCCTTCTCGGTCACCGGGTTCGTCCCTTTCGGAGGGGTACTGACAGACCGAACCAGCGTACGCCAGGGGCCCGGGGCGCCTCTCTCGGGGAGCGGCCGGGTCATTCCGGCGAACACGCGGGCGCGGGAGATCCCGCCGGACCCCGCCGGGCCGCCGGGTGAATGGAATGGAAACCCTCCCGCCCTTTCGGGCGTCCGCATTCCGTCCGGCCGTTCGCGCGCGCCTCCGGAATGGGCCCGGGGCACGACGGGAATTACACGCGTGCGAATATCCGGGCGCCCGTCCGGGGGCCGTGCGGTCAGCCGCGCGGAGGCCGGAGGAGTTCCACCTCGACGTCCGCCGGAAAACCGGTCGAGGGTCCGGTGCGGCGGGCGAACTCGCGCGCGCCCGCGAGTTGTTCGGGGCCGAAGCGGAAGTCGAGGGTGCGGAAGTACCGCTCCAGGAGTTCGGCGTCGAAGGCCTCCCAGCGGGCCGCCTGCTCGGCCACCTTGGTGACCTCTTCGAGGGAGAGGTCGCGGGAGGCCAGGAACGCCTGGTGGACCTCGTGGACGGTCTCCGGCTCGCGCGCCAGGTAGTCCTTCCGCACGGCCCACACGGCGAAGACGAACGGCAGGCCCGTCCACTCCTTCCACATCAGGCCCAGGTCGTGGACCTGGAGGCCGAGCCGGGGCGCGTCGTGCAGCGAGGCCCGGAGCGCGGCGTCGCCGATGAGGACGGCCGCCTCGGCCTCCTGCATCATCAGGCCGAGGTCCGGCGGGCAGGTGTAGTAGTCGGGCGACACCCCGTACCGCTCGGCCAGGAGGAGCTGGGCGAGGCGCACGGAGGTGCGGGAGGTGGAGCCGAGCGCGACGCGGGCGCCGTCGAGCTCCTCCAGGGGCCGCTGGGACACGATCACGCAGGACATCACGGGTCCGTCGCAGCCGACGGCGATGTCGGGGAGGGCCACCAGGCCGTCCGCGTGGCGGAGGTACTCGACGAGGGTGACGGGGCCGATGTCCAGGTCGCCCCGGACGAGCCGCTCGCTGAGCTTCTCCGGGGTGTCCTTGGTGAGCTCCAGGTCCAGGAGCGTCCCCGTGCGCGCCAGGCCCCAGTAGAGGGGGAGGCAGTTCAGGAACTGGATGTGCCCGACGCGGGGCCGGCTGCGCTGGTCGTCGGTTGCTTTGTCCACATCGTGAGGCTAGACCCGTCTCACGGACCGGGCATCGCCGGGGCACGCGCGTCAGCGCGGGAGAGGCGTTCAAACACTCGGGTGACGTGATCTTTCCCTCTACCCTCCCGAGCGCTCTGCGTGCTACGCTCGACGCAAGTTGCAGTTTGGTTTCCCTTGCAGTACAGAGCCTGCGGAGCATGTGACCCGCAGGCTTTTGTAGTTTTCAGACTTGTTTGCAGGTTCTGGAGCAGGGCAACCCTTTGGCCCAAGGAGGGCTTATGGCTACCGGAACCGTCAAGTGGTTCAACGCTGAAAAGGGCTTCGGCTTCATCGCCCAGGACGGCGGCGGCCCGGATGTCTTCGTCCACTACTCCGCGATCAACGCGAACGGCTTCCGTTCGCTCGAGGAGAACCAGCTCGTGACCTTCGACGTCACGCAGGGCCCGAAGGGCCCGCAGGCGGAGAACGTCTCCCCGGCCTAAGTTGCCCGGGTCGGCGATCGCGCACGACTAGAGCAGTACCCAAGGAGCCCCGCTCCGTGCCTCGCGGCACGAGCGGGGCTCCTGCCCTTTTCCGGGCGGATCAGCAGGTGGGGATCACGGTCCCGTTGTTGTCGCGGGCCTCGTCGTTGCCCCAGCGGGACAGGTAGTAGGCCGGGACGTGGGCGTTCCGCCCGTTCTTCCCCGCGTACACGGTGTCGAGGTCGGTCCGCAGCCACCAGTGGTTGTAGTTGCCGGAGGCGTCGCGGATCTCCTGGCCCCAGACCTTGCAGTAGACGTAGTTCGTGCCGGCGTTCAGCACGCCCTGGGCGTCGCCCGTGTTGGCCTGGGCGTAGCCGACGGCGTTGGCGAAGGTGTCGACCCAGTACTTCCCGCCCCCGCCGGAGCAGCCGTTGTCGCTGGTCAGGTGCCGGGAGCCGTAGGAGCCGGGGTAGGGCGCGAGGGAGGCGCCGTTGATCACGACGGGCTGTCCGACGCCGTTGTAGAGCTGCTCGTAGTGGATGTGGGCGCCGGAGCTGTTGCCGGTGGAGCCGGTGGTGCCGATCTGCTGGCCCTGGGAGACGGCGGCGCCGTGGGCGACCGCGTAGGCGTTGAGGTGGAAGTAGTACGTCTTCCAGCCGCCGCCGTGCTCGATCACGATGTAGTTCCCGGCGCCGGACGGCTGGGAGTAGCGGTAGGCGGTGCCGGACGCCGAGGCGAGGACCGGGGCCCCGGCGGTGCCGCCGCCGTCGGAGCGGACGAAGTCGAGCGCCTGGCGGACCTCGGCCGCATGGTGGCTGTAGGTCCATTTCTGGCCGCAGGCGAAGGGCGCCTTGAAGAGCGGCGCGGCCTGGGCGGGGGCCGCGGTGGCGAGTGCGGTGAGCAGGCCCGCGACGAGCGCGAGCAGGGTGCCGAGGGGGGTGATCCGTGCGCGCATGCGTCCTCCGGTGCGTGGGGGTGGCGGGGGTGGTGGAGCGTGGTGGGACAAGGGTCGACGCGCGTTGAACGGATCTCAGCGTGCCGGAAGATCGCGTGTCGCAGTAGACCGCGTGGGCCACACCCGGACCGGACCGGTTGCGTAGTCTGGACACATGACCGAACGCAAGCCGCCGGGAGTGAGCTTCGAGTCGTTCGTGGACAAGCAGATCCGCGAGGCGGCGGAACGGGGCGAGTTCCGGAGCCTGCCGGGCTTCGGGAAGCCCCTCCCCGACGACTCGGCGCCGTACGACGAGCTGTGGTGGATCAAGGGGAAGATGCACCGCGAGGGCGCGTCCGTGCTGCCGCCGGCGCTCGCCCTGCGCAAGGAGGCCGAGGACGCGGAGGCGGCGGTGGCCGGGGCCGTCTCGGAGAGCCAGGTCCGCCGGATCCTGGGCGAGGTCAACACGAAGATCGCCGAGGCCCTGCTGCGCCCGCCGCCCGGGCCGCCGCTGAACCTGCGGCCGTTCGACGTGGAGGCGATGGTGGAGCGGTGGCGGGCGGGCCGTTCCTGATCCCCCCGGCACCCCCGGTACGGCCGTACCGCCACACAGCCGTACCGCCGCACGGCCGCACGGCCGCACGGAAGGAGTCCGCATGAACAGCGCCGCTCTGCTGGTCGAGTCGTTCGGCCGGGTGCGCGAGGCCGTCCACGGGGCCGTGGAGGGCCTCACGGAGGACGAGCTGGCCGCCCGGACCGATCCGGAGGCGAACTCGATCGCCTGGCTCGTCTGGCACCTCACCCGCGTCCAGGACGACCACCTGGCGGGCGCCTTCGCCACGGAGCAGCTGTGGACCACCGAGGGCTGGGCGGACCGCTTCGGGCTGCCCTTCCCCGAGGAGGCCACCGGGTACGGCCAGACGAGCGCGCAGACGGGGCAGGTCCGGGCCGCCCCCGACCTCCTCCTCGGCTACCACGACGCCGTGCACGACCGGACGGCGGAGCTGGTCGGGGCGGTGACGAACGCGGACCTGGACCGGGTCGTGGACACCGCCTGGGACCCGCCGGTCACCCTCGGCGTGCGGCTGGTGTCGGTGATCGCGGACGACCTCCAGCACGCGGGGCAGGCGGCGTACGTGCGGGGCGTGGTGGAGCGGGGGCGGTGACGGGGCCGCCCCGTCACCGGGGCGCGAGCGGGACGGTCGCCCAGACCGTCTTGCCGACCTCCCGCTCCTCCACGCCCCACGCCGTGGCGAGGGCGGCGACGAGCAGCAGCCCGTAGCCGCCCTCGTCGGGCGTCGCGGACGGTGACGGCCGGCGTTCGCCGCGCGCGTCGGACAGCTCGATCCGCACGTGGTCGTCGCCGCGCTCCATCCGCACCTCGAAGTCCCTCCCGGACACCCGCCCGTGGAGGGCCGCGTTGTTGGCCAGCTCGGCGAGGACCAGCTCGGCGGCCTCGGCCCCGGCCCCGGTGACCTCCCATTCCCGCAGCTGCTGCACGCCCAGCAGACGCGCCAGGCGCGCGCCCCGGCGCGTGGCGGAGAGACGGAGCACGAACTCGCCGGTGGGGGTGGTGGTTTCTGACTTCATGCCCCGAGCGTGGCCCGCCGCTCCTACGCTGACCAGCAGCGACGTGACGACGCTGCGTAACGGTACGGGCACGCCAAGAGGGCGGTACGGATGTCGGGGAACGAGGAGGAGAGGCCGGAACGGCCCTCCGAGGTGGACGGTACGGCGCACCTTTTCCAGGCGCTGGGCAAGATCCTGAAGGTCCTGCGCCGCAACGCGGGCCTGAGCCAGGCGGAGCTGTCCGACCTGGCGCATTGCAGCGAGGACCTGATCTCCTCGGTGGAACGGGGCGTACGGACTCCGCAGCCGGACTTCCTGGTGCGGGTGGATCCGTTGGTGAAGGCGGGCGGAGCGCTGGCCGCGACGGCGGACGACGTGCGGGCGGCCCTGGCGAAGGCGCGGGTACGGCACCCGGACTGGTTCCGGGACTTCGCCCACGAGGAGGCGAAGGCGGTCGCGCTGCACTACTACGAGGTGCAGGCGGTGCCGGGCGTTCTCCAGACACCTGCGTACGCGCGCTCGCTATTCGAGCACAGCCGACCTTTGCTGGACGAAGCCACCATCGAGAAGCGGGTGGCGGACCGGATCTCGCGGCAGGTGCTGCTCGACCAGTGGCCCGCCCCGACGATCAGCTTCGTCCTGGAGGCAGCCGTTCTGCTCCGCCCGTTCGGCGGATCAGAAGTACACCGCGAGCAGTTGCTGCGCATCCTCGAAGTGGCCAAACGACGCACAATCGAGCTCCAGATCATGCCGCAGGACAAGCCCGAACACCCCTACTTGGGAGCCCCCTTCACCCTGATCACCGCGAAGGGACGGCGGGAGGTCGCGTACACCGAGATCTACGGTCACTCCAGGCTGATCACCGACCCGGAAGAAGTGCGCATGTACACCGAGCGCTATGGGATTATCCGGGCGCAGGCACTCACCAAGCGCGAGTCCCTGGACTGGATCGAGAAACTGCTGGGAGAACGATGAACACCGCGCAACTGGCCTGGTTCAAGAGCAGCTACAGCGGTCCCGAGGGCGGCAACTGCATCGAGATCGCCTACGACTGGCGCAAGTCCAGCTACAGCAGCGGCGAAGGCGGCAACTGCGTCGAGGTCGCCGCCCACCCCGCCACCGTCCACGTCCGTGACTCCAAGGTCCCGCACGGCCCCCAGCTCGCCGTGGCCCCCGCCGCCTGGGCCGCGTTCGTGGACGTGGCCGCCGCCGTGTGAGCGACGCGCGGCCCGTCCTCGTCCGGACGGCCGGGCCGCGATCGCCAGGTCGCGGCCCGTTCGTCGCTTCTCCCACATCAGGCCGTTTTCCGTACAACCCCCCTGACGGCCCGTGTGTCTTTCGGTGTGGAGCGCGCGAAGCGCCTCGAAAGACTCAAACAGGGGGATACCACCATGTCTCGTCCGTCCGGCACCCTGGCCGCCGCCGTCGTCACCGTCCTCGCCCTGACCTCCGGGGCGGTCGCCACGGCTCCGGCGTTCGCCGCCACCGCGTCCGGCGCCGCGAGCGCGTCCGCCCGGCAGGAGAAGCCGGTGGCGTTCCCCGAGCGGAGCGAGATCGTCGGCGCCGGGGAGAAAGGTTTCCTCAGCCGGGGCGGGTCGCTGCTCTGGACGGACCTGAAGACCGGCGCCACGACCGAGCTGCCCGGTACGCCGATCGCGGGGAACGGCTCGGACACCGTCGCCGTGACCGTCTCCCCGAACGTCTTCCGGTTCTACGACATGGCGTCGGGCGCCGAGCCCGTCACCCTCGACCTGAGCGACCGGAAGACCTCGTACACCCCGGCCTGGTTCGCCGACGGGACGCTCGCCCTGTGGGCCGACAACGGGCTGCGCCTGGTGAGCAAGGAGGGCGACGAGGTCACGGAGCGGACGGTGCCCGGCGTCCGGGCGGACGGCGCGTGGCGGCCCGACGCCTCGCCCGCCGGTCCCGGCGAGTTCGCCGTGGCCTCCGAGTCGAACGGGACGTTCGCGGTGGCGGTCGTCGACATCGCCACCGGCACCGCGACCGTGTCCCGGACCACCGCCAAGGCGGTGGACGACGTCGCCGCGTCGCGCACCTCCGTCACGTGGGCCGAGCTGCCCGACCCCGGCAAAGTCGACCTGGTCGTCCTCGACCGGGTCACCGGGAAGACCACGACCACCCGGCTGAACGGCGACCGGGCGCGGGTCGACGTGCTGGGCGGCTGGGCCCTCGACGCCGACCCGCGCGGACTGGTGAACGGCCGGTTCCCGGACCTGGTCCCGCTGACCGCGCGCTCCCTCGGGGACCCGGCCGTCACGGTCCGGCTGCTCGACCACGCCTCGTCCTCGGCCACGGCCCCCGACGGCAGCCTGCTGGTGCGCGGCGGCACGAAGGAGCACGGCGAGGGCCTGTACCGCGTCTCCCTCGACGCGCAGGGCTCCCCGGTCGCCGCGTTCGTCGCCGGCAGCGGCGAGTCGGCCGGTCTCGGCACGCCGGAGATCCTGGTCCCGGAGACGGTCACCCTCGACACCAACCACGCCGGCGTGCTGTTCTCCTGGGGCCTCGCCCGCTCCAACGTGAAGGGGACCCTGACGCTGCGGCACACCGCGAGCGGGCTGACCCGGCACGACACGTTCACGGCCGCGTACGCGGACAAGCCCCCGTTCCGGATCTCCTACAGCTGGAACGGGCTCATGGAGAAGGCGAACGCCCCCGCCGGCGCGTACACCTGGGAGTTCAGCGCCACTCCCCTCAACGGCGTCGGCGACCCCGTGACCGCCACCGGCTCCTTCACCGTGCTCCGTCCCGTCGCCGCCCGGCACGACTTCGACGGCAACGGCGCCCCGGACGTCCTGGCCCGCGACGCGGCCGGCCGGCTGTGGCGCGACGACACGTACTTCCCCGACCAGCAGGTGATGCCCGCCGGGCGCTCCTCGCTGGGCCACGGCTGGAACGTGTACGACCGTATCGAGGTGGCGGGCGACCTCGGCGGCTCGGCCACGGACGACCTCGTCACCCGGGACGAGAGCGGCGGCCTCTGGCTGTACGAGGGCAAGGGCGACGGCGGCTTCCTGCCCCGGAAGAAGATCGGCACCAACTGGGGCGTCCACGACAGGATCAGCGGCGGCAGCGACCTGAACGGCGACGGGAAGAACGACGTCATCGCCGTCGACAAGGCCGGCGCGCTGTGGCTCTACCCCGGCACCAGGAACGTCAACGCCCCGCTCGGCGACCGCAAGAAGATCGGCACCAACTGGGGGATCTACAACCTGGTCACCGCCACGGGCAACATGGCCGGCGCGGCCCCGGGGGACATCCTCGCCCGCGACAAGGACGGCGTCCTGTGGGTCTACCTCGGCAACGGCGACGGCACCCTCCGCCCCCGCGCCGAGGTCGGCGGCGGCTGGGGCGCGTACACCCACCTCGTCCCCATCGGCAACGCCGACCGGTACGGCCGCCCCGACCTGCTCGCGGTCGGTCCCCGGGGGACGTACGTCTACGGGGCCAAGGGCGTCTGGAACGACCTCTTCGCGCCGCGCCGCGAATCCGGCCTGTACGCGGGCGAGACGACCGCCTTCGACCTCTACTCCTGACGCTCCCGCCGTGCGGGACCGGGCACGTCCCGGCCCCGGCCCCGCACGGCCGCTTCGGCCCCAACTCCCCGTAACCTGAGCGGTATTCAGCTCCCGTGAGCGCTCGGATATCGTGTGGCCCATGCGGGGGGAAGCGGAAGACGACTCACATCGGGACGATCTGAACGGCAGCGGGGCGATGCCCCTGGAGCCGGGCGATCCACGCCGGATCGGGGCGTTCAGACTGCTCGGCGTGCTCGGGTCCGGCGGCATGGGGCGGGTCTATCTCGGCGCCGTGCCGGGGAAGTTCGCCGCCGTGAAGCGGGTGCTGCCGATCCTCGCAGAGGACGCGGACTTCCTGGGCCACTTCGGGCACGAGCTGGACAACCTGGCCCGGCTGCCCGGCGGGGCCAACACCAAGCTGCTCGCGAGCGACCGCACGTCGAAGCCGCCGTGGTTCGCGACCGAGTTCATCCCCGGCATCACCCTCGACGAGGCGATCCGGCTCAACGGCGGCCCGCTGACCGGCGGGGCCCTGTGGCGGCTGCTGCGGGGCGCGGCGGCGGGCCTGCGGGTCGTGCACGGCACCGACATGGTGCACCGCGACCTCAAGCCGTCCAACGTGATGCTGACCGGGGAGGGGCTCTCCCTCATCGACTTCGGCGTCGCCCGCGCCGCCGACCAGAGCCGGCTGACCAGGACCGGCATGGTCATCGGCACCCCGGCCTACATGGCGCCCGAACAGGCCGTCGCGGAGCGGGTCCTGACCGGCGCGGCCGACGTCTTCGCGCTCGGCAGCCTCCTGCTGTACGCGGCGAACGGGCGGCCTCCGTTCGGCGACGGTTCCGGCCCCGACCTGCTCTACCGGGTGGTCCACGGCGCGCCCGACTTCGGGGGCCTGGCCGAGGCCGACCCCGCGCTCGCGGAGCTCGTACGGAAGTGTCTCTCCAAGGATCCGGCGGACCGGCCGACCGCCGCCGAGCTGGTGGAACTCACCGAGGAGCGGGCGGCGGGGGCCGCCTGGCCGGACGCCGTCGCCGCGCGGATCGCGGAGCGGGCGGCCTTCGCCTCCGGGGCGCCCACGGCCGAGCGGCTCGCGGAGCTGGAGGCGGCCGATCCCGACCGGGACGTTCCGACGGCCTCGCTCACCCCGCAGGCCGGGAAGGAGCCCGCGACGGCCTCGCCGGACGTGCTCGCCGCGACCGCCGCCGGGGGTTCCGGGAAGCCGGAGAGGCGGCGGAACCGGTTCGTCATGCTCGCCGTGCCCGTCGTCGTGGCGACCGGCACCACCCTGACCGTCGCCCTCGGGCCGTACGAGGTCGGGCGGCTCGGCGCGGCCCCGCAGGACTCCGCCTCCCCGACCGCCGTGGCCTCGCAGCCGGGGGCGGTCCCGTCGCCGGTCGGCCCGTCGGCCGGATCTCCCGTTCCTTCGGCGCCGAAGCCGTCGTCGGGGGCGCCGTCGGGGGTTCCGTCCGGGCAGCAGCCGCCGGGGGCGGTTCCGCCGCCGGGTGACGGTGGGGGTGCGGTCGGCGGCGGTGGCGGAGGGGTCCTGCCGGGCGGCTCGGGGTCGGGTTCGGGCGGCTCGGGATCGGGCGGCGACGGAACGGCTCCGACCACGCCCTCCGGCGGTACGAAGACGACCCGGCCCCCGGCCCCGAAGCCGACGACCCAGAAGCCGGCCCCTCCCCCGTCGACCGGCGGCGGTGCGGCGCCCTCGGGGACGTACTCCCTGGAGAACGGGACGAGCGGCGACTGCCTGGCGGAGCACAATCCGGGCTTCGGCGTCCTCGTCACGTCCGTCGCGTGCGGCTCCGAGAGCAGCAACGGCACCCCCTACCACTTCGCCTGGAAGTACGTGTCCGGCTCGGGCGGAACGTTCCGGCTGGTCAACACGTACAGCAGGCGCTGCCTCCAGCCGGCGGGCAACACCAGCGTCACCACCGTCGCCTGCAACGGCTCCTCCCTCCAGTCGTGGAAGGTCTTCTCCTCGTCGTCCGCCGGGCGCCTCCTCAAGAACGCGAGCGACGGAAAGTGCCTGATGGCGGGGGCGTTCGCGTCGACCTACACGTGCGGGGGGAACCAGGGCGGCCAGATCTGGCGGAACATCGGCGCCCTGTAGCCCGCGCGCGGGCGCGCGTATACCGATTCGCAACCGAAACCCCGCCCGGTCGAGACCCACTACGTGTACACGTCATTACGCTCGGTTCTCATGGTCACCACCCCGCACGAGCCCCCCGCCCACCCCGCCCCTCCGGTGTACGTCGTCGGCGGCGGCCCCGGGGGGCTCGCGGTCGCCGCCGCCCTGCGCGGGCGGGGCGTCCGGGCGGTCGTCCTGGAGAAGTCCGACGCCGTCGGCGCCTCCTGGCGCGCCCACTACGACCGGCTGCGGCTGCACACCACCCGGCGGCTCTCCGGGCTCCCGGGCCTGAGGATGCCCCGCTCGTTCGGCCGCTGGGTCGCCCGCGCCGACGTGGTCCGCTACCTGGAGAAGTACGCGGAGAAGCACGAGCTGGAGGTCGTGACCGGCGTCGAGGTCTTCGGCATCGAGCGGTCCGGCGCGGAGTGGGTCCTGCACGCGACCGGCGGGCGCCGGCTCGTCGGCAGCGCGGTGGTCGTGGCCACCGGCTTCAACCACACCCCGAGCCTGCCCGAGTGGCCCGGTCTGGACGCGTACGGGGGCGAGGTGAGCCACGCGCGCGCGTACCGCGCCCCGGAGCCGTACGCGGGCAGGGACGTCCTGGTCGTGGGCGCCGGGAACACCGGCGCCGAGATCGCGGCCGACCTCGCCGGCGGCGGCGCGAAGCGGGTGCGGCTCGCGGTGCGGACGGTCCCGCACATCGTGCGGCGCACGACGGCCGGGTGGCCGGCCCAGCGCACCGGCATCCTGGTGCGGCGGCTGCCGGTGCCGGTGGTCGACCGGCTGGGGGCCGTGATGGCCCGCTTCGCCGCACCCGACCTCTCGGCGTACGGACTGCCCCGGCCGGACACCGGCCTCGCCACCCGCCAGCGGCAGGGCACGATCCCGGTGCAGGACGTGGGCCTGGTCGACGCCGTGCGGTCCGGGAAGGTGGAGGTCGTCGCGGCCGTCGAGGGCTTCGAGGGCGGCGAGGTGCTCCTCGCGGACGGCACCCGGATCGCCCCGGACGCGGTGATCGCCGCGACCGGCTACCGCCGCGCCCTGGAACCCCTGGTGGGCGGCCTGGGCGTCCTGGACGAGCGGGGCCGCCCGGTGGTGCACGGGGCCCGCTGCCCCCGTGACGCCCCGGGCCTGTACTTCACCGGCTTCACCAACCCGATCAGCGGCATGTTCCGCGAGCTGGCGATCGACGCGGAGAAGATCGCGCGGGCGATCGCGCGCCGGGCGGCGCGGGCGGAGGCGAAGGCGAGGACGAAGGCGAAGGCGGAAACGAGGACGAAGGCGAAGGCGGAAACGAGGACGAAGGCGAAGGCGGAGGCGAAGGCGAAGGCGGAAACGAAGGCGGAGGCGAAGGCGGCCGGGAGCGCGAAGGCCGCCGGGGACGTCACGCTCCCGCCGGAAGCCCCGGCTCCGGCCGGGGGCGGCTGATGACCAGGGCCATCAGGGCCGCCACCGCGCACAGCGCGCCCGAGGCGTACCAGACGACGTCGTAGGTGCCGAAGACGTCGCGGGCCAGGCCGCCCGCGAAGGCGACGACGGCCGCGCCGACCTGGTGGGAGGCGAGGACCCAGCCGAAGACGATCGCCGAGTCCGCGCCGAAGTGCTCGCGGCACAGGGCCATCGTGGGCGGGACGGTGGCCACCCAGTCCAGGCCGTAGAAGACGATGAAGAACAGCATCGGCGGGTGCACGGACGGCGCGAGCAGGATCGGCAGGAAGCAGAGCGAGATCCCGCGCAGCGCGTAGTAGACCGCGAGCAGCCGGCGGGCCGAGAAGCGGTCGGTGAACCAGCCGGAGGCCACCGTGCCGACGACGTCGAAGACCCCGATGACGGCGAGCAGTCCGGCCGCCGCCGTGATCGGCATGCCGTGGTCGTGGGCGGCGGGCACGAAGTGGGTGCGGATCAGGCCGTTGGTGGAGGCGCCGCAGATCGCGAAGGACCCGGCGAGGAGCCAGAAGGGGCCGGTGCGGGCCGCCTTGAGGAGGACGGTGACGGCCCGGCGGGCGGCGCCCGTGACGGGCGCGGGCTTCTCCACGTACTCCCCGCCGTACGGGGCGAGCCGGACGTCCGCCGGGTGGTCGCGGAGCAGCAGCCAGACGAACGGGACGACGGCGAGCGCGGCGAGGGCGACGGTCACGGCGGCGGGCCGCCAGCCGTGGTGCTCGACCAGCCAGGAGAGCAGCGGCAGGAAGACGAGCTGGCCCGAGGCCCCGGCGGCGGTGAGGACGCCGGTCACCAGGCCCCGGCGGGCGACGAACCAGCGGTTGGTGACGGTCGCGGCGAAGGCCAGGGCCATGGAGCCGCTGCCGAGGCCGACGAGGATCCCCCAGTAGAGGACGAGCTGCCAGGCGGCGGTCATCCACACGGTGAGGAGCGAGCCGAGCGCGATGACGGCGAGGGCGACGGCGACGACCCGGCGGATGCCGAAGCGGTCCATGAGCGCGGCGGCGAAGGGGGCGGTCAGGCCGTAGAGGGCGAGGTTCACCGAGACCGCGAACCCGATCGTGCCGCGCGACCAGTGCAGTTCGGCGTGCAGCGGCTCGATCAGGAGGCCCGGCAGGGAGGCGAAGGCCGCGGCGCCGATGATCGTGACGAAGGTGACCGCCGCGACGGACCAGGCGCGGTGGAAGCGAGGGGCGCGGACCGGTCCGCCGTCGGGCGTGCGGGCGGGGGTCTCGGTTGTCTGAGCCATGCCGTCGAGCATCCCGGCCGCTCCCGTCCCCCTGCCATTGGCCCGGACGACAGCTTTCCAACGGATCGGGCCATCCCTTCCGTCGGAGCGGGAGCCGGAAGGGCGCCGCCGCCGGGGGCGAGGTCTGGATCGGCTACCAGGCGGTCGCGCCCCTGCTGTCCGTCGCGCTCCTGGCGAGCGCCGCCCCCGCGCGCCTCACGCCCTCGGCAGCGTCCTGATCGGGCGTACGGAGAGGAGCGCGGCCACCACGAGGACCGCGACGCCCGCCCCCGCCAGGAGGACGTGCTCCGTGCCGGCCACCGCCGCGACCGGGCCCGACAGGGTGCGGCCGACGCCCATCATCAGGAGCGATCCGGCCACGTCGTACGCGTGCATCCGGTTCAGCGCCTCCTGCGGCACGTGCGTCTGGACGGCGGTGGACCACATCACCAGCCAGTACGCGAAGGCCGCCCCGCCGATGAACTGGCCCGCGCCGAGCAGCTCCACGGGCGCGCCCAGGCCGAGGAGGGCGAGGTTCACGGGCAGACCGAGGAGGGCGACCGCGCCCCACGCGAGGGGACGGCCCGGGCGCAGCCGGAGGGCGAGCAGGCCGCCGGCCGCGCTCCCGGCCCCGTTGACGGCCATCAGGACGCCGTACGCGGCCGGCCCGTGGTCCCCGGTGACCAGGCTCGCGGTGAGCGGCACCATGGGCCCGGCGACCGTCAGGCCGTACACCGTCCAGATGGAGATGACCCCCCAGAGCCAGCTCCGGGAGCGGAACTCGCGCCAGCCGCCGGCGAGTTCGGCGCGCAGGGAGTCGCGCCGCATCGTGTCGGAGGGGAGCGGGGCGAGCCGCATCGGGGCGAGGCAGAGGGCGCTGACCGCGAAGGTGGCGCCGTTGACGGCGAAGGCGGCGCCCGCGTTCCAGACGGCGACGAGGAGGCCCGCGGCGGCCGGTCCCGCCATGGTCGTCAGGGCCTCGACGACCCGCAGGACGGCGTTGGCGCGCTGCACGTCGGGGGCGATGCGCGGGATCGTGGAGGCGACGCCCGGCTGGAAGAGGGCGGCGCCGACGCCTCCGGTGACGGAGAGCGCGTACACCGCCCACAGGGGCGGGCTGCCGAGCGCGAAGGTGACGGCGAGGACGGCGGCGCCGGGCAGCCGCAGCAGGTCCGCGAGGATCATCATGCGCCGGGCGGTGAACCGGTCGGCGAGGACGCCGCCGAAGAGGACGAAGAGCGCGAAGGCGGCCGTCCAGCTCCCCAGCGCGTAGCCGACGGCGGAGCCGGGGTGTCCGGCGCCGAGGAGTCCGGCGGCGTAGGCGACGGGGACCATGCCCTCGCCGAAGACGGCGGCCCCGCGGGCGACGAAGAAGAGCCGGAAGTTACGGTTCCAGAGGGCGGACGGCCCGTCCGGGACGGGCGTCCGCCCCGGGCCCCCGGGCCCGCGCGCACCACCGCCCCACGTGCCGTCCTCGTGCGCGCCCCCGCGCGTGCTGGCGTGCGTGCTGGTGCGCGTCCTGTCGTACGTGTTGTCCGTCACGGTTCAGAACAGCTACCGGAAACTGGTCTGGACCACCACTGGTTTTCCTCGCCACCGCTCTCGGAGGGAGCACCGCCCGTGCCGTCGCCGCACCGCGTCGCCGTCCTCGCCCTGCCCGGCATCCTCCCCTTCGAACTGGGCATCCCGCACCGCATCTTCGGCCTCGCCCAGGACTCCGGGGGCCGGCGCCTGTACGAGATCGTCACCTGCGCGACGGCCGCGGGCCCGGTCCGCACCGACGCCGACTTCGCCGTCCAGGTGGAGCACGGCCCGGAGGCCCTCGCCACCGCCGACACGGTCGTGGTGCCCGCCTCGTACGAGCTGGGGCCGGTCTACGAGGAGGGCAGGCTGCCCGCCGAACTGGCCGCCGCCCTCGCGCGCATCCGGCCCGGCACCCGGCTGGTCTCCATCTGCACCGGCGGGTACGTGCTCGCCGCCGCGGGCTTCCTCGACGGGCGCCCGGCCACCACCCACTGGACCTCCGCCGAGCACTTCCAGCGCCTCTTCCCGAAGGTGCGGGTCGACGCGGACGTCCTCTTCGTCGACGACGGCGACGTGCTGACCTCGGCGGGCGTGGCCGCCGGGATCGACCTGTGCCTGCACCTGGTGCGGCGCGACCACGGGACGGCCGTCGCCAACGAGGTGGCCCGCAGGACGGTCGTGCCGCCGCACCGGGACGGCGGCCAGGCCCAGTACGTCGCGCGGCCCCTGCCGCAGGCCGGGACGCACACCACGACCTCGGCCCGCGCCTGGGCGCTGGCCCACCTCCACGAGCCGATCCAGCTGCGGGACCTGGCGGAGAAGGAGGCGATGAGCGTGCGGACGTTCACCCGCCGGTTCCGCGACGAGGTCGGCGTCAGCCCCGGCCAGTGGCTCACCCGGCAGCGCGTCGAACGCGCCCGGCACCTCCTGGAGTCCACCGACCTGCCCGTCGACCGGGTCGCGCGGGACGCCGGCTTCGGCACGGCCCAGTCGCTGCGGACGCACCTGATGAGCGCGATCGGGGTGACCCCCACCTCGTACCGGCGCACGTTCCGCGTCACGGACGCGGAGGCCGCGCCCGGGGGCTGAAGTCCGTACCTCGGAAGGCCGGAAAGGAGGGCCTCCACACCTCCGAAGACCGGGGGCGTGCACGCTGCGGAAGGCCGGAGGGAGCGTCCGCGCCACGGAAAGCCGGAGGGAAGGGCGTCCACACCTCCGAAGGCCGGGCGTCCGGGCGGCGGCGCGCTCGCGCGCGCCCCGAGCACGGCACGGACCCGCCGCCACCCGGCCGCGACCCGCGCGCGCCGAGGGCCCAGCGGGCCCTCGGCTCCCCTCACCGCGAATCGCTCACCCCAGGGTGGGCAAAACGGCACGAACCGTCAACAGGACACCCGTCCGGGCGACACCGGGAAGCCCGGCACTCCCGGGCCTCCGGGCACCACCGCGACCCCCGACCCCACCGCGGACACGGGCGCCGCGGCGGACGCGGGCGTCACCGTGGACGCGGGGGCGACCGGGGCCCGGTCCACCTCGCACCAGATGCTCTTGCCGAGGCCCTCGGGCTGCCAGCCCCAGCGGTCCGCGAGGCCGTCCACCAGCTCCAGGCCGCGCCCGTTGGTGTCGTCGCCCTGCGCGTGCCGGGGCTTCGGCGGGCGGTCGCTCGCGTCGGCCACCTCCACCCGCACCCCGCCCTCCGCCGCGAACAGCATCCGCAGCACGGCCGGGCAGCCCGTGTGCACCACGGCGTTGGTCACGAGCTCGGAGATGATCAGCACCAGCGCCTCCGCCAGCGGTTCGTCCTCCCCTATGCCCGAGCCGGCGAGCCGTGACCGGGCCCACCTCCGGGCTCGCCCCACCTCCGCCGGGTCCGGCCCGACCTCCAACTGAACCTGAAGCACCTGCACCGTTCACACCACCCGAACCGGCGGACACATCGCCTCGCGCCTCACAGCCATCGACGCCCTTACGGAACGTGATTCCCTTGCGAGACAGCATGGTTGACGTACAGTCACCGCAACAAGCGCTTCGGGCATATTCCAGCGCGAAGGAGTACGCATGGTCCATACTGTGCGACGCACGCTGCGGGGAGTCGAACAGGAGGGCGCGGAGCGCCTCCTGGGGGCGCGAACGGGGCGCATTCCGGGACGCGGAGTCACCGCGGGGGCGACACCGGCACGATCCGGGTCAACGTGCGCTCGCATCCCACGGAGAGTACCGGAGCCGGAGGCCGACTCCGGGCCGTGACGACCCCGCCGCGGGACACGACCGGGTATCGACGTTCCGTCACGCGCCGGGACCGGCGGGGAACCCCCGGGAGGCGTCCACGCCGTCCCCGGCTCCGGAGTGCGGGTGGCGCGGCGCGGGGATGAGACCGGTCGGGACGGAGAGCGTGAGGGTCTCCGCGTCCCGGTGGCCGGCGGGGACGGCGGGGGCGGCGGCCGGAACGGCGGCGGCGCGGGCCGCGGGTGCCGGCGTCGGCTCCGGCGGGTTCCCGTCCCGGCGGACGCGGGCTCCGCCCGGCCGCGTCTCGCGCCGGACGTCCTGGACCGCCCGCTTGAGGCCGGCGCGCATCCACGTGCCGACGGGTCGTTCGACGAAGCGGTGGATGAGCCAGGCCACGGCCATCATGCCGACGGTCACCATGACGACCAGGGGGACGGCGGGGACCCGGTCGCGCAGCTCGTGGATGATCGTCATGCCGATGAACATGTGGATGAGGTACAGCGGGTACGTGATGGCTCCCGCGTGGGTGAGCCACTTCCACCGGACGCGGTCGAACGCGCCGAGGGCGATCGCCCCGACGAGCGCGAAGCCGGCGACGACGACCAGCCGGGCGGGCCAGGTGGGCATCGACTCGGCCAGCTCCCTGCCGAGGCTGACCTCCATGCGGTAGTCCACGTACCGCTGGGACAGCAGGAGCTGGAACCCGACGATCGTCCAGAGGATGGCGTTGGGACCGTAGCGGCGCATGAGGTAGAAGGCCATGCCGGCGATGAAGTACGGCGCGTAGACGGGCATGGCGAACTGCTTCAGGAGCTCGCTGCCCATGACCGGCGCCAGCGCCGCGGCGGCGGTCCACACGCCGCAGAACACCAGACAGGTGCGGTACGTCACCCCGAAGAAGACCACCACGGCCATCAGCAGGTAGAACTTCAGCTCGACGAAGAGGGTCCAGTACACCTTGTCGACGGAGGGCGTGTTGTTCCCGCCCTGGAGCATCGTCAGGTTGGTGATCACCGTCCCCCAGCCGTCGATGTCGCTGACCACCGGCCACGTCTTCACCACGATCGCGGTCATCAGGACCGCCACCCAGTACGCGGGGAAGAGCCGTGTCAGGCGCGATATGGCGAAGTCGCCCAGGGTGCGCCCCCACACGCTCATGCAGATGACGAATCCGCTGATGAGGAAGAAGATCTCGACGCCGAGCCAGCCGAAGCGGGCGAAGTGGTGCGCGGTGGGGAAGATCGTCGCCGTGGAGTGGCCCCACGGGTCGGCGGTGGCGACGTAGTGGTAGAAGACCACCATGAGGGCGACGACCAGACGCAGTCCGTCCAGCGCGTACATCCTGTTGTCCCGGCCGGAAGCGGCCATTCCTACAACCTCCAGGCCCCCGGTCGGGGGAGCGGTGACGAGGTGCCGCCTTCCAGGGGGCCGCGCGCGGGCTCTCCCCCCGGGGGCGCGCGGAGCCCCGGCGGCCCGGTCGTGCCGATCGGCTCGCGATCGGGCGCGACATGTCAAAGGGGTGGTGCGGCGACATCCTTTTCCGGCTGCCGCAGGAGCCAGGGGGACGCTTGCGTTCAAAAGATCTTGAGCGAAATCTTTCGAATCTGAGCAATCCATATGAAGCGTTGATCTGACCTGCTCAAAAAGTAAAACATATGCGTTGGCTGTGAAGCCGGTTTGGTTAGCGGTTCGTTACGTGCCGGTAGCGTCGGCGGCGGGCGCGGGCCGGCTCCCTTACCACCCGGCCCCCCGTCAAGGGCGCACTTGCGGCAAACAGGGGTGCGCCGTCGGCACGGCGCACTACTTTGGAGGGGAACCGGAGGGTCGGCACGGGCGGAGGGTCGGATGGCGAAGGACACACCACCGCGCTGGGACCGCAGGATGCAGCAGCGGCTGGCGCGCGGGGAGGCCGCCGCGCTCGGCGAGCTGTACGACCGGTTCGCCTCGCTGGTGCACAGCCTCGCCCACCGGGTCCTCGACGACGACGCGACGGCCGACCAGGTCACCCGCGAGGTCTTCGGCTACATCTGGGAGAACCCCGACGCGTACGACCCCCGGCAGGGGAACATGCGCGCGTGGGTGGCCGGGCTCGCCCAGCGGCAGGCCGTGCACCGGCTGCGGCTCGCGGAGGCGACGGCGTACGCGGAGACGGGGATCGGCTCCGCCGAGGAGCTGGAGCAGAAGGTGCGCCGGGCCTCGATCGCGGCCCGCGCCGACTACATCGTGACGTCGATGCCCGCGCCGCTGCGGGCCGCGCTCGAACTCGCCTACTTCCAGCGGCGGGACTACCGCCAGACCGCCGCCGACCTCGGCGTCACCGAGGACGAGGCGCGCCGGCGCCTCCGGCTCGGCCTCCAGCTCCTCTCCACGGCGCACACCCGGCCGCCGCTCGAAGGGACCTCCCCACCCGGCTACGGACGGGCCCTGTGAGCGGGGCGGACGACGACGCGGACCGCGTCGCGCGCGCTCCCCGGATACCGGGCCCCCGCCGGTCCGCGGACGACCACGCGGACCTGACGACCCGGCCGGGTCCGGCGGAACCGCGGGAGCCGGACGAACCGGATGGACCGGAGGAGGAAGGGCCGGTGGAGGAGCCGGAGGGGGAGGGGCCGGTGGAGGAGCCCGCCGTGCCCGTCCTCGGCCACGGCGTGCTCAAGTCCCTGCTCGGGGCCTGGGCGCTCTCCGCGTGCTCGGCCGGGGAGACCGCGGCCGTCGAGGCGCACCTCACCGAGTGCGGCCCGTGCGCCGACGAGGCCCTGCGGCTGCGCGACGCCGTCGCCCTGCTCCACCGCGACCGCGACCTGGACCTCGATCCGCTGCTGCGCTCCCGGGTCCTGGAGAACTGCCTCGGCCGCCGCCCGGCCCGCATCCCGGTCCCCGACTGGGTCACGCCGTACGACGCGGAGACCGCCCGGCTCGACGCGCTGCTGCGGGACATCGGCGACTCCGAGTGGCACGCGCCGGTGCGGCTCAAGTGGTACGAGGAGGACCGGCCGGTCCGCCGCAAGGCGACCGTCGCCGGGGTCATCGGCCACCTCTTCGCCGTGGACGGCCTGGTGGCCGGGGCCCTCGGGCTCGACGACCCGCTGGGCGGCGGCACGCCCGAGCTGTCGCCGTCCGAGCGGACCGAGGCGTTCTGGTCGGGCCTGGGACGGCCGCCGGGCCGGGGCCTGCGGGAGCCCTGGCGGGACCAGAGCCACACCCTGATCCGCACGGTCTCCTTCGCCGGGCGCGGAGTGGCCGACCTCACGGTCACCTACAAGGACTTCGCGCTGCCGCTGCGGGACTCGCTCCTGGAGCGGGCCTTCGAGTGCTGGCTGCACGCGGACGACATCGCGAACGCGGTGGCGTACCCGTACGACCCGCCCTGCGGCGCCCATCTGCACGAGATGATCGGCCTGGCGACGCGGCTGCTCCCGGCGGCCCTGGCCGGGCGCCGCCGCACCGGTCTCGCCTCGCCCGCCCGACACCTCGTCGCGGCGGGCGCGCCGGGCCGCTCGCTGCACCTGGAGGTCGAGGGCGCGGGCGGCGGCCACTGGTACATCGCCCTGGACTCCCCGGCCGCGATCGGCGACCCGGACCAGGCGGTGGCCCAGGTCGCCATGGAGGGCGTCGAGTTCTGCCAGCTCGTGGCGGGCCGCATCTCCCCGGAGGAAGCGGCGGCGGGCCAGGACGGCGACCGCGAGGCGATCCGCGACGTCCTGGGCGCGGCGGCGTCCCTCAGCCGGCTGTAGGGCGGCCCCGGGGCTCGTCCGGCCGGCCGGGGCCCGGGGACGTTCTACGCGAAGACGACCGTGCGGCTGCCGTTCAGCAGGATGCGGTGCTCCGCGTGCCACTTGACCGCGCGGGCGAGCGCCTGGCACTCCACGTCGCGGCCGATCGCGACGAGCTGGTCCGGGGTCACCTCGTGGCCGACCCGCTCGACCTCCTGCTCGATGATCGGCCCCTCGTCGAGGTCGGCCGTCACGTAGTGCGCGGTCGCGCCGATCAGCTTCACGCCCCGGGTGTGCGCCTGGTGGTAGGGCTTGGCGCCCTTGAAGCTCGGCAGGAAGGAGTGGTGGATGTTGATGATCCGGCCGGAGAGCTGCTTGCAGAGGTCGTCGGAGAGGACCTGCATGTAGCGGGCGAGGACGACCAGCTCGACGTTCTCCTCGCGCACGAGGTCGAGCAGTTCGCCCTCCGCCTCCGCCTTGTTGTCCTTGGTGACGGGGATGTGCCGGAACGGCAGCCCGTACGAGCCGACCAGCTCCTCGAAGTCCGTGTGGTTGGAGACCACGGCCACGATCTCCACCGGCAGCGCCCCGATCCGGGAGCGGAACAGCAGGTCGTTCAGGCAGTGCCCGAACTTCGACACCATGAGCACGACCCGCATGCGCTCCTCGGCCCGGTCGATCCGCCACTCCATGCCGAAGGCGTCGCCGACCGCCGCGAAGCTGGCCCGCAGCTTCTCCACGTCCACGGGCGACTCGGCCGAGAAGTGGACCCGCATGAAGAAGAGCCCGGTGTCCCGGTCCCCGAACTGCTGGCTGTCCTCGATGTTGCATCCCGTGATGAAGAGGTAGCTCGACACGGCGTGCACGATGCCCTGCTTGTCGGGGCACGAGAGGGTGAGGACGTACTGGTCGGTCATTCCGCCAGCCTGCCACACCCGGCCGGTGGCGAGACGCACCGTCCGTCAGGCGGAACGGTTCAGGACCGCGTCATGATACGGAGCAGGTCGAGGGAGCGCGGGGGCGTGTCGGGGTCCTCGCCGTCGGCGAGCGCGAGGCGCACGTGGGCCTCGCGGGCGGCCCGTACGGCCTCCGGCCAGCCCTGGTGCTCCAGGTAGGCGGAGACGGGCGCGTCGGGTCCGACCTGGTGCAGGATGCGCAGCACCCGCAGGACGGCGACGTCGACGAGGGCGGCCTCGCCGGAGTCCCGGAAGATCGCGCCGACGTACTTCTCGGCGGACCAGTTGTCGAGCCAGGTGTCCTCGACCAGGCGGTAGACGGCGTCGGTGACGTCGCCGTACCCCTCCCGGCCGGCCAGCCAGGTCGTCTCGTGGAACGCGGGGTCGGAGAGCATGTGCAGCGCCGAGCGCACGTTGCTGCGCCAGCGCCACCACGGCATGTCGTTGAGCGGCATGCCGCCCATGGTGGAGGAGCGACGGCCGCGACGGGAAGGGTTCCCCGAACCGGGGACCGGACCGGGGGACGGACCGAGGGGCGGTTCGGAGGCCGGGCCCGCGTGGGGACCGGGGACCGGACCGGTGGTGGGGTCGGTGGCTGGACTGGACACGTTTCGATCGTACGTTCCCCTGCCGGACGGGTGGACCCACCCCCGGCCGACCCCCGCAATTCACCCTCCCGTCACCCACCGTCGACCCGTACTCACTCCCGCGTTACCCCCGGGGAGGAAACGTGCGTGTCCATGACCGGCAGGCGACTGACCCCACTCCTCGCGTACGTCACGGCCACGGCGGCCGGTGCGTCGCTGCTCACCGGATGCGGTGTGATCCCCGGGGCCACGGGGGGCTCCCGGGAGCCCATCACCGTGATGACCTGGGCACCCGACCGCACCAAGGCCACCAACATGCCCGGCATGCCCGCCATGGCGCAGGCCTTCGCCCGCTGGGTCAACTCACAGGGCGGCATCGACGGGCACGAACTGCGCGTCCTCACCTGCAACGAACGCAACACCTCCGAGGGGGCCGCCGACTGCGCCGGCCGGGCCATCGACGAGAAGGCGGTCGCCGTCGTCGGCTCGTACAGCCAGCAGGGGCGCGTCTTCATGAACTCCCTCGAAGCGGCCGGCATCCCGTACATCGGCGGCTACGGCGTCACGGACGACGAGTTCACCAGCCCGCTGTCGTACCCCGTCAACGGCGGACAGGCCTCGCTGGTCGCCGGGCACGGCATGCAGCTCGCCGACGTCTGCGAGAAGGTCGCGCTCGTCCGGCCCGACACCGTCGGCGGGGACCGGCTGCCCGCCCTCCTCGACTCCGGCCTGCGCGGGGCGAAGCACGGCGGGGCCGTCGACATCCCGGCCGCCGAGGACGCCGCCGAGTACACGCGGCCGGCCGGGCGGGCCAGGACCGGGGCGAAGGGCGCGGGCGGCTGCGTGACCGCCGTGCTCGGCGAGCGCACCCAGACCTTCTTCGACTCCTTCCGGCGCCTGCCGGAGAAGGAGGAGCGGAGCGGGAGCGGGAAGGACGGGAAGGGCGGCGGCATCCGCATCTCCTCGGTCCTCGGCAGCGTCGACCAGCCCGTGATCGACCGCACCGGCGGCGCCCACAGCCCCTTCGAGGGCGCGTTCGTCACCGGCTGGTACCCGGAGGCGGGCGACAAGAGCTGGGCGCCGATGCGCAAGGTCGTCCGGGAGCACGCGTTCGTCGACAACCGGGTCGACCCGGCCGACACGGGCGTCCAGACCACCTGGATCGCGTACACGGTCCTCAAGGAGGTCGTGGAGTCCCTGGACCGGGACCGGATCACGGCGACGGAGATCGCCCACGCCCTCGACCGGGGCGAGCGGATCGACACCGGCGGCCTCACCCCGGCCCTGCGCTGGAAGTACACGGACCTGCTCGGCGCCTCCGGCTTCCCCCGGATCGTCAACCACCAGGTGACCTTCCAGGTGGTGCGCCAGGGGCGGCTGGTGGCGCAGAAGCCCGGCTTCGTCGACGTCGGCGCGACGCTCCTCGGCGTCTCCTGACCTCCCGGCCACCGGTACCCGGCTCCCGCCCCCGGTCCCTCCCGGGACCGGGGCCTCAGAGCTGGTGGTAGGCGCGCTTCTCCAGTCCGTACGTGTCGGCGGTCGGGTTCCACAGCCCGGACGCCTTCTTCTTGGCCCTGGTGGCGGTGCCGCTGTCCTTCTCGGCCGCGCCCAGGTGGTTCGTCCTGCGGGCCTTGCCGCCCTTGCAGCCGTCCTCGGCCTTCACCTGGTCGGCCCACGCGGCGTAGTGGTCGTCGGCGGACGCGGAGGCCTTCCAGGCCTCGACGAGCGCGGCGGTCAGCCTGGCGTTGTCCGGGACCTTGTCGACCGACAGCGACTGGAGCCTGGTGATCAGGCCCCGGCGCTGCTCGGCGGCGCCCCGCAGGTCCGCGGCGGCCTTGTCCAGGTTCTTGCACCGGTTGATGGACGCGACCGAGTTGATCACCGTGTCGCGGCTGTCGCTGCTGGTCGCGAGGAGCTTGCTCAGCTCCTGCGCCTGGCCCTCCGCCGGGTCGGCCGGCTTCTCCGAGGGCTGTCCCGCGGCGGGCGCGGAGGAGGACGACGCCACGGTCGCGCCGCTCTTCTCCGGCTCCTTCTTGTCGTCGTCGCCGCCGCTGAGCAGCGCACCGGCGCCGAGGCCGACGACCGCGCAGCCGACGACGACGACGGCGATCAGGGCGACCGGCGACTTGCGGCGCGGCGCGGGCTCCTCGTCGTAGTAGGCCTCCTCGTAGCCGTACCCCTGCTGCGGGGGCTGCGGGGGCTGGTGCTGCGGCGGCTGGTGGTGCTGCGGGGGCTGCTGGTACGGGCCGGGGGCCGGGGGCGGCGTCCGGTGGCCCGGCGGCTGCTGCGGGGCCCGGGGCGCCTCCGTGCGGAAGAGGCTGTCGAACTCGGCGGGCGGCTGCCGCTCGCCGGACGCGTCCGGGGGCACGGGGGCGATGTACCGGGTCGCGTCGGAGGCCCCGGCGGGGCCGGGGCCGCCCTGGTGCGGCAGCGGGCCCGTGCCCGGGAACCGGGTCGAGCCCCCGCCGTCCTGCTGCGGCGGCACCGGCGCGATGTGCTGGGTGGCCTGCATGTCGGATGCGGCCGGGTGCGGGTAGCCGTAGCCGGGCTGCGGCGCCTGCGCCTGGGCCTGGTGCGGGTAGCCGTAGCCGGGCTGCGGCGCCCCGGTCGGCGGCATCGCGCCCGGCACCGGCGCGATGTGCTGGGTCGCCTGCATGTCGGCGGCGGGCCCCGGGCCCGGGTAGCCGTAGCCGGACTGCGGGGGTATCGGCGGCAGGTACTGCGTGGACTGCATGTCGGCGGCGCCCGGTGCCGCCTCCGGGGGCAGCGGCTGCGCGGGCGGCAGCGGCTGTCCGCCCGGCTGACCGCCGGCGGGGGCCCAGCCGCCGTCCCACGACCGCGCTCCCCCGTGGGCACCGTCGTGCGCGGGGGGCACCGCCGGGTACTGCGGTTCCGGACCCTGTCCGTTCTGCGTCACCGGGACTCCTACTGATGGACCTACGGAATCGTCGGTTCACGCTACCGGGTGGGCCCGGGGCTCCGCACACACGTGTGAGGCCGGTTACAGAACTGGTTCACGCGACCGGCCCGGGGCCCCTCCGGCCGGGCTCAGGCCGCGTACAGCTCCATCCGCACCCCGAACTCCCGTACCGCGGGCTCCCCGGAGAACGGCTCCAGGCGGTCCCTCAGGTCCTCCAGGTACTCCATGCCGCGCGACGAGCGCAGCGTGCCCAGGAGTTCGAGCGCCCGCGTCCCCGTCCGGCAGGCCTGCTCCACCTCCCGCTGCTGGATCCGCGCCGCCGCGAGCAGGGCGAGGCCGATCGCCCGCCGCCGCGCGCGCGTCTCCGGGTGCCCGGCGACCGACTCCTCCGCCGCCCGCGCCGCCGCCTCCGCGCGGCCCAGGTCCCGGTAGCAGTGGGCCAGTTCGTCCGCCAGGTACGCCCGGTCGAAGTGGGTGATCCACACGGGCTCGTCGCCCGCCTCCGGATCGGCGAGCTCCAGGGCCCGCACGGCGGCGCCCGCCGCGGCCTCGAAGGCGCGGTCGTCACCCATCAGGGCGTGCCCGCGCGCCTCCGCCGCGAAGAACATCGCCTCCGCCCTCGGCGGCACCTTCCCGCGCGCGCCCTCCTGCGCCGCCCGTGCCAACTGGGCGATCTCCCGGGGGTTTCCGAGCTGGGCGGCGAGGTGGCTCATGGAGGCGGCGAGCACGTAGCCGCCGTAGCCCCGGTCCCCGGCCGCCTGCGCGAGCCGCAGCGCCTGGATGTAGTACCGCTGGGCGAGGCCCGGTTCGCCGGTGTCCACCGCCATGTACCCGGCGAGCTCGGTCAGTCGGGCGGCGGCGGCGAAGAGCTGTCTGCCCACCGCCTCGCGGTACGAGCCGGACAGCATCCCCGCCACCACGCTGTCCAGGTAGTGCACCACCACCGGGCGCACGTGCCCGCTGCCGAACCGCCGGTCGAGGTCGACGAGCGCGGCCGTCGTCTCCCGGACGGCCGCCACGTCCGCGACCCCGACGCGCGCCCCGGCCGTCCGGGCCACGTGCGCGTCCGGCACCGTGATCAGCCAGTCGCGGCTGGGCTCGACCAGGGCGGAGGCCGCCACCGTGGAGCCGGACAGGAACTCGCGGCGCCCCACGTCGCTGCGCCACAGCTCGCAGACCTGCTCGATCGCCCCGGGGACGGTCGGCGCGAACTGGAGGCCCACCCCGGCGGCGAGGTTCCGGCCGTTGGCCATGCCGACCTCGTCGATGGTGACCGTGCGGCCCAGCTTGCGGCTCAGCGCCTCCGCGATGATCCCGGGCGCCCGGCCGCGCGGCTGCTGCCCGCGCAGCCAGCGCGCCACGGACGTCTTGTCGTACCGCAGGTCGAGGCCGCGCTCCGCGCCGACCGTGTTGACCCTGCGGGCGAGGCCGGCGTTGGAGCAGGCCGCCTCCTGGATGAGCGCCCGGAGCCGTTCGTTGACCTGACGCGGAACGAGTGGCCTGGCTGCCATGAAGTACCCCCTGAGGCCGTGCGGGTGATCACTGGGAAGGGATCACTGCCCGGCGGATATCCGGTCAATGCCGATGTGAACACGCGAAACCGGACACGTCGGCCGCGTGTCCCGCCGGCGCCCCCACCTGTGCGTACCCGTCCCCGCGCCCCGGCCCTCCGCGCGCCCCCGTCCGTGCACCGGTGCGCCCCGCGTGCGGAATCGTTGCGCCACCCCCCTTCCCGGCCCCGCCCGTAACCCCGGGTGGTGCCGGGAGTTGTGCTCACCGTGGAAGAGACCATCGGAGTCACGGAGGCCGCGCGGGTCCCCGAGCAGCGGAGCGAGCCGCTGCTGGACAGCGCCGTGCGGTACGCGGAAGAGCGGCACTGGGACGTGGTTCCAGGGACCTGGCTGGAAGCCGCCGAGGGCCGGGAGCGGTGCTCCTGCGGCGCGGACGACTGCGCGCTGCCGGGCGCCCATCCGTCCCGGCCCGACTGGTCGACCCAGGCCACCGGCAGCGGGGTCGGAGCCCGGCGGATGTGGACGAAGCAGCCGAGGTCCTCGATCCTGCTGCCGACCGGCCGCACCTTCGACGCGATCGAGGTGTCCGAGTCGGCCGGCTTCCTCGCGCTCGCCCGCATGGAGCGGATGGAGCTGATGCTCGGCCCGGTGACCTGCGCCCCGGACCGCCGGATGTACTTCTTCGTCCTGCCGGGCGCCGCCGCGAAGGTCCCGGACCTCGTCCGCAGGCTGGGCTGGGTCCCGTCCTCCCTCGACCTCACGACGCGCGGCGAGGGGTACTGCGTGGCGGCCCCGCCGACCCGGGTCGGCGGCCGGGGCGCCGTGCAGTGGGCCCGCCGCCCCACCCCGGCGAACCGCTGGCTCCCCGACGCGGAGGAGCTGATCAGCGCCCTCGCCTACGCGTGCGGGCGGGAGGCGGCGGACGCGAGGACGGCCCGGGCCTCCTGACTCCTGGGCCCCCGTGGGGCCGCCCGTAGGGTGGGCCCCGTAACGACGGGGACGACCGAGGGGCTGACAGAGCATGCCTGACCAGGCATCAGAGGGAGTGTTCGGCACGGCGGGCACGGCACCGGGGGACGGTGCCGTGCCCGCCGTGCGGGTCGAGGGGCTGTGGAAGCGCTTCGGGCAGCAGATCGCGGTGCACGGGGTCGACCTGGTCCTGCCCGCGGGGAGGTTCATCGGGCTCGTGGGGCCCAACGGAGCGGGCAAGACCACCACGCTCTCCATGATCACCGGCCTGCTGCGGCCCGACCAGGGGCGGATCCTGGTCGCCGGGGACGACGTGTGGGCCGGCCCCGAGTCGGTCGCCCGGGTCAAGGCCCGCATCGGCATCCTGCCGGAGGGCCTGCGGCTCTTCGAGCGCCTCTCGGGCCGTGAACTCCTCGCCTACGGCGGCCGGCTGCGGGGCCTGCCCGGCGCCGAGGTCGACAAGCGCGCCGACCAGCTCCTGGACGTGCTCGGCCTGACCGGCTCGCAGCACAAGCTGGTCGTGGACTACTCGACCGGCATGCGGAAGAAGATCGGCCTGGCGGCGGCCCTCCTGCACAACCCCGAGGTCCTCTTCCTCGACGAGCCCTTCGAGGGCGTCGACCCGGTCTCCGCGCAGACCATCCGCGGCGTCCTGGAGCGGTACACCGCGTCCGGCGCGACCGTCGTCTTCTCCAGCCACGTCATGGAGCTGGTCGAGTCGCTCTGCGACTGGGTCGCCGTCATGGCGGCGGGCCGGATCCGTGCCCAGGGCCCGCTGGCCGAGGTCCGGGGCGACGCGCCCTCGCTCCAGGCGGCCTTCCTGGAACTGGTGGGCGCGAACGAGCGCGCGGCGACGGGGGATTCGCTGGACTGGCTCGGCGGCGGATCCGGCTCCGCCGGGAACGGCACGGGCACGGGCAGGGGCTCCGCGAGCGGCACGGGCACGGCGAGCGGCACGGGCACGGCGAGCGGCACGGACGCGGCGGGCGGCACGGGCTCCGCGAGCGGCACGGGCACGACGAGCGGCACGGGCACGACGAGCGGCACGGGCACGACGAGCGGCACGGGCACGACGAGCGGCACGGACGCGGCGAGCGGCACGGACGCGGCGAGCGGCACGGACGCGGCGAGCGGCACGGACGCGGCGAGCGGCACGGACGCGGCGAGCGGCACGGGCACGGCGGGCGGCGCGCGTGGTGCGGGCACGGGCGGGGTCCAGTGATGAGCGCCGTCCCCACCGCCACCGCCCCCGCGCCCTCCTCCGCCGCCCCCTCGCTCACCTCCGTCTTCGTGCGGCTCAAGCTGTCGCTGCTCCGCAACGGGCTGCGGCAGTCGGGCGGACGGACCGCCGCGTACGTCGTCTCCGTCGTCTTCGGCGTCCTCTTCGCGGCGGGGACGCTGCTCGCCTTCGTGCTCGTCCGGGGCCACGAGAACGCCGGCCCGGTCGCGATCCTCCTCACCGGGGTGGTCGCGCTCTCCTGGGCCGTGATGCCGCTGTTCGTGCCGAGCGGCGACGAGACGCTCGACCCGTCGCGGCTCGTGATGCTGCCGCTGCTCCCCCGCCCGCTGATCCGCGCGCTGCTCGTGGCCTCGCTCGTGGGCATCGGCCCCGTCCTGACGCTGCTGCTCGCGTTCGGCGCGGCCCTGTCCGTGGCGCACGGCGCCGCCGCGACGGTCGTCGCCGTGCTCGCCGTACCGCTGGTGGCGGTCACCTGCGTGGCGCTCTCGCGGGCCGTGGCCGCCGCCAACATCCGCCTCCTCACCTCCCGCAAGGGCCGGGACCTGGCGCTGCTGAGCGGTCTGGTCATCGCGGTCGGCATCCAGGTCGTGAACTTCGCGGCCCAGCGGCTCAGCGAGCCGGGCGGGATGGACGCGGTCGCGCCGGCGGCGACCGTCGTCGGCTGGCTGCCGCCCGCCGCCGCGGTCGGCGCGGTGGACGCGGCGAGCGACGGCGACCTCGTGGCGGCGACGGCCCGGCTTCTGCTCACGGCGGCGACGCTCGCCGGGCTCCTGTACTGGTGGGAGCGGAGCCTCGTGCGGCTGATGGTCGAGCCGGACGGCTCCACGATCGGCGCGGCCCCGGACACGGGGTCCCGGGGGAAGGACGGCGGCACGGGGTTCCTCGGCCGGGTCCTGCCGGCCGGGCGCACGGGCACGGTGATGGAGCGGAGCCTGCGCTACGTCTGGCGGGACCCGAAGACGAAGGCGGCGTGGGTCACCTCGCTCGCCATCGGCCTGATCGTGCCGCTGTTCAACGCGCTCCAGGGCGCGGGCTCGATCTACTGGGCGTGCTTCGCCTCCGGCATGCTCGGCATGCTGATGTACAACCAGTTCGGGCAGGACACGTCGGCGTTCTGGATGGTCGCGCAGACCATCTCGACCCCGGCCGACGCGTACGCCGAGCTGCGGGCGCGGGCGCTCGCGCTGCTCGCCGTCACCCTGCCGTTCACGGTCCTCGTGACGGTCCTGACGGCCGCCTTCCTGGGCGACTGGGAGCGCCTTCCGGAGGGCCTCGGGCTGGCGTTCGGCCTGCTCGGGGCGATGCTGGCGACGGGCGCGGTGGCCTCGGCCCTCTTCCCGTACTCGATCCCGCAGGACAGCGGCTACAAGAACGTGGTCCCGGGGCAGGCGGGCCTGGCCTGGATCTCGATCTTCGGCGGCATGCTGGTGGCGGCGGTGCTGTGCGCCCCGCTGATCGGCGCGGCGGTCTACCTCCACCTGGCCGGCCACCACTCCCTCCTCTGGCTCGTCCTCCCGGCCGGGGCCCTCTACGGCGCGCTCCTGGTGTGGGCGGGCCTCAGGCTGGCGGCGCCGCGCACGGCGAGCCGCCTGCCGGAGATCCTGGCGGCGGTCAGCAAGGGCTGACGGGGTCCCCGTGGAACGGGCGGGGGGGCCCCGGGGGGGCGGGGGGCCCCGGGGGGCCCCCCCGGGCGGGGCCCGGGGGGGGGGGGCCCCCCCCCGCCCCCCCCCAACCCCCACACCCACTCCCACACCCACCGGACCGACCGGGGGGGGGGGGGGGGGCGCGGGGGGGGGGGGCGGGGGGGGGGGGGGGGGGGGCGCCCGGGGCCCCCCCGCCCGTTCCGGTCCCGTGGGTCAGAAGGCGCCGCCGAGGCCCCACCAATCGCCGTCGACCCGCGCGCCCGACGCGAGGCCGCCGGTGCCAAGGCCCCGGTAGTGGACGAGCCAGCCCGGGTGCCCCGGGTAGCCGTCGATGGCGTAGCTCTCGTTGGTGACGGTCGAGAGGTCGGGGCGGCCGTCGCCGGTGGTGTCGCCGACCGCGAGGAAGTCGTCCATGGCGTTCCAGCCGCCGGAGCCGATCATCTTGCGGGCGGCGAAGCCGCCGGAGGTAGTGCCGGGGTAGAGCCAGAGCTTGCCCGTGGACCTCTCCCGGGCGATCAGGTCGACGCGGCCGTCGCCGTTCATGTCGCCGGGGCCGACCAGGGCGTTCATCGCGTTCCAGCCGCCGCTGCCGAGCAGCTTGCGGGGACCGAGGCCGCCGGAGGCGGTGCCGGGGTAGAGCCAGAGCCTGCCCGTGGACTTCTCGACGGCCAGCAGGTCGGCGCGGCCGTCACGGGAAAGGTCGCCGGTGCCGGCGATCCGGCCCATGCCGTTCCAGCCGCCCGAACCGAGGAGCTTGCGCGTCCCGAACGAGCCGGTCCCCGTGCCGGGGTACAGCCACAGCTTGCCGGTCGAGGGCTCGCGGGCGAGCACGTCCTCCCTGCCGTCGCGGCTGAAGTCGCCGTGGCGCACGAAGGAGTCCAGGGCGTTCCAGCCGCCGGAGCCGACCATCCGGCCCGAACCGTCGCCGGGCAGGAACCAGAGCCGGCCCACCGTGTCCCGGGAGAGGACGTCGGCCCTGCGGTCCCCGTTCAGGTCGCCGAAGCCGGCCGCCTTGGGGGCCGTCTCCGCGTACCACCAGGGGTGGGCGGGCTGGGAGCACTCCCGCCTCGCCGGGACGAACTTGATCGAGGAGATCGGAGTCGGCCCCCAAGTGGTCCACGAGCCGTTGCTCGACGGGGCCTGGGCCGAGTAGCCCTCGTACGCCTTGTAGTCGCGGGCCTCGTACAGGCAGGCGTACAGGGACGTGCGGTTGATGTACGAGACGAACCGGTTGCCCGCCGGGCCCGGAGCGGGCATGTTCGTCTTCGTCTTGAACATCGTCCCCTTGGCGTCCTCCTGCGTCCAGGCACAGAAGTAGCCCTTCGGGCAGTCGCCCACGGCCGCTCGGGCGGGCGCGGCCGTGGTGACGGCGACGGTCCCCAGGGCCGCGAGGCCCAGCAGGGAGGCCAGTCCCCGCTTCATCGTCTTGCGCATGTGTTCCCCTTTCCCCGGGGAAGACCCGCGAACGGCCGGATGGTTGTACGGGGACGCGGTCCCGCCGGGCGGTCTCCGCGCCGGGGCCTTCGGGTCAGAGTCCCGGTGCGGGCGTCCGTCCCGCCCGGCGGTCGGCGATCAGGAGCAGGACCGGGCCGAGGGCGACCCAGGGGGCGGGGGTCAGGGCCGGGACCGCCGCGCCGGTGCCGTCGAAGGAGGCGAGGGAGCGCAGCGGGCTGCCGGAGGCGCCGGGGGGCAGGACCCGGCCGAGGGTCGACCAGCCGGAGGGGAGCCGGTGGGGGCCGCTGCCGGGGCCGGACGGGGGGTTGTCCAGGAGCATCATGACGGCGGCCCCGGCCGCGCCCCTAGGGGGCGTCTTCAAAGGTGATCATGCGATGGGGGATCATGCTTGTCGTGGTGCGTCGTCATGAGCTTTCGGATGCCGAATGGGCTGTGC
>NZ_JBIVSC010000022.1:0-94920 GCF_044756005.1 Streptomyces sp. NPDC092045 | reverse complement strand
GCCCGTGAACGTCTCCACCCACAACGGCTCAGCCCGCAGCACCCCGCCCATACAGGCAAAATGCCCAGAACTGAGCCTTCTGCAACACCCTTTAGGGGGCGGAAGGGTCCTTCCGTGCGTGAGCGCGGTGGAGGCGGTTCAGGAGGTCGAGTTCGGCGGGGGCGAGGCGGAGGGTGCCCGCGGCGACGTTGGCGGCCAGGTGGGCGGGGTCGCCGGTGCCGGGGATCGCGAGCAGGTGCGGGCCCTGATGGAGGGTCCAGGCGATGCGCACCTGGGCGGGGCTCGCGCCGTGGGCCCCGGCCACGGCGAGGACCTCCTCGCTCTCGGTCGCGGTGGCACCGGCCTCGCGGCCGGCGCCGGCGATCGCGTAGAAGGGCACGAAGGCGATGTCCTGCGCGCCGCAGAGGCGGACGAACTCCTCGTACTCCGGGCGGACTCCGATCCCGTACATGTTCTGCACGCAGACGACGGGGGCGACGGTCCGCGCCTCCGCGAGCTGGTCGGGGGTGACGTTGGAGAGGCCGAGGTGGCGGATGAGACCCGCCTCGCGGAGTTCGGCGAGGGCGCCGAAGCGCTCGGCGATCGAATCGGTGCCGAGGACGCGGAGGTTGACCAGGTCGAGGTGGTCGCGGCCGAGCTGCCGCAGGTTCTCCTCGACCTGGCCGCGAAGGGCGGCCGGGGTGCGCGCGTGCTCGCTCCAGGCGCCGGAGACGTCGCGGGCCGGGCCGACCTTGGTCGCGATGACGAGGTCGTCGGGGTACGGGCCGCCGAGGGCGCTGTTGATGAGCTCGTTGGCGGAGCGGAGCGGGGAGAAGTAGAAGGCGGCGGTGTCGATGTGGTTCACGCCGAGGTCGACGGCCTCGCGGAGGACCTCGATCGCCCGGTCGCGGGCCATCGGCACGGCGTGCGGGACGAGGGCCTCGCCGTGCTGCGGCAGCCGCATGGCGCCGAACCCGATGCGGCGGACGGGGAGTTCGCCGCCGAGGAGCCAGGTGCCGGAGTCGGAGGCGTGGGGGCGCGCATGGGCCAGGGTGCGGTCGTGGGCGTGGGCCGAGGTGTGCATCGATGAGCCCTTCCGGGGTGGGGAAGGCGCATTGTGCACGGGGACGGGGCCGGAGCGCGACCGCGGTCTCGGCGCGGTCGCGCTCCGGCCCCGGACGTCAGGCCTTGGCGGGCGCCGACGCGGGTGCGGGCGCGTCGGGCGCTCCGGTCTCCGTTCCGTCCCCGGCCCCCGTACCTCCGGTGGTCTTCGTTCCGTCCCCGGCCCCCGTACCTCCGGTGGTCCTCGTTCCGTCCCCGGCCCCCGTACCTCCGGCGGCCACCACCGTCTCGGCCGTCTCCGTGTCCACGTCGAACTCCTCCAGGAGCCGGGCGCCGAAGCCCCAGAAGTACGTGGCCACGAAGCCCGTCAGGTAGCCGGTGAGCAGGCCGCCCGCGTAGATCGCGACCGTGCGGCCGAGGCCCTCGTCGCCGTCGAGGAGGGGGAAGAGGGCCCAGCCGGAGGGGCCGATCGCGGTCGAGCCGACCTTGGTGCCCAGCATGCTGAAGAGGCCGATGAAGCCGCCGCCGAAGGCGCCGCCCACGCAGGCGGTGACGAAGGGGCGGCCCAGGGGGAGCGAGACGCCGTAGATCAGGGGCTCGCCGACGCCCAGGAAGCCGGCCGGGAGGGCGGACTTGACGGTGCGGCGGATGGAGCCGTTGCGCGGGAGCCTCAGGTAGACCGCCATCGCCGCGCCGACCTGGCCCGCGCCCGCCATCGCGAGGATGGGCAGCAGGACCGTGGAGCCCTGCTGCTCGATGAGCGTGGTGTGGATCGGGATGAGGGCCTGGTGCAGGCCCAGCATCACCAGCGGCAGGAACAGGCCGCCCAGCACGAAGCCCGCGCCCGCGCCGGCGTGTACGAGGAGCCAGTCGGCGAACTCGCCGATCGCGTTCGAGACCTCGCCCGCGACGAACATCAGGCCGAAGATCGTGACCAGGCCGGAGACCAGGACCGTGAGCGTCGGGGTGACCAGGACGTCCAGGGACTCCGGCACCCACCTGCGGCACCACTTCTCCACGTACACCGCGAGGACCGCCGCGCCGAGCGCGCCGAGCACACCGCCCTGTCCGGGGGAGAGCGTCTGGCCGAAGGCGTCGATCTTGGCGACGCCGGGGAAGACGATGATCGCCGCGACCGCGCCGCCGAGGACGGGCGTGCCGCCGAACTCCTTCGCCGTGTTGAAGCCGACGAAGACCGCGATGAGGGCCATGAAGCCGCTGGCCACGGCGGCGAGGGCGGGGGTGACGGCGGGGAGCCACCCGAGGTTGACGAGGAGGCCGTTGAGGCCGGCGACGATGCCGCAGCCGATGAGGGCGGGGATCAGCGGGACGAAGACGTTCGCGATCCGGCGGAGGAACAGCTTGAACGGGGTCTGGTTCCTCGCCTTCCGGGCCGCCCTGATCGCCGCGCCCTGCGCCGCGAGGTCGTCCGCGGAGGACGCCGGGGTCCCGGCGGCCGGTGTCCCGGCGGCCCGGGTCCCGGTGGTCGGTGCGATCGGTGCCTCGGCCACCAGGGCCTCGAACTCCGGGGTCACGCGGGCGACCGTGCCCGGCCCGAGGACGATCTGGTACGTGTCGTCCTCGACGACGCCCATCACGGCCGGCAGGGCCTTGAGCTCCTCGTCCCGGACGAGCGAGCGGTCCCGCAGGCCGAGGCGGAGGCGGGTCATGCAGTGGGCGACGGAGGTGATGTTCCCGGCGCCGCCGACGAGGGGGAGGATCGCGGCGGCGACGGCGCGGTTCTTGTCGTCAGTGCTCATGGTGCGGTGGTGCCTTGCTGTGCGTGGGGGGAGGGGGAGGGCTCAGGCGCTCTTCGCGTGCAGCGCCGCGCGCAGACGGCCCCGGGAGCCGGTCAGGAGCGTGGCGGCGGTGGGGGCGTCGACGTCCGCGAGGATCATGAGGATCGCGTTCTTCACCTCGCCGTCGGCGGCGGCGAGCGCGGTCTCGATCCGCTCGTCGGGCGCGCCGGTGGCCAGGGCGACGATCCGCCGCGAGCGGGCCTGGAGCTTCTCGTTGGAGGCGCGGACGTCGACCATGAGGTTCCCGTACGTCTTGCCGAGCCGGATCATCGTGATCGTCGAGATCATGTTGAGGACGAGCTTCTGGGCGGTGCCGGCCTTGAGCCGGGTGGAGCCGGTGAGGAGTTCGGGCCCCGTGACGACCTCGATGCCGTGCTCGGCGGCGGCGGCGAGCGCGCTGTCGGCGTTGCAGGACAGGCCGACGGTGAGCGCGCCGAGGGCGCGGGCGTGCTCGACGGCGCCGATCGCGTACGGGGTGCGGCCGGAGGCGGAGACGCCGACGACGGTGTCGTCCGGGGTGAGTCCGAGCGCGGTGAGGTCCGCGACGGCGAGTTCCCTGGAGTCCTCGGCGCCCTCGACGGCCTTGACCATGGCGGAGGGGCCGCCCGCGATGAGCCCGACGACCTCGGCGGGATCGGTGTTGAAGGTGGGCGGGCACTCGCTGGCGTCGAGGACGCCGAGCCGGCCGGCGGTGCCGGCGCCCAGGTAGATCAGACGGCCGCCGCGGGCCATCCGCTCGGCGGTGGCGTCGATGGCGGCGGCGATGGCGGGCAGCTGCCGGGCGACGGCGGCGGGGACGGACCGGTCCTCGCCGTTCATGGTCCGGGCGATCTCCAGGGTCGGGAGCTGGTCGATCTCCGCGAGCTCGGGGCGGAAGGCCTCGGTGGTGAGGGTGGCGAGCTGGGCGCGGAGTTCGGAGTACGTGGAAGCGGAGGCGGAAGCGGACACGTGCGGCTCTTTCGGTACGGCGGCGTCGTCGGCGCCGGTGCTTTACGGGTGCGGGTGCGGGTGCTTCGGCGGACGGGGGCGTTTCGGCGGGTGTGGGTGCTTCGGCGGGTGGGTACGGGAGGGGGTCGCGGCTCAGCGGGTGCGGGGCGCGTGCCGGTGGGCCAGGGCCTCGTACGAGGCGGCGAGGGCCGGGGCGGCCGTCTCGTACGTCCGCTGGGTGACGCAGGTGAACAGGCAGTCCACGACCAGGAGCTGACTGGTCCGGGACGACATGGCCGCCGGGCGCAGTTCGCTCTCGCGGGCGGTGGAGGTGGTGAGGACGTGGTCGGCGTACTGGGTGACGGGGCCGTCCGGGCGGCCGGTGATCGCGACGGTGGTCGCGCCGTGGTCGAAGGCCACCCGGAGCGGTTCTATGACGTCGCCGGTCGACCCGGAGTGGGTGATGGCGATGGCGACGTCGCCGGAGCGGAGCTGCACGGCGTTGGTGACGGCGAGGTGCGGGTCGCTGTGGGCGTGCGCGACCAGGCCGATGCGGAGCAGCTTCTGTCCGAGGTCCTGGGCGACGAGCCCGGAGGCGCCGACGCCGTAGATGTCGACGCGGCGGGCGGTGGCGAGGGCGGCGACGGCGGCGCCGAGCTGGACGGTGTCGAGTCCGGCGGCGGTGTCGGCGAGGGTCTGCTGCTCGTCGTAGGCCAGTTTGGCGACGACGTCGGCGATGGGGTCGTCCACGGCGATGTCGGCGGTGACGGCGGGCGCGCGGCCGGACTGCTGCTGGGCGGCGAGCCCGGCGAGGGCGAGGCGCAGGTCGCGGTAGCCGGGGTAGCCGAGGAGGCGGGCGGTGCGGACGACGGTCGCCTCGCTGGTGCCGGTGAGCTCGGCGAGGCCGGTGACCGTGAGGGCGGCGCAGCCGGCCGGGTCTCCGGCGACGGCCTCGGCGACGCGCTGCATGGAGCGGGTCATGGAGGGCGCCAGGGTCCGCACCTTGGCCGCGAGGGCGGCGGGGGCGGGGGGCGCGCCGCTGGTGAAACTTTCCTTCACGTCATTGGTCACGCCTGAAAGATACTTTCGGAAGGGTGGTGCGACAAGCCCCTCCCGGTGGCCGGATCCGGAAGGGACCTTCGCCCTTTCCGCCCCCTCCCGGGCCGGGTGACAATGAGGGAATGGACGACATCGACGCGGTGGAGCAGGCGCTGCACACCGCCCGCGCGCTGGTACTGGCCGATCTGGCGGCCCGCGAGGTCGCCGCGGCCGAGGTCGTGTCGATGGTGGAGGACTCGGTCACGCACCGGCGCTGGTGGGTCGAGCAGTGGCCGGAGGGGGTGGCGTACGTCGCGGGGCTCGTCGCCCAGGACGTGCAGGACGCCCTCCTCGAACGGTACGGACGCTGGCCGATCTGCCCCGTCTGCGCCTCGGGCGACCCGCACGCCCTCGACGTGGAGCCGGAACTCGGCCCGGACCCGCACTGGGTCTGCGCCGAGCAGGGCGTCGTGGTGGCGCCGGTGGGCGGGCTGACGTGAGCGGCGGGGCGGCGCGGCGCGGCGGGGCCGGGGCGGACGTCCGGCCCGGAGCGGGCGGGCTGCCCGGGGCGACGGGAGCCCGCGCGTGACGCTCTACATCGATCCGCCGACCTGGCCGGGGCACGGCCGCATGTGGTCGCACCTGGTCAGCGATGTCTCCTTCGAGGAGCTGCACGCCTTCGCGGCCGCGATCGGCGCCCCGCGCCGCGCCTTCGAGCGGGACCACTACGACATCCCGGCCGACCACTACGCGGCCGCGGTGACCGGCGGCGCGGTCGAGGTCGGCTCGAAGGAACTCCTCCGCCGCCTCACGGCGGCGGGCCTGCGGCGCCCGAAGGGCCGCCCGGCGGGTTGAGCGGGGCCGGGCCGGGCGTACGGCGGGTTGGGCGGGGCCGGGCCGGAGGAGACGTGCGCGAAGGGGCCCGGTCCCGGCTCTCAGCCGGACAGGGACGTCTCCCGGCCGTCCCTGTCGGGGGCGGCGGCCCCGCTCCCGGCCACGACGTGGCCCCCGCCCGGCGTCCGCCGGGACAGCCTCAGGGCCACCGCGGCCGTTCCCAGCCCCACGGCCGTCATCGCCGCGCCCGCCCACGCCGTGGAGGCGAAGCCGAGGCCCGCGTCGATGACGGTGCCGCCGAGCCAGGGGCCGCCGGTGTTGCCGAGGTTGAAGGCGGCGGTGGTGGTGGCGCCCGCGAGGGTGGGGGCGGCGCCGGCCACGTTGAACATGCGGGCGTTGAGGGCCGGGGCGGTGTAGAAGGCGGAGACGCCGAGGAGGAAGGCCAGCACGACCGTGACGACCGGGCTGGAGGCGAAGAGCGCCAGGGCGACCAGGAAGACGGTCGAGGCGGCGATGCCGCTGAGCATCACCCCGAAGAGGTGCGCGTCCGCGACCCGGCCGCCGATCGTCGTGCCGACCAGGGCGCCGATGCCGAAGAGCCCGAGGACGACCGAGACCCAGCCCTTGTCGAGGCCGGAGACGTCGGTGAGGAGCGGCGCGAGGTACGAGAAGGCGCAGAAGACGCCGCCCGCCGCGAGCGCGGTGACGACGACCGAGAGCAGGACCTGCCGGTCGCGGTAGATCGTCAGCTCCCGCTTGAGCCGGGGCCGGGTCTCGGGGACCGGGATGTGCGGGATGCGGGTGAGGACGCCGACGAGGGCGACGGCGGAGGCGAGGCCGACCGCCCAGAAGGCGGAGCGCCAGCCGAGGTGCTCGCCGAGGAAGGCGCCGGCGGGGACGCCGAGGACGTTGGCTATGGAGAGCCCGCCGATCATGACGGCCATGGCCCGGGCCCGCGCGCCCACCGGCACCATCGCGATGGCGACGGCCGCGCCGACCGCCCAGAACCCGGCGCAGGCGAGCGCGCTCACGACCCGGGAGACGAAGAGCACGCCGTAGTTCGGCGCGAGCGCGCCCGCGACCTGGCCCAGGCCGAAGACGGTGATCAGGGCGATCAGGGTCGTCTTGCGGGGGAGCCGCAGGGTCGCCACGGCGAGGAGCGGGGCACCCACCACCATGCCGATCGCGAAGGCCGAGATGAGCAGTCCGGCCTGCGGGATGGAGACGTTCATGTCCTCCGCGATGGGCGGCAGCAGCCCGGAGAGCATGAACTCGCTCGTCCCGAGCGCGAAGACGGAGAGGCCGAGGATGTAGACGGCGGTCGGCATGCGACGGGAGGCCCCGCCGGTACCTGAGGACCCGGGGGTGTCGGAGACCCCGGCGGTACGGGCGGCCTCGGCCGGGCGGGGGCGCTCGGCGGGACGGGGCTTCGTGGGCTCGGGCGAGGAAGGCGGCATGACATGCGTCAACCTGTGGTTGATGCCTGTCATTCCGTCGTACCGGATCGTCTTGGCATGTGGATGCGCGGGCCCGGGGTCACGGCGCGAGGAGCCGTGACGGGCGAGGGGAGGGGGAAGGGACGCGGAAGGGCCGCCCGGTCCCGAACGGGACCGGGCGGCCCTCACCGGGGCGGGCCGCTCAGCAGAGGCAGGGCTCGCCGCCCCTGCCGAGCATGACGACGTCCCGGTCCTTCAGCGCGCCGGAGTACGCCTGGACCTCGTCCACGTCGCCCCGCAGGTACTCGCCCGCGCCGCGGGCGGTGAGGCCCCGGCCGATCTGGAGCGGGCCCGTGCCGCGCCAGGACGACGGCAGGGCGGCGGTCGCGCCCGCGTTGGTGTACCCGTCGAGGTACAGCTTCACCGTGTCGGTCGCGTCGTCGTGGACGACGGCCAGGTGGTGTCCCTGGCCCTCGCCGCCGTCCGCCGGGACGATCTGCGAGAGGACCAGCTCGGGCGCGCCGGCCCTGTCGCGCTTCGGCACGACGAGCTGCCAGGCGCGGGCCTTCGGCTCGTAGCGCACCTTGAAGGCGTCGGTGTGCTTGCCGGGCACGGACAGCACGGTCATCCGGCGGGCCGGTTCGAGGTCCGCGAGCCGCACCGTCACGCCGACGGTGAAGCTCTCCGAGGTGTCCACGACCGGCCCGTCCGCGACCGCGTGGCCGGTCCTGCCGTCCAGGGTCAGGTGGCCGTCGCCGACCAGGGCGTACGGCACGTTCGGGCAGTCGGGGTCGAGGTCCGGGAAGCAGGAACCGTCGGGACCGCGGTGGATCGCCGCCCCGGCGCCGAGCCGCAGCGGTCCGTCGCCGTCCGCTCCCGGGCTGACGCCGTCCGTCGCGGTCTCCAGGGACCAGTGGCCGAGCCGCTTCGGCTGCCGATGGGCGAGCCGGGCCGCCTCGTCGGCGACGACGACGCGGTCGTGCACCTGCACGTCGCCGATGTCGCCCTTCCAGCTCCGGTCGTAGCCGGACCCGTGGCGGGCCCGGCCGAGCTGGAACGCGCCGGACGCCACGGCGGGCGCGGCCCGCACGGCGGTTCCCGTCTCGTGCCCGTTGACGTACAGCCGGGCGTGGCCGGTCTCGGCGTCGTAGAGCCCCAGGACGTGGGCCCATTCGCCGGTCTCCGGGGCGCCGCCCGACACCTGCGCGTCGCCGAGGGCGAAGGACCAGACGGGGCCGGAGCCCTCGTTGCGCAGGCCGAGGGCGTAGGCGGCCCCGTCGGCCGCGTCCTGGCTCGCGACCGTCATGGCGCGGTCGGTCCTGGCGGGCCGGACCCAGGCGCTGACGGCGAAGGTCCCGCGGGTGTCGACGGCCGGGGCGGGCGTGGTGAGGAAGCCCCGGTCGCTGCCGTCGAGGGCGGCCGTGGAGGTGAGGGCGGTGCCGGCGGGCGCCGCGCCGCCGAAGGTCACGCCGGTGCCGGCGCGGGCGGCCGTGCCCGTCTCGGCGGCGGCGCTCGTGGAGCCGGCGGCGTCGGCCAGCTTCCAGCGGGCGACCGGCGCGCGGCCGGAGTTCACGAAGAACCAGTGCCGGACGGTCGCGCTGCTCCGGCCCGCCCGGTCGACCGCCCGGACGGTCAGGTAGTCCGGGCCGGCCTTCTGCGGCAGGAAGCGGACGGTCGCGGCGCCGCCGGGCTCGTCGGGACGGGCGGTCGCGTAGGGGCCGCCGATGAAGTTGTACTCGTACGCGACGACGTCGGGCGACGGGGAGTCCATGGTGAAGGACCCGTACGCGCCGACGCCGTCCCGGTACTGCTCCGCCGGGTACTCCGCCGAGGTGACGACCGGGGCGTCCGGGTTCACGCGGTCGATCACGAACCGGCAGGCCGCGCCCGAGCCCTCGGAGCTCCACGGGGAGACCGAGGTGCCGTCGTTCGCGCGGACGTGCCACGAGACGACGGTGTCCGCCGGCAGGTCCTCCGGGAGCTGCCAGCGCTGGACGGTCCCGGAGGGCAGCGGGTACGAGGCGTGGGTGCGGCGCTGCTCGGCTCCGGAGGCGTCCGTCCACCAGGCCTCGAAGTCGCCGGACACCGTGCCGGCGTCGGGCCGGCCCTCCTGCGCCCGGTCGCGCAGCGCGGCCGTGGCGACGGGCGCCGCGGCGACGTACGCGGGCGCGTCACCGGTGGCGCAGGCCTTGAAGTTCGTCTGCAGGTCCTGGACGAGCGGCTGCTCCGGCGGCAGGTCGTCCGCCGCGTGCGCGGTGCCGGGCACGGCCGTCACGACCGACGCGACGACCGCGGCCACCGTTGCCGCCGCACCCCACCCCGCGTGCGGCCGTCCTCCGGTGCGTCTCGCGCGTCCGGGTTTCCGACTGAACAAGTTCCCTCCCCTGAAAACGGTCGCGGTCCGTGATCACGGACCGCGCGCCGGAGGCTAACAAGGGGGGCTGACAACGGAGTAGCGATTTTGGCGCGGGCCCGCCCGGGCGGGGACGGGGAGAAGGGGGCCGTACGGCCGTACGGCCGTACGGGCACGGGGAGTGCGCAGACGCAGGGGGCGTACGGACGCAGGAGGGCGTACGGGCGCCTCAGCCCGCCGCCCCCGTCAGCTCCTTCAGCTCCCGCTCCACGTTCTCCCGCGCCTTCTCCTCCCACACCGCCGCCCCGTACGGGGTGCGGAAGAGGCGGGGGAGGTCGAGGAGGTGGCGGAGGACGGTGGCGCGGCCCTCGCGGAAGGCGTCGTCGGGGACGAAGCCGTACTCCTCGCGGACCGCCGCCGCGTACCGCGCGTACGCGTCGGGGGCGGCCGCCAGGATCGCGAGGTCCGCGTCGCAGAGGGTCTCGCCGTTGAGGTCGCCGTCGGCCGGGTCGTGGGTGACGGTCAGGCGGACCAGGCGGGCCACCTCGGTCACCTCGTGCGGGGTCAGGCCCGCCTCGGCGAGGGCCTTCTCGGCCAGGAGCGCCGAGCGCTCCTCGTTCTCGGAGCGGTCGGGGCGGTAGACGGCGTCGTGGAACCAGGCCGCGAGCCGTACGAGCTCCAGCTCGCCGCCCTCGCCCCCCTGGTCGGTCAGCTCGTCGACGCGGTCGAGGACCGCCCGCAGGTGGTCGACCGTGTGGTAGCGGCGCTGCGGCTCGGCCCAGCGGGCGAGCAGGTTCCGCCCGTACGGGGCGGGGTCGGGGCCCTCGCGGCCGGCGCGGGCGGCGAGCAGGGTGGCGTTCCAGCGCTGGAGCAGCTCGTGCTCTTCCTCGGCGGTCATGGGGGCATTGTGCCCGCCGGGACCGCCCGGCGACCGCCCGTCGGCCGCTCCGGCCGGTGCCGTGTCAGACCATGCGGCGCAGGAGCCGGTCGCGGTCGACGAACTGGTGCTTGAGGACCAGCCCGACGTGGTGGGCGAGCGCGGCGAGGAAGCACACCTGCGCGACCACGTGCACCCACAGCAGGCCGTCGTCGTCCGAGGCGAGCAGCAGCACGCCGGTGACGGGGACGACGAACGCCAGCGCGTAGAGCGCGACCTCCGTGCGGTGCGCGAGGCGCCGCTCGAACGCCGTGAGCGTCGGCGCCCAGGACGGCAGGCCGGCGTGCCGCCGCCACAGCGGCCGCGCCACCCCCAGCACGACGACGAGGGTCCCGACGAGCACGTGGACGGTCAGCAGTGCGTCCTCCCCGAAGGGCTCGTACCCGTCGTCGCCGCGCCCCCGCCCGCGCCCGGACTCCCCGGCCCCGGCCCCGGCCGCGCCCGGACTCCGAGGCGTCCAGCGCGTACCCGACGGCGAACTGGGCGGCGAACGCGACCACGACGCTCCAGTGGAGCACCTTCGTGAGGGGCCGGTAGCCGGGGCTGCTGTTCATCGCCCCGTCACAGTCCGTCCCGGCGCCTCTCGCACCGCGTACGGGGGCGGGCACCCACGCCGTGTCCCGGGCCCGTCCCCGGCCGCGCACTCCCGGCAGTACGCCTCGTCCGCGACGGGTCGGAACAGCATGGGCTGGGTGTGCTCCCCGGCGCACTCCCGTGTCCCGGCGAGTCGGGTGGACAGCCGGGGGCCGTCGGGCGGCGATGACGCGGGCTGGGGGAGGGTGCGGGGCGGTACGTCGCGGAGCAGGTACCGGACCAGTCCGCCGGGCCGGTGGACGGGTGTTGCGGCGCCGGGCAGGCCGCGCAGCACGTGTGCGTGGACGTCGGCGGAGGTGTGTCCCGCCTCCAGCCAGCGGGCGGCGAGGCGGGTGAGTTCGTCGCGCATGCCGGGCGGGATGTGACGGAGGGCGGGGGAGAGGAGCGGGAGGGTCCCGACGAGGGCGCGGGCCTCTTCCCGTCGGGGGTCGGAGGGCGCCCCGTCGGGCTGCTCGTCGACCGGGTCGCCGGCCGGGTCGTCGGCGGGCGGCGGAAGGTGGGAGGTGTCTTCTGTGGGTTCTTTCTCTGGATGACCGCCGGTCGACGGGGTCTTCGGAGCACCGGCGGCCGGGACACCGGCGGCTCGGTTCCGGGGACTCGGTGCGACCTGCGGGGACACCCGGTCCTCGCAGGTGGGGAGGGGGAGGGGGAGGGGGCTCCGGGCGAGGAGCTTGGCGGCCTCGTCGGCGGTCAGGGGGGCGCTGGAGACGAGCTGCTGGGTGATCCAGTGGCCGCCGGCGCCCTGGACCCGCCGCTCGTGGACGAACCCCTCGTCCTTGAGCTGCCGCTTGGCGCGCGTGAAGGCGCAGGCGCCGATCCGCGCGCGCTCGGCGGTCCGGGAGAGTGATTCGCGGGCGCCCCGGGGAAGCGAGAGCTGCCAGGTGAGGAGGCGCACGGCGTCGGAGTTGAGGCGGGGGTGGCGGATGATGTCGTGCGAGTACTGGCCGAAGGCGCGGGAAGGCACGATAACGTTGCGGTAGATCACGGGTGGGGCCTTGTCCACTAGTGGTTCAGGCCCTCGCCGATGGGTCTCAGGTCATCGGTGAGGGCCGTTTTGTGTGAACGTATCGCGCTGGCATATGCCCGGACAGATGCGCAGAGTGAAGACCCCCCGTTTGAGTGACGCGCAGTCACATCATCTTTCGGGTAGCGGAGATGGGCCCCGAGGTGAGGTGCTGATGACGCGGAGGGCGCCGCGCGGGGTCAGGCTCGCGCGCTCCTCCGGGCTCGCCGTCCAGCACTGTTCGGCCGCCGCCTCCCACAGGTAGCCGCTGGGGCGGACCAGGACCAGCATGCTCCCGTTCACGGACCGGACCTGCCCGGTGAGCGCCCGTTGCGCGTCGGTCACGACCTCGCCGATCCGGTACCTCACCTCTCGCCCGCCCGCGCGGTGCGCAGGAGCACGGTCAGCCGCTTGGCGCCGCCGACGCCGACGGTCCCGAGCCCGTACCGGTGCGTGTCCCCGCCGGGGCCGTGCGTGACGTCCCGGTAGAGCCCGCTCGTGGGGAGGCCGGCGGTGTCCATGGCGTCCTTGAGCTCCCGGTACACACGGGTGGCTTCGGCCTCGGTGACGGGGCGGGTGGGGGGTGGGGGCGGAGTCGTGCTCATGGAGGGTTCCCTTTCTGGTGGATCTTCTCCGGGACGCCTCCACGATCGCGCGTGCCGCCCTACGCTTTCCAGGAGTTGAGTTCCCTTGCACAGGTGAGGAACGGGGCATATGCCAGGACCCCAGGATTTGGACCCCGGCGACAGCGTCGAGCAGTACCTCGGGAACATGGTCCGCGAGGCCCGGTTGGCGCTCGGACGTGAATGGACGCAGACGCGTCTGGCGGCGAAGGTCTTCAGCAGTACGACCCGGATCTCCGAGATCGAGCGGGGCGAGGACCCTCCGGACCGGGACCTGGCGAAGAAGCTGGAGGTGGTGCTCCAGCTTCCGCCCGACTCCCTGGTGAACCTGGTGAAGATCGTGAGCCAGCAGAGCGTCCGCGACTACGCGAAGACCTATCTGCGTCGTCAGCTCGAAGCCACCGCCATCCACGAGTTCTCCATCGTCGTGCCGGGGCTGCTCCAGACCGCCGACTATGCGCGTGGAGCGATGGAAGCGGGCCTCGCGGGCGACGCGACCCAGATCGACGACTTCGTGCGAAGGCGATTGGAGCGCCAGGCGGTACTTGAGCAGCCCGACCCGCCCTGGATGATGATCGTGCTGGATGAGGCCTGCTTACGCCGTGAGACCGGCGGCAAGCGGGCGATGCGTGAGCAGATAGAGCACCTGATGGTCATGTCCGAACGCCCCAACGTGAACATCCAGGTCCTCCCCATGAGGTGCGTGCCGCTTGCTGGTTCCTTCGCTCTCCTCACCCTTCCCAAGGGTGGGCGAGGGGCCTATCGAGAAGGCTTCAGCACGGGTAACTACACCGAGGAACCGGCAGAAGTGATGAGGTTTCAGCGGGTCTATGATCTCCTGCAACAGGATGCTCTGGGTGTTCGAGTATCCCTCGAACTAATGCGCTCTATCGCGAAGGAACATCATGGTTGAGACCTCGCCGAACTGGCGCAAGAGCACGTACAGCGGCAACGACAACGACGCCTGCGTCGAGGTCGCCGACAACCTCCCCCTCGTCCGCGTCCGGGACACCAAGGACCACGCTGCGGGCGAGCTGACCGCCACCCCGGCCGCCTGGTCCGCGTTCACCGCGTTCGCGCGGACGCACGCGGTCTGACCGCCCCGGCACTCCGGCGCCCCGACACGCGGCGCGCCCCGGCCTACTCCCGGCTCGTGTAGTGGCGTCTCGCCCACAGGGGCAGGGCGAACCACAGGGCGAACAGCCAGACGCCGACCGCACCCGCCAGCCACGCGGCGAGCGCGTCGTCGAGGGCCACCCGCAGCAGCATGAGCAGGGTCAGGACGGTGGTCACCGCGAGCAGCAGCAGCCCCGTCCGGGCCATCCGGGCGGCGATCACCACCGTCTGCGGCTTGATGCGGCGGCCCGCGACCATCCGGTGGAGGGACACCGGGCCGATGAGGGAGCCCGCACTGGCCGCGCCCAGCACGACCGCGGTGACGTAGAGGGCACGGTCGGTGTCGCCCAGGTCGGCGAAGGTGGGCTGGAACACGGCGATGAACAGGACGCCGAAGAGGATCTGCACGCCGGTCTGGGCCACCCGCAGCTCCTGGAGCAGGTCGGCCCACATCCGGTCCGCGCGCTCCTCGGGCGACTCGTCGCGCCCCCGGCGCCGGTCGGAGGGGCCGGGCGCGGCGTCCCCGCCCCCTTCCGGTTCCGGTGCCATACGCGCTCCTCGCCGAGGTCTCCCCACGGCCCCTACGGAAAGTCTCCCACCGCCCCGGGCGGGGAGCGAGGCGTGCCCCTTCGTCCGTTCGGCCCCGCCCCCGTGCGGGCCCCGGGGGCGGCTGCTGTGCTGGGCGGAACACCCCCCGTGCGTACAGGAGCGACACCATGGCCGTCATCGTGACCGTCGAGATCCCCGGTGGGACCGAGGAGCAGTACGAGGAGATCATGCGGCAGCTCGGGGGCACCGACTGGTTCCCGGCGGACGGGCTCATCGCGCACGCGGCCGGGCCCGACGGGGAGGGGGGCTGGAAGGTCGTCGACTTCTGGGACTCCGAGGACCAGTTCCTCGCCTTCGTGGAGCGGGCGCGGCCGATCATGGAGCGGGCCGGCATCGCGTCGATGCTGCCGACGGTGCAGCGGGCCGTGAACGTCGTCCTGCGCTGACGTCGCGCGGGACGACCCGGCCGGAACCCTTCCGCGCCGACGGTGCGCGGGCCCGTCGAAAACCCTTTGCGGCGGGCGGGGCCCGGACGCCAGGCTCCTCGTCCATGACCAGTCATCCTCCGCACCCTCCTGCCGTGCCCGCCGCGTCCGTCGCGGACCTGTTCGCCGCCGACGGGCGCCTCAAGGCGGTCCCGCGCCGGGCCGCCCGCCGCGAGGCGCTGCTCGCGCACCTCGCCGCGACCCTCTTCGAGACCGGCCGGACCTACCGCGAGTCCGAGGTCAACGAGGCGCTGAAGGGCGTGCACGAGGACTTCCCGGCCCTGCGCCGGTACCTCGTGACCGGCGGCTTCCTCTCCCGTACGAAGGACGGCGCCGCCTACCGCCGACAGCAGCGGACCGGCACTCCCGGAGGCGCGATCCCCGCCGTCGCGTGACGGCGGGCCCGGTGGTGGCCGGCCTCCTGGCCGGCTACGGCATCGCGATCCCCGTCGGCGCCGTCGGCGCCCACCTGGTGGCGGTCGCGGCCCGTTCCCCGTGGCGTACGGGAGCGGGCGCGGCACTCGGCATCGCCACGGCGGACGGGCTGTACGCCCTGCTCGCCGTCCTCGGCGGCGCGGCCCTCGTCCCCCTCCTCGCCCCGGTGGCGACACCGCTGCGCCTGGGCTCGGCCCTGGTCCTCGTCGCGCTCGCGGCGCACTCCGCGGGGCGGGCCGTACGGGCGTACCGCGGCGGCACGGCCCCGGGACGGGAGTTCCCGCCGGCTCCCCGGCGCGCGTTCCTCGCCTTCCTGGGGATCACGGTCCTCAACCCCCTGACCGTGCTCTACTTCACGGCCCTCGTCCTCGGCGGCCGTCCGGCGACGGGCCCGGCCGGGGCGACCGCCTTCGTCCTCGCGGCCTTCGCCGCCTCCGCGAGCTGGCAGCTCCTGCTCGCGGGAACGGGCACGCTCCTGGGCCGTACCGTCACGGGCCCCCGGGGCCGCCTGGCGACGGCCCTCGCGTCGAGCGCGCTGATCGTGGCGCTGGCGGTGGGGGTGGTGGTCTGAGCGGTGCCGGGAGCGGCCCGGCCGGTCAGCGGCCCCGCCGCGCCCCCGCCGCCAGGGCGGCCGTTCCGGCCAGTGCCACGAGCGCTCCCGCCGCCAGCACCCCGCCGCGCGAGCGCCAGGACAGGACCGCCCCGTCCGACCGGGCCGAGAAGACCGAGCCGACGCTCAGCCAGGACCCGACCGAGCCCACGGACAGGGCCGAGCCGACCGATCCGGCGCTCGCCCAGGAGCCGATCGAGGCGAACGAGTGGGCGGAGCCGACCGACCCGACGGAGAGGAAGGAGCCCACCGAGCCGATGGAGAGCATCGAGCCCACCGAGCCGATGGAGAGGAACGAGTCCCGGGACCAGAGGGAGAGGGACGAGGTCCCCGTGCGGGAGCGGGGGTGAGGGGCCATGGACCGATCCTAGGGACGCACCGGGAACCGCGCTCCCCGAACGCGCCCGCCCCGCATGTCCTTCGTGCCGCTCAGGCGGACGCCCGGGGTGCCCGGTCGCGCGGCGGGCGGGCCAGGGTGACCGTGCGGAGGAGCCATTCCGCCGGGCCGTGCCGGCGGGTGGACATCAGCCGTGCGCTGAGGGCGAGTTGGGCGGCGTACAGGGCGAGGGCGCCGAGGGTGACGGCGGCCGTGCCGAGGCGGTCGTAGAGGGCGAGGCCGTAGCCGGTGAAGACGAGGGCCATGACCAGGGACTGGGTCAGGTAGTTCGTCAGGGCCATCCGTCCGGCGGGGGCGAGGAGGGCGGTCACCCGCGCGCCGCGCGCCGTGCGCAGGAACAGCAGCGCTCCGCAGACGTACGCGGCGGTGAGGGCCGGGGCCGTGACCGCGGCCACCGCGTGGCCGAGCAGTTCCCAGCGGGGGCCGAGCGGGCCGGCCGCGGTCAGGGCCGCGAAGACGCCGCCGGGCAGGCCCACGGCGGCGCCGAGCAGGCAGACGAGGCGCGTCCGGCGGTGGCGGAGCCGCGCGGTGGCGGCGTCGGGCGCCTCCGCGAGCAGGCGCCGCTTGCCGCAGGACAGGCCCGCCAGGAAGGCCGTCACGACGAAGCCGCCCATCAGGGGGAGGGCGAGGAGCACGTCGGGCAGCAGTCCCGCGTTGGCCGCCACGACGGACGCGGCGTCGCCGCGGTAGCCGGCGACGAGCGCGGGGAAGCCTGCGGTGGCCTCGGCGTTCACGGCGGCCAGTTCGGCGTCGGACATGAGCAGCGGGACGAGCCCCACGAGCAGCAGCAGGGCGCTCGCGCACCCGTGCACGATCAGCGCGGCGGTCCGGGCGGCCCCCGGCGAGCAGCCGCGCGCGGCGACCAGGACCAGGCCGAGCAGGGCGTACGTCATGAGGATGTCGCCGGAGAACAGCAGCACGGCGTGCAGGGCCCCGAGGGCGAACAGGCCCAGGGAGCGGCGCAGCAGCCGGGGCAGGGGCGCGGCGCCGTCGCGTGCGGCCGACTCCAGCTGGAGGGTGAGGCTGTAGCCGAAGAGGAACGAGAACAGCAGGAAGAACTTGCCGGTCACGAAGGTCTGGACGACCGCCTCCACGGCCCGGTCGAGGGAGGAGGCGTCCGGGTCGGCGATGCCGTGGAGGCCGTACGGGCCCGCCGCCATCGGCGCGTTGACCAGCAGGATGCCCAGGAGCGCGAAGCCCCGGAGGGCGTCGACCTCCGATATCCGCGGCCGGGTCTCCCGTACCTCCGTCGCCGTCACCGGCACCGTCCCCCCGTGGTCGTTCCGTGGCCGGGGGCTCCCCTCCCGGGCCGTGGCCGCCGGTGTCGTACGGCGGTGACCAGCGTAAGCGGACGGCGTCCGGCGCGGGCGCCCCCGAGCGGACCCGTCACTGCCGCGAGGCGCCCGTCACTGCCGCGAGGCGCCCGCCGCGGCCCGGGCGCCCGACCGCGCCCCGCGCGCCGCGGCGCGCTCGGCGGCGGCCCCGTCGGGCGGCCCCTTCACCCCGTCGTACCGCGGCGAGGTCCACCCCGTCGTACCGCGGCGGGGCCCCCTCCCCTGTGGGCCCGGGACGGGTCCACGATCCGGGCGGGCGCCGCCGGTCGCCGTCCCGGGGCGCGGCCGGCGGCGCCGTGCTCCTCCAGGCCCCGGCCCTGGTCCCGGCCCTAGTCCCGGTCTCGGTCCCCGGGCGCCGTCCGGTCCGGCACCTTCCGGGACATCACCCGGGTCGCGTTCGCCTCGGCCTCGCGTTCGTACCGGTCGGAGGGGTCGCTGATCCGCAGGCCGCCGCCGTCGTCCGTGCCCGCGACGGGGCCCCGGCGCTGCTGGACGACATGCGTGAGCTCGTGGGCGAGGGTGTGCGCGTCGCCGCCGCCGTTCCCGATGACGACGTGGCTGCCGGACGTGTAGGCGCGGGCGCCGATCTCGGCCGCCGACGCCCGCGCGGCGCCGTCGTCGTGGATGCGGACGTCGGAGAAGTCCGCGCCGAGCCGGGCCTCCATGTCGGTGCGCGTGGCCTCGTCCAGGGGGCGCCCGGACCCGCGCAGTACGTCGTGGACGGCGGACCGCTGCACCGCCGCGGGCCCCCCGGCCTCCCGGTGGCCGCAGCCCGCCCCGTGCCGGTGCTCCTCCCGCGCCCAGGGGTGGCCGGACCGCCGGAGCATCTGGACGACGGCCGCGTTCCCGGCGCCCCGCTGGAGGGCGAGGAGTTCCCGGGCGCGCGCGTCCCCGGCGGCGGTGCCGGGAGCGGGGACGCGCGCCGGGGCGGCGCCGGTCGGGTCGGCGTTCGCGCGGTCGGCGCCGGCCCGGTCGGTGCGTGCCGGTGCGCGGCCGGTTCCGGCGGCGGGCTCTCGGGCGTTCTCGTGGGCTCGCATGGGACCTCTCCGCGCGGGGACGTGGCCGTTCCTGGACACCTGGGTACCTGGATACAAGGCGGCCCCGTCCCGCGACCAGGTACCCGAGGGCAGTCGGGGCTGCCCGTAGGGGCAGGTCCCGGTGCGTCAGGGGGCGGTCGCCGTGCTCCGCGCCGCGCTCCGGAAGGTGCGCCGGTACGTGTCCGGCGGTACTCCGAGCGCGTTGTGGAAGTGGCGGCGCAGGGTCGTCGCCGTGCCCATCCCCGTGCGGACGGCGACGAGTTCGACGCTGTCGTCCGTGGTCTCCAGGAGTTCCTGGGCCCGGTGGATGCGCTGGGTGTGCAGCCAGCGCAGCGGGGTGGTGCCGGTGGTGGCGGTGAAGCGGCGGGTGAGGTTCCGGGTGCTCATGTTCATCCGGCGGGCGAGGTCGGGGACGGTCAGGGGCTCGTCGAGCCGGGCGCCCGCCCAGGCGAGCAGGTCCGCGAAGGCGTCGGCGGTGTCGGCGGAGGTCGGGGCGGCGACGTACTGCGCCTGTCCGCCCGCGCGGCGGGCCGGGACCAGGAGCCGCCGGGCCAGTTCGGCGGCGACGGCGGCCCCGTGGTCGGCGCTCACCAGGTGCAGGCACAGGTCCATCCCGGCGGCCTTGCCCGCCGAGGTCAGGACGTTGCCGTCCTCGACGTAGAGGATGTCCGGGTCGACCTCCACCCGGGGGTGACGGTCCGCCAGGTCGCCGGTGTGCGCCCAGTGGGTGGTGGCGCGGCGGCCGTCCAGGACGCCCGCTGCCGCCAGGACGAACGCGCCCGTGCACAGCGACACGATCCGCGCGCCCCGCGCGTGCGCCGTGCGCACGGCCTCCAGGAGGCCGGCGGGCGGATCGGCGTCGACGTCGGAGCAGGACGGGACGATGACGGTGTCCGCGCCGGCGAGCGCGTCGAGGCCGTGCGGGGCGTCGATCCGCAGCCAGCCGTCGAGCCGTGCGGCGGCGGTCTCCGGCGCCGCGCAGACCTTGAAGTCGTACCAGCCGTCGGTGATCCCGCGGTCGACGCCGAACACCTCGCAGGCCGCCGCGGTCTCGAACAGCATCGTCCCGTCGTGGACCGCCAGCGCCACAGAAGTCATGCGGGGAGTGTACGGAGCGGCGCGGGCGGCGCCCCGGCGGTCTCGCGACCGGTCGAGCCCTCCACGCGGCGAGCGTACGGAGCGGCGCGGGCGGCGCCCCGGCGGGTCCCGCGACCGGTCGAGCCCTCCACGCGGGGAGTGTACGGAGCGGCGCGGGCGGCGTCCCGGCGGTCCCGCGACCGGTCGAGCCCTCCACGCGGGGCCCTTCCCTGGCTTTCAGGACCACGCCCGTCCTCCGCGCGCATCGTCCCAGCACCGCCCCCGTCCCCGTGCGTGTACCACGCAATGAAGCGCCGAATTGGTCTAGTCCAAGACTCCTTCAAGTTTGGTCCAGTCCATTGACGCGTCCGGCGCCGCAGGGCTACTCCGTATGCCAACAGCCGCGCACAACAACGGTGTTGTCGCACCCCGCCCCCACATCCACGGGACTGTCATGAGACGCGTACGCTCGCTCCGCTCGGCCCTCACCGCCGCCGTGACCGCCGTCGCCGCCCTCGGCCTCGCCGCCGTCGGCACCGCGCCCGCCCAGGCGGCCACCCCCCTCCCCGCGCACGTCTTCGCCCCCTACTTCGAGGCCTGGACCGGCGAGAGCCCCGCCGCCCTCAGCGCCCAGTCCGGTGCCAAGCACCTGACGATGGCCTTCCTCCAGACCGCCGCCAAGGGCTCCTGCACCGCGTACTGGAACGGCGACGGCTCCCTGCCCGTCGCCGCGTCCTCCTTCGGCGCCGACATCAGGACCATCCAGTCCCGCGGCGGCGACGTCATCCCCTCCTTCGGCGGCTACACGGCCGACACCACCGGCACCGAGATCGCCGACAGCTGCACCGACGTCGACCAGATCGCCGCCGTGTACCAGAAGGTGATCACCACCTACGACGTCACCCGCCTCGACATGGACATCGAGGTCGACTCCCTCGACAACACCGCCGGCATCGACCGCCGCAACAAGGCCATCAAGGTCCTCCAGGACTGGGCCGCCGCCAACGGGCGCCGGATCGAGATCTCGTACACCCTGCCGACGACCACCCGCGGCCTCGCCCCCAGCGGGCTCGCCGTCCTCAAGAACGCCGTCGCCAACGGCGCCCGCGTCGACGTCGTCAACCTGATGACCTTCGACTACTACGACAACGCCGCCCACGACATGGCCGCCGACACCAAGACGGCCGCCCAGGGCCTCTACGACCAGCTCGCCAAGCTCCACCCGGCCAAGACCCCCGCCCAGCTCTGGGGCATGGTCGGCATCACCGAGATGATCGGCGTCGACGACTTCGGCCCCGCCGAGACCTTCACCCTCGCCAACGCCCGCACCGTCTACGACTGGGCCGTCTCCAAGGGCGTCAACACCCTCTCCTTCTGGGCGCTCCAGCGCGACAACGGCGGCTGCCCCGGCGGCGCCGCCGCCGACAACTGCTCGGGCATCCAGCAGAACACCTGGGACTTCTCCCGGATCTTCGCCCCCTTCACCAGCGGGACGACCGCCCCGGCCGACGACTTCTCGGTGACCACCACCCCGTCCTCCGCCACCGTCGCCGCCGGGTCCTCCGTCACCGCCACGGTGAAGACCGCCGTCACCGCCGGTGCGGCCCGGACGGTGGACCTCACGGTCAGCGGCCTCCCCGCCGGCGTCACCGCCTCCCTCAGCCCCGCCTCCGTCACCGCCGGCGGCTCCTCCACCCTCACCCTGAGCACCACGACGGCCGCGGTCTCCGGCACGTACCGGATCGTGGTCGACGGGGCGAGCCCGTCGGCCGGGCACTCGGCCGTCCTCTCCCTGACCGTCACCGGCGGCGCCACCGCGTGCACGGCCGCCCCGTGGGCCAAGGCCACCGTCTACACGGGCGGCCAGCAGGTCTCCCACAAGGGCCGCACCTGGAAGGCCAAGTGGTGGACGACGGGCGAGGAGCCCGGCAGCACCGGCGAGTGGGGGGTGTGGCAGGACCTCGGCGCCTGCTGAGCCGCACCCGCCGTACCTGCCGTACCCGCCGCACCCGCTCCCTCACAAGGGCCGGGGCCCGTCCGACGTCGGACGGGCCCCGGCCCCGCGCGCGTGCCCGCCCGCTCAGCCGTCGATCGCCTTGAACCCCCGCAGCCGCAGGCTGTTGCCCACCACGAAGACCGAGGAGAAGGCCATGGCCGCGCCCGCGATCATCGGGTTGAGCAGTCCGGCCGCGGCGAGCGGCAGGGCCGCCACGTTGTAGGCGAAGGCCCAGAAGAGGTTCGAGCGGATGGTGCCGAGGGTCCGGCGGGAGAGCCGGATCGCGTCGGCCGCCGCCCGCAGGTCCCCCCGTACGAGGGTCAGGTCGCCGGCCTCGATGGCGGCGTCCGTGCCCGTGCCCATGGCCAGCCCCAGGTCGGCCTGCGCGAGCGCGGCCGCGTCGTTCACGCCGTCGCCGACCATGGCGACCGAACGGCCCTCGCCCTGGAGGCGCTTGACGACGTCGACCTTGTCCTGCGGCATCACCTCCGCGATCACCTCGTCGATGCCGACCTCGGCGGCGACGGCCTCCGCGACCGCCCGGTTGTCGCCGGTGAGCAGGATCGGGACGAGGCCGAGTCCGCGCAGCCGCCGGACCGCCTCGGCGCTGGTGTCCTTGACGGCGTCCGCGACCTCCAGGACCGCGCGCGCCTCGCCGTCCCAGGCGACCGCGACGGCGGTCCGCCCCGCCCTCTCGGCCGCGTCCTTCGCCGACTTGAGGCCGGAGGGGAGGGCCATCGCCCACTCCTCCAGGAGCTTCTCGCGGCCGACGAGGACCGCGCGTCCGTCGACCACGCCCTGCACGCCGAGGCCGGGGACGTTCGCGAAGTCCTCGGGGACGGGGAGCGTCCCCACCCGGTCGGCCGCGCCGGCGGCGACGGCCTGGGCGATCGGGTGCTCGGAGGAGTGCTCCAGGGCGCCCGCGAGCCGCAGGACGTCCTTCTCGTCCACGCCGTCGGCGGTGTGGACCGCGAGGAGGGTCATCCGGCCGGTGGTGACGGTGCCGGTCTTGTCCAGGACGATCGTGTCGACCCGGCGGGTGGTCTCCAGGACCTCGGGGCCCTTGATGAGGATGCCGAGCTGCGCGCCGCGCCCGGTGCCGACCATGAGGGCGGTCGGGGTGGCCAGGCCCAGGGCGCAGGGGCAGGCGATGATCAGGACGGCGACGGCGGCGGTGAACGCGGCGGTGAGGCCCTGTCCGGTGCCGAGCCAGAAGCCGAGGGTGCCGAGGGCGAGCGCGATGACGACCGGCACGAAGACGGCCGAGATGCGGTCCGCGAGGCGCTGGGCGGCGGCCTTGCCGTTCTGCGCGTCCTCGACGAGCTTCGCCATCCGGGCGAGCCGGGTGTCGGAGCCGACGCGGGTGGCCTCGACCACGAGCCGGCCGCCGGCGTTGAGGGTGGCGCCGGTGACGGCGTCCCCGACGCCGACCTCGACCGGGACGGACTCGCCGGTGAGCATGGAGGCGTCCACGGCGGACGACCCCTCGACCACGGTGCCGTCGGTGGCGATCTTCTCGCCGGGGCGGACCAGGAAGCGGTCCCCGACCCGGAGTTCGCCGGTCGGCACGGTGACCTCCCGTCGTCCGCCGCCACCCTTGTCCGAGAGCGCTTCGCGCTCGCCCTCCTCGTCGTACCTCAGGACGGTGACCTCCTTGGCGCCCAGCTCCATCAGGGCCTTGAGCGCGGCGCCCGCCTTCCGCTTGGAGCGGGCCTCGAAGTACCGGCCGGCCAGGATGAAGGCGGTGACGCCGGCGGCGGCCTCCAGGTAGATGTTCCCGGCGCCGTCGGTGCGGGCGATCGTGAACTCGAAGGGGTGCGTCATGCCGGGCGTCCCGGCGGTGCCGAGGAACAGCGCCCACAGCGACCACAGGAACGCGGCGCCCGTGCCGACCGAGATCAGGGTGTCCATGGTGGCCGCGCCGTGCTTCGCGTTGGTCCAGGCGGCCCGGTGGAAGGGCCAGGCGGCGTAGACGACGACCGGCGCGGCGAGCGCGAGGCTCAGCCACTGCCAGTACGTGAACTGGAGGGCCGGGACCATGGCCAGGGCGATGACGGGGACGGCGAGGACGACGGCGGTGACCAGCCGCTGTCTGAGGGGCCGCAGCTCCTCGTCGGCCCGCTCCTCGTCGGAGGGGCCCGCGTCGGCGGTCCCGCTCCTCGGGGGTTCGGGCTCGGCGGCGGTGTAGCCGGTGGCCTCGACGGTGGCGATGAGGTCGGCGACGCCGACGCCCGCCTCCGCGTCGAAGGTGACCTTCGCCTTCTCGGTGGCGTAGTTGACGGTGGCCTCGACCCCGTCCATGCGGTTGAGCTTCTTCTCGATGCGGGCCGCGCACGAGGCGCAGGTCATGCCGCCGATGGCGAGCTCGACCTGAGCCGTGCCGGATGTCGTCGTTGCCATGGACTCTGCTCCTCGTGGGGTTACGGGTCCGGGGCCGGGGCCCGGACGGGGTGCGGTGCGGCGGGCCCCGGCGGCCGGGGCGGACGCGGTGGACCGGAGCCGGTCAGGCGCGGCCGGTCAGCTCGTAGCCCGCGTCGTCGACGGCCGCGGCGATCGCGGCGTCGTCGGGCGCGCCGCCGGTGGTCACGGTCACCAGACCGCCGGCGACGTCGACGTCCACGGAGACGACGCCCGGCAGCGCGCCGACGGCGTCGGTGATCGCGGCCCGGCAGTGGCCGCAGGACATGCCGGAGACGGCGTAGGCGGTCGTGAGGGTGTCGGCGACGGCGACGCCGTTCGCGCCGGTCGAGCAGGCGTGGTCGGGGGTGCAGCAGGAGCCCATGGCTTCCTCCTCGGTCGATTCTCTTCCCGATACCCTAGGGGGGTATCGGCTCACGACTCCATGTATACCCCCCAACCGTATGCGTGGCAAGCGGATCCCCGGCTTGACTTGATACCCCCTAGGGGTATCGTGACATGCGTCGAACGGTTCAGGGCGCGGTCGCCCGCGCCACCCGCGCACGACCTACGGGAGAGCAGTCATGAACACCGGTGCGAAGATCACCGCCTTTGCCGCCGCGCTCGCCGCGACCTTCGGGACGGCGTACGGGGTCGGTGCGGCCGTCGGCCCGTCCGCCGCCCCCGCGAAGGCCCCGGCGGCCGACGGGCACCCGGACCACGAGACGGAGACGGCGCCCGCCCCGAGCGCCCCCGCCCCGAACGGTCCCGGCACGGACGCCCCCGGCGGCCTCCAGGTCTCCGACGGCGGCCACACCCTCGTCCTGGAGGACCCGACCCCCGCCTCCGCTCCCGGCCGGACCGTCCTGAGGTTCTCCATCGAGGACGCGGCGGGGAAGAAGGTCACCGCCTTCGCCACCGAGCACGAGAAGGAGATGCACTTCGTCGTCGCCTCGCGCGACCTCACCGTCTTCCGGCACCTGCATCCGGTGAAGGCCCCCGACGGCACCTGGTCGGCCGAGACCGACCTGCCCGTCGCCGGCCCCTACAGGGCCTTCGCCGACTTCAGGCCCGCCGCGCCCGGGGCCCGGGCCCTCACGCTCGGCGCCGACGTCTCCGTACCGGGGGAGTACGCGCCGAAGCCGCTGCCCGCCGCCGCGCCGACCGCGCCCGCGGGCGACGGCCACCAGGTCCGCCTCAGCGGCACCCTCGACCCCGGAAAGCCCGGTGAGCTGCGGTTCACCGTCTCCGAGGACGGGAAGCCGGTCACCGACCTGGAGCCCCACCTCGGGGCGTACGGGCACCTCGTCGCCCTGCGCGAGGGCGACCTCGCGTACCTCCACGTCCACCCGAACGAGGGCGGTCCCGGCCCGGACGTCTCCTTCACGGCGACGGCGCCCAGCGCGGGCGCGTACCGTCTGTTCCTGGACTTCCGGCACGGCGGCGAGGTGCGGACGGCGGCCTTCACGGTGCGGGCGGGCGCTTCCGGGGCACCCGTTTCCGCAGATGGTGAGGCCGAGCACGGTGCGGGCGGGCACGAGCACGGCTAGGCTGGTCATTGGACTAGACCTATAGCCGTCATTCATGGAGGAATGGGCTTCGATGAGCAACCGTGCAGTCCTTGAGGTGATCGCCCTCGACGAGCGGGACGCGGTCGCCGCCCAGACCGGCGGCGCCGACCGGCTCGAACTCGTCACCGACATGGCGGCGGACGGGCTCACCCCGTCCGGGGCCGGCTTCGCCGCGATCCGCGCCGCCGTCGACATCCCGCTGCGCGTGATGCTCCGGCTCGCCGACGGATTCTCGGCCGGCGGCCCCGAGGGGACCGACGCCCTCGTGGCGCGCGCCGCCGACCTCCGGGAGGCGGGCGCGGACGAGTTCGTCCTCGGCTTCCTCACCCCCGACGGCGCGCCGGACCTGGTCGCCGTCGAGCGGCTGATCACCGCCCTCGACGGCTGCCGCTGGACCTTCCACCGGGCGATCGACCGCGCCGCCGACCGCGACGGACTCCGCAAGGGCCTCGCGGACCTGCCGGGCCTCGACACCTACCTCACGGCCGGTTCCGCCACCGGCGTCGACGACGGCCTCGCCACCCTCAAGGCCGAGGCCGCGCGCGCGGGCGAGCCCGGCTACGAGGCCCGCATCCTCGTCGGCGGCGGCCTCCGCCTCGACCACCTCCCCGAACTGCGCGCGGCGGGCCTCGACGCCTTCCACATCGGCGGCGCGGCCCGCCCCGAGGGCTGGACGGCCCCGGTCTCGGCCGCCGCGGTCCGCACCTGGCGCGAGGCGGTGGACGCACCGCTCTCCTGAGTGCGGGTCCCGTACGCCGACGGACCGCCGGCGTACGGGAAACACGTGTCCCCCTCGTGCGCCGGCCGGTCCCTCCTCACCGCCGCCCCCCGCCCCCTCTTCCGCGAGGCCTCCCGCGTCGACGACGCCACCCGGGCCCGGGGCCGGGCCCTGTGCCAGGGCGTCGTCACCGAGGCGTACCACCGGGAGAAGAACCCGGTCCTGGCGTCCGTCGCCCGCCGGACCCGCACCGAGGCCCTGGCGGACCTCACCCGACCGCCCGGGATCAGACCTCCCCCAACTGCTCCGGCACGGGGGCGGAGTGGACGACCGTCAGGCCCGACACCGCCCGCGTCAGCGCCACGTACAGCCGGCGCAGGCCCGTGCGCTCGTCGGGTTCGCCGTCGACGACCGCCGCCGGCTCGTCCAGGACCACGTAGTCGTACTCCAGACCCTTGGCGAGCGAGGCCGGGACCAGGGTCAGCCGGGACTCGGCCGTCGTCTCCTCGCCGGGGGAGAGGTGCGGCAGGCCCGCCGCCGCCAGCGCCTCCGCGAGCGGCGCGATCCGCGCGTCGGCGGCGATCAGCCCGATCGAGCCCTCGTGGCCCAGCGCCTCGGCGCAGGCCGCGACCACGGCCGCGTCCAGGTCCTCCGGGGCCGCCGCGTGCCGGACGGCCAGCGAACCGGGGTTCTCCCGGACCGACTCCACCGGCGCGAGCCCCGGCGACATGTGCGGAAGCAGCCGCGAGGCGTACGCGATGACCTCGCGCGGCACGCGGAAACCGGCCGTCAGCTCCTCCACCACGGCCTCCGGCTTCCCCAGGTGCCCGAGCGCCTGCGCCCAGCTCTCCGTCGCCCACGGCGTCGTCCCCTGCGCCAGGTCGCCCAGGACGGTCGCCGAACCGGTCGTGCAGCGCCGGCCCACCGCCCGGTACTGCATCGGGGACAGGTCCTGCGCCTCGTCGAGGACCACGTGCCCGAGCGAGTGCGTCCGCTCCACCAGGTCCTTCGCCTCGTCCACGAGCACCGCGTCCGCCGCCGACCACTTCGCCGTCCTCACGCTCCGGCCCGGCTTCTCCCACAGCAGCAGCTTCCGCTCGTCCTCCGTGAGCACCCCCTCGGCGTGCTCCGCCAGGAACTCCGCGTCGCCCAGCAGCCGCAGCACCAGCTTCGCCGGGTCCACCGGCGGCCAGCACTCCTTCACGACCGCCTTGACCGCCGCGTTGCGCGCGACCGCGTTCTGCACCCGGTCGTCCGGCGCCTCGCCCGCCTGCTCCATCCGCACGAGCACGGCGTGCGCGATCCGCTGCGGAAGCGCCTCGCGGGCCGCCCCGTACCGGATGTCGCGGTCGAGGAGCTCCCGCACCATCTCCTCGATCTCGTACGCCGGGACCCGCCAGCGGCGCGAGCCGCGCACCACCATCAGGGGCTCCCGCGGCAGCCTCACGTGCGAGCGGACCGCCCGCCGCAGCACCTCGGCCATCCGGGCGTCGCCCTTCACGACCGCCGTCGCCGCCGCGTCCGTCCCCCGCACCTCGACGTGCGCCACGAGGTCGTCGACCGTCGCCTGCCTCACCTCCAGCTCGCCGAGCGCGGGCAGCACCTGCTCGATGTACTGGAGGAAGGAACGGTTCGGCCCGATGACCAGGGTCCCGGTGCGGGCGAGCCGCTCCCGGTGCGCGTAGAGGAGGTACGCGACACGGTGCAGGCCCACGGCCGTCTTGCCGGTCCCGGGCCCTCCCTGCACGCACACCGACCCCGACAGGTCGGAGCGGACGATCTCGTCCTGCTCGGGCTGGATCGTCGCCACGATGTCCCGCATGGGACCGACGCGCGGCCGCTCGATCTCCGCCTGGAGCAGCCGGCTGGTGCGCTCCAGCTCCTCGGGGTCGGACAGGTGCTCGTCCTCGTACGCGGTGAGCTCGCCGCCCGTGTAGCCGAAGCGGCGCCGCAGCCCCACGTCCTGCGGGTCCTTGCGCGAGGCCCGGTAGAAGGGCTGCGACACCGGGGCGCGCCAGTCGATCACCATCGGATCGCCGTCGGCGTCGTGGACGTGCCGCCGCCCGATGTAGAACCGTTGTCCCTCCTGCGTGGTGTGCAGGTAGTCGAGCCGTCCGAAGAACAGCGGCGTCCCGGCCAGGTCGGCCAGCGCCTTGATCCGGTCCTCGATCTGCCGCTCCAGGACGGCCGCGTTCACCCAGTTCGCGGTGACGTCCTTGATGTCCAGCGCCTCCACGTCCTCGCGCATCGCGCGCAGGGCGGCGCGGGAGGCGGTCAGATGGGCGCGTTCGCGCGCGAGCGGATCGTCGTCGGACAGCGGCTGATCGGGCACGGACACGGGCACGGACACGGCGGAGCCTCCGGGGCGGATGCGCGGATACGCGGACACGTCGAGGTGGCCGCCGGTTTCCGACCGGGCGGCGGCTCTCCACGGAGGGAGGCGGGGAAGCTGGCGAGTGTAGACCCTGGGCGGGGCGCGGTGCGAATGGATTGCGCGCGTCCCACCCCGTACCGCGCACGCGCATCCACCCCGTAGGGGACGGGGTCCGACGTGAGACCGACCCCGGGTGCGTCCCGGATCGACCCTCAGACCGATGTGTTCGTAATGTCCGGATTCCATGATGGAAGCATGTCCGCGACGACCTTCACCCTTGTGACCACCGCCCCCCGCCTCCACCGCGTGGGCCTCGCCCTCCGCGCGATACGCGCCTTCGGCGGCGCCGCGGCCGGGGTCGTCCTCCTGGGCGACTACGGCCCGCCGGAGGCGGGCGTGAGAGACCCCCGCCCGCGCCACGCGTCCGAGCGCACGCCCGCCTGAGTGCGCGCCCCGCCCGGCTGAGTACCCCGACGCCTGACGCGGCCCCCGCCCCCCTCGATGGGATCGGGGCATGACGACGCCGCACCCCACGGAGCCCGCCGCCACCGGGTCCGCCGCCGCCGACCCCGCCGCCACCGGCCCCGCTGCCACTGAGTCCGCCGACCCCGCTGCCACCGGGTCCGCCGCCACCGGCCCCGCTGCCACCGGGTCCGCCGCCACCGGCCCCGTCGCCACCGACCTCGCTGCCACTGAGTCCGCCGGCCCCGCCGCCACCGACCTCGCTGCCACTGAGTCCGCCGACCCCGCTGCCACCGGGTCCGCCGCCACCGGCCCCGCTGCCACCGGGTCCGCCGCCACCGGCCCCGCTGCCACCGGGTCCGCCGCCACCGACCCCGCTGCCACTGAGTCCGCCGACCCCGCTGCCGCCGCCCCGAGCACCCGCGCCCCGCGCGTCCTCGCGCTCTGCGGGTTCCTCCTCCTCGCCGGGTGCCTGGTGCTCACCGCCGTCCTCGGGCTCATCGACGCCGTCGAGGGCGACGGCACGGACGACGGCTTCCCCGCCGCCGGCTTCCGGGCCCTGGCCCTCGGCGCCGCTGCGGGCGCGGCGGCCCCCGCCGTGCCCCGCCGCGCGCTCGTCGCCGCCCAGTACGCCCTGGCGTTCGCGGGCCCGTCCCTCGCCGCCCTGGACCGAGCGGCGCGCGCTACGGCGCCAGCAGCTCGTCCGCGTCCACGATCCGGTACGCGTACCCCTGCTCCGCCAGGAACCGCTGCCGGTGCGCCGCGAAGTCCTGGTCGATGGTGTCCCGGGCGACCACCGAGTAGAAGTGCGCCTGGTGGCCGTCGGCCTTCGGCCGCAGCACGCGGCCCAGGCGCTGGGCCTCCTCCTGCCGGGAACCGAAGGTGCCGGACACCTGGATGGCGACCGTCGCCTCGGGCAGGTCGATCGAGAAGTTCGCGACCTTCGAGACGACCAGCACGCCGATCTCGCCGGTGCGGAACGCGTCGAAGAGCCGCTCCCGCTCCTTGTTCGGCGTCTCGCCCTTGATGACCGGCGCGTCGAGGTGCTCGCCCAGCTCGTCGAGCTGGTCGATGTACTGCCCGATGACGAGGGTCTGCTGCCCGGCGAACCTCTTCACCAGCGCCTCCGTCACCTTCCGCTTCGTCGCCGTCGTCGCGCAGAAGCGGTACTTCTCCTCCGGCTCGGCCGTCGCGTACGCGAGCCGCTCGGAGTCGGTCAGGTTCACCCGGACCTCGACGCAGTCGGCGGGCGCGATGTAGCCCTGCGCCTCGATCTCCTTCCACGGCGCGTCGAAGCGCTTCGGCCCGATCAGCGAGAACACGTCGGACTCGCGCCCGTCCTCGCGGACCAGGGTCGCGGTGAGGCCGAGGCGGCGGCGGGCCTGGAGGTCGGCGGTGAACTTGAAGACGGGCGCGGGCAGCAGGTGCACCTCGTCGTAGACGATGAGGCCCCAGTCGCGGGAGTCGAACAGCTCCAGGTGCGGGTAGACGCCCTTCCGGCGGGTCGTGAGCACCTGGTAGGTGGCGATGGTGACGGGCCGGATCTCCTTCTTCGTCCCGGAGTACTCGCCGATCTCGTCCTCGGTCAGCGAGGTCCGCCTCACCAGCTCGTGCTTCCACTGCCGGGCGGAGACGGTGTTGGTCACCAGGATCAGGGTGGTCGCCTTGGCCTCGGCCATCGCCCCGGCGCCGACCAGCGTCTTGCCCGCGCCGCAGGGCAGCACGACGACGCCGGAACCGCCGTGCCAGAAGCCCTCCACGGCCTGCTTCTGGTAGGGCCGCAGGCTCCAGCCGTCCTCGGCGAGGTCGATCCGGTGCGCCTCCCCGTCCACGTACCCGGCGAGGTCCTCGGCCGGCCAGCCCAGCTTCAGCAGGGTCTGCTTGATCTGCCCGCGCTCGGAGGGGTGCACGGCCACGGTGTCCGGGTCGATCCGCTCCCCGACGAGCGGCTGCACCTTCTTCGACCGGAGGATCTCCTCCAGGACGGGCCGGTCGGTGGTGGTGAGCACGAGCCCGTGCACGGGGTGCTTGGAGAGCGTGAGGCGCCCGTACCGGTCCATCGTCTCGGCGACGTCGACGAGCAGCGCGTGCGGCACGGGGTAGCGCGAGTACTCCACGAGCGCGTCCACGACCTGCTCGGCGTCGTGCCCGGCGGCCCGCGCGTTCCACAGCCCGAGCGGCGTCACGCGGTACGTGTGGATGTGCTCCGGCGCCCGCTCCAGCTCCGCGAAGGGCGCGATGGCCCGCCGGCAGGCCTCGGCCAGCTCGTGGTCGACCTCCAGGAGCAGCGTTTTGTCGCTCTGGACGATCAGTGGTCCGTTCACGCGCGATCAGGTCCTTCCCGGGCCGCTCCGACGACGGCCAATCCTCCAGTGTGCAGCATGGCCACGGGTACGGGCAGGACCCGGGACGCCCGTACGGGGCCGGCGGCCCTCCTGGGTGCCCGGCGCGCGCCGGTGGGACGCCCCGCCGGCCGGCGCGGCGTCTTCCCCGTTGACCGGACACCACCTGAACAGCCGGTCAGGCCTGTCCCCCTACCAGCAGGTTCGGCACGCACTGCGCCTGGGTCTGCTGGAGGAGGGACCGGCTGCCGACGGTCAAGGACGTGGCGCGGCAGACGGCGGTCAACCCGAACACGGTGCTCAAGGCGTACCGGGAGCTGGAGCACGACGGTCTGGTGGCCGCCCGTCCCGGCATCGGGACGTTCGTGACCCGGACGCCGGCCGATGCCTCGCTCGCCGCGCACGGGCCGCTCCAGAAGGAGCTGCGGCGCCGGCTGACCAAGGCCCGCCTGGCCGGGCTCGACGACGAGAGCATCGAGGCGCTGTTCGCGAGCACGTTTCGCGACGCGGCCGGAGAGGACGTGGCATGAGCGCGGTCCTGCGGGCCCAGGGCCCGGGCAAGAGGTACGAGCAGCGCTGGGCGCTGCGGAACTGCGATCCGGACGTCCCCGCCGACCGGGTGGTCGGCCTGGTCGGCCCCAACGGCGCCGGCAGGTCGACCTCGTTGAAACCGGCCTCCGGCATGCTGACCCCGACGGCCGGGACCATCGAGGTGTGCGGTGGCCGTCCCGCGGCGGGTGCGGAACAGCCGGCCAAGGTCGGCTTCGTCGCCCAGGACACCCCGGTCTACGCCGCGCTGAGCGTCGCCGACCACCTGGCGTTCGGTGACCGGGCGGCGGGTCCGGAGCACCGCGCCGGACCGCCGAAGCGGGCGCGGGGGACGGCCGCCGTCGGCGGCCGGCCGTGACCGGCCGCCGTCTGCCGGGGGGCGCCGTGCCGGGCGACGGCGCCCGCGCCGACACCGGGCCCGTCGTCCCGCACCGCGAACGCCCCCCGGCCCGCGCCGAGCACGCCTTCGCCCGCACGAGGCACTACAAGCCCCTCCGCGCCTGCCGCCGGCGCGGCAACGGCCCCCACCACGCGGCGCGGGCCGTCGCCCACCTGAACGACCCCGCCCTCACCGCCTGGCCGGACCGGCACCGAACCAGGCCCCGACCTGCCCGAACGCGACCTCCTGCCACACCCTTCAGTCGTCCGCCAGCTCCGCCACCCCCGTGATCCGGTGCAGCGGGTACGTGCGCACCTCGTCGGCCGTGTGGTCGTAGCCCGTCACGAAGCCGCCCTCCACGCGGACCGGGGCGATGACGCGCTGGCTCGCCGCGCCGTCCGCGTTCACGTAGCCGATCCAGACCGCCGAGCCGGTCATCGCCGCCGCCTGGACGGTCGCCAGGGTCTCGGCGGACGAGGTGCGGGGGAGGGACCCGGCCGGGGCCGGGGCCGCCGGCTCCCTGCGGACCGCCGTCGCCGCCCGGTCGCCCGCCCGGATCGCCCGCACCGCCGCGTGCAGCAGGGTCGCGTCCGGGGCGGGCGGGCCGTCCGGGACGGGGACGGGAGCCGTCCGCGCGGGCGTGCGGTACGCGTCGGCGCGGGTGACCAGGACGTCCCCCTCCGCCGACTCGGCGGCCGGCGCGTACCCCATCGCCCGCAGCCCGTCGAGCAGCGCCGCCGGGTCCGCCTGCGCGGCGAGCACCGTCGGCGCCAGGCGCCGCAGGCCGAGCGGGGCGGAGCGCCGGTCGGCCAGGATCTCGCCGAGGACGGTGTCGTCGTCGCAGCGCACGTACGCGGACGCCGCCCCCACCCGCAGGTGCCCGTGGCGCCGGGCCACGTCGTCCACGAGGTACGCGAGCGGCTGCGGCACCGGCGTGCGGGAGTGGGCGGCGAGGAACGCGTGCACGTCGGACGCGGCGAGACCGGAGTCCAGGGCCCGCCGCACGGAGCCGGGCGTGAACCGGTAGACCGTCGCGCCACCCTTCGACTCCACGTCCGCGAGGACCGCGAGCGCGTCCGCGAGGGGCCGCCGCAGCGGGCCGGGCGCGACCGCCGTCAGGTCGGCCTGGAGCAGCACGTGGTCGACGGCCTCGGGCAGCAGCGGCGCGAGCAGCGTCGCCGCCCGCTCGGCGGCCACCGACTCCTCGACCCCGCCGCCCTCGTCGGCCGGCGACGCGGCCTCGGCCAGCGGCAGGTTGAGCAGCGCCCGCGCCGGGGCCGCCAGGGCGCCCCGGCCGGTGAGCCCGAGGAGTTCGGCCTCCGCGAGCGACCAGCGCGCGAGCCGGGACCGCAGGTCGTCGGGGACGGCGGGGCCCGCGCCCTCCTCGCCCCCGGAGCCGGAGCCGGAACCGGAGTGACCGGGACCGGCGGGACCCGCGGCGGAGCCCCGCGGCGGCCGTTCCCACCGCAGCCGCGCGAACAGCGTCTCCGGGTCGGCCGCCGCGCCCGGCGGCAGCGTCGCCAGGAGGCCGAGCACCCGGTGCCGCACCTCGGGCGCGGCCGCCCGGTCCAGGTCCGGGCCGAGCGCCGAGAGGGCGCGCCCCTTCGCGTCCTGGCCGCCGGCCAGGCCCGGCGTGCGGGTCGAGGCGAGCCAGGGCACGACGAGCCGGGCCCAGCGCTCGGCGGGCGGCAGGTCCAGCCAGGTGTCGTAGGCGGGCGTCGGCGCGTACCGCTCGTCCGCCTCCCCGTCCGAGGCGAGCAGCCCCGCCCCGTGGCAGAGCTCCAGCCAGAAGGCCGCGACCGGCTCCGTCACGTCCAGGGCGGCGGCGGTCCGCCGCAGGTCCCGCACGGAGAGCCCGCCCGCCCGCAGCACCTGCGGGCCTCCCTTGTCCCAGGACTTCAGCAGCTCCTCGACGGTCGCCAGCGCCGTGTACGCCTGCCCGGCCGCCGCGCCGTCCACCACCTGGGGACGGTGCTCGCGCAGCACGGCCACCTCCGGCGCCACCGGCTCCGGCGCCCGGTGCGCCCGCCCGCCCCGCAGGTGCAGCGCCACCTCGCGCGGCAGCACCACCGTCCGCGCCGACACCGGGAGCAGCAGGCCCCGGTCGCGCAGCCAGCGCACGGGCGGGGCCGGGTTCGCCGTCACCTCGCCGTACGGCGGCCCCCACACGAGCCGGTCCAGGACGGCCAGCGCCTCCGGCGGCGCCTCGTCGAGGAGCGCGCCCATCCGGGTCCGGTCGGTGAAGAGCCCGGTCAGGGCCGCCACCGCCGACACCGGGTCGTGCGTCGCGGCGAGCCCGGCCGTCGCGATGATCTCCTGCACCCGGCCCGGCGACATGCCGGACGTCGCCTCGGCGACCGTCGGTCCGAGCCCGGTCGGCGAGGGGTGCTGCGGCGACGGCGAGAGCAGTTCGCGCGCGGTCCGCACGAGCCGCAGCCGGTCGTCCTCGCCCCACACGAGGGCCTGTTCGCGCAGCAGCGCCACCGCGCCCGGCAGCGCGTCCTCGATCACCGGATCGCCCTCGTCGCCGGTGAGCAGGGCGAGGAGCACGGGGTACGGGGCCGGGTCGGGGGCGACGGCGAGCGCCTCGGCCGTCTGGAGCGCGAACCGGTCGAGCCGCTCCAGGGCCCGCACCACCGAGCCCCGCGTGCCGGCCCGGGTCGCGAGCTGCGTCAGGTCGTTCGGCACGGGGTTCAGCAGGTCCGGGCGGGCGCGCAGCAGCGCGGCGAGCCCCTCGTCCCCCCGGGCGCGGAGCGCCTCCGCGAGCGTGCGGGGCGCCGCGGCGGCGCCTGTTCCCTCGGCCACGTGCGCCTCCCGGTCGAGCCCACCGATCCCCATCCGGACCACGTTAACCGCTGCGCAGGCGCTAACGTCGGGCCGTACCGGGCGAACCGGCCGTGGAGGGGCACCGTGGGCATCGAGAGCGACCAGTTGGTCTACGACTACCTGAGCCGGGTCGGCGATCTGGCCCAGCAGCGCCACCTGCCGGCGGGCGACCGCATGCGGCTCGTGTCGACGCTCCGGAACGAGATCGACCGCCGGCGCGCCACCCACGGCGAGGAGACCCCCGCGTCGGTACGGGGCATCCTCGGCGACCTGGGCACCCCGGACGAGATCGTGGACCGCGCGGGCGCCCGGCGGGCGCCGGGGGACGCCGGGACGCCGGGGGAGGCCCGGGGCCCGGTGCCGCAGCCGCGCGGGGGCGGCCCGGAGCGGGGCGACTCCTCCCGTACGCGGAAGAAGGACGGTACGGGGGGAGGAGGGTCCGGGGACGCCCCGGCGGCCGGCCGGGCGGGTGGAGCGGGCCGGACGGGCCGGTCGGCCCCGGACGGCCGTAAGGGCTCCGATCCCCGTAAGGGCTCCGACCTCCGTAAGGGACCCGATCCCCGTAAGGGCTCCGGCACCCATGAGAGTTCCGGCACCCGTAAGGGCTCCGGGGGACGTGCGGACCGCGACGCCCGGCCGCCCCGCGAGGGATCCGCCCCCGACAGGCCCGGAATCCCGGCACCGCGTCCCGGCGTGTCGGCCCCGGGCCGGCCGCTGTTCCACGGCGGGGCGGAGCGGGGCGCCTTCGACGGCCCGGAGGAGCCCGACTGGTGGCGGACGGAGGACGCCGACGGCGTCCCCGGCTTCTTCGGGGGGATCGAGCGCCCGGACCTCTTCGTGCCGCCCGCCCCCGAGGAGGATGGGGAAGAGGAGGAGGCCGGGGCCTCCGCGCCGGGGAAGCGCCGGATGTCCATCCGGTTCCTGCGGCGGCGCAAGGACCGGGCCCCGGCCCCCGAGGCGGAGGCGCCGGTGGCGGAGGTCCCGCCCCGCCCCCGCCTCGCCAACCCCTTCGTGCTGCTCGCCGCGCTGCTCCTGCTCGGCGGCGCCGTCTTCGGCTCGCTCCTCGCCCTCGCCGCGGGCTGGCTCCTCGCGTACGCCTCCCGCCGGCTGACCCCCGGCGAGGTCAGGGGCGCGGTCCTGGTGATCCCGGGCCTCGCCGCCGGTGCCGGGACGCTCTGGCTGTGGGGCCGCGTCCAGGGCCGCTGGGGCGACCCGGTGGTCCCGGGCGGCGAGGCGATGGGCGCGGCGGTCGCCGAGACCTGGCCGTGGGTCCTGCGGGGGGCGGCGGTCGCGTCGGCCCTGTTCCTGCTGTGGCGCTCCCGCAAGCACTGAGACACCGGACCGCCGCCCAGGACACCGCTCACCGGGCACGGCCCCGACCCCGACCCGAACATCCGGGCGCGACCCCGATCCCGACCCCGCCCCGAACACCCGGGCGCGACCCCGACCCCGACCCCGACCCCGACCCGAACACCCGGGCACGCCCCCGCCTGCCTCCCGAACACCCGGGCACGGCCCCGGACGAACCGACCCCCGAACACCCGGGCACGGCCCCGGACGAACCGACCCCCGAACACCCGAGCACGGCCCCGACCCCGGCCCCGGCCCCGCCCCGAACACCCGGGCACGCCCCCGACCCCGACCCCGAACCCGACCCGAACACCCGGGCACGCCCCCGCCTGCCTCCCGAACACCCAGGACACGGCCCCGGACGAACCGACCCCCGAACACCCGGGCACACCCCCGCCCCGCCCCGAACGCCCGGACCGGCCCCCGAACACCCGCCCCGCCTGGACCAGAATGGGGGCCATGACCTCTCCGGACGCGCCCCTCACCGTCGGCTTCGACCTCGACCTGACCCTCCTCGACACCCGCCCCGGCATCAAGGCCACGTGGGAGGCGTTCGCCGCCGAGACCGGCGCCGCGATCGACGCCGACCTCGTCGTGACCCGCCTCGGACCGCCGCTCGAACACGAGATGGCGTACTGGTTCCCGCAGGAGCGCGTCCCGGAGATGGTCTCCCGCTACCGCGCGCTCTACCCGGAGTACGCGATCGGGCCCACCGTCCCGATGCCGGGCGCCGAGGACGCGCTCCTGGCCGTCCGCGAGGCGGGCGGCCGGACGCTCGTCGTCACCGCCAAGAACGGCCCGCACGCCGAACTGCACTTCGAGCGCCTCGGCATCGAGCCCGACGCGGTCGTCGGCGGCCTGTGGGCCGAGGGCAAGGCGGAGGCCCTGCGCGCCCACGGCGCCCGGGTGTACGTGGGCGACCACACCGGCGACGTCCGGGGCGCCGCCGCGGCGGGCGCCCTCTCGGTGGCCGTGGCGACCGGCCCCTGCCCCGCCGAGGAGCTGCGGGAGGCCGGCGCGGACGTGGTCCTGGCGGACCTGACGGACTTCCGTGCCTGGTGGGAGGCCTACCGGGCCTGAGCGGACGGGCCCGTACCGGCCTTGGCCTGGCGGCGCTGGGCCGCGATCGAGCGCATCACCCCGGCGGCGGCGACGAGGAATCCGACCCCCATCAGCATGGAGACGGTGTACGCGACGGTGGGGAACGGGTCCGTCCCGAGGAACAGCGGAGCCACGGTGATCAGCGTCGCGACCGCGCCGATCACGAAGAGGATGCCGCCGGCCTTGACGAGGCCGTCGCCCGGGGCGCTGTCGTCCACCGGCACGGCGCGGGTTTCACTACGCATTCGACCAGGGTAGTTCCCAGGCCGTAGGAACACATCGGCGACGTCTTGTCACCGGCCTCCGGACCATTAGCCTTGGTGCCGGCGGGTCGGTCGACCCGCCGTTTGCCATCCCCATCGACGAGGACGAGGACGGACGTGCCTACCGGCAAGGTGAAATGGTTCAACAGCGAGAAGGGCTTCGGCTTCCTCTCCCGTGACGACGGCGGCGACGTCTTCGTCCACTCGTCGGTGCTCCCCGCCGGAGTCGAGGCGCTGAAGCCGGGCCAGCGGGTGGAGTTCGGCGTCGTCGCCGGCCAGCGCGGCGACCAGGCGCTGTCCGTCACGATCCTCGACCCCACCCCGTCCGTCGCCGCGGCCCAGCGCCGCAAGCCCGACGAACTCGCGTCCATCGTGCAGGACCTGACGACGCTCCTCGAGAACATCACGCCGATGCTGGAGCGCGGCCGCTACCCGGAGAAGGCGGCGGGCAAGAAGATCGCCGGCCTGCTGCGGGCGGTCGCGGACCAGCTCGACGTCTAGACGCCTAGGGTCTGTCCGGCGGATCAGGGTCGGATAGGACGCGGCGTCTGGTGCGGTGGCTCGCAAGGCGCCGGAGCGGTTCGATAGCGGAGCTATCGGGACGTTTCGGCAACGCGGCGAGGTGCCGTGCCAGGCGACGCGACCCCGGCCATGATCCGCCGGACAGGCCCTAGGGGAACGACAGCGCGTCCGGGCCGAGGGGCGGTACGAGTCCCTCGGCCGCGGCGCGGGTGAGCAGCCCGCGCACCGCCGCGTACCCGTGCTCGCCGAGGTCGGCCGTGAACTCGTTCACGTACAGGCCGATGTGCTGGTCCGCCACCTTCGGGTCCATCTCCTGCGCGTGCTCCATGACGTACGGCCGGGAGGCGGCCGGGTCGTCCCAGGCCATCCGCACGGACGCGCGGGCCGCGTCGGCGAGCAGCCGGAGGGTCTCCGCGCCGAGCGAGCGGCGGGCGACGATCGCGCCGAGCGGGATCGGCAGGCCCGTCGTCGTCTCCCAGTGCTCGCCCATGTCGGCGAGCCGGTGCAGCCCGTACTCCTGGTACGTGAAGCGGGCCTCGTGGATGACGAGCCCCGCGTCGACCTTGCCGTCGCGGACGGCGGGCATGATCTCGTGGAACGGCATCACGACCACCTCGCCGACCCCGCCGGGCACGGCCTCGGCCGCCCACAGCCGGAACAGCAGGTACGCGGTCGAGCGCTCGCTCGGCACGGCGACGGTCCTCCCGGCCAGGTCGGCGCCCGTTCCGGCGTCCCGGGTCAGGACGAGCGGCCCGCAGCCCCGGCCCAGCGCGCCGCCGCAGGGCAGCAGGGCGTACTCGTCGAGGATCCAGGGCAGCACGGCGTACGACACCTTGAGGACGTCGTGCGCGTCGGTGCCGCTCTCGGCCCAGCCGTTGGTGACGTCGATGTCGGCGAAGGTCACGTCGAGCCGGGGCGCGCCGGGGACGCGGTCGTGGGCCCAGGCGTCGAAGACGAAGGTGTCGTTCGGGCAGGGCGAGTAGGCGATCTTCAGTTTCACGGCGTCTCCACGGGGACGGTGCGGCTCAGTGCTCCGGCGGCCCGGCGGAGCGCGTCCAGGGCGTCGCCGATGCGCCAGGCTGCGCGGTCGCGGGGGCCGACGGCGTTCGACACGGCCCGGAGTTCGAGGACGGGCACGCCGTACGCGGCGGCGGCCTCGGCGACGCCGAAGCCCTCCATCGCCTCGGCGGCGGCCCCGGGGTGCCGCCCGGCCAGCTCGGCGGCGCGCCGGGCGCTGCCGGTGACGGTGGAGACGGTGAGGACGGGCGCGACGGCGCACGGCAGGCCGTCGGCGGCCAGGGCGGCGCGGAGGCGGCCGGTCAGCGCCCCGGGCACGGGGTGGACGGACCGTCCGAAGCCGAGCTCGTCGACGGCGAGGTACCCGTCGGGGGTCTCCGCCCCGAGGTCGGCGGCGACGATCGCGGACGAGACGACGAGGGTCCCGAGCGGGGCGGACGGCTGGAACCCGCCGGCGATACCGGCGGAGACGACGAGGTCGTAGGGGCGTTCCCGGTGGTCCGTGCCCGGCGCCGGAGCGTGTGCCGAGGCGTGTGCCAGGGCCGTTCCCGTCGCGGCGGCGACGGCCGCGGGGCCGACCCCGCCGACCAGGACGTCGACGCGCGCGCGGTCCCCGTCCGCGTGGCGGCGCAGGACGAAGCCCCCGGGCAGCGGGACGCGCTCCGGGGCGGCGGTCGAGACGGCGGCGAGGCCGGCGGTGACGGAGTCCGCCTCCGCCGCCACGGCCGTCACGATCAGGATCCGGTGGACCACCGGCGGATCAGGATTCCTTCTTCAGCTGGAAGTGCCAGATGCCGGTCAGCTTCTTGCCGGTGTTCTCGACGATGGTCACCTGGGCCTTGTCCAGGGTCTCGCCGCTCTGGCTGGAGAAGAAGGCGCTGGCCGGAATGGTCCGGTAGGTCTTCTTGTACGGCTCGGCCTCGGCCTGCTGGCCGCCGAGGAAGATCGTCCACCCGTTGTCGGCGATCTCGGGGTCCACGCCGAAGCGGATCCGGTCGTCCGGTGCGACGGTGAGGGTCTTCTCGGCCTTCTTGTTGAGGCACTCCTGGACCTGCGACTCCTTGATGGCGTCGCCGTCGTTGTAGCAGGCGGCCTCGGAGTGGACCGAGTCGGATCCGACCGTCAGGGTCGCGATCGGGGTCGGCTTGTCGCATGCGGAGAGGACGAGGAGCCCGGCGGAGACGGCCCCGAGGGCGACGGCGGTCCGGCGGCGCGAGCCGGAGAAGAACGCAACGGTCATGAGCCGAAGGCTATCGGGCCGTCGCTTCCGCGCCACGCGGGGGTACGGCGTGCCGCCTCCCGGTACCGGACGGGCTGGGTCATCCGTACGCCCGGAGGCCCCTTCCGCGCGGCCCGAGACGCCGCCCGAGACGCCGACCGAGACGTCGCTGGGGCCCGCCGTCCGTCCGTGCCCCGGGTCGCCGTCCGGTCACGTCCCGGGTCGCCGCACCGCCGTCCGTCCGCGCCCCGGGCCACCGACCGGTCACGTCCCGGGTCGCCGTCCGGTCACGCCACCCGGGTCTTCGAACGGTTCTTCGGGCCCGGGCGGCGGGCGGCCGAGAGCAGGCCGCGGACGGCCAGGAGGGCGCCCAGGGCCAGGATCGCGGCGGCGACGGACATGCCGAGGGTGCCGTTCAGGGGGAGCGCGATGCCGATCGCGCCGCCCACCACCCACGCCATCTGGAGCGCGGTCTCGGAGCGCGCGAACGCCGAGGTGCGCACCACCTCCGGCACGTCCCGCTGGATCAGCGCGTCCAGGGACAGCTTCGACAGGGCCTGGGTGAGGCCCGCGACCGCGCCGAGGACGGCGACCATCACGCCGCCGAAGAAGATCGCCGTGCAGACGGCGGTGCCCAGGACCACGCTGATCATCGTGGCGATGATCACCTCCGGACCGTGGCCCCGGTCCCGGAGCAGCGAGCCGACCGCCGTCCCGCACGCGTTGCCGACGCCCGCCGCCACGCCCACGATGCCGAGGGAGACGGCGGCGCTCTGCCCCGAGAGCGGGTGCTCGCGCAGCAGGAACGCCAGGAAGAAGATCAGGAAGCCGGACAGCATGCGCTGGGCCGCGTTGGCCGCCAGGCCGTGCAGGACCGCCGGGCCGACCGTCCGCAGGCTCGGCTTCTTCTCGCCGTGCGTCAGCAGGTGCGCCCGCCGTTCGCCCTTCGCGGAGTCCACCTTCGGCGGCATCCGCAGCGCCCAGAACACGCCGAGCAGGAACAGCGCGCACGCGCCGTACAGCGGCCAGCCCGGCCCGATCATCTGGAGCCCCGCCCCGACGGGCGCGGCGATCCCGGTGGCCAGCAGCCCGGCCAGGGTGACTCTGGAGTTCGCCTTCACCAGCGAGAAGTCCGGTGGCAGCAGCCGGGGCACGACCGCGCTGCGGACCACCCCGTACGCCTTGGAGGCCACGAGCACGCCGAGCGCCGCCGGGTACAGCTCGATCCCGCCGGTCGCGACGGCCCCGGACATCATGATCGCCAGCACCGCGCGCGTCCCCATCGCGCCCGCCATCGCCGCGCGCCGGCCGTGCGGGATGCGGTCCAGGAGCGGGCCGATCACGGGCGCGAGGAGGGTGAACGGGGCCATGGTGATGGCGAGGTAGAGGGCGACGCGGCCACGGGCCTCGTCGGTCGGCACGGAGAAGAAGACGGTGGAGGCGAGGGCGACGGTGATCATGACGTCCCCGGCGCCGTTCACGGCGTGCAGCTCGATCAGCTTGCCGAGCCCCGACTCGCCCGCGCCGTGCGCGTGCGTGGCCTTCCGGATGCCCTTCGCCGTGCCGGTGAACGGCAGGTGCAGGGCACGCCCGACCGCCCGGCCCGCTCTCCGGAGCGGCCCGGCGTGATCCTCGGATCGTGCGGGGGACCGTGCGGCTGCCACCCCGTCATAGTGCCCCAAGGTCGGGGGCCGAACCGTGGCGTGACGCGGGATACATCCGGACCGGCCGGACCGTGTGCGGCCCGGCGGAGGAGCCGGAGGCGCGCCGGAGACCCGCTCGAACGGACCCGCGCGCCGGGCGTGTCGCGACCGCGCCGGGGACGGGGGCGCGCCGTCGGCCGGTGCGGCCGGCCGGGGCCGTGGTTCCGCCGCCCGTGGACCGTACGGCCGACGCGGTGGTCCCGGGCCGCCACGACCGGACGCACATGGTCCGCCCCGTCGTTCCCGTGGCTCCGCGACCGGGCGCGCATGCTGTCCGTCCCGTCGTTTCCGGGTCCCCCTGGCCGGACACGCGCGCGGTCCGCCTTGTCGTTTCCGTGGCTCCGCGACCGGGCGCGCACGCTGTCCGTCCGGTCGTTCCCGGGTCTCCGCAGCCGGACACGCGCGCGGTCCGGCCGGCCGTTCCCGGGGCTTCGCGACCGGTCCCGCCGTCCGCGATGCGGCCCTCTTGGGGCGGGCAGGTGGGCGGAGGCCCGCGAACGGGGTAGCGTGCGTAGCGCGTCACCGGCGGAAGCTCTCGGCCGCGCGCCTCTTCGGCATCCCGCAGAATGGATGGCGTTAGGTGTGCCCGAGACGCGCGAGACACGTCGGGTGCGGACGTCGATGCGGCCCTCTGGTCCGCTCCGCCCGCCGCCCGTTGCTTCGCTCCCGCCTCCCGGCCGGCGCACCTGTGAGACGGCGTAGGAGAGAAGCGATACCTGTGAGTGCTGCGACGACGCGAAGCGGTACCCCGCGTGCCCCGCGAACCACGCGTACCCCCGACCGCCTGTGCGCCGAGGCGGTGGAACTCGCCCGGGAGGCCGCCGAGGAGGCGGCCGCGCCGGGGATCGTGGGCGCCCACGTGGAGGTCCTCGCGGAGGGCGACCGCGTCGTCACCCACTTCTTCGAGTGCAAGGAGCCCGGCTACCGGGGCTGGCGCTGGGCGGTGACCGTGGCGCGCGCCTCCCGCGCCAAGAACGTCACGCTCGACGAAACCGTCCTGCTGCCGGGACCCGACTCCCTCCTCGCCCCCGAGTGGGTGCCGTGGAGCGAGCGGCTGCGCCCCGGCGACATGGGCCCGGGCGACCTGCTGCCGACCGAGCAGGACGACCCGCGCCTGGAGCCCGGCTACACCGGCGAGGACGTGCCCCCGCCGAACTCCGCGGTCTCGGAGGAGCTGGCGGACCACCTCGACGTCGAGGACGCCGAGATCGTGACCCGCACCCCCTCGCGGGGCGCGATCGCGTCGGTCGCCGACGAGCTCGGCATGCGCCGGGCCCGCGTCCTGTCCCGCTACGGCCTGCACGTGGCCGCGGACCGCTGGGACGAGGCCTTCGGCGCCAAGACCCCGATGGCGCAGGCGGCCCCCGCCACCTGCGAGTCCTGCGCCTTCCTGGTGCCGCTGGACGGCTCCCTGAAGCAGGCCTTCGGCATCTGCGCCAACGAGTTCTCCCCGGCGGACGGCCGGGTCGTCTCCCTGGCGTACGGCTGCGGGGGCCACTCGGAGGCCGCCGTCATGCCGAAGCCGCCGCGCCCCGCGCCCCCGGTCCACGACTCGACGGCCGTCGACGCCTTCCCCCTCCGTCCCTCCAGGGACTCCGGCTCCACGACGGAACCGGACGAGGTCCTGGAGGACCTGGGCCACTCGTAGCGGCGGCCCTCCGCGGGGAGGGCGGTGCCGCGCGGCGCGGTACCTTCGGGCCCCCGGGACCTCCGGTCCGGGGACCCTGGGCCCGTCCGGCGGATCGGGGCCGGGGCCGCGACGTCCGGCACGGCACCGCGCCGCGTCGCCGGGACGGCACGACGGCTCGGTCGTCGTGCCCTCCCGGCGCCGTGCGGCGCACCGCCGGGCGCCGCGTCCCCCCGGCCCCGCTCCGCCGGACCGGCCCCGGACCCGGGAGCGGCACCGTCCCGGTCCCGCCCCGATTCACCGCACCGCAGAGTGGAGTCAGACGTGAGCGTCAGCGTCCGGACGACGACCGACGGAACCGACCCCTTCGGCACCGCACGGCTCCGCCGCGGCGTCCTCGACACCTGGGGGGCCTCGTCCGCCAGGTTCCGGGAGGACGCCAACGCCGAGGAGGACCTCGCGCTCGGCGGCTACCGCGACCGGCTGGTCGTCGAGCTGGCCCAGAACGCCGCCGACGCCGCCCGCCGCGCCGGCGTCCCCGGCCGCCTCCGCCTCACCCTGCACCCGGCGGACCACGAGGGCCCGGCCGTCCTGGCCGCCGCCAACACCGGCGCCCCGCTGGACGCCACGGGCGTCGAGTCGCTGTCCACCCTCCGCGCCTCCGCCAAGCGCGAGCAGGGCGGCGAGGGGGACACGGGGGCCGTGGGCCGCTTCGGCGTCGGCTTCGCCGCCGTCCTCGCCGTCACCGACGAGCCCGCCCTCCTCGGCCGCCACGGCGGCGTCCGCTGGTCCCTCGCCGAAGCCCGCGAACTGGCCGCCGACGCCGCCCGCCACAGCCCGGGCCTCGGCGACGAACTGCGCCGCCGCGACGGCCACGTGCCGCTGCTCCGCCTCCCGCTGCCCGCCGAGGGCACCGCGCCCGACGGATACGACACCGTCGTCGTCCTGCCGCTGCGCGACGCGGCCGCCCACGACCTCACCGAGCGCCTCCTCTCCTCGATCGACGACGCCCTGCTGCTCACTCTTCCGGGTCTGTCCGAGGTCGTCGTGGAGACACCCGAAGGTGTACGAACGCTCCGCCGCTCCGAGGCCGACGGCTACGTCCGCGTCGAGGACTCCGCGAGCGGCACGCACCGCTGGCGGACCGTCGGCCACGGCGGCCCGCTCGACCCCGAGCTCCTCGCGGACCGCCCGGTCGAGGAGCGCCTGCGCCCCCACTGGTCGGTCACCTGGGCCGTGCCCGTGGACGACGCGGGAGCCCCGCGCTACCCGCAGACCACCCCGGTCGTGCACGCCCCGACCCCCACGGACGAACCCCTGGGCATCCCCGCCCTCCTCATCGCCTCCCTGCCGCTCGACACCGCCCGCCGCCACCCGGCGCCCGGACCGCTCACCGACTTCCTGGTGCAGCGGGCGGCCGACGCGTACGCCGAACTGCTCGCCGACTGGCGGCCGGTGACGACCGCCGCGCTCGACCTCGTGCCCGGCCCGTTCGGCAAGGGCCCGCTCGACGGGGCGCTGCGCGAGGCGATCCTCGACCGGCTGCCGCGCGTCGGGTTCCTGGCGCCCGCCGTCCCCACCGAGGAGCTGCCCGCGCTCCGCCCGATCGAGGCGGAGGTCGTGGAGGGCGCGGGCGCGGACACCGTGAACGTGCTCGCGGAGGTCTTCCCGACGCTCCTCCCGGCCGGTCTGGAGCGCCGCCCGGAGCTGCGCACGCTCGGCGTCGGCCGGGTCCCGCTGACCGAGGCGATCGACCGCCTGGCCGGGGTCGACCGGCCCGCCGGCTGGTGGTGGCGCCTGTACGACTCCCTCGCGGGCGTCGACCCGGACCGGCTCACGGGCCTGCCGGTGCCGCTGGCGGAGGAGACGGAGGGCACCCGCCCCCGCACGGCGATCGGCCCCCGCCAGGTCCTCCTCCCGCAGGAGGGCACCCCGCCCGAGCTGGCCCGGCTCGGCCTGAAGGTGGCGCACCCGGACGCCGCCCACCCGCTCCTGGAGAAGCTGGGCGCCCTGCCCGCCACGCCCCGCGCGATCCTGACGACCCACCAGGTGCGGCTCGCGGTCGCCGCCTCCCTCGACGTGGGCGAGGTCTGGGACGAGGACGTCGACGCCCTGGACGCCGAGGAGCTGGCCGAGACCGTCCTCGGTCTGGTCCGCGACGCGGACCTCGCCCCGGGCGAGGAGCCGTGGCTGGGCGCGCTCGCCCTCCCCGACGAGGACGGCGAACTCGCCCCGGCCGGCGAACTCGTCCTGCCCGGCTCGCCCTTCGCCGCCGTCGTCCGCCAGGACGAGATCGCCTTCGTGGACGCCGGCCTCGCCGCCCGCTGGGGCGAGCAGCCCCTCACCGCGTGCGGGGTGCTCGCCACCTTCGCGCTGGTCCGCACGAGCGACCTCGTCCTCGATCCGGACGAGGTCGAGCCCCGCGAGGGCGACTACCCGGAGCCGGACGACGCCGGGCTCCTCGACGCGGTCGACGTGTGGTGCGAGGACGTCCTCGACCGCCTCCCGCAGACCCCGGTGCCGCCGGTGGCGACGGAGATCGCCGCCGTGCGGGACCTGGACCTGGTCGACGACGACGCCTGGCCGCAGGCGCTCGCCCTGCTCGCGGTGCCGCCCCTGAGGGACGCCCTGATCCAGCCCGTACGGGTCCTCCTGCCGGACGGCACGACGGAGACGGTCCGCCCGTACACGGCCTGGTGGCTCCGCGACCACCCCGTACTGGACGGCCGCCGCCCGGCCGGACTGCGCGCCGCCGGTACCGACCCCCTCCTGATCGGCCTGTACGACTCCGCCGACGCGACCGGCTTCGACGACGAGCAGGTCCTGCGGGCCCTCGGCGTCCGCACCTCGGTGTCCGCGCTCCTGGACGAGCCGGGCGGCGCGGCGGAGCTCCTGGGCCGCCTGGCGGACCCGGACCGCGTGGTGACGGCCCCGCAGCTGCACGCCCTCTACACGGCCCTCGCGGACCTCGACCCGGAGCGGGTGACCCTCCCGGACGAGCTGCGGGCGGTCGTCGACGGCGTCCTGACCGTCGTCGACGCGGCGGACGCGGTGGTGGCCGACGCCCCCGACCTCCTCCCGCTGACGGCGGGCCTGCCCCTCCTCCCGGTCGCCCCGTCCCGGGCGGCCGACCTGGCCGAGCTGCTCCAGGTGCGCCGTCTGAGCGAGACGGTCGAGGCGCACGTCACGACGGCCGGCGAGGAGCACGAGGTCCCGGACTCCGTGACGGCCCTCCTCGGCACCGCCACCCCCGGCTTCTACGTCGAGCACGAGGAGCTCCGCGCGGGCGGCACCGAACTCGACTGGCGCCGCACCCCCGACGGCACCGTCCACGCCGCCACCCTCGAAGGCGTCGCCGCCGGCCTCGCCTGGGCCGCCGGCCAGTGGCCCCGCCGCTTCGAGGTCGCGGCCCTCCTGGAGGACCCGACCCGCACGGAGGAGCTTTCGCGGGACCGGTGGTTCGACTGACCGGCCCGCCCGCCCCCTACGCCGGGAACCTCCGGTCCACCCAGCGCCACGCGACCTCCAGGACCGCCGCGCCCGTCGCCGCGATCGCGACCGCCGCCCACGGCATCGTCGTGCCGACCAGCTTCAGGGCGAAGAAGTCCTGGAGCCAGGGGACGACGAGGACCAGGAGGAAGGCGCCGGCCATGGTGGCGACCAGGGCGAGGCGCCACCAGGTGTAGGGGCGGGCGATGATCGCGAGGACCCAGAGGGAGACCAGGAAGAGCGTCAGGGTCGCCGCGCTGGTCTCCGCCTCCAGGGCGCCCTCGCCGCTGTAGTGGTGGCGGGCCAGGAGGTACGTGGTGAAGGTGGCCGCCCCGGCGATGGTCCCGCCCGGGATCGCGTACCGCATCACCCGGCGCACGAAGTGCGGCTTCGCCCGCTCCTTGTTCGGGGCCAGGGCCAGGAAGAAGGCCGGGACGCCGATGGTCAGGGTGGACAGCAGGGTCAGGTGGCGGGGCAGGAAGGGGTACTCCACCTGAGAGCAGACCACCAGCACCGCCAGGAGCACCGAGTAGACCGTCTTCGTCAGGAAGAGGGTCGCCACGCGCGTGATGTTGCCGATGACCCGGCGCCCCTCCGCCACCACCGACGGCAGGGTCGCGAAGGAGTTGTTCAGGAGGACGATCTGCGCGACCGCCCGGGTCGCCTCCGAGCCCGAGCCCATCGAGACGCCGATGTCCGCGTCCTTCAGGGCCAGGACGTCGTTCACGCCGTCGCCGGTCATCGCGACCGTGTGGCCCTTCGACTGGAGCGCGGCCACCATGTCCCGCTTCTGCTGCGGGGTGACCCGGCCGAAGACCGCGTTCTCCTCCAGCACCTCCGCCATCTTCTCCCGGTCCTCCGGGAGCGTGCGGGCGTCCACCGTGTGCTCCGCCCCCGGCAGGTCCAGCTTCCCGGCCACCGCGCCCACCGAGACCGCGTTGTCGCCGGAGATGACCTTGGTGGCGACGTTCTGGTCGGCGAAGTACGCGAGGGTGTCGGACGCGTCCGGGCGCAGCCGCTGCTCCAGGACCACGAGCGCGGCCGGGCGGGCCGCCTCCGCCGCCCCGGGGGCGCCGGGCGCGCGGTCCGTACGGGCCAGGAGGAGGACCCGCAGGCCCTGCTCGTTCAGGTGGTCGGTCTCGGCGAGCGCCGGGTCCCCCTCCGCCAGGAGCACGTCCGGCGCGCCGAGCAGCCACGACGACTCCTCGCCGCCGCCCTCGTCGAACGTCGCGCCGCTGTACTTGCGGGCCGACGAGAACGGCAGCGCCTCCGCGCAGCGCCATCCGTCCGCGTCCGGGCAGGCCTCGATGATCGCCTGGAGGGAGGCGTTCGGGTGCGGGTCGGACGCGCCGAGCGCGCCGAGGACCTTGCGCACGTACGCCTCGTCGGAGCCGTTCAGGGGGCGCAGGGCCGTCACGTCCATGCCGCCCTCGGTCAGCGTGCCCGTCTTGTCCAGGCAGACGACGTCGACCCGCGCCAGGCCCTCGATGGCCGGCAGCTCCTGCACGAGGCACTGCTTGCGGCCGAGCCGGACCACGCCGATCGCGAACGCCACGGAGGTGAGGAGGACGAGCCCCTCCGGGATCATCGGGACGATGCCGCCGACGGTCCGGGCGATCGAGTCCTTGAGGTTGCTGTCCTTGACGATCAGCTGGCTGATGATCAGACCGGTCGCGGTCGGGACCATCATCCACGTCACGTACTTGAGGATCGTGGAGATGCCGCTGCGCAGCTCGGAGTGGACGAGCGTGAAGCGGGAGGCCTCCTCGGCGAGCTGCGCCGCGTACGCCTCGCGGCCGACCTTCGTGGCCGTGAACGCGCCGCCGCCCGCCACCACGAACGAGCCCGACATCATCGGGTCGCCCGGCTTCTTCACCACCGGGTCCGCCTCGCCGGTGAGCAGCGACTCGTCGACCTCCAGACTGTCGGCCTCCGCCACCACCCCGTCGACGACCACCTTGTCCCCGGGCCCCAGCTCGATCAGGTCCCCGAGGACGATCTCCGAGGTGGACAGCTCGGCGGCGGTGCCGTCGCGCCGGACCGTCGGCTTGGCCTCGCCGATGACGGCGAGCCCGTCGAGGGTCTTCTTGGCGCGGAGCTCCTGGATGATGCCGATGCCGGTGTTCGCGACGATCACGAAGCCGAACAGGCTGTCCTGGATCGGCGCGACGAAGAGCATGATCACCCACAGCACGCCGATGATCGCGTTGAAGCGGGTGAAGACGTTGGCCCGGACGATGTCGACGGCCGAGCGGGAGCTCCGTACGGGGACGTCGTTGACCTCCCCGCGCGCGACCCGCTCCGCGACCTCGGCGGAGGTGAGTCCGGCCGGACGGTGCTCGACGGGCGGTCCGCCCCCCGCCGTCCCCCTGCTGTCGGTGTCGATCTTCGCCCGCTGCGTCATGCTCTCGACGGTACGGCCGGAAGGGGGCGTTCACCTGCCGGAGAGGGGGATGTGGGGGTGAGGATCGGACCCTGGGGGGACGGGGGTGGTCCTGTGGGACTACGTCCGGGCGCCGGGCGGGCCCTCCCGGCGTCGGGCGGGGGTCTTACGGAGCCGACCGTTCCTCCGGGGCTTCCCCCGTCGCCGTCGCCGCGTGCCGCTTGAGCGCCTCGTCGCGCTTGCGCACGTACCAGATGCCGATCAGGCCGAGCCCGGCCCCGGCCAGGCAGGTCCACACCCACCAGGTCAGGTCCCGGTCGTCGAACCAGCCGTAGAAGGGGAGCTGCACGAGGAAGAGGGCGAACCAGAGGATCGTGCCGCCGGTGATGGTGGCGACGACGGGCCCTTCCAGGGGCTCGGGTGCCTCGTGCTTCGGTGTCCACTTCGCCATGGGGGCCAGTCTAGGTGGCCCGAATTCTTGTCTACGCGCGGAGATGGACGCTCGCTCGTTCATGTGTTCATACTGAAACGGTTTGCCTGTGGCGGGTTTCCTTCGTATGAACCGCCAAAACGGACACTCTTCTCCGAGGATTCCCATGAGCACCACGGCCACCGCCAAGGCCCCGTCCCCCGAGCCGTCCGGTTCCCCCGAACCGACCTCCGGACTCGACCGCTTCTTCAAGATCTCCGAACGCGGCTCGACCGTGGCCCGCGAGGTCCGGGGCGGCTTCGCCACCTTCTTCGCGATGGCCTACATCATCGTGCTGAACCCGATCATCCTCGGCAGCGCCAAGGACATGTACGGGCACCAGCTCGACGGCGGCCAGCTCGTCACCGCCACCGTCCTCACGGCGGCGTTCACCACCCTCCTGATGGGCGTCATCGGCAACGTCCCGATCGCCCTCGCCGCCGGCCTCGGCGTCAACACCGTCGTCGCGCTCCAGCTCGCGCCCCGGATGTCCTGGCCCGACGCCATGGGCATGGTCGTCCTCGCCGGCCTCGTCGTCATGCTGCTCGTCGCGACCGGTCTGCGCGAGCGCGTGATGAGCGCCGTCCCGGCCGGGCTCCGCAAGGGCATCGCGATCGGCATCGGCCTCTTCATCATGCTGATCGGCCTCGTCGACTCGGGCTTCGTCTCCCGCATCCCCGACGCCGCCCACACCACCGTCCCGCTCCAGCTCGGCGGCGACGGCCACCTCAACGGCTGGCCGGTGCTCGTCTTCGTCCTGGGCGCCCTGCTCACCCTCGCGCTGATCGTCCGCAAGGTCCCCGGCGCCATCCTCATCTCGATCGTCGTCATGACGATCGTCGCCATGGTGATCAACGCGGTCGCGGACGTCCCGTCCTGGGGCCTGACCACCCCGGAGTGGCCCGGCAACCCCGTCGCCTCGCCCGACTTCGGCCTCTTCTGGGAGTTCAGCCTCTTCGGCGGCTTCCACAAGGTCGGCGTCCTGACCGGCGTCCTCTTCGTCTTCACCGTGCTGCTGTCCTGCTTCTTCGACGCCATGGGCACGATCCTCGGCGTCGGCGACGAGGCCAAGCTGACCGACAAGGACGGCAACTTCCCCGGCATCAACAAGGTGCTCCTCGTCGACGGCCTGGCCGTCGCCTCCGGCGGCGCGACCTCCTCCTCCGCCACCACCTGCTTCGTGGAGTCCACGGCCGGCGTCGGCGAGGGGGCCAGGACCGGTCTCGCCTCCGTGGTCACCGGCGGCCTCTTCTCCGTGGCGCTGTTCCTCACCCCGCTGGCCACCATGGTCCCCTCCCAGGCCGCCACCCCCGCGCTGCTCGCGGTCGGCTTCCTGATCATGGCCGGTTCGGTCAGGGACATCGACTGGAGCGACTTCACCATCGCGGTGCCGGCGTTCCTGGCCATGGTGATGATGCCGTTCACGTACTCGATCACGAACGGCATCGGCATCGGCTTCATCGCCTTCAGCGTGCTGCGCCTCGCGGCCGGCCGGGGCCGTGAGGTGCCGGTGGCCATGTACGTCGTGTCGGCGGTCTTCGTCTTCTACTACGCGATGCCGGCGCTCGGCCTCACGTGATCCCGGGGCGGGGCGGGGGCCTGCGGCGGCTCCCCCTCCGTCCCCTCCGCGCCGTAGAACTTCTCCGTCTCGTCGACGGCGGTCTTGAACCGCTCGTCGAAATCCTCGCGAATGAGCGTCCGGGCCACGTAGTCCTGGACGCTCATTCCTCTTTTCGCGGCGTGACTCCTGAGCCGGTCGAGCAGCTCACCGTCGATGCGCAGGCTGAGCACTGTCGATCCCATGCCGTCAGGGTCGGGGCACCCGAGGCTCCTTTGCGTCACTTTCTGGATCCGACTCACTCGTTCGGGTGATACATGGATGCCGAAGCGTGATCTGGGCCGGTGTGTGTTGTCGCGCGCGGGTGCGCGGGACGTGCGCGGGCACGGGGGTGCGCGGGTGCGCGTGGGGTTGGGGTGTGTGATTCGCGCGACGTCGGTGGGGCCCCGGTGGTATTTAGAGAGAGTAATGAGTTAGGCTAACAAACATGCCTGACCTGTCCCACGGCACCGCCGACGACGTCGCGGCCGTGAACGCGCTCCGCTCCTCCGTCATGCGGCTGGGCCGACGCCTCAAGCACCAGCGCGTCGACGAATCGCTGAGCCCCACCGAGATGTCGGTGCTCGGCACCCTGTCGCTCTGCGGCTCCGCGACCCCCGGCGAGCTGGCCCGCAAGGAACACGTCCAGCCGCCCTCGATGACCCGCATCGTCGCGCTGCTCGAAGCCAAGGGACTGGTCCGGCTGGAGCCGCACCCCGACGACCGCCGGCAGAAGGTGGTCAGCCAGACCGAGCAGGCCGAGGCCATGCTCGAAGAGTCCCGCCGCAAGCGGAACGCCTGGCTGGCCGCGCTCGCCGAGGGTCTGGACGAGGACGAATGGGCCAAGCTGCGCGCGGCCGCCCCCGTCCTGGAGAAGCTCGCGCACCTGTAGACCACGAGCCGAGGAGGCGACGCACTTTGAGTACGGGACCCGGAGCAGACTCCGCACCCGTCCACAAACCCGATACCTACACCCGCCGGGGCGGGGGGACCTTCTCCTCGCTCACGATCCGGAACTACCGGCTGTTCTTCACCGGAGCGATCGTCTCCAACACCGGTACGTGGATGGCCCGGATCACCCAGGACTGGCTGGTCCTGAGCCTCACCGGCTCGGCCGCCGCCGTCGGCATCACGACGGCCCTCCAGTTCCTGCCGATGCTGCTCTTCGGCCTGTACGGCGGTGTCATCGCCGACCGGTACCCGAAGCGGCAGCTGCTTCTCGTCAGCCAGGCGGCCCTGGGGCTGTGCGGCGTCGCGCTCGCCGCCCTGACGCTGTCCGGGCACGTGCAGGTCTGGCACGTCTACCTGATCGCTTTTCTGCTCGGCATGGTCACCGTCGTCGACAATCCGGCGCGGCAGTCGTTCGTGTCCGAGATGGTCGGGCCCGAGCAGCTTCGTAACGCCGTTTCGCTGAACTCGGCCAACTTCCAGTCCGCTCGGCTCGTCGGGCCCGCCGTGGCCGGTGTCCTCATCGCCGGGGTCGGGAGCGGGTGGGCCTTCCTGCTGAACGGTCTTTCTTTCGTCGCGCCCGTGATCAGCCTGCTGCTCATGCGGACCGGTGAGCTCCACAAGGTGGAGCGCGTTCCCCGGGGGAAGGGGCAGCTCCGGGAGGGGCTGCGGTACGTGGCAGGGCGGCCCGATCTGCTGTGGCCCATCGTGCTGGTCGGGTTCATCGGGACCTTCGGCTTCAACTTTCCGATCTGGCTCACCGCTTTCGCCGACGGGGTCTTCCACGTGGGGGCCGGTACCTACGGGTTCCTCAACACCCTGATGGCCGCCGGGTCGCTCGTGGGCGCCCTCGCCGCGGCCCGGCGCGGCTCGACCCGGCTGCGGATGCTGGTGATCGCCGCCGGCGTCTTCGGCGTGCTGGAGGTCGTCGCGGCGCTGTCGCCGGCGTTCTGGCTGTTCGCGCTGCTGCTCGTGCCGATCGGCATGATCGGGCTCACGGTCAACGTCACCGCCAACTCCGCCGTGCAGATGGCCACGGATCCCGCGATGCGGGGGCGGGTGATGAGCCTCTACATGATGGTCTTCGCCGGGGGGACGCCCATCGGTGCTCCGTTGCTCGGGTGGGTCACCGATGTCTACGGCGCTCGGGTCGGGTTCGCCGTGGGCGGGGCGATCTCGCTGGCCGCCGCTGTCGTGGTGGGGCTGGTGCTCGCTCGGCTCGGGGGGCTCAAGGTCGCCGTCGGGTGGCGGCGGGGGCATCCGCAGGTTCGGTTCGTGGCGCGGGAGCGTTTGACGACCGCGGCGTAGTGCTTGGGGGGCACGGGTGACGGGGCCGGGGCCTCCGCGGGGGAGGTGGTGTCCGGGCTGCGTCTCACCACGCTTCGCGGGTTGAAGACGCTTTTACGCCCGGACACCACCTCCCCCGTTCCGGCCCCGCCCCCTTCCGTGCGTCGTCGTCAGACCCGCCGCTCCAGGATCTGGCCCTGCCAGTCGCCCACCGCGAAGGTGTCCGTGCGGGTGAAGCCCTGCTTCTCGTAGTACGCGATCAGGCGGCCCTCGCTGCCCGCGAAGCAGTCCACGCGGAGGAGCGAGACGTTCTTGCGGCGGGTCTCCGCGGCGGCGTGTCGGAGGAGGGCCGCTCCCACGCCCCGGTGGTGGAACCGGGAGTCGGTGGCCAGGAGGCGGATGTAGACCTCCGGTTCCCCGGCGTGGGGGACGTGCTTGCCGGGGTGGGGGGTCAGGGTCATCGTGCCCGCCGGTGTGCCGTCGACCTCCGCCATCCAGAGGTCGCCCTCGGCCACGGTCTCCTCGACCTGGCGTACGGCGGCGGGGCGGGCCGTGAAGGGGTCCGTGCCCCACTGGGCGGTGATGCCCCTGTCGTTCAGCCAGACCACGGCGCTGTCCAGGATGGCGAGTATCGCGGGTATGTCTTCGGGCCCGCCCCTACGGATCTTCATGGGGGTGAGGGTAGGGGGTGACGCGGGCCGGTGAGCGGTTCCGGCGGGGGCGGGGGTGGGGGCGTGGTGGGGCGGGTTAACCTCGAAGGGTGGACCCCAAGACTCGCAACCGGATCATGGCCGGTGTTCTCGTGCTGATGTTCGTCGTCGTCGCCGTGGCGTCGGTGGTCGGGCAGTAGGTGCTTGCCCGGAGGGCGTTCCCCGTAGTTGGCTGGTGACTCATGGAGTACACGCAGCTCGGACGCACCGGACTCAAGGTCAGCCGACTTGTCCTCGGCACGATGAACTTCGGACCCCAGACGGACGAAGTCACCAGTCACGCCATCATGGACGCGGCGCTGGACGCGGGGCTCAACTTCTTCGACACCGCCAATGTGTACGGGTGGGGTGAGAACAAGGGGCGGACCGAGGAGATCGTCGGCTCCTGGTTCGCCAAGGGGGGCGGTCGGCGCGACCGCACCGTGATCGCCACCAAGGTGTACGGGAACATGGGCGCCGACGGGGAGGCCTGGCCCAACCACGACAAGCTCTCCGCCCTCAACGTCCGGCGGGCCGTGGAGGGCAGCCTCCGGCGGCTCGGGACCGATCACATCGATCTCTACCAGTTCCACCACGTCGACCGCTCCACTCCCTTCGAGGAGATCTGGCAGGCCGTCGACGTGCTGATCCAGCAGGGGAAGATCCTTTACGCGGGGTCGTCCAACTTCCCCGGCTACAAGATCGCCCAGGCCAACGAGGTCGCCGCGCGGCGGGGAGCGGTCGGGCTGGTCAGCGAGCAGTGCCTGTACAACCTCTTCGAGCGGCGTGCCGAGATGGAGGTGATCCCGGCCGCGCGGGAGTACGGGCTCGGGGTCATCCCCTGGTCGCCGCTGCACGGCGGTCTGCTCGGCGGGGTCCTGAAGAAGGAGGCCGAGGGCAGGCGGCGTACGGAGGGGCGCGCGGCGGCCACGCTCGCCGACCCGGCCGCCCGGGCGCGGCTCCAGGCCTACGAGGACCTCCTCGACAAGCACGGGCTCCGGCCCGGTGAGACCGCCCTGGCCTGGCTGCTCACCCGGCCCGGGGTGACGGGGCCGATCGTGGGGCCCCGGACGCCCGCGCAGCTCGACGGCGCGCTGCGCGCGCTGGAGGTCGAGCTGGGTGAGGAGCTCCTGGCGTCCCTGGACGAGATCTTCCCCGGCCCCGGACCCTCGCCGGAGGCCTTCGCCTGGTGACGCCTCCGGCGTCCGTCAGGGCCGGGCGGCGTACGGGCCGCCCAGGGCCCACGCCCGGTGCATCGCGTCCGCGAAGGCCGAAGCCAGCTTGTGTTCGCCGGTGGGGCTCGGGTGGGTGCCGTCGTAGGTGTCGGCCGGGAGGGCGTACGCGTCCGGGACCGTCGCCAGGAGCAGCGGGGAGGCGGCCTCGTCCAGGTCGGCGACGGCCTTCGCGAGGAGGTCGTTGAAGCGGGCGCACTCGGCGGCGAAGGGGGCGTCGTAGGTGGCGCGGACGTTCGGGATGACCGGGAGGAGGACCGCCCGGACGCGCGGGTTCGCGGCGCGGGCGGCCTCGACGAAGGACCGGACGTTCTCGTCCGTCTGGTCGCTGTTCGTGTAGAAGCCCAGGTCGATCAGGCCGAGGGAGACGAGGAGGACGTCCGCCCCGGTCGCCGCGACCGTCTCGCCGATCACCGGCGCCATGTGCAGCCAGCCCTCGCCCCAGCCGGCCAGGTGGCGGCGGGCGGGGGCGGGGAAGTCCGGGGCGGCGTACGCCTCGGGCGCGTGGGTGCCGTCCGGGTCGTACAGGCCCGTGCGCGGTCCCACGATCTCGTACCCGCCCGGGAGGGTCGCCTCCAGGTGCTGCCACATCCGGTAGCGCCAGGTCCAGTCGCCGGCGCGTCCGATGGTCATGCTGTCGCCGACGAACAGAAAACGCATGGTCATATCATCGCGGATCGTGTGGCGGGGCCTGTGGTGATCCGGGGCACCTCCGGGACCCGGGCGCCCTCAGGCGAGGAAGGCGTTCAGGGTCGCGGTGAAGCGTTCCGGGGCGTCGTGCCACGGGAAGTGGCCCGCCCCGGGCAGGACGGTCAGCTCCGCCCTCGGGAACAGGGCCGCGTACGCGGCGGCCGTCGGCGGCGGGGTGTTCACGTCGCCCTCGCCCGCCACGACCAGGACCGGGCGGTCGAACCCCGCGAGCGCCGCTCGGGTGGTCGGCGGGTCGAAGGCGCCCTCGCCCGCGTGGGCCGCCGCGGCCCCGTCGTTGCGCCGCCTGCCGCTCTCGGCGTGCCGCTCCCGCGCGGCCCCGTCCCAGGTCCCGTGGAGGAACGGCGCGACCGCCGCGAACGCCTCCGCCCCGCCCCGTCCCGCCGTGACCTCCTCCAGGGCCGCGTACGCCGGGCCGAACCACGGCTCCGCGCTCCGCAGCCGCGCCGCCGCGAGCCGCTCCTCCGGGGGCGTGTCGAGCCCCACCGCCGCCGTGCCCGGGGCGACGAGCACCAGGCGGCTCACGCGGTCGGGGTGCCGGGAGACGTAGAGCGCGGCCAGATCGGCGCCCGCCGAGTGGCCGAGCAGGTCGACGGCGTCCAGGCCGAGGTGCGTCCGCAGCGCCTCCACGTCGTCCACCAGCCGGTCGCAGCGGTACGAGGCCGGGTCGGCGGGGGCCGCCGACGCGCCCGTGCCCCGCGGGTCGAGGCGGATCGGGCGCCGGTGGGCCGCCAGGCCGCCGAGGTCGCCCAGGTAGGCGGAGTCCTGCATCGGACCGCCGGGGAGGCAGAGCAGCGGGGCCCCGGAGCCGGAGTCGTGGTAGGCGAGTTCCGTGCCGTCGGCCGCGGTGAAGGGGGGCATGGACGCGACCCTGACAGCGGTTCCGATCATGGTCAACCGGGTTGTCGCCGCCCGTGGCAGGCTGGGGGCATGCGATCTGCTCTGTGCGCCCTCGGCACGGCGGCGGCCCTGGTGCTGCTCCCGGCCGGTCATGCCCGTGCCGAAGGCCAGGAGCCCGACCGGGACTTCACGATCCGGGACGCCCGGATCACCGAGTCCAGCGGCCTCGCCGCGAGCCGCGCCCACCCGGGGATCTACTGGACGCACAACGACCAGGACGCGCCCCTGATCTACGGCGTCGACTCCCGTACGGGAGAGACGGTCGCGACCCTGACCATGCAGGGGGTCGGCACGCCCCGGGACATGGAGGCGATCTCCGTCGGCCCCGACGGGGACGTCTACGTCGGCGACATCGGCGACAACCTCGACGGCTCCTGGGACCACGTCTGGATCTACCGCTTCCCCGAGCCGAAGGTCCTGAAGGACCAGAAGGTGGCGGCGCGGCAGTACGTCGTGCAGTACGCCGACGGGCCGCGCAACGCCGAGGCCCTGATGGTCCATCCGAAGACCGGCCGGGTGTACATCGCGAGCAAGAAGCAGGACGGCGGCGGCCTGTACGCCGGGCCCGAGCGGCTCTCGTCGTCGGGGACGAACGTCTTCCGGCGGGTGGGCGAGGTGCCGTGGGTGACCGACGGCGCCTTCTCGCCGGACGGCGGCCGGCTCGTCCTGCGGGGCTACTTCACGGCCCAGGAGTACGCCTGGAAGGACGGGCGGCTCGGGGACGGCGGGACGGCCGTGGGGGCGCCCTTCCAGGGACAGGCGGAGTCGGTGACGTACACGGCGGACGGCTCGGCCCTCATGTTCGGCTCGGAGGGCGGGAACAGCCGGGTCCTGCGCGTGGAACCGCCGTCGGGCGGCGGGCGGGGGACGGAGGGCCCCGGCGCTCCGGCCACCCCCGGCGCGCCGCGTTCGCCCGGCGCCTCCGCGTCGCCGTCCGCGGCCCCCGGGGCCGGTGAGCGGGGGAACGTCACCGTGGGCTTCCTCGTCCTCGCCGGCGCCACGCTCCTGGTGGTGGCCGGGAAGCGGCTGGTCAGGCGCCGCTGACCCGCTTCCGCCGGTCCACCAGGGCCTCGAAGCCGTCCAGGAGCCGTTCGAGGCCGAAGGCGAAGTGGTCGGTCTCGCGGGCGAAGGCGTCGTCCGCGAGCGCCGCCATCAGCGGGTAGTCGCCCGAGAGCATCGCCCGCTCCAGGTAGGGGCGCTGCGCGTCCCAGAACGCGTCGTCGCCGATCCCGGTCTCCCGCGCGGCCTCGGAGGCCTGGAGCTCCATGCGGGCCGTGCCCGCCGCGTACCCCTGCACGGTGATGATCACCGAGAGGGTCTCGGGGTCGCTCAGGCCCATGCCCCGCGGCCCCTTGAGCCCGGTGAGGCACAGCTCCAGGCCGCGCAGGGCGCTCGGGCCGAGGACGGAGCGGGCCTGGTTGACCCGGAGCAGCCAGGGGTGGGCCCGGTAGAGGCCGAGGGTGGTGCGGGCCAGGGCCGTGACGGTCTCCCGCCAGTGGGCGGGGGGCGGCGGGTCGTCGGGCAGGGAGTCGCCCTGGACCCGGTCGAGCATCAGGTCGAGGAGCTCGGTCTTGCCGGGGACGTACCGGTAGAGCGACATCGTGCCCACGCCCAGTTCGTTCGCCACCCGCCGCATCGAGACCGCGTCGAGCCCCTCCGCGTCGGCGAGGCCGACCGCCGTCGTGACGATCCGGTCGACGGTGAGGCCGGGTTTGGGCCCGCGGCTGGGACGTTCGGCCGTGCCCCAGAGGAGGTCGAGGCTGCTCTTGGTCATGCGGCCACTTTAAAGCGCTCCGTTTTGAAACTGGGTACGGTGTACTCGTAAGGGAGTACGGTGTACTCGGTTACGGGTTCCACCGCCGTTCCCGTGTGCTCCGTACGTGTTCCGAGAGACCCGCCGACCGGAGGCCTCCGTGTCCCAGCACGCCGTCATGCCCGAACGCACCGACGCGACCGCCCGCGCCCCCGAGTACGCCGTCCTCGCCGAGGACCTGCGCAAGGAGTACCGGGGCCGGGACGGCGCCACCCACGCCCTCGACGGCTTCGACCTGGCCGTCCGCCCCGGCACCGTCCACGGGCTCCTCGGCCCCAACGGCGCCGGGAAGACCACCGCCGTCCGCATCCTCGCCACCCTCCTCCGGGCCGACGGCGGACGCGCCGAGGTCGCCGGTGCCGACGTCGCCCGCGACCCGCGCGCCGTCCGCGCCCGCATCGGACTCGTCGGCCAGTACGCCGCCGTCGACGAGGGCCTGACCGGCCGCCAGAACCTGGAGGTCTTCGGCCGCCTCTTCCACCTCGGCGCCCGCCGCGCCCGCGACCGCGCCGCCGAACTCCTCGACCGCTTCTCCCTCACCGAGGCCGCCGACAGGGGCGCCGGCCAGTACAGCGGGGGCATGCGGCGCCGGCTCGACCTCGCCGCCTCGATGATCCTCGCCCCCGCCGTCCTCTTCCTCGACGAGCCGACCACCGGACTCGACCCGCGCGCCCGCGGCGAGGTCTGGGAGGCCGTCCGCACCCTCGTCGCGGGCGGCACGACCGTGCTCCTCACCACCCAGTACCTGGACGAGGCCGACCGGCTCGCCTCCCGGATCACGGTCGTGGACCGGGGCCGGGCCATCGCCGACGACAGTCCCGACGGCCTCAAGAACCTCGTCGGCGGCGACCGCGTCGAGGTCGTCGTCGCCGAGGCCGCCGACCTGCCGGCCGTCCGCGCGGTCCTCGCCCGGGTGGCGGGCGCCGAACCCCGCACCGACGAGGCCGAGCGGCGCGTCCACGTCCCCGTCACCGACCGGGTCGCCGCCCTGACCGAGGTCGCGCGCACCCTCCAGGAGGAGCGGATCGTCGTCGAGGACCTCGCCCTGCGCCGCCCCGCCCTCGACGACGTCTTCCTCCGGCTGACCGGTCAGGAGGCCGATCGGCCCGACGGGCGGGAGGCCGGCCGCTCCGACGGCCGGGAGACCGATCGCCCTGTCGGTCGGGAGGCCGATCACCCCGGCGGGCGGGAGGCCGACGCCCGTGGAACCGACGCCCGCGAAACCGCCCCCCGGGAGACCGCCGCATGAGCACCGCCGCCCCCGCCGCCACCGTCACCGCCCCCGGAGGCCGCGCCCGCTGGGCCCTCGCCGACGGCCTCACCCTCGTCCGCCGCACCCTGCTCAACTACCGCCGCAACCCGGCCGCCATCCTCTGGCAGCTCGGCTTCCCCATCGTCTCCGTGCTGCTCTACGGGTTCGTCTTCGGCAGCGCGATGCGGGTGCCCGGCGGCGGCGACTACCGCGCGTTCCTGATGCCCGGCATGTTCGTCATGGCCATGGCCTTCGGGCTCATGAACACCGCCGTGGCCGTCGTCACCGACAGCGGCAAGGGGGTCGTGGACCGCTTCCGGTCCATGCCGATGGCGCCCTCGGCCGTCGTCACCGGCCGCGCCCTCTCCGACCTCGTGATCGCCACCGCCGAACTCGCCGTCCTGGCCGTCACCGCCCTCGCCATCGGCTGGACCCCGGGCAACGGGTTCGGCCCCGCGGTCCTCGGCTTCGGGCTGATCCTGCTGCTGCGCTTCAGCCTGATCTGGGCGGGCGTGTGGTGCGGCCTCGTGCTGCCGAACACGGAGGCGGCCGGTGCCCTGTACGCCGTGGTCTTCCCGGTCACGATGATCTCCAGCGTGTACGTGGCGCCGTCCCTGATGCCCTCCTGGCTCGCTCCCGTCGCCGCCTGGAACCCGATCTCGTCCACCGTGACGGCCACCCGCGAGCTCTTCGGCAACCCCGGCGCGGGCGGCGGCTCCTGGGTCGAGCAGCACGCCGTCCTCATGGCCGTCCTCTGGCCGCTCGTCCTCGCGGCGCTCTTCCTGCCCCTCGCGGTCCGCCGCTACCGGTCCCTGAGCCGGTGACGTGCCGCCGCGCGCGGAAAAGGGCCCGGCGCCGCGTGCGCGGCGCCGGGCCCTCCGTACGGGGCGGGGGAGTTACAGCTTCTCGATCACGTGGTCCACGCAGGCCGTCAGGGCCCGCACGTCCGCCGGGTCGATCGCCGGGAACATCGCGATCCGCAGCTGGTTGCGGCCCAGCTTGCGGTACGGCTCGGTGTCCACGATGCCGTTGGCGCGCAGCACCTTCGCGACCGCCGCCGCGTCGACCTCGTCCGCGAAGTCGATCGTGCCGATGACCTGCGAGCGCTTCGCCGCGTCCGCCACGAACGGGGAGGCGTACTTGGACTCCTCGGCCCAGGAGTACAGCGCGTCCGACGACTCCTTCGTCCGGGCCACGGCCCAGTCCAGACCGCCCTGGCCGTTGATCCACTTCAGCTGCTCGTTCAGCAGGAAGAGGGTCGAGAGCGCCGGGGTGTTGTACGTCTGGTTCTTCAGGGAGTTGTCGATCGCGGTCGGCAGCGAGAAGAACTCCGGGATGTGCCGGCCGGAGTCGTGGATCCGCTGCGCGCGCTCCAGGGCGGCGGGCGAGAAGGCCGCCAGCCACAGGCCGCCGTCGGCCGCGAAGGACTTCTGCGGGGCGAAGTAGTAGACGTCCGACTCGGTGATGTCGACGGGCAGGCCGCCCGCGCCGGAGGTCGCGTCGACCAGGACGAGCGCGCCCTCGTCGGCGCCCGCGACCCGCTCGATCGGGGCGGCGACACCGGTGGAGGTCTCGTTGTGGGTGTACGCGTAGACGTCGACGCCCGCCTCGGCCACCGGCTCCGGGTGGGTGCCCGGGTCGGAGGAGATCACGCTCGGGTCGGCCAGCCAGGGAGCCAGCTTGGCGGCCTTCGCGAACTTGGAGGAGAACTCGCCGAAGGTGAGGTGCTGGGACTTGTTCTCGATCAGTCCGTGGGTCGCGATGTCCCAGAAGGCGGTGGAGCCGCCGTTGCCCAGGATCACCTCGTAGCCCTCGGGCAGCGAGAAGAGGTCACGGATGCCGGTGCGCACCTCGCCGACCAGGTTCTTGACCGGAGCCTGGCGGTGGGACGTGCCGAGGAGGGAGGTGCCGGTGGCGGCCAGGGCGTCCAGCGCCTCCGTACGCACCTTGGAGGGGCCCGCGCCGAAACGGCCGTCGGCGGGCTTGATGTCAGCGGGAATCTGGATATCAGCCACGAGGCGGAGAGTATCGGGTCGGGAAGGGGACGGTCGCCGGATGTCCGCCGGATGAGACGAAGGACGCGAGATCCTGGAGTTGTGGGAAGACACCGGGAACACGCGTCCGAGCTCGCCGCCGCCCTGCGTTCGGCCGTCGCCGGAGAGGTCGACTTCTCCGTCACGGCCAGGGCCCTGACCACCATGGACGCCTCCAACTACCGCCGCGTTCCGGCCGGTACGGTCGCCCCGCGCGACGCCGCCGACGTCGCGGCGGCCCTGGAGGTCTGCCGGGCGCACGGCACGCCCGTGGTCGCCCGGGGCGGCGGGACGTCCATCGGCGGGCAGGCCACGGGGACGGGCGTCGTGCTGGACCTCACACGGCACATGGGCGGCGTCGTCTCCCTGGACCCGGAGGAACGGACGGCGGTCGTCCGGCCGGGGCTCGTCCTCGACCGGCTGCGGGCGGCGGCCCGCCCGTACGGGCTGACCTTCGGTCCCGATCCGTCCACCCACGGCCGCTGCACGCTCGGCGGGATGATCGGCAACAACGCCTGCGGGGCGCACTCGGTCGCGTGGGGCACCACGGCGGACAACGTGCGCTCCCTCGACGTGGTGACCTACCGGGGCGCGGAGTTGACGCTCGGGCGGGAGGGGCGCGGCGCGCCGCCCGGACTGCGGGAGCTGGTGGAGCGCCACCTCGCCCTGCTGCGGACCGGCTACCCGGAGGGGCTCCCGCGCCGGATCTCCGGGTACGCCCTCGACGCGCTGCTCCCGGAGCGGGGCGTGGACGTGGTCCGCTCCTTCTGCGGCAGCGAGGGCACGCTCGGGGTGGTCACGGAGGCGACCGTACGGCTCGTGCCGCTGCCCGCCGAGCCCGTACTGGTGGTGCTCGGGTACGCCGACGAGAGCGCGGCGGCGGACGCGGCGCCGGGTCTCCTGGAGCACGGGCCGCTGACGGTGGAGGGGATGGCCCTCGACCTGGTGCCGGACGCCGTGGGGCTGCCCCGGGGCGGGGCGTGGCTGTTCGTGGAGGTGGACGGCGAGGGGGCGGCCCGGCGGCTCGTCCGGGCGGCGGACGCGGTGGACGCGGCCGTCGTGCGGGACCCGGCCGGGCAGCGGGCGCTCTGGCGGATCCGGGAGGACGCGGCGGGGACGGCGACCCGGGCGCTCGGCGGGGGCGAGGCGTGGCCGGGGTGGGAGGACTGCGCGGTGCCGCCGGCGCGGCTCGGCGCGTACCTCCGCGAATTCCGTTCCCTCCTGGCCGATTTCGGCCTCCGGGGCGTCCCGTACGGGCACTTCGGGGACGGCTGCGTCCACGTCCGGATCGACTTCGACCTGTGGACGGAGGAGGGGGTGCGGCACTTCCGCCGCTTCTCGGAGGCGGTGGCCGACCTGGTGGTCGCCCACGGCGGCTCGCTCTCCGGCGAGCACGGCGACGGGCGGGCGCGGGCCGAACTCCTGCCGAGGATGTACGGGGAGGAGCTGGTCGGCCTCTTCGGCGCGGTCAAGGACGTGTGGGACCCGGACGGGGGCCTGAACCCGGGGACGCTGGTCCGGCCGGGGCGGCTGGACGAGGGGCTGCGGTTCGAGGGGCTCGGGACGGCGGATGCGGGTGCTCCGGCGGCGGGGCCGGGGCTCGCCCTGGCCGGGCTTCCGGTCACGGCGGTGGGGCGGGCGGCGGCCCGGTGCGTGGGGGTGGCCAAGTGCCGCGTGGAGGGTCCGGGTTCGGGCCCGGGCGTGATGTGTCCCTCCTACCGGGCGACGGGCGAGGAGCGGCACTCGACGCGGGGGCGGGCGCGGCTGCTGCACGAGATGGCGCTCGGAGAGGTCGTCACCGGCGGCTGGCGCTCGGAGGAGGTCCGCGAGGCGCTCGACCTGTGCCTGTCCTGCAAGGGCTGCCGCAGCGACTGCCCGGTGGGCGTCGACGTGGCCGCGTACAAGGCGGAGTTCCTGGACCGGCACTACGCGGGCCCGCTCGGCCTCCTGCGCCGGCCGCGCTCGCACTGGACGATGGGGCGCCTTCCGCGCTGGCTCGACCTGTTCGGGCGGGGCCTGAACGCGGCGACGCGGCTGCCGTTCGCGGCGCGGCTCGCGGGGGTGACGCCGGAGCGGACGATGCCGGAGGTGGCGGCGGCCTCGTTCACCTCCTGGTTCGCGGAGCGCGCCTCGGACCGCCCGCCGGCCCTGACCCTCTGGCCCGACACCTTCACCGACCACCTGTCCCCGGAGGTGGGCCGGGCGGCGGTCCGGGTCCTGGAGGACGCGGGGCTGGGCGTGAGGCTGCCGGAGGGGCGGGTGTGCTGCGGGCTCACGTACGTGTCGACGGGGCAGCTGGGGGCGGCGAGGCGGGTGATGCGCAGGACGCTGGACGCGCTGGATCCGTCCGGAGGCGGCCTTCCCGTCGTGGTCCTCGAACCCTCCTGCGCGGCGACCCTCCGCACCGACCTGCCCGAGCTGCTGCCGGACGACCCCCGGGCCGCCCGGCTCGCCGCCTCCGTCCGCACCTTCGCCGAGGCGCTGGAGGAGCTCGCGCCCGACTGGGACCCGCCGCGCGTCGACCGCCCGGTCACCGGCCAGACCCACTGCCACCAGCACGCCGTCCTGGGTGACGCGGCCGACCGGCGGCTGCGCGCCCGCGCGGGCCTCACCGGCGGCCTGGCGGGCGGCTGCTGCGGCCTGGCGGGCAACTTCGGCTTCGAACCGGGCCACTACGAGGTCTCGGTCGCCTGCGCCGAGGACCAGCTCCTGCCGGCCCTGCGTGACGCGCCCCCGGACGCCGCCGTCCTGGCGGACGGCTTCTCCTGCCGCACGCAGATCGCCGACCTGACGGGCGGACGGGGGCGGCACGTGGCGGAGCTGCTCGCGGAGGCGGTGGACAGGGCGGCGCGGTGAGCGGCGGCGCGGGAAGTCCCGCGCCGGGGGGTTCAGGGCGCCGTGCGGGCCTTCGCGGCGATCTCGCGGGCCAGCGCCGCCAGGGCCCCCGTCGCCGGGTGCGGGAAGGCGTCCCGCCAGGCCAGGACGACCGGGAGCGGCGGCGCGTCCGGCAGGGGGCGGTAGACGACGCCGGGGTACGGGTGGAGGGCGGCGGTGGAGGCGGAGGAGACGCCGACGCCCCGGCCCGCGGCGATGGCGGTGAGCCAGTCGTCGGTGTTGGCGACGGTCAGGGTGGCCGCCGGACGGGCGGCGGCGGGCCACAGGGTGAGGGCGGTGGTGCCGGAGACGGTGTTGAGGACGACCGTCTCGCCGGCCAGCTCGCCGAGCGCGAGCCGGGGCCGCCCGGCGAGCGGGTGGTCGGCGGGCAGCGCGGCGACCCGGGGCTCGGTGGCGAGCTCCTCGGTGACCAGGCCGGGGGCGTCCACGGGGCCCCGGAGCAGGGCGGCGTCGACCTCGCCGCGGACGAGCCCGGCGGTGCGGTCGTCGACGCGGAGGAGTTCGAGCGGGGTGCCGGGGTGCTCCCGCTGCCAGCGCCGGAGCAGGGGAGTGGTGTACGGGCCGAACGCCGACCAGGCGTGCCCGAGGCGCAGGGGGCGGTGGCGGAGCCCGGCCGGGTCGACGGCGGCGTCGAAGGCGGTGAGGGCGGCGGCGGCCCGGTCCCGGAAGGCGAGGCCCTCGGCGGTGAGGGCGAGGTGGTGGGTGGAGCGGTCGACGAGCCGGACGCCGAGGTGCCGCTCCAGGGCGGCGAGGGTGCGGGAGACGGCGGGCTGGGTGAGGTGGAGCCGGGCGGCCGCCCTGGTCAGGCTGGACTCCTCGGCGATGGCGAGGAAGCAGCGGAGGTGGCGCAGCTCGATGCTCATGCGCTCGGAGCATAACCGCAGTGCAAGAGGCATTTCCGCTGCCGCGCGGGGGCCCGTACGGTGAGGTGGTGCCGCGCCGGCCCGGCGCGGCGGACCGCCGTGCGTGGCGTGTCCACGTGTCGTGTGGAGGAGCAGCCGGTGGACAGTCCGGTCAAGGACGTGACCCCGGTCGCGACGGCGGCGGGGCCCGGCGGCCTTCCCGTACGGGACGGGGACGGGGGTGCGGGCCGCCGGCTGGGCCCGGTCGCGCTGGTCGTCACGAGCGGGCTCTCCGTGCAGTTCGGGGCCGCCGTCGCCGTCCTCCTGATGCCGCGCGCCGGCGCCCTCGGCGTGGTGACCCTGCGGCTCGTGCTCGCCGCGGTCGTGCTGCTGGCCGTCTGCCGGCCCCGGATCCGCGGCTACGGACGCGCGGACTGGGGCACGATCGTCGCGTTCGGCACGGCGATGGCGGGGATGAACGTCCTCATCTACCAGTCGTCGAGCCGGATCCCGCTGGGCGCCGCCGTGACCCTGGAGGTCCTCGGCCCGCTGATCCTCTCCGTGGTCGCCTCGCGCCGCTGGACGAACCTGCTGTGGGCCGGGCTCGCGCTCGTCGGCGTGGTCCTGCTCGGCGGGGGCGGCTTCGACCGCCTGGACCCGCTGGGGGCGGCCTTCGCGCTCGGGGCGGGCGGCATGTGGGCCGCGTACATCGTCTTCGGCGCCCGCACCGGCCGCCGCTTCCCGCAGGCCGACGGGCTCGCGCTCGCCATGGCCTTCGGCGCCCTCCTCAGCCTGCCGCTCGGCCTCGCGGAGGCGGGCGACCGGCTCCTGGTGCCGTCGACGCTCGCCCTGGGCCTCGCGGTCGCGCTGATGTCGTCGGTCCTGCCGTACACCCTGGAACTCCTCGCGCTGCGCCGCATGCCGGCGCCCACCTTCGCGATCCTGATGAGCCTGGAACCGGCCGTCGCGGCCATGGCCGGCTTCCTCGTCCTCAGCCAGGCCCTGTCGGCCGTCGACGCCCTGGCCATCGCCCTGGTGATCGCGGCGAGCATCGGGGCGGTCCGCACGACGCGGCGGAAGGGGTAGGGGCCGGGGGCGCACCGCACTCTTTCCGGCCAACTGTGGCCGGGAGAGGCTCTGCTGAGTAGGGACGCGGCGGCCCGCTTGAGTACCGGTACTCACGCTCCGGCGATCGCGGGGAACGAGAGTGGGGTCAGACCGAACGACCGACAGGAGACCCCCGTGACCACCCCCCCGACCGGCAAGGCCCCTTCCCTCCGCCGCCGGATCCGCGCCTCCGCGACCGCCGCGCTCACGGGAGCGGCCGCGGTCCTGGCCCTGACCGGCTGCTCCGGCCTCTCCTTCCGGGACGACATCTGCGGCGGGGGCGAGTACCCCGTCATGACCGTCGGCGGGACCGGCTCCGCCTGCGTCAAGGACGGCGAGGAGGTCCCGGAGGGCTACACGCGCTACCCCGAGGGCAAGGTGCCGCAGAAGGTCGACGACGAGTGGGACGTGTACTGGCGCACCCACACCGTCGACAAGGACGGCACCGTCGTCGACGCCCCCGAGGCGGGCTGACCGGCACGGCCCCCCGGCGGGGAGCCTGGGGCGGGCTCCCCGGGCGTGTCCGGTGGAACACGGCCGGGGACGCGGCCCGCCTTCCCCCGCCGCGCTTCTCCGGCGCTCAGTCGAACAGGTCCAGCAGCCCCGTCCCCGACCCGCCGTCGGACGAGCGGGCCCGCATCGGGCGCGGTTCCGGGTAGTCGGCCGTCGCGGCCCTCGCGCGGACCAGGTCCGGGCCGCCGCACGCCGTGACCGCGAAGCCTCCGAAGATCCCGGCGAACGCGGCCGGGTCGCGGAACTCCACGCCGTGGGCCCGGCCGTCGTGCAGCGGCACCCACACCACCCGGTCGGACCGCGTCCACTCCGCGACCGGCCGCTCGTCCGCCGTCGACCGGCCCTCCAGCCACAGCCGCGCCACGTGCAGCAGGTTCACCCGGTCCATCGGCAACCGCCTGCGCCGCACGCGCAGTTCGCGCGTCGTCAGGGTGACCAGGTGGTCCTTCCGCGCGTACCAGACGACACCGATCCCGAACGGCACCCACAGCAGGATCCCGATCAGCGGCCAGACGAGGGCGTCGCCCCACGACCGGACCAGCCCGCCGTCCAGCAGGTACAGGGCCCCGAAGACCACGACCCACTTCGCCGTCATCCGCCAGAACCCGGTGCCCTGCCGGTACAGCACGCGCTGCTTCCCCGTCGTCGTCATGCCCGCACGCTATCCGCCGCCCGAACGCGCGGAACGGGCGGCCCGATTCCGTCGAATCCCGGCCGCCGGACTGTTGAGACGGGCCGGGCGGGTGAAGAGCATGGGTGGTCACAGCCGTACGAGGAGGGGAGCGGGCCATGGCCCTGGAGATGCGCGACCGGTGCGAGCGGTGTCAGGTGGCCGTGCTGCCGGCGGACGGGCCCGCGCGGATCTGCTCGTACGAGTGCAGCTTCTGTGTGGGGTGCGCCGACGCGATGGGGAGCATCTGCCCCAACTGCGGGGGCGAGCTCGTTCCGCGACCGCGTCGTTTCGCCGCCGTGCAGGGGTGAGGCCGCCGGACGGGGGACGGAGACGGAGACGGAGACGGAGACGGGGATGGGGATGGGGGACGGGGGTGGGTCCGGGAGCCGGGCGGGTCCGGTGACGGGTCCGGGACGGCGGGTCCGGGGGCCCGGGAAAAAGACCCGAGAAACCTTGCGCGGCGGCGCGCATGCTCCGGGACTTCCCGGGCACACGGAGGGCGAGCGCGTGGGACCGCTCCAGAAACGCCGGGCCCGTGGTTCCCCCCGTACCGCGGGCCCGGTGAAGCAGAGCGCGCGGCCCGTACACCTGGCAGAGGTGCGGGCCGCGCGCCGCTCGTCCACGGCGCGGGTTCCGTGAGGGGGATTTCTCCGTAGGCCTCGGCGCCCCGTGCGCGCGGCGCCCCTCCCCGGCCCCCGTCCGCACCATGACGGCGCCCGTGAACGCCCGCGACGTCGCAGACGAATCCGTCATCCCTGTCGTGGGAGCGGCCTGGCTCGACGCCGGCCACGGGGTCGTCTGGCTCGTCGCCGCCGGTCACGGCCCCGCATCCGCCGAGCGCTGGGCCGCCGAGATTCCCTCCTGGCACGGCGCCCCCGCCGGGGGCGTCACCGCCTTCGCCGCCGCCGACGCCGACGTCCGGTCCGAGATCGGCAACGTCGGCCCCGACCCGTGGGCCCCGCGCCTCGCGGCTGCCGCCACCGCCTGGCACGCGCACCGCAGGACCGGTTGAGCCGGACTCTCCACCCGGGTGGGACGGGGCCTGCGCCCAGGGGTCTATACATCCGATGTATACACCGTGAGTATAGTCAAGCACCATGGCATCACCCGCACCCACCCCCGCCGCCCCCCGCCTCCTCAAAGCGCTGATCGTCTCGGCGGTCGGTGTCGCGGCGTCCCATCTGGTCCTGTCCGACGCCCTCTGTCTGTCGCTCGCCGCCCAGGCCTCCGCCGCGCTCGGGGCCGGGCTCGGGTACTCCTCCGACCAGGCGTTCACCTCGGCGCTCATCAACACGTTCCTGCTCATGCCGCTGGTCCTGTGGTTCGGCATGCGGATCACCGGGGAGCGGAAGGCCGGGCCGATGGTGCTGGTGGGGACCGTCGGATGGGTCGTCGCCGTCGGGAACGGCATCGGCTCCATCGACGACCGGCCCGGCGCGGTCCTCCCCCTCGGCTCCCTCCTCCTCGTCGTCGGCGTCACCGCGCTCGCCTCGCTGGTGCGGCGGGCCCGGACGTAGGGGACCCCTCTCTCCTCCCCGAGCTCTTTCCGAAACTAAAGCAAGCACGCTTGCTTGTTTCTCTTCCCGCTGCCATGCTCCTCCGCGAAGGCCCGTGACCGGGACCGCCCGTCCCCGAGGGGAGCGCACCGTGTCCGACCCCGTCGTCGTCCTCGACGACCTGCGCGACGAGAGTGAAGAACTCGACCGTCTCGTGGGGGAGTTGAACGAGGGGCAGTGGGGGGCGCCGACCCCCGCCCCCGGCTGGACGATCGCCCACCAGATCGCCCACCTCGCCTGGACCGACCGGGCCGCCCTCCTCGCCGCCACCGACGCCGAGGCCTTCGCCGCCGAGACGGAGAAGGCCCTCGTCGCCCCCGACCGCTTCGTCGACGAGGGCGCCGAGGAGGGGGCGGCGCTGCCGCCCGCCACACTGCTCGCCCGCTGGCGCGCCGACCGCGCACGGCTCCAGGAGGCCCTGCGCGCCGCCCCGCCCGGCACCCGCTTCCCCTGGTACGGGCCGCCGATGAGCGCCTCCGCCCTGGCCACCGCCCGGCTGATGGAGACCTGGGCCCACGGACAGGACGTCGCCGACGCCCTCGGGGTCGTCCGCGCCCCGACCGCCCGCCTCCGGCACGTCGCCTGGATCGGCCACCGCGCCCGCGACTACGCCCACCTCGTCCGGGGCGAGCAGCCCCCCGCCGAACCCTTTCGCGTCGAACTCGTATCGCCCGGTGGGGAGTTGTGGACGTACGGGCCCGAGAGCGCCGTCCAGAAGGTGACCGGGCCCGCCCTCGACTTCTGCCTCCTCGTCACCCAGCGCGTCCACCGCGACGACACCGCCCTCGTCGCCCACGGCCCCGACGCCGCGCACTGGCTCACCCTCGCCCAGGCCTTCGCCGGTCCGGCCGGAGCGGGACGCCCGGCGGGCGCGGGACGCCCGGCCCGTACCGCGCCCGGGGAGGCCTAGTGGTCCTCCGCATCGGCAACGCCTCCGGCTTCTACGGCGACCGCTTCGACGCCGTCCGCGAGATGCTCACCGGCGGCGGGCCCGGCGGCGGGCTGCACGTCCTCACCGGTGACTACCTCGCCGAGCTGACCATGCTCATCCTCGGCCGCGACCGGCTCAAGGACCCGGCCGCCGGGTACGCGAAGACCTTCCTGCGCCAGATGGAGGAGGGCCTCGGCCTCGCCCACGAGCGCGGGACCCGGATCGTCACCAACGCCGGCGGCCTCAACCCCGCCGGACTCGCCGACGCCCTGCGCGCCCTCGCCGACAAGCTCGGCCTGCCCGTACGGGTCGCGCACGTCGAGGGCGACCGGCTGCCCGCCCGGGACGGCGCCCTCGCCACCAACGCCTACCTCGGCGGCGCCGGCATCGCCGCCTGCCTCGCCGCCGGCGCCGACGTCGTCGTCACCGGCCGCGTCACCGACGCCGCCCTCGTCACCGGGCCCGCGCAGTGGCACTTCGGCTGGGGCCCGGAGGAGTACGACCGGCTCGCGGGCGCGGTCGTCGCCGGGCACGTCCTGGAGTGCGGCACCCAGGCCACCGGCGGCAACTACGCCTTCTTCCGCGACCACGACCCCGCCCTCCTGCGCCGCCCCGGCTTCCCCGTCGCCGAACTGCACGACGACGGCTCCTGCGTGATCACCAAGCACCCCGGCACCGGCGGCCTCGTCGACGTCGGCACGGTCACGGCCCAGCTCCTCTACGAGACGGCGGGCGCCCGGTACGCGGGGCCCGACGCGACCGCGCGGCTCGACACCGTACGGCTCACGCAGGAGGCCCCCGACCGGGTCAGGGTCGAGGGCGTACGGGGCGAGGCCCCGCCGCCCACCCTCAAGGCCGGGCTCAGCCGCCTCGGCGGCTTCCGCAACGAGGTCGTCTTCGTCCTCACCGGCCTCGACGTCGAGGCCAAGGCCGCGCTCGTGCGGGACCAGATCGAGGACGCCTTCGTACGGGGCGGGTCCCGTCCGGCGGAGGTGCGGTGGGACCTCGTCCGCACCGACCGGCCCGACGCCGGAACCGAGGAGACCGCGAGCGCCCTGCTCCGGCTCGTCGTCCGCGACCCCGGCCCCGACGCCGTCGGCCGCACCCTGACGGGGGCGGCCGTCGAACTGGCCCTCGCCAGCTACCCCGGCTTCCATGTCACCGCCCCGCCCGCGAAGGGTTCCCCCTACGGGGTCTTCGAGACGGTGTACGTGGACGCCGCCGAGGTCCCGCACACGGCCGTGCTCCCCGACGGGACCCGGCAGGGGATCCCCGTACCGGCACGGACCCGCGTCCTCGAACCCGTGCCCGAGCCGGAGCCTCCGGAGCCGCCCGCCGGCGGGCCCGTCCGCCGCGTCCCCCTCGGCCGGATCGCCGGGGCCCGCAGCGGCGACAAGGGCGGCGACGCCAACGTGGGCGTGTGGGTGCGCACGGAGGAGGAGTGGCGCTGGCTCGTCCACGCCCTCACCGTCGAGAGGTTCCGGGACCTGCTGCCCGAGACGGCGGACCTGCCGGTCACCCGGCACGTCCTGCCGAACCTGCGGGCCCTCAACTTCACCGTCGCCGGGATCCTCGGCGAGGGCGTCGCCTCCCAGGCCCGCTTCGACCCCCAGGCCAAGGCCCTCGGCGAGTGGCTGCGCTCGCGCGAGATCGACGTACCGGAGGGGCTGCTGTGACCGCCGTAACGAAGGCCTCCCGAGAGGAATCCCCGTGACCGTCCTCGCCTCCGCCCTCGACACCGGCGGACCCGACTACGCCGACGCCCGCGCCGCCATGCTCGACAAGCTCGCCGCGCTCGACGCCGAGCACGCCAAGGCCCTCGCGGGCGGCGGCGAGAAGTACACGGCCCGGCACCGGAAGCGCGGCAAGATGCTCGCCCGGGAGCGGATCGAGCTGCTGCTCGACCCCGACAGCCCCTTCCTGGAGCTGTCGCCGCTCGCCGCCTGGGGCAGCGCCTACACCGTAGGGGCCTCCCTGATCGCCGGGATCGGGGTGGTCGAGGGCGTCGAGTGCCTGATCACCGCCAACGACCCGACCGTGCGCGGCGGCGCCTCCAACCCGTGGACCCTGAAGAAGGCCCTGCGCGCCAACGAGATCGCGTACGCCAACCGCCTCCCCGTCGTCTCGCTCGTGGAGTCCGGCGGCGCCGACCTGCCCTCCCAGAAGGAGATCTTCATCCCGGGCGGGGCGCTCTTCCGCGACCTCACCCGGCTCTCCGCCGCCGGGATCCCCACGATCGCGGTCGTCTTCGGCAACTCGACGGCCGGCGGCGCGTACGTCCCCGGCATGTCCGACCACGCCGTGATGATCAAGGAGCGGTCGAAGGTCTTCCTCGGCGGACCGCCCCTGGTGAAGATGGCGACGGGCGAGGAGAGCGACGACGAGTCCCTCGGCGGAGCCGAGATGCACGCCCGGACCTCCGGCCTCGCCGACCACTACGCCGTGGACGAGGCCGACGCGCTCCGCCAGGCCCGCCGGATCGTCGCCCGCCTCAACCACCGCAAGGCGCACCCCGATCCGGCGTTCGCGGAGCCGCCGAAGCACGACGGGGACGAGCTGCTCGGGATCGTCCCCGGCGACCTCAAGACCCCGTTCGACCCGCGCGAGGTGATCGCGCGGATCGTGGACGGCTCGGACTTCGACGAGTTCAAGCCGCTGTACGGGCCGAGCCTGGTCACCGGCTGGGCGTCGCTGCACGGCTACCCGGTCGGCGTCCTGGCCAACGCGCGGGGCGTGCTCTTCGGGCCCGAGTCGCAGAAGGCGGCCCAGTTCATCCAGCTCGCCAACCAGCGGGACGTTCCGCTGGTCTTCCTGCACAACACCACCGGCTACATGGTCGGTAAGGAGTACGAGCAGAGCGGCATCATCAAGCACGGCGCGATGATGATCAACGCCGTCTCGAACTCCAGGGTCCCGCACCTGTCGGTCCTGATGGGCGCGAGCTACGGCGCCGGGCACTACGGCATGTGCGGCCGGGCCTACGACCCCCGCTTCCTCTTCGCCTGGCCCAGCGCCAAGTCCGCCGTCATGGGCCCGCAGCAGCTCGCGGGCGTCCTGTCGATCGTGGCGCGGGCCTCCGCCGCCGCGAAGGGGCAGCCCTACGACGACGAGGCCGACGCCGGACTGCGGGCGCTCGTCGAGGCGCAGATCGAGTCCGAGTCGCTGCCGATGTTCCTCTCCGGCCGGCTCTACGACGACGGGGTCATCGACCCCCGCGACACCCGCACGGTCCTCGGGCTGTGCCTCTCCGCGATCCACACGGCACCGGTCGAGGGCGCGCGCGGCGGCTTCGGCGTCTTCCGAATGTGAGACCCCTGATGACCTCTTCGAACCCGACGGCCGCGACGCCCCCCGTGAACCCGCCGATCACCTCCGTCCTCGTCGCGAACCGCGGAGAGATCGCCTGCCGCGTCTTCCGCACCTGCCGCGACCTGGGCATCTCCACCGTCGCCGTGTACTCCGACGCGGACGCCGACGCCCTGCACGTGCGGGAGGCCGACGCGGCCGTGCGGCTGCCGGGGGCCGCGCCCTCGGAGACGTACCTGCGCGGCGACCTGATCGTGGCGGCGGCCCTCGCGGCGGGCGCGGACGCCGTCCACCCCGGCTACGGCTTCCTCTCCGAGAACGCCGCCTTCGCCCGCGCGGTGACCGGCGCCGGGCTCGTCTGGATCGGCCCGCCCCCGGCCGCGATCGAGGCCATGGCCTCGAAGACCCGCGCCAAGGAGCTCCTCGGCGTCGAGCCCCTGGACCCGGCCCGGGTCACGGACTCCGACCTGCCCGTCCTGGTGAAGGCGGCGGCGGGCGGCGGCGGGCGCGGCATGCGGATCGTACGCGAACTCGCCGACCTGCCGAGGGAGTTGGAGTCGGCTTCGGCGGAGGCGGCGAGCGCGTTCGGGGACGGCGAGGTCTTCGTCGAGCCGTACGTGGAGGACGGGCGCCACGTCGAGGTGCAGCTCCTCTGCGACGCCCACGGCACGGTCTGGGCGCTCGGCACCCGCGACTGCTCCCTCCAGCGCCGCCACCAGAAGGTCATCGAGGAGGCCCCGGCCCCCGGCCTGCCCGCGGCCCTGGAGGCCTCCCTCCTCGACACGGCCGTCCGCGCGGCCAAGGCCGTCGGCTACGTCGGCGCGGGCACGGTCGAGTTCCTCGTCGCGGACGGCCGGGCGCACTTCCTGGAGATGAACACCCGCCTCCAGGTCGAGCACCCCGTCACGGAGGAGGTGTACGGGGTCGACCTCGTCGCCCTCCAGCTCTCCGTCGCCGAGGGCGGGAAGCTGGCGCCGGAGACCCCGGCCCCGCGCGGCCACGCGATCGAGGCGAGGCTCTACGCGGAGGACCCGGCCCGGGGCTGGGCCCCGCAGACGGGCCTCCTGCGCCTCTTCGACGTGCCGGACGGGGTCCGGCTCGACACCGGCTACGCCTCGGGGGACGCGATCGGCGTCCACTACGACCCGATGATCGCCAAGGTCACCGTCCACGCCGCCACCCGCGCCGAGGCCGTCCGCAAGCTCGCCCGCACCCTGGAACGGGCCCGGATCCACGGCCCCGTCACCAACCGGGACCTGCTCGTCGCCTCCCTCCGCCACCCGGAGTACGCGACGGCGGACCGCCTCGACACCGGCTTCTACGACCGCAACCTGCCCGCCCTCACCACGGCCCCGGAGGGCGGGGAGCTCGCGGCCGTCGCCGCCGCCCTCGCCGCCGCGTCCGCCCGCCGGGGCCGCTTCGGCGGCGGCTGGCGGAACCTCCGCTCGCAGGACGAGACCCGGACGTACGGGGGGACGGGCGGAGGAACGGACGGGGACCACGAGGTCCGCTACCGGCCGGCGCGGGACGGCGGGTTCGAGGTCACGGCGCCGGAAGGGGTACGGGTCGTGGCGGCGGCCCCGGGCCGGGTGAGCCTCGAAACGGCCGGAGTCGTACGCCACTTCGACGTGACGGCCTACGAGGACGGAACGGTCCACGCGGGCCCGCACCGCCTCGTCGCCCGCCCCCGCTTCACCGATCCCCGCGAGCAGACCGCGCCCGGCTCCCTGCTCGCCCCCATGCCCGGCACCGTCGTCCGCGTCGCGGACGGCCTCGCCGTCGGCGACCCGGTCACCGCCGGGCAGCCGCTCCTCTGGCTGGAGGCCATGAAGATGGAGCACCGCGTCACCGCTCCCGCCTCCGGCACGCTCACCGCGCTCCACGCCGCCCCCGGCCGCCAGGTCGAGGTCGGCGCCCTGCTCGCCGTCGTACAGGCCGCCGCACCGCCCGAGGCGCGGTCCTGAGAAGGCCCGCCGCACCGCCCGAGGCGCGGTCCTGAGAAGGCCCGCCGCACCGCCCGAGGCGCGGTCCTGAGAAGGCCCGCCGCACCGCCCGACGCGCGGTCCTGAGGAGGCCCGCCCCATCGCCCGAGGCGCTGTCCTGAGAAGGCCCGCCCCACCGCCCGACGCACAGTCCTGAGAACGGCCCGCCGCACCGCCCGACGCACAGGAGGACCCGTCCGCATGAGCACCATGATCGAGACCGAAGAACTCACCGCGCTCCGCGCCGCCGTCTCCGCGCTCGGCCACCGGCACGGCCCCGGCTTCGACCGGGCCGCGCTGTGGGCCGAGGCCGGGAAGCTCGGCTACCTGGGCGTGAACCTGCCCGAGGAGTACGGCGGCGGGGGCGGCGGCATGGCCGAGCTGTCCATCGTCCTGGAGGAGGCGGGCGCGGCCGGCGCGCCGCTCCTGATGATGGTGGTGTCGCCCGCGATCTGCGGCACGGTCATCTCCCGCTTCGGCACGGAGGAGCAGAAGCGGGCCTGGCTGCCGGGGCTCGCGGACGGCACGAGGACGATGGCGTTCGGCATCACCGAGCCCGACGCCGGATCGAACTCGCACCGGATCACGACCACGGCGACCCGCACCGAGGAGGGCTGGGTCCTCAACGGCCGGAAGGTCTTCGTCTCGGGCGTGGACATCGCGGACGCGACCCTGATCGTGGGCCGCACGTCGGACGCCCGCACGGGGAAGCTCAAGCCCTGCCTCTTCATCGTGCCGCGCGACGCCCCCGGCTTCGGGCGCCGCCACATCGAGATGGAACTCGACGCGGACGAGAAGCAGTTCGAGCTGACCCTCGACGACGTGCGCCTGCCGGAGGACGCGCTCGTGGGCGACGAGGACGCGGGCCTCCTCCAGCTCTTCGCGGGGCTCAACCCGGAGCGGATCATGACGGCCGCGTTCGCGATCGGCATGGGCCGGTACGCGCTCGCGCAGGCCGTGACGTACGCGAAGCAGCGCCAGGTCTGGAAGGCCCCGATCGGCGCCCACCAGGCCGTCGCCCACCCCCTGGCCCAGGCGCACATCGAACTGGAGCTGGCCCGCCTGATGATGGCGAAGGCGGCGCAGCTCTACGACGCGGGCGACGACTTCGGCGCGGGCGAGGCCGCGAACATGGCCAAGTACGCCGCCGCCGAGGCCTGCGTGAAGGCGGTCGACCAGGCCGTCCACACCCTCGGCGGCAACGGCCTCACCAAGGAGTTCGGCCTCGCGCGCCTGATCACGGCGGCCCGGGTGGCCCGGATCGCCCCCGTCAGCCGGGAGATGATCCTCAACTACGTGTCCCACCAGACGCTGGGGCTGCCGAAGTCGTACTGACGGCCCTGACGGCCCCGACGGCCCCGACGGCCCCGACGGCCCCGACGGCCCCGACGGCCCCGACGGCCCCGACGGCCCCGACGGCCCCGACGGCCCCGACGGCTCTGACGGCCCTGACGGCCCTGACGGCCTCGACGGACCCGACATCGGCCCGCCGGGCCCCGCCGGCGACGAGGACGAACAGGGCCGTGCCGGCGAGCGCGGTGCCCGGGACCGCCGTCACGCCGCGCCGATCGCCCTCCCGCACCGCCTGGTACTCCCGCCGGCCCCGGAACCCGAGCCGGAGCCCACGCGGGACGCCGCCGACGAGGACGTCTCCTGCGCCGACTGCGCGGCCGCCCGTGCCGCCGGCGCCGCGCCCGTCCGCGTGGGCGATCCCGGCCACAGCCGTCGCCTCGACCGCGACGGCGACGGCGTGGCCTGCGAGAACTGACGCCGGTCCGGCCGGGGGAGGTGCCGCCGGGGGCCGACTCCGTACGGGTCGGCCCCCGGCCCGCCCCGGCGGGTGCCCCCGGGCACCCGGACACCCGCCAGGACCCCCGGGGTCACGAGCCCGCCGACCCCGGGGGTCCTGGAGGACCGCCCACACCCGGGCCCCCTGGGGGACCCGCCCGACTCCGGAACCCCTGGGGGACCACCCGCGCCCAAGGCCCCTGAGGGGCCCCTGAAGGGCCGCCCGCGCCCGGGGTCCCTGGAGGACCCCCCCCGCACGCGAGGGCTGGAGGGGCCCGTCCCGCACCCTCCCCGAAATCATGCATGCGTGCTTGATTGTTCTACGGGGTACTGACAAGGTCTCCCCAAGTCGCCGCCCCACCCGCGATCCTGTCGCTCACCTTCCACCTCTCCAGGGGGTCACACATGGTGTTCCACAGCGCGTACGAGGACGTCCGGACCGTCTCGCTCCCCATCCACGACGCGGTCCTCGGCCGCGCGGCCGAGTACGGCGACACCCCGGCCCTCGTCGACGGCTCCGGCGCGGAGGGCGCGCTCACCCTCACGTACGCCCAGGTCGACGCCTTCCACCGGCTCGTCGCCGCCGGGCTCGCCGAGGCCGGCGTCCGCAAGGGCGACGTGCTCGCCCTGCACAGCCCCAACACCGTGCTCTTCCCCGTCGCCTTCTACGCCGCCACCCGCGCCGGCGCGGCCGTCACCACCGTCCACCCGCTCGCCACCCCCGCCGAGTTCGCCAAGCAGCTCCGCGACTCCTCCGCCCGCTGGATCGTCACCGTCTCGCCCCTGCTCCCCGCCGCCCGCGCGGCGGCCGAACTCGCGGGCGGGATCGAGGAGATCTTCCTCTGCGACCAGCCCCCGGCGGGGGAGACCGTCCGCTCGCTCCAGGCCTTCCTCGGCTCCACCGGGCCCGTCCCCGACATCGAGGTCGACCCCGACGAGGACGTCGCCGCCCTCCCGTATTCGTCCGGCACGACCGGGGTACCCAAGGGGGTGATGCTCACGCACACCTCGATCGCGACCAACCTCGCCCAGCTGGAGCCGTTCATCCCGATGGGACCGGGCGACCGGATCCTCGCCGTCCTGCCCTTCTTCCACATCTACGGGCTCACCGCCCTCATGAACGCGCCCCTCCGCCAGGGCGCCACCGTCGTCGTCCAGCCCCGCTTCGAGCTCGACACCTTCCTGCGCGCCGTCCAGGAGCACCGCATCAACGGCCTGTACGTCGCCCCGCCGATCGTCCTCGCCCTCGCCAAGCACCCGGCCGTCGCCGACTACGACCTGTCCTCCCTGGAGTACATCGTCAGCGCCGCCGCCCCGCTCGACGCCGCCCTCGCCGAGGCCTGCTCGAAGCGGCTCGGGCTCCCGCCGGTCCGGCAGGCGTACGGCATGACCGAGCTGTCCCCGGGCACCCACGTCGTCCCGCTCGACGCCGAGACGCCCCCGCCCGGCACCGTCGGCAGGCTCCTGCCCTCCACCGAGATGCGGATCCTCTCCCTCGACGACCCCGCGAAGGACGCCGCCCCCGGCGAGGAGGGCGAGATCGCCATCCGCGGGCCCCAGGTCATGAAGGGCTACCTGGGCCGCCCCGACGCCACCGCCGCCATGATCGACGCCGAAGGGTGGGTCCGCACCGGCGACGTCGGGCGCGTCGACGACGACGGCTGGCTCTTCGTCGTCGACCGCGTCAAGGAACTCATCAAGTACAAGGGCTTCCAGGTCGCCCCCGCCGAACTGGAGGCGCTGCTCCTCACCCACGAGGGCATCGCCGACGCCGCCGTCATCGGCGTCACCGACGCCGAGGGCACCGAGATCCCCAAGGCCTTCGTCGTCCGCCAGCCCTCCGCGCCCGGCCTCACCGCCGAGGAGGTCGTCGCGCACGTCGCCGCGCGCGTCTCCCCGTACAAGAAGGTCCGCGACGTGGAGTTCGTCGACGCCGTCCCCCGGGCGGCGTCCGGGAAGATCCTCCGAAGGGAACTGAGGGAACGCGCATGACCACACTCGTCACCACGTCCGAGGAACGGGGCGTCACCACCCTCACGCTGAACTCGCCCGCCACCCGCAACGCCCTCTCCGCCGCCCTCGTCGGCGAACTCGCCGACGCGCTCGCCGCGTGCGGCAAGGACCCGGGCGTACGGGCCGTGGTCCTCGACCACGCCGGCACCACCTTCAGCGCGGGCGCCGACCTGAAGGCGCCCCCGAGCCCGTACGACTTCGTCGCCCTGCTGCGGCGGATCGTCGAGCTGCCGAAGCCCGTCGTCGGCCGGGTCACCGGCCACGCGCGCGCGGGAGGCCTCGGCCTGCTCGGCGCGTGCGACCTGGTGGTGGCGGGGGAGGGGGCGGACTTCGCCCTCACGGAGGTGCGGATCGGGGTCGCGCCCGCGGTCGTCTCCCTGACCCTCCTGCCGAGGCTGGAACCGCGCGCGGCGGCCCGCTACTACCTGACGGGCGAGCGGTTCGGGGTGCCGGAGGCCGTCGCCATGGGCCTGGTGACGGCCGGGGACGACGCCCTCGACGGCATCCTCGACGCCCTGCGTGCCGCCTCCCCGCAGGGCCTGCGGGAATCGAAACGGCTGGTCACCGCTAAAGTCCTGGAGACCTTCGAGAGCGACGCGGAGGACCTGGTGCAGAGGTCGGCCACGCTCTTCGCCTCCGCCGAGGCGCGCGAAGGGATGACGGCCTTCCTCGAACGACGGGACCCCGCATGGCGGCTGTGACCGCACCCAAGCAGGACCGGAGCCGCGCCACCCGGCAGCGGCTCCTGGAGGCCGCCGTGTCCTGCCTGGCCGAGCACGGCTGGGCGGGCTCGACGGTCTCCGTGGTGGCGGAACGGGCCGGCGTCTCCCGGGGCGCCGCCCAGCACCACTTCCCCACCCGCGAGGACCTCTTCACGGCCGCCGTCGAGTACGTCGCCGAGGAGCGTTCCCAGGCGCTGCGGGCGCTGCCCTCCGACGACCGCGCGGCCGCCGTCGCCGCCCTCGTCGACCTCTACACCGGCCCCCTCTTCCGGGCCGCCCTCCACCTCTGGGTCGCCGCCACCGGCGAGGACCAGCTCCGCGCCCGCGTCACCGAGCTGGAGGCCCGCGTCGGCCGCGAGTCCCACCGCATCGCCGTCGAGGTCCTCGGCGCCGACGAGTCCCGCCCCGGCGTCCGCGAGACCGTCCAGGGCCTCCTGGACATGGCCCGCGGCCTCGGCCTCGCCACCCTCCTCACCGACGACCGCGCCCGCCGCGAACGGGTGGTCGCCCAGTGGGCACGGCTGGTGAACGAGGCGCTGAGGTAGCGACGGGGCCCGCACCACGACCGCCGGACGGGGCGGCACGCCCCCGACCGGGAGGAACGCCCCGTCGCGTGACCCGCGCCACACCCCTCCCGGCCCCCTCGCAGTACCCTGTTCGCATGCCTCCGCTCGTACGCCGTCGCCACGTGGACTTCGTCCGCGTCACGAGCATGAGCTGTCGACGCTCCGTCTGACCCCACGGCCTCCCGGGCCCCGGCCTCCCGTCTCCCGGCAGGCCACCGGCCTCTCCGGCCCCCGGGCCTCCCGGGTCCTCCGGACCCGCCCGGCCCTCCCAGACCTTCCGGGGTACCTCTCCACCCACCCCTCCGGGTCCGTCACCGAGCACCAGCAGACCGGCACCCGCGGCACCCGCCCCACCCCCGGCGGCCGCCCCGGGCACCCGTAGACCCCGCGGACACCTCATGACCAGCAGCTCGTACTCCTCGCAGCTCCCCATCGTGGACCTCTCCGCCGCCGACCGCGGCCCGCAGGCCCGCAGGCTGCTCCACGCCCAGCTCCACTCGGCCGCCCACGACGTGGGCTTCTTCCAGCTCGTCGGGCACGGGGTGACCGAGGCCGAGACGGGGGCCCTCACCTCCGCCATGCGCGCCTTCTTCGCGCTGCCCGAGGCCGACCGGCTCGCCCTCGACAACGTGAACTCGCCGCACTTCCGCGGCTACACCCGCATCGGCGACGAACGGACGCGGGGCGCTCGCGACTGGCGCGACCAGCTGGACATCGGCGCCGAGCGCCCCGCGCACGTCCCCGCGCCCTGGGAGGCCCCGTACTGGTGGCTCGAAGGCCCCAACCAGTGGCCCGGGGCCCTGCCCGAGCTGCGCACCGCCGCCCTGCACTGGATCGACCGGCTCAGCGGCGTCGCCGAGCGCCTGCTGCACGAGCTCCTCGCCTCGATCGGCGCGCCCGAGGACTTCTACGACGACATCTTCGGCCCGCACGCCCACCCGCAGCTCAAGCTGGTGCGCTACCCGGGCAGCAGCGGCGAGGGCGACGAGCAGGGCGTGGGCGCCCACAAGGACTACGGCTTCCTGACCCTGCTGCTCCAGGACCAGGTGGGCGGGCTCCAGGTCCAGCGCGAGGACGGTGACTTCCACGACGTGCCGCCGCTGCCCGGCGCGTTCGTCGTCAACCTGGGCGAGCTGCTCGAAGTGGCCACGAACGGCTACCTGATCGCCACCAACCACCGGGTGGTCTCCCCGCCCGGCGCGACGGAACGGTTCTCCGTCCCGTTCTTCTACAACCCGCGGCTCGACGCCCGGATCGCCCCGCTGGACTTCCCGCACGCCTCCACGGCGCCGGGCGTCACCACGGACCCGTCGAACCCGCTGTTCGCGGAGTACGGGCGCAACGCCCTGAAGGGGAAGCTCCGCGCCCACCCGTCGGTGGCGGCCCGCCACCACGCGGAGCTCCTGCCGCACCCCGAGGGTCAGCCGGCGATGTCGGCGTAGCCCTCGATGTCGCGCGGGTCCCGGCGGCCGGGACCCGTGTAGCGGGCCGAGGGGCGGACCAGGCGGCCGGTGCGCTTCTGCTCCAGGATGTGCGCCGACCAGCCGGCCGTGCGCGCACAGGAGAACATCGAGGTGAACATGTGCGCCGGGACCTCGGCGAAGTCGAGGACGATGGCCGCCCAGAACTCGACGTTGGTCGCCAGGACGCGGTCGGGACGCCGGTTGTGCAGCTCCTCCAGGGCGGCCTTCTCCAGGGCCTCGGCGACCTCGAAGCGCGGCGCGGCCAGCTCTTTGGCGGTGCGGCGCAGCACGCGGGCGCGGGGGTCCTCGGCGCGGTAGACGCGGTGGCCGAAGCCCATGAGCCGCTCGCCCTTGTCGAGGGCCTGCTTGACGTACGCGGTGGCGTCGCCGGTCCGCTCGATCTCCTCGATCATGCCGAGGACGCGGGAGGGCGCGCCGCCGTGCAGCGGGCCGGACATGGCGCCGACGGCGCCGGAGAGCGCGGCGGCCACGTCGGCGCCGGTGGAGGCGATGACGCGGGCGGTGAACGTGGAGGCGTTCATGCCGTGCTCGGCGGCGGAGGTCCAGTAGGCGTCGACGGCCTTGACGTGCTTCGGGTCGGGCTCGCCGCGCCAGCGGATCATGAACCGCTCGACGACGGACTGCGCCTTGTCGATCTCGCTCTGCGGGACCATCGGGAGGCCCTGGCCGCGCGCGGACTGCGCGACGTACGAGAGGGCCATGACGGCGGCGCGGGCGAGGTCGTCGCGGGCCTGCTCGGGCGAGATGTCGAGGAGCGGTTTGAGGCCCCAGACGGGCGCGAGCATCGCGAGCGCGGACTGCACGTCGACGCGGATGTCGCCGGAGTGGACGGGGATCGGGAACGGTTCGGCTGCGGGCAGGCCGGGGTTGAAGGCGCCGTCGACGAGCAGGCCCCAGACGTTGCCGAACGAGACGTGGCCGACGAGGTCCTCGATGTCGACGCCGCGGTAGCGGAGGGCGCCGCCCTCCTTGTCGGGTTCGGCGATCTCCGTCTCGAACGCGACGACTCCCTCGAGCCCGGGTACGAAGTCGGACATCAGGCGGCTCCTCTATCGATGATCGATCAAGCGGGTTGACCGATGGCGGGAATCAACAGTCATCCAGCCGAAGAGTCTGTACGGTTCCGATGATGCGGGGAAGCGTGACATCCGGCACACTCCGCCGATCCGGCGGGGAAGGATTAGGGCCCTCCGGTGCCGGGCAGACTGGCCCGCTGCCGCAGAATGGCCCCGTGACCGATTCCGCGAGCGACGATCCCACGCACCGCCCGGCGACCGGCGGCGCCCCGGACCCCGCCGGCATGCGCGAGCAGTACCGGACCACGGAACTGACCCCGGCCGACCTCGCGCCCGAGCCGGTCGCGCAGTTCACCCGCTGGTTCAGGGAGGCGGCGGAGGACCCGGCGATCCACGAGCCGAACGCGATGGTGGTCTCCACCGCGACCCCCGACGGCCGCCCGTCCTCCCGGACGGTCCTGCTCAAGCACTACGACGGGGCCGGCTTCGTCTTCTTCACCAACTACGACTCCCGCAAGGGCCGGGAGCTGGCGGCCAACCCGTACGCCTCGCTGCTCTTCCCCTGGCACCCGGCGGCCCGCCAGGTCGTCGTCACGGGCCGCGCCGAGCGCGTCGGGCGCGACGAGACGGTGGCGTACTTCCGCACCCGCCCGCACGGCTCCCGGCTCGGCGCCTGGGCCAGCCCGCAGTCCTCGGTGATCGCCTCCCGCGAGGAGCTGCTCGCCCGCTACGGGGAACTGGCGGCCCGCTACCCCGAGGGCGCCCAGGTCCCGGTCCCGCCGCACTGGGGCGGCGTCCGGGTCGTCCCGGACGCGGTCGAGTTCTGGCAGGGCCACGAGAACCGCCTCCACGACCGCCTGCGCTACGTCCGCGAGGACGGCGGGGAGTCCTGGCGGGTGGAGCGCCTGGCCCCGTGAGGGCCCGGGGCCCCGGAGACGCGGACGACCCGTGAGCCTTGGTCCCGTCCGCCCAGGCGCCTGGGTCGGACGGGAGCCGGCCGGACTGACCGGCGACTCACGGGTCGGGTGACTGCGTTGGTCTTCGGCAGACTGGCCTGCCGAGGTGCACAGAGTGCGACGGCAGGCCTTAGCCCGCAATCACCTCACGAGTCCGAAAAGAAACCATTTTTTCGGATCACCTCCTTTCGCGTGTACCTCCACCCTAGGCACCGCCCCGACGCCCTTCAAGGGATTTTTTCGCGTCGTCGGGGACGCCCTCCGCGCCCCGTCCGAGGGGCCCGTTCGTCCGCTCCCGTTCGTTTCCGGGAGGAAACAATGTGGACGAAGGTGGTGTGCTCTGCGTCACGTTCCAGTTGAATGGTCCACAGCATGGGGGGTGTCGGGTGAGTGCTTTCGCGGAGTCCACGAGTGAGGCCGCTTCGGTTCCCGGGGCGGGGGCCGATCTGCTGGCCGCGCTGCTCGACGGGATGGACGCGGCGCTCTGTGCGTTCGACGCCGACGGGACGGTCACGCACTGGAACCGGGAGGCCGAGCGGATCCTCGGGTGGTCCGCCGGGGAGGCCGTCGGGCGGCGCGGGTTCGAGGGCTGGGCGGCGCGGAGCGCGGACGCCGAGGAGACCCTGGGGCGCCTGATGGGGGCCATGAAGGGGGCCGGGCGGCAGGTCCACGAGTTCGTGCTGTTCCGCAAGGACGGCGGGCGGGTGCTCGTGCGGAGCCAGGCGGCCGGGGTGCGGGGCGCGGACGGCGCGCCGGCCGGGGTGTACTGCGCGTTCAGCGAGGTCCACGTCCAGCTCGACCTGGAGCGTTCGGTCGCCCTCAGCGAGGCCCTGTTCGACGACGCCTCCTGGGGCGTCGTCCTGGTCGACGCCGACCTGCGCCCCGCCATGGTCAACGCCCACGCGGCCCGGTCCTTCGGGGCCGGGCGCACCACCCTGCTCGGGCGCCCGCTCGGCGACGTCGTCGTGCACGGCGCCGAGGAGCTGGAGGCCGCCTTCCAGCACGTCCTGGCGGAGGGCACCCCGCCCTCGCCCGCCGAGGTGTGGGTGACGCTGCGGACGCCCTCGGGGGAGCGGCGGCGCTGCTGGCGCAGCGGCTTCCTGCGGCTCGCGTCCCCGATGACGGAGGCGGCGGTGCCGCTGGGGGTGGCCTGGCTGTTCCAGGACGTCACCGAGGAGCGGCTCGCGGCGCGCGAGGCGGACCGGCTGCGGTTCCGGTGGAGCCAGCTGCACCGGGCGGGCGCAGCGGCGGCCGAGTGCGAGGACCCGGCGGAGGCGGCGGCGGTGCTCCTGGAGTTCTCGCTCGCCGGGTTCGCGGACCACGCGCTGGTGGACCGGGAGGCGGGCGACCGCCGTCTGACGCGGGCCCTGGCCGTCCCGGCGACCGCCCCCGGCCCGTCCTCCCCGCCCGTGGGCGGCGGCATCCCGCTGCGGTACGGGCCGAGGCACCCGGCGCTCCAGGCCTGGGACCGCGCGGGCACGGTCCGGGCGAGCGCGGGCCGCACCGCCGAGGTGTGGGCGGAGGCCCACCAGTGGCCCGGCGACGCGGCGCACGCCCTGTGCGTGGTGCTGCGCTCCCGGGCCCGGACCCTGGGCGTCCTCACCTTCCTGCGGGCCGCCTGCCGCCCGGCCTTCGAGCGCGAGGACGCGGTCTTCGCGGAGTCGGTGGCGACGGGGGTCGCGTCGTTCCTGGCCCTCAGGGACGGGCCCGCGGCGTACTGACCCGGCACACCGGACCGGCGTGCCGACCCGGTGTGCCGGCAGGCCCCGGCGTCCCGGCCCGGCGCGCTCCTCGACACCCACTTTTTTGTGGGTACTTGTCGCTCCCCGGCGCCCGGGAGAACCTGGTGTCGGGCCCGGGCGAGAGGGGAGCGACGGGGCCTCAGGAAGCGGTCCGCGCTTCCGCGAGCCGGTCCAGACGCCGGTGGCCCCAGTCCGACAAGGGGCCGAGCAGGGCGGACAGTTCGCGTCCGGCCTCCGTCAGCGAGTAGACGGTCTTCGGCGGCAGGACGTCGTGCGCCTCGCGGTGGACGAGGCCGTCCTCCGCCATCTCCCGCAGCGCCTGGGTCAGCACCTTCTCGCTGATCCCGGGGAGCCCGCGGCGCAGTTCGCCGGGCCGCTGCGGCCCGGACTCCAGCAGCCACAGCAGCGACGTCTTCCACTTGCCGTCGATCACGGAGATCGCGGCCGTGACACCGCAGACGTCCGTTTCCTGGCCCCGGCGGCTCGCCATGCGCGCCCCTCTCCTCGTTCGGTCGCCCGCGCCCGCTCCACGGCGGACGCGCGCGTCGCCCCACGCCCTTCACGACAGACGTTCACGACAGACAAAGGAAACACCGCCATGCCTTCTTCCCTCCAGCCGGCCGCCGAGCGGCACTCCGTCACCGTCCTCGGGCTCGGGCCGATGGGCCGGGCGCTGGCCGGCGCGTTCCTGGCCGCCGGGGTCCGGACCACCGTGTGGAACAGGACCCCGGGCCGGGAGGGCGACCTGGTCGAGCGGGGCGCGGTCCCGGCCGCGAGCGCCGAGGAGGCGGTCGCCGCGAGCGCCCTGACGGTGATCTGCCTGGTCAACTACGACGCCACCGACGCCGTACTGCGCCGGCCGGCCGTCACGGACGCGCTCAGGGGCCGGACGGTGGCGAACCTGAGCGCCGACGTCCCTGACCGGGCGCGCGACACCGGCCGCTGGGCCGCGGAGCACGGCATCGGGTACCTGGACGGAGCCATCATGACCCCGACCCCGACCATCGGCACGCCCGAGGGCGTGTTCCTGTACGGGGGTCCGGAGCCGCTCTATCTCGAACACCGCCCGGTGCTCGACGCGCTGAGCGGCTCCCACACGCACCTGGGCGAGGACATCGGCCGGGCCGCCGCGTACGACGTGGCGCTGCTCGACATCTTCTGGACGTCGATGTCGGGGTACGTCCACGCCCTCGCGCTCGCCCGCGCGGAGGGGATCACGGCCCGGGAGCTGGCGCCGTTCGCGCAGGGGATCGGGGCGATCCTGCCGCCGCTGTTCGAGGAGTGGGCGGGGGACGTGGACGACCGCACGTACTCGGGCGAGGGCAACCCGCTCACCTCGGGCCTGTCGACGATGGAGCACGTCGTGCACGCCGCCGAGGGCCACGGGATCGACGCGAGCGTCATGCGCGCCACGGCCGCCCTGACCCGCCGCGCCGTGGACCGGGGGTACGGCGCGGACGGCTTCACCCGCGTGACGGAGCTCCTGGACCTCCGCCGGGGCGAGTGAGGGGCGCGGGGGGCCCGGCTTCCCGGCCGGGCCCCCCGCCGTCAGCGCCGGTAGAAGATCCGGTCCCCGTACTCCGTCATGACGCGCCCGTTCCACTCGTGCCCGCCGTCCACGTTCCCCGAGCGCAGCAGCGGCGGCTCGATGCCGCGCCGCACGAGCTCCTCGGCGGCGGCGGCCAGCGTGGCCTGCATGAGGGCGCTGGTGACGACGGTGGACGCGGGCGCGAAGGGGGCCTCGATGCCCTCGTGGGTCAGCTCCGCGTCGCCGACGGCGATCCGGGAGTCGAGGACGACGTCGCAGTGGTCCTTGAGGTAGGTGCCCGAGACGTGCCGGGACTTCGTCTCCGTCGCGTACGCCACCGAGGTGACCCCGATGACGGTGAGGCCGAGCGCGCGGGCGTTCATGGCCATCTCGACGGGCAGGGCGTTGCGCCCGGAGAGGGAGATGACGATCAGGACGTCCCCGGCCTTGGCGGGGGAGGAGTCGAGGACCGCGCCCGCGAGGCCGTCGACCCGCTCCAGGGCGGAGCCGAGGGTGGCCGGCATGACGTCGACGCCGACGACGCCGGGGACGGCGAGCAGGTTCATGAGCGCCAGGCCGCCGGCCCGGTAGACGACGTCCTGCGCGGCGAGGGAGGAGTGGCCCGCGCCGAACGCGAAGAGCCGGTTGCCGTTCGCGACGGCCTCGGCGATGGCCTCCCCGGCGGCGGCGATCTCGGCGGAGTCCCCGTCGCGCACCTCCTGGAGCAGACCGATCGCGGCGTCGAAGAACTGTCCGGCCAGCTTGCTCTCGCCCATCGCGGCGGCTCCTTCTCGTCGTGGTCGCCGATCACGGTGCGGTCTGGACCATTGCTCTGTCAATACCGTCTGCGGTACCGCCTCACCCGGGCGAGGCCCGGTTGTCCGTCCGATGCGTCAGAATTGGGGCAGGGCCAGCGCACGACTCATCGAGGGGCACGTATGTCCGGACTGATCGACACAACGGAGATGTATCTCCGCACCATCCTCGAGCTTGAGGAGGAAGGTGTGGTCCCCATGCGTGCCCGGATCGCCGAGCGGCTCGACCAGAGCGGCCCCACGGTGAGCCAGACGGTGGCCCGGATGGAGCGCGACGGCCTGGTGGCCGTGGCGAGCGACCGCCACCTGGAGCTCACCGACGAGGGCCGCCGCCTCGCCACCCGCGTGATGCGCAAGCACCGCCTCGCGGAGTGTCTGCTCGTCGACGTGATCGGCCTGGAGTGGGAGCAGGTCCACGCGGAGGCGTGCCGCTGGGAGCACGTGATGAGCGAAGCCGTGGAGCGGCGGGTCCTGGAGCTGCTGCGGCACCCGACGGAGTCGCCGTACGGGAACCCGATCCCGGGCCTGGAGGAGCTGGGCGAGAAGGCGGAGGCCGAGGCCTTCCTCGACGACTCGATGGTCTCCCTCGCGGACCTGGACGCGAGCGGCGGCAAGACGGTGGTCGTGCGCCGGATCGGCGAGCCGATCCAGACGGACGCCCAGCTGATGTACACCCTGCGGCGCGCGGGCGTGCAGCCCGGCTCCGTGGTCTCCGTCTCGGAGTCCGCGGGCGGCGTCCTGGTGGGCAGCAGCGGCGAGGCCGCCGAGCTGGACGCGGAGGTCGCGGCGCACGTGTTCGTCGCGAAGCGCTGAGACGAGGCTCCGCCGGGGAACGGCGGAGCGCGGAGCGGGGCCGTCCCGGGCCGAGAGGCCGGGGGCGGCCCTTTCGCGTGTGCGGGTACGCGGCTCCTCCGCGTGCGGGGCGGTACGGGGTCGGGCTCCGGGCCGGACCGCTGGCATCCGCGCCGGGCTCCCGTGCTCCGTGCCGGGTTCCCGTGCTCCGCGCCGGGTCCCGTGCTCTGCGCCGGACCGCCGGACCGCCGGGCTCCGCGCCCCCGGCTCCGCGCCGGGCCGCCCGGCATCCGGCCGCCGCTCCCGTGACACCGCCCCGGTTTACGTCGGAATGGCCACGCCCGCCCCTTCGGCGTGCCACGCTGGTACGAGCCGGGCGTGGAGGGGGTGGGGCCGTGAGGGCCGCGAACGACGCCACCGAAGACAGAGGGCCCCGGCGCCCTTGGGCGCCGGGGCCTGTCCTCCCCGGTTCCGACCTGGAGCCCCGAGCTCTCAAGGTCGTTCCCCGCGGACCGTTTTTCCCCGAGCGGTCCGCCTCCCGCTCAAGATCTCCCCTCGGTCACGGGCGTCAATCCTTGAGGCCTGTCACTCGAACGAGGGGTGTTGTGTGGCAGGAGAGCATTTTCGAATGCGAGTTCGATACTCTGGCGAGGTTCGACGGAAAAGAGGGGGTGCCGGAGACATGGCGCGACGACTCGACGTCACCGGGGCCGACGGCGTCCGGCTGACGGCCTGGGACTACACGGCCGGACCCGGGGACGCCGACAGCGCGAACGGCACCGCGGGCGGCGGCACGACGGGCGGGGACGGCACGGGCGGCGGCGCCCCCGGCCGCGGCACCGCTCCCGGCCGCGCCGTCCCCGGCATCGTCCCGCAGCCCGGCCCCGGCCGGGGCGCCGTTCCGCGTCCGGGCGGCCGTCCCGCCCCGGAGCCGCCCGCCTCCCGGGCCACCGGCCCCGGCGTGTTACTCCTCCACGGACTGATGGGCCACGGCGGCCACTGGGCCCGCGCCGCGAGCCGTCTCACCGGCGGGCACCGGCTCGTCGCCCTCGACCAGCGCGGCCACGGCGGCAGCGAGAAGCCCGCCGCCGGACCGTTCACGCGCGAGGCGTACGTGGCGGACGCGGCCGCCGTCGTCGAGCGGCTCGGCCTCGGCCCCGTGACCCTGATCGGCCACTCCATGGGCGCCCTGACGGCCTGGCAGCTCGCCGCCGAGCGCCCGGACCTCGTCCGCGCCCTCGTCATCTGCGACATGCGCGCCTCCGCCCTCGGCGCGGCCTCGCAGCGCGCCTGGCAGGACTGGTTCCGGAGCTGGCCGGCGCCCTTCCCGTCCCTGGAGGCCGTCCACCGCTGGTTCGGCGACGAGGACCCCTGGGTGGAGACCCCGAACCCGGCCCGGGGCGCCTTCTTCGCCGAGGTGATGACCGAGCGCGCCGACGGCTGGCGCCCGGTCTTCGACCCGGAGCAGATGCTGACCTCCCGCGAGACCTGGGTCCACGACGCCCACTGGGACTCGCTCGCCCAGGTCCGCTGCCCGACCCTCGTCGTCCGGGGCCTGGACGGCGAACTGGGCCGCGCCGAGGCCCAGGAGATGGTCCGGGTCCTCCCGCACGGGGAGTACGCGGAGATCCCCGACGCCGGCCACCTCCTCCACTACGAGCACCCGGACGCGTGGCGCGAGGCCGTGGAGCCCTTCCTGAACGGAGTCCTCACCCCCTAGGGGGTGAGTGGAGTGCCCCGCCCGACGACCGGAGGCCGCGACCGGATACCTTCCTCCTCGCGGTACGTCGAGAGCATCTCCGTGCCGCCCGAGGAGGAAATGAATGCGCATATCCATCCCGCGGCGCCTGGCCGCGGCGGCCACGACGCTGGGGCTCGCTTCGTTCGGTCTGCTGGGCGCGGGCGCGGCGCCGGCCCAGGCCGCGGCCACGGACTGCCCGGCGGGCTACTTCTGTGCCTGGAAGACCGACAACGCCACCGGCACGATGTACAAGACGAACACGAGCGCGGCGAAGCTGGGCGCCTGGGACAACGCGTTCCGCTCGGTCGTCAACCGCACGAACCGGGCCGTCTGCCTGTACGACGACCCGGACTACGGCCTCGACGGCATGGTCGGCGTCGTCGAGTCCAGCCCCTCGGGCTCCGAGTGGGGCGGCCCCGGCAGCACCACCGTCAGCTCGGTGAAGCTGGTCACCACCGAGCGCGAATGCGTGATGGAGCCCTACCCGGACTGGTACGCGGCCACCTCTCCCAAGGCGTCCGGCTTCGGCGACCTGAACAACGACCGGAAGGCGGACGTCCTCGCCCGCGACAAGGCGGGCCGGCTCTGGTTCCTGCCCGGCGACGGAAGCGGGCAGCTCGTCGGCACCGGCGGCTGGAACGCCTTCAACACGCTCACGCGCCACGGCGACCTCAGCGGTGACGGCAAGGAGGACGTGATCGCCCGCGAGGCGGCCACGGGCAAGCTCTGGCTGTACCCGGGGACGGGCAAGGGCACCCTCGGCGCCCGCACGCTCATCGGCACCGGCGGCTGGAACGGCATGAGCCAGTTCCTCGCCTTCGGCGACATGAACGGCGACACCCGCCTCGACGTGATCGCCGTCGAGAAGTCCACGGGCAAGCTGTGGCTGTACCCCGGCACCACCGCCGGCACCCTCGGCCCCCGCGCGCTCATGGGCACCGGCGGCTGGAACGGCATGAACTCCCTGGTCGGCGCCGGTGACATGAACGGCGACACCCGCGCCGACCTGATCGCCCGCGAGCCGTCCACGGGCAAGCTGTGGCTCTACCCGGGCAAGGCCGGCGGCGGCTTCGGCAACCGCCTGTCCCTGGGCACCGGCTGGAACGCCATGGGCTCGCTGCTGACCGTCGGCGACTACAACGGCGACGGCCACAACGACCTGGTTGCGGTCACCAACAGCAGCTACAACCACGACGGGCTCCGCGGCGTCGGCATCCTGGTGCTCTACGGCGGCACCGGCAAGGGCACGCTCAACACGGGTTCCCCCGAGAGCGACGGCTGGTGGGACCTGAACGGCACGTTCTGATCCCTCCCGGCCGCGGCGCGGAGAACCGGTCGCCGGTTCTCCGCGCCGCGGCTTGACCTCAACAACGGTCGAGGTACGAGGCTGGTGCCATGACCACTCGACCCGCCGACACCGGGAGCGCCCCGACCGCCGTTCCCCGCGCCCCCGTCCCCAGCCCGACCGACCACCTCCCCGACCGGTGGTCCGGCGACCTGCTCGACCTCGACGCCTACCTGGCCCGCATCGGCTACGAAGGCCCCCGCGAGCCCACCCTCGCCGTCCTGCGGGACCTCCAGCGCGCCCACACCACCGGCATCCCCTTCGAGAACGTCCACGCCGTCCTCGGCCGGGACCTGCCGCTCGACCTGCCCTCCGTCGAGGCCCGCCTCGTCCACGGCGGTCGCGGCGGCTACTGCTTCGAGCACGTCGTCCTCTTCGCCGCCGCCCTCGAACGCCTCGGCTTCCGCGTCACCGCCATGATGGGCCGGATCAGCCTCGGCGTGCCCAAGGTCCTGCCCGCGACCCACGGCCTGCTCGCCGTGACCGCCCGCGACGACGCCCGCGAGTGGCTGTGCGACGTCGGGTACGGGGCCGGTCCCCTCGGGCCGGTCGAGCTCGCCGACGGGGCGCACGCCGCGTACGACGGCTGGCGCTACCGGCTGGAGCGGCGGCCCGGCGCCCACGGCGTCGACCACTGGTGGCTCCACCAGACCGCTCCCGACCGGGGCCCGTCCGGCTGGATCGACCGGCACACCTTCACCCTCACCGAGCAGTACCCGATCGACTACGCCGTCGCCAGCCACTTCGTCGGCACGCACCCGCGCTCCCCGTTCGTCCGCCGCCTCTACGCCCAGCGCATGACCCCGGAGGCCCACCACGGCCTGGACGGCCTCACCCTCGCCACGACCCGCCCCGACGGGACGCGCACGACGCGGGAACTCGCCCCGGAGGCCCTGGACGGCACCCTGCGCGAGCTGTTCGGCATCGCCCTCACGGAGGAGGAACTCCACGCGATCACCGCACGGTGACCGGCGGGCCCCTCCTCCGCGCGCGCCGTCGGACGCCCGACTCGACAGAGCCCGCCGCTGAAGCGTCCACTCCCGAAGAGCCCACTTCCGAAGCGTGCACTCCCGAAGCGTCCACTTCCGAGCGCCCGCCGCTCTCCCTCCGGCACCGGAGCCGGAGCCCGGGCGGGGCGGCGGGGCGGTGGTCCGGCGGGACCGCTTCGACAAGGCCGCCCGCGGGGTCGTCACCCGGGCCGCACCGGCGGCGGGCAACCGTGCCAGACTCGGGCGGCATGACGGAAGACCACCGCGCACCGGCCCTGAGCGTCGGCGCCGAGGACGCCGGGCTCGGCACGTACCTGGGCGAGCGGCTCGACGCGTACAACCTCGAAGCGACCGGCACCACCCCCGACGACCTGGGCGAGCTGTCCGTGAAGGTCGTGGACGCGGAGGGCGCGCTCGTGGGCGGGCTCACGGCCTCGACCTGGGGCGGGCTGCTCTCCGTGGACATGCTGTGGGTGCGCGAGGACAGCCGTCGCGACGGCTGGGGGAGCAGGATCCTGCGCGCCGCCGAGGACGAGGCCCGCCGCCGGGGCTGCGACCGCGCCTGCGTCTCCTCGTACACCTTCCAGGCCCCGGCCTTCTACGAGCGGCACGGCTACGTGGAGAAGGGCCGCGTGCCCGGGGTCCCGGGCGGCGCGGAGGACGTCTACCTGTACAAGCCGCTCTAGAGATCGTCTTCAAAGGTCAGATCCAGAGCAGGATTGAGGCGATGGTGACGGCGGCCTGGTAGGACTCGCGGGTCTTGTCGTAGCGAGTGGC
>NZ_JBIVSC010000021.1:0-106436 GCF_044756005.1 Streptomyces sp. NPDC092045 | reverse complement strand
CCTCGCCATGACCCGGTGAAATGGCAGGTCAAACGCCATTCAGGCCTGTCCGAACCCGACCTTCTGCAACACCCTTTAGGGCGTGTGTCGAAAGTAGCGCCGTCTGCCCGGAGGGCAGGCGGGACTTTCGACACACGCCCTAGAACCGGTCCGTGATGATCATGACGCGGTTCGCCGCCACAGCCGTCGCGGTCGCCGGGCCCGGCCCTGGCCTTTTCCTTGCCCGCCGCAGCACAGGCCACCGGACCCGCCGCCCCGGTCCTGGTAGGGGCTGTGGCTGTGCCGCAGGGTCTGCCGATCGGTGCCGCGGTCGCCGCGCTCCCCGTAGGAGTGGAGGACCTCGGGGCGCAGCGGGGAGTACCAGAGACAGCTCGGTGAGTCCCGCACCCGAGCACGGCGAGGCGGACGGAGGCCTGCCCCTATCGGGCGGGAACTTTCCTCATCACCGGCCAGCGCTCTGGAAGGTGTGCCTACCGGTGTGGCATCACACCGTGCGCCGGGTCCCGACCACCCGCCCCCGGACACCTGCGTCCCACGCTGCTGCTTCCTGCCGACCGGACCCGGCACGGAGGCAGCCGGCCGAGGCGCATTCAGGGCCGGCGGGAGGCCGGGGCCCTCATCCCTCTGTGACTTCGACGGTGGTGGAGGCCGATTCGATACCGCCCACCCGGAAGGTCAGGTGGGTGGATCCGACCGTCGCGGTGGTGGTCGCGGTCACGGCGACCCATACGGCGGACAGCGGATGCTGCTGTGAGAGACCGAGATCCACGTTCCGGCAGGTCAGGGTCTGTCCGTCGTCGGACAATTCTGCTTCGTACCTTTTCTCGACCGTGCTGTGCGAGAGCACGGTCATCAGGTGTCTTTCTCCTCCCTCGGGCTTGAAGGCCAGGCCGGCTCCCGGGGGGAGGGTCACGGTGATGATCTGCGCAGGAGCCTCTCCCTCCCGGCGGACTTCCACCCCCGGATACCGGGAGTCGCTGCCGTCCCGCGCCAGCTTCTGCGGCGGCCAGGACGGGGTCACGGCGAACCGGGGGCCTGTGGTGACGGTGGCGCTCAGACGGATGCCCGGGTGGCGGCCCACGAGCAGCTGCCCGTCGTGGTATGTGCCGGGATCCACCGCGTCCACCGCTTCGACCGGGATGGTGTAGACGAGCGGGCCCTTGTCCCCGGCGCGGGTGTTGAGGTGCAGGCCGCTGGTGACGACCATGACCCTGCGGCCGCGCTCGAACCGGCTGCTCAGGCTCCCCTTCCACGCATCGTCGCCGTTGTAGGAGTAGGTGGGCCACTGGGCGAAGGCGAAGCCGGTGGGCGCGGTGAACGTCTGAACGACGGTCTTGGCGTCGACGGCCTGCCCGGGACGACGGGCGGTGATCTCCACGGTGAGCTCGGCAATCTCGCCGAGGCCGGCCTGCGGAACCTTGACCTGGCGGATCACCATACTCCGCTCCTGGGGGCCTGAGATCTTGCGTACCCGGTAGCCGTAGCCGTCGGCGATGCACAGGTTGCCGCACGGGTCCATCGCCAGCCCGTAGGGGGACTGCAGCCCGGCCTGCTCAGCCTGCCCGCCGTCCCCGCCGGACACGTCCTGTCCGGTGCCCGCGACCGTCGTGACGACGCCGTCCCGGTCCACCTTGCGCACGCGGTGATTGCCCCTGTCGGCGATGTACAGATTCCCGTAGATGTCCCGCGCGAGCCCATGGGGACAGTCGAGCAGGGCCTCGGTGGCCTGCCCGCCGTCCCCGCCGAACCTGGCCTGCCCGGTGCCCGCGACCGTTGTGATGATGCCGTCCCGGTCCACCTTGCGCACCCGGTTGTTGCCCGAATCGGCGATGTAGAGATTGTCATCCCCGTCCACGCACAGCCCGCGGGGCGAAGAGAGCAGGGCGTCGGCCGCATGCCCGTTGTCCCCGCTGAAGCCGTACTCGTAGCGGCCAAGACTCCCCCCACTGCCGACCACCGTGGTGATCGTGCCGTCCGGCGCCATCTTCTGCACCCGGTGCCTGTCGCGTTCGGCGATGTACAGGTTTCCCGCGCTGTCGAACGCCAGGCCCACCGGACAGTTCAGACTGTCGACCGCTGTGGTGATCACGCCGTCCGGGGTCACCTTGCGCACCCGGTAGAGATCGGCGATGAACAAGTTCCCCCCGGCGTCAAGCGCGAGCCCCCCAGGCCAGCGGAGCTGCGCGGCCGTCGCGGGCCCGCCGTCTCCTCCGTCGCCCTCCGTGCCGTCTCCGGCCACCGTGAACCTCTGGCCGTCCGGGGTCACCTTCCGCACCCGATGACCGTTGTATTCGGAGACGAACAGGGTGCCGTCACCGGCCACCACCACCCCCTCGGGGTGGTTGAACATGGTGCTGAAGGCGGATCCGCTGCCGCTGTTGCTCTCCGCTTCGATGTAGGACACCGAAGTGATCACGTCTTCCACAGCCGCTGACGCGTGCTGGCCGTCAGGCGGCATTGGATGCGCCGACGATACGTCCATCTCAGCAAGGCCCACACTCTGAGTCACCGATAGCTCCTGTCTCTCCTGCACGACACGAGTGGCTCTGGAAAGTCTCGTACAGCCGCCCCGCCGTGAGCAGCCCATGACGGCGCTGCCCCTCCAGGGGACGTCGAAGAAGGAAGAGGCAGGCCGTCCACCCGCGAGCATCGTCTATCAGGACCTTGCAACCCGCACCCGCAGGAGAATGCTCCCCGGACCATCAACCCCGGCTGGGCGTGAGCCGACGACAGCGAGACGAACGGCCTCTTGCCCGCAGCGAAAGCCGACTCAGTGGCTCTGACGCCTGACGCCCATCAGAACATCCGCCGGCCTCGGCAAGGACGACAACCGTGCCGGAGCACGGTGGCCGGCCTCGGTTCCGCCGGGGCGGCCCCACCGACGCCTCCGGTCAGCGACGACCAGGCGCTCGGGCTGTGCGGCGTACGAACAACACCTGTCGGAAGTGGTCTCCGGTCTAGGGCGTGTGTCGAAAGTAGCGCCGTCTGCCCGGAGGGCAGGCCCGGCGGTGTCCGGTGCGTGCGATCGCAAGGCGGAGGGTCGCCCCGATACCGGTTGTATCGGGGCGACCCCGACAACGCGGCCGGGGGTACCCCCGTGCCCGCAGGGCTACGGGGGAGTGCGTGCCGGGCGCCGCCGGGCAGGCGGGACTTTCGACACACGCCCTAGAGGCACTGCGGCGAGCCTGCGCGAAGGACCCGGGATTTCCCGCTCCGGCCGGAAAGCGCGACGCCAGGCTTCTCCACGGCCCCGACGGGTTCAAGTGCTGGGCCGCGACCACCCCGCGCCGCCTCCGGCATCGCGGAATCCGGCGACGACTGAACCCCTCCGGCCGGATTCTCCATGTCCGTGAAACGGGCTTGCCCGCTTCGGCCGCCATGACCTCCTTGTCCCGGAGGGCACCCGGTCCTGCGGGTACCGCACGGGGGTGGAAGTGCCCGGCCATGACGAACGGCTCCCCCTGAGAAGAGGGGGAGCCGTTCGTCATGGCCGGGGAGACGCGCTCAGGCGTGTCGTCGGTTTCCGGTGATGAGGCGGTAGAGGGCCAGGAGGATGACGGAGCCGATGATGGCGGCGATCCAGGTGGAGAGGTCGAAGAAGCCGTCGATGGAGTCGACGCCGAATATGACCTTGCCGAGGAAGCCGCCCAGCAGGCCGCCGGCGATGCCGATCAGGATGGTGATGATGACGCCGCCCGGGTCCTTGCCCGGCATGATCGCCTTGGCGATGAAACCGGCGATGAGGCCGATGAGAATCCACGCGATGATGCCCATGATGCGTCTCCAACCTGCTCGTATAAAGTCTGCGTCAATACGGCGTATGCGCGATCGGAGGGCCTTCAAACCTGCCGTTCCTCGACGTCTGCGTGCACATCGACGGAGAAGGCAGCCGCCCCCTGCTCGCCGACGGCTTCGAGACGCCCGGCGCTCTGACCCTGATCAGCCGCACGGCCGTCCAACTCCGCGCCTTGGCCGACGAGGTGTCGGTGGGCCGTCCGGTCTGGCTCACGGTGGTGTGCCGGGGAGGTAGGCATAGAAGTATTGACCGGACCGCTGCGCGATCTGCCGAGCGACGGGGCCGGGCCGGGCTGGGGCCGGACCGTCACATGAAGGACGGCCACCGGTTGGCTTTCGAGCCTGCGCCGCGGAGCCGGGCAAGCCCCCTGAGGTCCCGCACAAGCCTTCCACCGCTGGCCTGGGCAGGCCTTAAGCGGCCCTGGGCGACCCGACCGGTGTGGCACCGGAAGTTCCTTCGGCCTGGATCAGGCCGAAGGAGGCGGTGAGCCGCCCTCGGTGCGGTGACCAACTGATCGTTTCAGAATGCCCCCGGTGGAGACGCTTGAGGCCCATGGAACAATCCCCCTCAACCACGGGCTCAGGGGGGAATGGCGACGTATGGAACGGGTTGGGGACGCACGGGGGCTCGTGCTTGGTTACGTCGACGCTCTGAACGCGGTCGACGCGGCCGTGAGGGCGGCGATCCCATCGCTTGAGCGACTCGCAGATGTCCTCGGCCTGGTTCGTTCGCACCGGATCATCAACCGGAGTGGGCGGGTCGGCACCTACTCCTACTCGGTTCATGGGGCCGGGTGCCGCTTCGTGAGCGACAACGGCATCGAGGTCGATGTCGACTTCGCACCCGACGGGAGCGAGATCTTCGACCTCTGGCGGCTGCGCTGGTACGGGCTGAGCCTGCCTGAGCCTCTTGACGTCACGGATCAGGACCTGCGGACCGCCGTGCGGTCCCTTCGACCGCTTCTGACCGAGGTGCGGCCCGGGTGGTTCAGTGTCGCCGGCTGATCGCTTCGGGACGAGGTGCGCAGGCGGCGCAGGCGTATGAGGCTGCACGCCGGTTCGAGCAGGCCCTGGTGGAGATCGGCGCGTTGCTCGTAGCGGGTACGGAGGCGTTTGAACTGGTGCGGCCAGGCGAAGGCGCGCTCGACGGCCCGGCACACCTTGCCCGGTCCTGAGCCGTGAGCGACGCCGCATCGGGCGATCATCGGCTTGATGCCGCGTTTCCCCAGCAGGCGACGGTACTTGTCGAAGTCATAGCCTCGGCCGGCATGCAGACGCCGGGGCTTGCGGCGGGGACGCCCCCGCAGACCCCGGATCGGGATCGACGGAAGGGCGTCGAGCAGGGGCAGGAGCCGGGTGGCGTCGTGCCGGTCGCCACCGGCGAGCGTGACGGCGAGCGGGGTTCCGTGACGGTCGACGATCAGGGGGTGCTTCGAGCCGGAGCGGGCCCGACCGACGGGCGAGAGTCCGACGTGGTCCCCCCTTTCGGCGCCCGGACGTGTGAACCGTCCACGGAGCAGCCGTCCAGATCCAGCAGGCTGGCGCGACGAAGCTCGGTCGACAGGCCGGCGTGCGGGCGCGGCCGGACGCCGGCCTCGGCCCAGTCCCGCAGTCGGCGCCAGGCCGTCACACCGGAACAGCCCACTGCCTCCGCGGGGACGTCACGTCGCGCGCCACCGGTCCGCAGTACGTACATGACGCCGTCGAGCGCCACTCGATCGGGAACACGCGGCCGCCCCTGCTGATCTTCCCGGCGGTCCTCTACGAGGCTGTGGCCGCAGTGGCCGCGCTACGGGGCGGACGCCCCATGCCGGAGCTTGTCGGCCGCGCGAACCCGATGGAGGTGGATGAGCGCGTCGTAGGCCCGGCCGAGGGCGAGGCTGGGCAGGGGATCGGCGACGAAGGTCGAGCCGGCGTCGTAGACGGGCCGGGCACGGTCGAACCAGGCGCGTGCCGCGGCGGGCACGGTCCGCAGGTCCAGACAGAAGTCCCGGTACCCGACCCGGTCCAGGAGGTGCTCGTTCATCCCGGGGCGCGCCGCCGGGACGGTGACCGGCTTCCACTCCCCGTCCAGGGCGGCGTCCTTGGTCAAGAAGGAGCCGCCGGCGAAGGAAAAGCCGATCGCGGCGTAGCCGCTGCCCAGGCTGTCGCGCAGCACGGCGCCCTGGGTCCGCGGGTACATGTCCGGGTGGGTCGAGAGGTATCCGACGTGGCCGTTGTGGGCCGACAGCAGCACCCTGTGGCCGGTGTGGCGCTGCCACCACAGCACGTTGTCCGCCATGGCCCGGTCGCGCAGCCGCTCGGCGGCGGTGACCGAGGCCGGGTCGGCGAGGTCGACGGTGGCGAAGGCGAAGGTCTCCGCGATGTTCCGGGCGTGCCGCACCGTCCATGCCTGGTCTTCGTCGGCCACCCGGTGCCCGGCGACCAGGTCGAGTGCCTCCTGGGCGCGTACGGCGTTCGTCCGGCGTTCCGCGATCGGTGTGCGCAGGTAGTTGAAGATGTCGTCGAGGGGGCGCAGCCCGGCGTACAACTCGGTCAGCCGGGACAGGACCTCCGGCCGAGTCCTGCCGACGGACGACAGCACGCGCTCGAAGATGTGGTCGCCGAGCTTCGGAGCCCCGAGGTCGTCCCCCATGAAGTGGACCCGGTGGCCGGGGCGGCGGCGGTTGTGCTCGCGCATCCAGACGATCAGACTGACGAACTCCTCGCGCTCCCAGGGGGATCCGGCCAGCGTCTCCGTCGCGATCCGCCTCGGATCGCCGGGGCCACCCTGGAGGTACTCGTCGATCCTGAGCCCTGCCGACCAGCTCATCTCCAGGGCGAAGGTGGTGAAGCCGCGCTCCTCGACGAGGTGCCGGAAGACGCGTTCCTTCATGGCGAAGAACTCGTGCGAACCGTGCGTGGCCTCGCCGAGACCCACCACCTTCGCGCTGCCGACCATGGCGCTCAGCGCCCTCAGGTCCCCGGTCCGGCCGCCGGGCTCCGTGGAACGCAGCGGGTGGGCGGCCCGTTCCAGGGACCGTACGATGCCGGTCTCGCGGTGCTCAGAGCCGGAGCCGGCGGGCACAGCCGGGGCGGCGGACCCGGCGGATGGGGTCGAGGACGCCCGTACGGCCGGTGGTGCGCCGGACGCGGGAGTGGTGACCGCCGTGGCGGCCAACGCTCCCGCGAGCGCGAGGAACCCTCGCCGATCGGTCGTCCTCGTGTGCTTCCGCATGGTGATCACTCCTTCTGCACGACGGCTTCCCGAGCTGATGGAGTGATCTTCGTGTGCCGGGGCGCGCACCGCGCTGGGGTGTCCCACCGGTTTCTCCGGGGGACAGCCCCACCGCGTTCGCACCCGCTGGCGGGATGGTTCGGCGGACCTCTGACCAGCAAGGTTGATCGGACACACCAGGATTTCATGAGAAAAGGAACCTCCCCTGTGTTCAGCTTGAAGTCGGCCGGCCGCCGCGCGGCGCGCACCACTGCCGTCGGCGCGCTCGCCGTCGCGACCTGCGCCACTCTGATGGCCGGCAGCGCCGGAGCGATCGTCAACGGGACCGATTCCACGGAGCGTTATCCGTTCATGGCGTCGATCCCCGAATCGGCCCCGACGCAGGGGATGAACGACGGCAACTGCGGGGCGTCACTGATCGATCCCCGGTGGGTGCTGACGGCGGCTCACTGCGTGACGGGCGACGGCCTGGTCCTGGAGGGCATCGTCCGGATCGGCAGCGCGGCGCGGAAGTCGGGGGGGACCGTCCGGGCCGTCGAGCGGACGGTGGTCCACCCCGGCTTCGTGAGCGGTGACGGGAAGGCGGCCAACCAGCACGACATCGCGCTGGTCCGTCTCGACCGCCCGGTCTCTGAGAAGCCCATCAGGATCGCGGAGCGGGCCGGACGGCCCGGGACCCCGACGCGCATCCTGGGGTTCGGCACCACCGCCGACACCGAGTTCGCGTTCGCGGAGCGCCTGCAGGAACTCGAGACGCGTACGGGTGCCGTCGGCGAGTGCGCGCCCGGCTACGCGGCCCGGGCCCGGCTGTGCACGATCAGCCGGGTGCCCGACGCCATGGCGTGCTTCGGGGACTCCGGCGGGCCGCAGCTCCAGAAGGGCAGGGGCGGGCGGTGGGAACTCGTCGGGGCCACGTCGGGTCCTGGCGCCCCGGGGGTCGCCTGCTCGGCCGGACCGGGTCTCTACGTCAACGTGCCCGCGTACACGGACTGGATCCGCGCGACCCTTGGGCATGCTTCCTGACCCCGGTCACGGCTTCCCGGGAACACGACGCAACCCCGGGCCCCGCCAGACGTCTATCGAGATGAAGCCGTGGTGTGGGGCGCCGGGAGCCGCTCCCGGCGCCCCACGCGCACGGCGAACCGTCTCGCCCACGGCTCATGGAGACCGAATCTTGAACCACGTCGACACCACGACGGCCGCCCGCCGCCGCCCGATACGAGCATGCGCTCTCGCCGCGTCCACGGCGGCCCTCCTCGTACCGCGGACCCTGACGGCAAGCCCCGCGACCGCCGCCACCCCCGACGCCGCCCGGGGCGCGCGGGGCGTCGCCGCCGGTTCATGCACCGCGGCCGGCCCCGATCGAGGGATCGGGGCCGGCCCTGTCGTGCGGGAGGGGCCGGGCGAAGCCGCCCGGCCCCCGGATGCCGGGCCTGGTTCACCGGTGCGGACGGGCGCCGGGCTTCAGCTCACCTGGATCGAGACGTCGTCCAGGACGAACGAGGTCTGCAGGGACTGGTCCTCCACCGACGTGAAATCGAGGGTGACGGTCTGGCCCGCGAAGGACGAGAGGTCGTACGACTTCTCGACGTAACCCGCGGTCGCGTCCAGGTTGGAGTAGGACGCCAGCTGCGTGCCGCCCACCTTGACCGCGGCCACGTCGTAGGCGACGTTCTCGGTCTCGTCCGTGTCGATGTGGACGAAGAACGAGAGCCGGTACGAGGAGCAGCCCGAGGGGATGGACACGGACTGCGCGGCGCGCTCGGTGTAGCTGGTGCCCCTGCCGCCCAGCCACGCCTTGTAGCTGCCTCCGTGCGCGGCCTGCCGCGCGTCGTTGGTGATCACGCCCGTGCTCGCGTTCCACGGGCTGCTGCCGTTCTCGAAGCCGCCGTTGACCACGAGCTGGCGCGGCGTGCAGGAGCCGCCGCCGCCCGTGACGGTCAGCGTGTAGGTGGTGGTGTGGCTGACGGTGCCCGAGCCGGTGACCGTCAGGGTGTAGGTGCCGGGCGTGGTGCTCGCGCCGACCTGGACGGACAGGGCGGAGGAGCTGCCGGACTGGACGGACGTCGGGCTGAGCGTGGCGGTCACGCCGGCCGGTGCGCCGGAGACGGAGAGCCCCACGGTCTGGGCGGCGCCGCTCACGGTGGCGGTGTTCACCGTCGCCGAGACGGACCCGCCGGGGGCCGCGCTGCCTGCGGACGGGCTCACGCCGACGGAGAAGTCCTGCGCCGGTGCGGTGCCGCCGACGGCCTGCTTCCAGAGGGCGTAGGCGACCCCGTCGGCGCTGCGGTTCAGGACCGTCGCGTTGATGTTGCTCGTGGTGTCACAGGCGCTGTGGTAGCAGGAGTCGTAGGCGCTGTTGGCGGAGCCGCCCCACTTCTGCGCCTGCGCCGAGGTCTTGCGGGCGCTCGCGCCGGCCGCGTATCCGGAGGTCGGGATGCCGACCTGCTGGAAGGAGTAGTCGTCGCTGCGGCCCTGGCCTTCGGTGTTCTCCTCGGGCGCCAGGTTCAGGGAGGTCCAGTACGCCTTGAGGGGAGCGGCGGCGGTGGAGTTGAGGTTGTTGATGAAGTAGCCGCCGTTGGTGGAGCCGACCATGTCGAAGTTGTAGTAGGCCTTGATGGCCGCTCGCTGCGCGGCGGTGAGCCGGTTGACGTAGAACGCGGAGCCGTTGAGGCCCTGTTCCTCGTCGGTCCACCAGGCGAAGCGCACGTGCTTGGTCATCGTCGGGTTCTTCTGGGCGAGGGCGAGGGCGTTCTCCAGCAGGGTCGCGGAGCCCGATCCGTTGTCGTTGATGCCGGGGCCCGCCGAGACGCCGTCCAGGTGCGCACCGAACATGACGACCTGGTCGGCGGGGCCGCCCGGCCAGTCGGCGATCAGGTTGTTCGACGGGTAGGTGCAGGAGGTGCAGTTCTGCTCGGTCACCGTGTATCCGGCGGCCTGCAGCTTGCCCTTCACGTAGGCCAGCGACTGGGTGTAGCCGGCGCTGCCCGCACGGCGGTTGCCGCCGTTCTGGCTTGCGATGGTGTTGAACTGGCCCAGGTGCGCCTGCACTTTGGCGACGTCGATGTCCGGCGGGTCGTTGCCGGGCTGGGTTCCGCCGACGTTGAGCGTGTAGTCGGTGGTGTGCGACAGCGTGGAGCCCTGGCCCTTGACGACGACCGTGGACGTGCCGGGTGCCGCGTTGGAGGTGGCGCTCAGGGTCAGCACCGAGGACTGGCCCGACTGCACCGTCGCGGGGTTGAAGGAGGCGGTCACTCCGGCGGGCAGGCCGGTGGCGGTCAGCGTCACCGACTGCGCCGTGCCGGTCGTGGTGGCGGTGCCGACGGTGGTGGTCACCGAGCCGCCCTGCTGGACCGTGCCGGAGGAGGGGTTGAGCGACATCGAGAAGTCGTTGTTCTGACCGCTCGGGGTGCACGTCGGGTCCGCCGACTGGGCAGGCACGGTGATCGCGTCCCACGCCGCCTTCGTCTTGTCGAAGAGGCCGCAGGTCGCGTCGAGCGCCTTCGCGGAACTGAGGGTCGCCGTCCGGTACTTCTTGTAGCTCATGCTGCTGGTCTTGAGCAGCATGCCACCGTAGAAGATCTTGCCGGCGGTCTGTATCCCCACGCCCGTCAGGGTGCTCTGGTTGCAGGTGCTGCTGCTGGGCTTGCCGCCGCCGGGGCTGGTGCCCTCGGCCAGCAGGTAGAACCAGTGGTTCAGCGGGCCTGCGGCGGCGTGCACCTCGGTGCCGGGGATCGCCGAGCTGTAGCAGGCCGGGTCGTTGTTGACGGCGGGCGGGTTGTACATGTTGCGGATCGGGCCCCGCCCCTGGAGGTTGATGACCTCGCCGACCAGGTAGTCGGGGACGTCGTAGGGGGCGGGCTGGTTGATGTACGCCTCGGTCAGCGCACCGAAGATGTCACCGGTGCCCTCGCCGAGCCCGGCCTCCTGACCGCTCGTGCCGCCGGGGGTGTTGGAGTCGATGGCGTGCCCGTACTCGTGGGCCACCACGTCTACGCCGGCGATCCACTCGTTGGCGCTGTTGCGCCCGATGGTCACCGAGCTGCCGTCCCAGTAGGCGTTGAGCTCGCTGAGCCCGACCTTGCCGGGGAAGCTGCGGCCGTTGCCGTTGACGCCGTTGCGGCCCAGCCACTGGCTGAGCATGTCCCACTGCTTCTGCGCGGCGAACATCAGGTCGACGCAGCCGGTCTCCTTGCTCGTGGGGTTGCCGGTGCCCCAGGAGTCGGAGGACTTCGAGAAGACCGCGTTGGTGCTGTAGTCGGCGCAGCTCAGGCCGGTCCGGCTCGGATCGCGGAGGGAGTAGGTGGAGCCCGAGGCGGTGGTGTCGATGGTGACCGGACCGGGCCCGTTCCACTTGCTGTTGCCGGTGCCCGCCACCACGTCGTCGTAGCTGTCGACGACGGAACCGCTACGGGCGTCGACGAAGACGTGCAGCTTGCTGGGCGCGCTCTTGGTGCGGCCGCGCAGCACGGTCTCCCAGGCCAGCACCGGCTTGTCGTTCTTGAGGCGGACGACCAGCCGGCTGCTCTCGACCGCGTCGACCGAGGCCAGTCTCTTCCGCGAGACGGTCTCGGCCTTCTTCGCGGTGACCGACGGCCGGGTCGCCACGTCGATGCGCGTGGAGGAGGCGGACTGGAGGGAGCGGATCCTGCCGGAACCGTCGGCGAGGACCACGGCGTCACCGCCGACGACCGGCAGGCCGCGGTAGCTGCGCTCGTACGACACCGAGTAGAGGTCCTTCACCCAAGGGGTGACGAGACGTCGCTCGTACTGTTCCTGGGCCGAGTTGACCAGCGCGTCGAGACCGCTGTCGACTGCCAGGTCCGCGGCCGCGACCGCGCGGGTCACGGGGCTGTCCTTCGGTGCCGGCGCCGGCCGCGCTGCCGACGCCGTTCCCGCGAGGGTGCCGACGAGGCTTGCGGACAGCGCCATCGCTGTCACGGCCGCCGTCCATCTGGTGGGTTGCAACGTGCACTCCGATCGTGGGGGTTCGGGTGTATCGCCGCCGAGTATGGGCGTGGACATGGCGAACAGGAGTCATCCCTGCGGGCATAAGTCCCGCGTTATGACCCGCCGGAGGCGCCCGGGCACGCCGAGGCCCTGGACGAGCCGGAAGAGCGAGACGGCCTCGATGCCACGCTGCCGGAAGGTGCCCGGCTCCGGTCCGCGTGCACGGACACAGCGGCTGCCGCGTCGGGGAGCGGCGGCCGCCGGACCGGGGGTCTTTCCTGTCGGGCCGGATCAGGGAGCGGTGCCGGACGCCGCGGGCCCGGCTGCACCGTCGCGTGGATCGGCGATGCCTGAATTTGCTGCGCGGCTTCCCTCGCGGCAACGAAGCCGACGATGACCTGTGGTCTTTCGTGGACCATCGGATGCTGCCGTGGTGGCTTTGGCGCCATCGCGCCAGCCGGCGATCGCTCTGGCTGCTCCGTGACAGGTGGCGGGGTCGAGATGCGGTCTGATGGCGGGAACGGAACGGCCACTGCGTGATCGTCAAGGGTTGTGTGGACTCTCGATGATCACGTGGTGGCCGCGCGCGCGACAGCATGGACGCCACCCGATGGCGGGTGACGTTCGACCAAGCGGTGTCGAGAACCGCCGGCAGGTTCCGCCGGGTCGAGCCCCGGGCGACGGCCCGTGCCCACGTCGTCGAGCACCTGGGCGCCGACGACGGCGTGCTGATCGTCGATGAGATCGGGTTCTTGAAGAAGGGCCGCGGTCCGGCGGGCGTCCGGCGGCGGTACACCGGCACGGCCGGACGGATCGAGAACAGTCGGATCGGCGGATTCCTCGTCTACGCCTCCCACCACCGGCGGTCCCTGACCGATCGCCAGCTCTGCCTTCCCGAGCGGACCTGGTGCGAGGATGCCGAGCGCCGCACCCGCGCGGGCGTCCTCGAGCAGCCGGAGTTCGCGACCAAGCCCACTCCGGCCGGGCAGATGATCGTGGCAGCACTGGATGCGGGGGCACCGCCTAGTGGGCGACCGGCGACCGGCGACCGGCGACCGGCGACCTGCGACCTGCGATCTGCGACCTGCGACGAGGCCTACGGCCAGGATCCTTTTCCAGGAACCCTGTTGGAGTCCTGCGGGATCGGCTGTGTTCCGGCCGTCGCCTGCAGCACCCGGGTGCGGATCGACCACGGGCGCACTCCTGTCCGAGCGGACACCGTTGCTGACCATCTGCCCGATGCCGCCTGGCACCGGCAAAGCGCCGGAGCCGGGGCGAAGGGGCCCCGCTCCTACGGCTGGGTCTGGATCGGGACCGACACGCACGGCTACCGGCACCTGCTGATCCGCCGGAACCCCGCCAGCGGCGAACTCGCCTTCCACCTGTGCTGGTCTCCGCGACGGGTGCCGCTGCCGGAGCTGGTTCGGGTCGCAGGCACGAGGTGGTGCGTCGAAGAGTGCTTCCAGGCGGCGAAGAGCCAGGCCGGCCCGGACCACTACCAAGTCCGCCACTGGGCCGTCCGGCACCGGCACATCGCCCTGGCCATGCCCGCGCCGGCCTTCCTCACCGTCCTGGCCGCCGGCGCGGCACCGTCAAGGCCCGCCCAGCCGAACCGTCCCGCACGCAGCGGCGACCCCGTCGACCCGACCGTACCCGAGATCCGCCACCTGCCCGGGGCACTGCCCAAACCGCCCGGAAGAACCGCGAGCATGTTGCCGACCCGGTCAGCCTGGCGTCGGCAGCACCGGGCCACAGCCCGCCGCAGCCACTACCGGCGCCGGCTCTCCGCCCCACCACCGCGTAGATCACGAAGACGCACGGAGGTACCAACAGTTATCCACTGGTGACCGGCCAGGCCCCTGTCGCGCCCGGGCCCCCGATCTACCCTGCTGGCATGCGCACTGTCATCACGGTTCACGCAGAGGGAGAAGGGGCGGACGCCGCCCACGACTTACGGCGGTGGCTGAGCGCCGAGCCCGCGCTGCGCGGCCGGATCCGCGCCGGCGCCGAGGAGGGCGTGACCGAGCCCGGCGCGATGGGGATCGGAGCCGACGCCCTGCTCGCCCTCCTCGCGCCGGGCGGGGTCGCCGCCGTCTTCGCCGGGGCCGTCGTCGCCTGGGCGCAGACCCGGCGGGGCAGCCAGACCATCACCATCACCCGCCCCGACGGCACCGAGATCACCATCGCCAGCGAGCAGGTACGCGGCCTCGACGCCCGGCAGTCCGCAGAACTGGCGCGCACCCTCGCCACCGAGCTCTCCCGCACCACTCCGGAAGCGCCGCCCGCCGTGGCGCCGGGGCCCACAGGCATCGACGACTCCGCCGGCCTCGACGGCACCTCACGCCTCGACGCCACCACGAGCGTCGACGCCCCCGAAGCTCCGGCCGCCCGGGACCGCGCCCCCGACGCCGAAAGCCGCGCCCGCGAAGCGGCCCGCCCCACCGGAACCGGCGACGGCACGACCGCCCGTCGGTGACCGGCGGTCTCGCCGCCGACGGCGCCCGGGCCGTCCTCATCGGCACCGGTCAGCACGCGGACGGCTCCACGCTGCCCGCGCTGCCGTCCGTCGACACCACTCTCGACGACCTCCAGCACGCCCTGCACGCGACCTGCGGCATGGCGCCCGAGCAGGTGCACCGCGTCGGCGCCGACGCCCGCCCGGAGGAGGTCGTCGCCGCCCTCGAGCGCGCCGTCGCCGCGGCCACCGGGCCGGTGCTGCTCGTCTACACGGGCCACGGACTGCTCGGCCCCGCCGACGAGCTGTACCTCGCCACCCGTGGGAGCCCCGGCCCGGGCAGCGTCGCCGCCGCCGTGCCGTACCGCACGCTCAAGGGACTGCTGGGTGGTGCCGCCGCCGGCAGTGCCGTCGTCCTCGACTGCTGCTTCTCCGGTCTCGCCGCGGCCCCCGCCGCCGGGCGGGCCGCACTCGACCCCTTCCGCGACGGCCGCCCGCACGGCAGCTTCCTGCTCAGCTCCGCCTCCTACTTCGCGCTCTCGTACGCCCCCGAGGGCGAGCGCCACACCCTCTTCGGCGGCCGGCTCCTCGGCCTCCTGGAGCACGGCGACCCCACCGGCCCGCGCCTGCTGACCCTGGAGCACGTGGCCGCCGCGCTGCGCCGGAGCCTCGAAGGAGAGGCGGCCCAGCCGCACCAGCAGAGCGACGGGACGATGGGACGGCTCGTCGTCGCCCCCAACCGCGCCTACCGGTCCGCTCCCGCACCCGCCGCCGAGCCGCCGGCCGACGTGCCGTGTCCGTATCCGGGAATGGAGTCCTTCCGCGCCGAGGACAGCGGCTACTTCCACGGCCGCGACGCCCTGACCGCTCGTCTCCTCGCGGCCGTCGACGTCGGTGGTGACGGGGGCGACAGCGGTGGCGGGGGCCAGGCCACCGCCCCCGGGCTCCCGTTGGTGCTGGTCGGCGACTCCGGGGTCGGCAAGTCCTCGCTCCTGCGCGCCGGCCTCCTCGCCCGGCTCGGCGACGACCGCCCCGCCCTCCTGCTCCCCGCCCCCGGCCCGCACCCGCTCCGGGCCCTCGCCGCCCTCTGGGCCCGGGCGACCGGACGCGAGGAGGAGGACGTGGCGGGGGAGCTGGAGGAGGGCCGCTTCCCGGCGCCGCTCCCCGGGCGGCCGGCCTGCGCGGTCCTCGCGGTGGACCAGTTCGAGGAGGTGTTCACCCGCTGCGAGGACCCCGAGGAACGGACCCGGTTCATCGCCGCGCTCACGCGGGGAGCCGGCCGGCCCCGCGTCGTCCTCGGCCTGCGCGCCGACCACTACGGCAGCTGCCTCGACCACCCCGACCTCGTCACGGCCCTGGCCTCCGGCCAGTTGAACGTCCCGTCCATGTCCGACGACGACCTCCGCTCCGCCGTCGAGCGCCCCGCCGCGGCCGCCGGCCTCACCCTCCAGAACGGTCTCGTCGACCGCCTGCTGCACGACCTGCGGCAGGGCGGCGGCACCCGGGACGCCCTGCCGTTCCTCGCCCACGCGCTCCGCGAGACCTGGCTGCGCCGCAGCGGCGCCGTCCTGACCCTCGCCGGGTACGAGGCGACGGGCGGCATCTGGAGATCCGTCACGACGACCATGGACGAGCTCTACGCCTCGCTCGACGAGCCCGGCCGCGACGCCCTGCGCGACCTGCTCCTCGCCATGGTTCACGTCACCGCCGCCGACGGCTCCGCCGACCCCGTGCGCCGCCGCGTCCCGACGACCGACCCCGGCACCCCCACGGCGCTCCTCGACCGGCTGGCCGCCGCCCGCCTCGTCACCCTCGACCAGGACACCGCCCAGATCGCCCACGAGGCCCTGCTGCGCGCCTGGCCCCAGCTGGCCGAGTGGATCGACGCCGACCGGGTCGAGCTGGTGCTGCGCCGCCAGGTCGAGGAAGCCGCCGACCGCTGGACCGCGGCCGGCCGCGACCCTTCGTACCTCTACCAGGGCTCCCAGCTCGACAGCGTCGAACAGCTCCTCGGCGGCCGGCTCCGCCGGCAGGTCGACACCGCCTTCCTGGACGCCGGCCGGAAGGCGGCCGACGTCGGGCGCGCCCGCGAATCGCGCCGCACCAGACGCCTCCAACGGGCTCTCGTCGCCGCCGTCCTGGCCCTGTGCGTGGCCATGGCGACCGGGTACCTCGCCGTCCAGCAGCGAGCCACGGCGGAGGAGCAGCGGCGCCTCGCGACCTACCGGGCCATACGCGCGGAGGCCGTCAGCCTCGGCGCGACGGACCCGAGAACGGCCTTGCGGCTCGGCGTCGCCGCGTATCGGCTCCAGCCCACGGCGGAGGCCAGGCAGGCGCTCCTGGAGACGCTCACACGGACGAACTTCGCGGGGCGGGTGCCCCTGAATGAGGGTGCTTCGTCTTTCATGTCCGTCAATGTCCTCGCTCCAGGAGGGGGAGTACTGGCGACGGACCACCCCAGGGACGGGACGCGCCTGCGGCTGTGGAACGTCGCGGAGGCGGGTGACCCGCCTCCGCCGGCGGAGTTCGTCCCGTGCGCCGGCAAGGGAGCTCCGGCCGAGGTGGCCTCCGCGGCCTTCAGTCCCGACGGCCGCGTCCTGGCGGTCAGTTGCGAGGACGGCGCGATCGGGCTGTGGAGCCTGGCGGGCGGCCCCGCGAACGCGCCGGATCCGATCACCACCTTCCGGCTCTCCGGACAGCCGGCCCACGCGGAGGCGGTCGCCTTCAGCGCCGACGGACGGACCCTCGGCGCCGTCGGCTGGTGGCGCGAGCAGGATTCCGTCGGCGCACTCGCCCTGTGGGACGTGCGGATCCGCGCACAGCCGCGGCTGCGGGCCGTGCGCGGGGGTCTCTACGACAGCGCCGGGCTGGAGTTCGGCCCGGACGGGCGGACCCTGGTCACCTCCAACGGCCTGGTGCAGTGGGCCACGGACGTGGCACAGGCGGACACGGTCGCCCACCATTCGGGTTCGACCCTGTGGGACCTCGCGGATCCGGCCCGCCCGAAGGCGGTCAAACGGTTCGAAAGCCTGAGCAAGACGGCCTACCGGCCCGACGGGCGCTACCTCGCGCTGGCGAACTCGACCGAAGTGACCCTGTGGGACGTCTCCGCCCCGGTCCGCCCCCGCGCCGTACGGAGCTGGCCGGCCGCCAAGAACTCCCTCCACACCATGGCGTTCCGGCAGGACGGAAAGGTGCTGGCCACCGGGGGCGGTGACGAGACCGTGGTGTTGTGGAACGTCGAGGACCCGGCCCGGCCCGCCCGCGCGCTCACCTTGGACGGCCACCAGAGCTTCGTCGAGGCCCTGGCGTTCGGCTCCGGCGGACGGGAACTGGCCAGCTACGCCCCGGGCGAGGTGATCCGGTGGAAGGCGGTCGACCGGTCGGGCCCCAGGGTCACGGGGGTGTTCCAGGGCGCCTCCTCGGTCACGGCCTTCGACCTCAGTCCCGACGGACGTCTGGTGGCGTCCGGCGGCTTCGACGAACGGGTCACCCTGTGGGACCTCGGCGACCCGCGGCGGCCCCGCCGGATCGCCTCCCTGCCCGGACACACGGCGGGCATCTCGGCACTGTCCTTCAGCGGTGACGGCCGGGCCCTGGTCAGCGGTGACGACCAGGGCGACGTGATCTTCTGGGACCTCGCCGACCGGAAACGGCCCCGGCGCGCGGCGATCCTCCACCGTCCGGAGGCGGTCAGGCACCTGGTCTTCGCGCCGCGGGGCGCGACGCTGGTATCGGTCGAAGGCCCGCTCTTCGGCACCGACACGGCTCATTTCTGGGACGTCGGCGACCTGGCGAAGCCCCGGGAGGCCGGCCGCTCACCCGGCGCGAGCCCGCTGGCACCGCCACGCTTCCGCGGCGACGGGAGGGCGCTGGCCTTCGCCGGCGGGGTCACCACCTACCTGTGGGACCTCGAACCCGACTCGAAGCCCGTCGAACTGCCCACGGGCGCCTCCCACCCCGCCTACTCGTGGGACGGCCACTGGCTCGCGACGCAGGGCGACCGGGACGGCGGCGCGCTCGCGCTCTGGAACGTCGAGGACCTCCGCCGCCCGCGCAGGGTGGGCGAGGTGAAAGGCCAGAACCAGTTCGTCGACCTGGCGTTCCATCCTCAGGGAAACCTCCTCGTCGGAGCCGATCAGGAAGGGGACTTCACCCTCTGGGCGGTCGGCGAACGCAGCCTGCCGCACCAGGTCGCCGTGCTCGACGAGCACGACGGAACAGCGGAGTCGGCGAAGTTCACGCCGGACGGCCGCTACCTCCTGACCTCGGACCGCAGCAGCCTCTACGTCTGGGACCTCGACGACTACCCCCGGCTGAGCGCCGATACCGTCGGCCGTGCCTGCGCCGTGGCCGGCGGCGGGCTGACGAAGCAGGAGTGGGACACCTACGCGCCCGGCCTCGCCTATGAGCCGACCTGCGGGGGATCGCGGTAGTCCCCGCGGCCCCGCCGCCTCCATGGGCCCCGGCCCGGCCCCGGTGGGCGGCCCGGTCACACCCGGCTCGGAGCCATCGGCCAACGCGCCTTCGCCCCAACGGGTGCCAGGAGCAGTCTCACCACTGAACGTCTCGCCGTTGAGCCGGCAGACGTCGAAGATGCCGGTCTCGGTGTCGAGGGGGCAGCACACACCACCGGTGGGGGCGTGGGCCCCCCACCTTCTAGCTGCGCGACCACCGCATCGGCGCCGCCCCGACCAGGCCCACGCCCTCGTACGGCTCCGCGCCGTCCAGGTCGCCCTGTTCCTGCACGGCTACCTCCTGCGCCGGCAGTACGAGACCCTGGGTGCCAGCCCAACCACCCGCCTGCTCGGCCGGCTCACCGAACGCGTCTGCGTCTCCGATTCCGGGCGAACCGGAGACCGCTGCCCCTGGCCGTGGCGCTGCTCGCCATCAATGACCTGACGGGCATGAAGTGGACGGTGGTTCCGGTCGTACGGTCGTCGGTGATCGGCCGCAACTCCGTGATGGGCGTGCCGTGTTCGTACCGCCGGGTCCAAGACCCGTTGTGGCGGCGGTCGACGTGGACGAGCCACGAGCCACGTGCCGAGTGCGGCGACGGCGGACATGCCCCGACGAGGGTGCGCGTCGGGCAGGAAGGGCGCATCGGGGTGCTCGAAGAACCGGAGGTCCTTCGTTGCCGTGACCGGCTTCTTCACGATGCGCCCCTGTTCGTCGAGGCGCGTGTCGGTGCCCCGCTTCGCTCTCGGTCATGCGCACGTCCTGGCGCACCAGCTCAAGGCACCACCACGCTCCCTGTTCCCCGACATCACTCATTCGAATTCTGTAGCACCGTTCACCCACGAGAATGAAGCGCAGAGAAATCCGCGCGCGTTCAAGCGGAGACCGATCCGGGAGACGGCGCGTAGAGCAGCGGCCCAGGTGACAGGTGCGTCGTGGTTGAGGTTCAGGTCCTTGGCGGCTTGAGCGGTCCCGGCACGAAGGACGCCTGACGCGTAGGTGCGCTCGTCGCCCCCGGCACACCGACCCAGAGCGGTGCGGTAGCGCCCTTGATCGAGCCGGCTTCCAGCAGACCGTTGGCCATGGGGCGGACCTTCGACTGAGGTTCAGCGTGCTGCAGCGACCTGCTGAGCTCTCGCCTGGCACGGGACGTCAGACAAGACTGGTTCGACCCCGGTCCGGTCCACGCGCTGTACGGCTTCGCCCCCGACCATGTGTCACTGCCGGGCACGGACCGGTCCTGTCCAGCAGGCGCCAGGGAGATCGGAACGGGCCGTGACGGCACGCAGCATGTGCGCCGGGCCTCGCGCACCGAGGACGGAGGCCGCGCGGGGCCTGCTTCGTACGGCCTCGGAGGCGGTGGGGCGGGATGCCTCCGAGGCGTACGGGCGCCGTTATGCGGGGAGCATGGCGCGGCGGCCGGGGGCGGCGGAGGACTGCATGGTCATGCCGCCGTCGACGACGAGGAGCTGTCCGGTGAGGTAGCGGGACTCGTCGGAGGCGAGAAAGACCATGGTGTGAGCGATGTCCTCGGGGGAGCCGAGGTAGGGCAGGGCGTTGCCGGCCCTGAGGCTTTCGATCACTTCCTGAGGGAGGTTGTTCTCCAGGGCGGGGGTCATGACGGCGCCGGGGGCGATGGCGTTGCAGCGGATGTTCTTCGGTCCGTACTGGGTGGCGGTGGATTTGGTGATGCTGACGACGGCGGCCTTCACGGCGCCGTAGGCGGTCTGGAGGACGTCGCCGACGAGGGCGGCGACGGAGGCGGTGTTGATGATGGAGCCGCCGCCGGCGCGGATCATGTGGGGGATGGCGTGCCGGGAGCCGAGGAGGGTGCTGCGCATGTTGAGGGTGACGGCGCGGTCGAACTCGTCCATGTCCATGCGGAGCAGGTCGAGGTCGGTGCGGGGATTGGTGCCGCCCACGTGGTTGCACAGGACGTGCAGGGCACCGTACTCCTCGACGGTGGCGTCGATCATGGCGGTGACGGAGTCCTCTTCAAGGACGTTGACCGTCAGGGGCAGGGCGTTACCGCCGGCTGTGGTGATGAGGCGTGCGGTTTCCTGGGCGGCCTGGGTGTCGTAGTCGGCGACGACGACGCTGGCTCCCTGGGCGCTCATGAGCTGGGCCGCGGCGCGCCCGATGCCGCTTCCGGCGCCGGTGATGACGGCTACTTTGTCCTGGAGTCGGTGCATGGTGGTGCTCCTTGCTGGTGGGCGGGGCCCGTGGGGGTGATCAGTGTTTCCCGGTGGTGACCGGGAGGTTCGTGGGCAGGGATGTGTCGCTGCTGGTGATGTGGGGAGCGCGGCGCGCGCGGGGGACGGCGAGGGTCGGGAGCAGGCCGATGACGGTGGCGCCGATGGCGACCAGGTAGGTCGTGCGGAACCCGCTCTCGGTGGGGGTCCGGGCGGGTCCGACTGGACCGGGCCGTAGCCGGTCTCCCCGGGTGACTGCAACGGCTGCGGCAGCGTCAGTGACATGGCGTACATCGCGAAGCCGACCATGACGGAGGCCAGGTTGGTGAGGAGCGCCGGGCGGAGCACGGTGACCTTGAGGTCGACCAAAGGCTGGGGCGCGGGTCTCGTGCCGGCACCACAGGGCCGTGAGGCTCAGGCCGACGGTGAACAGGCCCAGTGTGGCAGGGCTGGTCCGTCCCCAGTCGCCGCCCTTGGCGACCGGTGGCAGCAGGACGAGCCCGGCGGCCGGTCCGGCCGCACCCAGGGCGTCGAACCGGCCGGGTGACGGGTTGGGGCACTCGGACAGCAGCAGGGTCACGAGCAGCAGGCACAGAGCGCCGGGACCGGCGGCGATCCAGAACAGCACGTGCCAGTCGGCACGCTGCACGATGGCCGCCGAGGAGGGCGGGCCGATCGCGCCGCCGACACCGAGGGTGGCGCTGACCGGGGAGACCGCGCCGCCGACGCGGTCTGCGGACAGCTCGTCGCGCAGCACGCTGATGCCGACGGGGATGACGCCGGTGGCCAGGCCCTGCACGGCGCGGCCGACGACCATGGGAGCGAGGCTGTCCGAGACCGCGCAGACGAGGGATCCCGCGACGAGGACGGCGAGGCTGGTGATGAGGACGCACCGCTTGCCGAACATGTCGCCGGGACGGCCGGCGATGGGGGTGACGACGGCGGCCGCGAGGAGGGGGGCGGTGATCGCCCATGACGCGTTGGACGCCGAGGTGCCCGGCATCTGCGGCAGCTTCGGGATGATCGGCACGACGAGGGTCTGCGTGAGCGACACGACGATGCCGCTCAGCGCGACCACGGCGGTGATCGTGCCCGGGTCTCGGGTGCGGGGAGGAGGAGTGGCCATGGAAAGTTCCTTCGAAGCGGCGGTCCATCCCCGTGCGGGCGATCCCGAACGCGGAGGACGGCCCCTTTCAGCCGGCGGGGCGGTGGGGAACGGCAGCGCCGTCGGGCGGGCGGCCCGCACGATGCCGCCGGGGCAAAGGCCGCTGATTCAGCTCGCCGGGCAGGTCCCGAGTGAGCAGGTGAAGCATCCGCCCAAAGGAATTGCATTATGCATATGCATTGCATGATACATGTGACTTGCATAATGCACAACCCGAGGGGATGCTGGCCAGGAGACGACTGGACCGTGCGAGGGCGCGAAGAAGGACGGCCCCGCGAGTGAAAGGGCGCAGGCATGGACGAACAGGAAAGCCGGTTGAACGGCCTCGAGCGAGAGCTGACCCTGCTGTCACGGCACTTCCTCAGCTCCCGCGGCCCCCGCATCGGACAGACCCTGGAGCGCTCGGCCTACATCCTGCTCACCCGCATGGAGACCACCGCCCCCCTCACGCTGAAAGAACTCGCGCACACCTTCCAGGTCGACTTCTCCACCATCAGCCGCCAGGTCAACGCCATGCTCAAACTCGGCCTGGTCGAACGGATCCCGGACCCCGACGGCGGCATCGCCCGCAAATTCCGCCCCACGCCCCAGGGCATCGAACAACTCCACGCCGACCGCGCCATCAGCCTGCACGGCACTGCCCGCCTCATCGAGACCACGGGCTGGCAACCTGCGACCACACAGCAGTTCCTCACCCTGCTCATCGAGCTCAACCAGGGAATCGAAAAGCTCGAAGAGCTCTCCCGCACAAGCTCCTCCGACAACCACGACCCGACCCAGCCCGCTTGACCCGCGCCCCGCCCCCTCGCATCCCGCATCGCGGACCTCGGCCGGCGGCGAGGCCGCGGCTCTTGCCGGCTGGGGCGAGCCTCCGTCTGGCGATGCCGCCCGCATGGGGCAGGGCGAAAAGCGTCGGTGCCGACGGTGCTTCATGGAGCAGTACGGTTCGTCGGCCGCGATCCGGTCGGTGGGGACCAGGGTGCCGTCGACGATGACGTGGTCGCCTTCACCGAGGCCGGTGAGCGCTTCATGGAGACCGGGCGCCCAGCCGGCCAGCACGTCCAGCGTCTCGTCGACGCAGCGCCAGGCGGTAGCCTGTGACATCACGAAACCTGCCCCGAGCTGTGAGAACGGCTGGTTCTTCCGTGAGCGCACCAGCGTGAGAAGTGCCTGCTCGAAGCAGCCGAGCCTGCGCCAGCGGGTGTCACGGGCCTGGCGATGCTCGTGCGGCAGCCGGGCGACATGCTCGACCAGCTCGTGCGGAACGTCGAGCACGGCAGGATACGGAAACCCTCGGGGCCCTCGGTCGCCGGTGTGATGAGTGGGATCGCCACGCCGACGACCGAGGGCCCCGCCTCGCCACCACACCCACTGACCAGCCTCTTTCACCCTTCAGCACAGGATGGAAGAGGCGCGGTACGGCGGGCCGTGCGGGGCGGATTCAGATTCCGTGCGTCGCTAGGCAGAAGGGGTGGCCTGCCGGGTCAAGGAGTACTCGCCACGCATCGGGCTGCGGTTGGAACGAGGGCAGGACGGCGCCCAGGGCGAGCATCCTCTCCTGCGCGGCTTCCAGGTCTTCGACGCCCAGTTCGAGGTGGGCCTGCTTGCTGTGGGTGGGGTCGGGCCAGGCCGGGGGCTGGAAGCCCTCCTGTCGGATGAAGCCGAGTCCGGGGGCACCGGCCCGTCCCAGCAGGACGTAGTCGTCGCTTCGGTACAGCACGGGCAGACCCAGGGCTTCGCCGTAGAAGCGGGCCGGCTCGGCCGGGTCGAGGCAGTCGAAGTCAACAGAAAGCAGACGGATCTCCGGTGTGTTCATGGGACGGGACCGTAGGCCATGATCCGGACAGGACATGTCCTGGTCGTGGGGAAGACTGGATGTTTGTGATCAGGACTTCCTCCCGTCTGCTGCGCTTGGTGTCGCTGCTGTCCGCGCGTCCCGAGTGGACCTGTCGTGAACTGGCCGAGCGCATGGCGGTCACCGACCGCACGGTCCGCCGGGACATCGCCCGGCTGAGGGACCTCGGCTACGGAGTCGAGTCCGCGCCCGGCCCCTGGGGCGGCTACCGGCTCAGTCCTGGCAGTCGGATGCCGCCGCTGGTCCTGGACGACGAGGAGGCCCTGGCCGTCGCTGTCGCCCTGCGCGAAGCCGCGCTCAGCGGAGTCCTCGGCACCGGGCAGGCGGCCCTCGCCGCTCTGCTCAAGCTCCGCCAGAGCCTGCCCGCGCGCCTGTCGGACCAGCTGAACTCACTGGACGGCGCCCTCGAACACACTCCCCGCTCCGGCGAACCACAGGTCGACGCGCTCGTGCTGCTGGAACTCGCGCGAGCCTGCCGCAACTCGGTGCGCGCCACTCTCTCCTACCGGGATCACGCGGGCCGGGCCTCTGTACGGGCCGTCGACCCGTACCGTCTGGTGCACACCGGCATGCGCTGGTACCTGGTCGCCCGGGACGTCGCCAAACGGCAATGGCGCACCTTCCGCGCCGACCGGGTGGTGAGCGTGCGCTCCACTACCGAACCGGCCGACCTCACCGATCCGCCCGACGCCGCGGCACTGGTCTCCTACGGAATCGCGAACATCGTCTACCCGGTGTACACGACGATCCGTCTTCCGCTGCCCCTGGACCACGCCCTGCGAAAAGTCCCTCCCACCATCGGCGCTCACAGCCCCGACGGCCCCGAAGCCACCGTGGTCCGGATCGGCGGCAACAGCACCGACTGCCTCGCCACCTACCTCCTCAGCCTGGCCACACCCCTCACGGTGCTGTCCCCCGACGAGGTACGCCAGAAGCTCGTCCGACACGCCCAGGCCCTCTTCACGGCCAATCGCTGAAAGCGACGGACACCAGGCGATGGGACGTCACGTTTCCCAGGGCATGGGGACTTCACCGCCCCTCGGCCTGTGCCGTTGCGGGGAGCCGGGTACTGGCATGGTGGGGGAGTGGTCGTTCAGGTTTCCCGGAGGGTCGGCTCGTCAGCCGATGTGTTCGTGGACGAAGGCGAGCTGGACTTTCTCGTGCATGTGCCCTCCGCCCTCGTGGCCGTTGAAGGGGTACACCTCCACCGTCTTGCTTGCGGCGTACTGGTGATAGGCGGCGAAACAGGTGGAGGGCGGGCAGATCGGGTCCATCAACGCGATCGAGAAGAGCGCGGGAGCGTCCGTCCTGGCGGCGAAGTGGACGGCATCGAAGTAGGCGAGGGTGGCGAAGACCTGGTCGGTCTGGTCGCGGTGAAGGGCGAGATGTTCGGCTATCTCGGTGTAGGGGGGTTGCTGTGCGATCTCTGCGCCCCGGCGGATGTGGCACAGGAAGGGCACGTCCGGCATCACCGCGGCCAGCCCGGGGACCAGTCCGGCGACGGCGAGCGCGATGCCGCCGCCCTGGCTGAAGCCGGTGACGACGATGCGGTCCGGGTCGACCATCGGCAGTCGGCGCGCTGCCTCGGTCCAGCGCACCGCGTCGGTGAACACCCGCCGGTAGTAATGGGCCTCGGGGGAGTGGATGCCCCGTGTGAGGAAGCCGGGGACGGCGCCGCTGTGCCCGGGTGCGGGATCATCGGTGGCCCCGGGTGCTGCGGACCAGCCCTGGCCGCGGGTGTCCATGAGGAAGTGGGCGTACCCGGCCGCCGGGTACAGCAGGTTCTCATGAGGGAGCCCGCGGCCGCGTCCGTATCCGAGGAACTCGACGACGCAGCCCAGCGGTCCCTTCGCTCCGGCGGGAATCCGCAGCCAGCCGCGCACGGGCTGGCCGTCGAACCCGGCGACCGTCACGTCGTAGGTGTCGATGAGAGCGAGTCCGGTGGGAATGGGGCGGAGTTCTGCGGCGGTTCCCACGGCGGCGACGGCGGTCGTGGCGAGCGTGCGGGACCAGAAGGCGTCGAAGTCGGCCGGAGGGCGTAGCTCGGGACGGTAGTTCAGGCAGTCGTCCAGGGGCAGGTCGGTGAGCGGCACGGACGCCTCCTCATGAAGCATAAGATGTCTGATGTCTGCTGACTGTAGGAATCCCTTCTCCGCCCGGTCAAGGGCCCCAAGGCGATGCCCGCCTCCGAAGGGGCGGACATCGCCTTGTCGGGGCAGGTCAGGCGCCGTTGGTGGACCTGGCGCGTGCGTCCGCGAGCCGGCGGCGCACCGGAGCGTAGTGATCGGCGACCGCGGCGACGAAGGCGACGGGGTCGCCGCTGCGCGCGGCGTCGACGATCCGGCGATGCACGTCCACCGTGATCTTCTCGTCCTCGATGGTCATCAGGTTGAGGTGGGGCGAGACGATCGAGTAGACGTCCCAGAACGCGAGCGTGAGCTGACTCATGAGTTCGTTTCCGAGGGGTTCCACGAGCAGCGCGTGGAAGGCCCGGTCCGAGGCCACGAACCCGTCGCCGCCCCCGGAGCCCTGCTGCTCCATCTCGGTGACCAGCTCGTCGAGGGTGTCGAGGTGCTGGGGACCCAGTGCGGCGATGATGCGTTCGGCGTTGCCCCGCTCGAACAGTTCCCTGACGTCGACGAGGTCGGCGTAGACCTGGAAGTCGTCGTTCGGGCTGAGCATGCCCCGGAAGGTCATGGACTCGACCAGTGCGGAGAGCCCGAGGCGGCCTACGTACGTCCCCCTGCCGTGCCGGACCTCGACTATGTCCAGGGCCGCCAGCGTCTTCACGGCTTCGCGGACGCTGGAGCGGCTGGCGTTCAGTGCGATGCACAGCTCCGCCTCGGTGGGCAGGAGGTCTCCGGGGCGCATGCGGTTGTCGATTATGTACTGCTTGATCTCCTCCGTCACCTCTTTGCGAAGTGACGAACGCCCTCGACGCGCTTCGGAAATTTCAGGACTGGCCACCCATTGACCCCTCTCCCTCGTCCAGCTAGGTTCACACGCTATCAGCCATCGGACATCAGACGTCTGAACTTTGGCTCTCCCGAGTGAACGTCGCCCCTAGGAGGACCCCCATGTCGCAGCGGACACCCGCAGGACTCCGCCGCCGCAGTCTCCTGCGCTACACCGGTGCCGTGGGTACGGCGATCATCCTGACCGGCGGCCTGGCCGCATGCGGCGGTCCCGCCTCCACCGGATCCGCGAACGGCTCGGACGGCAGCACGATCGAGGCCGGGATCTCCTACGCGCTCTCCACCGGATTCGATCCGATGACCGCCTCCGGCGCGACTCCTGTCGCCGCGAACACGCACGTCTTCGAGGGCTTGGCCGATCTCGACCCGGCCACCCTGGTCGCCCGCCCCGCGCTCGCCACCGCCCTGCCCACCCGGGTGGACGACACCACCTACCGCGCGACGCTCCGTGCCGGCGCCACCTTCCACGACGGCTCCCCGGTGACGTCCGAGGACGTGGTGTTCAGCTTCGAGCGCATTCTGAACCCGAAGAACGCCTCGCTGATGGCCCAGTTCCTGCCGTTCCTCGACACGGTGAAGGCCGTGGACGCCTCGACGGTGGAGTTCAAGCTCAAGTACGCGTTCGACCTGTTCCCCTCCCGGGTCACCGTCGCCAAGATCGTCCCCAGGAAGCTGGTCGAGGCCGACCCCAAGGGCTTCGACGCCAAGCCCGTGGGCTCGGGCCCTTACCGCCTCGTCTCCGCCACCAAGGAAGACAAGATCGTCTTCGAGGCGTACGACAAGTACAACGGCCGTAACAAGGCCAAGGTCAAAAAGATGACCTGGCGCCTCATATCCGACCCGGCCGCCCGCGTCAGCGCCCTGGAGTCCGGTCGCGTCCAGGCCATCGAGGACGTCCCCTACATCGACGCCGAGCGCCTGTCCGAAAAGACCGCCGTCGACTCGGTGCAGTCCTTCGGCCAGCTCTTCATGATGTTCAACACCCAGCAGAAGCCCTTCGACGACAAGCGCGTCCGCCAGGCCCTGCACTACGCACTGAACGTCCCCAAGATCATCGACACCGCCATGATGGGCAACGGCAGCGCCGCGCAGGGCTACCTGCAGACGACCCACCCTGACTTCCACAAGGCTTCCACGGTCTACACCTACGACCCGGCCAAGGCCAAGAAGCTGCTCGCCGAGGCAGGAGCCAATAACCTCTCCCTCGAACTGCTCACCACCGACGTCGGCTGGGTCAAGGACGTCGCCCCGCTGATCAAGGAGAGCCTCGACGCGGTCGGCGTGAAGACCACGCTGAACATCAACCAGTCGGCCGCCCAGTACGCCAAGGTCGACCAGGGACGGTTCCAGGTCCTCGTCGCACCCGGCGACCCCTCCGTCTTCGGCAACGACGTCGACCTGCTGATGCGCTGGTTCTACGACGGCACCTGGCCCACCAAGCGGTTCCGTTGGGACGGGACCGCCGCGGACAAGAAGGTCCGCGGGCTGCTCGACCAGGCCGCCCGCAGCTCCGACGAGGCCGAGCGCAAGCGCCTGTGGGGGGAGGCCGCCGACGTCATCGCCGACGAGGCCCCGCTGTACCCGATCCTGCACCGCAAGCTGCCCACCGCCTGGAACGACAAGGCGCTGCCCGGCTTCGGTCCGCTGCCCACCACCGGCATGTCGTTCCTGAACGTCGGCCGTTCCTGAACGGCTCCGGGTCGGTCCGCACCCTGCCGCCGGGCCGGCCCGGACGCTCCTCCAACCGCTAGGAACCAAACGATGGTTGTCTTCCTCCGGCTCGCATTGCGCCGCATCGCGATCATGCCGGTGATGATCCTCGGCATCACCCTGCTGGTCTTCGTGGTGCTGCAGTTCTCCCCGGCCGACCCGGCCTTCAACGCCCTCGGCGACGGTGCCAGTCCCGAGGCCCGTGCCGCCTTCGCCGAGGAGCACGGACTCAACGACCCTCTGCCCGTTCGGTACGTGGACTTCCTCGGCCAACTGCTCCGCGGCGACCTCGGCGTCACCATGCCCCCCGGCCAGCCCGTCGCCGACCGGATCGCGGTCGCGCTCCCCGTCACCATGCAGCTGACCGCCCTGGGACTCCTCCTCGCGATCGTTCTCGCCCTCGTCATGGGCGTGACCGGCGCCGTCAAGCGCGACCGCTGGCCCGACCAGCTCACCCGGGTCCTGTCGATGGCAGGCATCGCGATCCCCTCCTTCTGGCTCGGCGTCGTCCTCATCCAGCAGTTCGCCCTCAACAGCCCCCTCTTTCCGACGGGCGGCTACACCAACCCGGCCGACTCGTTCTCCGGATGGCTGCGAGCCATGGCGCTGCCGGCGATCTCCCTCGCCGTCCCCGTCGCTGCCTCGCTCGCCCGGCTCGTCCGTACCTCCATGGTCGGCGAACTCGACCGCGACTACGTCCGCACCGCCACCGGAAACGGACTGCCCCGGCCCCTGGTCATCCGAGGCGTCCTGCGCAACGCCCTGGTGACCCCGCTGACCGTGCTCGGCATCAAGGTCGGCTATCTGCTCAGTGGCGCCGTCGTCATCGAGACGATCTTCGACCTGCCCGGCATGGGCAAGCTCATCCTCGAAGGCGTCACCGGAGGCGACACGGCCCTCGTCCAAGGCACCGTACTCACCATCGCCCTCGCGTTCCTGGTCGTCAACGTCGTCGTCGACCTCCTGTACCTACTGGTCAACCCCCGTATCAGGACGGTGTGACGCATGTTCACAAGCCGCCTCGCCCAGAGGCTCTCCCGTCCCGGCATCCGCTTCCGCTCCCTGCCGGTCACCTCCCGCGTCGCCGTCGGCATCCTGCTCCTCGTCACCGCCGCAGCCGTCCTCGCGCCACTGATCGCCGCCGACCCGCTGACCACCGGGTCCCCGATGCGGGCACCCGGCGCCGAGCACTGGTTCGGCACCGACCGCGTCGGTCGCGACGTCTTCTCCCGGGTCGTCCACGGGGCCCGTTACTCACTGCTCATCGGACTCGGCGCGACCGCCCTCGCCGTCGTGGGCGGCGCGCTCCTCGGCGCGCTGGCCGCCACTTCCCGCAAGCTCGGCGACGAATCGGTGATGCGCACCCTCGACGTCGTCATGTCCTTCCCGCCGATCGCGCTGGCCGCGGTCCTGGTCGCCGTCTTCGGCGCCAGTGTTCCGGTGATCGTCGGCACCATCGCCTTCGTCTACGTGCCCTCGCTGGCCCGGGTCGTGCGCGCCAACGTCCTCGCGCAGTACGGCGAGGACTACGTGGCCGCCGAGAAGGTCATCGGTGCACGGCGCGGCTACATCGTGCTCAAGCACGTCGCCGTCAACTGCGCGGCACCCGTGATGGTCTTCGCGACCGTCCTCGTGGCCGAAGCGATCATCTTCGAAGCAAGCCTGTCCTTCATCGGTGCCGGCGTGCAGGACCCGAACCCCAGCTGGGGCAATGTCCTGTCGTACGGCCGGCAGATCCTGCTGTCCGGCGGCTGGTGGGCCACCTTCTTCCCCGGCCTCGTCCTGCTGATCACCGTCCTGGCACTCAACATCCTCTCCGAGGGGCTCACCGACGCCTCCGCCGCCCCGGGGGCGGGGCGCGCCGAGAGCGGTGGAACCTCCGGGGAATCCGCCCACCAGGCTCGGGAGCCCCAGCGGAAGGAGGAGGCCGACGCCGCCCTCGCCCGGCTCGCCGAAGTGGTGCGCTCCGCCCCCGTGACCGTCCGGCCCGTGGCGGCAGACGCGGCCGAACTGCTGGTCGTGAAGGACCTCGCGATCCGCTTCCCCGACCGCTACGGGGCGGTGAACGTCGTCGACGGCATCTCCTTCACCGTCCGCGAGGGCGAGACCCTCGGCCTGGTCGGAGAGTCCGGCTGCGGCAAGTCCATCACCAGCCTCGCGATCATGGGCCTGCTCGCCCGCAACGCCGAGGTCTCCGGCACCGTCACCTACCGCGGCCGCGACCTGCTCACCATGGGCCGCAAGGAGCGCCAGGCGCTCGCCGGCCCCGAGATCGCCATGGTCTACCAGGACGCCATGTCCTCTCTCAACCCCTCGGTCCTGGTGGGCCGGCAACTGCGCCAGCTCACCTCCCGCGGCGGCACCAGCACCCCGGCCGAACTCCTGGAGCTGGTCGGACTCGACCCCAGGCGCACCCTGCGCAGCTACCCGCACGAACTGTCCGGCGGCCAGCGCCAGCGCGTCCTGATCGCCATGGCCCTCTCGCGCAGCCCCAAGCTCCTCATAGCCGACGAGCCGACCACGGCCCTGGACGTCACCGTCCAGGCCCAGGTGGTGGAACTCCTCATTCGGTTGCGCGACGAACTCGGCTTCGCCATGGTCCTGGTCTCCCACGACCTCGCACTCGTCGGCGACCTCTCCCACCGGGTCGCCGTCATGTACGCAGGCCAGCTCGCCGAGGTCGGTGACACCCGATCGGTCCTGGTCGCTCCCTCCCACCACTACAGCCGGGGGCTGCTCGGTTCGGTCGTCTCCCTGGAGGCAGGTGCCGAACGGCTCCACCAGATCCATGGCGTGGTTCCCGCTCCGAAGCAGTTCGGCGCCGGCTGCCGCTTCGCCTCGCGCTGCGAGGCGGCCACCGCGTCGTGCCGGACGACACCACCGCGCCTGACAGCGCCCGCAGGACGGACCCACGAGTTCGCCTGCCACCACCCGGCGGCCACCGCCGAGCTTCAAAAGGAGGCGCTCCGATGATCCGCCTGGAGAACATCCACGTCCGCCACAAGGCCCGCGGAGGCGGACTCTTCCGCCACGACTCGGTCCACGCGCTGACCGACGCCACGCTGGAGGTCGCCAAGGGCGAGATCGTCGGCCTGGTCGGAGAGTCCGGCTGCGGCAAGTCCACACTCGCCCGCGTTCTCACCGGCCTTCAAAAGCCCACCGAGGGCACGGTCCGCTTCTGCGGCGAGGACCTGTGGAAGATGCCTCCTGCCCGCCGCCGCAAGGAGTTCGGCGCCTCGGTCGGCGTGGTCTTCCAGGACCCCTCCACCGCACTCAACCCGCGCATGTCCGTCGGTCGCATCCTCCGCGACCCCCTGGACGTCCACGACCGGGGCACCGAACGGGAACGCGAAGAGCGCGTGGGGGAACTCCTCGACCTCGTCGGCCTCCCCGGCCACACCCTGCGCGCCCTGCCCGGACAGCTCTCGGGCGGCCAGCGCCAGCGCGTCGCCATCGCCCGGGCGCTCGCCCTCGAGCCGGACGTCATCGTCGCCGACGAGCCGACCTCCGCCCTCGACGTCTCCGTCCGCGCCCAGGTCCTGAACCTGCTCGTGGACCTGCGGGCCCGGCTCGGCCTCGGCATGGTCTTCATCTCCCACGACATCCAGACCGTGCGCCACCTCTCCGACCGCCTCGCCGTCCTGTACCTGGGCCGGATCGTGGAGGAAGGCCCGGCCCGCGCGGTGTCGGCGGCCCCCGTGCACCCCTACACCGAGGCCCTGTTCTCCGCCACCCCGAGCCTTCTGGAGCACACGGAGCGGATCATCCTGACCGGTCCCGTTCCCTCCGCCGTCAACCCGCCCAGCGGCTGCCCGTTCCGCACGCGCTGCTGGAAGGCGGACGACGCCTGTGCGACAGCCTTCCCCGCACCGGACAGCACACCGGACGGACACCGCTGGCACTGCGTCCACCCGCTGACACAGGACGGCCTCCCTTCGCACCCCGTCCCTTCCGCATTTCCCGCACACACCGCCAGGAGCACGTCGTGAACGCCCGCACCCCCCGCTTCACCGGAGTCATCCCCCCGGTGGTCACCCCGCTGACCGCCGACGGCGAGATCGACACCGTCTCCCTGGAGCGGCTCGTCGGCTTCCTCCTCGAGGGAGGCGTGACCGGCCTCTTCGCCCTCGGCAGTTCCGGAGAGACCGCCTACCTGACCGACACCCAGAAGGACCTCGTCGTCGACATCGTCGTCGGCGCCGCCGCCGGGCAGGTGCCCGTCATCGTCGGCACGATCGAACAGACCACCAACCGCGCAGCCGAACGCATCGGGGCCGCCCGCAGGAGGGGGGCAGACGCCGTCGTGGCCACCGCCCCCTTCTACACCCGCACCCACGAGACCGAGGTCGAGCGCCACTTCCGTCTCCTCGCCGGCACCACAGACCTCCCGCTCCTCGCCTACGACGTGCCGGTCTGTGTCCACAGCAAGCTGTCGGCCGACCTGGTACTGCGGCTCGCCGGCGACGGGGTCCTCACAGGTGTCAAGGACTCCAGCGGCGACGACGTGGGCCTGCGCTACCTGTGCCTCGGTGCCCAGGACCTGCCGGACTTCTCGGTCCTCACCGGCCACGAGGTCGTCGTCGACGCCATGCTGCTCGGTGGCGCGGACGGTGCCGTACCCGGACTCGGCAACGTCGACCCGCACGGCTACGTCCGCCTGGACCGCCACGCCGCCGCCGGCGACTGGACGGCGGCCAGGGCCGAGCAGGACCGCATCGCCCGCCTCTTCGAGATCGTCACCGCCGCCGCGCCCGGCACCGCCTCCGCGACGGCCGGCGGCCTCGGCGCCTTCAAGACGGCGCTGAAGGTGCGCGGCGTCATCGACACCAACGTCGTCAGCCCTCCGATGCGCCCGCTCGACGAGACCGAGACCGGACGGATCGCGCAGATCCTGGAACGGGCGGGTCTGCGATGATCCCGGTAGCGGGAGTCGACATCGGCGGTACGAAGACCGCCGCCGGTCTCGTCGCCCCGGACGGCACGCTCCTGGCCCGCCGTATGCTGCCGACCCCGGCACAAGACGGCCCGGACGCAGTGATCGCGACAGCGGTTCGCGCGGTACGGGAACTGGACGCGCCGGTGGCGGCGGTCGGCGTCGGCAGCGCCGGGGTCGTCGACCCCGGAACAGGCCGGATCGTCGCCGCCACCGACGCACTGCCCGGCTGGGCCGGAACCGAACTGCGCCGGGAACTGGAACAGGCGCTCGGCGTCCCCGTCGCGATCGACAACGACGTCCACGCGCATGCCCTGGGCGAGGCGTGGCTCGGGGCCGCCACCGGCCATCGGCACGTCCTGCTCGTCGCGATCGGCACCGGTATCGGCGGCTCTCTCCTGATCGACGGGCAGGTACACCACGGTGCCCGGGCGGTGGCCGGTCACGTCGGCCATGTCCCCGTGCCCTCGGCCGCCGGAGCAGCCTGCACCTGCGGTGGGACCGGACACGTGGAGGCTGTCGGCAGCGGTCCTGCGCTGCTCGCCGCCTACCGCGGGCGCGGCACCGGCTCGGCCGCCTCCCTGGCCGAGGTCTCCGCCCTGGCCTCGGCGGGTGACGCCGAGGCGCGTGCGGTGCTCGCGCTGGGCGCACGTGCGCTCGGCGAGGCACTGGGAGGGATCGTCAACACGACCGATCCCGAGCTGGTCCTCATCGGCGGAGGCGTCAGCGGCTGTGGACCGGAGTGGTGGGGGCCGCTGCGCGAGGCCTTCGAGGCCGAACTCCTGACGCCCCTGAAGGACGTGGAGCTGCGCCCGGGACTGCTGGGTGGCGATGCCGCGGTGCTCGGCGCCGCCCGACTCGCCCTGGAGGCACTGCTGTGAGTGCGCGCACGCGCAAGGACGCGGTGCTCTCCCGGCTGCGGAGCACCCTGATCGTCTCCTGCCAGGCGTATCCGGGAGAGTCGATGCGGGATCCCGACACCATGCGCCGTGTGGCCCTGGCCGCCCGCGACGGCGGTGCGGCCGGAATCCGCGCCCAGGGCCTGGATGACGTCCGGGCGATCCGCGATGCCCTCGACCTTCCTCTGATCGGCCTTTGGAAGGACGGAACGGAGGGCGTGTACATCACCCCGACGGCCCACCACGCTCTCGCCGTGCTGGAGGCCGGAGCCGACATCGTTGCGCTGGATGCCACCGACCGGCCCCGACCGGACGGCCTGTCCCTGGCCGCTTCGATCGATGCGGTGCGGGCGGCAGGCGGCCTGGTGATGGCTGATGTGGCCACGTACGAAGAAGGAGTACGCGCCGCGGAACTCGGCGCCGACCTGGTGGGCACCACCCTCTCCGGCTACACCCCGGCCACCTACGACCGCAAGGCGACGGGGCCGGACCTGGAACTGGTGGGGCGGCTTGCCCGGGCACTGGACGTGCCGGTGGTCGCTGAAGGACGCATCCATTCTCCTGCGCAGGCGGCCCTGGCCCTGGAGCACGGGGCGTACGCGGTGGTCGTCGGAACGGCGATCACCCACCCCAGCACTCTGACCCGCTGGTTCAGGGAAGCCATGGACGAAACCCGGGGCTGAACCCGTCGCCGGCGGCCTGGTCCCAGGCCGCCGGCGACGTCCTGGGCGTGGCCTTCCCGGGCGGAGGGGGCCACGCCCTCCATGCTGTGGGACGTGGTGGACGACGACCGAGACAGGCGCCCCTGGTACCGGCAGATCGGCAAGGCCCGCTGGAAGGCGTTCGGCGGCGCGTGGATCGGTTACCTCCTCGACGGCTTCGACTTCGTCCTGATCACGCTGGTGCTCACCGAGGTCGCCGAGGAGTTCGGCCTGGATCCGGTGGAGGCCGCCAGCCTTGTCTCGGCTGCCTTCGTCACCCGGTGGCTGGGTGGTGCGGTGCTGGGGGCGATCGGCGACCGATACGGTCGTAGGAAGGCCATGGTGGTCAGCATCTGGCTCTTCTCCCTGGGAACCCTGGTGTGCGGCTTCGCATGGAACTACGAGAGCCTGTTCGCGGCGCGGCTGGTGATCGGGCTGGGCATGGCCGGCGAGTACAGCGCGAGCGCGACCTACGTCATGGAGAGCTGGCCGGCCCGGCTGCGAGGCCGGGCCAGCGGGTTCCTCGTCTCGGGCTACTCCATGGGAACGGTGCTGGCCGCGGAGGTGTACAGCGTGATCGTGCCGGAGCACGGCTGGCGCTGGATGTTCTACCTCGGCGTCCTGCCGGTCGTGGTGGCGTTGTGGGTGAGGCGCGCGCTGCCGGAAGCCGAGGACTGGGAAGAGGCCGTCGCCGACACGGCGACACGGCCCGGTCCTTTCCGGCCGCTGTTCACCGGTCGGCGCCGTGCGGGGGTGAACATGCTGTTGGCCGCACTGGCCCTGGCGTCGCTGTTCGGTGTCTTCGCCGGCCGCTCGGGCGGTGCGACGGTGGCGCTGTCGGTCCTGGCCGGCACCATCATGGTGGTGTTCGCGGTCCAGCTCGGGGGCCGGAGCGGCTGGACGCTCCACCTGGGCCTGATCGTGACGGTCTTCGCGGCCTTCCTGTACAGCTGGCCGATCCAGGCGCTGCTGCCCACGTATCTGAAGACCGAACTCGGCTACACACCGGAGCAGGTGGCGCAGGTGCTGTACTACGCGGGGTTCGGCACGATGGCGGGTTGCTGGATGTCCGGCTTCACCGGGGACCGGTTCGGGCCCTCCCGGGCATATGCGTGGACGTTGTCGGCATCGCTCGCGTTCGTGTTCCCGGTGTTCGCCGTACAGGACGACCTGCCGCTGCTCGGGGTGCTGCTGTTCGTGCTCCAAGCGCTGGGTTTCGGCGTCTCGGGACTGTTGCCGCGCTACATCGGTGGGCACTTCCCGACGGTTCGACGGGCCGCGGGGCTGGGGTTCACCTACAACGTGGGCGCGTTGGGAGGCGCGGTGGCACCGGTGCTCGGGGCACGGCTGGCGCAGGGCATGACGCTGGGGACGGCGCTGGCCGTGCTGACCTTCGGACTGAGTCTGGCCGTGGTGGTGCTGGTGGGTTTCGACGTGCCGCGACGGCTGCACAGGTGGAACGAGCCGGGGGCTGTCGATCACCTGGGGGAGCGGAAGAACAGGTGACGCATAAGGCATGTGACGTCTGATGTCCGATGCCTCGACGACTGTAAGGGGATGCCGAGCCGCCCGGCAATACGCGCGCGCAACGAACAAGCCGTGACCGTAGGGGGATTGACGTCCCTCCGACGGGAATCTAGTTTCACTCGGGACGTCTGATGTCTGATGCCTTCCCCTGTCTGTCACGGAGGTGTCTTGAAAACCGCCCGTTCCATCCCACTCGCTCTTCTCCTGGCACTGGGAGCCGGCCTGCTTGCCGCTCCGGCGGCGCCCGCTGCGACCGAACCCTCGTCCTCCACAGGAACCGCCATCCGCGGGAACCCCGCCACTGCCCAAGAACCGCTGTTCGAGAGCACCGTTCTTGCCAACTCCGGCCAAGGCGCGCACACATACCGCATCCCCGCTCTGGACGCCCTGCCCGACGGCACCCTCCTCGCCGCATACGACCGGCGCAACGACAACGCGGCCGACCTGCCGGGCAACCTGGACATCATGGTCCGCCGCAGCACCGACAACGGCCGCACCTGGACCATCCCGCAGGCCATCGCCGACTACGACGGCGGCGTCGGCGCAGGCGACCCCAGCATGATCGTCGACCGCGTCACCGGCCGGGTCTTCGTCTTCTACGCCTACGGGCCCAAAGGCATCGGATTCTTCAACTCCGGCACCGGCAACACCGACGACGCCGTCGACTCCCTGCACGCCGACTACTCCTACTCGGACGACAGCGGCGTCACCTGGAAAACCCGCCGGATCACCAAGGACATCAAGAACGCCTCCTGGGCAGGCATGTTCGCCTCCTCCGGCACCGGCATCCAGCTGTCGACCGGACGCCTCCTCCAGCAGTACGCCTTCCGCAAGACGGACGGGAGCACCTGGGCGGTGAGCGCGTACAGCGACGACCACGGCACCACTTGGAAGACGGGCAGCCCCGTCGGCCCACTGATGGATGAGAACAAGACCGTCGAGCTGGCGGACGGCCGGATCATGCTCAACAGTCGCACCTCCAGCGCCAAGACCCGGCTCGTCGCCTACTCGAACGACGGCGGGATCACCTACGGCGCCCCCACCCCGGACGACGAACTCATCGACCCGACCAACAACGCCGCCATCCTGCGCTACGACGCGTCAGCCGTCTCTACGCGGCCGGAATCCCACTGGCTGCTGTTCAGTAACACCGCCAGTACCACCACCCGTCACAACCTGACGGTCAGGATGTCCTGCAACGACGGCCGCTCCTGGCCCATTTCCAAGGTCATCGAGGCCGGCGGCACGGCCTACTCGACGATGACCCGGCTCAAGGACGGCAGCTTCGGCCTCCTGTACGAGTCCGGCCCGTACCAGCGGATCACCTTCGCCCGTTTCAACGCGACCTGGCTCGGAGCTGACTGCCCCACCGACCAGACGCACCCGAAACTCACGGCGCGGACCGCCGTCCCCGACGGGCCGTTCACCGCCGGCACCCCGACCGCAGTGGAGACACGCGTCACCAACCACAGCCACCTCGCAAGCCCTCCCGGCGCTGCAACGCTCGCACTGCCCGCCGGCTGGACCGCGACGACCACGACCCGGCTTCCGGAGATCGCACCGGGCGCCACCGCGACAGTCCGCTTCCCGGTGACACCCCCCACGAACGCAACCACCGGCGAACACGACTTCACGGTCTTTCTCCGGACCGGCGAGACCACGACCTCGACCACTGCGCGGATGCTTGCCATCGGAGGAAGCAAGGCCCTCGACACGACACTTGCCAAGGACTTCGACGGCACCGCCTCATACGCCGAGCTGACCGCATCCCTGCCGAACGTGGCGCCCCTTACCCGCGGCGCACTCACCGTGCGGTTCCGCACCACGAAGACGCCCGTCGCTGCCGCGCTGCTGTCCGCTTCCAACACCACCGCGCCCTCCACCAACGTCACTCTCTCCCTGAACAGCGGAGTTCCGCACTTCGAGGCCCGGACCAACAACACCTACAGCGCCCGGCTTGACGGTGTGGAGCCCCTCGCCGACGGCCTCGACCACACTCTCACCATCGCGGTGACCGACACCGGCACGGCAATGTACGCAGACGGCGTGCGGATCGCCTCGACGACGACCCCGTCGCTCTTCGGGCAAACCTCGAGCCTCAACGGCATGTGGGCAGGCCGCAACGTCGACGACGGCGGCCCCCAGTGGTACTTCGCGGGCCACATCAACCGAGTCACGGTCCACCGGGCCGACTGAGCCGAACACCACCGCACGATCCGCAGCCACCTTCGCGACGGTAAGCGTCCGACCCCCTGCCTCTGCCGAGTGATCCCACTCGGCAGAGGACTGCAAATCGTTCGGTGTAACTCCTGATCAACGAAGACGCACCGATGGCCAGTGAAAACGTGATCGAAGTCGGGGCCTTCCTCGCCTACGCCACCGGCCGCGGTCGCACCCTGATCGACCGCCGTCCCTGCCTGCCCGCCTCCTGGACCGATGACCGGGAACGCTGCCGGCGGGCCGGCAGCGACGACGAGACGGCCTTCGAGACCAAGGTCGCCGTCGCCCGGTGGAGCAGGTCGATGCCTTCCATGTCATGTCCACCGCGCGGCACGACACCGTCGTCACCCGCCGGGCCCTGGACCACCCCGCCCACGGCCTGCCCAGGCAGAAGAGGAAACGCCGCTCCTGCGGCAACGGAGCCCATGGGCCGCGGGTGTTCGACTGGGCAGGAGTTGGAGGTCCGGCCCGGCATCGGGACCTGCCCGCGCTCCTGGACCAGCATGTCCCTCTCAGCCCTGACCAGACCGCCCGCTGCCTCGGCGTGCGCCGCACCGACTTCGACCAGGTGTGCGGCTCGGGTGGATCACCCCCGTGGGCACAGTGGAGATCGATGGGCCGGACAGATGGTGCGTAGGGGGTGTCTGAAACGGGCAGTTCACCCGTAGTCCCCGGGCGAGGGTTCCGTCCGGGGAGTTAGGCGGGGGTGGGCTGGGTGGTTGTCGTCGATGTGTGGGTCGGCACGGTGGCCGGGATCTATGTGGCGGTGTTCTCAGCGGTCGTGATGGTGTGTTCTTGGTCGGCCCAGGAGAGCGCTTGGCGTGCACTGGCCACGAGCGCGGGCCCGGGCCGGCCGTCGGCACAGCGGCTGTCGCTATACGAGCTCGCCTGTGTCGAGAATCGTTTCGGTCCCGGAAACGTTCTGGGTGTGGCTCTGGTGCGGATGCATGCCGAGCAGCGGCTGATCCTGCTGGGCAGGGGGGATGGCGGGTACGACTTCCGGGTGGAGGACCCCGATCCGCGTGACGAGGTGGAAGCCGTGCTGCTTGGCCTGCTGGCCAGGGGGCGCGGATGGCTTTCCGCCTCCTTCGGTCCCTATGACCTGTCCGTTCGGCCGTGGCGGGCACTGCATGAGCGTCTGGTCACAGATGGCCTGCTGCGTGAACCGGGCCTGCCCGAGGGCATCATCGCCGACTCACCGCAGGTGACCGCTTGGAGGAGCAGACGTGCGAGGATCTACCGTTTGAGGGCCCGTCTGCTGACCGCGGCCCTGCTCATAGGAGCCGTAACGGCTCTGCTGTCCGAGCTCTGGCTGCTGCTCGCGCTCTACATCGCTGCCCTCGCTGTCCTGCCCGTGTTCACCAGCCCCGCCGTCCACATGCCGACGGCGACGGTCACCGAGGCAGGCAAGGCCGCAGTACACGCCACCCGCGCAGCGACGAACGCCTCCGAAGAGGCCCAAGCGCTCCTGGCGGTTGCACTGGGAGGCTTGAGCACACTGCCTCCCTGGCACCCGTTCACCACACTTCCCCGCAATCCGCTGCTCCCCGCCTCGTCCCACACCGCAGACCGGGAGGAAGAGCCTCAGCGGATCATCAACGATCCGCCGGGACTCGGTGGCCTGCTGTGAACCCGATGGCCGAAGGGGCCGGATGGCCGTGCAGCACTGGAGCCGCCATCGCCACGCCGATTTTCCCGTCCTGGTCACCGGTACCGATCCCCGCCGACGCTTCGCCCGATCCGAGGCGATCGCTCAACCCTTGACGTACGACAGGATCTCCGTGCCCGCAAGCATGCCCTCGGCCACTCCGACCCTGTGGTCCGGCGAGGCGACGAGCGCCGTTTCCGGCTCGATGACCCCTGGCTGGAGCTGTCCGACGACGCGGCCGACGAAGAGCGGGCGTCCGGGTCGATGGACGACGATGCCGCCGACGTTCCGGCCATGCTCGCCCGCGGTGTGCGCGCGCTCCAGGTTTTCAGTCCGAGGCAGGCGCACGTGGCGAACGCGGTCACCTCCTCCAGGCCCCGAGCCCGCTCCACCAGCTCGTCCACGTCCGTGGTGCCGGGCAAGCTCGCCTCCTCGCCCCGTGGCGAGGACACCTACGCCATCACCCGCGACCCCGAACTCGAATCACACCTCGCCGACCTCCAGGTCCGCGCCGCCAAGGAGAGCGACCCGAAGGAGTCCGGGCCCCTTCTTGCCGAATGCAGCCGCCTGCGGGCGATCGCGGCCGTGGCCATCGCCCTCGCCCACGTCCATGGACGCCTGGCCTGGTTCCTCGCCGCCGCCACCCCCCTCACACCCGTCCTGCACCGGCGCGCACTGCCGGACGAGAACAGCCCCACCTCCGGCGCCGTCGCCCCCACCCCCGCGCAGTACACCGAAGCCGAAGACGCGGTCCGCCGCCTCCAGAACGCCCTTGCCGGCATCAGCACCGCCTGACACCGTCCGGCTCCCGGAACCTGAGCGTCATGACCGCCCGGGCAGGCCCCGGAGACCAGGAAGGAAAAGGCCGGGCGCCTGCGCGAGACACCCGCTCCCGCGAGCGCGGTGGGCCCCTCGCCCAAGTGCCGGGGGATGCCCGTCGTGCCTCAGGTCGGCTCAGGTCGAGGTCGCGGCCCTGCTGGAGGTCTCGCCCTCCGCCGTCCATCGGACCGAGGCCGGTGGGAGCCTTCCGAGACGGCAGGCGGTCGACGGCTACGTCGAGGAGCTCGGGCTGGACGCCGAACTCACGGCGGTCGGGCGGGCTTCGGCACCCTGGCGCAGGCAGCCGGTCCCGCTCGGATCCGTTTCTCTGCTGCGCGCCGAACGTGCCGAGCGCGCGTACGGCGTTCCCGCAGCTCAGGGTGTCCTTTGAGGGAAAGTCCTCTGTCTTCGGGTGATGCCCGTCCATCGAGCGGCAGGACTGCGGTGTATGACGGACGGGCATCGTGGCGAGTTCATCAGGGGGTCGGTTCGCCGGCTCGGCGGTCAGGAGGGATGAGCTTGAGTAAATACGTATCCGGGGTCGCAGTGCCCTGATATTCAGCGGACATTTCAGGCCTATAGCTTCGTGTTGTCAGTTCGACCGGACCCACAGAAGCCTTGTAGGGGGCAGGGCTCCTGTCCGCCTCGGTCGTTGACATCGTGCACGAGCATGCGGATGGAAGCTGTGCGCACCGCCTTTCGGAGTCCCGATCGACTGGCACCGCGCCCTGCTTGCCCCAGCAGCCGGTCACATACGCTCCGCGGCATATGTGGCTAACCGGAAGCTCCTCCGCGTGCTCGTGCACACCACACCCGCTGGTTGTGCCGCAAGGCGGTCGGTGCGGTGGTGAAGAAGGTGGCGTGAGGTGTCGGCGCGCACGATGCGGTATCAGGTGCAGGCCTGCCCAGCGGTGCCGGCCGCCCGGTGCCGGTGCCCCGTTATGCGACCGCACGGTGTGGGTCCCTTGCATCAGCCGTCGGCAGACGAAGGTTGTGCGTCGCCGGACAGGCGGCAACGCGCATGCCATGCCGACCTTGTCCCAGTAACGGGACTGCTCACATCAACTTGCATGATATGGGTTAGTTTGTGCTGACACGGGCGACTGGTGACGATTCTTTCGTCGCAAGACACTCGGACGATACGTATCGCCGGGGATCGGCTTCACTCAACCGGCCGGCATGCTGTGACCGGGGTACAGAGGTGGAAGGCAAGGGCGACCGCGTGATCACGACACACGGTTCTATTGGTCATTCCGTGGTGCGCGCGCTTGTTTCCGACGCCGCGAGACCGGTGTCCGTTTGGGTGGAGGGTGCCGCCGGTACGGGGAAGAGCCGTCTTCTCGAAGAGCTTGGTGCTCTGCGTGAGGCAGTGGATGCCAAGCGTGTGCTGTGGCCGTGCGGGGCGGCCGAAACGCAGCCTCGAGAGGAGCGGTGGGAAGGCCCTGTGCTGCTGCTGGTCGACGACGTGCACCGGGCTACCGAGGAAGAACGGCAACAGCTGCGTCGTGTGCTGGAGACCGCGCGGTCCGGTCTGGCGGTTGTGATCACCTACCGGCCCGAGGAGCTGGGCCTTCCTGGCCTGCCTCTGGGCGCTCCGGCCGTGAGGTATCCGCCCCGCCTGACAGTGCTGAGGCATCGGCTGACGGTTTGGGACAGGGAACGCGTTGGCCGGGTGGTGGCGGAGGCGCTGGAGGACCGCTGTACGGCAGAGGTGGCGGACAGACTCCACGAGCGGTCCGGCGGAGTTCCTCAAGTGGTCCTCGACGTGCTGTCGTCGATGAGCCGGGAGGGCGAGCACGCGTATGCGGCTGAGGACGTGGACGCGGCCGGAGTACCGGTCAGGCTCACTGAATTGATCCTGGACAGGTTGTCTGTCATGCCTCCTGCCCACAGACCGGTCGCGTGGGCGGCCGCAGTCCTTGATGAGCCGGCCAGTGAGAGCGAACTGATCACCACCTCGGGTGTGGAAGCAGACCGGGGCAGTGACGCCCTGCTGGCGGCGCTGGGGTCCGGGGTGCTGGTGGAGCTGGGCTCGGACCGGTACGGGTTTGCCGTCCCGCTCGCCGCGCTGGCTGTGCGTCAGTCTCTTGCGGGACCCGTTCGCCGGCGGCTGCATGAGCGGGCGGCGGATGCGCTGGCTCGCAGGCAGCCTGTTCCATGGGCCGTTGTGGCCGGTCACCGCAGGGCAGCCGGCGGAGGTCGCGGTTGGCTGAGGTCCGTGGAGAAGGCGGCGAGGGCGGCGGTGGAGTCCGGCCGGCACCAGCAGGCCATCACGCTCCTCGAGGGGACTCTCGCCTCCCCACTGGTTCCGCCACCGGCCCGGGCCCGGTTGGCGCCCCTCCTGGCCCGCAGCGCGGTGACCGGACTGCGTTCGGACCAGACCGTCGCGGTCCTGTCCCAGATCGTGCAGGACACGACCCTGCCCGTGGACGTGCGCGGTGAGCTGCGTCTGGACCTGGGGCTGATGCTGTGCAACCAGCTGGGCAGGTTCGCCACCGGATTGCGCGAGCTGGAAATCGCCGTGGACGAACTCGAGGAGATCCGGCCCGACCTCGCCGGACGCGCGATGTCGGCACTGGCCATGCCGTACTGGCCGGGGCCTTCGCTCGGCGCCCACCGGCAGTGGCTGCAAAAAGCGGTGGCGGCCGCAAAGGCCGACGGGGGCGGGATCCTGCATGCCGCGGTCTTGGCCAACCATGTCTGGTTCGCCATAAGCTGCGGCGACCCGGAAGCGTGGGAGCTGGCAGAGGAGCTGCCCACCGACAGCACAGACCCCGCGTGTGTCCAGCACGCCGCACGCGGCCTGTGCAACGCCGCGGACGCCGCGGTCTGGCTCGGCGCCTACGAACGGGCAGAAGGCTTTCTGGACCGGGGCATCGAGCTGTCCTCGCAGAGCGGCGCCCCCTACACCGAGCACACCGCGCTGGGAACCCAGCTCCTGCTGAGGTGGTGGACAGGGCAGTGGACCGACCTGGCCGAGCGGTGCGAAAGGTTCATCGCCGCGACCGCCGACATGCCGGTCATCGCCTTCGACGCCCGTGTGGTGCGAAGCCTGCTCGCCCTGGCCCAGGGCGACTGGGGCGCCACACTGTCCTGGCTGTCGGAGAACAGCCGAATCTCCTGGCAGGACATGCCCACCCCCTTGTCCGCGACAGTCGCCGGCGCCCTGATTCGTCTTGCCCTGGCACGCCAGGATCTTCCTGCCGCCGCGGAACAGGCCCGCACGGCATGGACGAACGCGACCGCCAAAGGCGTATGGACATGGGTGGCCGAGCTTGCTCCCTGGGCAGTGGAAGCGATCGCACGCGCAGGCGATCCGGCCACCGCTCAGGCCATGATCGACGACTTCGCCCGCGGCATCTCCGAAAAGGACGCCCCTGCCGCAAAAGCCGCGCTCATCTGGAGCAGGGCCGCACTGACCGAAGCGGAGGCACTGGGTGAGGGAGAGCGAAGCGACGACCTGCTCCACGCCGCAAGGCTGTACCGAGAAGCCTCAGCGGCCTACGGCACGCTTCCCCGGCCCTACACCCAGGCGCTCCTCGCCGAAGGCGCGGCGCGCTGCCTGCTGGAGGCGCACGGACCGCATGCGCTCGAAGCAGCCCGGACGCCGGCCGACGCGGCCCCTGCCCCCGGGGAAAAGACCGTGAACACCAGGGTGGATCGCACCGCGATGGCTCGTGCGGTCAATGAGCTGGAGGCCTGCACCGATCAGTTCAGCGACCTGGGGGCGGCATGGGACGCCGCTCGTGCCCGGGCTCTGCTGCGCGTGTGGCAGCCGGCAAGGAAGGGACGGCCTCCCGGCCGGGCTTCGCAGGCTGCCCGGCTCACCTCCAGAGAGACGGAAGTGGGCCAACTCGCAGCGAATGGTCTGACGAACCGGGAGATCGCAGCCACTCTCCACATTTCACCCCGGACGGTGGAGCAGCACATCGCCCGCGCCATGCGTAAAACCGGCGCGCTCTCCAGGCAAGACCTCCAGCGCCTTCGACCCTGACCAGACCCGCAGTCCTTCTCAACGGTCGGGGAGGGAGTCGGCGACGGCAGTGCCGGTGGTGCCGCATCTGACGCCGTGGTCACGGGTGATAGCGGTGGTGGGCCGGTTCTCCGGGCACGCCGCGCGCACGGCACCGAATTCGTCGGCCGGGACGGCCGGGCGGCGGCCGTCCTCACCGCCTTCGGCGTGGGCCGCGCAGTCCGCCGTACGTCAGCCCTGGCTGCAGTCCGCCGCCGACGGTGAGCCTGCACCGCGAACTCGATGGTGGACAGCAGTCCACCTGTGCGGGGGTTACAGCCGACGGTGCTGGTGCTCAGCTCGTATGCGCCGGCGAAAGGGTCGGCGCGGCACTCGCATCATGACTCCCTGCCCGAGCGAGCGGCATGAACGGCTGCAAAGGATGACACCTGCCCGCACGCTTGGCTGCGCCGACGACCGGGCCTTCGAAATGGTGGACGGCGCACGCCCTCGTCGTCCTCGGCATCGCGTGGAAGAGCCGGTAACTCTCGACGAGGACACGCAGCAGGCGGCATGTCCTTCCTGTACAGCCCGCCTGTGGCTGGCCACGACAGAACCAGCGCCATTCCCCTTACCGGGCAGTGCCGTTGTTCTGCGTATAGGTAAATCGGATCTCCTTATGGAACGAGCTTTCCGGCGTGCTTAAGGTTCCGGCCAAGCGTGAGACGCCCTGGCGTAAAGCGCCCGCCATCCCCGTCCGGGAGAAGGCCACCTCCCCTCACATGGAGCCTCCGTGCGCAAGAAGATGCTGCACATAGCCGCCGGTGTCGCGGTGACTGCTGTCAGCGCGATGCTGACCGCCCCCAGCGCCCTCGCCACCGCGTCGCCCGAGCCCACCCCCTCCGTCGGCCGCGTCATCGCCGCGGCCAACCCCGTGCCGGACCGCTACATCGTGGTCCTCAAGGACACCGGACTGACGAAGACCGCCGTCACCGAGCGCTCCAAGGAGCTGACCGGCAAGCACGGCGGTCAGGTGCGCTTCACCTACGGAACCGTGCTGAAGGGCTACGCGGCGGCGATGAGCGCCGAAGACGCCCGGCAGACGGCTGCCGATCCGAGTGTCGCCTACGTCCAGCAGGACGGCATCTCCCACAGCTCCGGCACCCAGACCAACCCGCCCTGGGGCCTCGACCGCGTCGACCAGCGCACCAACACCCTCGACCAGAGCTACACCTACCCCAACACGGCCTCCGACGTCACCGCGTACATCGTGGACACCGGCATCCGCACCGGGCACACGCAGTTCGAAGGCCGCGCCTCGATCGGCGCCAACTTCGCCACCGACTCCTACAACCAGACCTGCATGAGCCACGGCACCCACGTGGCCGGCACGGTGGCGGGCAAGGACTACGGCATCGCCAAGAAGGCCAAGATCGTCTCGGTGCGCGTCCTGAACTGCAACGACCAGGCCTACGACTCCGACATCGTCAAGGCGGCCAACTGGATCACCGAGCAGGCCGCCAAGGACCCCAGCCGGCGAGCCGTGGTCAACATGAGCATCAACAGCGGAGCCGGCACCACGGTGCCCGCCGAGGACCAGGCCATCAAGAACTCCATCGCCAAGGGCGTCACCTGGGTCGTCTCCTCCGGCAACGCCAACAGCGACGCCTGTCAGAACTCGCCGGGCAACATCAAGGAAGCCATCGTGGTGAACAACGCCACCAAGAGCGACCAGCGGCGTTCCGACTCCAACTACGGAACCTGCACCGACCTGTTCGCCCCCGGCACCGACATCCTCTCCTCCGCCCCCGGTAGCGACACCGCCACCACCACCATGAGCGGCACCTCCATGGCCGCCCCCCACGTCGCCGGCGCCGCCGCCCTCTACCTGTCCGCCAACCCCACCGCCACCCCGGCCCAGGTGCAGACGGGCATCCTCAACAACGCCACCTCCAACGCCATCAGCGACCCGAAGGGCTCACCCAACAAGCTCCTGTACGTCGGCGGCGGCACCACCACCCCGCCCGCGGGCTCGCGCTTCGAGAACACCAACGACTACACCGTCTCGGACAACGCCACCGTCACCTCCCCGATCGCGGTGACCGGCGTCAGCGGCAACGCCCCCTCCAGCCTGTCCGTCACGGTCGACATCCGCCACACCTTCCGCGGTGACCTGAAGGTCGAACTGGTCGCCCCCGACGGCTCCGCCTACCTGCTGAAGGACTACGACGGCAACGACAGCGCCGACAACGTCCAGACCACCTACACCGTCAACGCCTCCAGCGAGGTGGCCAACGGCACCTGGAAGCTGCGCGTCACCGACAACTGGACCAACGACACCGGCTACATCAACGCCTGGTCGCTCCAGTTCTGATCGCTTCACCCCGCGACAACCACTGCTGAACGGGTCATGAGCCGTGGCGAGAACACTCGCCACGGCTCACACGCGTCCCATACGGCCGGTCTTCGGTCCCAGCGGCTCTGTCCATGGGAATGCTTCGTGAACGAAGCCGGCCCCGGGCCACGAAGCCAATGGTGTACCGGGAGCGGTGAGACGGCGCGGAGCGCAAAGAGCGGATCGTCGAAAGCGGCCGACAGCACGGCTTGCCCCCACATCTCGCAGCGGCTCCTTTCCGTCAGCGATCCCGGGTGACAAGACCGACATGTAGAGGTACTCCCGCGCGGCGACCCCTTGGGGATGCGGGAGCGTCTACAGACTCGACCGCCCGCTGCCGAAGGGGAGCATTGGTACGACCGCCGGCAGCGGTGGCGCCGGCGGATAGCGTCACCACGGGGCGCCCCACTCGATTCAGCGGTGCCGGCCAGGCCGGAGCGAGACAGCGGACGCCGCGGCGGGACGTGCGAGCCGTGGCCTGTTGCTGCCACAGCTCGAAGCACATCGCTTCGGTCGGCTCCCTGACGGCCGCGAGACCGTTACTCCGCTGGCCCGGCTTGTACCCAGAACCGACGACGGTCCGGTCCGGGCCCCGTGACCCGGCGAGCGTCAGCCGGCCATCCGTGTCGGATGCGACAAGCACACAGGGCGCCCACACCGGCCCGCCGTCGCCACCTCGGTGTCCTCGCCGTGCTCGGCAGCGGCCTCCGTACGCAGTTCCGCAGGGTCTCAGCACTCGATGATGTTCACCGCGAGGCCGCCGCGGGCCGTCTCCTTGTACTTCACGCTCATGTCGGCACCCGTCTCCTTCATGGTCTTGATGACCTTGTCCAGGGAGACCAGGTGGCTGCCGTCGCCGCGCATCGACATCTTCGCCGCCGTGACGGCCTTGACCGCCGCCATGCCGTTGCGCTCGATGCACGGGATCTGGACCAGGCCGCCGACCGGGTCGCAGGTCAGGCCCAGGTTGTGCTCCATGCCGATCTCGGCCGCGTTCTCCACCTGCTCCGGGGAGCCGCCCAGGACCTCGGCCAGGGCGCCCGCCGCCATCGAGCAGGCTGAGCCGACCTCGCCCTGGCAGCCGACCTCGGCGCCGGAGATCGAGGCGTTCTCCTTGAACAGCATGCCCACCGCGCCGGCCGCGAGGAGGAAACGGACCACGCCGTCCTCGTCCGCGCCCGGGACGAAGTTCATGTAGTAGTGCAGCACGGCGGGGATGATGCCGGCCGCGCCGTTCGTCGGGGCGGTGACCACCCGCCCGCCCGCCGCGTTCTCCTCGTTCACCGCCATCGCGTACAGGGTGATCCACTCCATGGCGTGCGCCGCCGGGTCGCCCTCGGAACGCAGCTTGCGGGCGGAGTTCGCCGCGCGCCGGCGCACCTTCAGGCCGCCGGGCAGGATGCCCTCGCGGGACATGCCGCGCGAGACGCAGGACTGCATGACCCGCCAGATCTCCAGCAGGCCCGCGCGGATCTCCTCCTCGGTGCGCCAGGCCTTCTCGTTCTCCAGCATCATCGCGGAGATCGACAGACCGCTCTCCTTCGCCAGGCGCAGCAGCTCGTCGCCGGTGCGGAAGGGGTACTTCAGGACCGTGTCGTCCGGCACGATCGGGTTCTCGCCGGCCACCGCGTCCTCGTCGACGACGAAGCCGCCGCCCACCGAGTAGTACGTCTTCTCCAGGACGAGTGCGCCCTCCGCGTCGTACGCGAAGACCGTCATGCCGTTGGCGTGGTAGGGGAGCGCCTTGCGCCGGTGCAGGACCAGGTCGGCGTCGAAGTCGAAGGGGATCTCGTGGGCGCCGAGCAGGCTGATCCGGCCGCTCGCCCTGATCCGCTCGAACTCCTCGTCCGCGTGCTCGACGTCGACCGTGCGGGGCGAGTTCCCCTCCAGGCCGAGCAGGACGGCCTTGGGGGTGCCGTGGCCGTGGCCGGTGGCGCCCAGCGAGCCGTACAGCTCCGCCCGCACCTTCGCCGTGTGGGCCAGCAGGCCCTCGTTCTTCAGCCGGCGGGCGAACATCCGGGCCGCGCGCATGGGGCCCACCGTGTGGGAGCTCGACGGGCCGATGCCGATCGAGAACAGGTCGAAGACCGAGATGGCCACGGAAAGCCCCCTGAGTGAGAAAAATGCGGCGACGCCTCTGAGCCAGGAACCGAACCAGTCCCTCGCACAGAGAATCTCCGCTTCCTACCAGTCGAATTTCTGTCGATTCGCTGTGCAGAAGGGAGCCTGCGAGCCGGACGCGAGGAACGAACGGAAGTCGAGCGCGCGTACACGGGCACAGCCAGCGCCCGGCGACGAGGATTTCCCGCACCGTGCTCTGGCCGAGGAAGGATCATGAAGAGCTCGGACCGTATGGGTGCAGCGGTCCGAGCCGCACACAGTCCCTTGGTGCCCGTGCACTGCTCCGGTCGACCGGCATGCCCGTGTGGGGCGGCCATGCCGGTTGGCCGACGACCTCGAACGTAGTGCCGCAGACGCTCGGCGCCTATAGGGAGCCCGGATTATACGGATACGCCAAAAAAAGGCCGATGCCACGGAGATACGCAAAACCGGGCGCCCAGGAGTGCGTGTCGCCCTGCGTCCGTCACCCCGACTCGCACGACCCCTGATGCCTCATCCGGCTCCGCCCCCTTCCACACACCCGCCCCATCCCGCCCTCGTCCTCCCGGTGGGCATCATTCACCAGCCACAGCGCCGGGACCCGCCGGTGCCCGCCTTCCTCCGGCGTCCTGCCGCCAGCTTCATATTGACACCGTGCCCGCTGCCCCGGGCAGGTCAGCCAGTTCCCAGAGAAGACGGCTCTTCCCCGCACTGACAGCTTCCTCGACGAACACGAGCAGCACGGCGTCGCATCACCAGGACGGCACGCACGCCTTCAGAATGCGTATAGGTAATCATCTGATTCCGGATATTCCTGCATCGGTTCAGTCAATAAGCTGGTGTAGCCCGATCGGGGGTCGAACCAGACCCGTCGCGTTCCGCATCAACCGGGCGGAAATCCCAGAGCCAAGGAGAAGGCCTCATGATCCAGGTCTTTTTTCAGGTCAAAGTCCCCATGGCGAACTCCGCCCAACCTGAGCAGTGCGGTGTCCACATTTTCACCGGACCGGCGGACACCTGCTTGGACGCTCTCCGCATCGCACGCGAGACGTGCAACGCGGCGATCGCCGCACAAAACGCAGGAAATCCCATACCCCGCCGGCGCTCGGATGGTTGGGGAGCCCGCGGCCTGCGCTACGGTTGGAATCTCGACTGGGCAGCCGCGACAGTAGTGGCCTGGGAGCACGAGAGAACCTTCTGGCCCCTCGAGTTCTTCTCCTCTCGACATGACGAATGCCTCTGGTGAACGGCCGAAGAGGTTGTCTCACGTGGTGGCCCAGCTATCCGACCGTGCTCATGAGAAAAATCTGGAACTCTGCGGTCAGCTTTCGCATCTCCTTGCCGACCGCACGCACGGTGGTGGTCTCGAAGTGCCACTCCTCGGACGGAGGCCGGTCGTGGATGCCCCACGTCAGGTGGACGTAGCCGCCCGGGCGGTGCTCCGCCGAGATCGTCAGGTCGCGTTCCAGGGAGCGCCAGCCGCGCGTTCCTTTTCCCAGCCGCGGAAGTCCTCGGCCGGTGAGGAGAGGAAGGTGTCGAGGCCGTCGCCGTCCCATGTCCGCACCAGGGTCTCGATGCTCACCCACTGCCTGCGAGCTTTTACGAGGAAGTCCAGTGCGGGGTCTCCCACCTGTATCGCAGGTCCGTCTTCGATCATCTAGCCTGGGATCGAGCCCGTGCGGTCCGTAGACGGGTGATCTGGGCACGGTTGCGGGCCCGAACGGTCCGGCGCTGCCCGGCCTCGACGAGCACCGCGGCTCTGGCTTTCTCTCCGGCGTCGAACGCCGCCGGAGAGAAGCGGTCGCTGGCTCTGACGTGGCGTTCCCAGTCGTCCTGCCAGAACTCCACCGTCCAGCCCGGCCACAACTCTGGTGTCTGGTGAGCCTGTGGCGAGGAGTAGAGAGACCACCAGCCCAGATGGCGGCGTTCCGGGTCGATGTGAATGCCGGAGCTGACGTGCAGGTGGCAGCCTCCGTGCCCGGGAGCGTCCGCGAGGCGGTCGAGCAGGGCGGCGCCCTCGCTGACAGGATGGTCGAAGGCGTCAGAGGCGACGTGGCAGCGACCGGTGCTGACCGTGATCACCACACCGCCCGGATCGGGCCCGGCCAAGTCCTCGTCGCCGGGGGCGAGGAACGGGGCCACAGAGGGGGCTGGATCGCGGCAGCGGACGTACTCCGGGTCCAGCCCCACGTACTCACGCAGTTCGGCCGAGCCGTCGTACAGCCAGCGGACCTCCCAGCCCGGCCATGCGGCTCGGATCAGCTCGAACACGGCCGCGCGGTGGCGGAGCTGAGTGCTGGGTCCCTCCCAGGCGAAGAACAGGAGTGCCTTCCGGCCGAGGTCGAGCAGTATGCCGCCCTGGGCCATGGTCTCGTCCAACCACCAGCCGTCCCGGCGGAGTCCGGAAAGCATGGCGAGAACCGGTGTCGGCCCTTCCAGCAGGTCGAGGTCGATTCCGACCGCCCAGCCGGTCCGGTACAGCTCATGTGTGCCGCTCTCACGGACCACGAGGATGTTGGCTCTGTCTCCCATCGGGTCAGGATGACCGGACGGGAGGCTGCCGGCCATCCGTTTTCGGCGCCTTCCAGGCTCCGGTGTCCAGAGAGCGAAGGCGTGCCGACAGGGTGGGGCCGGAGTCATGGTCATGCCCCGTGGAGTGGTGCGGTGATCACGCGACCAGATGCCCTCCCGCGGGTTCGGGTCCGGTGAGTGACTCGGAAGCCGGAAGACGGTGAGCCAGTCCGCGTGGTCGGCGATGAATTGGCGCATCGGTTCGACCAGGTGGATGCGCAGGGTGTTCCAGACCAGCACGATCGGGCCGCCGAACCGAAGGTGCGCCCTGACCGGCAGGTCACGCAGGTCGTGCCACCCGATCCCCTTCGGCTCGCCCTTGCGGCCCCGGTACTCGCGGACCGAGGAGAACGTCGGGGACCGCTTCCCCGGCTTGTAGCAGGTCAACCCGGCTGTGAACACCCGGCCCGAGCCCCGGCCACGGGCCCGGACCACTGGCGTTGAGCCCTTGCGTCCCCAGCTTCTCGCTCGCGGCGGCGTCATCGACCGCCCGGCTTCGTCCTCGAAGACGATCCAGCCGTTGCATGCCGCCGCGGTGCTCTTACCTGCGGCCAGGTCTCCTCCCTCCAGACCTCGACCGCCGTGTCGTCGCGTTCGATCGCCCGGCTGGCCCGGCTGGCCCGGCTGCTGCCAGGACCAGTCCTGCCGCTTCAGCAGCAGCCACGTGCCCTCCGCGGTGTAGCTCACGTGGAACAGCTGGTCTATCAGCGCCTTGGTCAGGGCCGGTGCCCACCGCTGTCGGCCCAGCCGTGGACCAGCGGCCCACGCTCCGGTTCCCGTTCCAGCCTCGCGATCTGTGCTTCGCCGCATCTCGGCCGCCCAGGCGATCCCTTCGACAGGACCTCCGAGGCACCGCGCTCGCGCCGCTGACGGCGCCACCATTCCACGGACCACTCGCCGGCCCGAAGCGGCGCAGCGCTCTCCCTGTTCTTCTGCCCGCCCTGGAAGCGTGTCACGGCCTGAAGCCGACCCCGCTCCCTCGCGGTCCTCCCGGCGTCGGTCAACCCGCCGCCCCGTGCGTATCTCGTGGTCAGGGCCACCGGAGCGGACCGGCCGCCGCCACGCGAACGACTCCGACATCACCCAAACAAGTTCAGTACTCACTTTTCGGACACCTTTTGTCTGGCCGGTACCTTAGCCGATCAACTTATGCACTCCTACGCTCGAAGCACACCCTCTGTCGAAAGGGAGGAAAGCTATGAGGGCTCGGCGAAAATTGGCAGTTCTGGCCTCGTCTGCGGCGGCTGCCGCGGCACTGGTACTCGGAACAGCGCCCACCGCATCTGCTGACGGTTATGTTCCGCCTGGCTGTTCGGGTGGCTTCGTCACAGATCAGAAGGGCTCTTGGGCCTACTGTTACCACACTTACGCCTACCAGGCGTTGGTGCGCTGTTCCAACGGCAACTACTATGCCAGCGAGTGGATGCAGCCCGGCGGTAAGCAGCCCTATGTTCTATGCCCGAGCGGAACGACAGCAACCAACTGGTGGGTCAACATCCCTGACTGATCCCCTTTCATCCTGTGCTGGAGGGTGAAATGGGCTGGTCAGCCTCGATCTTTCGTGACGGTCCGTCGGTTCACCCGGCGGGCCGTTTCGGCTTACTCGGGCCGGTGAGGGGCAGGGCGGTGGCCCGAATGTCGCATCAGGTGGGCGCCGGGTTCCACGATTCCGGGGGTTTGGTTCTCGCTGGGACGGGAGTGCTGTGGCTGGTCAGCCTGGCTGTGGCAGGGCTCGCAGACGCTCGAAGGCCGTGGTGATCACGTCGGTCCAGGGCCAGTGACGGGCGAGGCGGAGGTAGCGGCATCGGCCGGTGGTGACGAGCTGGGCGCCGGCGCCACCGTTCGCACCCCGTACAAGAACCATCGCGAACAGCCCGAGCACCACCAGCAGTTCAACCGTGACCACGCCCGGCTGCGGGCGCCTGGCGAACGCGCCTTCGCCCGACTGAAGCTCTGGCGAATCCTCCGCCGCGCCCGATGCTCCACCCATCGCGTCAACACCCTCGTCCAGGCTGTCCACACCCTGCTGACCTGCCGCTATTCAGGCTGAAAGAGGTTCACCGACTCAAACTGCAAAACACCTGATGGACGACCGCGCCGGTGTCCACCGACCCACCACCGCATCATCTCGATCGCCCCCCTGCGTCGCCGCTACACGGACCGGCCGATCGTGTCGTCGAGATGATCTTCTGCCGCAGAGTTCCCGCTGGTCACGTTCATGTGTACGCCGCCGGTCCTAGGATGTGGAGCATGAACAGGACCACGCTGGCACACACAAGAGCATGCCGATGATGACGCGGCGGACCCGCTGGCAGGAGGCGGGCAACAGCGGAGACTTCGGCAAGCGGTTCGCCGAGCTCGTCTCCGCCGGCGAGGACATCGACGGTGAAGCCCGGCTCGCCGACACGCTCCTGTCACGCGGCGCCCGAGTGCTCGACGCCGGTGCCGGCATGGGCCGGGTCACCGCGGCACTTCTGCGGTGCGGGCACGACGTGGTCGCGATCGAGCCCGACGAGGCACTGGTCCGACAGGCTCGGGAGACTTACCCCGGGCTGCCGATCCAGGAACGCAACATCCTCGACCTCGGTCCCGACGACGGCCCGTTCGACCTGGTCGTCTGCGTGGGCAACGTCATGCTCTACCTGGCCGAGGGAACCGAACGCGCGGCCCTGCACGCGATGCGCGCCGTTCTCGGCGAAAACGGCCGGATCCTGATCGGCTTCCACCTCCAGGACCGGCCCCCGCACGCTCACGCCTACACCGCAGCCGAGTTCGAGGCAGATCTCGCGGCCGCTGGACTCCGCGTCGATCTGCGGGCAGGCACCTACCAGCTGCACCCCGCGAACAAGGCCTACGGCGTCTGGGTCCTGAGCCACACCCAGAGTGAGACCAGCAGCTGAGATTCGCGGTCATGAGCGGCAGTGCGATCATCATTGCGGAGCGGACCACCTTGGTCGAGGACGCTCCCGCGCGGGCGGCGGCCGCCACCGACTGGCTTCTCGACCAGCGGATCGTTCAGCCCCATGACCGGCCTGATTCGCTCTGGCGGCCAAGCCGGTACGTTCCCCTGAACGAGCTCGTTCAGGAACAGGTCATCCATGCCCGTCGATACGGACCCGGCCTCGGACGGTGTCACAGTCTCCTGTCGTGAAGAGCGTTGGTGCGGATCGGCGTGGGCAAATCCCGACCGCGGTGGTGTGGGCTTGGGACGGGGGCTGTGCCGGGCTGCGGGACGACGTTCCGACTGCCACGAACGCGGATGCGAGAGCGAGAGCGGCCAGGAAGACGAAGAGGTGGAGGTGCCGCCCAGGGGTGGTGCGAGAGGACGGCGGCGAAGGGGGCGAGGGCGGATGCGGTCATGGCGGGGGCGCCGAGGACGCCGGAGAGGTTTCCGTGGTGGGTGGTTCAAGCGCCACCGGTCGGAGTCGGGCGACCTGCACGACCCCCCCCCTCGCCTGGCCCGCGCTCCAGGACATCCTCGGCGAATCCGGGTGGGCCGACCTGCTCAGGACTGCCGACCGGCGAGGCTTGACCTCGCCGCTCTGGACGGAACCCCTGTCGGCCCCGGCCTGCTCGGCCGGGCCGTCGCGCAACTCGCTGCTGCGGCCCGCGGTCCGTTTGACCGCGTGACCGACTACTGCGAAGGTGACCTCCACGCCCACATCGAGCACCCCCTGCACGCCCTGCGGCCCGGCCCGGACCCGGCCGTCGTACGCGAGACGCTCGACACGTGCCTGCCCCGCACCGCCTGGGACACCTACGGGTCCCGCACCCGCAAAGCGCTCGAACAGCTCTTCCCCGTTCCACAGCCACGCCCCGCACCCCGCTACACCGATCTGACAGCGGCACAGCAACAACTACTGCACGACCTGGTCGGCCATCGGCACGCCCGGCTCATCCGCCCATCCGCTCATCCGCCGACCGGCTGAGCGAACTCGGCCTCCCACACACCGAAGAAGCCCCGCAGTCCTTCGTCGGAGCACATCGAACACGCTGAAGCACCGCAGCACCGCAGCACCGCAGCACCGCAGCACCACGCAGTGAGCGACGGAGTGCTCAGTAATGTAAAGACGGCATGGCTGCCCGCCCTCCGCAAGGATGAGCCGCCCTCATAGTCGTCGCCACCCCCACGCATCCCTCGCATAAGCGCCTCGTTGGCCCGGAGGGAGGGAGGAGATGAAGCGGCCCGGGAGGTGAAGGTGTTGTCGGCGCTGATCCGTAGTCGGTGTCGCGAAGGCGCGAGTATCGCGGTGGTCGCCAGAGAGCCGAGGGTGTCGAAGTCCACCGTGCAGCGTCATGTGCCGGTGCAGGAGCGGCGTGATGCCGCGGCCGCGGCGCGCCAGCGGCACTCCAACCGGCCGGAGCCGCCGTACGAGAAGGCGCCGCGGGCCCGGGTCGTGCGTCTGTACGGTTCGGGGATGCCGCAGCAGCGGGTGGCGGCCACGCTAGGGATTTCGGTCGGGGCGGTGGTGGCCCGGCTGGAGTCGGCCCAGCGTCGTTCCCCTCAGGAAGCAGCCCGTCTCGCCGTTGAACAGCAGGGCGAGCTTCTGCCGCAGGACGAGGTCATCACCCGGTACGTACAGGGTGCCACCATGGCCGAGCTCGGCCGGCTCTACGGAGTGCGTCCCTCCACGATCCGGCGCAGGATCCCCGAGGACCTGATCCGCTCCTGCGTCCGCTCCCCGAAGTCCCGGCCCCGGGCGCGGCGGGTGCTGGTCGATGAGGAGCCCGCCGCCGGTACGCGGCGGGGGAGAGCGCCTACGTGCTCGCCCGCGAGTTCGGCGTCTCCGCGCACACGTTCCGGACACGAATCCCCGACACCGACCTGCGTGGCCGTCCAGCCGGGAAAGCCTCCGCCCCACCGCCTGGTCCTGTGCAGCCGAGGCCGGGAGGTGCCCGGATGGTGCTATCACCCTCGGACGAGGAGATTCTGGCCCGTGACCGGGACGGGCAGTCCGCGACCGCGATCGGCCGCGCCGCAGGCGTGGACTGCCGCACCATCCTGCGCCGCATCCCCGAACACGAGCGGCGCACCCACCTCCAGGCGCAGCGGCTGAACCGGCCGGCCCCCGACGTCGACGCGGACACGATCCGCGCGCTGCGCGCCCGCGGCCTGTCCTGGGAGGCGATCGGCGCCGAGGTCGGCCTGTCGGCGAAAACGGTCCGCGCCCGCGTGTGAAGACAGGAGCCCGTCCCTCGGCTTGGCGCGCCCTACCCTGCGCGACTCACACGTGCCCCTTACCGAGCCACCCCAGTGCGGGGCGCGACATCTTCCCGCGCCTGATCTACGGTGCGGGGCTGTAGTGGACGACGATGGTCTCGCAGGCCTCGGCGTACACCTTCGGTCTGGTCGACCGTGAGGTTCCAGCGCGGCTTGGTGGCGGTCCGTTCGCCGATGTGGCGGCAGTGGGCGTCGGCCAGGGCGGCATCCAGGTGGCCGGGTCCTGGTCCGCCTTGGAGCGGTTGGTGCGCGCGGTGACCGCGACGAGGGAGGCGGCGGCGCCCTGGTCGTTGGCGTAGGCCTCGCGGCGCTTGGCGTTCCAGGTGCGGGCGCCGGAGTCCCCGGCTTCGCGCGAGGGGGACCATGTGGTCGATGCCGAGCTCGCCCGCCTCGCCCACCTCGACGATGTCGTAGTAGGAGACCCGCTTTCCGCCGGTCAGCCTGCAGCCGGCCGCCACGGTCGGCTCCTGGACGGCTTCGGCGGGCAGGACCTCGTTGCGGGTGTTGCAGCCGTCGGCGGGGTCCAGGCCGGTGTTCCAGTGCCGGAAGGAGGCACGCGTGCAGCCGGTGCGGCCCTCCTCGGCGACGGGGAGCCGGCCGACGGCGTCCTCCAGCGGGAGCACCGCCGGAACAGACGCCCCCGCTGTGGCCATAGGCGCGCTGGCGGCGGTGGCGGTGCTGGCGGTGCTGGCGGCGGTGGGGGGGGGGAGAGAGAGGGCGAGCGGGGTCAGGGCCAGGCAGAACGCGGCAGTTTCGCGCGGCATGTGGGTGATCACGCCCGTGGACACGGCGTGCCCGGACCCGCCGACACGCCGGGCCCGGGGTGCTCATCGACCGGGCGAGGCGTCGGAGTTCGGCGGAGAAACGTTCCGCCTTGTCGTGTACGGGTTCACCCGTGAGGACGAGACCGTACGAGGTCATCCCTGATCGGCAGGATTCAGCGCCAGGTGAGATGTTCGTAGCGCAGGAGGGAGGCGCGCGAAGCCTTCTCGGCCGTGCCGAGGGCTTCGGCGATCGCGGACATCGCCGCCCCCGTGCTCACGGCCCTGGGCCCGGGCGGCTTCGGCACCGGTCTCGGCGACGATCGCCTCCGGCTCACTACAGGCCCTCGGCATTGCCGCTTACCGACGCGCCGGATCGTCCCCGGCCACAGCTGGTCGATCCGTTCCCGGGCCTGCCCCGGTGGCGCCGCCAGATCCTCGGGCAGCGCCACCGTGCGCTCGACGACGTCGGCGGGGTGGGTTTCTCACTCCGCGTACGGACCGGTGGTGCCGTAGGCGTCGGGGGCGTCGTCCTCACGGACCTTCTCCCCGTCGATCGGGTGCGTCTTCGTCCTGCGCCGGCCGCGGGCGCGCCGGCCGCGCATCGTCACGGCGGTGGGCCGGCGGAACTCACCGTTGTAGTGCCACCAGGACGTCGACTCGTGGAGGGTGCTGCCGCTGCCCGGTTCGAAGCCGGATCGCGTCATATGCCACTGTCCGGCGAGGGCGGGGGCGCCCACGGGGCGGACGGATCGGGGGTGGGCGCGTGGGGGGTGAGGGTGATGACGGTGTCCAGGCCGAGGCGGTGGAGCAGGTCGTAGACGTGGGCATTGGCTCCGGTCACGCTCAGAGTGCCCTCGAGCCGGGTCAGGCTCTGGTACCAGTGGATGAGCAGGGTGACGCCGCTGGAGTCGAGGAAACGACTCCGGGAGGCGTCCAGGACCAGGTGGCGGCAGCCTTCGTCGATCATGCGGCCCCCTACAGCACGCAGCAGGGGTGCGGTGTGGAGATCGACGCTCTCGGGCAGCAGGGCGGTGATCCGGTCGCCTGCACGTGTAGTGACGTGGAGCACGGCGAGGTCCCCTGCCGTATGGCCGGTGAACCTGTGGTCAGGTATTCCCGGTGCTGCATCCCTCACTGTAGACCTACTCGGCCGGCCCGGACGCCAGCGCCAGAACATGGTCTGCCGCTCCGCGCCGGCGGCCCGGTCGAAGAACCTGGCGCCTCCTCCGAGTGGACGATCGAGCAGGTGTCCCGACTGCTCGCCGAGAGCAGCAGTACGCCGGTGGAAGGTCTCCTGGAGCAGATCGCCGACCCCGGTCACCACGACGACGTCACTCTGCCCGCTGTACGCGTCGACACCTCAGGGGCGACTCGGACCGAACCGTCTTGAGACAGAAGGCCCCTGGGCCTGCTTTTCGTAGCGGGCCCGCTCCACGACGATCGTGGTGTCCGCTCACGAGCCCTGATCGGTGGTGTCCAGGACGACCTGGATGGTCTTTCCCGCCCCGAGGGGCGTGATGGTGACCTGGCGGCTGAGCTTCTGGATCAGCGGCCAGCCGAACCCGCCGGGCGCGGTGGGGTGACTGTGCGTTCTCGCCTGTGGGATCACGGGGGAGGCGTCGGTGGCGCGGACGGTGAGGGCGCCGTCGGTGAGGTGGGCGGTGAATCCGGTCAACCCGCCGCCGTGCCGGAAGGCGTTGGTGACGAGTTCGGAGACGACCAGGAGAATGTCGTCGGTGACCGTTCGGGGCGGGGGAGCGCGGCCGGTGGTGTGCAGGAGATCGCGGACCTGATCGCGGGCCGCGCCGACGGTGGCGGGCAGCGCGTGCCGGCTCGCACGGGGTTCCGTCGTCGTCATGTCTGTCCGCCTCTCCCCTTCGTATGGTCACCTTCGCGTTTTCCCGTGCGGGCGGGTTGTACGCGGTTCACCGCCGGCGAGGCTGGGGGATGTGCGCACGGATGAGGTCCGTGGCCGTGGACGCGGTGGGGGTGATGGTGAAGGCGCGGGTCAGGTCGGTCAGCTCCAGCATCCGCTGCAGGAACGGAGTGAGCCCGGCCAGGGCCAAGGGGACGGCGGCCCGCGCATGGTGCTGCTGAGCGGTGAACAAGACGTGGAGGAAGGAGGAGTCGGCGAAGGTGACCCCGGACAGGTCCACGACAGTACCGGCCGGAGAACCGTCGGGGAGCAGGGCGAGGGCATGGGCCAGGGCGTCGGCTTCGTCGGTGTCGAACTCACCAGCGACATGCACGGTCCGTATGCCGTCGACCATGGCAACAGTCACTTCCACGTCGTTGTTCATCCGGGCATTTTTACAGACCGGCGCCTCTGCGAGCCAGCTCGGGGCGTCCTTCGCCACGATCTCGCGCGCATCGCCGGGCGGGGAGGCCCAAGAAGAGACCGACGTCACTGCCTTGCCCGTGAGGGCCTGTGCTCCCAGGCCTGTAAGAGGATGATATGTCGTTTATGGTGTGGGGAAGTCGTGCTGGCTTTGGCCTGACATTGCATAGGGCTTGCGGATGCGAGACGGTTGCGGTCAGACAAGTATTTTCCAGCGGCAGAAAGGTGGTGGGGTGCGCACGATGCGTCCCCTCCTATGTGATTCCCTTCCCGGGTACCCCTGACAGTCCGCGTGGTGGTGGCGTTCACGTCAGTACGGCGTGGAGCAACGCCCCCTATCCCGTTCTCGTCGTCGATCGCGACGGGAACGTCGTGGAAACCAACGAGGCCGCCCGCCACCTGTTCACCCAGGCAGGCGAAGACCCGGCGGCCGACGCGCTGCCGGACTGGCTGGCCCGCGCCCACCAGCACACGGCACCGGAAACCACCCCACCGCAGACCGTCTCCGGCACGGTGGCGGGACGCGCGTTCGAGGCGCACCCGTCGCCGGGCAAGGGCGGGTGCACGGTGTGGTGGCTGGTGGAGAACACCGACCTGCACCTGGCCGAACAAGCCCTGCGGGGCGAACGGGCGCGCACCACACTGCTGGTGGACATCTCCACCGCGCTGTTCTCCTCGCTCAACGTCGAACGGTGTACGGAGGTGACAGTGCGCATGGCCGCCGACCATCTCGCCGACGCCGCCCTCATCGTCGCCCCCTCCCAGGGGCGCCGTCACACCCTCACCTACGCCCAGGTCGGCGGTGAGGTCACGCAGAAGACCGCATCGATCGACTCTCATACGATTCCGGGCCTGACCGAGGCCCTGCAGGGCTTTCCCCCCGTGCCCACACGGTGGATCGATCCGGGCGACATCCCCGACTGGGCCGTCCCGACCGGTTTCACCGGCCCGATCGGATCGGTCATCGTCACACCCCTGCCCGGCTACGGCATGCCCGCTGGCGTGCTCATCCTGCTGCGCTCCAGCACTCGCCAGGCCTTCACCGACGGCGAAGAAGTCTTCGCGCGGCTGTTCGCCGCCCGGGCCGGCGCCGCCCTGTCTGCGGCCCGCCTCTATGCCGAGCAGGCCTCGATCACCGCCACGCTGCTGCGCGAACTGTTGCCGCCGAAGCTTGAACGCGTCCACGGCGTGGAGTACGCCGGCATCTACCGGGCCGCGAGGGATCACGAGCGTGTCGGCGGTGACTTCTACGACGTCCACCCCGGTGCCGACGCTACGAAGGAGACCTTCGTCGTCCTGGGCGACGTGGCGGGTAAGGGCCTGGAAGCAGCCGTCATGACAGGAAAGATCCGCAGCGTCCTGCACGCACTGCTGCCACTGTCCGCAGATCACCAGCGCGTCCTGAACCTCCTCAACGACGCAGTGCTCACCTCCCACCACACCCGCTTCGCCACCCTGGTCCTGGCCTCCGTCCAGCGCCGCCAGGGACAGGTGAGGCTACGCCTGACCAGCGCCGGCCACCTGCCTCCGCTCGTCGTCCGCACCGATGGCCAGGTGGAGGAGACCGGCACCTGCGGCACCCTCATCGGCGCTCTCCCCGAGATCAACACCCGGAGCTCGGAGGTGGTGCTGGCACCCGGGGAGACGTGCCTGCTCTACACCGACGGCATCACCGAAGCCCGCGGCGGGCCGCTGGGGGATCAGCTCTACGGTGAGGAGAGGCTGCGGGCGGCGTTGCGGGAGTGTGTGCGGATGCCGGCGGAGGCGGTGGTGGAGCGGGTGCAGATGCTGGCCTCGCAGTGGCTCGGCGGCCATGAGCACGACGACATGGCCACCCTGGCGATCACCAATCCGGCCAGCGGCCACGGTGCACTGCACATCGTGGGCAGGCAGAACAGTCCCCGTACGTCCAGCAGGGAAGACCGATGACCACCATTACCACACTCCACTCCCTGCCTGAATTGCCGGAGCTGTCCGAGCGGCTGTGGACGGCGGTGATCGGCCGGGACGAGCAGACCGCGATGCGCCTGGTGACGGCGGCAGCCGATGCCGGAGCGGACACCGAAGCGCTGTTGCTGGATGTCGTGGCCGGCGTGCAGCACCGCGTCGGCGCAGAGTGGGCCGCCGACCGCATCAGCGTGGCAGACGAGCACGCCGCCAGCGCGATCACCGACCGGGTCCTCGCCGCCCTCGCCCACCACCAGGCCCCCCGGCGACTGCGCATCCGAGGCCGTGTGACGGTGGCGTGCGTGGAGGGCGAGTGGCATGTTCTGCCCGCCCGGTTGCTGGCCGAGGTCCTCACCCACCGCGGCTGGCAGGTCGACTTCCTCGGCGGCCACACCCCCACCCCGCATCTGGTCGCCCACGTCCACCAGACCAATCCCGCAGCCGTGCTGCTGTCCGCCTCCCTGCCCACCCGCCTGCCCACCGCCCACAAGGCGATCAGTGCTCTGCAGTCCATCGGCGTCTCCGTCATGGCCGGTGGCCGTGCCTTCGGCCCTGACGGCCGCTACGCCCGACTTCTGCGCGCCGACGCCTGGGCCCCTGACGCCCGGGAGACAGCCGACCACCTCGACCAGGGCCTGACACGGCACCGCGTCGGGCAGCGCCAGCAGATCCACGACGACCTGCCCCACCTCACCGACCAGGAGTACACCCTGGTCACCACCCGGCGCACTGCTCTGGTGAAGCAGAGCCTGGAGACGCTGGAGGAACGCTGGCCCGCGATGCGCACCTACAGCACCGCGCAGCGTGACCGCACCACCGAGGACCTCGCCCACATCATCGACTTCCTCGCCACCGCCCTCTACGTCGATGACGCCGAGCTGTTCACCACTTTCACCACCTGGACGGCCGGCATCCTCACCGCCCGCGGTGTTCCCGCCGCCGGCCTGCGCCTGGGCATGGACGTACTGGCCGGACAGTTGCGCGACTTCCCCCGCGCTCTGACCTTCCTCACAGCAGCCACCGACGCACTGCACACCACCTCCGATCACACCGGCCCGGGAATCACCGCATGACCTACCTGCCCACCGACCTCACCGTCACCGCCCGCAGCACCCATCCGCACGCGCTGCACCTGGCCGTCGCAGGAGACCTCGACTACGAGAGCGCCAGGCAGTTCACCCACGAAACCGACCAGGCACTGGACACCCACCACCAAAAGCACGGACCGGTCCTACGGGACCTGCACCTGGACTTCAGCGGCCTGACCGGCATCGATTCCAGCGCCCTGAGCGCCCTGCTCCTCCTGCATCGCCGCACCCATCCCGCAGGCATCACGCTGCACCTGGACCACCGGCCCGTTTACATGACGCGCATTCTCGAGCTCACCGGCATCGCCGACCACCTCACCCAGGACGCCCGCAGCCCCCACACCGCCGCCGGCACCGCACCGGACAATCAGACGGAGAAGGCTTCCACTCCCTGAACGACCCGGCCTCGAACGGGCTTTGACCCCGGATGTCGGACACTTGGATTTCGAGTTCAGGAGAACAGATGTTCCGTGGTCATGAAGCACTGTCCGCCGGAGTTCGAGGCGGATGCGGTCGCGTTGTACGAGTCGCGGCCCGAGGCGACGATCGAGTCGGCCGCCGCTGATCTGGGGGTGAACCCGGAGACGCTGCGGAACTGGGTCCGAGCGCCTGGCGCGAGCCGGCCAGGGGAAGCCGGGCTGAGGCGTCCGCCAAGCCGCCCACGCCACTGGAGGCGAGAACGCGGCCCTTCGCAAGAAGGTCCGTGAGCTGGAGGAGGAACGCGAGAACCTGCGCGTCTCCCCGGCGAAGTACTTCGCCGGGGAGACGCGCAGGTGAACCGCTTCCAGTTCGTCGCCGATCACCAGCGCCGCCACGGCGTGAAGCGGCTGTGAGCCGTCCTCGGCGTCACCCGCTCGAGTTTCCACCACTGGCGCCGAACGGCTGCGGCCCGGGCCGCCCGGCAGACTGCCGACGCCCGGATACGGGCGTGCACCTCGAACCGGACGGTACCTACGCTGTGCCCAGGATCACCGCCGAGCTCCGTGACGGGGGCGAGCGGGTCAACCACAAGCGGGTCGCCCGCGTGATGCGCCCGGCGGGCCCGGCGGGTCCGCGGCTGCGGCGCAGGCACCGCACCACGGGGGCGGACCCGGCCGCGGCGAAGACCCCGGACCTGATCGGACGCGACTTCACCGCGATCGAGCCGAACACGAAGGACGTCGGCGACATCACCTGTCTCCCACTGGACGTCGGGAAGTTCCTCTACCCGGCCACCGTCATCGACCTCGCCTCACGCCGCCCGGCCGGCTGGACGGTCGCGGACAACGCGCTCGCCGAGTCGTTCGGCGCGACATCCAAACGCGAGACGCTCCGGGGTCGAAAGACCTGGTCCAGCGAGCACGAGTCCCGCCTCGACGCGTTCCGCCGGATCCACCGCTGCAACACCCGACGCGGTCACTTCCGCCTCGGACACCGCAGCCCGGTCGCCTTCGAGACAGCGCCCCGAGCGACATCGACTACGCTGACGCCAGCCGCATAACCCGTGTCCGGGATTCGCGCTCAAGGCCCGATGCGAGACAGAACCGTTGACTGGACAGGCCCGGTGCGGGGCCATACGTCGCGGTCGGACCGCTCGGTGATGCTCGGCCGTGGTTCTGTGACGGTGGGCGAAAGTCGGCCTCCGAGCGGTTGCGCGACCGGTAGGGAATGCGAGGCGGGAACCGGGGTAGCCGGGTGCATGGTCTTGCGTCAGATGTGCGCCGGCGTGGAAGGACGGTTCTGTGATGTTGATGGCCCACCCCGCGGTTCTGCGGGAGCTGATCGACCAGTACGAGGCCCTCACGGCCGCGGGCGCCGCCGACGGGGACAGCGCGCAGTTGCGGCAGCGTGTGGACGACGTCGCCTACACCTTGTGCGTGTCCACCGGCACTCGGAGCGTCGACGCGGCCCTGGACGCCGCCCGTCACCAGCTGCTCGACGCCCGGCCCCTGGACGACTCGGTCCTGAACGCCGCCTGATCCGCCAGCCTTCCCCACTTGCCCTGACATCCAGGAAACGGACGCCCCACGTGAACGTCACCATCACCAGTGCCGCACCGATCTACGACCTGCTGATAGCCGAACGCGGTGACGTCGTTGCCGATGCGGCGCGCATCGCGGAGCAGACACGGGCCGAGGCGACCGGTCTCCTCGACTTCGGCCTCCTGGACAGGAACCGGGACGGCGAAGCCGACGCTGACGCGGCATAGCCGCCTGGAAGATCGTCCGGGCCTTCAGCAAGAGAAGGGGACGTACACCACATACTGGCATTGCCAGGTCGAGTGAGCTGTCCGTGAGGTGGGCCGGTCCGGCGTGCTTCGGACCGTGGTGGTGGCTGCGGTTCAGCCTGTAGGGGGCACGCCACTGGTATGGGTGATCTGGTCCCAGATGGCGGAGCGGACCACCATCTCGGTGCGGTGGAGGGCGGCCGTCACGAAGGGACGCCGGGGCCGGAGGTGCGGTGAGAGCTTGCTGAACGCGCTGAGGAACCTCCGGCCGCGCCCATCCAGCGGAGGCCCTTCATTGCACGTTCCCGGTGCCGGGCGGGCTGCTGGGGGACCCCGGGTGCCCTTTGTCACCTGACTGCGGGTGGCGTCGGCGTAAGACGGCCGTGCAGGCGGGGCCGAGCCGGCGCGTCCACTGATGGTTCGTCCCGTAAGTCACCTCGATGCCGCGCTCGCGCGTCAGCTCCTCGACATCCCACGGGCTCAGACTGAACCGGTGGTACAGCCACACACGATGAGAGACGACCTCCGGTGGGAACCGGAACCCGCAGTACGACACCGGATCCACGAGCGGTCCTGGACGAGGGCGGCGTAGAGCCCACCGTGACCGCGTCGGTCTTTCCCCACCAGCGACAACTCGGCCCGTGGCCTCACCGGCCCGTCTCCGCGCAAGACCGCATCCGCCCGCTCGAACAGGGCGTCCGAACGAACGGCGGGACAGGAGTAGAGCTCGCCCCGGAAGCGTGACGGTTCCGCCAAGGCCTCCCGCAGGGCATCGCGATGCGGCAGACGCATCCCCACGGCCTTCGTGCTGAACGTGTGTGTTCCTTGGCCGGAACAGACGTTCAGACGAAGGCCGCCTCCGTGTACGGCGGATATCGCACCGAGTGATCAAGTACGACGCACCGTTCGACGGCGCGTCTTGACGATCAAGCCAGGGGATTCAGGAGCGGGACGTGGCGGGCAGGGCCGTGGGGTCCACTCCGGACAGTTCCACGATGCGGTGCGCCGGTACGCCGACGGCCAGTGCCCTGTGGAGCAGGGCGTTGCGGCCCTCCTCACTGTCGCGGTAGGCCAGCAGCTCCTCTTCGACGGCCGCCACCGGCTCGGTGGCGCCGGCCCGGCGCACCCGCTCCAGTTCCTCCCCGGCCAGCGGCACCGGCAGCCGCTCGGCCCCCTCGGGGATCATTCCGGTCTGCTCGGGTGCCACGATGCGCAGCGCCGGGGAGGTCACGTCGGTCTCGTGAGCGTCGAGCCAGGCCCGCACGGCCGGGGTCCGCAGGCATTCCAGCTCCCCGGCGAGGGAGACGGGCGTGCCCTGCCAGCCTGAACCAAGGGTGGTGTCGGCGAGAAAGAGGTAGGCGTCGTCGGTCATGGTGGGTCACTTTCCGAGGTCGTACCGTGATGTCGTCACGCTCTGCCTACCCGCCTCCGGCTTCGTCATAGCTGCCGACACGCCGGGCGGGGTTTTCCTGTTCACCGACTACTGGTGGGAGAGATCCGAAGGGGAGCGAGCCTGGTCGGGCGGGTTCCGGCACCGAGGGCGGGGACGGGTCCCACCCGGGGAGGCGTGGCGGGGCGCACACGGCGTTGACATCGAGCAGCAGCACATCGACCAACCCCGTCCTGGCCTCCTCCACACCCGCCTGACCCGCTCGGTGCGACGAGAGGACGGCCGCCCGAGGCTCTCCCGGGCCGCCGTCCTCTCGTTGTGGCCCTCGTGTCAGGTGCTCAGGGCGTCTTCGACGGTGGGATGACAGGGAATGAAGGAGTCGGCGCCTACCAGGCTCAGCACGCGCCGGACGGATTCGGCGGGGGCGGCGACACGCAGCCGGCTCTGTACCCGGCTGATCTGCCGGCCCGCCCTGAGCAGGACATTGATGCCGCTGGAGTCGATGAAGCTCACGCCGCTCATGTCGGCCACGACCGGCAGCACCGGCTCGCCCTGGGGAAGAAGGGCCTCGCGCAGGAGGTCCTGCTCGTCGTAGTCGATCTCTCCGCGCAGGGTCACGATGCGGATGCCGTCGACCACGCGGTGCGCCACGGACAGCCGTGCTGTCCGCTCCGCTTTGTCATTGCTGGTCATGGTCTCCTCGACAGCGCTTGAACTGCCTTCTCGCAGGGGCGTGCGCGGACGATTGTGCACTACCTGCCCAGGCCCGGCACACCCGGATGGCCCTGCGGACAATCCGGGCGGAGCCGGGTGAGGATCGATCGGGCGGGGGAGCCGCGCCGTGTGAGCGGGAAGGAGGCCGGACCCGGTGGAGCTCGATGCCGGTTGTGGCAGCGGTGCCCGGCTTCCGTCGGAAGGGGACCTGACGCGCGCCGACCACACCTTGGAGGGCGGCGGCAGCCGTATCGCAGCTGACCGTCACCACGCCGCGACCTTTCTGGAGAAGATCCGCACCGAGTAGGGTCTGCCGGTATCGCAGCGGGTGCGGGAGTCGACCGAGCTGGTGGTCGGCGAACTGGTCACCCATGCCCACCAGTACGCCTCGGGTCCCGTCCTGATGCAGCTGCGTACCAGTGGCGGTGGTGCGGATGTCGTGGTGCGGGACGGCAACCCGGCTGTTCCGGTGATTCATGCCGCCGACCCTGGCAGGGCGGGCCAGTGCGGTCTGGAGACCATCAAGGAGGTTGCCGAGAAGCCGTCCATCGAGCGCGAGCCGATCGGCAAGCGCATGCGGCGGTCGCGCCCCCCCGCTCGACTCGGCGTTCCCCACGAGCCGGGGCTGAGAGGTCCGGTCGAGGGGTCTGTGAGGGAGATCCGGTGCAGGTTGCCTGAGACGGCATCGGTCCGTCGCCACTCGCTGTGACAAACGCCGCCACGTCTGCCTCGGCAACGCGACCGTGGCGGCCCTCACCATCTGTCTCCGAAGTTGATCGCCCGGACAGGCTCCGGGCCGTTTCGTTTGGATCAGCGAGTGGACCGGACGAGGGTGCCAGCGACGGGGAGCCCGGTCAGGTGGACGGTCGGAGTCCGTACCTGCCGAGGATGAGCTGCAGGAACTCGTCGGCGATCTCCTCCGGAGTGGCGTCGACCCATCCGACGACCCAGTCGTGCATCAGGCCGTTCACGGCCCCGATGAGGGCCGCGGCGGTGATGCGGTAGTCGCCCGCCGGAATCTCGCCGCGATCGGCGGCGTCTCCCGAGATCCGATTCAGCAACTCGATCCAGACGGCGCGACGCTCAAGGCGTTGATGGTTGATGCGCGGACTGACCCCGACGATCTCGACATAGGCGATGCGCGCATGGCGCATGTCGCTGGCGGCACCCTTGACGTAGGCGTGGGCGTAGGCGGTGATCCGCTCCGGCGGAGGAAGGTGCTCGACCTTGGGCAGCACGTCGATGACTGCCTTCTCGGCGACCTCGTTGACGTACAGGTGGAGGTCTGCGAGCAGGTCTTCGAGCGTGCGGTACTCCTCGTAGAACTGGCGGGTCGACAGTCCGGCCGCTTTGCACAGGTCCCCGAGCCTGGTCGCCCGGTACCCGAGGCCGGTACCGAAGAGGTCCAGGCCCGCCTCGCGGAACCGCTCACGTCGCTCGGCCCGCCTCTCGGCCGCGTCCCTGCCCCCGTAACGGCCCTGTGCCGGAGCGGTTCTTCCCGTCATCGCAATCCCCCTACCTGGTGGTACGCGCAATCCTCCCGCACGGGCCTTGCGCCGCCCGCGGGCACCTTCCTACTATCCGGTAATCCAAGTCTGAAATTGACGGTGTTCAGACTTGGAGGGTGTGTACAAGCCAACGAAGCGAGCGACCCCCGGGCCCGAGAACGCCTGGAACCGCCAACGACCAGCGATCGGACCGTCGCTGCCGCGCCTCATGGCAGAGCGTGCTTCAGCGCCGTAGGCCGGCTCGATGCACAGCAGCTCCAGTTTCCTGCCCGACTCGGCACCACTCCCTTTGGAGGAGCGAAACATGCACGCTGCATCATCAGCCCCCGCTCCGAGCAGTCCCGAGCAGACCGTCAACAACCGGATCAGCACCATCCGCCGCCGACGACTGTGGAGCATTGCCGCGGCGGCTCTCCTGACCGCCGGCGCCATCGTGCCCGCGAGCACCGCGCAGGCGGCGCCCACCCTCCAGGAGGTGATGCTGGTCGGCAACAACTGGGAGGGCACCGCCGACGTCATCAAGTCCACGGGGGACTTCACCAAGGTCGGCCGGATCAACCTGGTCCCCGACAAGAGCCAGCGCCTGTGGGAGATCTACACCGACCCGGTCAGGCTGGTCTTCTTCCTGGGCATCCGGGAGACCGCCGGCGAGGGCCACGACCAGTTCGTCGACGACATGTACACCACCCCCGACGGCTCGGCGATCGTGGTGTCACGGCCAAGCTTCGGCGACGTGGCCTCCATCGACACCGCCACCGGGAAGCTCAAGTGGCGCTTCCGTGTCGCGGGCTACCGGGCCGACCACATGGCCGTCTCTCCCGACGGGTCTCGAGTCGCGGTGTCGGCCTCGACCGGCAACACCGTGCACGTCCTGGACATCCGCACGGGCCGGCAGATCGGCTCCTTCGCCACCGGCGACAAGCCCCACGAGAACGTCTTCACCCGCGACGGAAAAATCTGGAACATGTCGATCGGCGAGGTCAACAACGACTTCGACGCGCCCTGGCAGGACTTCCTCAAGGGTGACCGCAAGATCACCGTGGCGGACGCCCAGACCCTCCAGGTGGTCAAGACCATCGACATGCGGGACCGGTTGAACGCCTTCCCCGGAGGAAAGGACCACTCCGACTCGATCCGGCCGGTCGCCTTCACGCCGGACGAGTCCAAGATGTACTTCCAGGTCTCCTTCTTCAACGGCTTCTTCGAATACGACGTCGCCACCGACAGGATCACCCGCATGAAGACCCTGCCGAAGAACGCCGCCACCAGCGACGACCGCACCACCTACGTCAACGACTCCCGCCACCACGGCATGTCCATGAACCCCGACGGCACCAAGCTGTGCATCGCCGGAACCATGGACAACTACGCCGCCGTCGTCGACCGCACCACCCTCCAAGAAGGCCCCCTGGTCCCGGCCGCCAAACCCTACTGGGCCACCGTCAGCGGCGACGGCCAAGCCTGCGTCATCTCCGAGAGCGGCGCCGACCAGGTCACCGCCATCAGCTTCGCCACCGGCCAGAAGATCACGTCCGTGCCCGTCGGCGACCACCCGCAGCGGGTGCGCATCGCCCACCTCCCCGCAGGCTGGACGAGTCCGAACGGCTGACCGCTTCCGTCATCCGGGGGCGAGGCGCGTGAAACCGTCCCGCCCCGCGCGACGGTTTTCCAGCTCCGCGCGCTGGCCGACGAAGTCCCCGCGGGCCGCCCGGCCCGGCTCGCGGTGGCATGCCGGGGAGGCCGGGGCCGAGGCGTTGACCGGACCGTGGAGGGACGCCGCGGACGGGTGCTTTCCGCGGGCGACCGTCAGGAGCCGCTGGCGGGTGCGGACCTCGGCAGACGTCTGCGAAGGGTGCCTTCGAAGGCTTCGGCACGCGCGAGCTGGACCCGGAGCTTCTCGACCCGTTCGGCGGTGGCCTGCCGATGGGTGCGGACGCGGTCCAGCAGGGCTTCGCGCTCGTCGGCGCCAAGCGCTTCATCGACATCGAGCCGGTCGGTGGCTTCCAGCAGGTCGCACGTCTGGTCCAGGGGGAAGCCCAGGGGCTTCGTCCGGTGGACGACTACGAGGCGGGCGACGGTCGGTCTCGGTGTGGAGGCGGAAGCCGCCCTGCGAGCGGGCGGAGGGGACGACGAGACCGGGTTCCTCCGCAGAAGCCGGGTCGCTGTCCGGATGGTCCGGTGGATCTTGCGGCTGGCAGGATGGACGCACACGTTCGCATCCACTGCCGGAAGACCCCTCGTGTTCGATGCTACGCGTCGAGCACCCGGCTGCGCACGATCAGCCGGGTGCCCGGGGCCATGGCGTGTACGGGGGACTCCGGTGGACGGCAGCTCCGGAAGGGTGGGCCGGGCCGGTGGGAACTCATCGGAGCCGCCTCCGGTCCCGGCGCTCCGGACGTCGCGTGCTCGGCCGGACCGGGCCCCTACACCAGCGCGCCCGCCTACGCCGACCGGATCCGCCAAACCGTCAGGCGCCGAGCCCGAGCCGCAACGGCCCGGGAGACCGCTTTCGGCGTCTGAGCGGTCTCGGCGACCCCGGGAGGTGATGGTCACTTGATATCCCTGCTCCCGTCTCGGGGTGCGGTCAGTTCCACTCCGGGACGGGAGAGTTTCCCCGACCCTGCCGGGTAGGGCCCGGCACCGTGCAGGCAGTCTGATCCACCGCTGTCACCCGGCCGGCCATGAAGCCCGTGGCGGTCGCGGGTCGTCGGCCCGCCATGCGGCACCCCAGGCAGTCGGGGTGGCCCCGACGCGCCCCGAGGTCACGCACCCGCCATGGCCACTGCTCCCGGGGCCGGGGGCCGCTCGACTTGCCCCATCCGGCGAGGTGCAGCGCCCAGGTCGTGAAACCCGACAGGAGGGCGAGACCGGTGCCGAGCAGGAGCAGCGACGGAGAGAGGGCGACGACCGAGGCGCCGAGGGCGCTCAGGCCGGCGACCGCGAGCGCCGTACCCGTCCAGCCGGCCAGTGTGTGACCGAGGTCCACGTCACCGTGCGCGCTCATGGAAGGTCCTTCCTGACAACAGGGATAGGCTGGCTCAAGAGAAGTTTTATCTCACGAGCTAAGTTACTTAGACTGTAAGGGAATCGTGCATTGGCTGACAAGGCGCGCCCTCCTGGAACCCCGGAGCAGGCACACGCCCAGATGGACCGGTTCATCGCGCTCGGCATCGTCGCGCAGCACCACATGGCGCAACGCCTGAGCCTGAACGTCACCGACCTCACCTGCCTCGGCTTCGTCCTGGAGGCCGAGGGAACCGGGGAATCCGTCACCGCGGGCGATCTGGCACAACGGGCGAACCTGACCACCGGGGCGATCACCGGTGTGATCAACCGGCTGGAACGTGCCGGATACGCCCGGCGCGAGAACGATCCGAACGACCGCAGACGGGTGTACGTCGTCTCCGACGCCTCAGCCTCCGCCCGCCTCTTCGAAGCGTACGGAGGCAACTACCGCCGCATGGCCGACCTCTTCGCCGACTACTCTCCCTCGGAGATCGCGGTGCTCTCGGACTGGCTCACCCGCGCCACCGCAGTCCTGCGGGCCTCGCTGGACGAGGCGCGCGAAGCCGACTGACGGAGGCGGGGCCCGGGCGATCATGGGGGCGCGCCCTCTGCGATCCCTTCGAGCGAGGAACCGGCGTCCCGCTCTCCGCGTTCACGGGGACCGACCCGTCGACAGCGGACGCATCTTGGTGCGGCCACGCACATGGCTGTGTGTTTCCTACTCGGGTGCGGTTGAGTATCTGTGCTCTGACGGGGGTCGGGGGGATGCCGGGAGGCTGGGGCCATGACGAACGAACGGCGAAACCCCGCGCCCCTGTCGATGACGACCGTGCTGCTCGCCGGCACAGCGGTGGTGATGTGGGCGGTCTGGCTGGGCTGGGACCAGCACTACGACGTGCGTCCCGACGGCTCTACGACCGGTCCCTACGAGGCGTGGCAGGTCATCGGGCTGGGACTGGGCCTGCTGGTACCGGTGTGCTGGGCGGCGTTTCGAGGACACGGGGCGGCCGCGGTGCTGGGCACCCCGGGCGGTCTGACACTGGCTGCCGCTTACGACTGGTCGGACGACTCCAGTGGCCTGTTTGTGATCGGCGTGGGAATGATCATGATCGGGAGTGCGGCCGCGACCGCTCTCGTCGCGGTCCTGGCTTCCACCCTGCGCCAGGCAGGGGCCGGAGCCGGCTGCCCCGGGCGCTGAGCCCGGCCGACACGCTCTCCCCACCGCCGGCGTTCCTCCTTCGTCGTTCCGGGCCCGCCGCGCCGCCCGCTTCGGATCGCGCACGGGCACCGATGCCGACGCCCGCGGGGCGTCCTCACGGCCGAGGCCCGTGCGACCTGCCGGCTCGCGCACGGCGAGGTGAGGAGATGGGCCACGACCACGATGGCCTGGCGGCCCCGGCCGCCGAGCACCCAGGAGGCGTCTCGCCGATCATGCCGGGCTCGCGGCGTCCGGCACCGCACCCCGCCGCGTCGTCGTCACTCGCCGACGCTCCGCGTCGCCCCCTCCGCCTCGCGACGCATGCCACCGGACATCGCTCCCCGATCCGGCCCGATCGACAAGACACCCCCTAGGACCCGGTGAACCGGAACTCGTCGACCGCCGCCCAGTCACCCGGCCGCCGTCACGAGCGCACCCGGCCGAGGAGGCATCGGGCGGCGAGAGCCACGACCACGCCTATCACGCCCGCCCCATCCCGATCCGGGAGAGCTGTTCGATCCGCTCCGGCGTCAGCGACGCCGCCCGGGAGCGTTGGTCGCCGACCCGCGCGCCGAGCTTGAGCGACACCTCCCGCCGCTCCTGGCCCTCGTCCTCGTCGTTGCCGGGGAGGACGGTCTCGACGTGTTTCCTCGGCACGGTCAAACGCCCTTCGCGCTGGTAGTACTGGTGGACGGCGGTGTAGTGCATCACCCACCCCTCTGCCCGGCTCATCCGGACCTCCGGCTTTTCCCCTCGGTGGCGGGGGTGGTGTCGAGAACGTGTTCGCACGTCCACTGCCGCACGCTCGTGAACTCGTCGAACCCGATTCGAGTGTTGCCCGCTGGTACGGCTTCCTGTTTCCGTCTTGTCTGCGGTGGCGGCCCGAGCGATGTCGACGGCGTCCTGGTCCTGGACGACTCCCGCGCACCCCGCCGTGTCCATGCGCACCGCCTTGGTGGGCCTGGTGGCAGACCTGGCTCTTCGGCGGCATCCTCGCCGTCATGGCCCTCGTGGTCCCCCGTCCTCTCCGGCCCCGGCTGGGCCCGGAGCCGGACACGAAGATCCTGCTCGGCTCTGCTACGGACAACAGACGATCAGGCCGGGCGTTCAGTCGTTGTCGGGATCGTCGTCCACTGCTGGTTCCTCGGACTCTTCCCCGGTCACATCGTCGAATAGCGGAGGCGGGCCTCGGGCCCGTCGATGCACACCACGCAGTCTTCGAAGAGATGCAACGGAGGCTGCCGACCGCCGATCGGAGCAAGCGTGAGTCCCACATCCCGCAACGGCCCGACCGGAGCGACGGATCCGAACCCCTCCGGGTCAGGACCTCTGTAGGCCGCCCACGACTCGAACAACGGCCTCACGGTCTCCCATCCCGAGCCCGGGGTGAAGTGCGCCAGGAAGAACGGATGCTCACAGCCGTACTCATCGAGCTCACCGATCAGGACGTCTCCCTGCAAAAGCTGCCACCGCGTCATCCGGTGTCCCCGTTCCCCACCGTCCGATCGGGGCCGCATCTTCGCAGCACGCAACTCTCTGGCCAAGCAGGTCATTCTGAAGTGATCGGTTATGTGCATGTTGTTTCCAGAGGCGAGGCGGTCTTGGGCGCAGGAGGCTGTGCCACGAGCCGGAAGGACGGTTCGGTGTACGGACCGGCGGAGCGGTCTCGACCCGACCGGCCCCCGGTTCCTCCAGCCAACACGGTCGAGGGGAACGGGACCACGCAGTTCCCCAGGCAGGAGTACCGTCCTGCTTACTTCTGCTGGTGGTTGCGACGAGGATCCCGCTGACCTGGGGGTATGCAGTCACGATGGGCACCGGGAGGCTGACCGGGGCAGGGTCGGGGAGCGGCTGTACGTGCCGGCCTCGGTCTCCGTAAGGTGGTCGTCCTTATCTCGGCGGCGGCCCCTGCCTGGTAGACCGGGGCCACGGAAAGGGGTCGTCACCTCCCTGTCACCGCATGGGCGGGTGAGGGCTGGGAGGAGCTCTGCCTTCGGCAGGTCGAGGAGGTGAGGGTGCTTGGCCCTGCCGGAGGTGAAGACCTGTGCCATGGCCGCGCGAGACGGAACCGGACGGCCGCACGAGCCGGCGAACCCCGCACGGGAAGGGGAGGCCCGCCCACATCCGACGGTCGAGACGCCGGCCCACCCGGGCCGCCCGCGGTCCGGGTGAGCGGCGAGGTTCAGGGCGCGGCTGCGGCAGATCCCCAACACGGCCTGAAGAGCGAGGCTTCCGGGACTCGCAGTACCGCGCCGTCCAGACCCGGTGAAGGCGTTGGACTTCGACACACCATCGCCGAACAGGGGCCGCCGGCGACTCGGAGCCGGCTCCACTCCCCACTTCGGCGGTCCGGATACCGCCGATGACACCACCGCACCGACGGGTGGGGCGACCATCCAGCGCGCGCCGGTCCCGCCGCAAGACCTGTCCGACCCGTCTCCTGCGGCCATGCCCTACGTGGTTCAGTCGAAGCGGACGGAGCGTGCGCCGTCGGGTGCGGTCAGGAAGGCGAGCAAATCCTCGCCTTCCTGGACGAGGACCTCGCGCTCCTTCTTCGTCAGCGAAGCAAAGGGCTCCAGAACCAGAACAGCCCCCTTGCGTCGCTGCTGCTCGATTCGCCAGATGCCGCGGACGAAGCCGTCCAGGAGGAAGGTCGCCCGTATCAGACCGTTGCGCGTGAAGACCAGTCGGTGTTGCTCCTCGGTGAGGATGCGGCTGCGATCGGCGTGGGACAGCAGAATGTTGTCGAACTCGGGCAGATAGCGCACCGGGACCGGGAGATCACGGTCGGGCAGAGGCGCGTTCAGCACGTCCAGGAGTTCCACGCCATTCTCATCGCGGAAACTGCGCAGCCGCGGACGCAGCCGGCGCACGGTCTCGGCGATCCTCGTCATTCCCGACCAGACCTGTATGTCTTTGACGGACGCCGGGCCAAATGCCGCGAGGTAGCGTTCAACCATCGAATCCGGGGACACGCCGGCTGCGAGGGGACGGCCGAGCCAGGACTCGGCCGTGGTGTGTACCGCCCGACCGCTCTCGCCCCAGAGCCCGCGCGGCGGCACCTGCACGAGCGGCGTCAGGTTGCGTACGGCGTTCGCCAGGGCGGACGGATCGCGCCCGGACCAGCGTTCTGCGAGCCGGATGCCCAACCCACCCAGCGTGAGGGGCTCCTCCTCGACCAGCTTTCGACCCAGCTCAGCCACCTCCGCCAGGTCGAGTCCTTCGAGCTTGCGGCCGAAGGTGCCCTTGAGGCCTTGGACAAGAGCGCCGGCAAGGACCGGCCGCAGTGTCAGGCAGTCGTCCGCAGTGACGAGGTGGATGGTGCCTCGCATCAAAGCCACCCGTACCGCCTCGCGTCCCCGCACGGGTCCGGCAAGGTCTTCAGGGACGAAGCCGGACAACCGCGTCCACAGTCCGATGTAGGGCGGATCGGGGGCCTGGGCCTGCATGCCTACCAGGCGCGTGATCACCGCGGCAGGCGTCGCATCCACCCGCTCGGTCAGCATCTGGCGGACCAGCAGGCTCCTGTTGAGCGCCCGGCGGTCCAAGACGTTCGAGTCCCCTGTCGCCATAGCGGCGGATCCTTTCATGGGGAGCCTCTACGGCGGAAGTGACGACCCTCCGACTCGTTCATCAGGAACGGGTTGATCCGGTCACGGTGAACGAACGACCCGTGGGTGTGGGTACCCGGGGGACACCTTTGGGGCCGAGGCGGGTGCCGACAGGGCGGATCCTGCGCCGCTGACGATCACCACTGCGCCCCGGAGGCTCCGGCAACCCGGATTCCGCCGTCCTCTCTCCATCGGGATCGCAGCGGTGCGGGAGGCTACCGCTGTTGTGCGAGCCACGCGTCGAAGGTGGTCGGTGCGATGCGGGCGCCCTCGCGGGGGAGCAGTACGTCACCGGCCATCGCCGGGCCGAACAGCGACGACCACGTCGGTACGAGCTTGATCTTGCGGCCGCGCGCGTCGTTGGTGCGTCGGGCCATGTCCACCAGGTCCTGCGGTTCGGGGCCGGCGACCTCGCGGTAGCGTCCCTGCGGTGCGTCCGTGGCGATCTCGGCGAGGATGTCGGCCACGTCGGCGGGTGCGATGGGCTGGACGAGCAGCGGTGCGAGGGTGGCGGTGCCTTCCTGTTCGGTCCAGCTCGTCACCATCGCGGCGAAGTCGTGGAACTGGGTGACCGGAACGATGGTCCAGGGCACCGGGCCTTCGGCCACGAGACGCTCCTGCTCGCGCTTGCCGGCGTAGTGAGCGTTGCCTTCGACGCGGTCGACACCGGCGATCGAGAGGAGGACGTGGTGGCGGACGCCGGCCCGTTCCTCCGCGGAGAGCAGCGTCCGGGTGGTGGAGGCGAAGTACGCCACCGCTTCGTCCCGCTCGGTCGCGGTGCAGTTCGTGGCGTCCACGACGGCCTCGACACCGCTCAGAGCGGTGTCGAGGCCGTCGCCGGTGGTCAGGTCGACCCCGATTGAACGGCTGATGGGCACGACGTGGTGTCCGGCCCGTTCCAGGGCGGCGACGGTGAGGGCCCCGATGTTTCCGGTGGCCCCGGCTACGGCGACTCGCATGGTGTTCTCTCCCCTTGCTTCCTGTCTGCTGCACCGGACGCTATCTCGGACTAAAAAGATCTGCAATGTCTCAGATAGACTCGAGGCCATGAAGCTGCCAGTGAGTACGGAATGGCTGTTGCACTGCGCCACGTCACTGGCGCAGCTCGAGGTGGGAAGCACCGCGTCGGCGGCACAGCTCGCCCGGTACTTCGACCTCCCGGCGCCCTATCTCGCCAAACAGCTCCAGGCGCTGGTCAAGGCCGGTGTGCTGGCTGCGACGACCGGCCCACGCGGCGGTTTCCGCCTCGCCCGGCCCGCTTCCGAGATCACGCTCCTGCAGATCGTCGAGGCGGTCGACGGCGCGTCCTCGCCGTACGAATGCCGTGAGATCCGTCAGCGGGGACAGGGAGCGCTACCTGCCGAGGAATGCCGGAACCCCTGCATCCTCGCCGAGAAGATGGCCCGGGCCCACGAAGCCTGGCGGCACGTCCTCGCCACCAGCACGCTCGCCGAGATAGTCGACGCACTGCCCCCGTCGGCGCCGTCCCGCACCCGCCTGCGCCTGACCGGGACGCCGTAGCAAGCCCCCACCACAGGCAGCGCCCCGGGACCGGACCCGATGAGTCGGCAGGCCCCACGGACCGCTGCGGTTTTCGGGTTGCTGGACGGTGGCGTTTCGTGAACCTCGCAACACGCCGGTGGGAGACGGTGTCCCAAAAACGGGGTCTGACCACTGAGGTCGAACATTTCGCGAAGAGACCCCGGTCCACACAGAACAGCGCTCCGCGGCGCACAGGGTGGGAGGTCGTATCCGCGAGAAGCGGGGATGCTCGGGCTTTCCGGGGGTACCCGCCCCACCGCGGCACGTCGGCCACGGCTCGCCGAGAACACGGACCCGTCGACGCGGTGGGAGAGGCAATGAGGACCCACGATTTGGCCCGGGCCACCGCTGCCCCGTGTTCCGCCGAGATCTTGAGCGGTCGTTACCGTTTGGACGGACCGCTCGGTTCGGGCGGGGCCGCGGACGTCCACCGAGGTTTCGACCTGCGGTTGAGACGACCGGTAGCGGTCAAGGTCTTCAGGTCCGGAGCCGACGGCGGGATCGGTGAGGGCCTGCACGGCGAAGCCGTCATCCTCGCCCGCCTGCACCACCCCGGACTCATCGCCGCCTATGACGCCGGACAGCACGACGGACATGCCTTCCTGGTCATGCAACTCGTCGAGGGCGGTACGCTGAAGGACCGCATCGCTCAAGGCCCGCTGCCCCTCGCGGAGACCGCCGCGATCGGCGCCGACCTCGCTCAGGCGCTGGCTCACGCGCACGACGCGGGAATCGTGCATCGGGACGTCAAGCCGTCCAACATCCTCCTGGACACCGCCCACCGTCCGCATCTGGCCGACTTCGGCATCTCCCGACTGCTGGATGCCACCACCCACACCGCTACCGGCACCCTTGTCGGTACCGCTGCCTACCTCTCTCCCGAACAGGTCCTCGGTCGCCCGGTCGGCAGGCCCGCCGATGTGTACGCGCTTGGCCTGGTGCTGATCGAATGCCTCACGGGCAGGCTCGAGTACGACGGCGCACCCCTCGAATCCGCGATCGCGCGCCTGCACCGGAGCCCTGTAGTCCCCCACTGGTTGCCGGAAGGGTTGAGCACCCTTCTCAGGGAGATGACGACCCTGGACGAGGAGTCCCGCCCTACCGCCCTCGACTGCGCACGCGCCCTGGCGGCGCTGCCCGGGAGGACGCACAACGTGCACGGGCCGTCGGCGAACGCCACGAGCCTCGTCGCCGACCGAAGGTCATCACCGACGGTCGAAGGCACGCGCGCCCATCCTTCCCCCGCTGAAGGACGGGTCGCTTCCGGAGGAGCGTCCACGCGCGGACGCACCCTTGCGGCCGGCACCGCAGTGGTCCTCGCAGCCATCGCGGTGACCGCCCTCACCGTCGCCGGTGGTTCCGGATTCCAAGGCGATGACCGGGGCGCGACCGGGACCACTGGCGCTCCCGCCGGAGAGCCGGGCCCTTCTGCCGCTTCAGGTCCAGGGGAGAGCGCCGCGGTGTCCCGGGCGGCACCGTCTCCCACCGCACCCGAAGTCACCCCTGAGGCCTCGACCGGCCCGACCTCCGAACCGGAGACCACACGCCGCCCCGCAGCCACCACAACGCGTGACGCAGAGAAAGTCGGGCCTCCGCACCGACCGCCGGGCCAGGCCAAGAAGCCGAAAGGGCCCAAGAACAAGGACCAACGGCAGAAGGCACCCCGGTCGGCCCCCTAGTCTCCGCGCAAGCGGTGACCGGGCCACGGGCCCCGCTCGGCAACCCCGACGGCCACGCCTTCTGACGCGGGCAGGAGGCCCGCGCCGACGCCGAGCACGAGCGGCGCCGCGCCGCTGAGCGGGAGGCACGGTGTCCGGTGTGCAAGCAATGCGGAGGAAAGTTCACCGACGAGCGCTGGGAGAAGATCGCCCCGCACCGGACCGCCGTACGGGCCGGGGACAAGTCCGTGTGCGGGCCGTGCCGCGCCGACGACGTCGCCCGCGAGGAAGCCGCCCGCCTCCGGGCCGCCGCTGCGCCGGAGCCGCAGGACGGCCCCGAGCCGGAGAGGGGCCGCGGCTGGTTCCGCCGCCGGACCCGACCGCACGGGCCCATCCAACGGCGCCGACCCACCGCAGGCCCTGCACAGCACCACATGAAGTGGACCGCCACCCCACCGACGGCGTACGAAGGTAAGGGCTTCTACTGGATCAAGGCAGGAAACGGCTCCTGCCTGACCGTGCCCTACAACAACGGCACCCCGCCCGGCAATGGCACCCAGCTGTTCTGGTGGCAGTGCGAGACCTGCTGGTCCTCCGGCAGCCAGCTCTGGAACGTCACCCCGGTGGGCCAGTACGGCAGAACACGTGCCTACCACCTCATCAATCAGCGGACCGGCAAGTGTCTGACGCCGGGCCCCGCCACGACCGGTGGCAAGGTCGGCAAGGTCACGCAGGCTACCTGCCCGGCCTGATGACGACCGAGGGGATGCTTGCGTGGCATGCATCCCCGACTTGCACAAAGACCCGTCGTGAACTCAGGCGTTCGAACGATGGGCCCGCGCGAAACGATCGGAACGAAACCGTACTTCCTGTGCATCTGGCGGAAGAACGCCGACCGTATTTTTGCAGGGGAAACTGCATGGGACCGTACCCGTTCCCCGTGATCGACTGTGCCTGCCGCAGGGGCGCCGCCCCGAACCGGCGGACAACCTCACCGCTGACACCGCGCGCGCCGGCCTGACCTCCTTCGGATGGTCCGGGAAGGAAGAGCGGGAAGTGTCGAGCAGAGCGAAAGGCAAGAATCCGCATGAAGCAGAAGATCACTTCGTTCGCCGGTGCCCTGGCAATGGCCGGTGGCGTCGTCATCGCAGCCGTGGCCGCCGCCACCGGCCAGGCGACCGAGACGAACCACGGACAGCCCGTTTCCGCCCCTACCCCGCACGCCACCGTTGTCTTCAGCGAGCTGTCCGACTCCACCCTCGCCGCGCCGCTCAGCGAGCTGGCCGCCGGCCGGCGCACTCCGCGCGCCTAGGTTCTGCCGTCAAATGTCACGCCGACATCAGGAGTGACGCGAGGGCGACGGCGGCTGCGCAGGACTCGGCGTTCTTGTCGTACCGGGTGGCGATGCCGCGCCACTGCTTCAAGCGGTTGAAGCACCGTTCCACGACGTTGCGGGGCTTGTGGACCTCACGGTCGAAGGCCGGCGGGCGGCGTCCGTGGCTGCCGCGCCGGGCCCGGTTGCGGGCCTGGTCGGCCCGTTCGGGAACCGTGTGCGGTCGTTGGTGTCGCCGCCCGTCACGACGAAGCCGAGCGGGCGGCCGCGGCCGTCGCGGGCCAGGTGGATTTTGCCGGTCAGCCCGCTTCTGGACCGGAAGCGTGACGAATGATCTGTTCCACCGGCCGCGGAAGCGTTCCGGTGCCGACCTGCTTCACGTACGCGTGGTGAGCCGCGTGACTGCCGCGTCATACCGTGCTTGGAGCCTTGTGTCCTTCGAGACCTTCAGCAGGACGCCAAGCGCTCGTACTGCGCCGTCCTCATAGCCGGAGGACTCCGCTTCCCGGGCTGCGAGCTCGAGCTGTTCGATGCCCTCGGCTTCGTGCCCGAGGCCCAACAGCGCCTCTCCCTTCACCATGTGCAGCAGTATCCGGGGGATGTCGGCCGTGCCGGAGTGATCGTCGAAGGCCAGTGCCACAGTCGCTGTGTCGAGGGCCTTGCGCCACTTCCCCGCGTCGGCCCGATGACGGGCCAGGTGCTGCAGGGCCAGTCTTTCGATGGTCCGGTCATCGGCTCTGCGAGCCAGGTCCGCAGCCCGCTCGCACCCCTGCGCGGCCTCGTCCAAGCCGCCGAGAGCCGCCTGCGCCATGGCCAGAACGATCAGGGCGTTCGCCTCGGCCACCGGGTCGCCCGTCCGGCGGGCGAGCGCAGAGGCCGCCTTCAGGTGAGTCAGGGCCTCCTCGATACGCCCTTCTTCGATCAGCACCCAGCCGAGAACGTTCAGTACGCGTGACTCGCCGTGCTGATCGGCATCGATCCGTGCCGACTCCAGCCCGGTCTCCAGGAGCGAGGCCCAGCCGTCCCGTACACGCCACACGATCAGCGGCCACAGCGTCATGACGATCCGCCAGGCCCTGTCATGCAGTCCGGCGGCATGCGCCGCAGCGACCGCCAGCGTGAGGTCGTCCCTCTCCTCCGCATACCAGGCCACGGCGGCGGACCGGTCACCGAACTCCCGCACCACGGCAGGCGGCAGGTAGTCCGCCGGCAGAGGGAAGCACTCCTCGTTTCCGGGCTCGGCCGCCGCCACGGCCGCGAGGCCCGTGGTGATGTAGTAGTCGAGCAGGCATGTAAGTGCTTCGGGCGCGGCCTCCAGGCTCCGTGCGTAAAGCCGCACCAGATCGTGCATGATCCACCGACCGGGTGCCGTCTCCGTGACGAGGTGCGCAGCGGCCAGCTTCTCCAAGGCGGCTTCGGCGGCCGGAGGATCCGTGTCCGCCAGGGCTGCCGCCGTGTACCGATCGATATGGACACCGGGATGGCGGCCGAGACGGGCGAAGTGACGGGAGACGTCCTGCGGAAACTGTTGCAGCGTCACGCGCAGGGCCGCCCGCACGCCGGTGTCCTCCACGTCCAGCAGGCTCAGCCTGCGCGTCTCGTCGGACAACTCCTCAGCCATCGCCTCCAAAGACAAGCCGGGCCACTGCGTCAACCGGGCAGCCACCACCCGCAGCGCGAGGGGCAGTCCGTCGCACAATTCGGCCAGCCGCCGTGCGGCCACCGGCTCCGCGCCGACCCGTTGCGCACCCAGCACCGCGGCGAGCAGCATCGTGCCGTCCTGCGGATCCAATACGTCCACCGAGATGGGCCGAGCCGTGTCGGTGACGATCAGCCCCGGCAGCCGGTGCCTGCTGGTGACAACAGTCACGCAACGGCTGCCACCGGGAAGAAGCGGCCTGACCTGCTCGGAGTTTCGCGCGTTGTCGAGCACCACGAGAAGCCGACGGTCGGCGGTGAGCGAACGAAACAGGGCAGCCGCCCCGTTCACCGACTCCGGTACCTGGTCGAGCGGCACACCGAGCGCCGGCAGGAACTCCCGCAGCACCTCCATGAGCGCGGGCTCGCCCGTGTCGCCGAAGCCCCGCAGGTCGGCATAGAGTCGCCCGTCGGGAAAACCGGCAGGGCTGTGGTGGGCCCAGTGCAGTACGAGGGCCGTCTTTCCGACTCCGGCGGGTCCGACGACGAGACATACGGGCGCCTCGCCTTCGGCGGCCCGGGACAGGGCGTCGAGCTCCGCCGCCCGCCCGTGGAAACCACGCGGTGCGCGCGGCAGCAGGTCAGGCGCAGAGGCCTGGCCGACAGCGCCCGGCGCCGAGGTGGATGACGGCGCATCCGCAGTGCGGGTCTTGCGGGGGCGGCCCAGGCTCGCGAGGCGTTCCAGCTCCTGTGCGCCGGCCTTGTCCAGGACGAGGGCTTCGGCCAATGCCTGCACGGTGCGACGCTGAGGCCCGCGGGAATGCCCGCGTTCCATGTACGACAGCGCCCGCACGCTTACCCCCGCGGCATGCGCCAGTTCCTCCTGGCTCAGCCTGGCCTCCGTCCGCAGACGGTGCAGAAGCGTGCCGAAGCCCCCGTCGACTGGTGTACCGCTGTCCATAACCTGCATATCCCCTGGTCAGTGCGGTCCGGTCGAGACGCCGTATTCCGCCTGCAAAAGTATGCACGAACTACTTTTGCAGGCGAAGCGCACTTTCTCGCCACGGTCCAGGAGCCAGCCCCTCGCAGTACGGCGGGGGAGCTGCACCTCCCCGAGCCCCTTGCGCGCGGGATGACGGAGACCGTTGTCCGTAATGTGCTCTGTGTGGCACGGCCACGACCGGGGAAACGGCGAAGCATGGACATCCTGGCCGCACCGCGGAACGTCGATCACTCCCTGACCCGGCGCATGGCCGCCTGGGACTCTGCCTGGGCCCGCCAACTGCTGCCTCCGGTGGAGGAAGCAGCCGAGCACACCAAGCTGTGGTGGGCAGCAGCCGCAACGATGGCGGCCGTCGGAGGCCTACGCGGGCGCAGGGCAGCAGCAGCCGGGATCACGGCCGTGGCGGTGGCGGAGCTGCTGTCCAACGCGGTGGTGAAGAAGCTCGTCGAGAGACGACGGCCGCCCAAGGAGTGGATCCCCCACGACGACGTCGAGGACCGGCCCGACAGCTCCTCCTTCCCCTCCGGGCACACCGCCGCCGCGGTGGCCTTCACCGCCGCCGTCGCACCCACCTGGCCCTGGGCCGGAGCCGCGTGCGCCGTTCCCACCGTGCTGGTGGCGATCGAACGGATCCACAGCGGCGCGCACTATCCCTCCGACGTCGCCGCCGGCGCCGCCATCGGCCTGTCCGTGGCCGCCCTGGTCCGATCGGCACCCCGCCTCGCCCTCCGCCACCTCGTATGAACCGAGCCACCCGTGAGCGACCTGCACGCCACCGCGGGGTGCGAATGCCGCAACAGCGGCTTGCGCGTTCCCCAGAGGCGAGGGCCGCTCACGGCAGCGAGTTCCGAGGTCCGACAGAAGCCTGATCGAGATCCGCACTCCTTCAGCCACCCGGGAGCACGAGCGCACCTCCGCACGGCTGCCGTCATCAGTTCGAGGGAGGCACGGGGGAGGAGTGCGGGACTCGAAGGTGCTGTCTGCGTCGGTCCGGAGCCGGTTGTCGCGAAGGTGGGAGTATCGCGGTGGCAGGCAGGCAGGCAGGCAGGCAGGCAGGCAGGCAGGCAGGCAGGCAGGCAGGCAGGCAGGCAGGCAGGCAGGCAGGGAGGGAGGGAGGGAGCTGAACGGCAGCCACCTGCGGACATGCTGACCATGGACCTGCCGTCGGCAGGCCCGCTCTTCTACCAGCACGCCTTTGACCAGCACGGACGCCGGGTCGTAAACAACTCGGTCACCGACGGGCGACGATCATGGCCCGGTCGGTGCGAATGCCCCGAGGCCTTGCCGTCAGGTCCTCGAAACCATGAGCCACCCGGTCCACCATTCACCGTAAAAGGACGGTTCCGGTTTTCCGTCACATGACCGTGCTCACTGCGGTCACCACCCTGCTTCTTCTTCGCGATGCGCCGCGGATCAGCTCTGCAGCGCGTCTTCGAGGGTGGGGTGGCAGTCGATGACGGTGTCGACGCCGACCAGGGTCAGGACACGCTGCACGGCTTCCTGGGCGGCGGCGATGCTCAGCCGGCCACCTGCTTCGTTGACCTGCCGATTGGCGGAGATGAGGACGTTGAGACCGCTGGAATCCATGAAGGTCACGCCTTCCAGATCCGCCACGATCCGCAGCGGTCCCGCGGCGACGTTCCCACCCAGCAGGGCGTGTTCCAGGATGTCTCTGGTGGTGTGATCGATCTCGCCCTGCAGTGTCACGACACAAACATCTTTGATCGTATGAGGCGTCGCGGAGAGCCGGTCGGACCGCGCGGATTCTTCGTTGCTGGTCATGGTCTCCTCATCAGCGCCTAGGCTTGCCCCGGGTCAGGAGTGAGCGTGGACGATTCCGCCCCACCCTTCCAGAGCAGCACACTCCGATGGCAGCACGATCAGCGTCTGCCGGGTAAGGATCATACGGGCGGGTAGCCGCGTCGCGTGAACGGGAACGAGGACGAAACCGATGGGCTCCCATACCGACGGTGACAACGACACCCAGCCTCCTCCGGACGGGTACCTGATGCGCGCCGGCTACGCGCTGGACGGCGACGGCGGTCGTATCGCCGCCGCCCGCCACCACACGACCGCCTTCCTGGACCGGGCCCGCGCCGAACACCGTCTGCCGGTGTCGCAGCGGGCGCGGGATCTGGCCGAACTGGTGGTCAGCGAGCTGGTCACCAACGCCCACAAGTACGCTCCGGGTCCCGTCCTGATGGAGTTGCGCGTCACTGCCGTCTGCGTGGACATCGTCGTGTGGGACAGCGATCCGGCCGTTCCGGCTGCTCGTGCCGCTGATCCGGGGCGGGTCGGCCAGCACGGTCTGGAGATCATCAAAGCGGTCGCCGAAGAACTGTTCATCGAGCAGGAACCGGTCGGCAAGCGCATCACCGCCCGTCTCGCCCTGGCCGACACCCCTGCCCCGGCATAAGGGAGGGAGGCGGCGGGGGCCAGGGGTTTCGTCAAGCGGACCTCTGGTCCCTCACCCACCCGGTATGGGCGCTGACGTCGGCATCGTCTTCGCCCGGGACGCGGAACCGCGCACTGTCCATTAGCTGTGGGAGAGCGGGTACAGCCCGGCTGAAAGAAGCACCGCACCGACCTGAATCTTGTTCCCCGGCAACTGTGTGATTTGTTCACTGTTTCGCATGCGGGGGTGGATGTGGGACGCTGAAAGGACACGAGACCGGTCGGCGCCATGGGCGGCGGCCTTTGGGATGCGGGAGTTGCCCCCACTCAGGGCACCCGGGGTCCCGCCATCGTCGTTCACCCCTCGTCTTCGGATCCGGGGTGTTTCGTCTGTGGGCTCATCAACCCCCGGAAGGGGGCGTGCCCAGTATGAACGTCACCACCACGATCACCGGTACCACGGCCCGTATCACTCCGCAGGGTGAAATCGATCTCGACACCCTGCCTCCGCTGCGCGCTGCTGTGGACCGGCTGCCGCTCCACGTCACCGACCTGCTGTGGGACCTGGAACACCTGTCCTTCACCGACGTGGCGGGCCTGCGCCTGTTGTTCGGTCCTGCCCCGCAGGGCGAACCCCAGCGCAGGACGACAGTGACAGGCCTGCAGGACCAACCCCTGCAGCTCCTGCTTCTCGCCGCAGACCTGTTCCCCACGGCCTACGACATTCCGCGGTTGATACCCGACACCCCCGCCGGCCTTCTGGCCCGTAGGCCCTGACCGCCTCCGGAACCGGACTTCTCTGCTCCGGATTCGGTGAAACGCGCGGCCGGTCCCGCCCTGGGGCCGGCCCCGGCCTGCTTCGCACCGATGCGGCTTCTGACCGACGAGCAGGCCGAGGAGCGTGGGAAGCCGGACATCGCCGCCCGCCTTGTCCGAAGGTGGGCGGCGGCCTGGTCATGACCGGGCGGGTGTCCGCTGTGACGAGCTCGGTCGGGCCCTCCCGCGTGCAGACTTCGGTCACCCGATTCTCATCGGCCGGGCCATGCCGCATGTGTGGGCTGCTGCACTCCGGTCGGGCACTTCGGACGCCTCCTCCCAGACTGCCGCGCCCCGCAGCAGGTTGTGGTCGGACATGTTGGCGGTGCGGCCCATGGCGTCGCCCTGCACGGTCTTGAAGTGGTCGGCGGACCCGAAGATGTGGTCCGGCTTCCCGTTGTCGTGAACGGGCTCGTCGGAACGGCAGTAGCTCAGGCCCGCACAGGCCGGTCCTCGTCGGTCTCGTCCACTTCGCCGTAGCGGCCCCTCCCGCCCTGGAAGCCGTAGAACTCGCCCATCTCGGGGTGGTCGGTGGGGTGGGCGTTGAAGTCGCCGCCCAGGATCACCGGCAGGGCCCAGGCATCGACCTGGGCCTGCTGGACGCGGGCCGTGTCGAGCAGATCCTCGTCGTCCTCACCCTTGTCGCCCCTGTGCGTCAGGTGGGTCATGCAAGCCAGCGCCGTGCGCCCCTCGATACCGCCCTTGGCCCAGAGCAGTGCCCGCTCGTTGGAATCGGCAGGGCTCTCCGGCAGGTCTGCGGTCAGAGGCTCCACGGGCGCGGTGCTTTTGACGAACACCGCCATGCCAAAGCGCTTGTCGCCCTCACTGGTCCACTCGCCGCAGCTTGCCGGACCGCTGCTCGTGGCGAGCCAGACCGGCTGGCAGCCGGTGAGGCTGTCGCGCAGGGCGGCGTACTGGCCGTAGCAGACCTCGGTCAGCAGGGGGTGTCGGCGGACCATTGTCCACCGAGGTCTTGATCGTGGCGGCCCACTGCGCCGCTGTGACGCCTTCGTGCGCGCACAGATCACCGCAGGTTTTGCACGTGAGCATCCGCACGGAAGGCGCGGCCGAGGGCGTGACGACGTCTGCGCGGGCCGCGGTGGGCGCGAGGCCGGCGGCCGCCAGGAGGGCGGCCGCACCGAAGGCCATCGTCCGGCGCAAGGCCCGCAGGGGTGTGGCGAGAGACGCTGTCCCAGGCTTACTCAAGACAGGAACATGCCTCTGACGTGCACGTTCAGGGCACGAGTACGGGGGAGGCAGCCGGGATGGCGGTGGTCGGGGTGGAGGTCAGAGCGGCTTGAGCGCCGTGACGACGAAGTAGTCGAGGATCTTGTCCTCATATGCGCGCAAGAAGTTGCGCGGCCAAGTACCGGGGGCCCACCAACGAGAAAGCCAGCAGTCCCAACCGCGCCAGACCTCCGGGCCGATGGACACGGCCCGCACCTCGGCCAGGCCCGCGGCCGTGAAGGCCTCGGAGAGGGCGGTCACGGGCCGGGCGATGTCCAGACCGCTCGCGTACGTGTCCAGCAGCCTTGCGAGTTGTTCGGGTCGGCCGGGGGCTTCATCCGCGGTGAAGAAGCTGGTGACGGCCACGGTTCCGCCGGGCCGCAGGACCCGAGTCGTCTCGGCCGCGAAACCGCCGAGGTCGGGGAAGTGCTGCATGGCTTCGACACTGACGACGACATCGAACGCCCCGTCCTGCCAGGGCATCCGCTCCGCGGCCCCCTCGGCGAACCGCAGCCGGTCCGGCTGCTCGCCCAGCAGCACGGCCTGCTCCTCGCGGGCCCGGACCAGCTGGTCGGGGTGGATGTCCATGCCGGTGACGCCATCGGGCTCGTACTCGGTGAGGGCGACCGCGCAGCCCATGCCCAGCCCGCAGCCCACGTCCAGCACCTGCCGTCGGCGCAGCGGCCCGGCGGCGTCCAGGACGTGCCGGTACAGGGCCTGCTGGCTGCGGGCCCGCTCGTCCTCGCCGAGCGGGCCGGCCAGATCGATGCCCTGCCAGTAACCGAAGTTGATGAAGCCACCGCCGAACATCGGCTGGTGCCCGAGGTTCAAGGGCCCGTACGTCTCCTGCACCGTCGGCCGGATACCGGGGTGCTCCTGCTCGACACCGGTGTCTTTCCTCATCACTGTCCGCGATCCTTCCCGGTGCGACCCGACCGCTGCCACCGCCGCACTGTGCAATCCCACCGATCCTGCCCCCGGCGCCGTGCGATCATGCCGGGGGGCCGCCGGAGCCGGGCGAGGACGCCCACGGGCGGTGGTGTGTGCTCACGTACGGGGCGGATCGGTTCAAGAGAGACCGGGCGACAGTCATCCGGTGCGACGAACCCGCTGTCCGCCGGAGTCGGTCCCGGCGAACGGCGGCGGTCACCTCCAGCGCCATTGACCTTCGGCTTTGTCGTCTTCGCCGACCTCCTCCTGGTCGATCACGTACTTCCTCGCCGCGCGCGAGCGAAGGCACGCCCCTCGTCCTCATCTCCGCTTCTCAGCGCGCGCTCAGCAGTTTCAGACCTGCGTCGAGGTCGTGGGCCACGGCCATGTCGTCGAAGTCCACGCCGAGCTGGACCACCGTCTGTGCGACGGTCGGGCGTACTCCGACCAGTACGGGGTGGGCGCCGAGCATCTCGGCGACCGATGCGATCAGGGAGAGCCGGCGTCCGACGAAGGTGTCGACCATGTCGACCGCGGAAAGGTCGATGACGACACCACGGGCTGCCTGGTCGACGATCCGGAAGGACAGATCCTCCTGAAGGGCGATGACTGCCGCGTCGTCCAGAACCGCCGGAACGATCACCACAAGCACGTCTCCGATACTCAGGACCGTTTTTCCCTGCCCGTTCATCGCCCCACGCCTCCCGTGCCGGTGCCCGGAGTGATCCGCCGGACTGAACTCGTCGCCTTTCGGGGGAGCCGCAGCCAAGTCCAGCACCTGTCCTCGAAAGTGGCTTCTCTTCCCCTCCCGCTTCTACGGTCCGACTGCGGTTCCCGGATGCAGGGGCCGGCAGAGGGCATCCACACTGTTGGTGAGCCGGAGTTCGAAGGTGGTGGCGGGACGGCCGAGGATCTGTTCGACGGCGGGGCTGACAGCCTGCTCGCGCGGGCGGGGGTGCCGATGATGTCGAGGGTGCTGTCGACCACCGGGGCGGGCATGAAGGTGAGCATCTGCGCGCGGACCTCCTCCCAGGGATCGTTCGATGAAAGTGACGTGCTCGCCGAGGGCGGCGACGCGCTGGAGTGGGGTGGTCGAGGCAGGGCCGGTGAGTTCGTGGGTGACCTTGGCGTGGCCGGGCCGCGTCAGAACGGTGGCGGCGATGTCGTCGGGGTCGATGACCGGAAGGCCGACGTTGCCGAAGGGCGGCGTGACGGTTCGGCCCCCGACCGAGGGTGCTCAGACGTAGGCATGGGGGGCGAACCCGCCCGGATGCAGGAGGGTCCGGTCGGTGCCGGATTCCATGAGGACCTGCTCGTAGGAGGCGAAGGCCTGTCCGCGGGATATGGAGTCCTGACGGGTGGCCATTCCTTTGGCCATTCCTTGGGAGAAGAGCAGGACCGAGGCTGATCCTTTGGAGTGGACACCCTGACAATGGATCTTGATGGCCCGGGGAGGGATGTCCAGGTGGGACGCAGGTCTCCGTATCCGGAGGAGTTCAGGCAGGACGCGGTCGCGCTCCACCTCGCCGTGTCCGGGAAGCGGACGTACGCGGCGGTGGCCGCGGATCTCGGTATCGCCGAGAAGCCGCTGCGGACGGTGGGCACGCAAGGACGAAGTCCAGGCCGCGCCTGCCGGCACCTGCGGAGGAGGAGACGGACGACGATCGCGGACAGGACCGCGTCGCCCGCGCCGGACCTGGTGATGTGCGAATTCACCGCCGCCGAACTCAACACCAGGTGGTGCGGCGACATCATCTGTACAGCCGTCGGCGCGACCTGGCTCTACCGTGCCACGGTGATCGACATCTGCTCGAGGAGGGTGGTCGGCTGCTCGATCGCGGACCACATGTGCACCTCGTTGGTCACCGACGCGATCGAGATGGCCGTGGCAGCCCGTGGCGACCGGGTCCGCGGCGTCGTTTTTCACACCGACAGGGGCGCCCAGTACGGCCCGGCCGCCTTCGCCGAGGTCTGCCGCCGGCACGGCGCCCGTCACGGCACGGGCCGGGCCGGCTCGGGTCACGACAACGCTCTCGCCGAGTCGTTCTTCCAGGGCCTCAAGCGCGAGTTGCTCCACGGACGCCGCTGGACCTCAAAGGCACAGACCCGGCTCGAGCTGTTCCGCCGGCTCTCGTATGACAACAGGCGCCGCCGCCACTCCGCACTCGGCTACCGCACACCAGCCGAGTTCGAACAACGACTGATCACAACGCGTACGCTGTCACTCGTCGCATGAAAGCCGGTGTCCACTCGCCGGGATCAACCTCGATTCTCGCCGTACATCCGGTAGCCGGACGGCGTGCGGTCGGCGGTCGGCAGACCGGCGTCCTCGTGGAAGCGCAGCGTCGTGGCCGGAACGCCGGAGCGCTCGGCCAGCTGCGAGATGCGGTAGGTCGTCACACGGCTGACGGTAAACCTTCAACCCGACTCGAAGGTCAAGCCCGAATCCGCCTGTCCGGCGCCCTGGTCCGGTCAGTCGGCGACGGCCGGCTCCGGCACGGAGGCGGGGACGTCACGCACGCCCATGCGCAGGTGTTCGACGTGGAACAGGGCTTGGTCGAGGAGCTCGGCGACGTGGTTGTCGTAGAGGGCGTAGACGATGGAGCGGCCGTGGCGTTCGCCGGTGACCAGTCCGAGGTTGCGCAGCAGGCGCAGCTGGTGGGAGCAGGCGGAGGCTTCCATCCCGACGGTCTCGGCGAGGTCACTCACGGAGCACGGCCCCTCTTGGAGGCGAGCCAGGATGTAGAGCCGTGAGGGGGTGGCGAGGGCCTGGAGGGTGGCAGCGACGTCGGCGGTTCCGACCGCGTCGAGGCGCTCGCGCGTGGTGGGGTTGCTGTCACTGCCGGTTTTGTGGCCCATGGGGCCATCATACCGATGACACCTGAAGACCTATTCAAATGTTCCTGTATGGTGGAGGCGCTGCTCCGACCTGCCCGTGAAGGGTTGTTTTGTCATGTCTTCTGTCCTCGTCCAGCGGCCCGCGCCACCCGCCGACTCCCGGCCGGCATCCTCGCGGCGCCGCACACGGGTGCTGGCGCTGTCGGAAGCCCGGTGGGCGCTGGCCTCGCTGGTCCTGTTCCTCCTCGCGCTGCCCGTCTACCTGTCGGGCGGCCCGTCCTGGCTGTGGAGCGTGCTGTTCGCCGCCACTTACATCACAGGCGGTTGGGAGCCGGGGTGGGAGGGGCTGAGGGCCCTGAAGGACAAGACCTTGGACGTGGATCTGCTGATGGTCGTGGCCGCGCTCGGCGCGGCCGCCATCGGCCAGGCCCTCGACGGGGCGCTGCTGATCGTCATCTTCGCCGCCTCCGGCGCTCTGGAGGCGGTCGCGACCGCCCGCACCGCCGACTCGGTGCGCGGGCTGCTCGACCTGGCGCCCACCACCGCGACCCGCCTCCTGCCCGGCGGCGGAGAAGAGACGGTGCCCGCCGACTCCCTCGGCGTGGACGACACCATTCTGGTGCGGCCCGGTGAGCGGATCGGCGCCGACGGGCAGGTGCTCGACGGGGCCTCGGATGTCGACCAGGCCACCATCACCGGCGAGCCCCTGCCGATCTCCAAGCAGGTGGGCGACGAGGTGTTCGCCGGGACGGTGAACGGCACCGGCGCCCTGCGCGTGCGGGTCGAGCGTGATCCCACCGACTCGGTCATCGCGCGGATCGTGAAGATGGTCGAGGAAGCCTCCGAGACCAAGGCCCCCACGCAGTTGTTCGTCGAGAAGGTCGAGCAGCGGTACTCGATCGGCATGGTCGTCGCGACCCTGGCCGTCTTCGGGATCCCGCTCGCCTTCGGCGACGACCTCTCCTCGGCCCTGCTGCGGGCGATGACGTTCATGATCGTCGCCTCGCCCTGCGCGGTGGTGCTCTCCACGATGCCGCCGCTGCTGTCCGCGATCGCCAACGCCGGCCGCCACGGCGTCCTGGCCAAGTCCGCCGTCGTGATGGAACGCCTGGGCCGGGTCGACACGGTCGCCCTCGACAAGACCGGCACCCTCACCGAGGGCACCCCCCGCGTCACCGACGTCCACCCCGTGCCCGCCTCCGGCCTGGCCCAGGACGCGCTGCTGGCGCTGGCCGCGGCCGCCGAGCACTCCAGCGAACACCCCCTGGCCCGCGCCGTCGTCGCCGCGGCCCGCGAACGCGGCCTCACCCTCGCCGAAACCACCGACTTCACCTCCCAGCCCGGCGCCGGCGTCACCGCCACCGTGAGCGGCCGCACCGTCCGGGTCGGCTCGCCCGTCCGGCTCGCCACCACCGGCGATGCGGCGACCGACGACCTGGTGCAGGCCCTCGAAGAACAGGGCCGTACCACTGTCCTCGTGCTGCGCGACGGTGCACCGGCCGGGGTGCTGGGCATCTCCGACCGGCTCCGCCCGGACGCAAGGGCCACCGTCGCCGCCCTCACCACCCTGACCGGCCGCACGCCGGTCCTGCTGACCGGCGACAACGAGCGCGCCGCCCGCCACCTGGCGGCCGAGGTCGGCATCACCGACGTCCGCGCCGGACTCCTCCCGCAGGACAAGGTCGCCGCCGTCCAGGGCTGGGAGGCCGAGGGACGCCGGGTCCTGGTCGTCGGCGACGGCGTCAACGACGCCCCGGCCCTGGCCGCCGCCCACACCGGCATCGCCATGGGCAAGGCCGGCTCCGACCTCGCCCTGGAGACCGCCGACGCAGTGGTCGTCCGCGACGAACTCGCCACCATCCCCGCCGTCATCGACCTCTCCCGACGGGCGCGTCGCCTCGTCGTCCAGAACCTGGTCGTCGCCGGGATCTTCATCACCGTCCTCGTCGCCTGGGACCTGATCGGCACGCTCCCGCTGCCGCTCGGCGTCGCCGGCCATGAAGGCTCCACCGTCATCGTCGGCCTCAACGGCCTGCGCCTCCTGAGTGAACGCGCCTGGACCAACCCCCTCGCCAAGGGGACCAGGTGAGCCGCCGCACGCGCCGGGACAACACGGCCGCTCCCGGCGGGGCAGCCGGTGCGGCGGCACGGTGCACGGTCACCATCTGCCGGGGCTGCTGCTGCGGCACCGTAGCCGAAGTGCCCCGTCTCGACCACGAGGCCCAGCTCACCGACCTGCGCACCACTCTGTCCGGCATCGCGACCATCCGGCGCACCGACTGCCTCGACGCGTGCGAGCGCGCCAATGTCATCGTGATCCAACCCTCCGCCGAGGGACGCAAGGCGGGAGGCCGGCCGGTCTGGCTCGGTCAGGTCAACGACCCCGGGGCGGCCGCCGACATCACCGCCTGGATCCGAGACGGCGGCCCCGGCGTGGCAGAGCCTCCCGGCGTCCTCGACCTGTACGCCTTCCAGCCCTCGCGCCGCGTCCGCGCTGAACTACACGACGAGTAGAGACCGCCCGCCGACGCCAGGACCCCGTCCCACAGGCCGGGCGAGCCCTGTGTCGTTCAGGTCGATCCCTTATCGTGCCCGCGCACCGCGGAACCCGTCCGCGAGCGCATCCGGCAAGGAGAGAACACCGTGAGCAGCACGCCCCCACCCGCAGCCGGCCTGCCGGACGAACTCCAGAGGCGCCTGGGCGTGCCGGACGCGGTGACGATCGGTCTGGGGTCGATGATCGGCGCCGGGATCTTCGCCGCCCTGGCACCGGCCGCCCGCGCGGCCGGCTCCGGCCTGCTGCTCGGACTGGCCCTGGCCGCCGTCGTCGCCTACTGCAACGCCACCTCCTCCGCCCGGCTCGCCGCCCTCTACCCGGCCTCCGGCGGCACCTACGTCTACGGGCGCGAGCGCCTTGGCGAGTTCTGGGGCCACCTGGCCGGCTGGGCCTTCGTGGTGGGCAAGACCGCCTCCTGCGCGGCCATGGCCCTGACCGTCGGCACCTACGTCTGGCCCGGCCAGGCCCACGCGGTCGCGGTCGCGGTCGTGGTGGCCCTGACCGCGGTCAACTACACCGGCGTCCAAAAGTCCGCCCTGCTCACCCGCATCATCGTGGCCCTCGTCCTCGCGGTCCTCGCCGCCCTTATAGTCACCTCCCTGACCTCGGGCGCCGTGGACGCGGCCCGCCTGGACGTCGGGACGGACGCGACCGCGGGCGGAGTGCTCCAAGCAGCCGGACTGCTGTTCTTCGCGTTCGCCGGATACGCCCGCATCGCCACCCTCGGCGAAGAGGTCCGCGACCCGGCCCGCACCATCCCGCGCGCCATCCCGATCGCCCTGGGCATCACCCTCGTCGTCTACGCCCTCGTCGCCATCTCCGTCCTGCTGGTCCTGGGTCCGGACGGTCTTGCCGCCGCCGGGGCACCGTTGACGGACGCCGCGCGCGCCGCCGGCGCCGAATGGCTCATCCCCGTCGTACGCGCCGGTGCCGCCGTCGCAGCGCTCGGTTCCCTGCTCGCCCTCATCCTCGGCGTCTCCCGCACCACCCTGGCCATGGCCCGCGACCACCACCTGCCCCACGCCCTGGCCGCCGTGCACCCGAAGTTCAAGGTCCCCCACCGCGCCGAACTCCTCGTCGGCGCCGTCGTCGCCATCGTGGCCGCCACCACGGACGTCCGCGGAGCGATCGGGTTCTCCTCCTTCGGCGTCCTGGCCTACTACGCCATCGCCAACGCCTCCGCCTGTACCCTGACCGCCGCCGAAGGCCGTCCGGCCCGGATCATCCCCGTCGTCGGTCTGACCGGCTGCCTCGTCCTGGCATTCGCCCTCCCGCTGCCCTCCGTGCTCACTGGCGCTGCTGTCCTGCTGGCCGGCGCCTCGGCCTACGGCATCCGCCGTGCCGGCGCTCGCCGGCCGTGACCACGCACATCACTGCGCCGCGCCGCGCTGGACAGACCCCGAACCCGCCCGCGACACCGACTCCACCGGTGCCCGCAGGGCGGGTCCGTCGTTCCTCGGGTCCCGGAATCCACGGGTCACCGGAGCGGATCTCGTCTTCCGCCCGCAGCCGACCATCCAGTTCCTCTGGGCGCTGGGGGAGGAGGAGACGCGGCGGGTGATCGAGGCCGCGCACGAGCGGGCGATCGAGACGACGCTCGCCTGGATCGAGGTCCACGCGGCGACCATCCGCGTCGGCGCCCAGGGCCGCTACCCCACCCGCCCGGTCCACGGTCTGGCCTTCGCGCGCTTCCGCCACTACGAGTCGAGAGCCGGAACGCCGCTGCTCCACAACCATGTCCTGGTGTTCTTGCGGGGCCTGCGGTCGGACGGGAGGTGGGGTGCGGTGCACTTCACGGCGCTACTGGAGAACGTGGTCGCGGCCTCCTCTCTCTACAACGAGCTCGTCATGGCCGAGGTGTGCGAGGCGCTGGGCGTGGCCTCCGAGCCGCGCACGGTCAACGCGGGGCGCCGGCCGGTGATGGAGACCGGCGGGGTGCCGCACGAGCTGATCGGCTGGATGTCGAAGCGCGGCCGGGAGATCGACCTGTGCCGCCAGGAACTGGAGCACGAGTACGTCACCACCGTCGACGAGGACGGCAACCTCAGGTCCGGACCCGTCGTCTCCGAGCAGGCCCGCACGAAGCTGAACCGGATCGCCGCCCGTGAGACCCGCCCGCCGAAGCCGAAGGCCCATTCTTTCGCGCAGCTGCGTACCGACTGGGGGGGGGCAGGCGCGAAGGAGTTCCTCGGGGAGGCCGCGCATCTCGTCGGCAGCCTGTTGGAGCGGACCCGGACCGCCGTCGCCGCGATCCGCGCCCAAGTCGCCGAGACCCTGGATGTCGCCCTGGCGGCTCTCGGCGTCAGCGCGATGGTGTTCGTGATGAGCGGCAACGGTCTCTTCCACCGTCGCCATCTGCTCGCCGAGGCGCGCCGGTTCCTCGCCCTGGTCCAGCGCGGCCGCCGCGAGCCCGGCCTGGACGAGACGATCGTGAACGCGGCCATCGTGGCGTACTGCCTGGACATCACCGAACCGAAGACCGCCCGCGGCCTGCTGGCGGACTACCGCCTCTACACCACCCACTGGATCCACTCCGATCCCGCCCGCACCCGCCGGCGCTCACCGGAGGCGGCCCCCGACGTCGACCACCGGCCGGCCTCACCGCCCCGGACGGTCCGGCCCTGCCGGTGGAGATGGGGGAGTCGGACATCCCGCGCGTCCCGCTCCGCTACGACCGCGCGGTCATCGCCTGCACCGCCCTCACCCACCAGATGCGTGCCGCGCGCGGCACGGGACGTGCCCGCTACTACGAGGGCGTCACCGCGTACCAGCAGACCGCGATGCCCGAACAGCTCCTCCCCGTCTTCGACACCGCCTCCGACATCGAGGAGCCGGAGGTCGGGACGAGCCGACGGACTACATGGAGCGGCTGCGGGCACTCCAGAGGGCGCGCCGAGACGGGCGCGCAGGACCTGACCACTGAGCAGATCAACAGCATCCAGGCCCGCATCGAGGAGATGAAGGAACGCGGCGAGGCACTCCGACAGCGCTACGCGCCCCGCCCGGAAGCTCCCGCTCCCCGGCCGGTCCTCGAGGACCAGCAGCGCCGGCAGCATGCCGGGCAGCCCGGTACCGGACGCGGTGGGCCGAGCCGCTGAGCGGACTCCACTCTCCACGGGTGGGTTCCGCTCCGTCCAGTGGCCGACACCCAGGAGCGCCGGGAGCAGGACCAGGCGGTGCCTAACCAGAAGGCCACCAGGTGGTTCTCCCGTTTGCGCGGCTGAACCGGGTAAGCCTAAAGCCACCGCGCCACTTGGGGAGTCGACTGCCGATGGCCGGTGGCCGATGACCGGCGGCGGGAGTTGCATGGATCGGCCACGGCGCTGAACTGCGGTTCGGCCGATTGTGGCGGGAGGATCGGCCACGCCCAGCCAGCTGTCCGGCCACCGCAGCGAAGGGGTGGGCAAGCCATGGTTGATGCAAGGCAGGCCTTCTTCCGGTGGGGCTTGCCCAGAAGCGGGCAAGCCTTGTCCGGTGTTCGGCGAGCTTTCTGGAAGGGAGGCTTGCCCACCCGCATGGAGGAGTGGGTACCGGCCCGTCGTCCCTTGAGGCGGGCGACTGCGGACGGGAAGCATGGATGGATCGAGAGGCTTGCCCTGCGTCCCGATCTCGACCGATCCCCAGCGGCCCCCTGACTGTCGGTGTACGGACTTTTTCCCCAGCCGCGTACGGACGGACGTCCCCAGCTCTGACCGTGGGCAGCAGCACTGCAGAGGATCTCGGTTGAGATCGATGTCCCGCCCAGGGACACTCGCGCGATGAGCAACAGCACACCGTCTGAACCGATCGGGCGAGCGTGGGACGAGCCCTGGTATCGGGTCCGCATGGAGGACTTCCAGGCGTCGTTCCTTCCCAGCGACGGCGAGGACCTGGACGAGGTCTGCAACATCGATGTCCTCGTGACTCTGAAGGATGGATCTCGTTGGACCGCGACCGTGTTCACCGTCGCGGAAGTCGAGCGCCTGATGAAACTCTGGGCAGGAACCGACGAGGCACTCGGCGGCCGATACTTCTGGGTCCCGGACGGCCTGATCGTCAGGGATCCCGGCATTGACAACATGACCGGCGTGATCGCCGGACTGATCGAGAACGGCGAGTTCTCCGAGATCTTTCAGCGGGTGATCGACAGCTGATCGGGTACTCGGCCGGTGGAGAGAAGGGCCCTTCTGGCGAAGGCGGTGGGGCAATCCGCAAGAGCTTCCCGAGTGGGCGTTGTCCTGCGTCGACCCAGCCCAGCAGCTGCCCGACCTCGATGACGGGATCATCTCCGCTGACGAGCTCGACGAGGAGCTTGCCGACTGGTCAGAGGGGATCTTTCGACTGCGGGGCCGGCGGTTCAGCCCCGTCTGGCTTGGTGAGGAAGAAGCCGACGCTGCACACAAGGAGCACGGCTGGTCGATCGATTGATCGTCCTGCCCTCACCCTTCCCTGCTTGTCGGCCGCCGCGTCTACGGCAGCGACCAGGACGATCCCGACCCCGGCCCACAACCCGGTCATCGCTACGCCGAGCTGGTCGGTGGACCGCTGGACGGGCAGCTGCTCGACATCACCGGCTGGAGGAGCGAGCAGATCGGCGGAGGCGTCGCCCTGATCGCCGTGTCCGGCTCTTACGGGCCGGGCGGACGTGCCCTGTACGACCCGCGCCCAGGCGATCCGGGTTGCTTGGATTGGAACGGGGCGACCTTCCCTGACCGGTCGGTGGCCACCTGGAAAGTCGGGGGGATGGGTGCGGGGTTCGGGGGCAGGAGACGGTTGAGTCCATGGGACCCCTGTGAAGGAAGGGCCCGCCGGTATCCCCCTTCCGGTTGGCTCTCGGGTTGACGAACGGCTCGCACCATCGGGCGGATGGTGCGAGCCGTTCGCCATGTCCCGGTCCCTCCGCCATCTCTGGAGTGGGTGTCGGGGAGGGGGGAGTCTGCTGGAGTTGCGCGGCCGGCTTCCGGGCCACCCCCCCAGCCGGGGGCGGGCCCGCCTCTTTGGCCCACGACCTATTCACGCGTCCTGTCGCACGAGCTGCTTGTCACGCGCGGGCGACGCCTTGACCTCGGCAAAGCCCCCCGGACTCCCGCCTGAGGTTCGAAGGGCTTGGTCATGTGACAGCCGGTCCGACGCGGGTTCGAGAGCTTGGGCAAGCCTGGTGGGCAAGCTTCGCGAATATGCCCCCAAAAGGGATAGGGAGGGTTGTGTCGGAGGGGGGTTACGGGATTGCTCTATGAGTTGCATTGGGCGTTGCCCCGCAGGAGTGAACCTCCATTTTTGGATCGTGAGTATCGTGCCTGGCCAGACTCTATGGGCAAGCCTGTTTCCCGCGCCGACACCTATTTCTACGCGTCAGCCGCAGAGATAGGCCTGTTCTCCATGAGCCGGGCCGGGCCGGGTTGGGCGGCGGTGTTCAGCGGACGAGTCTCGCCCGTTACGAAGAGTCGGCCCGCTTACCATCGCGCCTATTACCACGCTCATCAAGGCAGGTCAGCACGCTGGTAAGCCCATCAGGGCGCCTCTGACGCGCTCGCCGTCACCCGTGCCGCGTCAGACCGTTCACGGCCGTCCAGGCGCCAAAAGAATGGCCTCGCTGCCACCTCTCCTCGCCCGGTGATCCGCGACCCTTCTGCGCCCGACCCGCCCTTGCGTGGCCAGCGGGGCGAGCGTTGTGGAACCGCCGTGGTAAGCAGGTCAGGTCCGACTTACTGCCAGACTTCTTGGTAAGTGCTCTTTGTGGGCTCACGCATCGTTCTGTCAGATGAACACATATCTGTGTGACTGTGAGGGACTTTCCACGGGCCGGGCGCCGGGGCTCTGGTTGTCCTTTGGTGGGCGATCTTGATCATTTGCCAAGCGATCTTGACCGCAGGTCAACAGAAGTAGGCCTGGCATCCTGTGGAGATGCCGAAGAAGCAGAAGCGCGCGGCGACCCTCGCCGAGATGGCCGTGGCCCTGCCGCCACCAGCGACGGAGGGCCCACGCAGCTCGTACGTCGACCCACCCGTGGCAGCCCGCGGCTTCACCGGCGCCGACGGCACCCACTGGCGGCTCGCCCGCGGGCCGCTGGGCCCCCGTCGGGCCGAACGGCTCGCCACAGATGCCGACGTGATGTCAATGGGGATCTATTACGACGATGAGGTCGGACGGTGGCTTCCCCGCTTCCTGCCGGAGGCCGAGCGGCCGGCCATCTGGCTCAAAGCGCGGGCCACCCTCGGCGCCGCCTACCCGCCGGCCCATGAGGCGTACCAGTTCACGGCGGACGACGGCCGCGTCCTTCTCTTCATCGAGACGTACTGCTGAGCACGATCCCGCAGCAGCGCCTGCGGGTAGGCACTTTCGGGCCGACGGTCGAGATCGCTTGGCAAACGATCAAGATCGCCTGTCAGAGGTCAGCCGGGGCGGATAGGATCCGTCTTCCGTCCGGTAGACAGCATGAGACCCCGGGCATCAACCACGACCACCCGGGGTCTTTGTGCACTTCACTCGACCCAGGGCCTGACGACGGACCATCGCCCGTGTCACGCCCACTTCATGCCCAGCTTCTGCAGCGCGGCGAGCTGGTCGGTATCCAGCCGGTCTCTTCTGGATTTGGTGTTCGAGATCCACACCCCCAGTTTCACGGGCACCGGCTCCGCCTCGCCGTCGACCGTGACCTCGGCGACCGCGCCTCGCGGTACGGGCCGGTCGGCGCCTTCCCGCTCGACCCACTGCGTCAGGGCGGCGAGGCCTCGCTGGAATGCCTGCTGTGCCTTGGACGGCCCCCTCCCCGCGCCTCCCGCCACCGGCGCCGGAACCGGGGTGGGAGGTGATGCCTGTACGCCCAGCTTCGCCAGGCGCGCCTGCTGTTCGGGGAGGAGCTGTGCCCAGGTGCCCGGCTTCTTCTGCCGCTGAAGCCACCGCCCGATGTCATCGCCCTCGAACAGCACCCCGGGCTCGATGGCCGGCAGGTGGCCGTCGGCGTCGACCAGGTCCGCGAGGACGCGGTAGTGGCGTTGCCAGTTCAGCGGCCACGGGCAGTTCCAGTCCTCGTCGACCGCGGCCAGCTGCTGTGCGCGTACGGCGGTCCGCTCCGGATCCTTCCCGAGCCCGCCCTTCCGCCGGAGGTTGGCCATGTGCTGCCCGACGGGCACCATCGTTTCGCCCTCGCCCCATACGGCGTCCTGCCGTGGTGCGAGGTGCCCGGTGGCCCGCCGGTAGGACCTGAGTGCGGCGAGCTTGTTCTCCCACGCCTCCTCACCCGGTTCCCACACCATCCCGGCCTCCGGCAAGTCGAGCAGCGTCTTGCGCCGGTCCTCCAGCTCTCCTGCCCGCAGCGCCTTGCGCTGCTGATGCACCCACCGGCCGAGCGGGAAGTCCTTGGTGACGCCGACCTCGACCTCGACGTCGTACGGAACGGCGTGCAGGCCGGTGATTTCGTTCTCTTTCCGCCACCGGATGAGGGCCTGGTAGCCCTCCAGCCAGACCAGGGATTCGGGCCGGTAGACCCGGGTGCGCAGGAACGCGGCGATGGTCGCGGCGTCGCGCGGGCTGGAAAAGTGGAGCAGGGCCGCTTCGGCGGCGGCCTGGGTGTCGTCGTCCTCCTGATCCTCGCCGTCGCCGGTGCCGCCGACGCCGACGATCCGCCCGTCCTCGTCACACCGCACGTGCATCTTGCGCTTCCCGCTCGTGAGCGCCCGGGAAGCGAGCTGCTCGACCAGTCGCTCATCATGCGAGCGCAGGCCCTGGAGCACGGCCACGAGCGGTTTGAAACTGGCGGAGGCGACCATGTCGGTCGGGTCCTCGCCCGGCTCCAGGAACACCGGCACGATGATCCTGGCGACCTTGGCGCTGCCGTCGCGGTTGAGCCTCAGGGCCCGGCCGATGTTCTGGACGATCTCGACCTGTGAGCCTCGGGTGTCGGCGAAGCAGATCGCCTCGACTCCTCGTTCGCCGGTGATGTCGACGCCTTCCCCGAGCACGCGAACGCTGGCGAGGAAGGCACGGTGCACCCGGCGCCCGGCCGCGTCAACGCCGTTGGCGAACTGCCTGATGACCTCGCGCCGCTCGCTGACGAGGTGGTCGCCGCACAGCCACGCTGACCACACCCGGCCCGGCGGGACGTGGCGGCCGGCCTCCAGCTCGTAGAACTCCGCGTCGATCGACGACTTCGGGAGCTTGTCGGCGGCGGCCAGGTCGGCGTCGGAGGTGTCGTTCATGTAGAGCTCGGCGGCGGTCTCGGGCAGCTTCTCCGCGAACGCGGCGGCCTCCTCCACCTTCTGGTGGAAGGTCATGACCGTACGCAGGTTGCACGCGGCGGCGTGCTCCAAGAGAGCCGTCTGCAAGAGCGCCAGACGCCGGCCACGCCGCGCCTCCTCCGACTCCCCGAGAACCGGCGAAGGATCGCGGATCTCCAGCACGTCGATTTCGAACCCCGCAAGGATTTCGCGCTCGATCGCCTCCGACAGACCGAGCTCCGCGATCCACGCGCCGTATGTGCCGTCCAGGTCGTCGGCCATGGTCGCGAGCTCCACCTCCTGGCCGTCGGTGCCCTTCTGCGGCCGGGGCGTGGCGAGGACGCGTGGCGTCGCGGTGAGGTAGAGCCGGAAGGCGACGGGGATACGCTGGTTGTCGTGGATCGCCGCCCACGGCCGACCAAGATCACCAGCGGTTCCGTGGGCCTCGTCCACGACGGCGAGGTCGAAGCCATTCATGCGCTGGCCGTAGAGCCGCTCCCCGCCTGCCAAAGCGGCCTCCAGCGGCCCGTGAACCTTGCGCTGGCCGGTCGTCGTGCCCTCCGGACCCTCACGCTCCACGAGAGAGGCGTAGGTGGCGAACACGACCACGGGACCTGTTCTGGCCCACAGGGCGAGCTGGATCGGGTTCGTCGTGGTTCGGACCCCCAGCGAGTTCAGCGCGGTGTCGTTCTCCAGCGAGCACACCGCGACCATCGGCGACCGGTGCCCCACCAGACGCCACGCTTGGGCTGTCTGCACGAGCAGATCCAGAGTCGGGACCATGACGAGGATCCGGCCGTCCGCGAACGACTCCCATGCGCACGCGGCGGCCGTGATCGTCTTGCCCGAACCGGTCGCCGACACGATCGTGCCCCGCACGCCCTGCGCGGGAACAGGCCGTCGTGCGGGAAATCCCACCCACCTGCGAAACGCCGAACGCTGGTCCACCTGATGTTCCCTGAGTGAAATCACGCTCCCTGCTTCCCGTCCTATGATCGGCGTCATGATCCGTCCTGTCGCAGGCCCTCCCACCCGAAGGCACCTCGCTGCCGCACTCGCCATCACCGTGCTCATCAGCGTCGTCTGGTACGGCCTGCAGCCGGTCTACCCCGACTGTGTGTACTTGGGGAGCCACTCGATCGAGCAAGCCGTCGAATACGGCCAGTGCGATCCACCGAAAACGAAATTCAGCATCTGGATCCAGTAGACAGCCCTCAGCATATCCCTTCATTCCGCTACTTCTACATACTGCATCAACCCAACAGACATCCCATCTCTCCCATTACTGGATAAGGTCCGGACATGACCGCCGACTGGTACGTCCTCATCGAGGAGGACACCCGCACCACCCAACGCGCCGATGGCACCGAACTGAAACTGCACCACTGGGCACTCACCGGGACTCACCGCATCGGCCCCAACCGCACACAAGCGGCCGCGGCCGCCGAGGACGCGGCCCTCAACTACCTACCAGGCATCCTGGCCCGACACGCACGCCCGGGAGACGAACCAGCCCGCCACGCCCTACTCACCCAGGACGGAGCATGGATCGTGCTGGTGAAGCAACGCCACCGCGAATGCCACATACGCGTGACCACAGCCCAGCTCGTGCACTCAAGGGAAGAGAAGGAAGCACCACCGAAGAGCTTGAGGGAAAAGTTCCGCAGCGCCATAGAGGGCCCACCGCCCACGGCAAAGCCCTGGGCCTGGACGCCCGAAGACCAGACCGATCAAACCTGACCGCCAGCCCCATCAGCCGGCCCGCGTCAGCAGGCCGAAACAATAGCCGCAGACACCATCAGAAGAGTCCGCCAAGGGCGGGGAAGCGCAGCGACCTCGCCACCCGTGCGCTGGAGCGCAGCGAAAGCCCCGACCTCGCGCAGCCGCGCCGCCCCCGTGTGCGCAGCCCAACGGAGCGGCACACTACCTTCCCGCTGCCTAAAGCTCCCTTGACCCGTGCTCGTTTCCGTCCTTCACTCCGGGGCATCCGGCAGTCATGGACACCTCAGCGCACACTGAAGAAGCGATCCAGACCCAGGGCGATGAGCACCATGTCGTCCTCAGCGCCGACACCAACGGTGACGGCAAGCCCGACGTGTGGATGACCGACACCACAGGCGACGGCAAAGCCGACCTCTACCAATTCGACACCACCGGCAACGGACAGATCGACGTCACCATCGTCGAACGCGCCGAGCAGCCCGGCATCGACCGCTTGGTCGTCGAAGGCGACGCTGGCCACCCCCAACAAGCCTGAACCCACCCACACCCCCACCCCGCTCCCACGGCGCCATGCCACCGCGGGACACGCGAGCACGCCACTCTCTCCGAAAGGAACCCACACATGCTCGGTATAGCCGCTGCCGTCCTGTTCTTCATCTCCTTCTTGATCAACGCAGCCGACATCGGCACCAACGATGTCTTCTCCTCCACGAACATCATGCTCCTCGGTCTCACCGCCCTGGCCCTGCACCTCGCCGGCATCGGAGCTGCCCGGACCAGCCACACCACCACCAGCAGACGCCGACCCTGGTCCCGCTCCTGACCCTCCCAGCCAGCCAGGCCCGCGAAGCGGGCCCACATGGTGAGGGAGCGCAGCGGACACACCCTGTGCTCCGAGAGCGCAGCGAACGGAGCATCACTTCCGGTGCGCAGCACCGGAAGTGGCCAAGCCGCACAGCGGCCGGGCCCCTCGCGCAGCGAGGGGCCACAACTACCCTGCGCAGCAGGGTAGTTCGCTTTTCCACCGCGCAGCGGTGGAGTACCCGCTCCGCGGG
>NZ_JBIVSC010000020.1:0-108249 GCF_044756005.1 Streptomyces sp. NPDC092045 | reverse complement strand
ACAGCCGGTGCGCCAGGTGGATGGGCAGCGGCATCAGCTCGGGCGTCTCGTCCGACGCGTAGCCGAACATCAGACCCTGGTCGCCCGCGCCCTGCTTGTCGAGCTCGTCCTCGTCGCCCTCGACCCGCTTCTCGTACGCGGTGTCGACACCCTGGGCGATGTCCGGCGACTGCGACCCGATGGACACCGACACGCCGCAGGAGGCGCCGTCGAAGCCCTTCTTCGAGGAGTCGTAACCGATCTCGAGGATCTTGTTCCGGACGAGGGTGGGGATGTCCGCCCACGCCTTGGTGGTCACCTCTCCGGCGACGTGCACCAGGCCGGTGGTGATCAGCGTCTCGACGGCGACACGCGAGGTGGGGTCCTCGCGCAGCAGGGCGTCGAGGATGGTGTCGCTGATCTGGTCAGCGATCTTGTCGGGGTGTCCCTCGGTGACGGATTCCGAGGTGAACAGACGACGGGACACAACGCTCCCTGGGGTTGCAGCGGCTGCTGGCTACTCGTGGCTCGGACCGGCAGGGGGCTGCGCCCCGCGACGTTCCACGAACAGTCTATCGGTCGTGGTCGGGCTGTGGACCAGGTGTCTCGCCCGGTGGATGGCCCCGGACGGCCGGAACCGGCCGCCGACAAGGGCGGAACGTCCGTTCCGGTGGGACGCGAATCACTCGCCAGGAGGTGTTTCGCCCCCTTCTCCCGGGTGACGGCGTGCCGCGCGGTGACCGGACCCGGACATCTCAGTCGGTGGGACGGAGCCTCGGCAGGACCAGGTCCCAGACCGTCTCGGCGAGCGCTTCCTTCGGGCCGTACGGCACGGGGGTCTCGGCGCCGTCCGCGGCGAGCACCACGGCCTCGTTCTCCTCGGAGCCGAAGGTCTTGCGCTCCCCCACCTCGTTGACGACGAGGAGGTCGCAGCCCTTGCGGGCGAGCTTCTCGCGTCCGTTGGCGAGGACGTCGTCGGTCTCGGCGGCGAAGCCGACGACCACCTGGCCGGGCAGGGCGCGGTCGGCGGAGAGCTCGGCGAGGATGTCGGGGTTGCGGACGAGCTCGACGACGGGGGCGCCGTCGTCGCCCTTCTTCTTGATCTTTCCGGGGGCGTAGACGGCCGGCCGGAAGTCGGCGACGGCGGCCGCCATGACCACCGCGTCGGCGTCGGCGACGGCCTTGAGGACGGCCTCGCGGAGCTGGACGGCGGTGCCGACGCGGACGACGTCGACGCCGGCCGGGTCGGGGAGGCCGGTGTTGGCCTCGACGAGGGTGACCCGGGCGCCCCGGGCGGCGGCGGCCCGCGCGAGGGCGTAGCCCTGCTTGCCGGAGGAGCGGTTGCCCAGGTAGCGGACGGGGTCGAGGGGCTCGCGGGTGCCGCCCGCGCTGACCACGACGTGGCGGCCGGCGAGGTCGGGGGCGGTGGCGCCCCGGGCGAGGACGCGGCGGCAGACCTCGAAGATCTCGCCGGGGTCGGGCAGCCGCCCCTTGCCGGTGTCGACGCCGGTGAGGCGGCCGACCGCGGGCTCGACGACGACGGCGCCACGGCGGCGCAGGGTCGCCACGTTCTCCCGCGTCGCCGGGTGCTCCCACATCTCGGTGTGCATGGCGGGGGCGAAGACGACGGGACAGCGCGCGGTGAGCAGCGTGTTGGTGAGCAGGTCGTCGGCGAGGCCGTGGGCGGCCTTGGCGAGCATGTCGGCGGTGGCGGGGGCGACCACGACGAGGTCGGCGGCCTGGCCGATGCGGACGTGCGGCACCTCGTGGACGGACTCCCACACCCCGGTCGAGACGGGGTTGCCGGAGAGCGCGGACCAGGTGGCCTCGCCGACGAAGTGGAGCGCGGAGTCGGTGGGCACGACCCTGACGTCGTGGCCCGACTCGGTGAACCTGCGGAGCAGCTCGCACGCCTTGTAGGCGGCGATGCCGCCGCTGACGCCCAGGACGACCTTCGGCTTTGCCACGACTTCCACGACTCCCCGCACTCGGATGCGTACGACTCCATGAGACACCACAGGCCCGGCGGATGTTCCGCCGGGCCTGTGGTGACAGATATGACAAACGCCGCGTGCTTACTGCGCCGGGCCCTCGATGGCCTCGGACGTCAGCAGGCCCGCGTTGATCTCGCGCAGCGCGATCGAGAGCGGCTTCTCGTGGACGTGGGTGTCGACGAGCGGACCCACGTACTCCAGCAGGCCCTCGCCGAGCTGGGAGTAGTACGCGTTGATCTGACGCGCGCGCTTGGCCGCGTAGATCACGAGGCTGTACTTCGAGTCGGTGGCCTCGAGCAGCTCGTCGATCGGCGGGTTGATGATGCCCTCGGGCGCGGTGATGGAAGAGGACACGCTCTACCTTCCGAAGATGGAGAAAAGATCAGACAACGTTCATCAACGTTAGCAGCTCGCGCGCGACGTCCTCGACGGAGGTGTTGACGAGGGTGGTGTCGAACTCGGACTCGGCGGCCAGCTCGACCTTCGCGGCGTCGAGGCGGCGCTCGATGACCTCGGGGGACTCGGTGCCGCGGCCGGTGAGGCGGCGGACCAGCTCGTCCCAGCTCGGCGGGGCGAGGAAGACCAGCTGGGACTCCGGCATGGAGTCCTTCACCTGGCGGGCGCCCTGGAGGTCGATCTCCAGGAGGACGGGCTCGCCGGCGTCGAGGCGGTCGAGGACCGCGCCGCGCGGGGTGCCGTAGCGGTTCCCCGCGAACTCGGCCCATTCGAGGAGCTCACCGTTGGCGATCAGCTTGTCGAACTCGTCGTCCGCCACGAAGAAGTAGTGGACGCCGTGCTTCTCGCCGGGGCGGGGCTTCCGCGTCGTCGCCGACACCGAGAGCCAGACCTCGGGGTGGACCTTGCGCATATGCGCGACGACCGTGCTCTTGCCGACCCCCGAGGGGCCGGAGAGCACGGTCAGCCGCGGACGTACCTCTGCTGCCATGCAGCGATTATTCCAGCTTCGCGGGCATGCCCGGGACGCGCGTCCCGGATCAGGCGCCGGTCGAGCCGAACTCCCGCTCCAGGGAGGCGATCTGGTTGGAGCCGAGACCGCGCACCCGGCGGCTCTCGGAGATGCCGAGCCGCTCCATGATCTGCTTGGCGCGGACCTTGCCCACGCCCGGCAGGGACTCGAGGAGCGCGGAGACCTTCATCTTGCCGATGACGTCGTTCTCCTGGCCGGTCTTGATGACCTCGTGGAGGGAGGCTCCGGAGTGCTTGAGTCGATTCTTGACCTCGGCCCGCTCCCGGCGAGCCGCGGCGGCCTTCTCGAGCGCGGCAGCGCGCTGTTCAGGGGTAAGGGGCGGAAGAGCCACGCCTACGTCACCTCGGATGTCGATCTGTCGGATACGGACCGGTGAGGAAGCTAGTCGCCCCGCACCAGTGGAGCGACGGTCAACGGAGTGGCCGCTGAACGCCTGCTCTGCCCCGGAGACTAGCGGCCGAGGCCGCTCCAGTCAGCGAGAACAGCGGAAAAGTCCTGGTCAGCATCGACCGACCAGGGCTTTTCCGACATAACGACCGGGTTTTGAGCCAAGATTTCGTCAAGTGGCGGGGCGGCCGACCGGGGCGGGCCCGGAAAGCGGCCCGATCCGCTCCGACCTGCGGATTGGTCCCGGACCGGCCCCGGACGGCTCCCGACGGGGTTACGCGCCGACGGCCGCGCGGATCTCGTCCGCGTAGCGGAGCGCGGAGTCCCGCAGGGCGGTCGCGTCCGGGCCGTGCCGCAGGACCCCGCGGCTGACGTTCGGGACGACGTTGCGGACCGCCGCGCCGAAGACGGCGGGGAGGTCGGCGGGGGTCGCGCCCTGGGCGCCGATGCCGGGGGCCAGGAGCGGGCCGTTGACGTCCAGGTCGAAGGAGGACAGGTCGCCGAGGGTGGCGCCGACGACCGCGCCGAAGGAGCCCATGGGCGTCTCCCCCGCGTTCTCCTCGGCCAGGTGGGCGAGCATCGTCGCGCCGATCGTCCGTCCGGCCGGGTCGTCGGTGCGCACGGCCCGCTGGACCTCGCTCCCCTCCGGGTTGGAGGTCAGCGCGAGGACGAAGAGGCCGGCGCCGGACTCGCGGGCCAGGTCGACGGCCGGCTTCAGGGAGCCGTAGCCGAGGTACGGGGAGACCGTGAGCGCGTCGGAGAAGAGCGGGGAGCCCTCGCGCAGGAAGGCCTCGGCGTAGGCGGCCATGGTGGAGCCGATGTCGCCGCGCTTGGCGTCCATGACGACCAGGCCGCCCGCCGCGCGCAGGTCGGAGACGGCGCGCTCCAGGACGGCGACGCCGCGCGAGCCGAAGCGCTCGAAGAAGGCGGACTGGGGCTTGAAGACGGCCACCGTGCCGGCGAGGGCCTCGACGACGGTGAAGGTGAAGCGCTCCAGACCGGCGATGTCGTCGCCGAGGCCCCAGGAGTCGAGCAGGGCGGCGTGCGGGTCGATGCCGACGCAGAGGGGGCCGCGCTCGTCCATGGCGGAGCGCAGACGGGATCCGAAGGAGATCGTCATTTCGCGGCCTTCCGGTTGTCGGCGCCGACGGCCTCGGCGAGGGTGGCGTACGGGGAGGCCGCGAGGCGCGCGGCGAGTCCCTTGTGGATCGCGCGGGCGTAGAACGGACCCTCGTAGACGAAGGCGCTGTAGCCCTGGACGAGGGTGGCGCCGGCGAGGATGCGCTGCCAGGCGTCCTCGGCGTTCTCGACGCCGCCGACGCCGACCAGGACCAGGCGGTCGCCCACGCGCGCGTGGAGGCGGCGCAGGACCTCCAGGGAGCGCTGCTTGACCGGGCGGCCGGACAGGCCGCCGGTCTCCTCGACCAGCTCGGGGGCGGACCTCAGGCCGAGGCCCTCGCGGGCGATGGTGGTGTTGGTGGCGATGATGCCGTCGAGACCGAGCTCCAGGGCGAGGTCGGCGACCGCGTCCACGTCCTCGTCGGCCAGGTCGGGGGCGATCTTGACCAGGAGCGGGACCCGGCGGTCGGCGACCGCGCGGTCGGCGGCCTCCCGCACGGCGGTCAGGAGGGGGCGCAGGGACTCGGTGGCCTGGAGGTTGCGCAGGCCCGGGGTGTTCGGGGAGGAGACGTTGACGACGAGGTAGTCGGCGTGCGCGGCGAGGCGCTCGGTGGACTTCACGTAGTCGGCGGCGGCCTCGGCCTCGGGGACGACCTTGGTCTTGCCGATGTTGACGCCCACGACCGTCCTGAAGACCGGCACGCGCGCGCGGAGGCGGGCGGCGACGGCGGCGGAACCCTCGTTGTTGAAGCCCATGCGGTTGATCAGGGCACGGTCCGGGACGAGCCGGAAGAGGCGCTTCCGGGGATTGCCGGGCTGGGCCTCGCCGGTGACGGTGCCGATCTCGACGTGGTCGAAGCCGAGCATCGCCATGCCGTCGATGGCCACGGCGTTCTTGTCGAAGCCGGCGGCGAGGCCGAAGGGGCCGTGCATGCGCAGGCCGAGGGCCTCGGTGCGCAGCTCCTCGTACCGGGGGGCGAGGACGGCGGCGACGAAGGTGCGGAGCACCGGGACGCGGGCGGCCAGGCGGATCCAGCGGAAGGCCAGGTAGTGGGCCTTCTCCGGGTCCATCCGCTTGAAGACCAGGTGGAAGAACAGCTTGTACATCGTCCGGAATATCCCTTGTTCGGTCATGAAGAGGGGGACACCGCGCGGTGGCCGGTGTCCCCCTTCTCCGTACGGCTGCCGGGCCTGCCCGGCGGGTCGTGGCCGGGGCCGCGACCCGCCGGACGGCGCCTAGTCGCGGGCCGCGACGAGGTGCTCGGCGTGCTCCTGGAGGGAGCGGACGCCGGCGCCGCCGTGGTTGAGCGCGTCGATGCCCTGGACGGCCGCGGCGAGCGCCTGGACGGTGGTCAGGCACGGGACGCCGCGGGCGACGGCGGCGGTGCGGATCTCGTAGCCGTCGAGGCGGCCGCCGGTGCCGTAGGGGGTGTTGACGATGAGGTCGACCTCTCCGTCGTGGACGAGCTGGACGATCGTCTTCTCGCCGTCCGGGCCCTCGCCCTCGCTGAGCTTGCGCACGATGGTGGCGTTGATGCCGTTGCGCTTGAGGACCTCGGCGGTGCCGGAGGTGGCCAGGAGCTCGAAGCCGTGGGCGACCAGCTCGCGGGCCGGGAAGATCATCGAGCGCTTGTCCCGGTTGGCGACCGAGATGAACGCGCGGCCCTTGGTCGGCAGCGGCCCGTACGCGCCGGCCTGCGACTTGGCGTACGCCGTGCCGAAGACCGAGTCGATGCCCATGACCTCGCCGGTGGAGCGCATCTCCGGGCCGAGGACGGTGTCGACGCCGCGGCCGTGGATGTCGCGGAAGCGGCTCCAGGGCATGACGGCCTCCTTGACGGAGATCGGCGCGTCGAACGGCAGGGTGCCGCCATCGCCGTTCCTCGGCAGCAGGCCCTCGGCGCGCAGCTCGGCGATGGTGGCGCCCAGCGAGATGCGGGCGGCGGCCTTCGCCAGCGGCACCGCGGTGGCCTTGGAGGTGAAGGGGACCGTCCGGGAGGCGCGCGGGTTGGCCTCCAGGACGTAGAGGATGTCCCCGGCCATGGCGAACTGGATGTTGATCAGGCCGCGGACGCCGACGCCCTTGGCGATGGCCTCGGTGGAGGCGCGCAGCCGCTTGATGTCGTGGCCGCCGAGGGTGATCGGGGGCAGGGCGCAGGCCGAGTCGCCGGAGTGGATGCCGGCCTCCTCGATGTGCTCCATCACGCCGCCGAGGTAGAGCTCCTCGCCGTCGTAGAGCGCGTCCACGTCGATCTCGATGGCGTCGTCGAGGAAGCGGTCGACCAGGACCGGCCGGGTGGGGCTGATCTCGGTGGACTCGGCGATGTACGACTCCAGGCGGGCCTCGTCGTACACGATCTCCATGCCGCGGCCGCCGAGCACGTACGACGGGCGGACCAGGACGGGGTAGCCGATCTCGTCGGCGATGGCCTTGGCGCCGGCGAAGGTGGTGGCGGTGCCGTGCTTGGGGGCCGGGAGGCCGGCCTCGGCGAGGACCTGTCCGAAGGCGCCGCGGTCCTCGGCGGCGTGGATGGCCTCCGGGGAGGTGCCGACGACCGGCACGCCGTTGTCCTTGAGCGCCTGGGACAGGCCCAGCGGGGTCTGGCCGCCGAGCTGGACGACGACGCCGGCGACGGGCCCGGCGAGGGTCTCGGCGTGGACGATCTCCAGGACGTCCTCCAGGGTGAGCGGCTCGAAGTAGAGCCGGTCGGAGGTGTCGTAGTCGGTGGAGACGGTCTCGGGGTTGCAGTTGACCATCACGGTCTCGTAGCCCGCGTCGCTCAGGGCGAAGGAGGCGTGGACGCAGGAGTAGTCGAACTCGATGCCCTGGCCGATGCGGTTCGGGCCCGAACCCAGGATGATCACGGCGGGCTTCTCGCGCGGCGCGACCTCGTTCTCCTCGTCGTAGGAGGAGTAGAAGTACGGGGTCTTCGCGGCGAACTCGGCGGCGCAGGTGTCGACCGTCTTGTAGACCGGGCGGACGCCGAGGGCGTGCCGGACCTCGCGGACGACGTCCTCGCGCAGGCCGCGGATCTCGGCGATCTGGACGTCGGAGAAGCCGTGGCGCTTGGCCTCGGCCAGGAGCTCGGGGTCGAGCTTCTCGGCGGCGGCCAGCTCGTCGGCGATCTCCTTGATCAGGAAGAGCTGGTCGACGAACCACGGGTCGATCTTCGTGGCGTCGAAGACCTCCTCCGGGGTGGCGCCGGCGCGGATCGCCTGCATGACGGTGTTGATCCGGCCGTCGGTCGGGCGCACGGCCAGGCGCAGCAGCTCGTCCTTGTCGCCGGGCTCGCCCACGAAGGTGAACTGCGAGCCCTTCTTCTCCAGGGAGCGCAGGGCCTTCTGGAGCGCCTCGGTGAAGTTGCGGCCGATCGCCATGGCCTCGCCGACCGACTTCATGGTCGTGGTCAGCGTGGAGTCGGCGGCGGGGAACTTCTCGAAGGCGAAGCGGGGGGCCTTGACGACGACGTAGTCGAGCGTGGGCTCGAAGGACGCCGGGGTCTTCTCCGTGATGTCGTTCGGGATCTCGTCGAGCGTGTAGCCGACGGCGAGGCGGGCGGCGATCTTGGCGATCGGGAAGCCGGTCGCCTTGGAGGCCAGGGCGCTCGACCGGGAGACGCGGGGGTTCATCTCGATGACGATGATCCGGCCGTCGGTCGGGTCGATCGCGAACTGGATGTTGCAGCCGCCGGTGTCGACGCCGACCTCGCGGATGATCGCGATGCCGATGTCGCGCAGCCGCTGGTACTCGCGGTCGGTGAGCGTCATCGCCGGGGCGACGGTGATCGAGTCGCCGGTGTGGACGCCCATCGGGTCGAAGTTCTCGATGGAGCAGACGACCACGACGTTGTCGTTCTTGTCGCGCATCAGCTCCAGCTCGTACTCCTTCCAGCCGAGGATGGACTCCTCCAGGAGCACCTCGGTGGTCGGGGAGAGCGTCAGGCCCTGGCCGGCGATGCGGCGCAGCTCCTCCTCGTCGTGGGCGAAGCCGGAGCCGGCGCCGCCCATGGTGAAGGAGGGTCGGACGACGACGGGGTAGCCGCCGAGCGTCTCGACGCCCTTGATGACGTCGTCCATGGAGTGGCAGATGACCGAGCGGGCGGACTCGCCGTGGCCGATCTTGGCCTTGACGGCCTCGACGACGCCCTTGAAGAGGTCGCGGTCCTCGCCCTTGTGGATGGCCTCGACGTTGGCGCCGATCAGCTCGACGCCGTACTTCTCCAGGACGCCCTGCTCGTGCATGGAGATCGCGGTGTTCAGCGCGGTCTGCCCGCCCAGCGTCGGCAGGAGCGCGTCGGGGCGCTCCTTGGCGATGATCTTCTCGACGAACTCCGGGGTGATCGGCTCGACGTACGTGGCGTCGGCGATCTCCGGGTCGGTCATGATCGTGGCCGGGTTGGAGTTGACCAGGATCACCCGCAGGCCCTCGGCCTTGAGGATGCGGCACGCCTGGGTGCCGGAGTAGTCGAACTCCGCGGCCTGGCCGATCACGATCGGGCCGGAGCCGATGACCAGGACGGACTGGATATCGGTGCGCTTAGGCACGCTCGGCCTCCATCAGGGCGGTTTCCATCAAAGACGTGAAACGGTCGAAGAGGTACGCGGCGTCGTGCGGACCCGCGGCTGCCTCGGGGTGGTACTGGACCGAGAAGGCCGGCCGGTCGAGCAGCTGGAGGCCCTCCACGACGTTGTCGTTGAGGCAGACGTGGGAGACCTCGGCGCGGCCGAAGGGGGTGTCGGAGACCTTGTCGAGGGGCGCGTCCACGGCGAAGCCGTGGTTGTGCGCGGTGACCTCGACCTTGCCGGTGGTGCGGTCCTGGACCGGCTGGTTGATGCCCCGGTGGCCGTACTTCAGCTTGTACGTGCCGAAGCCGAGGGCGCGGCCCAGGATCTGGTTGCCGAAGCAGATGCCGAAGAGCGGCGTCCTCCGCTCCAGGACGGCCCGCATGAGGGCGACGGGGCCGTCGGCGGTGGCCGGGTCGCCGGGGCCGTTGGAGAAGAACACCCCGTCGGGCTCGACGGCGTAGACGTCCTCGACGGTGGCGGTGGCGGGCAGGACGTGGACCTCGATGCCGCGCTCGGCCATCCGGTGCGGGGTCATGCCCTTGATGCCGAGGTCGACGGCGGCGACGGTGAACTTCTTCTCGCCGACGGCGGGGACCACGTAGGTCTCCTTGGTGGCGACCTCGGCGGAGAGGTTCGCGCCCTTCATCTGGGGCTGCGCCTTGACCTTGGCGAGCAGGGCCTCGTCGCGGACGCCCGTCCAGGCGTCGCCGGAGAAGATGCCGACGCGCATGGCGCCGCGCTCGCGCAGGTGGCGGGTGAGGGCGCGGGTGTCGACGCCGGAGATCCCGACGACGCCCTGGCGCTCCAGCTCCTCGTCGAGCGAGCGGCGCGCGCGCCAGTTGGAGGAGACGCGGGCGGGGTCGCGGACGACGTAGCCGGAGACCCAGATGCGGCCGGACTCGGGGTCCTCGTCGTTGACGCCGGTGTTGCCGACGTGCGGGGCGGTCATGACCACGACCTGGCGGTGGTACGAGGGGTCGGTGAGGGTCTCCTGGTAGCCGGTCATGCCGGTGGAGAACACGGCCTCGCCGAAGGTCTCCCCCACGGCCCCGTAGGCGCGGCCGCGGAAGATGCGGCCGTCCTCCAGGACGAGTACGGCGGGAGCCTTGGCGGGTCCCCTGGTGGAGGTCGTCATCGTGCGATGCCTTCCGTTGCGCTGGTCATGGAATGGACGGTGTCGACCCAGGCGGTGTGTTCCGCCGCCCGGTCGGACCGGAAGCCGGAGTCGAGGAGGACGCCGCCGTGCTCCCAGGTGACGATCAGGAGCCCGCCCTCGGCGAGGACCTTTCCGGCGATGCCCTTGTCGAGGCGGGCCTCGCGCAGGGCGTCGGCCGGGATGTGGAAGTCGTTCGCCCCGGGGCGGACGACCGTGATCCCGGCGTCGGTGAGCGTGAGCTCGACGCGGCTGCGGGCGCCGAGGCCGTGGGCGACGATCCGGTCGAGCCACTGCCCGGCGGTCGTGGACCCGTGGTAGCGCCCGCTGAGGGTCAGTTTCGCCTCGCCGGCCGTCTCCGGCACGGCGGGCAGGGCGGGGAGGTCGGACTGGAGGCTGCCGCGCCACTTCCATCCCTGGCGCATGAGCCAGTACACGAGGGCGACGAAGAGCAGCAGTCCGGCGACCCAGCCGAGCCGTCCGGCCCAGTCGGTCACCTCCGCCGACTTCTGTTCGGCTGCCTCTGCGGCGATTGCGATGAGTGGTGTCACGCCAGCTTCCCGTCCACGACCGTTGCCCGGCCCCGCAGGAAGGTGTGGGTGACGCGTCCCGGCAGCTCGCGGCCCTCGTACGGGGTGTTGCGGCTGCGGGAGGCGAAGTCCGCGGGGTCCACGACTCCACGGTAAGCCGGATCGACCAGGGTCAGGTTCGCGGGCTCACCAGCCGAGACGGGACGTCCGTGGCCCGTGGCCCGGCCGATGCGCGCGGGGGCGAAGGACATGCGGTCGGCGACGCCGGCCCAGTCGAGGAGGCCGGTCTCGACCATCGTCTGCTGGACGACGGAGAGGGCGGTCTCCAGGCCGACCATGCCCATGGCGGCGGCGGCCCACTCGCAGTCCTTGTCCTCGTGCGGGTGCGGGGCGTGGTCGGTGGCGACGATGTCGATCGTGCCGTCGGCCAGCGCCTCGCGAAGCGCGAGGACGTCCTTCTCGGTGCGCAGCGGCGGGTTGACCTTGTAGACCGGGTTGTACGAGCGGACCAGCTCGTCCGTGAGGAGGAGGTGGTGCGGGGTGACCTCGGCGGTGACGTCGATGCCGCGGGACTTGGCCCAGCGGACGATCTCGACGGAGCCGGCGGTGGAGAGGTGGCAGATGTGGACGCGGGAGCCGACGTGCTCGGCGAGGAGGACGTCGCGGGCGATGATCGACTCCTCGGCGACGGCGGGCCAGCCGCCGAGGCCGAGCTCGGCGGAGACGATGCCCTCGTTCATCTGGGCGCCCTCGGTGAGGCGGGGCTCCTGGGCGTGCTGGGCGACGACGCCGCCGAAGGCCTTCACGTACTCCAGGGCGCGGCGCATGATCACGGCGTCGTCGACGCACTTGCCGTCGTCGGAGAAGACGGTGACGCCGGCGGCGGAGTCGTGCATGGCGCCGAGCTCGGCGAGCTTCTTCCCCTCCAGGCCCACGGTGACGGCGCCGATGGGCTGCACGTCGCAGTAGCCGGACTCCTTGCCGAGGCGCCAGACCTGCTCGACGACGCCGGCGGTGTCGGCGACCGGGTGGGTGTTGGCCATGGCGAAGACGGAGGTGTAGCCGCCGGAGGCGGCGGCGCGGGTGCCGGTGAGGACGGTCTCGGAGTCCTCGCGGCCGGGCTCGCGCAGGTGGGTGTGGAGGTCGACCAGGCCCGGCAGGAGGATCTGTCCGTCGGCCTCGATCACGGTCGCGCCCTCGGCGGAGAGCCCGCTTCCGACCTCGGCGACGGTCTCGCCGTCGATCAGGACGTCCCGGACCTCGCCGCCGAGCACCTTCGCGCCGCGGATAAGGATCTTGCTCATGGTCACTTGTTCTCCTCGGTGCGCGCGGCGGGGGTGGTGGTGACGGCGGGCTCGGAGCCGCCCAGGAGCAGGTAGAGCACGGCCATGCGGACGGACACGCCGTTGGCGACCTGCTCGACGACCGTGCAGCGGTCGGAGTCGGCGACCTCGGCGGTGATCTCCATGCCGCGGACCATGGGGCCGGGGTGCATCACGATGGCGTGCTCGGGCATCCTGGCCATCCGCTCGCCGTCGAGCCCGTAGCGGCGCGAGTACTCGCGCTCGGTGGGGAAGAAGGCGGCGTTCATCCGCTCGCGCTGCACGCGCAGCATCATCACGGCGTCGGACTTCGGCAGCACGGCGTCGAGGTCGTACGAGATCTCGCAGGGCCAGGTCTCGACGCCGACGGGGACCAGGGTGGGCGGGGCCACCAGGGTGACCTCGGCGCCGAGGGTGTGCAGCAGGTCGACGTTGGAGCGGGCGACCCGGCTGTGCAGGACGTCGCCGACGAGGGTGATCCGCCTGCCCGCGAGGTCCTGGCCGAGTCCGGTGTCGCGGCCGACGAGGCGGCGGCGCATGGTGAAGGCGTCCAGGAGGGCCTGGGTGGGGTGCTGGTGGGTGCCGTCGCCGGCGTTGACGACGGGGGCGTCGATCCAGCCGGAGGTGGCGAGGCGGTACGGGGCGCCGGAGGCGCCGTGCCGGATGACGACCGCGTCGACGCCCATGGCCTCCAGGGTCTGGGCGGTGTCCTTGAGGGACTCGCCCTTGGAGACGCTGGAGCCCTTGGCCGCGAAGTTGATGACGTCGGCGGAGAGGCGCTTCTCGGCGGCCTCGAAGGAGATCCGGGTCCGGGTGGAGTCCTCGAAGAAGAGGTTGCAGATGGTGCGGCCGCGCAGGGTCGGCAGCTTCTTGATGGGGCGGTCGGCCACCCGGGCCATCTCCTCGGCGGTGTCGAGGATCAGTACGGCGTCGTCGCGGGTGAGGTCGGCGGCCGAGATGAGGTGACGCATCATCGGGGTTTCTCTCCGTGGTGGGGAGGCGTGAGGGCGTGCGGGGGCAGGGAGGTGCCCCGGCCCCGGCGGGGAGGCCGGTCCGGCTAGGAGACGGGCTTGGAGCCGAGCAGGACGGTGTCGCGACCGTCCTCCTCGGCGAGCAGGACCTTGACCGTCTCCCGCAGCGACGTGGGGAGGTTCTTGCCGACGTAGTCGGCGCGGATGGGCAGCTCGCGGTGGCCGCGGTCGACGAGGACGGCGAGCTGGACCGCACGGGGGCGGCCGATGTCGCCGAGGGCGTCGAGGGCGGCGCGGATCGTGCGGCCGGAGAAGAGGACGTCGTCGACGAGGACGACGAGGCGCCCGTCGATGCCGTCGGCGGGGATCTCGGTGCGGCCGATGGCGCGGGCGGGCTTCATCCGCAGGTCGTCCCGGTACATGGTGATGTCCAGGGAGCCGACCGGGACCTTGGTGCCGGTGATGGCGGCGAGCTTCTCGGCGAGCCGGCGGGCGAGGAAGACGCCGCGGGTGGGAATGCCGAGGAGGACCACGTCGTCGGCGCCCTTGGCGCGCTCGACGATCTCGTGGGCGATGCGGGTGAGGACCCGCGCGATGTCGGGGCCTTCGAGAACGGGCCGCGCGTCGTCGCCGTACTGCTGGGTGTCCATGAGAAACGGACCTCCTTCTCCGCCTCACGGGACGGCTCTTAAAGGACGTCGTACTTGCGCTCCCACCCTACCAGGGGTGGCGCGGCGCGCTCCGCACACCCGGGCGCCCCTCCGGGCGCCGTCCCCCGGGAGGGGGCGGTACGGACCTTTCGGCTTGACGGGTGGGTGTAACGCTGCGTAACCTCACAGTGAGTTACCAGCCGCGCGGCGCAGCCGCATGTCGTCACAGCGTCCGGGAGCGTTATGTCCAGCGAATACGCAAAGCAGCTCGGGGCCAAACTCCGCGCCATCCGCACCCAGCAGGGTCTCTCGCTCCACGGGGTGGAGGAGAAGTCCCAGGGCCGCTGGAAGGCCGTGGTGGTCGGCTCCTACGAGCGGGGCGACCGCGCCGTGACCGTGCAGCGCCTCGCCGAGCTGGCGGACTTCTACGGGGTGCCGGTGCAGGAGCTCCTGCCGGGCACGACGCCGGGCGGGGCCGCCGAGCCGCCGCCGAAGCTGGTCCTGGACCTGGAGCGCCTGGCCCACGTCCCGCAGGAGAAGGCCGGCCCGCTCCAGCGCTACGCGGCGACGATCCAGTCGCAGCGCGGCGACTACAACGGCAAGGTGCTGTCGATCCGCCAGGACGACCTGCGCACCCTCGCCGTCATCTACGACCAGTCCCCCTCGGTCCTCACCGAGCAGCTGATCAGCTGGGGTGTGCTGGACGCGGACGCGCGCCGCGCGGTCGCCCACGAGGACAACTGACCCCTTCGCAGGGCTCAGCAGAAACGTACCGCCGGATCCGTGGACGTCACCGACGTCCACGGATCCCGTGCTTTCCGGACCCGTACGGGGGCGCTCCCGGGCCCGGGAGCGCTTTCGGACCTCCGAGGGACACCCGAACGGCCGAAGGGGCCCGCGGCATCGAGTGCTGCGGGCCCCTTCGGGTGTGTCGGCGGGTGCGGGCGCGGACTCAGGCGTCCACGTCCCGGCGCAGGCGCGGCTTCAGGTCCTTGAAGCGCGCCAGGAGGCCGTTGACGAAGGCCGGCGACTCGTCGGTGGAGAACTCCTTGGCGAGCTGCACCGCCTCGTCGATCGCGACCGCGTCGGGCGTGCCGTCCTCCCAGATCAGCTCGTACGCGCCGAGGCGCACGATGTTCCGGTCGGTGACGGGCATCCGGTCGAGGTCCCAGTCCACCGCGTAGGTGGCGATGAGCTCGTCGATGCGCGCCACGTGGGACGCGTACCCCTCCACCAGCTGCATGGTGAACTCGTTGACCGGCGGCTGCCGGTCGTCCGACCGGGCGTGCCGGACCTGGTCCGCGAGGACCTCCTGCACGGAGGCACCGCGCTGGTCGGCCTCGAAGAGGATCTGGAAGGCGCGCTTGCGGGCCTTGCTCCGGGCGGCCACGGTTAGTCGTTCACCCGGCCGAGGTAGTCGCTGCTGCGCGTGTCGACCTTGATCTTCTCACCGGTGGTGATGAAGAGCGGGACCTGGATCTCGTGGCCGGTCTCCAGGGTGGCGGGCTTGGTGCCACCGGTGGAGCGGTCGCCCTGGACGCCCGGGTCGGTGTGCTGGATCGTCAGGACGACGGCGGCCGGGAGCTCGACGTAGAGGACCTCGCCCTCGTGCTGCGCGACGGAGGCGGTGAAGCCCTCGATCAGGAAGTTCGCGGCGTCGCCGACCGACTTGCGGTCGACGTGGAGCTGGTCGTACGTCTCCATGTCCATGAAGACGAAGTAGTCGCCGTCCATGTAGGAGAACTGCATGTCACGACGGTCGATGGTGGCCGTCTCGACCTTGACGCCCGCGTTGAAGGTCTTGTCGACGACCTTGCCGGACAGCACGTTCTTGAGCTTGGTGCGCACGAAGGCCGGGCCCTTGCCGGGCTTGACGTGCTGGAACTCGACGACGGACCAGAGCTGGCCGCCTTCGAGCTTGAGCACCATGCCGTTCTTGAGGTCGTTCGTGGAAGCCACGGTTGCGGAATCTCCTGGACTCTGGACTGACGTGGGACCGGGGAGGCGTGCGCGCCCTACAGCGCGAGCAGCTCCTTGGTCGTGATGGTGAGTAGCTCGGGTCCGCCGTCCGCCTCCTGGCGCACGACGAGCGTGTCATCGATCCGGACCCCGCCCCGGCCCGGGAGGTGGACCCCCGGTTCGACGGTGACCGGCACACAAGCGTCCAGTTTACCCATGGCCGAGGGTGACAACTGCGGGTCCTCGTCGATTTCGAGCCCCACACCGTGCCCGGTGAGGGGCACGGCGGTCTCCGCGTGCCCCGCCGCCTTCAGGATCCGGCGGGCCGCCCGGTCCACGTCCCGGTACTCGGCGCCGGGCACGAGCGACTCCCGGCCGGCCCGCTGAGCGGCGAAGACGAGTTCGTACAGCTCGATCTGCCACTCGGCGGGGGTGGTGCCGATGACGAACGTGCGGCCGATCTCGCACCGGTAGCCGCGGTAGTCGGCGCCGAGGCAGACGGAGAGGAAATCGCCCTCCTCGACCCGGCGGTCGGTGGGCCGGTGCCTGCGGCGGCCGGAGTGCGGGCCGGTCGCCACGGAGGTCGGGAAGGCGGCCCCATCGGCGCCGTGGTCGACGAGCCGGCGCTCCAGTTCCAGGGCGAGGTGGCGCTCGGTCCGTCCCACCAGGATGGATTCGAGGAGTTCGCCGAGGGCCTGGTCGGCGATCTCGGCGGCGATCCGCAGGCAGCCGATCTCGTCCTCGTCCTTGACGATCCTGAGCTGCTCCACGGCGCAGGCCAGGTCGGTGAGGCGGGGCGCGGCCGCGACGGTGCCCATGGCCCGGTGCCGGGCCACCGTCAGGTGGTGCTCCTCGACGGCGAGCGCGTCGGCGCCCGCCCGGCGGGCGAGGTCGACGGCGGCGACGGCCGGGTCGCCGCCCCCGGTGGGCAGGACCTGCTGCCGGAGCAGTTCGTCGAGCCGTCCGTCGGCCGGCTCGCCCCCGGGCGGGACGGGGCGGAGCAGGACGTCGGCCTCCGGTTCGGGGCCGACCAGCAGGACGGCGCCCGGCGGGGAGCCGCCCGCGAGATAGCGGACGTTGGCGGGGCGGGAGACCAGGGCCGCCGGGCTGCCCGCGGCCGCGCACCTGTCGCGCAGCCGTACACGGCGGTCCGCATACACCTCTGACATGCTCCGAGCCTACGAGGAGCGGGCCGCGACGGCCTGTTCGGGACGGCCGACCGGGCGCCCGGCCCCCGGCGGGCACGGCCTCACCAGGAGGGCGGGCTCGCGATCGCGCGGGCGAGGACGTCGTCGAGGACGCGGGCGGTGGTCTCGACGTCGTACGTGGAGTTGTCGATGATCGGCAGGCCCGAGCCGTACCAGCCGGCCATCCGGCCGTGGATGGCGGCGACCTCCTCGTCCGAGAGGCGCCGGTTGCCGCTGCGCTGGGCGTTGCGCTCCAGGACGACCTCCAGGCCGGGCAGGAGGACGACGGGCAGCAGGCCGGGGCCGACGTGGCGTTTCCAGCCGCCGAGGCCGACGACGGGCCGGTCGGGGAAGACGGCGTCGTCGACGACGCAGGAGATGCCGTTGGCGAGGAAGTTGCGCGCGGCGAAGCCGCAGGTGCGGCGGGCGAGCCGGTACTGCGCCTCGGAGTGCTCGTTCCAGCCGGACTGGGGGTCGGCGAAGCCGGAGCAGACCCATTCGCGGACGTCGTCGAGGCTGATGTGCGCGGTGGGCACGCGGCGGCGCTGCGCCCAGTGCCGGGCGACGGTCGTCTTGCCGGCGCCGGCGGGGCCGATGAGCAGCACGGCCAGGGTCGCGCCGCCGGTCCCGGCCCCGTGCTCCACGGGCGGCGCGAGGGGCGCGACCGGGGGCGGCAGCGGGACGTTTCCGGTGGGCTCGGGGCGGGGGGCCGGCGGGGCGGCGGGGTACTGGGGCGCGGCCGGGGGCCGGGGGGCGGAGGAGTGGGGCGCCGGGGAGTGCCCGGGTATGCCGCCGGAGGCGACCGCGCCCCAGCCCTGCGTCCCCGGTCCCGTGGCGGGCGGGGCCGGGGGTGCCGGGTGCGGAGGCGCCGCGGGCGGCGCCGGGTGCCGGGGCGCGGAGGTCCCGCTGGGGACGGCCGGGTGGACGCCGAGACGGGAGCCGGTGCCCGGTCCCGCGTCCGTGCCCGGTCCCGTCCTCGGGTAGGAGGTGTCCCCCGCTCCGGGGCCGGGCGTCCCGCCGGGCCGCTCGTGCGGTGGCAGCGGACCCCCCACTGCGTGCTGCATCCGGTGCCACTCCGTCTCGTACGCCTGTCGTCTTCCGGGACCGGTCGTGTACCCGGACGGCGAAACGTTACCGCCCCGGGCCCCCGCAGGGGGAACGGCCGAGAGTGCTTTCCGGTGCCCCGGCGGCGGGAATCCCGCCGGGGGAATCCGTCCACGGGAATCCGCCGACGGGTCTCCCGTGGAGGGGGGTTCCGCCGACGGCGGTCCCGTCAGTCGGAGAGTTCCTCGGCGAGCGCCCGCAGCGCCAGCCGGTAGGAGCCGATGCCGAACCCGGCGACCGTCCCCGTCGCCACGGCCGCGATCACCGAGGTGTGCCGGAACTCCTCGCGGGCGTACGGGTTCGAGATGTGCACCTCGATGAGCGGCGCGGTCCGCTGGGCGGCCGCGTCCCGCATCCCGTACGAGTAGTGCGTGAACGCCCCGGGGTTCACGACCACCGGGACCGAGCCGTCCGCCGCCTCGTGGAGCCAGCGGATCATCTCGCCCTCGTCGTTGGTCTCCCGCACCTCGACGTCGAAGCCGAGCTCCGCGCCGAGGGCGCGGCAGGACTCGACGAGCCCCTTGTAGGAGGTGGCGCCGTAGATGTCGGGCTCGCGGGAGCCGAGCCGGCCCAGGTTGGGGCCGTTGAGCACCAGTACCGGACGCGGCTCGCTCACGCGGACACCTCGCCGTACGCCGCGGTCAGGACGGCCGGGTCGGGGCCCTCCAGGACGGTGGGCCTGGCGAGCCCGTCGAGCACGATGAACCGCAGCAGGTCGCCGCGGGACTTCTTGTCGACCCGCATGGTCTCCAGGAGCTTGGGCCACTGGTCGCCGCGGTAGCCGAGCGGCAGGCCGACGGACTCCAGGATCGCGCGGTGCCGGTCGGCGGTGGCGTCGTCGAGGCGGCCGGCGAGGCGGCCGAGTTCGGCGGCGAAGACCATGCCGACGGAGACGGCGGCGCCGTGGCGCCACTTGTACCGCTCGTTCTTCTCGATGGCGTGGGCGAGGGTGTGGCCGTAGTTGAGGATCTCGCGGCGGCCGGACTCCTTGAGGTCGCCGGAGACGACCTCGGCCTTGACCCTGATCGAGCGGACGAGCAGCTCGGCGGTGTGCGGTCCGGTCGGGGTGCGGGCGGCCTGCGGGTCCTCCTCGATGAGGTCGAGGATCACCGGGTCGACGATGAAGCCGGCCTTGATGATCTCCGCGAGGCCGCTGACGTAGTCGTGGACCGGCAGCGAGTCGAGGGCCGCGAGGTCGCAGACGACCCCGGCGGGCGGGTGGAAGGCGCCGACGAGGTTCTTGCCCTCGGCGGTGTTGATGCCCGTCTTGCCGCCGACGGCCGCGTCGACCATCGCCAGGACGGTGGTCGGCACGGCGATCCAGCGCACGCCCCGGAGCCAGGTCGCGGCGACGAAGCCGGCCAGGTCCGTGGTGGCGCCGCCGCCGACGCCGACGACGACGTCGGTGCGGGTGAAGCCGGTCTGGCCCAGGGCCTTCCAGCAGTAGGCGGCGACCTCGGCGGTCTTGGCCTCCTCGGCGTTCGGCACCTGGATGGCGACCGCCTCGTAGCCCTGCTCGGCGAGGTCGGCGCGCAGCGCCTCGCCGGTGTCGGCGAGCGCCTCGGGGTGGATCACGGCGACCCGCTTGGCCCGGTCGCCGATCAGGCCGGGCAGCTCGCCGAGGAGCTGCCGGCCGACCAGTACCTCGTACGGGTCCGTGCCCGCGCTGCCGGCCACGTGGATGCGGGTCACGTCCTGGTCCGTCGTCATGCGTCCTTCTCGATTTCCAGTGCCGAGAGGACCGCGTCCGCGACCTCGTCGGGGGTGCGGTCGTCGGTGGCGACGACGACCCGGGCTACTTCGGTGTAGAGGTGGCGGCGCGCCTCCATCAGCTCGCGCCACTGGCGGCGCGGGTTGACGGCGAGCAGCGGCCGCGCGGTGTTGAGGCCGACGCGGCGGACCGCCTCCTCGACGTCCATGGAGAGGTACGCGACGGGCAGCCCGGCGAGCAGCTCGCGGGTGCCGGGGTCGAGGACGGCGCCGCCGCCGAGGGCGAGGACGCCCTCGTGCCCGGCGACGGCCCGGGCGACGGCGTCCCGCTCCAGGGCGCGGAAGTGCTCCTCGCCGTCCTCGACGAAGATGTCGGAGATCTCGCGTCCCTCGGCGGCGACGATGTCGGCGTCGGTGTCCCGGTAGGGCGCGCCCAGGCGCTCGGCCAGGAGCGCGCCCACCGTGGACTTGCCGGAGCCCATCGGCCCGACGAGGACGACCAGGGGTCCGGCGGTCACCGGATGTGCAGGTTGTCGAGGTACGACCGCACGTTGCGCCGGGTCTCGGGGACGCTGTCGCCGCCGAACTTCTCCAGGACGGCGTCCGCGAGGACGAGCGCGACCATGGCCTCGGCGACGATGCCGGCGGCGGGGACGGCGCAGACGTCGGAGCGCTGGTGGTGGGCGGCGGCGACCTCGCCGGTGGCGACGTCGACGGTGGCGAGGGCGCGGGGGACGGTCGCGATGGGCTTCATCGCGGCCCGGACGCGGAGCAGTTCGCCGGTGGTGAGGCCGCCCTCGGTGCCGCCGGAGCGGCCGGAGGAGCGGCGGATGCCCTCGTCGGTCCTGACGATCTCGTCGTGGGCCTTGGATCCGGGCACCCGGGCGAGCTCGAAGCCGTCGCCGACCTCGACGCCCTTGATGGCCTGGATGCCCATGAGCGCGGCGGCGAGGCGGGCGTCGAGGCGCCGGTCCCAGTGGACGTGCGAGCCGAGGCCGACGGGCACGCCGTGGGCGAGGACCTCGACGACGCCGCCGAGGGTGTCGCCGTCCTTGTGGGCCTGGTCGATCTCGGCGACCATCGCCTTCGACGCGTCGGCGTCGAGGCAGCGGACCGGGTCGGCGTCGAGCTTCTCGACGTCGGCGGGGGTCGGGTGGAGGCCGTACGGCGCCTTGGCGGCGGCCAGCTCGACGACGTGCGAGACGATCTCGATGCCGGCGGCCTCCTTGAGGAAGGAGCGGGCGACGGCGCCGAGGGCGACGCGGGCGGCGGTCTCGCGGGCGCTGGCGCGCTCCAGGATCGGCCGGGCCTCGTCGAAGCCGTACTTCTGCATGCCGGCGAGGTCGGCGTGGCCGGGGCGGGGCCGGGTCAGGGGCGCGTTGCGGCCCGTCTCCTTGAGCTCCGAGGGGTCGACCGGGTCGGCCGACATGACCTTCTCCCACTTGGGCCACTCGGTGTTGCCGACCATGACGGCGATCGGGGATCCGAGGGAGAGCCCGTGCCGGACGCCGCCGAGGAAGGTGATCTCGTCCTGTTCGAACTTCATCCGGGCGCCGCGTCCATACCCGAGGCGTCGTCGTGCGAGGTGGTCCGCCACCAGCTCCGTGGTGACCGGGACACCGGCGGGCAGACCCTCAAGGGTCGCTACCAGCGCGGGTCCGTGGGATTCCCCAGCCGTCAGCCAACGCAACCTGCTCAACGATGCTCCTCATGCTCGCGCCTGGCACTGCGACGGCGCGCCCGGGTGCGCGGCCCTGGCCCGCCACACCCGATCCTCCCACGTCGGAGCGGCCGTTTGGGCGCACGTCCGGCCAGCGGACCGGAGTCTCACATTCCGGAACACCCCGTCCATGCGCCGGGGCTGCGGAGCCCCTCTCCCGCGATCTGCCCCGTGACCAGGAGAGGAGGCCGTGCGCGGCGGCCGCACCGAGGAGTCCGGGCACGGCGTACCGCACCCGCGCGGGCAGGCCGCCGAAGAACCCCGCGTGCGGAAAGCGCATCAAGTCGGAGGCGGCGTCCCCCGTGGACGCCGGCACCGGTTCCCCGTTCGTTTCCCCCGCGTTCCCCCCGCGGCGCCGACCGGGGCCGGCGCCTGCCGGGGGCCTACCGGGCGGTCAGCGCCTCTTCCCCCGTCGCCCTCATGGCGGCGAGCGGGGCCGGCGCGCGGCCCGTCATCAGCTCCACCTGGAGGACGGCCTGGTGGACGAGGAGGTCGAGGCCTCCGACGACCTTGCCGCCGCGGTCGGACCAGGCGGCGGCCAGCGGGGTCGGCCAGGGGTCGTAGAGGACGTCGAAGAGGGTGCCGACGGCGTCCGGGACGGCGGCGGCCAGGGCGTTCGTGGTCCCGGCGGGGGTGGTCGCGATCACCAGCGGGGCGTCGAGGGCCTCCGCCGCGCGGTCCCAGTCGGCGGTGCGCACGTCCACGCCGAGCCGCTCGCCCCAGCCGCGCATCTCCTCGGCCCGCGCCTCGCTGCGCACGTACGCGGTGACGGGTCCCGCGCAGACGCGGGCGAGGGCGGCGAGCGCGGAGGAGGCGGTGGCGCCGGCGCCGAGGACGGCGGCGGCCTCCACCTTCTCGACGCCCCGCTCGCGCAGGGCGGCGATCATGCCGGGGATGTCGGTGTTGTCGCCGGTCCGCCGCCCGTCCTCGTGGAGGACGACGGTGTTGACGGCCTCCACGGACGCGGCCGTGTCGCTGATCCCGTCGAGCAGCGGGATGACCGCCCGCTTGAGCGGCATGGTCAGCGAGAGCCCGGCCCAGCTGCCGTCCAGCCCGCCCACGAACCCCGGCAGGGCCGCCTCGTCGATCTCGAAGCGCTCGTACGACCAGTCGTGCAGGCCGAGTTCGGCGTACGCGGCGCGGTGCAGGACCGGGGAGAGGGAGTGGGCGATCGGCGAACCGAGGACGGCGGCGCGGCGGGCCGTCTCACTGGTTCGAGTTGGCATTGAACTTGTCCTTCAGCTTGAGGAACTCGTCGTGCGTCTTGGCGAACTCGGTCTTGTTCATGCCGTCCGTGGCCACGAAGTAGATCCAGCCGTCCTTGGTCGGGTCGACCATGGCGGCCAGCGCCTCGTTGCCGGGGTTGCCGATCGGCCCGGGCGGCAGCCCCTTGTGCTTGTAGGTGTTGTACGGGTCGGTGTTGCTGTTGGCTTCCTTCTCCGAGATCTTGATCTCGCTCTGACCCTTCAGGTAGTTGAGGGTCGAGTCGAACTGCAACAGCTGGTACGTCTCCCGGTTGTCCGGCTTGAGGCGGTTGTAGACCACCTCCGCCATCCGGCGGAAGTCGTCGTGGGTCTTGCCCTCCGCCTGGACCAGGCTCGCGACCGTGACGAGTTCCCACGGTCCGCCGACGCCCAGGGCCTTCGCCTTCGCGTCCAGCTCCAGCTTGCCGTACTCCTGGTTCGCGCGGGCGACCATCCTGCGCAGGGCGTCCTCGGGCTTGCTGCCCTTGGCGACCGGGTAGCTCGCCGGGAAGAGGAATCCTTCCAGCGGGTCCTTGATGTCGGGGTGCTTCTTGGCCCAGTCGGGCAGGCCGAGGGAGTCCGCCTTCGCGAAGGCGATCTCCTTGGTGGTGCCGGGCTTGAGGTCCAGGCGCTGGTCGAGGGTGTTGTAGACCCAGACGTTCCGCTTGCCCTCGGGGATGATGAGGTTGGCCTGGCTCGCCGGGTCGAGCATCAGCTTGACCGCGCTCTCCGCCGACATCTCCTTCTTCATGGTGTAGACGCCGGCCTGGATGGACTGGCCCTTGGGGTCCTTGAGCTGTGCGGAGGTGAAGGCGTCGACGCTCTTGACGACCCCCGCCTTCTTCAGGATGTTGCCGATGTCGGAGCCGTACGACCCCTTCGGGATCTCGACCTGGACCTCGCCGGCGCCGCCGCCCGCGTAGTCCGGCACCTCGGCGAAGCGACCCTGCCAGAACTGGTAGCCGAAGTAGGCGACACCGCCGACGCCGCCCACCAGGACGACGGCGACGACCAGGCAGGCCACGCCGTTCTTGCCCTTGCGCTTCTTCTCCTTGCCGCGGCGGTCGCGGTCGTCGCCGCGGGAGCCCCGGCCGCGCGCCGGTTCCTCGTCGTACCCGTCGTCGTAGTCGTCGTGGTCGCGGGCGTCCCTGCCGCCGCGCCCGGCGCCGCGGTCGTCCTCGCCGGTGAAGAAGGGGTGGTTCTCCTCCTCCGGCTCCGGCTCACGGCGCGCCTCCTCCTCCGGGGCCCAGTCGACCACCGGCTCCGGCGGGTGCTGCCGGTGGCCGGGGGGCCGGGGCGGCGGGTACGCCTCGGGCGTGCCGTAGAGGTCCGGGTTCTGGCCGCCGTACGGATCGGCCGGAGGCGTGCCGTAGGCCATCGCCGCCTGGCCGGTCTCCCAGTTGCCGTCGTACTGCTGTCCGAGCTCCCCGGGCGTGTCGTAACCGCCCGGGTGGCCCGTTCCGTACTGCTGCTGGTCGTACGGCTGCTGCTGGCGGTACTGCGGCTCGTACTGCTGCGGCTGCTGGTGGCGCGGATCGGGGTAGGCCTCCGGCTGCTGCCGGTACTGCTGCCGGTAGGGGTCGTCCGCGTATCCCTGGCCGCCCTGCCCGTACGGGTCCTGGCCGCCGTACTGGTTCGCCTGCTGCGGATGCGGGTACTGCTGCTGGCCCTCCCACCCCTGGTCCCCGTAGAGCGGGTCCCCGGGGTGCCACGGTTCGGAGCCCGGGCTCCGGCCATACTCAGTCATCGATCCCCAAAACAGCCGCGAGGCTTCCGGACGATCCGCCTCTACGTAGTGCGGTGGCTGTTCGAACACCGCCGCATCGCGCGGAACGTTACCGTATCGCGATCAGATGACCACTTCGACGCCCTCGCCGGGAGGATTACCCGATACCCGTTCGGACTCAAGAGCGTTCTGGAGGATGATCACGGCGGCCGCCTGGTCGATGACGGACCGGCCCTTCTTCGACTTCACCCCGGAGGCCCGCAGGCCCTGGGTGGCGGTGACCGTCGTCATCCGCTCGTCGACCAGCCGGACCGGCACGGGGGCGATGCCCTTGGCCATCTCGCGGGCGAAGGCGCGGACCTTGGTCGCGGCCGGGCCCTCCCGCCCGCTGAGCGAACGGGGCAGGCCCACGACGACCTCGATCGGCCCGTACTCCTCGACGATCTGCCGGAGCCGCCGGTGGGCGGCCGGGACGTCGCGTCCCGGCACGGTCTCCACCGGCGTGGCGAGGACCCCGTCGGGGTCGCACGAGGCGACCCCGATCCGGGCGTCCCCGACGTCGACCGCGATGCGGCGGCCGCGGCGCATCGTCACGCCGTCTCCACCACGAGGCGCTCGACGGCGGCGATGGCCTCGCCGACGGCCTCCGGGTTCTGGCCGCCGCCCTGGGCGACGTCCGGCTTGCCGCCGCCACCGCCGCCGAGGGTCTTGGCGGCGGTGCGGACCAGCTCGCCGGCCTTGAGGCCGCGCTCGCGGGCGGCCTCGTTGGTGGCGATGACGGTCAGCGGCTTGCCGTTGACCGTGGTGAACAGGGCGACGACGGCCGGGCGGCCGCCGGAGATCCGGCCGCGCACGTCGAGGACCAGCTTGCGCAGGTCGTCGGCGGTGGTGCCGTCCGGGACCCGGCCGGTCACCAGGGCGACGCCGCGGACGTCGCGGGCGGAGTCGACGAGGCCGGCGGCGGCCTGGAGGACCTTCTCCGCGCGGAACTTCTCGATCTCCTTCTCGGCGTCCTTCAGCTTGCCGAGCATGGCGGAGATCTTCTCCGGCAGCTCCTCCGGGCGGCCCTTGACCAGCTCCTGGAGCTGGGCGACGACCGTGTGCTCCTTGGCGAGGAAGTTGTACGCGTCGACGCCGACCAGGGCCTCGATGCGGCGCACGCCGGAGCCGATCGAGGATTCGCCGAGCAGCTTCACCAGGCCCAGCTGGGCGGTGTTGTGGACGTGGGTGCCGCCGCACAGCTCCTTGGAGAAGTCGCCGATGGTGACGACGCGGACCTGCTCGCCGTACTTCTCGCCGAACTCGGCGATGGCGCCCTGGCGCTTGGCCTCGTCGATCGGCATGACCTCGGCGTGGACCTCCAGCTCGCGCGAGAGGACCTCGTTGATCTTCTGCTCGACGTCGGTGAGGACGGCGCCGGGGACGGCGTTCGGCGAGCCGAAGTCGAAGCGGAAGCGGCCGGGCTGGTTCTCGGAACCGGCCTGGGCGGCCGTCGGGCCGAGGGCGTCGCGCAGGGCCTGGTGGGTGAGGTGGGTGGCCGAGTGGGCGCGGGCGATGGCCCGGCGGCGGCGCACGTCGATGGCGGCGTAGGCGGTGGCGCCCACGGTCACCTCGCCGACCTGCACGGAGCCCTTGTGCACCGAGACGCCCGGGACCGGCTGCTGCACGTCGCGGATGTCGATGACGGCGCCGCTGTGCAGCTTGATGCGGCCCTGGTCGGCGATCTGGCCGCCGCCCTCGGCGTAGAACGGGGTGCGGTCGAGGACGACCTCGACCTCGTCGCCCTCGGTGGCGGCCGGCGAGGGGACGCCGTTGACGAGGAGGCCCACGACGGTGGTCTCGCCCTCGGTGCTGGTGTAGCCGGTGAACCGGGTGGCGCCGCTGGTGTCGGCGATCTCCCGGTACGCGGTCATGTCGGCGTGGCCGGTCTTCTTGGCCTTGGCGTCGGCCTTGGCGCGGTCCCGCTGCTCCTTCATCAGGCGGCGGAAGCCGTCCTCGTCCACGGACAGGCCCTGCTCGGCGGCCATCTCCAGGGTGAGGTCGATCGGGAAGCCCCAGGTGTCGTGGAGCAGGAACGCCTTGTCGCCGGAGAGGACCGTGCCGCCGGAGGACTTGGTCTCGGTGACGGCGGTGTCGAGGATGTTGGTGCCGCCGCGGAGGGCCTTGAGGAAGGCGGCCTCCTCGGCGAGGGCGACGGTCTCGATGCGCTTGCGGTCGGTGACCAGCTCCGGGTACTGCTCGCCCATCGTCTCGATCACGGTGTCGACGAGGTCCTGGACGACCGGGCCGGTGGCGCCGAGCAGGCGCATGTTGCGGACGGCGCGGCGCATGATGCGGCGCAGCACGTAGCCGCGGCCCTCGTTGCCGGGGGTGACGCCGTCGCCGATGAGCATGACGGAGGTGCGCATGTGGTCGGCGACCACGCGGAGCGAGACGTCGCTCTCGTGGTTCGCGCCGTACCGGACGCCGGTCAGCTCGGTGGCCTTGTCGATGACGACCTTGAGGGTGTCCGTCTCGTACATGTTCTGGACGCCCTGGAGGATCATCGCCAGGCGCTCCAGGCCGAGGCCCGTGTCGATGTTCTTGGCGGGCAGGTCGCCGAGGATCGGGAAGTCGTCCTTGCCGGAGCCCTCCCCGCGCTCGTACTGCATGAAGACCAGGTTCCAGATCTCCACGTACCGCTCGTCGTTGACGGCCGGACCGCCCTCGACGCCGAACTCGGGGCCGCGGTCGTAGTTGATCTCGGAGCAGGGGCCGCAGGGGCCGGGGACGCCCATGGACCAGAAGTTGGGGCCCATGCCGAGGCGCTGGATGCGCTCGGCGGGGACGCCGACGACGTCGCGCCAGATGCGCTCGGCCTCGTCGTCCTGCTCGTAGACGGTGATCCAGAGCTTCTCCGGCTCGAGCCCGTAGCCGCCGTGCTCCACCGGGGTGGTCAGCAGCTCCCAGGCGAGCTTGATGGCGCCTTCCTTGAAGTAGTCGCCGAAGGAGAAGTTGCCGCACATCTGGAAGAACGTGCCGTGGCGGGTGGTCTTGCCGACCTCTTCGATGTCGGGGGTGCGCACGCACTTCTGCACGCTGGAGGCGCGCGAGAAGGGCGGCTTGACCTCGCCGAGGAAGTAGGGCTTGAAGGGCACCATGCCGGCGGGGACGAGCAGCAGAGTCGGGTCGTCCGCGATGAGCGACGCCGAAGGGACGACGGTGTGCCCGCGCTCCTCGAAGAAGCTCAGCCAGCGGCGGCGGATTTCAGCCGACTCCATCAGTGGTCCTCATTCCGGTTGTACGAACTCTTGGGAAGGGTGAAATGCGAAGGCGGGGTGGGACCGAGGGCGGTCCTGCGGCGGGGCTCCGGGAGCTCCCGGGCCTGTGCCGCTGCCGGGTCGGCGGGGGCGTCGAGTCCGAGCGCCTCCCCCAGCTCGGCCTCCCGCTGGACCATGCCCGCCCTCACGTCGAGGGCGAAGTCCTTGAGCCGGTGGCCGGTCTCGACGGCCTTGTTCGCGGCCTGGGCCGCCAGGCTCTCGGGGGTCAGCTGCTTCAGCTTCCGGTTGACCTTGGCGGTGGCCCACACACCGGCGGCTGCGCCGGCCGTGAACCAGAACGTGCGGCGGAACATCTCGGGTCAGCCCTTCTGCTTCCGGCGGCGCATGGACGGCACGGTGCGGCCGACGATCACGGTGCGGCGCGCGGAGGCGCGCGGCGCCTCCTCCCCGTCCCGGCTCCGGCCGAGCGCCCGGCGCACGCCGTAGCCGAAGGCGGCCACCTTGACGAGCGGGCCGCCGAAGGTGGAGGCGACGGTGGTGGAGAGCGCGGAGGCGTTGGAGGTGACCTCCTGGACGTCCGAGGCGATGGCGTCGACCCGGTCGAGCTGGGTCTGCGCCGACCGCACGGTCGCGGAGGCCTCGGCGAGCAGGGGAACGGCCTGCTCCGTCACGTCCGCCACGAGCTTGGTGGTCGCCCTGAGCGTCTGCGCCAGCCTCGCCAGCGCCACGGCGAGGAAGGAGACGAGGATCGCCCAGAAGACGGCCACCAGGATCCCGGCAACCTCTCCACCGGTCACGCTGCACCGCTCTCTGCTGTCGTTGGGCCTTGTGAAAGTCGTCCCCCGACCCTATCGCGCCCGGGCTGTCGCGCCGTACCGCATTACCGTGCGCGAGACGCCCGTCACGGGATCCGGTTGTACGCAGCGCGCGCGGGTGAGTACGCTCCGTGTCCCATGCGACGGAGCAATCTTCCGGCGGAGCTGAACCGGTTCGTCGGACGGGCCGCCGAGCAGGCCGCGTTGACGGCGCTCCTCGGGACGTCCCGCCTGGTCACGGTCGTGGGCGTGGGCGGGGTGGGCAAGACGCGGCTCGCGCTGCGGACGGCCGCGGAGGTGCAGAAACGCTACGGCGACGGGGTCCGGCTCGCCGGGCTCGCGTCCCTGCGCGACCCGGAGCTGGTGGCGCACGCCCTGGCCGAGGCGCTCGGCCTCACGGACCACACGCCGAGGCCGCCGCGCGAGGTGCTGGTGGAGCACCTCGCGGAGCGGCGCGTCCTGCTGGTCCTCGACGGTTTCGAGCACCTGGTGGAGAGCTGCGCCCCGCTGGTGCGGGAGCTGCTCGCGCACGCGCCCGGCCTCACCGTCCTCGCGGCCGGGCGCAGGCCGCTGCGGGTGGCGGGCGAGGCGGTGTTCCCGCTGGCGCCGATGGGCGAGGCGGACGCGGTGGCCCTGCTGGCGGAACGGGCGGCGGAGGCGGGCGCGGCGGTGCTGCCGGGCACGGGCGGCGCGGACGCCCCGGCGCGCATCGACGGCGCGGACACCCTCGCGGGTCCGAACGGTGCGGACGCGGGCACGGTCGCGGGCGCGGGCGCCGGCCGGGCGACCTCCGAAGTACCGCAAGCCGTAAGGGAGTTGTGCCGACGGCTCGACGGGATCCCGCTCGCCCTGGAACTGGCGGCCGGACGGCTGCCCCTGCTCTCCGCCGAGCAGATGCTGCAACGGCTCGATGACCGCTTCCGGCTCCTGTCGGACGGCGAGCGCGGGGCGCTCCCCCGCCACCGGGCACTGCGGACGGCGATCGGCTGGAGCCACGAGCTGTGCACGCCCCCGGAGCGGCTGCTGTGGGCGCGGCTCTCGGTGTTCGCGGGCCCCTTCGACCTGGAGGCGGTGGAGTACGTGTGCGGGGGCCGCGAGCTGCCGCCGGAGCGGATCCTGGACCTGCTCGGCGGGCTGCTCGCGCAGTCGCTCGTCTCGCGGGAGGACACGCCGGCGGGCCCGGCCTACCGGATGCTGGGGACGGTCGCCGCGTACGGCGCGGAGTGGCTGGCGGCGCTGGGCGACACGGAGCGGATGCGGCGCCGGCACCGCGACTGGTACATGGGCCTGGCCACCTGGTGCGAGCTGGAGTGGTTCAGTCCGCGCCAGGCGGAGGTGGCGGCGCGCACGGACGCGGCGCTGCCCGATCTGCGGGCGGCCCTGGAGCTGTGCCTGGAGCTTCCGGAGGACGCGCACCTCGCCCAGCACATGGCGGGCACGCTCTGGTTCGCCTGGGCGGGCTGCGGGCGGCTCTCGGAGGGCCGGTACTGGCTGGACCGGGCGCTCGCCCCGGAGTCCGGGCACGAGGAGGCGCGGCTGAAGGCGCTGTGGGTGCTCGGGTACGTGGCGGTCCTCCAGGGGGACGGCACGGCGGCGGTGGCGGCGCTCCACGAGTGCGGGGAGCGGGCCAGGTCCTCGGGGAACGCGCTGGCGGAGGCGTACGCGACGCACCGGATGGGCTGTCTGGCGCTGCTCACGGACGACGCGGCGCGCGCGGAGGAGCTGATCGGGCGGGCGCTCGACTCCTACCGGGAGCTGGGCGAACTGAACAGCAACGTGCTGATGGGCCGGGTCGAGGTGGCGATGGCGCGGGCCTTCCGGGGCGACCTGGAGGGGGCGGCGGCGCTCTGCCGGGAGGTCCGGGAGATCTGCGAGGAGCGCGGGGAGCTGTGGACGCGGGCGTACGCCCTCTACGTCCTGGCGTACGCGGCGTGGACCCGGGACGCGTACGGGGAGGCGCGGGAGCTGCTGACCGAGTGCGTCTCGATCGACCACGCCTTCCACGACCTGGTGGGGCTCGTCCTGGCGATCGAGCTGCTGGCGCTCGTGACGGTGAGCGAGGGGGATCCGGCGGAGGCGGCGGTGCTCCAGGGTGCGGCGGTGCCCCTGTGGGACGCGGTGGGCGTCCGGCTCTTCGGCGCGGAGTCGTTCGGCGGTCCGGGAGAGCTGTGCGAGGGGCGGGCGCGCGAGGCGCTGGGCGCGGAGGCGTACGAGGAGGCGTTCCGGGAGGGGCGGGGGCTCTCGGCGGACGCGGTGGTGGAGCGGGCGCTCGCCGGGCGCCGGGATCCGGCCACGGGCGGCCCGGCGGCGCCGCGCCCGTTCCGCACGGGCCGGCCCGCGGGGGTCCCGGGAACGCGGAAGCCCGCCGGCTCCCCCACCGGAAAGGGCGGGGAAGCGGCGGGCTGAACACCGCGGGGGCGGTACCGCGCCTGCGTCAGCGGGCGTAGTACTCGACGACCAGCTGCTCGTCGCAGATGACCGGGATCTCCTTGCGGTTCGGGTCGCGGTCGAGGCGGAACGCCAGCGCCTTCAGGTTGACCTGGAGGTAGCGGGGGGTCTCGCCGTCGGCGGCGAAGCCACCCTCGCGGGCGACCTCGAACAGCGGCTTGGTGCGGCTGCGCTCGCGGACCATGACGACGTCGTCCGGACGGACGCGGAAGGACGGCTTGTCGACCTTCTGGCCGTTGACCTGGATGTGGCCGTGGACGACCATCTGACGGGCCTGGTAGATGGTGCGGGCGATGCCCGAACGCAGGACCAGGGCGTCGAGGCGACGCTCGAGCTCGACGACCAGCGCCTCGCCCGTCTTGCCCTCGGCCTTCTTGGCGCGGTCGTAGGCGCGCGCCATCTGGCGCTCGCTGATGTCGTACTGGGCGCGCAGGCGCTGCTTCTCGAGCAGACGGACCTTGTAGTCCGAGTTCTGCTTGCGACCACGGCCGTGCTCGCCCGGCGGGTACGGGCGGGCCTCGAAGTACTTGACGGCCTTCGGCGTCAGCGCGATACCGAGCGCACGGGACTTCTTGACCTTGGGACGCGACTGGTTAGGCACGTTCTCCAGACCTCCGTTGTAGGTTAGGTTAGGCTCACCTTACTCAAGGAGATCGCATGTCTCGCCCGGGGAACACCACGCGCATCACGGACGGCAACACAAAGAACGACGCCCAATCCATGGATGAAGCCCTGGATGGCATCGATACGACGGAGGTCCGATCAGCTCATGGTCAGCCGCGTCCCAGCGGACTTGAAATCGCGCGGATGCCGTCAGCAGCCGAGCGCACACGAACTCTCGTACAGAGTACATGCTCCGGCGTACTGCTGATCCCGGGGGCCGAGGCGCACCGACCCGAGCAGCTCGCGCCCGAGGCGCGGGCCGTGGGCCCCGACGGCGAGGTCTTCCTGCTCTACGCGGCCGACGCCCCGCCCGTGCGGGCCGCCACGCACGCCGTGGACGACGAGCTGCCGGTCGTCCTGGAGCTCACGGACGTGGCCCCCGTCTCCGTCCCCCACCGCATCCGGGGCCGCGCCTGGGTCTCCGGCTGGCTCACCTGTCTGCCGGGCGTCGCCGAGCAGGGCCGCGTGATGCTGCGCCTGGAGGTCGGGGAGGCGCGCGTGGACGACCTGTGGGGCACCGCCGGGATCGACGCCGAGGAGTTCGCGGCCGCCGCGCCCGACCCGCTGCACGCGCACGAGACGGAGCTCCTCCAGCACCTGGCGGCGGCGCACGGCGATCGGCTGCGGGAGCTGGCCTCGCTGCTCGGCGACCGCTCGGCCGCCCTCGTCCCCACCCGGGACGCGGCCCCGCTCGCCCTGGACCGCTTCGGTCTGCGGGTCCGCTTCAGCGCGGGCCCCGGGAACTGCTTCGACGCCCGCTTCGACTTCCCCGAGCCGGTGCGGGAGGTCTCCGAACTGCGCCGCGAGATGCACCGGCTCTTCGAGGCCGCCCGCGCCTGAGCGCGCTACCGCCGCGGCTCCTCGCCCTTCAGGCGCGTCCGCGTCCACTCCACCACGTCCGCGTACCGCGCCTCCCCGCCGTGGCGGGTGGGCTCGTAGTACCGGCGGCCGTGGATCGCGTCCGGGGCGTACTGCTGGGCCGCGATGCCGCCCGGCACGTCGTGCGGGTACACGTACCCCCGCGCGTGGCCGAGCTCGGCCGCGCCCTTGTAGTGGCCGTCGCGCAGGTGCGCCGGGACCGGGCCCGCCAGGCCGCCGCGCACGTCCGCGAGGGCGGCGCCGATCGCGGTCGTCGCCGCGTTCGACTTCGGTGCCAGGGCCAGGGCGATGGTGGCGTGGCTCAGGGTCAGCGCCGCCTCCGGGAAGCCGATCATGGCGACGGCCTGGGCGGCGGCGACGGCGATCGGCAGGGCGTTCGGATCGGCGAGGCCGATGTCCTCGCTCGCGGAGATCATCAGGCGCCGCGCGATGAAGCGCGGGTCCTCGCCCGCCTCGATCATCCGCGCCAGGTAGTGCAGGGCCGCGTCCACGTCCGAGCCCCGGATCGACTTGATGAGCGCGCTGGCCACGTCGTAGTGCTGGTCGCCGTCCCGGTCGTACTTCACGGCGGCCCGGTCGACGGTCTCCTCCACCGTCAGGAGGGTGATCTCCGCCTCCTTCTTGGCGATCGCCGCGCCGGCGGCGGCCTCCAGGGCCGTCAGGGCGCGGCGGGCGTCGCCGCCCGCGACCCGGAGGAGGTGGGACTCGGCGTCCTCCGGCAGGGTCACGGCCCCGCCGAGGCCGCGCTCGTCCGTGAGCGCCCGGGCGAGCAGCCCCTTCAGGTCCTCGTCGGTCAGCGGCTCCAGGGTGAGGAGCAGCGAGCGGGAGAGGAGCGGGGAGATCACCGAGAAGTAGGGGTTCTCGGTGGTGGCGGCGATCAGGGTCACCCAGCGGTTCTCGACGGCCGGCAGCAGGGAGTCCTGCTGGGCCTTGGAGAAGCGGTGGATCTCGTCGAGGAAGAGGACGGTCTCCTTGCCGTAGCCGCCCACCGCGCGCCGGGCCCCGTCGATGACGGCCCGGACCTCCTTGACGCCGGCGGTGATGGCGGACAGCTCCACGAACCGCTTGTTCGTGGCCTTCGAGACGACGTACGCCAGGGTGGTCTTCCCGATGCCCGGCGGGCCCCAGAGGATCACGGAGGAGGCTCCGGCGGGGCCGCCGTCGCCGTCGTCCACGAGCCGGCGCAGCGGCGATCCGGGCTTGAGCAGGTGCCGCTGCCCCACCACCTCGTCGAGGGTGCGGGGGCGCATCCGGACGGCCAGCGGGCTGCTGGACGGGTCCTTCTCCTGGCGGTCTTCGGCGGCTGCGGTAAAGAGGTCGGGCTCCACGTTCACGAAGCCTAGGTCACGCCGCCGACAACGCCGCCGGGGCCGGCCCGCCCGGCGCCCGGGTCAGCTCGTCCAGAAGTCCCACCAGCGGGTCAGGATCAGCATGCCGATGATCCCGACGTGCAGGGCGGGCAGGACCCAGGTGAACTCGCCGAAGAAGGTCCTCAGGCCGGCCGGGGCCGGGATCACGCCGTGGCGCACGTTGTGCGAGGTCACGTACCAGAACATGACGATGGTCCCGACCCAGGCCAGGCAGCACCACAGGCAGAGCGCGTTGATCTCGTACAGCGACTGGTAGGTGAGCCAGGCGCAGAAGACGACGCCGAAGAGGGTGCCGGCGTTGAGGCCGAGCCAGTACCAGCGCCGGTAGCGGGCCCCGGCGAGCAGGCCGACGCCGATCGCGATCACCATGCCGTACGTGACGAGGCCGAGCATCGGGTTGGGGAAGCCGAAGACCGAGGCCTGCTCGCTCTTCATGATGTTGCCGCAGGACACGACCGGGTTGAGGCTGCACCCGGGGGTGAAGCCCGGGTCCTCCAGGAGCTTGAACTTGTCGATCGTGATGACCCAGGCGGCGAGCAGTCCGGCCGCGCCCGTGATCACCAGGAGCCAGGCGAGGGCGCGGCTCGCTCCGATCGTGCCGGGTGCCGGGTCGTCCACCGCTGCTTTCGTCATGTTTCCGATCCATCGCTCACGGGCTGCTGGGCACGGTCATTCTGCCGTAAGGAGGTCGCCGTCGACCGTTCGGTGGACATAAGGAAGGGCCCGGCCGCTCGCGCGCACCGGGCCCCGCCTCCGCGCGTACGACCGGACGTCAGGCCAGCTCGGCCCGCACCGCGTCCAGGAGGCCGTCCAGGGCGACGGCCCGCTGCTCGCCGGACTCCATGTCCTTGAGCTGGACGACGCCCTCGGCGAGGTCGCGCTCGCCGGCGACGACGGTGAGGCGGGCGCCCGAGCGGTTGGCGTCCTTCATGGAGCCCTTGAGGCCCTTGCCGCCGAAGGAGAAGTCCGCGGCGATCCCGGCCCTGCGCAGCTCGGTGACCTTGCCGAAGAGGATCCGGCGGGCCTCCTCGCCCAGGGCGACGGCGAAGACGCTGGTGGCGGAGGGCAGGTCGAGCGCGACGCCCTCGGCCTCCAGGGCGAGGACCGTGCGGTCCACGCCGAGCGCCCAGCCGACGGACGGCAGCGCGGGGCCGCCGATCATCTCGGAGAGGCCGTCGTAGCGGCCGCCGCCGCCGACCGCCGACTGCGAGCCGAGGCCGTCGTGGACGAACTCGAAGGTGGTGCGGGTGTAGTAGTCGAGGCCGCGCACCAGCCGGTCGTCGTCCTCGAAGACGACGCCCGCCGCGGTGATCAGGGCGCGCACCTCCTCGTGGTACGCCTTGCACGCGTCGCACAGGTGGTCGCGCAGGAGCGGGGCGCCGACGAGCTGCTTCTGCACCGCCTCGCGCTTGTCGTCGAGGACGCGCAGCGGGTTGATCTCGGCGCGGCGCAGGGTGTCCTCGTCGAGGTCGAGCCCGCGCAGGAAGTCCTGGAGGGCCTCCCGGTAGACCGGGCGGCACTCCTTGTCGCCGAGCGAGTTCAGCAGGATGCGGAAGTTCCGCAGGCCGAGCGAGCGGTAGGCCTCGTCGGCCAGGATGATCAGCTCGGCGTCGAGCGCCGGGTCCTCGGCGCCGATCGCCTCGGCGCCGACCTGCGAGAAGTGCCTGTAGCGGCCCTTCTGCGGGCGCTCGTAGCGGTAGTACGAGCCGGAGTACCAGAGCTTCACCGGCAGGTTGCCCTGCTTGTGGAGGTTGGCCTCCAGGGCGGCGCGGAGCACGGAGGCGGTGCCCTCAGGACGGAGGGCGAGGCGGTCGCCGCCCTTGGTCTCGAAGGCGTACATCTCCTTGGTCACGATGTCGGTGGACTCGCCGACGCCGCGGGCGAAGAGGTTCACGTCCTCGAAGCCGGGGGTCTCGACGTAGCCGTAGCCGGAGCGGCGCAGCGGGGCCGCGATGGCCTCGCGGACCGCGAGGTAGGTCGCCGAGACCGGCGGGATGAGGTCGTACGTGCCCTTGGGGGCCTTGAAGGTGCTCACGTGAGTCGTCACATTCCTCGTCGGGGAGCGTCGGGGCTCCCGAGGCCGGCGGCCACCTGCCGGAGGTAGGGGTTGGTGGCGCGTTCCTGGCCGATGGTCGTCTGGGGACCGTGTCCCGACAGCACCACGGTCGAGTTGTCGAGGGGCAGGCACACGCGGGCCAGCGATCCGAGCATCTCGTCCATGTCACCGCCGGGCAGGTCGGTGCGTCCGACGGAGCCGGCGAACAGCAGATCCCCGGAGAAGAACACGGAGGGGATCTCCGCGGTCTCGGGCATCCGGAAGGTCACCGACCCCTTGGTATGGCCGGGCGCGTGGGCGACGGAGAACTCCAGACCGGCGAGCTTCAGCTCGGATCCGTCGGCGAGCTCGCGCACGTCGGCGGGCTCCCCCACCGTCAGCTCGCCCATGAGGGGCGTCCCGAGGGAGCGGCCGAGGGCCTTCTCCGGGTCGCTCATCATGTAGCGGTCGGACGGGTGGATCCACGCGGGGACGTCATGGGCGCCGCACACCGGGACGACGGAGGCGACGTGGTCGATGTGTCCGTGGGTGAGGACGACGGCGACGGGCTTGAGACGGTGCTTCCTGAGCGTCTCCTCGACTCCCCGGGCGGCCTGGTGGCCGGGGTCGATGATCACGCACTCCTCGCCCGCGGCGGGGGCGACCAGGTAGCAGTTGGTGCCCCAGGCCCCGGCGGGAAAGCCGGCAATCAGCACGTTCGTCCTTGGATGTCGTCCGGCACGGGGCGCGGAAATCACGGGAATGACGGGATTCAGCAGATCAGAGCCTACCGGCGGTGCCTGTTCCACAGCCAACCCGTATACGGTACGGGCACATCCGGCCAGGACGGGAACAGACGAGCGACAAGGAGCGGACCGGTGGTCACCAGCGATCAGCGGCGGCGGCAGCTTGCCAGGGATAAGTACGTGCGGCAGCAGCAGCGGCGGGAGGAGAAGCGCCGCAAGGACAGGCGCCGCAACACCGTCGTCGCGGCCGTCCTCGCGGTGGTGCTCGCCTCGGGCGGCGCCGTGTACGCCTCGGTGGCGCTGTCGGACGGCTCGAAGAAGGGCTCGGACGGCGCGGCGGGCGACACGGCCACCACCCCGGCGCCCTCGCCGTCGCAGGAGTCCGCGAGCCCCGAGCCGAAGCTCACCGTGGACCGGAAGGCCGTGTACGACATGGCGCTCAAGACCAACGCGGGCGACATCACGATCACCATGGACGCGGCGAAGACCCCGCGCACGGTGAACTCCTTCAAGCACCTCGCCGACAAGAAGTACTTCGACGGCAGCAAGTGCCACCGCCTCACCACGCAGAACATCTTCGTGCTGCAGTGCGGCGACCCCCAGGGCACCGGCACGGGCGGCCCCGGCTACACCATCCCGGACGAGAACCTGGACGCCCTGGGCAAGCCCGGCGCGGACGGCTCGGTGACCTTCCCGGCCGGCACCGTGGCCATGGCCAACACCGGGCAGCCGGGCACCGGCGGCTCGCAGTTCTTCCTCGTCTACAAGGACACCAAGCTGCCGCCGACCTACACCCCCTTCGGGAAGATCGACGCGGCCGGCCTCAAGGCGGTCCAGGAGGTCGCCGCCGCCGGTGTCGAGGGCGGCGCCACGGACGGCGCCCCGAAGAAGGCCGTCACCGTCGAGAAGGCCACCGTCACGAAGAAGTGAACCCGCGCGTCCGCACCAGCGGGCCGACCGTCGAATCTCGGTCGCGCTGAGTGCGGACAGCCGGGGCGCGGTTCGCCTAGATTGGCGGTGTGCAGCGTGGGCCGTCGGCCGCGCTGCGGAAGGCGGGCGAGGCCCGCCGGGAAACTGTGGACGATGCCCGCGGGGTGCGACCCCGCGACGGCATCATGGTGAGGAGGCGCTGTGAGCAGCGACCCGTGGGGCCGCGTCGACGAGACGGGCACCGTGTACGTGCGGACGGCCGAGGGTGAGAAGGTCGTCGGATCGTGGCAGGCCGGCACCCCCGAGGAGGCCCTGGCCTACTTCGAGCGCAAGTACGAGGGCCTGGTGGTCGAGATCGGCCTCCTCGAGAAGCGGGTGAGGACCACCGACCTCTCGGCGAAGGACGCCAACGCGGCGATCGAGCACATCCGGCACCAGGTCGACGAGCACCACGTCGTCGGCGACCTGGCCGCGCTCTCCGCCCGCCTGGACAAGCTCGTCGAGACGGTCGAGTCGCGCCGCGAGGAGCGCCGGGCCCAGAAGGCGAAGCAGGCCGACGAGGCGCGCGTCGCCAAGGAGAAGCTCGTCACGGAGGCCGAGGAGCTGGCCCAGAGCGAGCAGTGGCGTTCGGCCGGCGAGCGGCTGCGCGCGCTCGTGGACACGTGGAAGGGCCTTCCCCGGCTCGACCGCAAGTCCGACGACGAGCTGTGGCACCGCTTCTCGCACGCCCGCTCGGCGTTCTCGAAGCGCCGCAAGGCCCACTTCGCGTCCCTGGACGCGCAGCGCGAGGACGCCCGCAAGGCGAAGGAGCGCCTGGTCGCGGAGGCGGAGTCGCTGTCGAACTCCACCGACTGGGGGACCACGGCGGCCCGCTACCGCGAGCTGATGACGGACTGGAAGGCGGCCGGCCGCGCCCAGCGCGAGCACGAGGACGACCTGTGGAACCGTTTCCGCGGCGCCCAGGACGTCTTCTTCGCGGCGCGCGGCGAGGTCTTCGCCGAGCGGGACGCGGAGCAGGGCGAGAACCTCAAGGTGAAGGAGGAGCTCGCGACCGAGGCCGAGAAGCTCGTCCCGGTGACGGACCTGAAGGCGGCCCGCGCGGCCTTCCGCTCCCTCAACGAGCGCTGGGAGGCCGTCGGCCACGTCCCGCGTGACGCCCGCCCCAAGGTCGAGGGCCGGATGCACGCGGTGGAGCGGGCGATCCAGGAGGCCGAGGAGGCCGAGTGGCGCCGGACGAACCCGGAGGCGCGCGCGCGTGCCGCGGGTCTGACCGGCCAGCTCCAGGACGCGGTCGAGAAGCTGCGCAAGCAGATCGACGCGGCCCGCGCCGCCGGCAACGACGCCAAGGCCGACAAGCTCTCGCGCGAGCTGGAGGGCCGCCAGGCCCTGCTCGACCAGGCCCTGAAGGGTCTGGAGGAGTTCGGCGGCTGATCCGCCCGTACGCGAAGGAGGGCGGCCCCGGTACGCAGGTACCGGGGCCGCCCTCCTTCGTGCGGCGCCGTTACGGCCGACGGGCCGAGGTCACGCGGTACACGTCGTAGACGCCCTCCACGCCCCGCACGGCCTTCAGGACGTGGCCCAGGTGCTTCGGGTCGCCCATCTCGAAGGTGAAGCGGGAGGTGGCCACCCGGTCGCGGGAGGTCTGGACGGCCGCCGAGAGGATGTTGACGTGCTGGTCGGAGAGGACCCGGGTGACGTCGGAGAGCAGCCGGGAGCGGTCCAGGGCCTCGACCTGGATGGCGACGAGGAAGACCGAGGACTGGGTCGGGGCCCACTCGACCTCCAGGATCCGCTCCGGCTCCCGGGACAGCGAGTCCACGTTGACGCAGTCGCTGCGGTGCACCGAGACCCCGCTGCCCCGGGTGACGAAGCCGATGATCGGGTCGCCGGGGACGGGGGTGCAGCAGCGGGCCAGCTTCACCCAGACGTCCTCGACGCCCTTGACGACGACGCCGGGGTCGGCGTTGGAGCGGCGCTTGGAGCGGCCGCGGGCCGGCGGCGCGGACTCGTCGATGTCCTCGGTGGCGGCCTCCTCGCCGCCGAGCGCCTGGACCAGCTTCTGCACGATGGACTGGGCGGTGACGTGGCCCTCGCCGATCGCCGCGTACAGCGAGGAGATGTCGCTGTAGCGCATCTCGTGGGCGAGGGTGACGAGGGAGTCGCCGGTGAGGATCCGCTGGATCGGCAGGTTCTGCTTGCGCATGGCCCGCGCGATGGCGTCCTTGCCCTGCTCGATGGCCTCGTCCCGGCGCTCCTTGGAGAACCAGGCGCGGATCTTGTTGCGGGCGCGCGGGGACTTGACGAAGCCGAGCCAGTCGCGCGAGGGGCCCGCGCCGGCGGCCTTGGAGGTGAAGACCTCGACCAGGTCGCCGTTGTCGAGGGTCGATTCGAGCGGGACGAGCCGCCCGTTGACCCGGGCCCCTATCGTGCGGTGGCCGACCTCGGTGTGGACCGCGTAGGAGAAGTCGACGGGGGTGGCGCCGGCGGGCAGCGCGATGACGTCGCCCTTGGGCGTGAAGACGAAGACCTCGTTGCGGGAGAGGTCGAAGCGCAGGGACTCCAGGAACTCGCCGGGGTCCTCGGTCTCCTTCTGCCAGTCGAGGAGCTGGCGGAGCCACGCCATGTCGTTGAGGTGGTCGTCCTTGCCGGTCTTCTTCGGCACGTCGGTGCGCACCTTGGAGGCGCCGGCGACGGCCTCCTGCTTGTACTTCCAGTGCGCGGCGATGCCGTACTCGGCGCGCCGGTGCATGTCGAAGGTGCGGATCTGGAGCTCGACGGGCTTGCCGTTGGGTCCGATGACCGTCGTGTGCAGCGACTGGTACATGTTGAACTTCGGCATCGCGATGTAGTCCTTGAACCGGCCGGGGACCGGGTTCCATCGCGCGTGGACGGTGCCGAGGGCCGCGTAGCAGTCGCGGACGGTGTCCACGAGGACGCGGATGCCGACCAGGTCGTAGATCTCCGCGAAGTCCCGGCCGCGGACGATCATCTTCTGGTAGACGCTGTAGTAGTGCTTGGGGCGGCCGGTGACGGTGGCCTTGATGCGGGCGGCGCGCAGGTCGGCCTGGACCTCGTCGGTGACGACGGCCAGGTACTCGTCCCGCTTGGGGGCGCGCTCGGCGACGAGCCGGACGATCTCGTCGTACATCTTGGGGTAGAGGATCGCGAAGGCGAGGTCCTCCAGCTCCCACTTGATGGTGTTCATGCCCAGCCGGTGGGCCAGGGGCGCGTAGATCTCCAGGGTCTCGCGGGCCTTCTTCTCCTGCTTCTCCCGCTTGAGGTAGCGCATGGTGCGCATGTTGTGCAGGCGGTCGGCGAGCTTGATGACCAGGACGCGCGGGTCCTTGGCCATGGCGACGACCATCTTGCGGACGGTCTCGGCCTGGGCGGCCTCGCCGAACTTGACCTTGTCGAGCTTGGTGACGCCGTCGACGAGCAGCGCGACCTGGTCGCCGAAGTCCCGGCGGAGGGTGTCGAGGCCGTACTCGGTGTCCTCGACGGTGTCGTGCAGGAGTCCGGCCATCAGGGTCGCCGGGTCCATGCCGAGCTCGGCGAGGATGGTGGTGACGGCGAGCGGGTGCGTGATGTACGGGTCGCCGCTCTTGCGCTTCTGGCCGCGGTGCCAGCGCTCGGCGACCTGGTAGGCCCGCTCGACCTGGCGCAGCGTGGCCGTCTCGATCTTGGGGTCGTTGGAGCGGACGATCCGGAGCAGCGGTTCGAGGACCGGGTTGTACGGGGAGGAGCGCTGCACGCCGAGCCGGGCGAGGCGGGCGCGGACGCGGTTGGACGAGCCGCCCGAGCGGGCGGGCGCGGTCGGCGCGGGGCGCGCGGCCGGAGCGGCCGCGGGGGCCGGCTCGGGCGCGGCGGGCGCGGGCCCGGTCTCCGCGGGCTTGTTCTGGGGCGTGCCGGTCCCCGGCGCGGCCTTTTCGGCCTTCGGGTCGGGCTGCGCGGCGGAGATTGGCTGGGCCTCGTCTGGCAAGAGCGCTCCTCGTGCATGTCCGGGTCCCCCGGTCAGGCCCGGAACGGCCATGGTATCGAGCCCGGACCCGCACTGCTCACGCGGCCGGGGAGTGAACGGATCCGGCCACGGGCGGCATCCGTTCCCGGGCGGCCGGACCGGGGCACTCCGGAAAACGACGGGGGCGCTCCGGGGATTCCCCGGAGCGCCCCGTACGGGCCGGAGCCCGGTGTCAGACGGTGATCAGCGCCGTGAGCGGAGCGCCCTTCAGGGCCGGCTCCAGCCGGGCGCGGCCCGGCAGGAAGCCCAGCTCCATGAGGACGGCGACGCCCGCGACCTCGGCGCCGGCGCGGCGGACGAGTTCGAGGGAGGCCTCGGCCGTGCCGCCGGTGGCGAGGACGTCGTCGATGACCATGACGCGGTCGCCCGCGACCAGGTCCTCGGCGTGCACCTCGATCTCGGCGGTGCCGTACTCCAGCTCGTACGCCTGGCGGAGCGTGGCGCCGGGGAGCTTGCCGGCCTTGCGGACCGGGATGAAGCCCAGGCCCGCGCGGACGGCCACCGGGGCGGCCAGGATGAAGCCGCGGGCCTCCAGGCCGACGACCTTCGTCGCGCCGTGCGCGGCGCACAGCCCGGCGAGGGTGCCGGTGAGGGCCCCGAACGCCTCCGGGTCCGCGAGCAGCGGCGTGATGTCCTTGAACAGCACGCCGGGCTTCGGGTAGTCCGGTACGTCGCGGATGCGGCTGAGCAGGAGGTCGGTGACGTCCTGGGCCCCGGCGGTCATCCTCGGTGCTCCTGGGTGCGGCCCCGGCGTCCGGCCCGGGGGCCGACGACCGCGGCCTCGGTGCCGTCGGCGAACGCGTCGCCGTCCGCGGACTCGCCCTTGGCGGCGGCGCTGGCCCGCTTGGCCAGGACGCGCTTCTTGAGGGCCTTGATCGCCGGGTCGCGCTCCTTGAGGTCGGCGACGAGCGGGGTGGCGATGAAGATCGACGAGTACGCGCCTGCCGCGAGGCCCACGAACAGCGACAGCGAGATGTCGTTGAGCATGCCGGCGCCGAGGACGCCGCCGCCGATGAAGAGCAGGCCGGCGACCGGCAGCAGGGCGACGACGGTGGTGTTGATCGAACGGACCAGGGTGCCGTTGATCGAGCGGTTGGCCAGCTCGCTGTAGGTGAAGCGGGTCTGCTTCGTGATGTCCTTCGTGGACTCCTTGAGGGAGTCGAAGACGACCACCGTGTCGTACAGCGAATAGCCGAGGATCGTCAGCAGGCCGATGACCGTGCCGACGGTGACCTCGAAGCCGACCAGGGAGTAGATGCCCACGGTGATGGTGAGGTCGTGGATGAGGGCGATGAGCGCCGCGACCGCCATTCTCCACTCGAAGGCGATGGCCAGGTAGATCACCACCAGGATCATGAAGACCCCGAGGCCGGTCCAGGCCTTGTTGGCGATCTGCTCGCCCCAGCTCGGGCCGACCAGCTCGGCGGCGATCTTGTCCTCGGCGACGTTCAGGTCCTTGGCCAGCTCCGAGCGGACCTGGTCGGACTGGGCGGTGTCGAGACCGCCGACCTGGATGCGCAGCGAGCCGTTGCCGAGCTGCTGGACGATCGCGTCGTGGCCGGAGGCCTCCTCCGCGTACTCCTGGGCCTGGCTGACCGAGACGTCCGTCTTCGGGGTGGTGAAGACGGCGCCGCCCTGGAACTCGATGCCCATGTTGAGGCCGCGGACGGCCAGGGCGACGATGGCGGTGATGGTGATCAGGACGGACAGGCCGTACCAGATCTTGCGGTTGCCGATGAAGTCGTAGCCGACCTCACCGCGGTGGAGTCGGGCGCCGAGATCTCCGAGCTTCGACATCTCACGCCTCCTTCGGGTCGACAGGGCCGGCGGGGGCGGTGGTGCGGCGGGTGCGGCGCAGCGGCGGCTTGGCACCGAGGCGCTTCGGGTCCAGGCCGGACCACGGGTGGCCGTCGCCGAAGAACTTGGTCCGCGCGAGCAGCGTCATGATCGGCTTGGTGAAGAGGAACACCACGACGATGTCGAGCAGGGTGGTCAGGCCGAGCGTGAACGCGAAGCCCTGGACCTTGCCGACGGTGACGACGAAGAGCACGGCCGCGGCCAGGAACGACACGAAGTCGGAGACCAGGATGGTGCGGCGGGCGCGCGGCCAGGCGCGCTCGACGGCCGGGCGGAGTGTGCGGCCCTCGCGGAGCTCGTCGCGGATGCGCTCGAAGTAGACGATGAACGAGTCCGCCGTGATGCCGATGGCGACGATGGCGCCGCAGACGGCCGGCAGGTTCAGCGCGAAGCCGATGGCCGGGCCGAGCAGGGACATGATCACGTAGGTCAGCAGCGCGGAGACGCCGAGGCTGAGGATGGCGATCAGCGACAGGCCGCGGTAGTAGGCGACCAGGTAGACGATGACCAGGGCGAGGCCGATGGCGCCGGCGATCAGGCCGGCCTCCAGCTGGTCGCCGCCGAGCGCGGCGGTGACGGTGTCGACGCTCTGGGTCTGGAAGGAGAGCGGCAGGGCGCCGTAGGACAGGATGTTGCCGAGGTCCTGGGCGGACTGCTGGGTGAAGCTGCCGGAGATCTCGGCGCTGGCGCTCAGCGTCTGGCGCACCGAGGGGGCCGAGACGACCTCGCCGTCGAGGACGATCGCGAACCGGTTCTGGGGGTCGGCCTGCTGCGACAGCTTGCTGGTGATCGACTGGAACTTCTTCGATCCGCCGTCGGTGAAGTCCATGGTGACGATCCACATGCCGCGCTGCTGGTCGAAGGCGCCCTGGGCGTCGTCGACGTCGCGGCCCTCCACCTCGGCCGGGCCGAGGAGGTACTTCGACCAGACGCCCGGGGCGTCCTCGCCGCAGGCCACGGTGGGCTCGGCCGGCTTGACGCCCTGGCCGGCGGCGGTGCGCTGCTTGGGGTCGAGGCAGTTCAGGGCGGTGAACTTCTGCTCCAGCGCCGCGGTGCCGGGGTCGGGCGTGGGAGTCGCCTGCGGGGTCCCGGTGGCCTTCGGCGTCGCGGAGGACGAGGGCGAGGCGCTGCCGGTGGGCGTCGGGCTCGGGGCCTTGAGGGCCTCGGTGAGCGCGCGGCCCTGCGTGGAGGCGGTGGCCGACGGGGTGGCCGACTTCTCGCCCGCGGTGGCACCGGAGGGGGTGGCCGACGGCTTCGGCGAGGCCGAGCCCGAGGGGGTGGCGGTCGGCGCGGCCTGGGGCGCGCCGTTCGTCACCGCGAGAACGGGCCGGAAGTAGAGCTGGGCGGTGGTGCCGACCTGCTCACGGGCCTGCTTCTCGTTCGTCCCGCGGGGGATGTTGACGATGATGTTCTCGCGGCCCTGGGTCTGGACCTCGGCCTCGGAGACACCCAGACCGTTGACACGGCGCTCGATGATGTCGACCGCCGTGTTCATGTTGGTCTCGTTGACCGCCGACTCCTGGCCGGGGTCGGCCTTGGCCTTGAGCGTGATCGACGTGCCGCCGGCGAGGTCGATGCCGAGGCGCGGGGTGGTGTGCCCCGACCAGAACATGCCGCCGGTGAGCGCGACCATGGCGATCAGGATGAGTGCCAGGGCGCGGCCCGGCCGGCTCTGTCCCCCCGCCGGCCTTCGGCCCTTCTTCGGTGCTGCCACCTGTCGTATCTCCCTGTCCAACCGCCGCGCGACGGGTGTGCGCGCGACGGCCACGAAGTGTGTGTGGGGACCATCCCCCGCAGACGTGGAACCGTTCGGGGGCGCCCGCCCGCCGGTGGGCGTGCGCGCGTTCCCCCGATCGCGATTACTTCGCGCCGGCCTCGCCGTCGGTCTTGCCGTCCTTCTCCCCCTCGGCGGCGGCCTCGGCCGCGTCCGACTTCTTCGTCAGGTCGGCCTTGGGCGCGTCCTCGGCGGTGACGTCGGTGGCGCCGCCGGTCAGCGAGGAGGCGTCGTCCGGGACGACGGTGGCGGAGTCCGAGGACTCGTCGCCGTCGTCGTCGCCGTGGACGATCCGGTTGTACTCGGAGTCCTCGAGGACCGCGCCGATCGCGTTCTTCGCGTAGACGGCGTGCACGCCCGGGGCGACCTCGAGGAGGACGGTCTCGTCGCCGATCTCCTTGACGGTGGCGTACATCCCCCCGATCGTGCGCACGCCGGTGCCGGGCTGCATCTCGTCACGCATCTGCGCCGCCGCCTGCTGCTTCTTCTTGGCGGAGCGGGTCATCAGGAACATGGCCCCGATGAGGACGATGAAGGGGAGGAGGGTCACGATGTTCACGGGACGGGTTTCCTTCGCATGGTCGCGGAGAACCCGCGGCCTGATCTTCGGGGGTGGGCGCGCCGACCGGAAAGGGCGGCATCGGCGGAGTCTAGGCGAGTCCGCATCGCTGGAACAACGTCCAGCATCGCACCCTGGTTCCGGTACGGGCGAGTGTCCGCACCGTCACGCCCCGAAGAGCCCCTGTTGTCCCGTTCCCGTCCCGCTCCCCGCGCCGCCCGGGCCCGCTGCCTGCGGCGGAACGAGACCGAGGTGCGCCCAGGCGGCGGGGGTGGCGACCCGGCCGCGGGGCGTGCGGGCCAGTAGCCCCTCGCGCACGAGGAAGGGCTCGGCGACCTCCTCGACGGTCTCGCGCTCCTCCCCCACCGCGACGGCGAGGGTGGACAGGCCGACCGGTCCGCCGCCGAAGAGCTTGAGGAGGGCCTCCAGGACGGCGCGGTCGAGCCGGTCGAGGCCGCGGCCGTCGACCTCGTACACGCTGAGGGCGGCCTCGGAGATCTCCCGGGTGATCGCTCCGTCCGCCCTGACCTGGGCGTAGTCGCGGACCCGGCGCAGCAGGCGGTTGGCGATGCGGGGGGTGCCGCGGGAGCGGCCGGCGATCTCGGCGGCCCCGGCCGGGTCGATGGCGACGTCGAGGAGTCCGGCGGAGCGGTGGATGACCCGCTGGAGCTCGGACGGGTCGTAGAACTCCATGTGGCCGGTGAAGCCGAAGCGGTCGCGCAGCGGGGGCGGCAGGAGTCCGGCGCGGGTGGTGGCGCCGACGAGGGTGAAGGGCGGCAGTTCGAGGGGGATGGCGGTGGCGCCGGGGCCCTTGCCGACGATGACGTCGACGCGGAAGTCCTCCATCGCCATGTAGAGCATCTCCTCGGCGGGCCGGGACATGCGGTGGATCTCGTCGAGGAAGAGGATCTCGCCCTCCTGGAGGGAGGAGAGGATCGCGGCGAGGTCTCCGGCGTGCTGGATGGCGGGGCCGGAGGTGATGCGGATCGGGGCGTTCATCTCGGCCGCGATGATCATCGAGAGGGTGGTCTTGCCGAGTCCGGGAGCGCCGGAGAGCAGGACGTGGTCGGCGGTGGCGCCGCGCTGCCGGGCGGCCTTGAGGACCAGGTCGAGCTGCTGGCGGACCTTCTCCTGGCCGACGAACTCGTCGAGGTCCTTGGGCCGCAGGGCCGCCTCGACGGCCTGGTCGTCGCCTTCCGCGGCGGCGCCGACGATGCGCGCCTCGGCGTCGGGTGCCCCGGCGGTGGTGTCGTCGTCCCAGTTCACGGTGGGTGCCTTCTCGTTCGTACGGCCCGGCCGGGCGCGGTCGGGGGTGGTCAGCGGGCGCGGTTGAGGGTCTGCAGGGCGGCGCGGAGGAGCTGCGGCACGGGGGCGGTGCCGGTCTCGGCGAGGGCGGCCTCGGCCTGCGGGGTGACGGCGTCGACGGCCTCCTCGGCCTCGCGGCTCGCGTAGCCGAGGCCGATGAGGGCGGCGGTGAGCTGCTCGGTCCAGGGCGCGGGGCCGGAGGCGACGCGCTGGGCGCCGACGAGGCCGCTGCTGCCGAGGGGCGAGCCGAGCTTGTCCTTCAGTTCGAGCAGGAGCTTCTGCGCGCCCTTCTTCCCGATGCCGGGGACGGCCGTGAGGGCCTTCTCGTCCCCGGTGGAGACGGCCAGGCGCAGCGCGTCGGGGCTGTGGACGCCGAGCATGGCCTGGGCGAGGCGGGGGCCGACGCCGCTGGCGGTCTGGAGGAGCTCGAAGACCTGCCGCTCGTCGTCGTCGGCGAAGCCGTACAGGGTGAGGGAGTCCTCGCGGACGACGAGGGAGGTGGCGAGCCGGGCCTCCTCGCCGATCCGCAGTCCGGCGATGGTCGCCGGGGTGCACTGGAGGGACATGCCCACGCCGCCGACCTGGACGACGGCCGTGGTGGGGGCGAGGGCGGCGACCTGGCCGCTGACGAAGGCGATCATCGGGTTCGGCCTTTCACTGCGGACGCGTGCCGGGCGGCCGCTTCCTGGAGGCGGTTCTGGGCGGCGACGGCCTGCTGGAGCCGGTTCTGGGCGGGGGCGCGCCAGATGTGGCAGATGGCGAGGGCGAGGGCGTCGGCGGCGTCGGCGGGCTTGGGCGGCTCGGAGAGCCGGAGGAGCCGGGTCACCATGGTGCCGACCTGGGCCTTGTCCGCGCGGCCGCTGCCGGTGACGGCGGCCTTGACCTCGCTGGGGGTGTGCAGGGCGACGGGGATGCCGCGGCGGGAGGCACAGAGCATGGCGACCGCGCTGGCCTGGGCGGTGCCCATCACCGTGCGCACGTTGTGCTGGCTGAACACCCGCTCCACGGCGACGAGTTCGGGCGAGAAGCGGTCGATCCACTCCTCTATGCCCTGCTCGATGCCGACCAGGCGCATGCCGGTGTCGGCGTCCGCGGGCGTCCGCACCACTCCGACGCCGAGCATGGTCAGGGGCCGGCCGGCGACGCCCTCGACGACGCCGACGCCGCACCGGGTGAGCCCGGGGTCCACTCCGAGTACGCGCACGTCACCCCCCTCCCTTCGATCTCCTGTTTGAGCAGGCTATCGGCTGCCACCGACAAAGCGGCGGGCCGACGGGAGCGTGTCCCCGTCGGCCCGCCGCGAAAAGCAGGTGATCAGGCGTCGACCTTCGCCATGACCTCGTCGCTGACGTCGAAGTTGGCGAAGACGTTCTGCACGTCGTCGCTGTCCTCGAGCGCGTCGATCAGCTTGAACATCTTGCGCGCGCCCTCCTCGTCCAGCTCGACCTGCATGGTCGGGACGAAGCTGGAATCGGCGGAGTCGTAGTCGATGCCGGCCTCCTGGAGGGCGGTGCGGACCGCGACCAGGTCGGTGGCCTCGCTGACGACCTCGAAGGACTCTCCGAGGTCGTTGACCTCCTCGGCGCCCGCTTCGAGCACCGCGGCCAGGACGTCGTCCTCGGACAGCTCGCCCTTGGGGAGCACGACGACGCCCTTGCGGTTGAACAGGTACGAGACGGAGCCCGGGTCGGCCATGGAGCCGCCGTTGCGGGTCATGGCCACGCGCACGTCGGAGGCGGCGCGGTTGCGGTTGTCGGTGAGGCACTCGATGAGCACCGCGACGCCGTTCGGGCCGTAGCCCTCGTACATGATCGTGGCGTAGTCGACGCCGCCGGCCTCGAGGCCGCCGCCGCGCTTGACCGCGGAGTCGATGTTCTTGTTCGGGACCGAGCTCTTCTTGGCCTTCTGGATGGCGTCGAAGAGGGTCGGGTTGCCCTCGGGGTCGGCGCCGCCCGTGCGGGCCGCGACCTCGATGTTCTTGATCAGCTTCGCGAAGAGCTTGCCGCGCTTGGCGTCGATCACGGCCTTCTTGTGCTTCGTCGTAGCCCATTTAGAGTGGCCGGACATCTGCCTGTCTCCTTCGCGTAACCCATTTCTGAACGAACCCCAGAGATCCTACCGGGATCGGATCAGCCCGCCGCGCGCACCATGTCGACGAACAGGGCGTGGATGCGGTGGTCGCCGGTGAGTTCGGGATGGAACGAGGTCGCGAGCGCCCGGCCCTGCCGTACGGCGACGACGTGGCCCCCGTGCTCGGCGAGGACCTCGACGTCCGCGCCGACCGACTCCACCCAGGGGGCCCGGATGAAGACGCCCTCGACGGGGCCGCCCGCGACGCCCGCGACGGTGACGTCGGCCTCGAAGGACTCGTTCTGCCGGCCGAAGGCGTTGCGGCGGACGATCATGTCGATGCCGCCGAAGGTCTCCTGGCCCGAGCGCGGGTCGAGGATCTTGTCGGCGAGCATGATCAGGCCGGCGCAGGTGCCGTAGACCGGGAGGCCGGCGGCGATGCGCTCGCGCAGCGGCTCCATGAGGCCGAAGAGCGCGGCCAGCTTGGAGATGGTGGTGGACTCACCACCGGGAATGACCAGGCCGTCGACCTCGGCGAGCTCCTCGGGGCGCCTCACCGGCCTGGCCACGGCGTCCGCCGCGGCCAGGGCGATCAGGTGCTCCCGCACGTCGCCCTGGAGGGCCAGGACACCCATCACGGGAGTGCTGCTCATCGGTGCTTACCAGCCCCGGTTGGCGTAGCGCTCGGCCTCGGGGAGGGTGTCGCAGTTGATGCCGACCATGGCCTCGCCCAGGTTGCGGGAGGCGTCCGCGATGACCTTCGGGTCGTCGTAGAAGGTGGTGGCCTTCACGATGGCGGCGGCGCGCTTGGCCGGGTCGCCCGACTTGAAGATGCCGGAGCCGACGAAGACGCCCTCGGCGCCGAGCTGGCGCATGAGCGCGGCGTCGGCGGGGGTGGCGACACCACCGGCGGAGAAGAGGACGACCGGCAGCTTGCCGAGCTCGGCGACCTCCTTGACGAGCTCGTACGGGGCGCGCAGGTCCTTGGCGGCGGCGAACAGCTCGTTGTTGTCGAAGCCGCGCAGCCTGGCGATCTCGTTCTTGATCTGGCGCAGGTGGCGGACGGCCTCGACGACGTTGCCGGTGCCGGCCTCGCCCTTGGAGCGGATCATGGCCGCGCCCTCGGCGATGCGGCGCAGGGCCTCGCCCAGGTTGGTGGCGCCACAGACGAAGGGGGTGGTGAAGGCCCACTTGTCGGAGTGGTTGACCTCGTCGGCCGGGGTGAGGACCTCGGACTCGTCGATGTAGTCGACGCCGAGGGACTGGAGGACCTGGGCCTCGACGAAGTGGCCGATGCGGGACTTGGCCATCACCGGGATGGAGACCGCGCCGATGATCTCCTCGATCATGTTCGGGTCGGACATGCGGGCCACGCCGCCGTCCTTGCGGATGTCCGCGGGGACCCGCTCCAGGGCCATGACGGCCACGGCGCCGGCGTCCTCGGCGATCTTCGCCTGCTCGGCGTTGACCACGTCCATGATCACGCCGCCCTTGAGCTGCTCGGCCATGCCGCGCTTCACGCGCGCGGTGCCGGTCTCGGGGGACGAGGAGGGGGTGGAAGGCGTGGTGGACACGGATACCTCACTGGTGACAACGGGGGTTGACGACAGAGACGAGGAAACAGTCCACTCGGGGGCCACGGCAAGGGCCAATGTGGACCCGGTGGATCGTTTTCGCAGGTTGGAAGGATCAAGCCGGGCGATCGGCAAGGGCCACCGGGGGCTCGTCGTCCATTTCGAAGGCCAGTGGGAAGGGCGCGTGGCCCGCGAGCCGGAACCAGCGGACCGTGCGGTGGCGGCGCAGGGCCCGGGCGGCCCGTACGGCGTCGTTGTGGAAGCGGCGGGCCATCGGCACCCGGCGCACGGCCTGCGCCAGCTCCCCCGCGGCCTCCTCGCCGCCCGGGGCCTCCCGGACGAGGTCCATCTGCTCGGGCTCGCCGAAGACGGCCCGCAGCGCCTGGCTGAGCTCGCTCTCGGCGACCTCCCGCTGGTCCTCCTCGGCCTGCCGGGCGGCGTGCGCGGCCTCGTAGAGCACGATCGAGGCGGCCGGGTCGAGGACCCCGGAGGTGGCCAGCTCCTGGGTGACCGAGGCCCGGCGCAGCAGCTGGGCGTCCAGGGCCGCGCGGGCGGCGTCGATGCGCGAGTGCAGCCGGTCGAGCCGCCCGGCGGTCCAGCTGAGGTAGACGCCGATGACGATCAGCGCGACGACGGTCCAGATCAGGGTTTGGGTCACGGGCGCACAGGCTACCGGGGCGGTGGCGGCACGCCTTCCCGAAGGGCGGGGCCAGGCCCGGGACCGGGGCTGAGGACCCGGACCGGAGGACCCGGACCGAGGGCAGCCGAGAGCCCCGGTGCTCCCTACAACCCCAGCCGTGCCCGCAGGCCGCCCGCCCGTTCGTCCGTGTCCACGGCCGCCGCGCCGTCCGTGACGGTCTCGTAGACCGCGAGGACGTCCGCGCCGACGGTGGACCAGTCGAAGCGGCGGACGTGGGCCGAGCCCCGGGCGCTCAGCTCCTTGCGGCGCTCCTCGTCGCCCAGGAGGCGGATCGCCGCGTCCGCGAGGGCGTCGGCGTCCTCGTTGGCGAAGAGTTCGCCCGCGCCGCCCTGGTCGAGGACCTGCGCGAAGGCGTCCAGGTCGGCGGCGAGCACGGGCGCGCCGGCCGACATCGCCTCGACGAGGATGATGCCGAAGCTCTCGCCGCCGGTGTTGGGCGCCACGTACACGTCGACGCTGCGCAGCAGCCGCGCCTTGTCCTCGTCGCTGACCATGCCGAGGAACTCCACCCGGGACCGCATCTCGCGCGGCAGCGACGCCACCGCCTCCTCCTCGTCGCCGCGCCCGGCGACCAGGAGCCGCGCCCCGGGCCGCTCGGTGAGGACGCGGGGCAGCGCCTTCATGAGGACGGGCAGGCCCTTGCGGGGCTCGTCGATCCGGCCGATGAAGCCGAGGGTCTCGCCCTGCCACTCCTTCTTCGGCTCGGCGCGGGCGAAGAAGTCCACGTCGACGCCGTTGGGGATGACGACGGCGTCGCCGCCGAGGTGCTCGACGAGCGTGCGCCGCGCGTACTCGCTCACCGCGATCCGCGCGCTGATCTTCTCCAGGGCGGGCTGGAGGATCGGGTACGCGGCGATCATCGCCCGCGAGCGCGGGTTCGAGGTGTGGAAGGTCGCCACGATCGGACCCTGCGCCGCCCAGCAGGTGAGCAGCCCGAGCGACGGCGAGGTGGGCTCGTGGATGTGCACGACGTCGAAGGCGTTGTCGTGCAGCCAGCGGCGCACCCGCGCGGCGGACAGGAAGCCGAAGTTGAGCCGGGCCACCGAGCCGTTGTACGGCACGGGGACGGCCCGGCCGGCCGAGACCACGTACGGCGGCAGCGGGGTCTCGTCGTCGGCGGGAGCCAGGACGGAGACCTCGTGGCCGAGCCGGATCAGGTGCTCGGCCAGGTCGCGGATGTGGAACTGGACGCCGCCCGGCACGTCCCAGGAGTACGGGCAGACGATCCCGATCTTCACGCCGCCCCGCCCTCTCTCCCGCCCGAAGCCGGCTCACCCGGAGCCCGGCCGTCCGGAGCCCGCTCACCCGGGGCCCCCTCGCCCGGAGCCCGCTCCTCCAGGTCCGCGAGCCACAGCCGTTGCAGCATGTGCCAGTCCTCCGGGTGGTCCGCGATGCCCTCGGCGAAGGCGTCGGCGAGGGCCTGCGTCATGACGGCCGTCCTCTCCGCCCGTGTACCCGCGTCCGGCACGTCCACCGGCGGGTGGACCCGGCCCTTCATGACGGGCGTGTCGTCGTACCAGAGCGTCACCGGCAGCAGCAGGGCGCCCGTCTGCTGGGCGAGTATCGCCGGCCCCGCCGGCATCCGCGCGGTCTCCCCGAAGAACGTGACCTCGGTGCCGGAGGCCGACAGGTCCCGGTCCGCGACCAGGCAGACGAGCCCGCCGGCCCGCAGCCGCCGCGCCAGCCTGCCGAAGGCGGAGCCGCCGGTGTGCGGCACGACCTCCATGCCCAGGGACTCGCGGTAGGCGACGAACCGGTCGTACAGCGACTCCGGCTTCAGCCGCTCCGCGACCGTGGTGAACGGCAGGCCGAGCACGCGGGTCGCCCACACGCCCGCGAGGTCCCAGTTCGCCAGGTGCGGCAGGGCGAGGACGACCCCGCGCCCGGAGGCGAGGCCTTCCTTCAGATAGTGGATGTCCTTGATGTCTATCCCGCGTTCGACCCGCTCCTTGCTCCAGGTCGGCAGCCGGAAGGACTCCATCCAGTACCGCATGTACGAGCGCATCCCGGCCCTCGACAGCTCGGCGAGCCGCTCGGGCGTGGCGTCCGGCACCACGCGCGCGAGGTTGGACTCCAGGCGCAGGACGCTCTTGCCGCGCCGCTTCCACGCGACGTCGGCGATCCGTCGGCCGAGGCCCGCGGCCACCGGCTCGGGAAGCTTCTTCACGGTCGCCCAGCCAAGCCCGTACAGGCCGTCGCTGAGCCGGTCCTTGAGGTCGCTCACGACGCCGCCCCGCTTCCCCCGGCCGCGGCGGCGTCCGCCTCGGCCGACTCCCGCCGCACGGTGACCACCCGCTGCCCCAGGGTGACCGCGCTGCCGGCGGCCACGATCCACAGCGCGATCGGCAGCAGCACCTGGACGCCGGGGACGCCGAAGGCGTGCAGTCCGGCGAGCCCGGCGGCGACCAGGGAGATCACGAGCCGCTCGGCGCGCTCGACCAGGCCGTTGACGGCGACCGGCAGCCCGATCGACTCGCCTCGGGCCTTGGTGTACGAGACGACCTGACCGCTCGCCAGGCAGAAGATGGACACGGCGCACATCACGTTGTCGTCGCCCTTGCCGGCGTACCAGAGCGCGAAGCCGCCGAAGATCGCGCCGTCGGCGACCCGGTCGAGCGTCGAGTCGAGGAAGGCGCCCCAGCGGCTGGAGACGCCCGCCTGCCGGGCCATGTTGCCGTCGACGAGGTCGGAGAAGACGAACAGGGTGATGACGATCGTTCCCCAGAAGAACTCTCCGCGGGGGAAGAAGACCAGCGCGCCGGCCATCACCCCCGCCGTGCCGATGAGCGTGACCGCGTCGGGGCTGACGCCCCTGCGGAGCAGAAACGCGGCGAACGGTGTGAGGACACGCGTGAAAAAGGCACGCGCGTACTTGTTCAGCATGGCCTTCCCGAGGTTCGGTGGGCCGCGCGGCCCCTGCGACCACCGGCCCGCCCATCGTAGTCACCGGTGCCCCCGGCTACCGGCGGGTACCCGCCCCGCCGCGTCGGCGTCCATCGGTCGGGAGCCCGCCCCGCCGCGTCGGCGTCCCCCGCGGGAGCCCGGCGGACGCGGCGCGCGGGCCCCCGACCGATGGACGCGCCCCGGTGTCGGTGCCAAGCTCGAAGGACCACCGAGGCACCGCGGGCACCGCGGAAGCCGCGCCACCACGACACGCCGCTCCCCCGCGCCCGCGTCCCGCCGCACCGTGCGAGCAGTCGGGAGGAACACGTCATGGGTGACAGGGCGAAGACACCCGCCGGGGCCGCCGGCAGGGCTCCGACGGCCGACCGGCCCTCGGACATACGGAACGTGGTGCTGGTCGGCCACAGCGGATCGGGCAAGACGACGCTCGTCGAGGCCCTCGCGCAGACCGCGGGCGCGCTCAACCGGGCCGGACGCGTCGAGGACGGCGGCACGGTCTCGGACCACGACGAGATCGAGCGGCGCCGCCACCGCTCCGTCCAGCTCTCGCTCGTCCCGGTCGGCTGGGACGGCCACAAGATCAATCTGATCGACACCCCCGGGTACGCCGACTTCGTCGGGGAGCTGAGGGCCGGTCTGCGCGCGGCGGACGCGGCCCTCTTCGTCGTCTCGGCCGCCCAGGAGGCCGACGCCGTCGCCGCCTCCACGCGCGCGATCTGGGAGGAGTGCGCCGCCGTCGGCATGCCCCGCGCCATCGTCGTCACCCACCTCGACACGGCCCGCACCGGCTTCGCGGAGCTGACCGGGGTCTGCGCCGGGCTCTTCGGCCACGACGACCCGGACGCCGTCCTCCCCCTCCACCTGCCGGTCCACGGCCCCGAGGCCGCCGACGGGCACGCGCCCGCGACCGGCCTGATCGACCTGCTCCCGGAGCGGGTCCTCGACTACTCCACGGGGGCGCGGCGGGAGGAACCGCCCGACGAGAGCGGGCGGGAGCGGATCGCGGAGGCCCGCGCCCGGCTCATCGAGGGGATCATCGCCGAGAGCGAGGACGAGACCCTGATGGACCGCTACCTCGGCGGCGAGCCGATCGACCCGGGGATCCTCGTCGCCGACCTGGAGAAGGCGGTCGCCCGGGGCGCCTTCCACCCGGTCCTCGCGGCCGCCCCCGCCGCCGAGGGCGGCACGCAGGGCCTCGGCACCGTCGAACTCCTGGACCTGATCACCCGCGGCTTCCCCTCCCCCCTGGAGCACGGGCCGCGCGCCGTCACCACCCCCGACGGCCGGCACCGGCCCGCGGTCACCTGCGACCCCGGGGGCCCGCTGGTCGCCGAGGTCGTCAAGACCGCCGCCGACCCCTACGTGGGCCGGATCTCGCTGCTCCGGGTCTTCTCCGGCACCCTGCGCCCCGACGAGACCGTCCACGTCTGCGGGCACGGCCTCGCGGACCGGCCCCGCCCCGCCCCTGCCCCCGCTTCCGCTCACGCCCCCGCTCCCGCTCCCGGCGAGCAGGACCTCCACGAGGCCGACGACCGGATCGGCGGTCTGACCTCCCCCTTCGGCAAGCAGCAGCGCCCCATGGCGCACTGCGTCGCCGGGGACCTCGCCTGCGTCGCCCGCCTCGGGCACGCGGAGACCGGCGACACCGTCTCCGCCAAGGACGACCCGCTCCTGATGGAGCCGTGGACCCTGCCCGAACCGCTGCTGCCGCTCGCCGTCCGGGCCCACGGCAAGGCCGACGAGGACCGGCTCTCCCAGGGCCTCGCCCGGTTGGTCGCCGAGGACCCGGCCCTGCGGCTCGAACAGAACCCGGACACCCGGCAGACGGTCCTGTGGTGCCTGGGCGAGGCCCACCAGGACGTCGCCCTCGAACGCCTCCGCGAGCGCCACGGCGTCCGGGTCGACGCCGTGCCCTACGAGGTCGCGCTGCGCGAGACCTTCGGCGGCGCCGCCTCGGGCCGCGGCCGGCACGTCAAGCAGTCCGGCGGCCACGGCCAGTACGCCGTCTGCGAGATCGACGTGGAGCCGCTGCCGCCGGGCAGCGGCGTCGAGTTCGTCGACAAGGTGGTCGGCGGCGCGGTCCCGCGCCCCTTCGTCACCTCCGTCGAGAAGGGCGTGCGGGCCCAGGCCGCGCGCGGGATCGCCACCGGCCATCCGCTCGTCGACGTCCGGGTCACCCTGCGCGACGGCAAGGCCCACTCCGTCGACTCCTCCGACGCCGCCTTCCAGACGGCCGGCGCCCTCGCCCTGCGCGAGGCGGCCGCCGACGTCCCCGTCCGCCTCCTGGAACCGGTGGACGGGGTCGGGGTCCTCGTCCCCGACGAGTACGTCGGCCCGGTCATGAGCGACCTGTCGGGACGGCGCGGCCGGATCGTCGGCACCGACCGGGCGGGCCCGGGGCGGACCCTCGTGCGGGCCGAGGTGCCGGAGGCCGAGATCGTGCGGTACGCGGCCGACCTGAGGTCCGTGTCGCACGGCACCGGACGGTTCGACCGCGCGTACGTCCGGCACGAGCCGATGCCGCCCCACGTGGCGGAGAAGTTCCGGCAACAGACCGAAAACTGACCCCGGTTGACGGCCCGACAGCCACGTCCGCCCGCTCCGCCGCCGCGGGGCGGGCGGCATTCGGCCGTCCCCCCGCGCTCCGGTGACGCGCCGGGCGGTACCCGGTTACGCTGGGGTGCCCAGCTCAGAAGGTGTGCGGGGCACCGCAGTTGGGAAACAGCCCGCACAGGGACTCGGCGCGATGGGGGCGGCAGTGGCGATGGACGGTTTCGGTCTCGGGGCGCAGGTCCCCCTCCAGGGCTCGGACGGGCAGACGGGGGCGACCCACGCCCTCGCCTCCGCCGCGTACCGCGACGGCCCCGTCGACAAGATCAAGGAAGCCGACAACGACCTGTACAAGTCGACGGTCACCCCGGGCAAGTGGCACAAGCTCTTCCGCCCCGACCTCGGCGAGGCCTTCTCCCGCGCCGTCCAGGTGCGGATGCTCGGCGGGGCCCGCGGCGCCCTCATCCAGTCCTTCGGCGTGGAGCCCCAGCCGGTGGTGGTCCACTGCCTCGCCGCCAACCGCATCCGCAAGCAGCGGGACGTGCGGCTGACGCTGATCACGCTCGTCTGCGGGGTCCTCTTCCTGCCCGGCCTGCTGCTCTGGCTCGCCGTCATCCAGCTCCGCCGGTTCGCCGCGGGCTCCGACAACAGGCGCACCAGTTTCCTCGGCACCGCCGTACTCGTCGCCGCCGGGTTCCTCGCCCTGCTCGTGATGTTCAAGCTGCCCTTCGCCGGGATCCTGCCGACCTATCTGCGCGCCATGCTGGTGGCCCCGGTCATCGGCTGGTTCCTCGCCCGCCGCGTCGTCGAGAGGACCGCCGTCGAGCTGCGCGAGCGCTGGAGCGCCCTGCTCGGCGGCGGCGGCATCGGCGCCAAGATCCCCGAGGCCGCGCCGCGGGACCCGGGCGAGAAGGCCGCCGAGGAGCTCCGCCAGAACCTGGAGAAGCTCTCCGCCGAGCAGCAGTCCAACGTCGTGTTCTACGCCGGTCCCAAGGGCGTCCTCGGCCTGGGCACCCGCTGGGGCAGCTGGACGCTCGCCGAGGAGCTGGTCCCGGTACCGGGCAAGGAGATGCACGACTTCCGCGCCTGGGACGTCGTCCGCAAGATCCACGAGCAGCTCACCCTCCTGGAGCGCGGCTCCCTCAAGACCGGCTTCCCCAAGCCGACCGTGAAGCACTGGATCGTCTCGCCGGTGGGCGAGGGGGCCGGATCCGTCAGCCGCCCCGAGGGCGACAACATCGTCCACTACCAGGTGAAGCCCCACGAGATACAGCGCATCTGCAACGACCAGCAGTTCGGCGCGGGCAACCGCCACTACCTCGGCGTGCAGTTCACCCTCTGGGACGGGAACCTCGTCCTCACGATGATGGTCACCGTGACCTCGCTCCACCACACGCTCCGCGTCGAGGTCACCGGCCACGCCCTCGGCCCCGTCCACGGCCTGTTCGGCGAGAAGCCCGCGGCGAAGACCAAGGCGGTCTCCAAGTCCGTCCGCTTCTGGGAGACCCGTGAGGTCAAGCTGCCGCTGACCACCACCGACGACGTCGTCCGGACGGCCGTCCGCGCCCCGCTCACCTGGTTCCCGCCGGTCCTGGAGTTCCTCGGCGGCAAGCTCGTCCTGCCGGAGCCCTTCGGCCTGCGCCACGTCTGGGCCGGACCGCTCTGGAAGAACCGCTTCATGGCCGACGACGCCATCCGCATGGCGACGCCGGTGCTGCGCGCGGTCCACAAGGCCACCATCAAGGTCCTCGACGAGCACAACGTCGACACCGAGCGCTTCACCAACCGCTCGCTCGCCCTCAGCGGCGGCGCCCAGGAGGCGAGCCCCCGGAAGGCCGACGTGTACGACGCCTGACCGGTCCGTACGACACGAGGACCCGGCCCCCGTACAGATCGGGGCCGGGTCTCGCTCTCCGTACGGCTCAGATACCGGCCGGCCAGGCGTCGGCCAGCATCTTCCGGGTGTCCGCGAGCAGCTGCGGCAGCACCTTCGTGTGCCCGACGACCGGCATGAAGTTGGTGTCCCCGCCCCAGCGCGGCACCACGTGCTGGTGCAGGTGCGCGGCGATGCCGGCGCCCGCCACCGTGCCCTGGTTCATGCCGATGTTGAACCCGTGCGCGCCGGAGGCCGCCCGCAGCGCCACCATCGCCCGCTTCGTGAAGTCGCCCAGCTCCGCCGTCTCCGCCGCGTCCAGGTCCGTGTAGTCGGCGACGTGCCGGTAGGGGACGACCATGAGGTGACCGCCGTTGTACGGGTACAGGTTGAGGACCGCGTACACGCTCTCGCCGCGCGCGATCACCAGGCCGTCCCCGTCCGACGCCGAGGGGATCGCGCAGAACGGACAGCCGTCCCCGGCACCCGGCCCGGTCGGCTTGTTCTCGCCCTGGATGTACGCCATCCGGTGAGGCGTCCACAGGCGCTGGAACGCGTCCTGCGTCCCCACTCCGATCTGCTGCTCCGGCTCAGTCGTCATGCCGTGCAGCATATTGCGTCGTCCGTTCGGAACGTGTCGCCGGGGCGACGCATCCGTCCGCCGTCCATGCTGGTGCGATGAGCGACAGGCCACCGCCGCCGGCACCGTCCCGGCTGGAGCACTGGGACCGCCGCATGGAGGTCCCGCTCGCCCTGGCCTCCTTCGCCTTCCTCGGTGCCTACGCCGTCCACGTCCTCGCCCGCGGCCTCCAGGAGGTCTGGCACGACGTCTGCCTCTCGGTCACCCTCGGCTCCTGGACCTTCTTCGTCGTGGACTACCTGGTGCGGCTCCGGCTGAGCGGCCTCGCCCCGCACCGCTTCCTGCGCACCCACCTCCTCGACACCCTGGTGGTGGTCCTCCCCCTGCTGCGCCCGCTGCGCATGGTGAACCTGTACGGCAGGGTCCAGCGCCGCCACGGTCCGAGGCTCAGCCTCTACGGGCGCGTGATGGTCTACTCGGGCCTCAGCGTGTCCCTGCTCGGCTTCGCGGGGTCGCTCACGGTCTACCACCACGAGGTGGACGCCCCCGGGGCCACGATCCTCACCTTCGGCGACTCGGTCTGGTGGACCTGCGCGACGCTGGCGACGGTGGGGTACGGGGACGTGTCCCCGGTGACCCCGGCCGGCCGGGTGACGGCGGTGGGCCTGATGGCCTGCGGCCTGGCGCTGCTGGGGGCGGTGACGGGTTCGTTCTCGTCCTGGCTGATCCAGGCGTTCACGAGGGAGGACGAGAAGAGGCCCCCGGGGAGTCCCCCGGGGGCCTGATCACCGCTCGTGCGGAGAGGCGTCACACCTGGACGCGGCTCTCCACCACGTCGACGAGCTTCGCCAGCGCCGCGTCGCGCGGGATGCCGTTCTCCTGCGAGCCGTCGCGGTAGCGGAAGGAGACGGTGCCGGCCGCCATGTCGTCGTCGCCGACGATGATCATGAACGGCACCTTCTGCTTCTGGTGGGTGCGGATCTTCTTCTGCATCCGGTCCGAGGACGCGTCCACGTCGACCCGGAGGCCCAGCTTCTTCGCCTCGGCCGCGAAGCCCTGGAGGTACTCGACGTGGGAGTCGCCGATCGGGATGCCGACGGCCTGCACGGGCGCCAGCCACGGCGGCATCGCGCCCGCGTAGTGCTCCAGGAGCACCGCGAAGAACCGCTCGATCGAGCCGAACAGCGCGCGGTGGATCATGACCGGGCGCTGCTTGGTGCCGTCCGGGGCGGTGTACTCCAGGTCGAAGCGCTCCGGCAGGTTGAAGTCGAGCTGCACGGTCGACATCTGCCAGGTGCGGCCGATGGCGTCCCGCGCCTGCACCGAGATCTTCGGGCCGTAGAACGCGGCGCCGCCCGGGTCGGGGGTCAGCGGGAGGCCCTGCTTCTCGGCGACCTGCTGGAGGACCGCGGTGGCCTCCTCCCACGCCTCGTCCGAGCCGACGAACTTGGTCTCGTCCTTGGTGGACAGCTCCAGGTAGAAGTCGGTCAGACCGTAGTCGCGGAGCAGGTCCAGGACGAAGGTGAGGGTCCGGTCCAGCTCCTCCGCCATCTGCTCGCGGGTGCAGTAGATGTGCGCGTCGTCCTGGGTGAAGCCGCGGGCCCGGGTCAGACCGTGGACGACGCCGGACTTCTCGTACCGGTACACGGTGCCGAACTCGAACAGCCGCAGCGGCAGCTCGCGGTAGGAGCGTCCGCGCGCGTCGAAGATCAGGTTGTGCATCGGGCAGTTCATGGGCTTGAGGTAGTAGTCCACGCCCTCGTCGAGCTGCATGGGGGGGTACATGCCCTCGGCGTACCAGTCGAGGTGGCCGGACTTCTCGAACAGCTTGCCCTTGGTGGCGTGCGGCGAGTAGACGAACTCGTAGCCCTCCTGCTCGTGCCGCTTGCGCGAGTAGTCCTCCATGACCCGGCGGATGATGCCGCCCTTGGGGTGGAAGACCGCGAGGCCGGAGCCGATCTCGTCCGGGATCGAGAAGAGGTCGAGCTCGTTGCCCAGCTTGCGGTGGTCGCGCTTCTCGGCCTCGGCGAGGAAGTCGAGGTGCGCCTTCAGCTCGTCCTTCGACGGCCAGGCGGTGCCGTAGATGCGCTGGAGCATCGGGTTCTTCTCGCTGCCGCGCCAGTAGGCGGCCGCGTTCCGCATCAGCTTGAACGCCGGGATGTTCCGGGTGGTCGGCAGGTGGGGGCCGCGGCAGAGGTCCTTCCAGCACAGCTCGCCGGTCTTGGCGTCGAGGTTGTCGTAGATGGTCAGCTCGCCGCCGCCCACCTCGACGTTCGCGCCGTCGTCCGTCGACGCGGAGCCCTTGATGCCGATGAGCTCCAGCTTGTACGGCTCGTCCGCCAGCTCCTCGCGGGCGGCCTCGTCGGTCACCACCCGGCGGGCGAAGCGCTGGCCGCGCTTCTGGATCTCCTGCATCTTCTTCTCGACGACCTTGAGGTCCTCGGGGGTGAAGGGCCGGTCGACGTCGAAGTCGTAGTAGAAGCCGTCCCGGACCGGCGGGCCGATGCCCAGCTTGGCCTCGGGGAAGAGCTCCTGCACGGCCTGGGCCATGACGTGCGCGGTCGAGTGGCGCAGGATGTCGAGACCGTCCGGGGAGGAGATCTCGACGCCCTCGACGACGTCGCCGTCGGCGAGCTCGTACGACAGGTCCTTCAGCTCACCGCCGACGCGGGCGGCGACGATCGTACGGTCGTCGGCGAACAGGGCGCCGGCGGTGGTGCCCGCGCTCACCGCCCTCTCCTCTGCTTCCGAGGCGGACTGGACGGTCACACGGACATCAGACACTGGTGCTCCATACATCGGGGCGCCGGCAGACACGAGGTGCCGGCACCGGCGGTGCGCGACAGAGACGAGGTGCCGCGCTCCGTCGATCCTACGGGCTCCGCCGGACGCCCGTCCCCGGCGTTTCCGCGCTCCGCCCGCGCCCGTCCCCGGCGTCCCCGGTGCCCGACCGGCCTCAGTCCTCCGGCCCGCAGGCCTCCTCGAAGAAGTCGAGGTTCTCGTGGAGCGCCTTCATCAGGCGGTCCCGCTCCACCTCGTCGACCTGGACGGGGACGACCTCGGAGGCGTCGGTGAGGCGGCGGAAGCCGCCCCGGCTCTCCAGCCGGCCGGAGACCCGGATCGGGAGTCCGACGAGGTGGGCGTGGCCGGCGGTGCGGTACGCCTCCTCGTCGAGGGTGGCGCGGACGTGCGGGACCTCGGCCCCGCCGAGGACGCGGAGCCGGACGGTGCCCTCGCCCCGGGGTCCGGAGCGGCGCATGCGGACGACGGCGCCGGTGAGGCGGACCGGCACGGAGGGCTCGCCGTTGCGGTAGCGGGCGCTCGCCCCGCGCAGGGCGGGCAGGTCGCCGGGCGAGAACTCGACCGGTTCGGGCCGGGCGGCGCACCCGTCGGGCGGTCCGGCGGCCGGGGCCCACTCCAGGGCGACGCGGGCGCCCTCGGTGCCCCGGACGAGGGCGACGAGGGCCTCGGTGAGCTCACGGCTGACGCCCGCCCCGACGGCGGCGTCGAAGGCCTCCATGCGGCCGGTGGCCCGCTGGTAGTCGACGGCCTCGCGGGCCGCGTGGAGGGCGTGGTGGAGCCGGACGGCGATCGGGCGTCCCGGTTCGACGGGCAGGAAGGCGGTGAGGGCGCGCCCGCCGGGGGACGCGCCGACGAGGACGCTCTCCAGGGAGGCCCGGGCCGGGCGCCGGTGCCGGGCGCCGTAGTAGCCGGCCCGGCCGCGCACGGCGAGGGCACCGGCGAGGAGGAGCTGGCGGGCGGCCGATCCGAGCTGTTCCCGCACGGTCCAGGGGACGGTGCCGGCGGGGCCAGGAGGCACGTCGCGCCACCAGCGGATCTCGTCGCTGGGCACGGCGAGGCCGGTGAGGACCTCGCGGGCGGAGGGCGCGGCGCTGTGGGCGAGGGCGGCGAGGGCCTCGGCGAGCAGGTCCTCGCAGTCCGGGAAGGCGCGGCTCTCGGGGACGAGGAGGCTCGTGCCGGTGCCGGTGCCGGGCGGGGTCCAGCGGCCGTAGCGGCCGGCCGCCCCGCCGCGCCGCCGCCAGCCGTGGCGGGCGAGCAGGGCGCCGAGGACCCGCGGGTCGACGCGGTCGGGGCCGGGCGCGCCGTGGACGTCGGCCCAGGGCCCGGCGGAGGGGCCGGGCCGGGGCGCGGGAGCGTCGCCGGTCACCGGGTGGGGGCGGTGGGGCGGGGCGACGGGGCCGTACCCGGCGCCGTCGTCCTCTCCCCCGTGCCCCTCCCGCTCGTGTCCCGGGTCGTCGATCGGTCGGTGCATCAGGGTCTCCCTCCCACCCCGACCCGGGTCATGATGTCGCAGAGCGCCCGGTCGTCGAAGATCCGTGTCGTCGGGATGCGCACGGTGGTCCGGCGCCGTCCCGTGACCGGGTGTCCGGCCAGGTTGGTCCAGTAGCAGCAGTGCCTCAGGTCGAGCCCGTCGTGGTCCGCCCTCAGCCAGTCGTCCTGGGACCTCGGGACGAGCATCACGACCAGGATCTTGTGCACGGACACGGGGGTCCGGGCGAGCTTCACCAGGTGGTCGTTGTCCAGGGTGAAGGAGAACGCGCTCCCCCGGGGGCGCGGCGGTATCTGGTAGGTGCACTTGAGCTGCACCTTGATGGTCACCTCGTCGTCGACGGTGTGGCCGGGGGCGCTGTGGCTCACGTGCCAGTCGATGCCGTTGTCCGGAAAGGGCTGGGACAGCGAGCAGCCCGCCGCGGCGGCGACGGCGTGCAGGTATCCCACCTGGAGGGTCTCCATGCAGGCGGTGGCGGCGAGTGAGCCGCGCGTCGGAGCCGCCCGCCGGGGCGGCAGCCCTCCCGACTCGGGCTGGGCGAGCGCCATGTCGTCTTCCTTCCCCGTCCCTTCTGTTGTGACCGGTCCGCGTACGGCGCAAACAGTCCGGGTATCACCGTTTCGGGGCAGGGGGTTGGCCATCTGCCGCACGTGTGCAGGGAGTTCGGGGATGACGATGCACTGGTACGAAGGGCCCCTGGCGGCTTTCGACACGGAGACGACGGGAATCGACGTCGAGGGGGACCGGATCGTCTCGGCCGCCCTCGTCGTGCAGGACACGGCCGGGGCGCGTCCGCGGGTGACGCGGTGGCTGGTGAATCCGGGCATACCGGTGCCCGCGGAGGCCACCGCCGTGCACGGCCTGACGGACGATCACCTCCAGCGGAACGGCCGGTGGCCCGCTCCGGTGATGGAGGAGCTGGGGCGGGCGCTGTCCGAGCAGATCGCGGCGGGGCGTCCGCTGGTGGTGATGAACGCGCCGTTCGACCTGACGCTCCTGGACCGGGAGTTGCGGCGGCACCGGGCCTCGACGCTGGACCACTACCTGGCGGGCGCGCCGCTGTGCGTGCTCGACCCGCGGGTCCTGGACAAGCACCTGGACCGCTACCGGAAGGGGCGCAGGACGCTGACGGACCTGTGCGCGCACTACGAGGTGGAGCTGGCGGGGGCGCACGACGCGGCGGCGGACGCGACGGCGGCGATGGACGTCGTACGGGCGGTGGCGCGGCGGTTCTCGTCCCGGCTCGAACGGCTGACGCCGGCGGAGCTGCACACGCTCCAGGCCGTGTGGCACGCGGCCCAGGCGCGGGGGCTCCAGGCGTGGTTCGCGCGGCAGGGGACGCCGGAGACGGTGGACCCGTCGTGGCCGCTGCGTCCGGAGCTGCGGGCGGCGGCGTGATCCGCGGGGCGCGCCCGCGATGACAGAGGCCGGTCCGTCTTTCGACGGACCGGCCTCTCCCGGTGGGCGATACTGGGATCGAACCAGTGACCCCTTCGGTGTGAACGAAGTGCTCTCCCGCTGAGCTAATCGCCCGGGAACGGGTTGAACCATACAGGCCTTCCGGCCCTTCCTTCAAACCGATCGCAGGTGGGCGGCGAGCCCCCGTCTCCCGCCGCGCATCATCAGGGCGTGGTTGGCGCGGAAGACGAGCCTGCCGGGGACGGCGAGCACCCTCAGGAGCCGGGCGCGGACCTCGACCTCCTGCTCGTACAGGACGCGGGTGCCGGTGCCTTCCGGGGCGAGGGTCCAGCGGACCCGGCCCTCCAGGTCCCCGCCGAGACCGACCTCCAGGACCCGGGCGGCGGGGTCGCGGCGCAGGGCGCGGACGGTGACGACGAGGTCGTACGGGAGGAGGGAGCGGAAGCGGGCGGTGCCGGAGGTCTCGTCGCGGGGGACGACCTCGCGGACCTGGGGCCACCAGCGGGGATAGTCCTCGGCCCGTTCGAGGGCGGCGTAGACGGCGTCGGGCGGGGCGGCGAGCCGCCAGACGCTGCGGAAGCGGTACCGGTACCGGTCCATGGGCCCAGTGTGGGCGTACTCAGGCGGGAAGATGAGTACGGACGCCCATTCCCGGCGGCCGGGCCCGGGCCGACACTCCGGGTATGGACAACTCCCTGCCGCCCGCGGACGAGCTGGTGCTCGTCGACCGCGAGCTGGCCCAACTCGAAGCGCGCCGCACCCATCTGCTGGCGCGGCGGGCCTGGCTGGTCCAGGTCCTGTACCGGCCGGCCCGGGCGGCGGCGCCGCGATGGCCGGTGACGCCGGCGGCCCCGGCGGCGGACTCGACGCCGCGGAGCGCGCAGAACGTGCTCCTGACGCTCGGCGGCACGCTCCTGACGATCGCGGCGGTCGCGTTCACCCTGGTGAGCTGGGGCTCGATGGGGATCGGCGGGCGCGCGGCGGTGCTGTGCGCGGTGACCGGCGCGGCGCTCGCGGCGCCGGTGGCGCTGCTGCGCAGGGGGCTCGTGTCGACGGCCGAGTCGGTGGCGGTCCTGGGGCTCGTCCTGACGGTGCTCGACGCGTACGCGCTGCACCGGGTGGCGCTGCCGGACGCGGACGGCCCCGGGTACGCGGCGGTGGCCTCGGCGGTCCTGGCGGGGGCGTGGGCGGCGTACGGTTCGGCGCTGTCGCGGCTGCGCGTCCCGCTGCCGGCGGCCGTGGTCGCGGCGCAGCTTCCGCTGCCGCTGGGCGTGCTGGCGGCCGGGGGCGGTCCGACGGCGTTCGCGTGGGCGGCGCTCGTCACGGCCGCGGCGGACGGCGCGGCGGTCCTGTGGGCGCGTCCGCTGCCGGTGCGGGTCACGGCGGGGATCGGCGCGGCGGTCCTGGGCGGCTGGGCGTTCCTGACGGGCGGCTGGCTCTCGCTCTCCTCGCCGTGGAGCGGCGCGCCGCTGCTCCTGGCGGGCGCGGCGGTGTTCCTGTACGTGGCGTGGCGGACGCCCGGGTGGGCGGTGGCGGCCTCGGTGGTCGCGGGCCTCGCGGTGGTGGCGGCGGTCGGCGGTCCGCTGCGGTCGGCGGTGCCCGGCGACTGGGCGGTTCCGGGGTACGTGCTGTGCGGGCTGGCCCTGGCGTCGGTGTGGCGGGCGGGCGCGGGCGCCCGGCTGCCGCGCGGGGTCCGGTCGGGCCTCGCGGGCGCGGGGGCGTCGGTGACGGCGCTGGGGCTCCTGTGGGCGCTGCCGCCGGTCGTGGCGGGCGCGCTGGGGCCGCTGGCGCGGACGACGGAGGTCTGGTCGGGCGAGCACGCCGGGCCCGCCCTGGGCTCGTACCCCGCGACGGCCGCCCTGGTCCTCGCGGTGGTCGCCGCCGCCCTCGCGTCCGTCGCCCGGCTGTGGGCGCGGTGCGGGGTCCTCGTCCTGGTCTGGGCGCTCCTCACGGCCCTGCCGGTCTCCCTCGGCCTGCCGTACGCGGCGGCGCTCGCGCTCCAGCTCCTCACGGCGGCGGCGGCCCTGTGGATCGCCGTCCGCCCGGGCCCGCCGGCCCGCGGCCTGCACCGGCCGGAGGCGGCGCCGGACGCGGGGGCGGCGACCGCCCGGGCCGCGGACCCGGCCGCGCCGTCGGCCACCGGCCCGGCGGACCGGCCGGCCGCCGAACCGGCCGCACCGGTCACCGACCCGGCCTCCGGTTCCGTCCCGCCCCCGCCCTCGGCTCCGCCCCGGTTCCCGGGGGCCGGTTTCGGCGCCCCTCGGTCCGGCTGGTCCGGCTGGACGCCCCCGAAGCCCCGGCCGCAGGCTCCCGCGGCGGAGCCCGGGACCGTCCTCGGGTGGGTCGCGTACGCCGGCGGGCTCCTGTCCGCCGTGGGCGCGGTCGCCCTCGCCCTGGACGTGCGGGAGGCCACGTTCGTGGCGCTCGGGGTGGTCCTCGGGCTCCTCGCGGGCGTGGCGGCCCTCGGCGCGGGCGCGCGGCGGACGGTGTCGGCCTGCGGGGCGGTGCTCGCGGCGGCGGGCCTGGTGCTCGCCGGGGCGGAGGCGGCCGGCCTGGAGGACCACTGGACGGCGCTCGCCCTGCTGCTCGTCCCGGCGGCGACGGCGGCCGTCGGGGCCACGGCGCGTCCGGTGGCGCTGCCGGTCGAGATCACCGGTGCGGCCGTGGGCCTCTGCGCCGTCGGGCTCGCCGGGTCGCGGCCCGCGTTCCTCGCGCTCGTCCTGGCGCTCGGCGGCGTGGTCGCGGCGGCGACGGCGGTCCGGCCGGAGCGGCGCCGGCTCGCCTCCTGGGCGGCGGCGGGGCTGTTCCTGCTGGCCACCTGGGTGCGGCTCGGGGCCTGGGGCGTGACGACTCCGGAGGCGTACACGCTGCCGGTGACGGTTCCGGCGCTGGTCGTCGGGTTCCTGCGGCGGCGCCGGGACCCGGAGGCCTCGTCCTGGACGGCGTACGGCCCCGGTCTCGCGGTGACGCTGCTGCCGAGCCTCGGCGCGGCCTGGACGGACCCGGAGTGGGTGCGGCCGCTGGTCCTGGGAGCGGCGGCGCTCGTGGTGACGCTGCTGGGGGCTCGGTTCCGGCTCCAGGCCCTGCTGCTGCTCGGCGGCACGGTGCTCGCCCTGGACGGACTGCACGAGCTGGCGCCGTACGTGGTGCAGGTGGTGGGCGCGCTGCCGCGCTGGCTGCCGCCGGCCCTCGCCGGGCTGCTGCTGCTCGCGGCGGGCGCCACGTACGAGCAGCGGCTGCGGGACGCGCGGAGGCTGCGGGAGCGGCTGACGCGGATGCGGTGAGGGCCCGGGGGCGGGAACGCCGAGGGCCCGGAGACGGTGGTCGTCTCCGGGCCCTCGGTCCGGGTGGTGGGCGATACTGGGTTCGAACCAGTGACCCCTTCGGTGTGAACGAAGTGCTCTCCCACTGAGCTAATCGCCCCGGTGCACCGCACACATTACCCCATGTCAGCGGGGCTGCCGCACCACGCGGAGGTCACTCGTCGATCTTCCACGGCATGACGAGGCCGAGCTTCCAGACGTAGACGCCGAGCAGGACGGCGACGATCACCACGCCGACGACGGTGAGGATGATGTTCCGGCGGCGGACCCTGGGGTCGAGGGCGCTCTGGGCGGCCTCGGTGACCTTGCGCTTGGTCCAGCGGAGCACGAGCTGCGCCCAGACGAACTCGGTCGCCCAGATCGCCATGCCGGCGAAGATGACCAGCCAGCCGGGCCCGGGCAGCGGCAGCATGACCACTCCGGCGCCGACCACGGCGAGTCCCACGATGAAGACGCCGACCTGCCAGCTGAGGTGCAGGGTCCGGCGGGACTTGATGAACTCCGGTGCGCGGGATCCCAGTTCGGCGTCCTGGCCGACCGCGGACTCCCCCGTGCGCTCGTCACTCTCCGCATTCATGCCTCCCAACCTACCGGACGCCGGGTCGACACCTGAATGGCCGTATTACCCAAAGTTACACGGGCCCGTACGAGGGACCTGAACGACCACAAAACCGACAGAGGGGTTTACAACGGCACCGGAGGTGGCATGTCGATTTCGCCGACGTGCGAATCCCCGAGCGCACACTGAGCGAAAGGCCCTGGCGCTTATGAACACCACGGTCAGCTGCGAGCTGCACCTGCGCCTCGTTGTGTCGAGCGAGTCCTCACTGCCTGTACCCGCGGGCCTGCGGTATGACACGGCCGATCCGTATGCCGTGCACGCCACCTTCCACACCGGAGCCGAGGAGACGGTCGAGTGGGTCTTCGCCCGCGACCTTCTCGCCGAGGGGCTGCACCGGCCCACCGGCACGGGCGACGTCCGCGTCTGGCCGTCCCGCAGTCACGGTCAGGGAGTCGTCTGCATCGCCCTGAGCTCTCCCGAGGGAGAAGCCCTGCTCGAGGCCCCGGCGAGGGCCCTGGAGTCGTTCCTGAAGCGGACCGACGCCGCCGTGCCACCGGGCACCGAGCACCGCCACTTCGACCTCGATACGGAGCTCTCCCACATCCTGGCCGACAGCTGAGCCAGGCCGAGAGCCGCACGGCGCCGTCCGACTCGGGGAGACGGCGCCGCGCGGGCAGCCCCACAGGCACGTCATCCGGCGCCCACCACCGCGCAGCCGGCGCGGTGGTGGGCGCCGGTGCCATGTCCGGGTCGCGCTAAAGTCAGCGCCATTCCGCGGGCGCCCGCCCGCGGCCGGCCAGGGAGCGAATCGTGCTGATCCCTCACGACACCCGGATCGCCCTCGACACCGTCGTCGATCTGATGAACACCGCGCCGCAGGGCGACCACCCCGACGCGCTCGCCGACCTCCGGGGCCTCCACGCCTTCGTCCACGCGCACAAGATCAGCGACGTGGGCGACCTCGGCGCCGGCGACCTGCGGGCCGTGCGCGAGGTGCGCGAGAAGTTCGCGGCGGTCTTCTCCGCGCCCGAGGCCCGGATCGCGGCCCCCCTGATCAACCAGCTGGTGGCGGGCGCGGGCACCACCCCGCAGCTCACCGACCACGACGGCTACGACTGGCACGTGCACTACTTCGCGCCGGGCGCCTCGGTGGCGGACCACCTCGCGGCCGACTGCGGCATGGCCCTGGCGTTCATCGTCGTGGCGGGCGAGCAGGAGCGGCTGCGGCGCTGCGAGGCGCCGGACTGCGGCCGGGCCTTCGTCGACCTCTCCCGCAACCGCTCGCGCCGCTACTGCGACAGCCGGACCTGCGGCAACCGGCTGCACGTGGCCGCCTACCGGGCGCGCCGCAAGGAGGCGGCGGGCTGACGTCACGGCCCTGGGTGTCGCGGCGGACGCCACGGCGGGGCGTCACAGCACGAAGAGGTCGTGCACGGCGGCCACGAGCAGCAGACAGCCGATGACGCCGAGGAAGATCATCAGCGGCGGCTGGGAGAGCGCGTACAGACAGCCGCGCGCTTCTTCGCCGGGGGCGCGGGCGGGAACGTCGGTGGGGGCGGGGACGGGGTCCCGCGAGGTATCCAGCATCTCGGGGGGATGATCGCGCACGCGCGCACCCGGGATCGCGGAACACGCCTTCCGGCCGGGCGGGTTCACTCCTTCCCGTGGATCACCGAACCGGGGCGGTCAGCGGAATCGCCAGAAGCGGTCAGATTCCGTGCTTCTTCAGAATCGCCTCGATGTCGCTGAAGTCGTCGCCCGCGGGCTCGGCGGCCCGCGGCTTCCCCGTCACGGCCCGCGGAGGCGCCGGGGCGCCGGGAGCCGCGGCCCTCGGCGCGGGCTCCGCGACGGCGGCCCGCCCTCCGCCGGCCCGGCGCCGCTCGACGGCCCGGGTGGACAGAAAGAGCACCCAGGCCAGACCGAGCACGCCGAAGCCGGCCCAGGCCACCGGGCTGAACGCCGTGCCCGCGATCCAGGCGACGGCCCCCGTCATCACCAGGCCGAGGGGCACCAGGGCGTAGGCCGCGATCCGGGCGGCGGACAGGAAGCGCTTCCGGTACGCGGCGATCGCGGCGATGCCCAGGCCCGCCGCGGACACCGCGGAACAGATGGTCTCGGCGAGCATGCGGTCCTCCAGGTCCCCGGGTGATACGTCCCTTCCATCCTGCACCCCCGCGTCCGTCCGGGGCCATGTCCCCGAGCCGGTCTCAGGGAGATCTCCGGGTCGCCCCGGCCGGGATCTCCTCCCCGGGTCCCGGTGAACCCCCAGGTCCCGGTGGGGGAGACTGCTGACATGAGCGACTCCACCACCGCACCCGTCTCCCCCGTCGTCCTGGAGGCCTGGTTCGACCTCCAGTGCCCCGACTGCCTCCGGGCCCTCGACGACGTCCGCGCGCTCCGCGAGAAGTACGGCGACCGGCTCGACGTGCAGCTGCGCCACTTCCCGCTGGCCAAGCACAAGCACGCGTACGCCGCCGCCCAGGCCGCCGAGGAGGCCGCCGAGCAGGGCAAGGGCTGGCCGTACGCCGAGGCGCTGCTCGCCAGGACCGCCGGGCTCGGCGAGCGGGGCGAGCCGGTCCTCCTGGAGCTGGCGGCCGAACTGGGCCTGGACGCGGAGGAGTTCGACACCGCGCTGATCGACGGCCGGCACCTGCTGACCGTCGACGCGGACGAGGCCGAGGGCAAGGCGATCAAGGTCACCGGCACGCCGACCTACGTCGTCGACGGCGAGCGCCTGGACGGCGGACAGAGCCAGGAGGGCCTGCGGGAGCGGATCGAGGCGATCGTCGACCGCCTCCTCGGCGCCTGACCCGGCCGCCCGGACGGGCCTACAGCAGCGGCTTGGCTCCGTTGACGTGGGTCGTGCGGTAGCCGAGCGACTCGTAGAGCCGGACCGCCGGGGTGTTGTCCGCGAAGACGTGCAGTCCGAGCAGGGTCTCCCCGGCCTCCCGCGCGACCCGCTCGGCGAGCAGCATGAGCGCCCGTCCGCGGCCGCGCCCGCGCTGCTCCTCGTACACCTCCACGTCGTACACGTAGGCCGCCCACCGCCCCGGTTCGAGCTCGGCCCGGCCGGTCCACAGGAAGCCGGCGGGGCGTCCGTCCCGGACGAGCACGTGGATCGCGGTGCCGGGGGTGGCGAGGCCCTCGGGCAGGAGGGCGCGGTGGCTGTTCTCGGCCTTCGCGCGCGCCTGCTCCTCGGGGACGCCCCGCTCGGTCCAGCTCCGCGCGAACGCCTCGCGGGCCCGCACCTCCCACTCCCCGTACTCGGCGCCGGTCATCGGCCTGACCTCGACGCCCTCCGGGAGGACGGGCGGGACGTCGGGCAGCTCCTTGACCATGTTCCGGCTGCGCTCGACGTAGCCGAGCGAGCGGACCATGCGCAGCGCGGGGGCGGCGTCGGCGGGCACCGACGCCCGCACCTGGACGCAGCCCCAGCTCCGCAGCACCTCCTCGGAGGCGAGCGCGGCGACCGTGCCCCGGCCCCTCCCCCGGTCCGGCTCGTCGATCCGGAGGTCCTGGATCACCCCCGAGGCGGCGCCGAAGGCGGGGTCGGTGGCGAGGTGGACGGAGCCGACACGGCGGCTGTTCACGCACACGTCGTAGGTGCGGGAACGGCCGCCGCCGGGCAGCTGCTGAAGCGGCTCGACCGGCCGCAGGGTGGTGGTCATCGGAAGTGTTCTACCCACCGCCGGGGCCGTCCGCCATCGGGTTTCCCCGCGATCCGCGACCGGCCCTACCCGAGGCGCGGGTCCCGGTCGCGGGCCGCGTGCTCGTCGAAGGTCCGCATGGCCTTGGCGGTGACCGGTCCGGGCGCGGGCGACAGTTCGCGCCCGTCGACCCGGTGCACGGCCTGGACGTCGCGGAGGGTCGAGGTCAGGAAGACCTCGTCGGCGCTCTCCAGGACGTCCAGCGGCAGGTCGGCCTCCTCCGCGCCGGTCCACCGCACGGCGAGGGCGCGGGTGATGCCCGCGAGGCAGCCGGAGGAGACCGGCGGGGTGAGGATCCGGCCGTCGACCACGACGAAGACGTTGGATCCGGTGCCCTCGCAGAGCCGCCCCACCGTGTTGGCGAAGAGCGCCTCGGAGGCCCCCCGCTCGCGCGCCTTCGCGAGGGCGACGACGTTCTCGGCGTACGAGGTGGTCTTGAGGCCGGTGAGGGCGCCGCGCTCGTTGCGGGTCCAGGGCACGGTGACCACGGCGGTGGTGTCGGGGCGGCGGCCGGTCCCGCCGAGGGCCACGACGAGGCTGGTCCCGGCGTCGCCGCGCTCGGAGCCGAGCGGGGAGGGGCCGCCGGTGTACGTGATGCGGAGCCGGCCGAGCTCCATCGGGTTGGCCTCCAGGACGGCGGCGCAGGCCCGGCGGACCTCGTCCAGGTCCGGGTCGGGCAGGCCGAGGCCACGGGCCGAGCGGGTGAGGCGCTCCAGGTGGAGGGTGAGGGCGAACGTCTCCCCGCGCTCCGCCTTGACCGTCTCGAAGACGCCGTCGCCGACGGTCAGTCCGTGGTCCAGTACGGAGACCCGGGCGGCCTCCGCGTCGTGCAGCCCGCCGTTGACCCAGAGTTTCATCGAGAAATGGCCTTTCCTGTCGCCTCGGAGGCGCCTGGTTCGTAGGCGCCCGACGCTATCGCGACCAGCCGGGACGCCTTCAGCTCGGTCTCCTCCCACTCGCGCTCCGGATCGGAGCCCCAGGTGATCCCGGCGCCGGTGCCGAAGCGCAGCACGCCCTCGGGGCGGTCGATCCAGAAGGTGCGTATGCCGACGGCCAGCTCGCCGGTGGCCGCGTCGGCGTCGACCCAGCCGACGCCCCCGCAGTAGGGGCCCCGGGGCGCGGTCTCCAGGGCCTCGATGATCCGCAGCGCGCTGGACTTGGGGGCGCCGGTGACCGAGCCGGGCGGGAAGGTGGCGGCAAGCAGTCCGGGCCAGCCGGCGTCCTCGCGCAGCACTCCGGCGACGGTGGAGACGAGGTGGACCAGGCCGGGGTGCTCCTCGACCGCGCAGAGGGCGGGGACGGTGACGGAGCCGGTCTCGCTGACGCGCCCCAGGTCGTTGCGGACCAGGTCGACGATCATCACGTTCTCCGCGTGGTCCTTGGGGAGGAGGTCGGCGGCGGTGCGGCCGGTGCCCTTGATCGGCCCCGAGGAGACCAGGGCCCCGTCCCTGCGCAGGTAGAGCTCGGGGGACGCGGTGGCGATCTCCACGCCGTGGGCGGGCAGGCGAATCGTTCCGGCGTACGGGGCGGGGTTGCCCCGGGCGAGGAGCGCGGTGAGGGCGTCCACGTCGGCGGCGGCCGGGTCCGGCAGCGGCGCGGACAGCACCCGGCAGAGGTTCGCCTGGTAGACCTCGCCGCGCGCGATGTGCTCCCGCACGCGCCGTACGCCCGCGGTGTACGCGGCGCGGTCGAGGGAGGACGTCCAGGCGTCGGCGGCGGGGCCGTGCCAGGCGCCCGGCACGGGTGCGGGCACCGGGTCCGGCCGCACGTCCCCGAAGCGGGCGCAGGTCAGGCGCCCTTCGAAGTCCGCGCAGACGGCCCAGAAGCCGGTGGAGTCCAGGGCCTCGGGGTCGTGGGTGACGTCCCGGAGGTCGGTGGCGACGAGGCCGCCGAAACGGGCCAGAGGTGCGAGGTCGTACACGCGTCGAGTCTAGGTCGGGCGGGGCGGGGGCACCGGGCCGCGTGCGCCGGGGGCTGCGCGCGACCCCGGGAACACGGCGAGTGAACGCCGCGCGAACCCTCCGGGGGTCCCGCCGGGAGGTGATCGTCGGCGCCCCGGAGGGCCCGCAGGTCAGCACGCTGCGGAAACGCGTTTTTGTACTGGCCCGGGAATCCGCTAGAGTTCAACACGTCGCCGGGACGCGCAAGCGGAACGGAAACGACAAGCGGACGTGGCTCAGTTGGTAGAGCATCACCTTGCCAAGGTGAGGGTCGCGAGTTCGAATCTCGTCGTCCGCTCGATGTGGGGGATCTTCCCGAACCCCCGTATTCACTCCTGGTGGAGTGGCCGAGAGGCGAGGCAACGGCCTGCAAAGCCGTCTACACGGGTTCAAATCCCGTCTCCACCTCCAAGGACGATTAGCTCAGCGGGAGAGCGCTTCCCTGACACGGAAGAGGTCACTGGTTCAATCCCAGTATCGTCCACTGGACCTTCGGGTCCCGGATCTCCGGATCCCCCGCGCGATTAGCTCAGCGGGAGAGCGCTTCCCTGACACGGAAGAGGTCACTGGTTCAATCCCAGTATCGCGCACGCAGCACGGCCGCCTTCGGGTAGGTTGTGCACGTCCCGCGCGATTAGCTCAGCGGGAGAGCGCTTCCCTGACACGGAAGAGGTCACTGGTTCAATCCCAGTATCGCGCACCACGAAAAGAAGCCCCGGCCGCGTCTCGCGGCCGGGGCTTCTTCGTGTCAGTACCTCAGGAGGAGAAGAGCATCCGTCCGAAGCCGCGCTGGCGGTAGTGACCGCCGCCGTGGTGGCCGCCGTGGTGCGGGGCGCCCCAGGCCGGCGCGGCGGGAGCGGGCTGCGCCGGGTAGGCCTGCGGGGCGGGCGGCGCCGGCGGGGCCTGCTGCACCCACTGGGACTCCAGGCGGGTCAGGGCCTCCAGCTCGCCGTAGTCCAGGAATATGCCCCGGCAGCCGCTGCACTGCTCGATCTGGACGCCGTTGCGGTTGTACGTGTGCATGGCCGCATGACACTTGGGACACTGCATGCTCGGCTCAACTCCCTGACATTGCCGTTCGAATGGTGGCCTCACCTTACGTGGACGCCAAAAGTGCCTACCCGGTTCGATGTCCGGCGATGCGGGCGCAGGTGTCGACCATCACCTCCTCCACCTCGTCCAGCGGCCGGTGTTCGGCCGCGGACTTCACGAGGGCCAGGGCGGCGGTCTGCACCGTCAGGGCGCGGGCCGGCACGTCGAGCCGGTCCCAGGGATCGGCCCCCACCGCCGGACCGCCCGCCTCCCGGTACGCGCCGAGGAAACGGGACCAGACCTCCGGGGGCAGGATGCCGGCGGCGAACCAGGCGGCCGGGCGGGCCAGGTCCCAGGCGGGATCGCCGGTGCCGAGGTCGTCGACGTCGATGAGCCGCCAGGACGGAGGGGCCCCCGGAGCGGGAGCGGGCGGTACGAGCCGGACGAGTTGGCCCAGGTGGAAGTCGCCGTGGCAGAGCAGGCGGGGGGCGTTCCCGGGAGCCGTGCGGTCCGTGGGGATCGTTCCCCGGGCGGCGAGGACGGTGGCCGCGGCCGGATGGTCCGGCGCCGCCCGGCGCATCCGGTCCACGGCGAGGGCCGCCTTGAGCGGGGCCCGCATCGCCGGGAGCGCGTCCGCGGTCCCGGGCGGGAGCGGAGTGCGGTGGAGCAGGGCCAGGAGCCGCGCCGCCTCCTCCCACGGAGCGGCGTCGGGGTCCGCCGGGTCGACGGGCGGACCGTACGGCCAGACCGTGACCGGCCGTCCGCCGAGCACGTCCGGAGCGGTCGGCGGCAGCGCGAGGGGCGAGAGGAGGACACCCGCCAGGTCCGGGCGGGCGGCCAGCGCGATCCGCGCCCGGTGCGCCTCGGGGTCGGTGTCGGGGGCGTGCGCCTTCACCACGAGCGCCCCGTGGCGCACGACGGTCCCGTCCTCCCGGTCCGCGAGCACCCGGACGAGCCCGCCGTCCGCGCAGCCGCAGGGCGCGGCACCGGGCGGATGGGCGGCGGCACGGGCCAGGGCGGCGAGGCCCTCGATCGGGGCCGACGGGGGCTGGACGGACGGGGGCCGGGTGGGGGTCACGCGGGGAGCGTACGGGGTGGGGCGGCGGGTTCTCGCGGGCGGGCCGCTCGTACGGCGGGCGGGCGGGAACGCGCGAGGGCCGGTCGGCTCCCCGGCCGACCGGCCCCACGCTGCCGTCCGTCGCACCCCCGTCCCCACGGGGCTGATGGCCGGATGTCCCGACCCGGGCCGCTCTCCCGGGTCCGGGGCGCCGCTCAGCGCCCCAGCATCACGCCCACGGACGACGCCTGTGTGACCACCGCTTCCCAGCCGCCGAAGACGACCACGAGCAGGGCCGCGAGAGGAAGGACCATGGCGGTGGCCACCAGGGGGTGACGGCGGCCCGAAGGCCGGCTGGTCGTCCTCGGTGCCGTGTGGGCCATGGTTCCTCTCCCGTCGTGTGGCGCGGCGGGTGCGTAACCTCGGGGGACGAGTGCTGCACCCGCCGCGTGACAACAACCTTAGGAAGCGGGGAGCGCCGGGACGTCATGCCCGCGTACCGACTTGCGGGCCTCCCGGAGGATGACGGCCGCCCGCACGGCGTACTCCCCTGGGTGGAGACGGGGGCCCGCAACCCGGGGTCTTCCCCCAGGGGTTGCGCCGGGGAGGGCGCACCGGGCGAGGGCGCGTGACATCGCTCACTTCCTTGATCGTCGCGGGGGCGTCCGGGTCCGCGAGGGGGTGGGACCCCCTGCCGGGGAGGACGGAGGGCGGGTCACGCCGGGGGCTTCAAGTGGGTTCGGGCGGAAGGGGGTTGGGGGCGGCGAGGTGTCGCCGGTCCCCGGGGGGCCTCCACAGCACTGACAATCGATCCCGGTGCGAGGGCGCGGCCTATGAGCGCGTGCGGGCGCCACTACGTAAGCTGTGCCACGTCGAACGGACGAGGGGACGGACATGGCGATGATGCGGCTCCGGCGCGAGGATCCGCGGATCGTCGGGTCGTTCCGGCTCCACCGCAGGCTGGGGGCCGGCGGGATGGGCGTCGTGTACCTGGGGTCCGACCGGCGCGGCCAGCGGGTCGCCCTGAAGGTCATCCGGCCCGACCTCGCCGAGGACCAGGAGTTCCGGTCGCGGTTCGCCCGCGAGGTGTCGGCGGCCCGGCGGATCCGCGGCGGCTGCACGGCCCGGCTCGTCGCCGCCGACCTGGAGGCCGACCGCCCCTGGTTCGCCACCCAGTACGTGCCCGGCCCCTCGCTGCACGACCGGGTCGCCGAGGAGGGCGCGCTGCGCGCCGCCGACGTGGCCGCGATCGGGGCGGCGCTCTCCGAGGGCCTGGTCGCCGTCCACGAGGCCGGGGTCGTGCACCGGGACCTCAAGCCGTCGAACATCCTGCTCTCCCCCAAGGGCCCCCGGATCATCGACTTCGGCATCGCCTGGGCCACCGGCGCCAGCACCCTCACCCACGTGGGCACCGCCGTCGGCTCGCCCGGCTTCCTCGCCCCCGAGCAGGTGCGCGGCGCCGCCGTCACCCCCGCCACCGACGTCTTCTCGCTCGGCGCCACCCTGGCGTACGCGGCGATGGCCGACTCCCCCTTCGGGCACGGCAGTTCCGAGGTCATGCTCTACCGGGTCGTGCACGAGGAGCCGCAGCTGCACGGCGTGCCCGACGCGCTGGCGCCCCTCGTCCGGGCCTGTCTCGCGAAGGACCCCGAGGACCGGCCGAGCACGCTCCAGCTCTCGATGCGGCTCAAGGAGATCGCGGCGCGCGAGGCGCAGGGGCTGCCCGTCTCCCGCCCGCCCGTGCAGCGGGAGCGGTCCGAGGAGCGGAACACCGTGCGGCCGACGGAGCGGTACACCGAGTACACCGAACGGGACACGCGCGGGCGCGGCCCGGAGCGGGTCGGCGAGCGCGGTCCCGAGCGGGAGCGCGGTGGGGAGCGAGGTCAGGGGCGGGGCGGGTCCTCGCGTTCCTCCGCCGCCGGGCCGCGCACCGGGGGCTCCCGGCCCCCCCAGTCCCGTTCCGGCACCAGGCCCGGCGTCCGCTCCACCTCGACGGGCCGCCGCCCCGCCAACCCCCGGCTGCTGCGGCAGCGGCTCTTCGTCTTCGTGGTCGTGACCCTGGTCGTCGCCCTCGGCATCGCCGCCGCGCAGGCCCTCCAGGGCTGAGCCGCCCCGGGCCCCCGGGGCCCGGGTCCTCGGGTCAGGACTCCGGGCGGCCCGTCGCCACCGCGTAGAACGCGACGGCCGCCGCGGCTCCCACGTTGAGCGAGTCCACGCCGTGGGCCATCGGGATGCGCACCCACTCGTCGGCGGCCCGCAGCGCCTTCTGCGACAGGCCGTCGCCCTCCGCGCCCAGCATCAGCGCCACCCGGTCCCGCTTGTGCGGGGCGGCCTCGTCGATGGAGACCGCCCGCTCCGCCGGGGTGAGCGCGAGCAGATCGAAGCCCGCCTCCCGTACGGCCTCCAGGCCTCCAGGCCAGCCCTCCAGGCGGGCGTACGGGACGGAGAAGACCGCGCCCATGGACACCTTCACGGAGCGCCGGTAGAGCGGGTCCGCGCAGTCCGGGGAGAGCAGGACCGCGTCCATGCCGAGGGCGGCGGCGCTGCGGAAGATCGCGCCGATGTTGGTGTGGTCGTTCACCGACTCCATGATCACCACGCGGCGGGCGCCCGCCAGCAGCTCGGCCGCCTCCGGGAGCGGCTCGCGCCGCATCGACGCGAGGGCGCCCCGGTGCACGTGGTAGCCGGTGACCCGCTCCGCGAGGTCCGGGTCGATCACGTACACCGGCGCCTCGGACGCGTCGATGACGTCCCGCATGGTGTCGACCCACTTGGCCGAGAGCAGCATCGACCGCATCGCGTACCCCGCCCGGCCCGCCCTCCGGATGACCTTCTCGCCCTCCGCGATGAACAGGCCCTCGGCCGGCTCCCGTCTGCGGCGGAGCTCCACGTCGGTCAGGCCCGTGTAGTCGTGCAGGCGGGGGTCGTCGGGAGCGTCGATCGTGATCAGTTCGGCCACTGGGGGATGCTGCCTTGTCCGGGTGAGTGGGGTGGGAAGTCGGGGCGGGGTCGGTCTCATGCCGTCGGCTTGTTCGGGCCCTCCGTCACCACGTCGCCTATGACGATCACCGCCGGCGGGCGCACCTCCTGCGTCCTGACCGTCTCCGCGACCGTCGCGAGCGTCGCGTCCACCCGGCGCTGGGCCGCCGTCGTGCCCTCCTGGACCAGGGCCAGGGGGGTCTCCGGGGCCTTGCCGTGGGCGATCAGGGCCTCCGCGATCTTTCCGATCTTGTCGACGCCCATGAGGATCACCAGGGTGCCCGTCAGCTTGGCGAGCGAGGCCCAGTCGACCAGGGAGCGCGGGTCGTCGGGGGCCACGTGCCCGCTGACCACCGTGAACTCGTGGGCCACCCCCCGGTGGGTGACCGGGATCCCGGCCGCGCCCGGCACCGAGATCGAGCTGGAGATGCCGGGGACCACCGTGCAGGCGATGCCCTCGGCGGCGAGCGCCTGCGCCTCCTCCATGCCCCGGCCGAAGACGAACGGGTCGCCACCCTTCAGGCGGACCACCGACTTCCCCGCCTTCGCGTGCTCGATCAGCGCGTTGTTGATGGCCTCCTGCGCCATGAACCGGCCGTACGGGATCTTCGCCGCGTCGATCACCTCGACGTGCGGGGGCAGTTCGTCCAGGAGGTCGCGGGGGCCGAGGCGGTCCGCGATCACCACGTCCGCCTCCGCGAGCAGACGGCGGCCGCGCACCGTGATCAGGTCCGGGTCGCCGGGGCCGCCGCCGACCAGGGCGACGAACGGGGTGCGGGCGCGGTGCTGGGGCGCCGCGATCGAGCCGTCCCGCAGGCCCTCCACGATCACGTCCCGCACGGCGGCCGAGCGGCGCGGGTCGTGGCCGGTGAGCACCGCCACGGTGACGCCGTCGCCGCGGCCGGTGGCCGGGGTCCAGGCGGTGGCCGCCTCGGCGTCGTCCGAGCGCACGCACCAGGTCCGGGTCCGCTCGGCCTCGGCGGAGGCGGCCTCGTTCGTGGCGGGGTCGGTGGTGGCGACCAGGACGTACCAGGCGTCGGCGAGGTCTCCGTCCTCGTACCGGCGCTTGATCCAGGTGATCTCGCCCGTCTCCGCCATCACGTCCACGGACGGGGTCGCGGAAGGGGAGATCAGGGTGATGTCCGCGCCCGCGGCGATCAGGGCGGGGAGGCGGCGCTGGGCGACCTGGCCGCCGCCGAGGACGACCACGCGGCGGCCGGCGAGGCGGAGGCCCACCGGGTAGGCGGGGTGGGCGTCGGGGGTCGCCTTCTCGGTGTTCTCGGCCATGGGTGAGCGGCTCCTCGGGGCGTGGCATGTGCGGGGCCGCTGCGGCGGTGGAGCGGCTGGTGGGACGCTGTTTCGGGTCCCGGCTTCGGGTTCCGGGTCCGGGTCCGGGTCCCACGATATCGGTGGCCCCGGGGTGTCACCCTGTGACGGATCTCCCCGCCGTGGGCGTGACGTGGGGGCCGCTCCGGAACAGGCTGGCGGAGACTGCGTGATTCACGGCGCCCCGGACCCCGGAAAGGTGCCCCACCGGTCGCGGCGCACGTCACGCTTCGCGTCCCGGGCCCTGTTCCCGCGCGGCCCCGCCCGCTCCCGTGAGCGGGCGGGGCCACGCCGTGGTGCTACTTCTCGGTGACTCCCGCCGAGTCGAACGTGGCCACCTCGTGCATCGCGCGGGCCGCGCTCTGCACCAGCGGGAGGGCGAGCAGGGCGCCCGTTCCCTCGCCGAGGCGGAGGTCCAGGTCGACCAGGGGGCGCAGGCCCAGCTTGTTCAGGGCCGCCACGTGGCCCGGCTCGGCGCTGCGGTGGCCCGCGATGCAGGCCGCGAGCGACTCGGGCGCGATGGCCCGGGCCACGAGGGCCGCCGCTCCGGTGGAGACGCCGTCGAGGATGACCGGGGTGCGCAGGGAGGCCGCGCCCAGGATCAGGCCCACGAGGGCCGCGTGCTCCAGGCCGCCGACCGCCGCGAGGGCGCCGATCGGGTCCTCCGGGTCCGGGGTGTGCAGGGCGAGGGCGCGGCGGACCACGTCCACCTTGCGGGCGTGGGTCTCGTCGTTGATGCCGGTGCCCCGGCCCGTGACCTCGGCCGGGTCCACGTCGGTGAAGACGGAGATCAGGGCGGCGGACGCCGTGGTGTTGGCGATGCCCATCTCGCCCGTGAGCAGGGCCTTGTTGCCCGCCGCGACCAGGTCGCGGGCCGTCTCGATGCCGACCTCGATCGCGGCCAGGACCTCTTCGCGGGTCATGGCCGGGCCGGTGGTGAAGTCGGCGGTGCCGGGGCGGACCTTGCGGGGCAGGAGGCCCGGGGTGGCCGGGAGCTCGGAGGCCACGCCGACGTCGACGACGCAGACCTCGGCGCCGACCTGGTTGGCGAACGCGTTGCAGACCGCTCCCCCGCCGAGGAAGTTGGCGACCATCTGGCCGGTGACCTCCTGCGGCCAGGGCGTGACGCCCTGGGCGTGGACGCCGTGGTCGCCCGCGAAGACCGCGACGGCCGCGGGCTCCGGGACGGGCGGCGGGCACATCCGGGAGAGACCGGCGAGCTGGGCGGAGATGATCTCCAGCATGCCCAGGGCCCCGGCGGGCTTGGTCATGCGCTTCTGGCGCTCCCAGGCCTCGCCGAGCGCCTTGGCGTCCAGCGGGCGGATGTTCGCGACGGTCTCCTGGAGGAGGTCGTGCGGCTCCTCGCCGGGCAGGGCGCGGCGGCCGTACGTCTCCTCGTGGACGACCCAGGCCAGCGGGCGGCGCTTGGACCAGCCCGCCTGCATCAGCTCGGGCTCCTCCGGGAACTCGTCCACGTAGCCCACGCAGAGGTACGCGACCACTTCGAGGTGCTCGGGGAGGCCGAGGGTGCGGACCATCTCGCGCTCGTCGAAGAAGCTGACCCAGCCGACGCCGAGGCCCTCGGCGCGGGCCGCGAGCCAGAGGTTCTCGACCGCGAGCGCGGAGGAGTAGGGGGCCATCTGCGGCTGCGTGTAGCGGCCGAGGGTGTGGCGGCCGCCCCGGGTGGGGTCGGCGGTCACCACGATGTTGACCGGGGTGTCGAGGATGGCCTCGATCTTCAGTTCCTTGAACTGCTTCGCACGGGCCTTCGGCAACGACTTGGCGTACGCCTCGCGCTGCCGCTGGGCCAGCTCGTGCATCGTCTGCCGGGTCTCGGCGGAGCGGATGACGACGAAGTCCCAGGGCTGGGAGTGGCCGACGCTGGGGGCCGTGTGGGCGGCCTCCAGGACGCGGAGCAGCACCTCGTGCGGGATCGGGTCGGAGCGGAAGCCGTTGCGGATGTCGCGGCGCTCGCGCATGACGCGGAGGACGGCCTCGCGCTCGGCGTCGTCGTAGCCCGGGGCCGCCGGGGAGGGTTCCGGGGCCGGCTCCGGGGCCAGGTCCTGGGCCGCCGGCTCCGGGGTCGGCTCCTGAGCCGGGTCCTGGGCCTGTTCCGGGGCCGGGTCCTGCGCCGGTTCCTGGATCCGCTCCGGGGCGGGAACGGCCTCCGGGGCGGAAACGGCCTCGGGGGCCTCTTCCCGGGCCGGGGCGGGCGCCGTCGGTTCCTGGGCGGGAGCGGGCTCTTCGGCGGGAGCCGGTTCCTCGGCGGGAGCCGGTTCCGGGGCGGGCCGCTCGGCGGGGGCCGGCTCCGGGAGCGGGGCCGGCTCCGCCGCCGCGACGGCTTCCGGGGCCTCCGGCTGCTCGGGAGCGGTCTCCGCGACCGGCTCCTCGGGGGTCTGCTCCACAGGGGCCTGCTCCGCCGGGGCCTCGGGTGCGGCCTCCTGCCGGGGCTGCTCGGGCTCGTCCGGTACGGGGGCGGGGGCGGCGGCCACGACGGGCTCCGGCTCGGCCGCTTCCGGCTCGGGCTCGCGCGGCGCGGGCACGACGACCGCCTCGGGGCCGGTCGGCTCCTCCCAGATCTCCGGGGCGGCCTCGGGCGCGGGCTCCGCCTCCGCGGCGGGTTCCTCGGGCCGCTCCTCGGGCGCGGGAGCGGGCTCGGGGGCCGGCTCCGCGACCGGGAGCTGCTCCGCGGTCGGGGCCTGCTCCGCGGTCGGGGCCTGCTCCGCGGTCGGCGTCGGGGCCAGGTGCGGGGCGGTCGGGACGGTGCCCTCGACCTGGACGAACTGGCCGGAGTGGTCGGAATGCGGGACGACCGTTTCTGCGGGGGGCTGCGCCACCGGCTCCTGCGCGGTCCACGGCTCGGCGCCCTGCGGCGCGAGCTGCTGCTCCTGCGGGATGTCGAAGTACTCGGGGCCCGTGGTCGGCGGGCCCGGGGTGCGGGCCGGCACGGGGGCGGGGCCGGTGGCCACGAGGGGCTCCGGAGCGGGCTGCGGGGCCGGGGCGGGCGCGGTGGCCGGACCCCGGTCGGCCAGCGAGCGCACGACTCCGCCGGTGCCCTCGGGCACGGGCGGGCCCATGTGCAGCGGACGGCGGGCGGGCGGCGGGGTCTGTGCCACGGCCGGCGGGGCCGTGGGGACGCCGCCGAGGTCGACGGAGCCCGAGTCGTGGCCGACGGCCTCGTGCGCGCCGGTGTCGAGGATGCCCGGCTCGTAGCCGTGGTCCGTGAGGACCGGCTCGTGCGGGGCGGTGGGGACGCCGTGCGCGGGAGTGCCGGCGACGGGGACGCCGTGCGCCGGGGTCCCGGTGTACGGGGCGGCCGGTACGCCCTGCGGCGGGGTCCGGTCCTGCGGGGCGGTGAGGACGTCGCCGAGGGCGGTGTGCTCGGGGAGCGGGTCCGTGAGCGGGTCGGGCAGGGGGTCCGTCAGCGGGTCGCCCAGCGGGGCCGGGGCCCCCTGGTGCGGGACCGCGGGGACCGGCGGGGGCACGGCGACCGGCGGCGCGGGCACGACGCCCGGCGGGTGCTCGCTCCAGGCGCCCTGGGCGCCCGGCATCAGCAGCAGGTCGTCGTCCTCGGCGGTGTGCTCGGAGGGGTCCAGGAAGGTGTACGCGCCCGGTGCGGGGATGCCCGGCCGCTCGACCATGCCTGCGTTCTCCGGCAGTCCCTCGCCCGGGACCTGGCCGGTGTCCGTCATGCGTACCCCTCGCCCATCGCTTGTGCTCCTTCGGACCTGCGCCCGTCGACAACAACGAGCGCGCGCGCCGCGCGGCACGAGGTGCGCGGGCACCTGCACATTGTCCCGGTCCTCGGCCGTCGTGGCAGGAAGATTCGCCACGGTGCGCTGTGGACTGCGCCACGTCGCGCGGTCCCCCCTTGTCGCGTACCACGCCGGTCGCCCCGAGGGGGCGCCATTTCCGGACATCGCCACACGAAGTGACGAACGTCAGGACGCGGTACAACAATCGGCCAGCCTACCCCGACCGGTGGGGCGGCCGGATCACGGGGAGCGTTCGATCCTGCGTCCGGAGAGCAGGAAGACGGCCGAACGATCGCGTTCCGACCAGGTGTCCGGGTCGAGTCCGACGGTCTGGAGGAGGAGGCTCTCGACGGCGTAGCCGCCGGCGGCGGTGAGGGCGGCGGCGATCGCCTCGGCCTCGTCGCGGGTGGAGGCGTGGGCGACGATGCGCTCCGGACGCCGGTCGGCACAGGCGGTGACGACGGTGACGCCGCCGGCCGCGATCCGCACGACGTCGGGTTCGGGCAGGCTCTCCAGGACGTGCGGGGCCCGGCCCTGGACGGTCTGGAGGGGGACGCCGTGGCGGCGGGCGGCGGCCTCGGTGCGGGCGCGGGCGGCCGGGTCGAGGTCGACGGCGATGACGGCGGCGCCGAAGCGGGCCGCCTCGACGGAGAAGGCGCCGCCCGCGCAGCCGATGTCCCAGACGAGGTCGCCGGTGCGGGGCCCGAGACGGGCGAGTTGGGCGGCTCGGAGGGCGGGGTCCTCGCCCGCTTTCGGGCGGACCTGATCGGTTCCGGTGGCTCGCCCCTCGGAGTCGTACTCCTCGGTGGGGAGGCCCCAGCCGCGGACCGGGCGGACGGAGGGGTCCAGGCCCGCCAGCCAGGGGGCGGCCGGGGTGCCGCCGCCCCCGCCGATGACGAGGACGACGTTCGGGTCGCGCCAGGTGTGGTCGGCGGCCTTGTCGGAGGTGAGGACGGAGACCCGTTCGCGGTCGGTGCCCAGTTCCTCGCAGACGACGAAGGTGCGGTGGATCCCGTCCAGGAGGAGGGCGAGTTCCGCGGGGCCCGCGCCCGGCGAGGTGAGGACGGCGACCTTGGGGTGGGCGCGGCAGACGTTGACGGCGCGGCGCAGGGTGCGCTGCTGGGCGACGACGATCCGGGCGTCCTCCCAGGGCATGCCGGCCCGGGCGAAGGCGGCGCCGACGGAGGAGACGGCGGGGACGACCTCGACCTCCAGGCCGTGCTCGGGGGCGCGCAGGGCGCGGACGACGCCGAAGAAGCCGGGGTCGCCGTCGGCGAGCACCACGGCGGTGCCGCGGTGGCCGGCGATGCGGCGGGCGGCGAGGTCGACGCTGCCGAGGCGGATGCGTTCGGCGGCGGGCGGCACCTCGGGCCGGTCCAGGTGGTGGCCGGCCCCGGCCACCAGGGTGGCGGCGGAGAGCGCGGACAGGGCCGCCGGGGAAAGGGGCGATCCGTCCCAGCCGATCACCGTGACGCGGTCGGCCATCGTCGTCTGTCTCCCTGTGGTGTTGTCGCAGGTCGGGGGCGTGCCGAGCGTACCCGCTCGTCAGCTCCAGTCGGTGTACGAGGAGTATCCGGCCTCGGCCATCTGGTCGGCGACGTCGTCGAGGTCCTCGGGGAGGAGCCCCCAGAGGATGAAGTCGGTGCGCAGCTCGGTCCAGCCGCCGTCCTCGGTGCGGGTGCGGGCTATGCAGGCGTTGCGCAGGACGCCCTCGCTGATGCAGCCGATCTTCTGGGCGACCTGCTGGGAGGCGGTGTTGTCGGCGGCGGTGCGCAGTTCCAGGCGTTCGAACTTCCGGTCGTTGAAGAGCCACCGGGCGGTGGCGAGCGCGGCTTCGGAGGCGTAGCCCTCGCCGCGGGCCCAGGGGGCGACGATGTACGAGAGTTCGGTGGAGCGGACGCGCCAGTTCGTGTTGCCCAGCCGGACGACGCCGACGAGGCGCTGGGTGAGGAACTCGGTGACGGCGAGGTCGAGGCCGCGGCCGGCGGCGCGTTCGGCGGGGGCGCGCTCGGTGATCCAGCGGTGGGCGGCGGCCTCGGTGTAGGGCTGGGGCACGGCGGTCCAGGCGCCGACGAGTTCGTCGTTCATCATCTCGGCGAGCGCGGGGGCGTCCGCCTCCTCGAACGCGCGCAGCACCAACCGGTCCGTGTTGATGGAGATGTCCGGAAAGGTGGTAGTCATGCGCAGCTCCATGCCGTGGACCGTCCGAATCGACCGTGAACGCACAGCATGCAGCATGCCACCGCCGGTGCGCATGGCCGGGTCGGGTAGGGCGGAAGGCCCCGCGCACCGGACGGGGTGCGGGGGCCTTCCGTTCAAGGACTGTACGGGGGAACCGTTCTGACGGACCCTCGGACGGCGGTTACTTCTGGGGGGCGCCGAAGGCCGGGACGACCGAGCCCTTGTAGGTGTCCTCGATGTACTTCTTCACCTCGGGCGAGTTGAGGAGCTCGGCGAGCTTCTGCACGCGGGCGTCCTTCTCGTTGCCGGCCTTGACGGCGAGGAAGTTGGCGTACGGGTTGCCCTCGGCCTTCTCCAGGGCGATGGCGTCCTTCGCCGGCTCCAGCTTCGCCTCCAGGGCGTAGTTGCCGTTGATGACGGCGGCGTCGACGTCGTTCAGGGCGCGGGGCACGGTGGCGGCCTCCAGCTCCTTGAACTCCAGGCCCTTCTTGTCGGTGATGTCGGAGAGCTTGGCGTTGGTGCCGACGCCGTCCTTGAGGGTGATCAGGCCGTTCTCGGCGAGGAGCTGGAGCGAGCGGCCGCCGTTGGTGGTGTCGTTGGGGACGGCGACGGTCTGGCCGGGCTTGATGTCCTTCAGCGACTTGAGCTTCTTGGAGTAGAGGCCGAGCGGCTCCAGGTGGACGTTGACCACGGGGACGACGGTGGTCTTGTTCTTCTGGTTGAAGTCGTCGAGGTACGGCTTGTGCTGGAAGAAGTTGGCGTCGACCTGGCCGGACTGGGTGGCGGTGTTCGGCAGGACGTAGTCCGTGAACTCCTTCACCTCCAGCTTCAGGCCGGCCTTCTCGGCCAGGTTGTCCTTGACGTAGTTGAGGATGTCGGCGTGCGGCGTCGGGGACGCGGCGACGACGAGGGGCTTGTCGGCGGCGCCGGCCGCGTCCTTGGAGGAGGACGGGTCGGAGGAGGTGCCGCAGGCGCTCAGGCCGAGGGCGAGGGCTGCGGTGGCGGCGACGCCGGCGGTGAGCTTGATGTTCTTGCGCACGAAGAGTGCCTCTTTCAGGTGGAGTGGTAGTCGTCTGGACAACAAGTCCGGACTGTTCTTCGCAGGACGAAGTCGGGGGCGGGGCGGACGGCTCAGGCCGTGCGGCCCCGGCGGGCGAGGAGTCGGACGACTCCGTCGCCGATGAGCTGGACGACGGTCACGATGAGGACCAGGACGACCACCGTGACGAGCATGAAGGTGGTGTCGAAGCGCTGGTACCCGTAGGTGACGGCCTTGGATCCGAGGCCTTCGCCGCCGACCGCGCCGGCCATCGCGGAGTAGCCGATGAGCACGATCACGGTGGTGGTGACGCCGGAGACCAGGGAGGGCAGGGCCTGCGGGAGCAGGACCTTGCGGACGATGGTGGGGATGCCGCCGCCCATGGCCTGGACGGCTTCGACGAGGCCGTGGTCCACCTCGCGGATCGCGGTCTCGACGAGGCGCGCGAAGAAGGGGATGGCGCCGATGGCGAGCGGCACGATCATCGCGGTCGGGCCGATGAAGGTGCCGACGACGAAGGTGGTGAAGGGGATCAGGGCGATCAGCAGGATGATGAAGGGCAGCGAGCGCCCGACGTTCACGATCGCGCCGACGACCTTGTTCACCGGCCGGTTCTGGAGCAGTCCGCCCTTGTCCGTGAGGACGAGGAGGATGCCGAGCGGCAGGCCGCCGAGGACGGTGACGACGGTGGCCCACAGGACCATGTAGAGGGTGTCGACGGTGCCCTGCTCCAGCAGGGGCTGCATCTCGGACCAGGTCACTTGGCACCTTCCTTCACCAGTACGGGCGCGGCGGCGGTCCGCGGCGCGGTCTCGGGGTCCTCGGCTTCTTCGACGACCTCGACCTGGAGGCCCTGCTCGCGCAGGAAGCCGACCGGGACGACGTTCTCCTCGTACCGTCCGGGCAGTTCGATCCGCATCCGGCCGATCTGCCTGCCGCCGACGGTGTCCATCGCCGCCCCGAGGATCGAGATGTCGATGTTGTACGTGCGGGAGAGCTGGGAGATGACCGGCCGGGTCGCGGCCTCGCCGTGGAAGGTGACGTCGACGACCGTGCGGTCGGGGCCGGTGGGGGCGCCGCCGACGGGGAAGAGCTCGGCCGCGAGCTGGGAGCCGGGGGTGGCGAGCAGTTCGCCGACGGTGCCGGACTCGACGACGCGCCCGTGCTGCATGAGGGCGGCGGAGTCGCAGATGGTCTTGACGACGTCCATCTCGTGCGTGATGAGCAGGACGGTGAGGCCGAGCTGCTGGTTGAGGTCGCGCAGGAGCTGGAGGATGGAGCGGGTGGTCTCCGGGTCGAGGGCGCTGGTGGCCTCGTCGGAGAGGAGGACCTTGGGCTCGCCGGCGAGGGCGCGGGCGATGCCGACGCGCTGCTTCTGTCCGCCGGAGAGCTGGGCGGGGTAGGCCTTGGCCTTGTCGGCGAGGCCGACGAGGTCGAGGAGTTCCAGGGCGCGGCGGGAGCGCTCGGCGCCGGATATGCCGAGGATCTCCAGGGGGAGCTCGATGTTGTCCTTGACCGTGCGGGAGGACAGCAGGTTGAAGTGCTGGAAGACCATGCCGATGCTGCTGCGCGCCCGGCGCAGGTCCTTGCCCGCGCGGCGGCCCTTGCCGGCGAGGGCGGTGAGGTCGACGCCGTCGACGGTCACCGTGCCGGAGGTGGGGCGCTCCAGGAGGTTGACGCAGCGGATGAGGGAGGACTTGCCGGCGCCGCTCTGGCCGATCACGCCGAACACCTCGCCCTCGCGGACGTGGAGGTCGACGCCGTCCAGAGCGGTGACCTGCCGGCCGCGCGACTCGTAGACCTTGGTCAGGCCCGAAGTGGTGATCACAGGGGTTTCCGTCACTGTCGAGTGCGCGACGCGGGGTCCGTCACGCACGGGGCATTCGTCATCGGACAGTCAGGCGCACGGGGGCCGGTCCGGCGGGTGGCCGGGCGTCGGCGGGTGCGCGGGGCAGGCACGGTCCGCCGCCGTCGGGCGGGGGGGGACCGGTGCGGCCGTCGGTCTCGCTTCGGGGCGCGGGAATCGGCGGGGGCCCTCAGATGGCGCACATTCGACACGTACAACGAGCACCGGGCGTCGTGATCGCCTCGGTCGCAAGGGTGCGGCTGCTCGTCGTGGTCATGTCTGCAAGTAAAGCACGCACGGTCGGGGACGAAAGGGGCGCGTCCGAATAGCGGACGCCGTTGAGACGGTATTCGGACAGCCTGGAGGAGTCCGTTCCGCTTCTCTTCCCTTGTGTGGCCTGGAGGGACGGGGTGGTGGGCGGGGGCGGGCGGGGACCGGCCGGAGGGCCTTCTGTGGCCAAGGCCACGCCGGGGCGGCGGGGGCGGGGGCGGGGCGGGTGTACGGGAGGGTGCGCGGCGGGCGGCGGGAAGGGCACGCGGGGGCGGCAGGGAGCGTGTGCGGCGGGCGGCGGGGCTGGTGCGCGGGAGGCCGCCGGGGAGGTGCGGGGCGGGCGGCGGGAGGTGGTGGGGAGGGCCGAGCGCATCGGGTCATTCGGACCGTAATACCCTCGGGCGCATGCTCGACGCCCTGACGGTCGCGGTCTCCGCGGCCGCGCTCGCCCTCGCCGCCTGGTGCGGCTTCGCCGCCTTCCGCGACCGGCCGACCAAGGACTGGCACTTCATCGGCATGGCCGTGGTGACCTTCCTGGTCCTGGTCCAGCTCATCGTCGGCATCGTCCAGCTGGCGCGCGGCGAGAAGGCCGAGGAGGGCGCGACGATCTTCGTCGCCTATCTGCTCGGCGCCCTGTGCGCGGTGCCGATCGCCGGGTTCATGTCGCTCGCGGAGCGCAGCCGGTGGGGTTCGGCGACGGTGGCGGCCGGCGCGGTCGTCCTGGCGGTGCTCGAAGTGCGTCTCTACGACATCTGGACGGTGGGCTGACCATGACCGCGACCGAGGGAACGACCCGTCTGGTCAAGGGGCCGGGCATGCTCCTCGTCTGGCTGTACGGCGTGATGTCGGTCGGCGCGGTCTCCCGCTCGATCTACCAGATCGCCACCGAGTTCGACCGGGCGCCGCTCGCGTACTCCCTGTCGGCGGTGGCGGCCGTCGTCTACGTCTTCATCACGTACACGCTGGTGCGGGGCGGGGAGAAGGCCCGCAGGGCGGCGCTGGTGTGCTGCGCCGCCGAGCTCACGGGCGTGCTGGTCGTGGGGGCCTGGACGCTGGTCGAGCCGTCCGCCTTCCCGGACGCGACGGTCTGGTCGGACTTCGGCTACGGCTACGTCTTCATCCCGGTGCTGCTGCCGCTGACCGGGATCTGGTGGCTGCGGAGGTCCAAGGCCGCCGCTTAGGGGTGCCCGGCGGACCGGGGTCCCGATCCGCGCCGGGCAGGACCTACGCGGCCTTCTCCAGGGTCACCAGGGTGAGCCGGGGGCCGAGTTCCCGGGTGGAGACCTGGGCGTACCCCTTGCTGCGGTAGAGGCGCAGGTTGACCTCGCTGCGGTGGCCGGTGAAGAGCTGGAAGCGCTTGACCGGCGGAGCGGCCTCGGGGGCGGCGGCGAAGTGGCGCTCTATGGCGTCGAGGAGCCGGCCGCCGAGCCCGTGCCGCCGCATCCGGGGGTGGACGATGAGCTTGGCGATCCGTACGGTGCCGTCCTCGTCGACGCGGGCCCGCACGGAGGCGACGACCTCGTCGCCGAGGCGGGCCACCAGCCCGTGCCCCTCCTCCAGTTCGGCGCGCAGGGCGTCGAGCGACTGGGTGAGCGGTTCGATGGACCAGTCCCCGTAGATCTCCGCCTCGCTCTGGTAGCAGAGGTACTGCAGCTTCAGGATGTGCTCCGCGTCCCGCGCGTCCGCCGCTGAGATGGTCACACTCAGGCCCATGTGTGCACGCCTCCCGCTCATCTGTCGATCATCGGTTCAACACACCCTTCCCCGACGGCCGGGGCCGGGAACCTCCGCAGCCAGCATTCTGCGCAGGCATCCCAGGCAACGGGAACGCATCGGCCCCAGACTCCCCTGTGAGATACCCAACTCTCCTGCGATTTCGCGGTAGGTGAGGTCCTCCGGGTCGAGCATCGCGGCGAGGACGCCGGGGCAGCGGCCGGGGGTGCGGGTGACGGCCGCGCGCAGGGCGCGGCGGCCCTCGGCGGCCATCAGGGAGTGCTCCGGGGAGCCGTGGGGCTCGGCGCCGCCCGGCGCGTGGACGGGCTCGTCCCGGTAGGGGCGCTCCCGGTCGCCGGTCCTGCGGGCGCGGCGGGCCTCGGCGCGTACGGCCCGGCGCAGCCATTCGGCGGGCCGCTCGGGGGCGCCGGTCTCCCGGAGGCGTTCCAGGAGGCGGAGCCAGACGGCCTGTTCCAGGTCGCCGGGGTCGACGCCGGCGGCCGGGGCCTCGGCGTCCGACTCGGCGGCGAGGAGCGGGGCGAGCGCGTCGAGGAGGCGGGCCGACGCGTCGGCGAAGGAGGCGGGGGGTGCGGGTGCCGATGGCGATGCGGGTGCGGGTGCCGGTGCCGGTGCCGGTGCGGCGAGGGTATCGGGGGTGGTCATGCCCCGCACGATGCCGGGGCACGCGCCCGTGGTTGCGGTGCGGGGCGTAAACCACCCGGGAGGGGGTCGTACGGACCCGGGGGCCGGGGCAGGGGTGTGCGGGCCCGGGGGCCGGGCCCGCGGGGGGTGTCAGCGGCGGGCGGTGAGGTCCGCGGCGGCGAGCAGGGCGGTGTCCGGGTTGTCGGAGAAGATGCCGTCGATGCCCGTCTCCAGGTACTTCCTCAGGGCGCCGAAGGAGTCGCCGTAGGCGTTCGGGTCGGTGCCCCGGCGGAACTCGGCGGGCAGGAAGGCGTTCTCGTTGCGGTGCGTGTACGGGTGGAGGACGAGCCCGGCCGCGTGCGCGTCGCGGACCAGGGTGGTCGGGGTGCCGAGCCGGCCGCTCGCGTCCCGGGGGATGACCAGGTCGAGCGTGGGGCCGATGCCCTTGGCGTACGAGGAGATCCACCGCAGGCCCTCGGGAGTGATCAGGTCCGCGACCGTGCGCGGGTCCCCGGCCTCGGTGAAGTCCCAGGGGCGGGTGCCCGCGCCGGAGAGCAGGACCACGCCGGGGGCGTCGACCAGCTTCGCCAGGCGCTGGATGCTGCTGGGCTCGAAGGACTGGAGGATGACCGGGGAGTGCGCGCGGTGGCGTCCGTACCGGCGCAGGAGCCTGGCGAGCCGCTCCTCCAGGCCGAGGCCGAGGGAGCGGAAGTAGCTGGGGTGCTTGGTCTCGACGTACAGCCAGACCTCGCGGCCCCGGCGGCGGCCCTCCTCGTCGGCCCAGCGCAGCACCTCCTCGAAGGTGGGGACCGTCCAGCGCCCGTCGTAGAGGGTGTTCTCCTGGCGGTTGGCCGGGATGCGCTCCTTGGCCCGCAGGGTCTTGAGCTCGGCGAGCGTGAAGTCCTCGGTGAACCAGCCGGTGAGCGCGGTGCCGTCGACGGTCCTGGTGGTCCTCCGGGACGCGAACTCGGGGTGGTCGGCGACGTCGGTGGTGCCGGTGATGTCGTTCTCGTGGCGGCAGACCAGGTGTCCGTCCCGGGTGGGGACGAGGTCCTGCTCGATCACGTGGGCGCCGAGGTCGAGCGCGAGCCGGTACGAGCCCAGGGTGTGTTCGGGGCGGTAGCCGCTCGCGCCGCGGTGGCCGACGATGGTGGGGACGGGCAGGGAGCGGTAGCCGCGGCCCCGGCCGTGCGCGCCGCCCGCCCCGGCGGCCGACGTGGTCCGCGGGGCCCCGTCGGCGGCCTGCGCGGGGCCGGCGGCGAGGGCCGCGGAGGCGCCGAGGGCGGCGGCGCCCGCCGCGCCGAGAAGCGTCCGTCGTGCCGGGGTCCGGCGTTCGCCCTGGGTCATAAGGGATCCTCCTGAGTGAACCGTGGTGTGATGTCCCGCACCTGGCGGCGGTGACCCCGACGCTAGGCACGGAGCCCCTACGGGCGGCAGACCTGCGCGGAACATGGCGGAAACACACGTCAACACCGCGTATCCACTCGGTGAACCCGATGTGCGCGCGGTGGTGACCCGCGAGTATCGTCGCCGGGTGCACCGTCGGTGCGGCCGCCTTCGCCCGACCCGCTTCCCACCGGAGGAACCGTTGTCCCGTCTCGCGATCATCAAGGCAGTGCTCGGGCCGGTCATGCGCCTGATGTTCCGCCCCCGCGTGGAGGGCGCCGAGAACATTCCGGGGACGGGTCCCGTGATCCTCGCGGGGAACCACCTGACCTTCATCGACTCGATGATCATGCCGATCTGCCTGGACCGTCCGGTCTACTTCATCGGCAAGGACGAGTACGTGACGGGCAAGGGCCTCAAGGGCCGGGCGATGGCCTGGTTCTTCACCAGCGTCGGCATGATCCCGGTGGACCGGGACGGCGGCCGGGGCGGTGTGGCGGCGCTGATGACGGGCCGCCGGGTCCTGGAGGAGGGCAAGGTCTTCTCGATCTACCCGGAGGGCACCCGCTCCCCCGACGGCCGGCTGTACCGGGGTCGTACGGGCATCGCGCGGCTGACCCTGATGACGGGCGCGCCGGTGGTGCCGTTCGCGATGATCGGCACCGACAAGATCCAGCCGGGCGGGGCGGGCTTCCCGCGCCCGGGCCGGGTGACGGTCCGCTTCGGCGAGGCGATGGAGTTCTCGCGGTACGAGGGGATGGACCGCGACCGCTACGTCCTGCGGGCGGTGACCGACTCGGTGATGGCCGAGGTGATGCGCCTCTCCGGGCAGGAGTACGTGGACATGTACGCCACCAAGGCGAAGGCCGCGTAGGTCTTCTCGCGCACACGGAAGCGGCCCCCCCCGGGGGGGGGGGGGGGGGGGGGGGGGGGGGGGGGGGGGGGGGGGGGGGCGGCCGGCGGGGGGGGGGGGCCGGGGGGGGGGGGGGCGGGCCGTGCCCCCCCCCCGGGGGCCGGCGGGTTGGGTCTCCGCGCGCCCCCGCCCCCCCCCCGGTCGGGTTGGGGCGGTCGGGGGCCGCTTCCGTGTGCGGGGCGGTGCGTGCCCGTCCGCGAGGGGGCGCGCCCGGTGGTGGGGCGGCGCGTCAGTGTTCGATGCCGTCGGCCAGCTTCTGGCCCTTGAGCAGGAACCAGGCCGCGACCGCCGTCGCGAGGAGGACCGCCGCGCCGACGCCCGCCGCGATCCGCAGGCCGTCGACGAAGGCCTCCTGGCCGGCCGACACCAGGGCCGCCGCCGTCTGCGGGGCGAGGGCTCCGGAGGCCTCGACGGCGCCGCCGAGGGACTCGTGGGCGGCCGACGCGACGTCCGCGGGGACGCCGGCCGGGACGGGGAAGCCCCGGTAGACCCCGGTCACGATGGAGCCGAGGACGGCGATGCCGAGCGCGGCGCCCAGTTCGTACGCGGTCTCGGAGACGGCGGACGCGGAGCCGGCCTGCTCCTTGGGGACGCTGGAGAGGATGACGTCGGCGGTGACGGTGAAGGCGAAGCCCGCGCCGACGCCGACGACGAGCAGGGCGGCGCCGAGCAGCGGGTAGCCGGTGTGCTGGTCGAGGGTGGTCAGGACGGCGAGGGAGAGGCCGACCGCCGCGAGGCCGGCGGTCACCACGGACCGCACGGAGAAGCGGCGGGCCGCGACGCCCGCGACCAGGCCGGCGGTGACCGCACCGACCGCCGCGGGCAGTTCGGCGAGTCCGGCCTCCAGGGGCTGGCGGCCCTGGACCAGCTGGAAGAACTGGGACAGGAAGAACACCAGGCCGGAGAGGCCGAGGATGGTCAGCAGGTCCGCGAGGACGGCGCCGGAGAAGCCGCGGTGGCGGAAGAGGCGCATGTCGAGGAGGGGCGCGGGCAGGGTGAGCTGCCTGCGGACGAACCAGGTGAGCGCGCCGGCGCCGGCGAGGGCGGCGAGGCCCGCGTCGAGGGAGGGGCCGTGCGAGGCCAGTTCCTTGATCGCGTAGACGACGCCGATCATGCCGACGAGGGAGAGGGCGACGCTGGGCAGGTCCCAGGGGCCCGGGTGCGGGTTCTTCGACTCGGGGATCAGCTTGACGCCGACGAGGACGAGGACGGCCATGACGGGCAGGTTGATGAGGAAGACCGAGCCCCACCAGAAGTGCTCCAGGAGGAAGCCGCCGACGACCGGTCCGACGGCCGCGCCGGCCGAGGCCATGGCGCCCCAGATGCCGATGGCGAGGCTGCGCTCGCGCGGGTCGTGGAAGAGGTTGCGGATGAGCGCCAGGGTGGACGGCATCAGGGTCGCGCCGGCGACGCCGAGGAGCGCGCGGGCGACGATCATCGTCTCCGGGCTGGTCGCGTAGGCGTTGAGCACGGAGACGGCGCCGAAGGCGGTGGCGCCGATCAGCAGCAGCTTCTTGCGGCCGATGCGGTCGCCGAGGCTGCCCATGGAGACCAGGAGTCCGGCGATGACGAAGGAGTAGACGTCGCCGATCCAGAGGAGCTGGGTGCCGGTGGGTTCGAGGTCCTCGGAGAGGAAGGGGGTGGCGAGGCCGAGCACCGTGGCGTCGACCGCCACGAGCAGGACGGCCAGGACGAGGACGGAGAGGGCGAGCCAGCGGCCGGGGCGGCGCACGCCCTCGGTGGGGTCGGTGGTCCTGAAGGTGCTGGTGGTCACTTCTCCACGCTCCTGCGCGCTCCGCCGAGCAGCAGCTCGACGATCATGTACTGGAAGTCCTTGGCGGCGACCCGGCCGTCCTGCACGGCCCAGGCGCCGGAACCGACGAGCCCGTAGAAGGCCTCGGTGAGCCAGGCGGGGGAAAGGTCGATCCGGAAGACGCCGTTCTCCTGTCCGCGCCGGAAGAGCGCGGAGACCCGGGCGTCGATGCGGGCCCAGCCCTCGTTCTGCTGGTCGCCCTCGAAGAGCTGGTTCTCGGTGACGAGGAACGAGAGCAGGGGGCCGACGGGTTCGACCGCGGCGACGAGCCGGCGTACGGCCCCGTCCTCGGGCCCCTCGTCGATCCGGGCGGCGTCGAGGGCCGCCTCCAGCTCCTGGAGCCCGAGCTCTTCGAGCGCCCGGACCAGGGCGTCGCGCCCGGCGAAGTGCCGGTGCAGGGTCGCCCGGCCGATTCCGGCGGCCCGGGCGACCTCGTCCATGGTGGCGGTCGCCTTGCGGGTGAGCAGGGCGGCGGCGGCGCGGAGCACCTGGGTGCAGTCGACTGACATGAGACGAGAGTACACCGAATGAGACATCAATGTCTCATTCAATAAATCGATGCCTCGCCGAGGTGGGAACGGAATGCTGTGAACCTGACGAAGCCCCCGCTCCTCATCGACGTGGACGGGCCGCTGAACCCGTACGCGGCCCGGCCCGAGCGGAGCCCGGAGGGGTACGAGACCCATCGGACGAGCCCCACGGGCCGGACGGGGGCGAAGCCGCTGCGGGTGTGGCTCGACCCGGACCACGGGAGCGAGCCGCTCGCGCTCGGGGAGGCGTACGAGCTGGTGTGGGCGACGACCTGGAGGGGCGAGGCGAGCGAGTGGACAGGGCCTCCGCCGGGGCCGCCCGAGCCGCCGTTCGTCGACTGGCCGCAGATGCACGGAAAGGCCCCTCGCGGGACCTTCCGGAAGACGCGGTACATCCTGGAGTACGCGGCGGGGCGGCCGTTCGCGTGGATCGACGACGACACCACGTCCTACGACCACGAGTACGGGGAGCGGAACCACCCCGCCGCCGCCCTGCTCCTGCGCGTCGACGAGCGGATCGGGCCGGTCCGGACGGACTTCGACGCGCTCGCGGAGTGGGCGGCGGCGCTGTGATCCCCTGGCGTCCTACTGCTTCGCGGTGGCCCAGGCGTGCTGGATCACCAGGTCCGCCTTGACCTCGACGAGCTGGACGGCGACGGCGGACGGGGCGGTGCCGCCGCGGCCGCTGCGGGAGGCGAGGGCGCCGGGGACGTCGAGGACCGTGCGGACCTCGGGGGTGAGGTGCTCGGAGATCTTGGCGAACTGCTCGTCCGTCAGCTCGTCCAGCTCCTTGTCCTCCGACTCGGCGACCTTCACGCACTCGCCGGCCACCTCGTGCGCCACCCGGAACGGCACGCCCTGCCTGACCAGCCACTCCGCGATGTCCGTGGCCAGCGAGAAGCCGGCCGGGGCGAGGGCCTCCATCCGCTCCCGGTGGACGGTGAGCGTGGCCATCATGCCGGTGAAGGCGGGCAGCAGGAGCTCCAGCTGGTCGCAGGAGTCGAAGACCGGCTCCTTGTCCTCCTGGAGGTCCCGGTTGTAGGCGAGCGGGAGCGCCTTGAGGGTGGCCATCAGACCGGAGAGGTTGCCGATGAGGCGGCCGGACTTGCCCCGGGCGAGCTCGGCGATGTCGGGGTTCTTCTTCTGCGGCATGATCGACGAGCCGGTGGAGAAGGCGTCGTGGAGGGTCACGAAGGAGAACTCCTTCGTGTTCCAGATGATGACCTCCTCCGCGATCCGGGAGAGGTTCACCCCGATCATCGCGGTGATGAAGGCGAACTCGGCGACGAAGTCGCGGGAGGCCGTGCCGTCGATCGAGTTGCCCGCGCTGCCCCGCTCGAAGCCGAGGTCCTTCGCGACCGCCTCCGGGTCGAGGCCGAGGGAGGAGCCGGCGAGGGCGCCGGAGCCGTACGGGGAGACCGCCGTCCGGGTGTCCCACTGGCGCAGCCGCTCGGCGTCCCGGGAGAGGGACTGGACGTGGGCCAGGACGTGGTGGGCGAAGAGCACCGGCTGGGCGTGCTGGAGGTGCGTGCGACCGGGCATGGCGACGTCGGCGTGCGCCTCGGCGAGGCCGACGAGGGCGTCCTGGAGGTCGGCGAGCAGACCGCCGATGATCCGGGCGTGGTCGCGCAGGTACATCCGGAAGAGGGTGGCGACCTGGTCGTTCCGGGACCGGCCGGCGCGCAGCTTGCCGCCGAGGTCCGGACCGAGGCGCTCCAGGAGGCCCCGCTCCAGGGCGGTGTGGACGTCCTCGTCGGCGATCGTGCCGACGAAGGAGCCGTCGGCGACGTCCGCCTCCAGCCGGTCGAGCCCGGCCAGCATGCGGGTCAGCTCGTCCTGGGTGAGCAGGCCCGCGGTGTGCAGCACGCGCGCGTGGGCGCGGGAGCCGGCGATGTCGTACGGGGCGAGGCGCCAGTCGAAGTGGACCGACGCGGACAGCTTCGCCAGGGCCTCGGCCGGACCGTCGGCGAACCGTCCGCCCCAGAGCCGTACGTCACCGTTGTTGCTGCTCACAGCTGCTGCTCCTCGGGAGGGTGGGGGTACCGCCGCCTTCCCGGCCCCGGGCCTCGCCGCGGGACAGGAGAAGACGATGGCATAACTATGCAATCCTCCGTATGTTTTGTCAACGCACGGCGGCGGGTGCGCCTCCGGACCCATATTCGGCGGCGCCCCCGGCTTGGCGGATCTAGGCTCCGCCCATGCCCACCAGCGTCTTCGACGACCTCTCCGACCAGCTCGCCCGCGCCCTCACGGAGTCCGACCCGGGCGCGTGGACCGCCTTCGACGAGGCCGTCCGGGCCGAGCTGCGGTGGGGCCGCTCCGTCCCGGCCGTCCACACCTGGTTCCCCGGCGACCCGGACCGGCGGTCCACCGCCGTCGAGACGGCCGTCGCCCTGTGCGGTCCGGACGGGCGGGCGCGGGGGGCCGCCCTCTTCGTCGTGCGCGGCTTCCCCGAACTCCTCCCCCTGGTCGTCGTCCGGTGCGCCGACTGGGCCGGGCCCGTACGGGAGCGGGCGCGGTCCGTGCTGCGCGCGGAGCTGCCGGGACTGTCGCCCGAGGCGTTCGGCGACCTCCTGGCGGTCGCCCTGCTGACCGGCGGGCGCCTGCGCGGGGACGCCGCGCGGACGCTGCTGACCGGGGCCCTGCGGGAGGGGCCCGGAGGCCGGGTCGCCGCGCTGCTCGGGAGCGGTGACCGCCGGATCCGGCGGCTGGCCCACCGGATCGGCGTCGAGCGCGGGCTCCTCTCCCCCGCCCGGCTCGCGGAGACCGCCGCCGCCGACCCCGACGCGGTCGTCCAGGACCTCTGCGCGAACGCGGTGCTCGCGACGGTCCGGGACGCGGCCGACGGAGCCCTCCTCGATCCGCTCCTGCGCTCCCGGCAGGGCCGGACGCGGGCCGCCGGGGTCACGGGGCTGCGCAGGACGGGACGCGCCGCCGAGGCCGAACCCTTCCTGTACGACCGCTCCGCGTCGGTGCGCGCCTGCGCCCGCTGGGTGCTGCGGCAGACGGGCACGGAACCGCTGCCGCTCTACCGGGCGGCCTGCGCCGCCGGGGACGGGGTGCCCGACGACGCGCCGCTCGGGCTCGCCGAGTGCGGCGACCGGGCCGTGGACGCCCCGGCCCTGTGGGCGCTCACGGGACACGGGCGGCCCCGCGTACGGGCGAGCGCCGTGGCGGGACTGCGCCGGCTCGACGCCGTACGGGTCGAGCCCCTCGTACCCCTGCTGGACGACGGTTCGGCGCGGGTCGTACGGGAGACCGTGACGGCGCTGCTGCCGTGGGCCGACCGGCTGCCGGCCGGCGCGCTCCTCCGGCGCGCGGCCGACGGCCACGCCCCGCACGTGCGGAAGGGCGCGCTGCGGCTGCTCGCCGAGACCGGTGGCGCCGCGTTCCTGGAGGCGGCCCGGCTGCTCGTCGGCGACCCGGACCCGCGGCTGCGCGCCCGGGCGCGCCGGGTGGTGGCGTGAACGGCACTCCCGCCGGGCTCCACCGGATCCCGTGCGCCTCCGGCGTCGAGTCCTCGCCGGCCGGGGCCGGAACCTTCCGCGCGTGAACGGGCCCGTAACGGCGGCCCGTTGCGGCTGCGTGCCGATGGACGCGGTGCGGGCGGCCCCCGGCCCGGCCGGTTCCGGCCGCCGAACGCGCGTCGCCGTCGGAGCGCGGGGCGGTCCGACGGCGAGCGCGGGCCCCCGGGGCCGGGGGGCTACTTCTGGGCCAGCTTCAGGAGGTGGTCGGCCAGGGCCTGGCCGCCCACCGGGTCGCGGCTGATCAGCAGGAGGGTGTCGTCGCCCGCGATCGTGCCGAGGATGGCGTGCAGTTCGGCCTGGTCGATGGCCGACGCGAGGAACTGGGCGGCGCCCGGCGGGGTCCGCAGGACCACCAGGTTCGCGGAGGCCTCGGCGGAGATCAGCAGTTCGCCGGAGAGGCGCCGCATGCGCTCCTCCTTGGCGGACTCGCCGAGCGGGGCCTGCGGGGTGCGGAAGCCGCCCTCGCTGGGGACCGCGTAGATCAGCTCGCCGCCGGTGTTGCGGATCTTCACCGCGCCCAGCTCGTCGAGGTCGCGGGAGAGCGTCGCCTGCGTGACGCTCAGCCCGTCGTCCGCCAGGAGCTTGGCGAGCTGGCTCTGCGAGCGCACCGGCTGCCGGTTGAGGATGTCGACGATCCTGCGGTGGCGTGCGGTGCGGGTCTGCGGAACGGACGGCCCTCCGTGCTCGTTCTCCTGCGCGTCGGTCATCGTCGTCTCATTCTCCGCTTCGTCCTTGCCCGTTCACCACGTCGAGGACCCCGGGCAGCGCCCGGACGAAGGCGTCCGCCTCGGCGTCGGTGAGGAGCAGCGAGGGCATGATCCGTACGACATCGGGGGCGGGCGCGTTCACCAGGAGGCCGGCGTCCTGAGCCGCCTGCTGCACCTGGGGCGCGAGGGACTCCGTGAGCACGATACCCAGCAGGAGGCCCGCGCCACGGACGTGGGAGACCAGCGGGTGGCCCAGGGCCTCGATTCCCTGCCGCAGCCGCTCGCCGACCGCCTTCACGTGGTCGAGGGCCGCGTCGGCGGCGAGGGTGTCCAGGACGGCGAGTCCGGCGGCGCAGGCGACCGGGTTGCCGCCGAAGGTGGTGCCGTGGTGGCCGGGGCCGAAGAGGTAGGCGGCCGGGCCGAAGGCGACGGTCGCGCCGATCGGGAGGCCGCCGCCGAGGCCCTTGGCGAGGGTGACGACGTCCGCCTCGACGCCTTCCGCCTGGGCCGCGAACCAGTGGCCGCAGCGGCCGATGCCGGTCTGGACCTCGTCGAGGACGAGCAGGGTGCCGGTGGCGCGGGTGATCTCCCGGGCCGCCTTCAGGTAGCCGGGGGGCGGGACGACGACGCCGTTCTCGCCCTGGATCGGCTCGATGATCACCAGGGCGGTGTCCTCGGTGACCGCGGCCCGCAGCGCCTCGGCGTCGCCGTACGGCACGTGGGTGACGTCGCCGGGCAGCGGCAGGAAGGGGGTCTGCTTGGCGGGCTGGCCGGTGAGGGCCAGGGAGCCCATGGTCCGGCCGTGGAAGCCTCCCCGGGTGGCGACCATGTGGGAACGGCCGGTGAGCCGGCCGATCTTGAAGGCGCCCTCGACGGCCTCGGCGCCCGAGTTGCAGAAGAAGACCCTGCCGGGCCGCCCGAAGAGCCCGAGGAGCCGTTCGGCGAGGGCGACGGGGGGCTCGGCGACGAAGAGGTTGGAGACGTGGCCGAGGGTCCCGACCTGCCGGGAGACGGCCTCCACGACCGCCGGGTGGGCGTGGCCGAGGGCGTTGACGGCGATGCCGCCGACGAAGTCCAGGTACTCCTTGCCGTCGGCGTCCCAGACCCTGGCGCCCTCGCCGCGGACGAGGGGCAGCCGGGGCGTGCCGTAGTTGTTCATGAGCGAGCCCTGCCACCGGCGGGTCAGCTCGGCGTTGCCGCCGCCCGCGTCGTCGCCGGTGGTGGCTTCGGTGCTGTCGTTGGCGCTCATCAGTCCCCCAGTCCGTTCCGGTCGTCGGGTACGACCATCGTGCCGATGCCCTCGTCGGTGAAGATCTCCAGGAGGATCGAGTGCGGGACCCGGCCGTCGATCACGCGGGCCGTGGTGACCCCGTTCCGCACGGCGTGCAGGCAGCCCTCCATCTTGGGGACCATGCCGCTGGAGAGCTCGGGCAGCAGCTTCTCCAGCTGGCTCGCGGTGAGCCTGCTGATGACCTCGTCGCTGTTCGGCCAGTCCTCGTAGAGGCCCTCGACGTCGGTCAGGACCATCAGGGTCTCGGCACCCAGCGCCGCAGCGAGTGCCGCAGCCGCCGTATCAGCATTGACGTTGTAGACATGTCCGTCGTCCTGGGAGCGTGCGATGGAGGAGATGACCGGGATCCGGCCGTCGTCCAGGAGTGCTTCGATGGCGCCGGTCTCGATGGCGGTGATCTCGCCGACCCGGCCGATGTCGACCTGCTCGCCCTCGATGAGCGGCCGGTGCTGCGTGGCGGTGATGGTGCGGGCGTCCTCGCCGGTCATCCCGACGGCGAACGGGCCGTGCTGGTTGAGCAGCCCGACCAGCTCGCGCTGGACCTGCCCGGCGAGCACCATCCGCACGACGTCCATCGCCTCGGGGGTGGTGACCCGGAGCCCGGCCTTGAACTCGCTGACCAGGCCGTGCCGGTCGAGGGCGGCGTTGATCTGGGGGCCGCCGCCGTGCACCACGACCGGCTTGAGGCCGGCGTGGCGCAGGAAGACGACGTCCTGGGCGAAGGCCGCCTTGAGGTCCTCGTCGACCATGGCGTTGCCGCCGAACTTGATGACGACGGTCCTGCCGTGGTGGCGGGTGAGCCAGGGCAGCGCCTCGATGAGGATCTGGGCCTTGGGGAGCGCGGTGTGCTTCCGCGTGGCGCCGGTCACGACGAGTACGCGCTGTTCTCGTGGACGTAGTCCGCGGTGAGGTCGTTCGCCCAGATGACGGCGGACTCGGTGCCGGCGGCGAGGTCGGCGGTGATCGTGACCTCCCGGTAGCGCATGTCGACGAGGTCGCGGTCCTCGCCGACGGAGCCGTTCCGGCAGACCCAGACGCCGTTGATGGCGACGTCGAGCTCGTCGGGCTCGAAGGCGGCCGACGTGGTGCCGATGGCGGAGAGCACCCGGCCCCAGTTGGGGTCCTCGCCGTGGATGGCGCACTTGAGGAGGTTGTTGCGGGCGATGGAGCGGCCCACCTCGACGGCGTCGTCCTCGGTCGCGGCGTTGACCACCTCGATGCGGATGTCCTTGCTGGCGCCCTCGGCGTCGCCGATGAGCTGGCGGGCCAGGTCGTCGCAGACGGCCCGTACGGCCCCGGCGAACTCCTCCTGGGCGGGGGTGAGGCCGGAGGCGCCGGAGGCGAGGAGCAGCACGGTGTCGTTGGTGGACATGCAGCCGTCGGAGTCGACCCGGTCGAAGGTGACGCGGGTGGCGCCCCGGAGGGCGTCGTCGAGGCCCTTGGCGTCCACGTCGGCGTCGGTGGTGAGGACGACGAGCATGGTGGCGAGGCCGGGGGCGAGCATGCCGGCGCCCTTGGCCATGCCGCCGACCGTCCAGCCGTCCCTGGTCGCCACGGCGGTCTTGTGGACGGTGTCGGTGGTCTTGATGGCGATGGCGGCCTTCTCGCCGCCGTGCTCGGAGAGTTCGGCCGCGGCCTTCTCGACGCCGGGGAGCAGCCTGTCCATGGGGAGCAGGATGCCGATGAGGCCGGTGGAGGCGACGGCGACCTCGCCGGCGCCGACCTCCTCGCCCTTCGCGGAGAGCACCTCCGCGACCTTCTCGGCGGTGGCGTGGGTGTCCTGGAAGCCCTGGGGGCCGGTGCAGGCGTTGGCGCCGCCGGAGTTGAGGACGACGGCGGTCAGTTCGCCGTCGGCGAGGACCTGCTGGGACCAGACGACGGGGGCGGCCTTGACGCGGTTGGAGGTGAAGACTCCCGCGGCGGCGCGGCGGGGCCCGGTGTTGACCACGAGGGCCAGGTCCGGGTTGCCGTTCTGCTTGATCCCGGCGGCGATGCCCGCCGCCGTGAATCCCTTCGCTGCGGTGACGCTCACGGAGCGACTCCAATCGTGGAAAGTCCGGTGTCCTCGGGGAGCCCGAGGGCGATGTTCATGCTCTGCACCGCGCCGCCGGCGGTGCCCTTGGTCAGGTTGTCGATGGCGCTGATCGCGATGATCCGGTTCGCGCCCGGATCGTACGCGACCTGTACCTGAACGGCGTTGGAGCCGTAGACGGACGCGGTCGCCGGCCACTGCCCCTCGGGGAGCAGGTGGACGAACGGCTCGTCCGCGAAGGCCTTCTCGTACGCGGCCCGTACGGCTTCGGCGGTGACGCCCGGCCTCGCGGCGGCCGTGCAGGTGGCGAGGATGCCGCGGGGCATCGGGGCCAGGGTGGGCGTGAAGGAGACGGTGACCCGCTCCCCCGCCGGTCCGCTGAGGTTCTGGATCATCTCGGGGGTGTGGCGGTGGCCGCCGCCGACCCCGTACGGCGACATGCTGCCCATGACCTCGCTGCCGAGCAGGTGCGGCTTGGCGGCCTTGCCGGCGCCGGAGGTGCCGGAGGCGGCGACGATCACGGCCTCGGGCTCGGCGAGGCCGTCCGCGTACGCCGGGAAGAGGGCGAGGGAGACGGCGGTGGGGTAGCAGCCGGGCACCGCGACGCGCCTGGACCCTTCGAGCGCGGCTCGGGCGCCCGGCAGTTCGGGGAGGCCGTAGGGCCAGGTCCCGGCGTGCGGGGAGCCGTAGTACGCCTCCCAGTCGGCCGGGTCCTCCAGCCGGAAGTCGGCGCCCATGTCGACGACGAGGACGTCCGGTCCGAGCTGCTCGGCGACGGCGGCGGACTGGCCGTGCGGCAGCGCGAGGAAGACGACGTCGTGCCCGGCGAGCTCCTCGGCGGCGGTGGGCACGAGGACGCGGTCGGCGAGCGGGAGGAGGTGGGGCTGGAGGGCCCCGAGTCGCTGACCGGCGTTGGAGTGGCCGGTCAGGGCCCCGATCTCGACGTGGGGGTGCGCCAGGAGCAGACGCAGGAGCTCTCCGCCCGCGTATCCGCTCGCACCCGCCACTGCTACTCGTACCGTCATCGAAACCCTCCTCATGGATGGCATGACTATACGTAAGCACGCAGCTTTATGCAACGAGCCACCGGAGGGGACCGCCGTCGACCGCGGATCGCGGCGGGGGCTCCCGGAAGCCCCTCCCCCGAGGACCCCTCCTCGGGGACTTTCCCGATCCTCTTTGCATGACCATGCGAGATGATGCATACTCTTCCCATGTCCAAGGTCCTCACCTCCCTGCCCGCCGGCGAGCGCGTCGGCATCGCCTTCTCCGGCGGCCTCGACACCTCCGTCGCGGTCGCATGGATGCGCGACAAGGGCGCCATCCCCTGCACCTACACCGCCGACATCGGCCAGTACGACGAGCCCGACATCGCCTCAGTGCCCGGTCGCGCGAAGACCTACGGTGCCGAGATCGCGCGCCTGGTCGACTGCCGGGCGGCGCTGGTCGAGGAGGGGCTCGCCGCGCTCACCTGCGGCGCGTTCCACATCCGCTCGGGCGGCCGCGCCTACTTCAACACCACTCCCCTGGGCCGCGCCGTCACCGGTACCCTCCTGGTCCGGGCGATGCTGGAGGACGACGTCCAGATCTGGGGCGACGGCTCGACCTTCAAGGGCAACGACATCGAGCGGTTCTACCGCTACGGCCTGCTCGCCAACCCCCACCTGCGGATCTACAAGCCGTGGCTGGACACCGACTTCGTGACCGAGCTCGGCGGCCGCAAGGAGATGTCGGAGTGGCTCCTCGCCCACGACCTCCCCTACCGCGACAGCACGGAGAAGGCGTACTCCACCGACGCCAACATCTGGGGCGCCACCCACGAGGCCAAGACCCTGGAGCACCTGGACACGGGCGTGGAGACCGTGGAGCCGATCATGGGCGTCCGGTTCTGGGACCCGTCGGTCGAGATCGCCGCCGAGGACGTGACGATCGGCTTCGACCAGGGCCGCCCGGTCACCATCGACGGCAAGGAGTTCTCCTCCCCCGTCGACCTGGTGATGGAGGCCAACGCCATCGGCGGCCGCCACGGCATGGGCATGTCGGACCAGATCGAGAACCGGATCATCGAGGCCAAGAGCCGGGGCATCTACGAGGCCCCCGGCATGGCCCTGCTGCACGCCGCGTACGAGCGCCTGGTCAACGCGATCCACAACGAGGACACCCTCGCCCAGTACCACAACGAGGGCCGTCGCCTCGGCCGGCTCATGTACGAGGGCCGGTGGCTGGACCCGCAGGCCCTGATGGTCCGCGAGTCGCTCCAGCGCTGGGTCGGCGCGGCCGTCACCGGCGAGGTGACACTGCGGCTGCGGCGCGGTGAGGACTACTCGATCCTCGACACCACGGGCCCGGCGTTCAGCTACCACCCGGACAAGCTGTCCATGGAGCGCACCGAGGACTCGGCCTTCGGTCCGGCGGACCGGATCGGCCAGCTCACCATGCGGAACCTCGACATCGCCGACTCCCGCGCCAAGCTGGAGCAGTACGCGGGCCTCGGCCTGATCGGCAGCGGCGGTCCGGCCATCGGCGCCGCGCAGGCCGCCGCGACCGGACTGATCGGCAGCATGCCGGAGGGCGGGGCCGAGGCCATCGCCTCGCGCGGCGAGTCCTCGGACGAGGACGAGCTGCTCGACCGGGCCGCGATGGAGTTCGGCACGGACTGACGCGCGGGCCGTCGGGCGACGGCCCGCCGCTCGGCGAGAAGGCCGGTTCGGCACCTCCGGGTGCCGGGCCGGCCTTCTCGCCGAGCGGCGGCCGGATGCGGTGTGCGGGCGGTCGTTTCGCGAGGCTCGTGGACCCGGTGCGGGCGGCCTTTTCGCGAGAGCTCGTGAGCGCTCGGTGCGGGGGGCCTTTCGCGAGGCTCGTGGGCTCGGTGCGGGCGGTCGTTTCGCGAGGCTCCAGGACCCGACGCGGGCGGTACGAAAGGTCGGGCGCTGCCTCGGCGAGCTGTGCGGCGAAGGGCGCGCCGGTGTCCCGTACGACGGCCGCGTCGTAGCCGAGTTCGGCGACGAGCCGCTCGGCCTTGGCCGGTGATCCGGTGGTGCCGACAACCCGGCCCGCGCCGAGGAGCCGGGTGATCTGCCCGGCCATCGTGCCGACCGCGCCCGCCCCGCCGGTCACCAGGACCGTGTCGCCGGGGCGCACCTCCGCGCCCCGGGTGAGGGCGGCGTGCGCGGTCCTGCCCTGGGAGAGGTGGGCGACCGGGTCGGGCAGCGCGTCGCCGAGGGGCGTGCGGGCGGTGGCGGAGACGGCGGCGTACTCGCGCCAGCCCTGCCGGTGGAGGACCGGCTCCCCGGGGCGCGGGCACGGGGAGCGCGGTCGTGACGAGTTCGAGGTGGCCGGGGGTCGGGAGGCCGTGGGCGGGCCGGGTGCGCAGCCGGATCTCGCGGTGGGCGGCCACGGCGTGCTCCAGGAGGAGGGCGGGCGGGTCGGCGGGACCGTAAACCCTGACCCGCGCGTCAGGGGCAAGCCCGCCCGTCGGGCACCTCCTCCGGAGACGCCGGGAGTGTCCTGTCGATCCGACCAGACCGGATCGGATCAGGGAGCGGTGTCCGGTGCCGTGCGTCGCGGGGCGGCGTCGCGGAGCGCCGGCGACCGGTGGCGGCGCGGCCGGGTGCGGCACCGGACACCGCGAGCCCGGCACGACCGGCGAGACATCCCCTAGGGGGCGTCTTCAAAGGTGATCATGCGATGGGGGATCATGCTTGTCGTGGTGCGTCGTCATGAGCTTTCGGATGCCGAATGGGCTGTGC